>CAVVGQ010000009.1:0-556573 GCA_963747825.1 uncultured Acidimicrobiales bacterium
CATATCCGCCGCCTGAGCCGCCACCACTGGGAGTGGATGGTCACTGAGGCGAACGAGCCTGATCCTCCTCCCCACACCTCGACTTCCAATTGCGTTACCCCAGCAGGCACCACGAACACGCCATTTGTCGGAAAAGCCTGGACCCCGGCACCGAATCCAGGACTAAGAGTGGGAAGCTTCCAGTTGACAAACGGTGCCGCGGGCAATGCGGAAATGTCAGCAGTGGTGATCGTGGTCTGTCCGAAACTTGTCGTCACCACATATAGACCGATCCAACCCTCGTCGGGCGCAGGGGTAAATTGAGTACCGTTGGAGAAGGAGTGCCTGATATCAACTGGAGCTGGACGGATTGTGCTCGCAAAGTCGCTTGTGCCTGTCCGGAGTTGGCTGGTCCACTGAACGGTTGTGAAGGGTTCGAAGCATTATAGTACGGTAAGACAATCAGATTCTCGTCGCTCTCCTGAAAGCATGCCTGAATGAGGTAGTTGACGGACATCCCCGCGGTTGATGGCGACTGCAATTGCATGGTTTGTGGAGCGATATTGATACCCATCTTAACAAGGGCGTCACTGGTATCAGCCGCGAGCGAGCCATATGCTGTGGCATCCACAATCGATGATTGGATCAGGCTACCTGGCCCGACCGTGATCGACATTGACGGTGGCAAGGAAGGTGCGCAGACGAGACCATCCACGATCGGTTGAGTTCCAAGCGTTGCCCTCATCAGAAACCCAAGGGCTATCATAGAATTTCTGTTGATCGACAACAGATCCGTATCCAATGGAATAGCGCCTGGATATACGATATTTCTATCCATGGTAAGAAAGATTTCCTTCCAGAACTTGACTCCCCTCAGTGGTTCGTCATGGTTACGGCCATTGGAAACTCGGCGCGTTTCCCTTCGTTAGGGTCAATTCAAAATGAAAGACGCGTATTTTGAACGAAAGTTCAAATATGACATCAGCCAATTTCGCAATACCACCGAGTTGAGCCATAGCTCGCCAAGGCCATCGAGATTGGTGTCAGATCCGTCGTTGTCTCGGATTGTTCGTCACTGAGAATCGTTTGTTGCCCGTTTGCCGCGGTACGCGAACTGTCGATCCGTAACGGGTCGCCAACCGAGACGTGGCTTCCGTGACGGCTCGCTTTTCGGATTTTGATTCCGTAGAGACAGATTCCTGCTTCGCGTCCATAGACCTGCTGGTTACTATTGGACTGCCGCCATTGAATACCTCAGGGAACATTCCGCTCTCGCTCTCTGGCCAGGATAACGCGATTGGGATCGCCGTGGACCGTGGCGAGCGAAGCGCTGACGAGCCGGGTGATTCTCGTTTTGATCTAAACCGCTTCGAATTCGCAATTGATATATTCAGAGTGGCACGGGCGGGTAATATCCGCAGGGATGACGCGACACGCGCTGTTGGTTTGGTGGGCCGTTTGGCATCCTGGAAGCATCGCGGTCCGCTTAACTCTCGCTCCATTCGCGCCACACCGGCGCTACGCCGCGCTGATTGCTGAGGACTGTACGCTGTCGATTGAATCAGATGTTGGCGGCCCTGCTGACGGTTGGGTCGAAACAACGGTGTCTCGAGTCATACGATCGCGATCAAAGTTATTAATGTGTGTCGATTTGTCCTGAGATGAACGCCAGGATGGCGGCGCCTCGGGGTGTGCATGCACTACAGGACGTATTGGATTCCAAATGCCTGGAAAGGTAATTTTATCGCCGACTTCCTTGCGTCTTACTGCCAGGCTGGCCGGCCGAAAATGTTTATACTTCGCCGGGTAGCGAAACCATAATCCGGCCCTCGGCCGGAAAAGCGCCGTCTTGTATGGAGGCTGAGGACGTATGTGTTGGTCGGTCACGATTGAATTCTCATCCAAATTATGGTGCCGACCGGGGCTATTTCGCATACCCTCTGACGGATTTCATCATCAGTCGCCTGTGAAAAGTTCAGAATCGGACTGAAATACGCACTTCTTCCCGATCCCAGGCCACCGTTATAACCGCACCACCCATTGATCTGGGCCACTCCCTCGGGTATTGGCCGGAACGCAGTAACGAAAACCTGAAATGGTAATTGCAGGCTTCCCCAGCCACCAGAGAGGCCGTAGCCACTCATTCCGACAAGGGCCAGGTCAGGCGCCATGTAACACCCCGTGTCGCGTGGGTTCGCGGGTTCGAAGATCTGGGGAGAGCGGCCTGTCAAATCGCAGATCAAATCAAAGAGAGCCTGCCTGGTGCAGCGATCTCGATTCAATTCGAGAGTAATACGGTTACGGAATGAGTTGTCGTCTTCGGCGGTACCGTCTGGGCAATCTGCGACCGAAGAAGTCGTGCGAGATCAGATCGAGCCATAGCCCAAACGCCGATCCAATCCGTGTCTGAGCCTTCGCATACTCGACCAAGTCGAGCACATCTGACCAACCTGCGGCAAGCCCGGAGAGAACAGCATCTAGTACTGGTGTCTGTTCGCCAAACCACTTCGCGGGCAGGGTCGCCTTTATTCGGTAAACGATTTCGGATATGCTGTACGCCATTGTAGTCGTATTCGTCCAGTGCAGGTGTGGAATATTTCAAACGCTCGTGCTATGTAGCCGGCTTCCTGATTTAGCGGCGCCCGAGCGATATGACGGCGAGCTCCGCTCGCAGGACGACAACGCACGTCGATTCAGATGAAAGTTACGTTCTGGCATAGAAATGAGCCGGTGGGTATGGCTACGACATCCTGCATTTGACCGTTTAAAGTCACGTTTGAGATATTGGTAATCCGTGGATCCGCGGCATAGGCGACCTGACTAATTCGTGTTAGTGACACCGACCCTCCAATAGGCCGGCCGTTTACGTAATTATCTATTGATGACGTGATCGAGGACTTAACGTCGCTCAGCGATACGTTCTGTGGGACTTCCACCGACAACTCCACGGCGATCGAAACACTCTGAGGCGGCTGAATGGAGAACATCGTTCCAACAGGACGCACGGTTTCAAGTGCCGACGACAGCAGTTTACAGATGACGAACGAGTTACGGCAGCGGGCGATTGCTCCCCGACTGGTGATGATGGACGACCACACCGTCGAGGTGCCGCCCGCCCCCCACATGGTGGTGGTGCGCAACGACGACCGGGCCGGGATGATCGGGGCGGTGGGCACCATCCTCGGGGAGGCGCAAGTTTCCATCTCCTCGATGGCGGTGGGGCCGTCGGCCACCGGCCACACCGCGTTGATGGTGCTGTCGACCGAACGCGAGGTGCCCGGTGACGCCCTGGAACAGCTACGGGCCACCGCCGGGATCAGCGACGTCCATATCGTCGAGACCTGAGCTACTGGTAACACGGGGTGACCGGCGGGGGAGAGCAGACCAAGGGACCGACGGCACCACGGTTCGCCGCCGGACAGGTGATGACCGTCTTCCGGTCGAAGCGACGGCCGGAGAACGAAACGGCCTACTACGACCTGTTGGCGGTCATGGAGCGTGCCGCCCGGTCGATGCCGGGCTTCGTCGACTTCAAGACCTTCGGGGCCGAGGACGGTGAGCGGGTGACACTGGTGACCTTCGCCTCAACCGAGGAGCAACGGGCGTGGCGGGACGACCCCCGGCACCGGCAGGCCCAGCAGCGGGGCCGTGACGAGTTCTACGCCGAGTATTCGGTGCAGGTCGGCGAGTGCGTCCATGTTTCCCAGTGGGAGCGGGACGATGGGTAAGCCCTCTGATCTCTCAGTGGCCGGGGTTGACCGGACCGGGGGCCAGGTGTCACCACCGATGGTGGGAACCGACCCGCCGGGTAGACGCCGGCGGCGGCCGGGCGAGTTGATAACCACCGGATGGCCACACCTAATAGCGCGACAAGACGAGCCGTCGCGTCCATCGCACCATGGATTCCACACTACCGGTACAGCGCCGAGGCTGATTAGTTCGCCGAGCCGGACTGGGACCGCTCGGGCTGATCGACCTCGCCCCTCAGGACCGGACGATGGCGGGCCGCGGCGGCAGTCCCCAATGCTCTTGCCTCCTTGTGCCATCCGGTCATCGGATTGATGGTGTTGATCGGTGGCGCCATTCTCATCGCCGGTCACGCCATGCAGGTCGGTGCGATTGCTATCCGCAGAGCGGCCCCCCTCGTTGTTCCGGCTCCGTTGATCGGCGCATTTTGGTTCCTGCCCTTCGCGTGGTACCGGTCGGAGCTGGATCCGCTCAACTATTACCTTAACAACCGGGGGACGGCTGACGCTGCTCTTCCCCCTACCCATATGGGCCGAAGTCATCATCGTCGGGTCGGCAACGCCGGTCGAATGTTGCCCTTCTGGTATCTGTCGTGGTGCTGTTGGCCGGGATCGGAACAGGCGATCTCGCGCTTCGAGTCTCCCGCTGCCGGACCTTGGCGGCAACCGTCGCTCCGCTGGCCGGTCTGCTCGTCACCGTCATGGCTATCGGGATCCGGCTCCGTATCCGCCAAGTTGCAAAAGAGTCGCGGCACAACGATCGACTGGCCAGCAGTCTTGAGTGAACCGTTAGTGAACACTTGGTGACGCTCAGGTGACAGATTACCGTTTCTCCGGCCGTCGTTCCAGCGAAGGAGCAGAGATGTCTGGCTCCGAATGGCCGACGCGTTTCGGAGCGATGAATGACCGCTGAGTGATCCGTTGCGTGCCTGAGTGTGGCGGAATCGGCCTCTCCGTCACGCACAGGTAACAACGAGATGATCTCTATGTGTCACGGGCCGAATTGGATTGACCCGGTCATCTGACCATGGGAGAACTTCATTGCCGGCAACATTCCGGCGCGAACAGAGTTCTGACAGTTGCCCGAGCCCACGAGCCTGCCCCCGATGTTTCGTCCATCACAAGGAGACGCCCCATGTCCGTAAGACGCGTCACGAAATCGATCGCCACCATCACCGCGGCGGCAGCCATCGCCAGCCTCAGCGCCCTCGCAATCTCGGGGACGGCGGGCGCGGCGGCGACCCAGATCCCGAACGCCATCGTGCCCCAATCGCCCTACTCCACCGGTACGCCCTTCGACAGCGGCCAACAGGTCGATGTGAGCATCCCGGGCGGCTACCTGCCTGCCACCACCAACGCCTACATCTTCGAATGTGCGGCGCCGAACGGGGTCCTTCCGACCTCCACCACGCAGTGCGACGGGAACACCAACTACGGCGGGGGGACGCTGACTACCGAGAGCAATGGTGCGCTCGACGTGGTCAACGATAGTCCGCTCGGAAACCTCTACACGATCTTCTACCTGCCCGACTACTACAAGCTCGGCGAGACCGGAACCAGCGCCGCCAACTGCGGGTTGGGTGCCGCCAGAGAGTGTGTCCTCTACATCGGCACCGGTGGCGCCAGCGACACCGGTATGGCCCAGCCCCACGTATTCTCGCAGGTGTTCGAACGTCGGGCCCGACCCCGACCGACTCTGGCACCGCCAACCCGGGTGACGCGACCCGAGGTTCCTCTTGCCGTGGGCCTGCCTCTACTGGCCGCAGGGATCTTCGGCGGCACTGTTCTGGTTCGTCGGCGGCGGGCCGCTCGGGCCACGTCCTAAGGCAGCTTCAGCGGGGCCGACCACGGTTGCGTCCATCGATTTTCGTCAATGTTCTGCCCGTTCAGGGTGAAAACCAATCAAGGAGCGATTTGAACGATGAGGTTATTCAGGGAAAGAAGTAGGCGAGGGCGCGGAGCACCCAGGTGCTCGTGTCGCTGTCGCCGGGGCTGCGGCGATGGTCGCGGCGATGACGGTGGGAGGTGGAATCGCAGGAGCGGCCGGCACCGGGTCTGCTCCGGTCACCGCCCCCAGCTCCGGTGCCCCCCATTACAACCAGGATGCGGCCTCGGAGATCATCCGGGGGAGTGGTTCGGACACCACGTTCTTCATCATGCAGAAGATCAGTGACATCTACACCGCCGCCGGTCTGTACGGCTGTACCCTCACCGCCGGCGGCACTGGTGAGTCCCTGTTCGACGGTACGGCCACCACCGGCAGCACGGCAGCCAACGCCCAGTGCCAAGAGGGCGGATATCCCCAGTCCTCGTATCCGAACAGCGCCGACCTGGCCACGACCGACCAGGCCGACAACTGGAACCGGACCGAGGTCCTCGAGGGCGTGAACGACGTCGGCTCGGGCTATGGCCAAAAGCAGCTGTGCGGTGTTCTGAACTCGCCTGACAACGTGGACTTCGCCCGTTCGTCCAAGCCGGCCGGCACCTACTGCACGCTCCAGGAGGAGGGCTACGCCAAGGACGGCGTCCCCGCCGTCGACTTCCCGACGCATCAACCCCTCCACCTACGGCACGTCGAGTTTCGGGTCCGGCAGTGTGGCCTCGGCGGCGTATCCGAACGTTCCCTACGCCTCGATCAACGGTGGGGTCGTGGGCCCGGTGGCTGCCGGCTGGCTGCCCGGTGACAACCCGGCGGGCACGGCCAACCACGGCACCAAGCTGGCCCAGTTGACCAACACCGGGGCCATCGATACCAGCGTGGCCTACGAGATGTACTGCACACCCCACAGCTCCCCCAATGCCATTACCGACTGGGGTCAGCTCACCAACCTCGGGCCCAACCTCGAGGTCAACGTGGATACCCAGGCCGGCTCGAACTCGGTGACCATCGATCCGAGCAGTGGCACCAGCTTCCCGACCAGCATCACCAGCGGCAAGACCGTCACCAGTCCGTACTCGGATTCGAGCCTGTTCCCGTCGGGGACCACGGTGTCGTCGAACGGTGGGTCCACCCTCACCTTCGCCTCGGGTGACAACGCCGCTACGACCGGCGAGTACACGCTGATCTTCGCGGTGGGCGGGTCCAAGCTGGCCCTCGGGTCCGGTGTTCCGATCGGGATCCCGATCCGCATCGTGGGCGTCAACCCCGGTTCGGGCACGACCTACACCTTCGCCCAGTACGCCCAAGGCCAGGTTCCTGACACCAGCGGATGCCCGGACTCCACCCCGACCAGCACCGACACCAACCTCAACGCCGCCAACGACCCGAACTCGTCGACGGCCCCGAGCGGGAACCCGGCCCACATCGCACTGGAGAACAACGCCCACCAGTTGGAACTGTTCTCCGGGCAGGACTTCCCGTCGGACACGGTGGACCAGGCCATCGAGGAGGCGACGTCGATCTACTTCATGTCCTACGGCGTGGAGTCGACCAACGCCTATGTGTCCGAGACCACCATCGGTGGGACCAACTACGGGGTGAACATCCTGGCTCTGAACGGAGTTTTCCCCTCGTCGACGACGGAGATCAACAACTCCTTCCCGACGGCCCGGACACTGTCCAACATCATCCGGCCCGACGCGGTCGCAGTCGACGGCCGGGTTCTTGAACTGGCTCTGTGACCCGAACGCCAACTTCCAAAAGGGCACCGACCTCACCAACGGGACCAACTACGACACCGAGCTGGGCAATCTCATCTCCACCCAGTACGGGTTCCCGAGGGTGACCGACCTGAGCTCGGCGGTATCCCCGGCCGACCCGCAGGACAACACACCGGCCCCGAACGACGACTGCGTTGCTTCGATCCCGGTGACGGCCAACGGCACCAACACCGTGACTTACGCCGGGCCCAGCTACGACGGCACCACCTTCCCGGCTTCCATCATCCCAGCCACGTCCTACGGCTCGGTGCCGGCCGGTGTCCCGACGCCGGGGACCGTGGTGCAGACGGCGGGAACCGGAGGCCCGGTCCCGGCCAACACCGCGGTGACCTCCAACGGAGGCTCCACCACTCTCACGTTGAGCAACCCCATCCCTTCGGGCAGCCTGACGTTGGAGTTCTACGGCGTGCCCTCGGTGATCTCGAATACGACGACACCGTAGGGAGTTACCAATGGGGCGTGTGGTCGACGACCATGCGCCAAGCAGTGCCCGAGACCCGGGGTCCGGCGAGAAATCGCACGGCCCCGGGTCCCGGGGTGTCAAGAGGGCATTTGAGGTGACGAGATGTGGGTCATCGCTGAACTGCAGGAATGGTTCCGGGGGGAGCCAGTGACAAGGGCAAATGGCGGGGGCTGAGAATCGGTTGAAGTGAGTTCCAGCAAATCGGAGAGCATGTGAGCAAGAAGAGCCATCGTCGACTGGACCTGCACTCGAGAGGGCTGAACCACCGGTCGTCGAGGCTCGTGCAGCTACTGGGTGCCCTCCTGCTGACGTTGGCAGCGATTGCCGCGTTGATTTTCGTAGTGATAGGGGCTGCGGACGCGGCGCCCACGCAGATCGCCACAGCCATCGTGCCTCAACAGCCTTACAGCCCTGGCCCATTCGACAGTGGCCAACAAGTCGACGTGAGCATCCCCGCCGGCTACCTGCCTGACACCACAAATGCCTACATATTCGAGTGTGCGGCGCCGGACGGGGTCCTGCCGACCTCGACCACGCAGTGCGACGGGAATACCGATTACGGCGGAGGGACGCTCACCACAGAAGGCAACGGGGCGCTCGACGTAGCCAACGACAGTCCGCTCGGAGATCTGTACACGATCTTTGCCCTGCCCGACTACTACAAGCTGGGTGAGACCGGAACCAGTGCCGCCAACTGCGGACTGGGGGCGACCCGGGAGTGTGTCCTCTACATCGGCACCGGCGGCGCCAGCGACACCGGCATGGCCCAACCTCACGTCTTCTCGCAGGTCTTCCAGGTTCACCCCGATCCCACCGACTCGGGCACGGTGGGTCCTGGCGACGGGACGGCGGCAGTGACGACCAGTGTGTCAGCGACGCTCTCCACCGTCACGCCGCCCACCCAGACCGTAACCGCGGACGGTGCCGACCCTGCCACCGTGACGGTAACCCTGAACGACACGAACTCCAGTCCGGTTTCGGGAAAGACGGTGACGCTGTCGCCGTCGGCCGGGAGCTCCACCATAAGCCCGGCATCGACGGGTTCGAATGTGACGGACAGCAATGGGCAAGCCACGTTCACTGTTACTGACTCCACTGCGGAGACCGTCACCTATTCAGCCACCGATACCACCGACATCCTCCCAATCAATCAAACTGCCAAGGTCACCTTCTCCCACCAAACCGTGAATCAATCCGTGTCGAGCGTCGTCGCCAACCCGTCGATGGTCGCCGATGATGGTGTCACCGCCTCCACAGTCACTGTCACGCTTCGGGACCACTCGGTGAACGGATCACCGGCTCCCATGTCGGGCCGGACAGTGACACTGTCGCCTAACGGGGGAAGTTCAGTTATCAAACCCGCCTCCAGTGGATCCAATGTGACGAACACCTCGGGCCAAGCCACCTTTTCGGTGACGGACACAGTCAATGAGTCGGTCATCTACACCGCTACGGATACCACCGACTCGGTGATTCTCTCGTCCACTGCCTCGATACTGTTCGGAGCACCACTGTCGGTCTCCGCCAGCACGTCGACGGTGGTGGCCAACCCATCTCCCGCTCTCACCACTACCGGCACGACCGTCACGGTGACGCTTCTGGCCGGTGACGGCAAGACGCCCGAATCAGGCAAGACGGTGTCGCTCGCTCTGCAGTCGGCTTCGGGTAATGCCACCATCTCCAGCACCAATCCGGAGGTGACCAACTCCTCTGGTCAGGCCCCGTTCACGGTCACGGACACGACGGCGGAGTCGGTCACGGTGACAGCCACCGATGCGACCGATTCCCTGACGCTGGCCCAGAAGCTTGTGGTCGTATTTTCAGCGCCGACCGCCCCCACCCTCTCAGCAAGTATGTCGACCGTTGTCGTCAGTGACTCTCCCGCCCCGGCCGACGGATTGACCGATGCAGTGGCCACAGTCACAGTTCTCAACACAGATGGCGCGGCGCTGTCCGGACTGACGGTGACGATGTCTGGAAATCCGAACACGACGGTGAACATCGAGCCCCTCATCGGGGGGTCGGGAACGGCACCCGGAGTGACAAACGCCCAAGGGCAGACAGAGTTCACCGTCCGCGACACCACGGCGGAGACGGTGACCCTGACAGCCACGGTTGATGGGGTAACTCTGACAGAACAACCGCCGGCGGTGTTCGTGGCCGGTACGGCCGATGCCAACAAGTCGACCGTCTCAGCCGCACCGACCCAGGTGGCAGCCGATGGGTCAACGGCATCGACGGTGACGGTCACTCTCATGGACTACTTTGGGAACCCCATCAGCGGGAAGACCATCAGCCTCACGCCGGCGGCTGGCACCTCGGTCATCACCCCGGTGCAGGTCACGGCGGGCGTCCTACCCGGCACCACCAATGCGCTCGGTGTGGTTCAGTTCAAGGTCACCGATTCCGCCACCGAGGTCGTGACCTATTCCGCCATAGACACGTCGGATGCGCTGGCGCTCAGCCAATTGGTATCGGTAACTTTCGGCACGCCTCCTCCTGTGCTTCCCACCATGGGCGATTCGACTGTGGTCTCGAGTGCCAGCAGTGTGGTTGCCGACGGCAAGACGGCGGCGGTGATAACGGTTGAATTACGAGACGCCAACGGCGATCCGGTGACCGGCAAGTCGGTCACGCTCAGTTCATCGAGCAGTACCGCGACGATCACCGCCGGTTCGTCTTCGACAGCCTCGATCGAGGCTCGGCGTTCGGAGTCTGTCGGGCAACCCCGGGCGGCGGCGAGTCCAGTGACTGCGGCTTCGGATAGCAATGGCAACGCCGTCTTCGACGTGACGGATACGGCTGTCGAGTCCGTGACCCTCACTGCGGACGACACTACTGACTCGTTGACCGGGTGGACCGTTGCCGTGTCGTTCACGACACCCCCGCCAGTCTCCACCCCTTCCGGTTCGACAACGACAACCACGACGACTGCTTCTGCTGGCGCTGGCGTTGGCGTGGCCACGACCGCGGGTTCGTCCGATGGATCGTCTGGATCGAGTTCAGACACGGGAGGTTCAACGGATGACGGGGCCAGCGGGACCGCGACCACCGATTCGACGACGAGTAGTTCCGGTCTGGCCTTCACCGGCATACCGACCATCCTGCCGTGGCTTATTGGCCTCGGACTTGTGCTGTTGATGCTCGGAACTCTTGGTCGCCGGGCCCTCTCGGTAAGGAAAAGGGAACAATGAGCGGGTTGCCCTCCGGCGCGGCCGCAGTCCACTCTCGAAAGCAGAGAAGATATCTGTTTGGGGTGGGGGCGTTTGTCGTGGCGATCGTGGTGATCCTGATCGTGCTCTTGTCTAGCGGATCCAGTTCCTCCGATCCCAACGGCCGGCCGGTCGTTGCGCTCAGTCCGAGCTCGTCGACCTTCCACGATGGTCAGACGATCACCGTCTCAGTCGGGCCCAACAAGTACTTCGCTCCCTACGCGAGGATCATCATGATCCAATGCGGCGACGAGGGTGGTACGACCGCAAATCTCCCTACCAACGATTCGACCTGTGACGGCAACACTTCTTCGGGTCACTCCGTTCTGGTCAACAAGGACGGAAGTTTCTCCACCTCTTACCAGGAGATCTTCGCCTTGCCCGATGCCCAGATCGGCGATTCTCCCGACAGTGTCCCGGTGTGCAACAAGACCCATCTGTGTGTGCTCTACGTGGGCCAGGATCAGAACAATTTCACAGCCCCCAAGGTATTTTCGGCGCCGTTTGCCGTGCTCCCTGCGACCCCATCGAAACGAGGGGGATCATGATGGCGAACATCGTGATTCCCGTCGTCCGGTTGAGGCACTCGATCGTGGTCGTCGGCGCGTTCTTGATGGTGATCGGCGTGGTGCTCAGCCTGAAGCCACTCCGGGTGGCCGCGGCCTCGTCGGTGCCGCAGCTGACCATCAAGCCGACGCCGGGTCCGAACACATACAAAAGCGGCGAGACCATCAGCATCACAGTGGGGCAAAACTCCCTGTTCACTCCGAACGCCCGGATTGAGATATTGGAATGCGCGGCCCCAAAGGGCGTACTCCCGATCAATGACACAACCTGCGACGGCAACACGGCGCAAGGTGGCTCGGTTCTGGTCGCCGCGGACGGAAGCTTCTCCGACGCCTCGTACATCATCGACCAGCTCCCTGATGACTCCATCGGCGATTCGCCCGACAGTGTGCCGGTGTGTAACGCCTCCGATGAATGCACGTTATACATCGGTGAAGACCAGAACGATTTCACCAAGCCGAAGATCTTCTCTGCGACCTTCACGTTCGCAGCCGGTTCGAGTGCGCCGGCTACCACCACGACCACCGCGGGATCCTCAAGCATCGGGTCTCCGCGACCCAGCGCCTCTGTCTCCCTCGCCGGCGGCCCGACAACACAGGCATCGGGTCTTCCGTACTCCTCAGGAACAGGGTCACTTGGCAGCAGTGATTCTGCGACCTCTGCCGCCTCCGGCAGCCTGGCTTACACCGGCGCCCCAGTCGGACTCCTATGGCTCGTCGGCGGCGGGACCGTGATGATCCTGGCCGGCACAGCTGGTCGCTTCGTCAGTCGGGAGGTCGCGTCATGACTCTGGTGAGTGAGCATCCCGAAATCAGTAACGTCGAGCCGGACGACGTCCCCATCGAGATCAACCGGGCCACAACTGGCGTAGATCGCGCCTTCCGGTTCGTGCTGGCCGCCAGTAGCTTCGTCGTGCTCGCCATCCTGGTGGCGGTGGTTGCCTTCCTCGCGGTGGACGGTTGGCCTTCGTTGAGAGAGGCCGGGCTCGGTTCCTTCACGAGTTCCATTTGGGCGCCGGACCTGGGTCGGTTCGGGATGTGGCCCCTCTTGATCGGTTCGATCGCAATCGCCATAGTCGCCCTCGTCATCGCCCTGCCCATCTCGCTGGCAACCGCATTGCTGATCAACGAATACCTTCATCCCCGACTCCGCTCGATCATGACTGGGATCATTGACCTGTTGGCGACGGTTCCCAGCATCGTCTATGGATTCTGGGGCCTTGCGCTTGTCTCGGACTTGCAGGCAAATCCGGCCAAGTGGCTCGTCGAGCACTTCAGCTTCGTCCCATTCTTCCGCACTCCTTCCCCGGGCGAGTACGTCAACTCGATTTTCGCGTGCGGTTTGGTCTGTGCGGTCACGATCATCCCGATCATCACGTCCGTGAGCCGAGACGTGATGTCGCAGGCGCCGCGGGACGCGTGCGAGGCAGCTCTGGGTCTCGGTGGCACGCGATGGGGCATGATCACCGACGTCATCATGCCCTTCTCCAAAAGCGGAGTCGTGAGCGCCGCTCTGCTGGGTCTGGGTCGCGGTCTGGGAGAGACGATGATCGTCGTGTTGATGCTGTCGACAGTCGAACAAGTTGACTTTGGCCATCATGGGTCCCCAGGGGTTGGGATCGATCGCCAAGAAATCACCCAAGACTTTCCGACGGCTGGTTCCGAGGAGAAGAGCGCTCTCGTCCTGTTGGGACTCATCCTGTTTGTGAGCACGTTGATCGTGAATGCCATATCGCGGGCCATCGTCAACCGGTCGACCAGGGGTCAGGCATGATCGGAGGCCGCCGTCATCGAGACGCCCGACCCAGTGCAAGGTCCGACGCCCGGTGGGGTCCACGAAGACCAGCCCATTCGGCACAAGCGGGTAACGAGACAACATGTGGCCGAGCTATTGGGATCCGCCGCCGCCGCCTTGGCCGTCGTTTGGATCGTCGTCATCATCGTCGGGTTCTCGGCATCCGTTCGGAATGGCGGTCCTTGGTTCGCCGCTGTTCTTTGCGATCTATGCCGTCGTGTGCTCGGCAGAACCACGGGCCATCCTGCTCATAAAGGACCGGTTGGCCACGGTGGCTGTGTGGACCGGTGCGATCATCGCCATGGTCCCACTGGTGGCGGTCATCGGCTACGTGATGTCGAAGGGGGCATCGGTTGCGCTAGCCGATTTTCCGCACTTCTTCACTTCGGACATGTCGCAATTGACTGCTACGTCACCGGTGACCTCGGTCGGTGCCGGGCGCAGCCATTGTCGGGACCCTGGAGCAGGTCGGCATCGCCGCGGTTCTCTCCGTGCCGCTGGGCATCCTGACTGCGACCTATCTGGCCGATTCGAGGTCCCTGTCTGCCAGGATCGTCAGCTACGTGGTCGACGCTATGACGGGTGCTCCGGCGATCATCGCCGGACTCTTCATCTATTGTTCTGGGTCGCACCGCGGACCCACGACGGAAAGTCCGGCTTTGCCGCCGGGATGGCGCTGGCGGTGATGATGCTTCCCGTCGTTACCCGGGCGGCGCAAGAGGTCGTGGCTATCGTGCCCGGGTCGCTTCGTGAGGCAGCCCTGGCCCTCGGTGCGCCGCAATGGCGGGTGCTCGTACGTGTGGTCCTCCCTACGGCCCGGGTCGGGCTGATGACGGCGGTCATCCTCGGGTCGCTCGCATCGCCGGTGAGACCGCGCCGGTCCTCTTCAATGCCGGTGGCAACGACAAATTCAATTGGAACCCGTTCAGCGGCCAGCAGGACAATCTGCCCCTCCGGATCTACGAGCTGATCTTTCAGCCCGGCGTCAATGTCATCAGGGATGCATGGGGAGTCTCATTCGTCCTTGTGCTATTGGTGCTGATCCTATTCGTCCTTGCACGCCTCGTCGGTCGCTCCCGGCCCGGCAAGCGCCTCGATCCGCCTCCGGAGGCGTTCCTGATGAGCCGCATCACCGTTCTCGCATCGTCGCCAACCACAGAAGATTCATGCAATGCACACAAATCGGCAGGCGAAAGCACCGAATCGCCGATCCAGAAGGCAAACGTCGGATCGCTCCTTGGTCTCGTCGTAGCGCTCGTCACCCTGGTCGGCACGGTCGTCATCGTGCCGCGCGGCATATGCGCCACCACCACCGAACCATCGCCTGAGTCCACCAGCGCCACGACTGTGACGTCCCCACCGACGTACGGCAACGGCGGGCACCTCGAGCTCGCCTTCCTCGCAAGCACCCCACTGGGCTCGGACGACTCGACCTCAGAGGCACGACAGCAGCCCCCGAGAAGCGGCCATCGTTCCCCTCAGCGGAGCTGGTCTCAACGGTGCCGGATCGTCGTTCGCGGCCCCGGCCATCGAAACGTTTCAACACGTAGTAAGTACAGCCCCCTACAACCTGAACATCAACTACACGAGCACGTCTTCAGGTGACGGACGTTACGAATTCACCAACGGTACGACTGACTTCGCCGTAAGCGATATCGCCTACGGCTTGGGTAGCAGGATACGACCCCGCCCAGCTTTCCCTACATCTACGTCCCCATTACTGCCGGGGGAATCGCCTTCATGTACAACATTCCGGGTCTGACACAGAACTTGCAGCTGACCAGCTATACGGCTTGTGCCATCTTGACCGGAGGAATCACGAACTGGAATGACCCGCCAGATTGCCTCCAGTAATCCGGGTGTCACTCTCCCGAATCTGGCCATCAGGCCGGTCACCGAGAGCGATCCGGCCGGTACCAACTTCGTACTTCAAGAGTGGTGCATCGCTGAACAGCCAGCCCTCTGGACGGCGTTCGCCGATTACGAAAACAGCCAGTCGGCCACTGCCGGGATCGTCAGCCCCGACATCTCCCGAGTCCGAGTGGCCTCCGTTATCAACGGTCTCGACGCCGACCCGACGGCGGCGGTGTCCTCCGACGTATCGACCAATGCTGGGGTCGATCGGACCCGTGCAACTCCAATACGCCACTGATGCCGGATTCGGTACGGGTAACCCGGCCAAAGGCGTTGCGTCGGTGCTAAATGCCAGTGGTGACTACGCCCAGCCGACTCCGGTGGACGTGGCATCGGCCCTGGCCTACGCCACCCAGCTGGCCAACGGAACCCACCAACTCGAACTTCGGCGGCGCTGGGCCTCACGTGTACAACCCATCCACCTACAGCTATCTCCTCACACCGACCGAGGGCTGGCAGGCAGCCAAGGGTGCGGTGATGAGCGCATTCGTGAACTACGTGCTGACCTCGGCCAGCAGAAATCGCCGAGTATCGGGTACGCCAGCCTCGGTCTGTCTCTCGAACGCTACGGCATCGATGCCGTAACGGCCGACGTTCCAGGTGCGGTGCCGGTGACGGCTGCCGAGGAGGCGGGCTACGCCTGCGGTGACCTGACGCCCTCTGAAGTGGCGGCCGGTCAGACCACCCCGACGTGCGGGGTCACCAGATCCAACGGCGCCCGTCCCCCAGCGTCAGGGGTGCGGGGATCGCCGGCCATGCAACATCAGCCACCGCTGGCTCCACTGGCTCGACGGGATCCGGATCTGGGGGAGCCGGCGGCGCCGGTGGTGTTGACGGTGCAGGAGGATCCGGCGTGAACGCTGCTGTCTCGTTGTCCGGCTCGTCTCCGCTGGCGTTCACCGGAGGTGATCCGCGTCCACTCGTTCTGGTCGGCGGCTCTCTTCTCATCGCCGGATGGACCGCACGTCGTCGCCTGCTGAGAACGGCGTCGAGTCCGGGGAGAGTCGAATGATCCGTTTCTTCGGTCGTCTGACCGTGCGGCAGTGTTCGCGCGCTGCTGACGATTGTGGCGGCAGGTGCCGGCGTCGTCGCCGATGTCGACAATCCCGGCAGCGGCCAGCACGGATCCAGGGGACGTTGTCGGGTGAAGGAGGGACATTCCTCCAACCGGTTGTAACCAAGCTAATCGGCGATGCGGCTGCTTCCAATCTCAATGGATTGTTTGGCAGCTACGTCGCTACCGGTCTCGAACAATGGCATCGCCGACTTCATCGGGAGCGCTTCGGGACAATTCGATGCCGATTTCGCCGTCTCCGAACGGCCCCTGACGGCGGCAGAGCAGGCCACGGCTGCGACCGATGGCCGAGCCTTCACATACGTCCCATTTGCCGCGACGCCAGTCGCCATTGGCACGCTGGTGCCTGACGCCTACTTGGAACGGGGGGACGGACATCAGTTCGTCGCAGCTCTGCCCACATATCGATATGACCGTCGACGACGTCGGTGCCGTGTTCGGCTATGACGCCTCGAGTCCGGTCAGCAGCTGGAACGATCCGAGGTTCACCTGCTCGAACGCTCAAGCCCTGGCATCGATTGGACCGATTTTGGCCGCCAACGATGACCCGACGATGGCCAACTACGCCCTGATGGCCTCTTGGACAGCGACCCCACTGCCGAGTCTACTTCACTGCCGGCCTGACCAGCGCCTTCACCCACAAAGGGGCCACTACCGCGAGTCCCACCCCGTCCGAGACATGGCCCTATCCGGGACCGTATGTAATCGCAGGAGGTGACGATCCCTTTATCGGGAAACTCCTTACCATCAACGCGTCCAACAACGTTCCCAGCGACGAAGCCGCCAACTGGGTGCTGGGGGCCGCCTTCCCCGTATCTTCGGTCTGGACCGGGGCCCCGCTCGGTGCTCCCTGGAACATCCCGACCGCGGCAGTAGCGAATGGCCAGGGTTCGTACGTGGCACCGTCCACGGCATCGCGGCGGCGGCGGAGGAACGACGCCACCCTTGCCAAAACGATCCGACCCCACCACCAACAATCTGGTCACCTTCAATCCGAGTACCGAGTGATGCTTCCGCCTACAACAGCTATCTGATGGAGGAGAGCTATCTGGTCGTGCCCACGAACAGTCTGACCGGCCAACAAGGACTACGCACTGGCCGAGCTGATCAGATTCATACTGGGACCCAAGGGTCAAACGGACATCGAGAGTTTCGGTGCCGCTCCGGCCACGTCGGCGATGGACACAGCCGGCTTGGCCGTAGCCGCCCAGCTCGATGCCCAAGGTGCCTTGACGGCCACCACGACCACGACGACGACTGCTGCGGGCACCACCGCTACGACCTCCGCCAATTCCACCGCCTCATCGGGTTCGCCGGGATCAGCGGCGGGGGACGGTGGGTTCGGGATCAGGCATCTGGATCCGGGTCTGGCACTGGTGAAGGGTCGACTGGTTCCAGCCTGGCCTTTACCGGAGCATCGGGTCTGGTGCCTACCCTCGGGATCGGCGCCATCCTCCTGGCCGGCGGTGCACTCCTTCGCCGAAGACTTCGTCACCGGAGCGCCAACCGGTGAGCGGAGGCCACCCGTTGCAGAACTCAAATCGACCTCTACCGTTCCGAGAGCGGGAAATGTGATGACCACCCTTCAACAGCCGTACGGACAACAGCCGTACGGACAGCAACCGTACGGACAAGTACCACAACCAGCGAACCCGACGAATCCGCCCGTTGCCACAGGCGGACCAGCTCCGGCCGGACTGACAGCGACGAACGTCAGTGCCTGGTTCGGATCGAACAAGGTGCTCGAACGGGTCACGCTGTCCATGGAGCCGGGCAAGGTCACCGCGCTGATCGGCCCCTCAGGTTGTGGGAAGTCGACTTTCCTGCGGATCCTGAACCGGATGCACGAGCTGATCCCGACCGCCGCGCTGTCCGGGTCGGTCGAGCTCGACGGAGTCAACATCTACGGACCGACGGTACGGGTAACCGAGACGCGTCTGGGCATCGGCATGGTGTTCCAGCGGCCCAATCCGTTCCCAACCATGACCATCGCCCAGAACGTGCTTGCCGGTCTTCGCCTCTCGGGCAACAAGGTCAGGAACCCAGACGCCCTGGTCGAAGGACTGCCTGGAGCGCGCCGGGCTGTGGAAGGAGACCCGCAACCGACTGAACGAGGCTGGAGCTGCGCTCTCCGGCGGCCAACAGCAGCGCCTGTGCATCGCCAGGGCGTTGGCCGTCCGGCCCAAGGTGCTGCTGATGGACGAGCCGTGCTCAGCGCTGGATCCCATCTCCACCGGCGTGATCGAGGAGACGATCCGTGAACTGTCGCCAGGAGATGACCATCGTCATCGTCACCCATAACATGCAGCAGGCTCAGCGGGTGTCGCACAACTGCGCTCTTTTCCTGGTGGACGGCGAGGGCCTTCCCGGTCACATCGTGGAGGCGGGGCCCACCCAGCAGATGTTCGCCAACCCCAGTGATCCTCGGACCTCCGACTACGTCCATGGACGCTTCGGATGACGAAGGTCTCTGGCAGCGCTGGTCGTCGGGATGGCGGCCTCCAAGGGGAGCTGCGGCGATGACTGAGGCGATGGGGGTTGCCACCGGCAGACCTCTGCGGTCATTGCACTCGTCATGGATCGGGAGCTCCGGCGCCGATGGACCGACGCACCACAGAGGACACGGACCCGGATCCAGGTCGGAGTCCTGTTGGTTTCGGTGCTGGTCGCCTACAACTACTCCCTGACCACACTGCTCCAGACTGCCGATCAGCAGACTCCGCTGGCCTACATCAGTCTGGTGCCGGCGATCGCACTCGCGCTTGCCGCCATCCGGGCCCGACCGCTCAAGCCGGAACCGCCGATCTACGACCGCCATGTCGACTACATCGTCGGCATCCCCCTGATCATTGCGGCGCTGGGCATCAACGAGCTGCTTCCCTCCCGCATGTCGGCGATGTTCTGGGTCTACCGGATCGATCTTCTGACCCTTCCCATCTTCGTCGCCGGTGCGGTGGCAGTCATCTTCGGAACCAGGGTGCTGTGGCGCCAGAGACTGGCGGTCCTCTTCCTCTTTCTGGCGTGGCCCTACCCGTACGAGAAGGAGCTGCTCGGCGTTCTCGACGCCTTCACCAATCTCACGCTGATGGCGATGGAGAAGATCGCCGTCGTTCACGCATGTGGCCAAGCCGGCCGGTACCCTCGACAACAAGCTGTTCGTGGTCGAACCACCACGGGAGCACCTTCGCGCTGAGCGTGGTGTCGGCCTGCTCTGGCGTGAACGGGGTGGTGGGTTTCCTGCTTATCGGTTCGGCGTTCGCCGCCATCGTCAAGGGGCCGATCGTCCGAAAGTTGCTGTGGTTGGCCGGCGGGATGGCCCTTCTGTGGGCGATCAACCTCGGGCCGCATCACATTCATCTTCTTCGCCGGCAAGGAGTGGGGTGAAGAGCATCGCCATCAACGTCTTCCATCCGTTCATCGGCCTGGTGACGTTCAGCCTCGGCGTGTCTGGTCATGATCCTGCTGATCAGGCCGCTGGGGATGCACATCGACATCGGCGAGCAGTTTCAACCGTGCCCGACCGGTGCTCCCGAAGCGCCCGATTCCGGTCCCTTCCCTGTACGGTCCGGCCGAGTCGTCCGCCAAGACCAAGGTGGCTCTGGCCGTGCCGAAGATCTACCTGGCCGTGGTCGGTGGCGGTGATCGCCGCTCTGCGTGCTCGGAATCAGCCAACTTCGGGCTCCGTAACTACAACCTGGTGGCCGGCGTGACCGGCGAGGCGAAGCTGACCGCATTCATCAGCAATCCCGTCGCCCCTCCCGGCTGGAGGGTCCAGTACGGGACTAGCTACAACTGGGCGAAGCCCCTCTTCGGCGACACATCCGTCTGGAACCGTTACTACCTGCGATCCGCCGGACCCGGTCCCTTGCGCACCAATGTTCCGGTGGTGGCAGACGTGATCAACACCCCGGACCTGTCCAGCTTCTCGGCCTACGGCGTCGAGAATTGCTACACGTTCCACGGGTACGCGCTGGCCGACGTGGCCTCCGTGTCACTGGCCGGCGGGATCACCGGCCAGGCGATGTCCTACACCTCCCAGCAGTACGGGAGCTGGTCGATCGTGTACTGGATCGTGCCCTGTCAAAGCCGGGTCAGGCACCAACTACGAGCGCAGCCGTCCTCTATGTTCAGAACTCCGGCGAGGGAGCCGTCGTCAAAGGGTTGACGCACCGGGAGCTCCATCCACAATCTGGCCGGGTCACTAGATCCTTCGAATGGGCACCGACCAGGCCCTGATCAACAACCGGACGTTTCTGGTGGCGTTCGCCAAGAGTCTGATCGAAAGGCAGTCGTACAACTCAGACCCACACCTCTTTGGTGAGCTCAAGAACCGAATCGGAGTCGTGACCATGCCACCCGCTGTCACTTTCCGTTCATACGAAATTTGCTTGACCGGGCCCGGGGGTTGCCCCACGCTGTGGGCGTGACGACTCCCTGGGATCCGAGCCTGGACCCAGACCCGGACAGTTCGCCGCCTCCGCCCGAGGGATGGGATCCGACGGCCGCTGAGCATCCGGTCCAGACAGACCTGCCGTCTCCGCCGGTGGGTTGGGAGTCCGCGACCGCGCAGTACCCGGCTCAGCCCGTCCCAGCGCAAATACCCAACGGATGGGATCCCGGAACTGGTGGGCCCTATCCAGGCCAGCCGAGTCCGCCACCGCCGCAAGGGTGGGAGCCCGGGGCCACGGTCAAGGCCCCGTACCCGGCCCAGGGGAATCCGCCACCACCACAAGCCTGGGATCCGGCGGCCGCAGCCCAGATTCAGTACCCAACCCAGCCGAGTCCATCACCGGCCGGCTGGGACACCGGAACTGTCAGACCATATCCAGGCGCACCGACTCCACCACCACAGGCGTGGGATCCAGCGGCCGCAGCCCAGACTCAGTACCCGAGCCAGCCGAGTCCATCACCGGCCGGCTGGGACACCGGGACTGTCGGACCATATCAAGGCGCACCGACTCCGCCACCGACGCAAGGCTGGGACCCCGGAGCCACTGCGCCGGCTCAGCACATGAACCAGGCGGGCTCACCTACACCCCAGACCGGATGGGGTCCGGCGACGGCAGAAAACCCGGTGCAGGCATGGCCGGAACCACTGGTAGCCAACGGGTCGACACCCCACTACGCCGCCGCCGACGCTGGTCCCCCTCGGGCACCATCGGCGTACCCGTCGGCCCAGCTTTTGGAAGATGTGGGCACGTCAACGCCTTGGGCTTCAGGGGCACCGTCCATCCACTCCGCGGAGGCCCTCTCGCAGCCCCTTGCCCCATCGACCGAACAGTGGATTGACGTCGATCCGAGTGCGTACTCGAACCCATATACCGAGACGCCTGTCTATACGAGCGGTCCCCGGCCCACGCCTACCGTCCAACTCCTCACCGAGGCGCAGCCACTCTTTGCGCCACCGGCCCAACCATCTGCCCCACCGATCATCACTACACCTGTCGGTGGTCCCGATGGTTCGGTTGGCGCCGATCCTGTGGTTGCGGGGGGCTATCAACCGGAGAAGGGCGAGCTCAAAATCAAGGAGCGGCGTTCGTGGAAGACGTGGCAACTTCTTGTCGCCATAGTTCTGGCTGCGCTGGTGGGCATGGCGATCAACGGCAACTCCGGCACGGCTTCAGGAGGCAGCGGAGGTTCCGGCGGCTCAACCTACAAGTTGCCGCCGGCAACCGGCGCCGCGGCGGCGGGCGCCGGTAGCTCGACGCACCCCGGTGGAGCGGTGACGGGCAGTACGTCGGCCACCACAGCTGCATCGTCGACCACCACAACCACTGCCGGGGCGGCCGCATCCGCCGACGGATCCTCAACTCCCACAACGGTGGCCGTGGGACCGCCGACTGTTCTCGTGCCCGAAACTCAACAGACAGGGAATTGGACGAGTCCAGCATTCACAATTGCCGGTGGGACCTGGCAAATAGGCTGGGCATTCCAGTGCACGCCGGCACCGTCTGCTCCGGCTGCATTTCAGATATTCGTGGTGAAATCTGGTGCAGCAGCCGGTTCTACCCCAGCGGTCACCTCTGGTGCCGCTTCCGGAAACTCGGTTACCTCATTGACCAGCGTCGGGAGCCAGGAGGTCATTGTGCAGACCAGCGCCACCTGCCGATGGGCCGTCAAAGTAACCGGCTCGAGTTCCTAGTCGAGGCTTGAGTACGAGTCGACGGCGGAGCACCAAAACCTGCTTCCGCGGCACCCCGGACTTAACCAGTGCTGCGCAAGGTACCACTCTCGCCGTTCGAAATTCGCGTGTTCAATTCTTCGAAATAGTCGTAGTCACGTTTGGTGGCCCGGTGCGGTCGACCCACCGGTACCATCCGCACCCGGAAGCGCGAGCGTGGCGGGAGCGCACCACGCTGCTTTGCCAAATCGAGCGATCCGTTCGACACGGCTATAACCAATTCGTCGAAGAGAGAGGGTGCTGGCTGAACTGCCACGACGTCGCGGGTTGGGATCTCAACAAGAGGGGCGTCGACAGGCAATTGGGGCTCCGGGCTCGAACGGAGCCGGCCGAACTCCTCCGCCAACTCTCGCTGGCGTTCCGATGCCACACGGACCAGGCTGATCACCTTGTTCATCTGCCATTCTGGCGAAGTGATCGCCAGGTGGAACTCGGGTTGGGCAGCTCGGGTGTCCATGGGTTGATCAAACCAGGTCCAGGTAACACAAAATGAACACTGAGCTGAACAGTGCGTCAACGAGGCTGAACACTCGGTAATTCGGGTCCTGAAGTGGGAATTCCGCTATTTCTTAGCGTTGTGCCGGTGTTAAAGTACGGCGGTGAGGACCTCGGTCATGAGCGAGGAGGAGTCGGCGCTCCGTCTGCAGGCCAGTGTCGCTGGGTTGGCCGATCGTGTGCCGGGAGTGTCGGCACTCCGGATCCTGTCGGATCGACAGCGCCAGTTGGGCGTGGCAGCAGTCGTGCTTTTGATCCTTGGGTGCATCATCAACCTCGATGACACCCTGACCGTCGTTGTAAGCATCATCACCCTGTTCTATGTCGGGGCCATCATCTACCGACTGATGCTGTTCCGTGCATCGAATCGTCCGGGGACGACAGAGGTCGTAAGCGACGAGGAGGCTCGATCGATACCGGACTCGGATCTTCCGGTGTACACGGTAATGATTCCTGCCTACCTTGAGCCGGAGGTCATCAACGAGCTGATCCAAAGGGTCACCCAATTCGAGTATCCCCCCGATCGACTGGATGTGAAGCTCCTAATTGAGGCGGACGATGAGCCCACCATCCAAGCAATTGAGGAGGCGATGCCTGGCGATCAGTTCGAACTGGTCAAGGTGCCGCCGGCTGAACCGCGAACCAAACCGAAGGCCCTCAATTATGGACTGACCTTGGCTCGGGGCGAGTTCGTCGCCATCTACGATGCAGAAGACGAGCCGGAGCCCCTACAGCTGCGCCGAGCCGTTGTGGCGCTACGTCGGCTGGGACCTGATGTGGCCTGCGTACAGGCAAAGCTGACCTACCACAACCCGATGCAGAACCTCATCACCAAGTGGTTCACCATCGAGTACGCCCTGTGGTTTTCGTTCTTTCTGCCCGGCCTCGCTTCGATGGGAGCCCCAATTCCCCTGGGCGGGACATCGAACCATTTCCGCCGTGTGGTTCTCCAGGCTCTGGGTGCGTGGGATCCATACAACGTCACAGAAGACGCCGATCTCGGTATCCGGATGTTCCGGGAGGGATACACGGTGCGGGTACTGGAGTCGAATACGTTCGAGGAGGCGAACAGCGACTTCGTCAATTGGATGAAGCAGAGGTCGCGTTGGCTGAAGGGATATCTCCAGACATTCGCAGTTCACCTACGCGAGCCGCGGGAACTCCGTCGGGAGCTGGGCTGGAAGGGAATGATTCACTTCACCATGTTCGTGGGCGGTACGCCGATTCTCGCCATCATCAATCCGATCTTCTGGCTGATGACGGTCCTCTGGTTCGTTGCCCATCCGAGCCTGATCCAGAACATATTCCCGGCTCCGATCTACTACCTGGGCCTGTTGTCGTGGGCCTTCGGAAACTTCCTCCTGGTGTACGTGACGGTGATGAGCGTCAGGATCGCCAAGCGGGGCGAACTCTTGATCCCGGCACTATTGGTACCCCTCTATTGGGTCATGATGTCGATGGCGGCGGTGAAGGCGGTGAGCCAACTGGTCGGTGCACCCAACTTCTGGGAGAAGACCGTCCACGGACTGCACCACGAAGGGCCAGTCGTCCCGCTGGAGTCGGTCAAATGATCTGTTTGCACATTGATCACGCACATTCTCCCGTCCTCAGGTCCGAACAGCGGAAGCACTAGGGCAGCTCATGGCGACAACTGTCTCTCATGGTTCGCCCCTGGGTTCAACCGCTGGTCCGGCCTCCGTTACGCCCCAGTCGGAAGGAATAGTCCATCAAATAAGGCAAATGGATTCAGTCCGGCAGTTCGCGGCCCAACTGACCATCGGACCCAATGGTCAGGCGTTGACCGACCTCCCCGATGAGGAGTGGGAGAGCCTCCTCTCATCCGTAGGCGACTCGGACTCTGAAGAACTGGCCATCGCCCGTGTCATCCAACAGGCCCACCGATCGGGTAGGGCCGCATCAGCTATCGATCGCGGGAACATCTCCCATCTCTGCCCCTACGGCGTCAGGACCATCGGGCGCTTCCGTTGGCACACCACCGCCGCCTTTGCAACCGATATCGCCTGCTCTGGCGCCATGGTCCGCTGTCGAGCCGCCTGAGATGTGGATACCAGAGACACGATGGATGCCGCCACCGCCAATCGCCGGAACAAACTCTGGCTCCCTTGCGCTTTTGCCAGAACCCGGCGTCGAACCGATCCCAGGAACGATCGAACCGGAAGAGGGCCGAACACCCGTTCACAGGTTGCGAAAGGGAGGGCGGCGACTGGCCAGAGTTGGCGCCCTCGACGATCGTCAGAGGCAGCGCTGGCTCACGGCCTCCTCATGGGTGCGAAACATCGGCGCCATCATGCTCCTTTTTGTCGCCTGGCAGTTGTGGGGGACGGCCATAGCCCAGCAGCACAGCCAGAACGCTCTGGCCAGTCAATTCCAGGCCGAGCTTCATGGCGCCAAAGCTAAGCGATCATCCAATTTCAGCCTGACCCCAGCGACGACCCGGATCGCCAACCCCCCGAGCGGGACCGTGATGGCGCAGCTCCAGATTCCGGCGATCACCGTAAGCCAATATGTCGTCTCAGGCACTGCCGACGCCGATCTTGCCAAAGGACCGGGCCACTATCTGGGTACGGCCATGCCGGGCCAGGCCGGCAATGTGGCCATCGCCGGGCACAGGACAACCCATGGGGCTCCGTTCAATCGCATAGGCCAGCTTGCAGTCGGAGATCGGATCTATCTGACGACGTTGAGCGGCCAGCGGCTGACCTACGTCGTCGCTGAGGCTCCGTTCATCGTGTCTCCGTCCAACGTTGCCGTGCTCAACAACTTCGGGGACAACCGATTGACACTCACCACCTGCAATCCGGAGTTCTCGTCAAAACAACGCCTTGTCGTGGTGGCCGGATATCTGCCGCCAGGAGCGACACACCTTTCCCCGATCGCCAAGGGCACAGGTACGCCCTACAGCTTGGCCCCAGCTGACGCTGTCGGTTGGAACGTAGGACAGTCGCCGATAGTTCTAGTCGAGATATGCCGCGTTGGTGGGACTCGGATTGGGCTTCCGCCGGCTCTCCCGGATCTACGGGCGGAACACCCGATGGTTGATCCTGATCCCGGTCTGGGCAGCACTACTGGTTGCCCTTTTCGAGACGCTGGTCAACGTGCTCCCCGCTAGCGTTTGATCCCCGCGATCGGAGTATGAAGCACCGAGAGCAACAGTTCGCCGGCTCAGAGGACTGGCGACCACTGTGTCGGTGCCTGGCGGTGAGCAGGGACTTGCGCGTCCGCACTCAGCTCGATCAGCGCCTGACTGAGTAGCGAGAGCTCGGAGACGAGCGCCCGGTTCGTTTCGGCGAACTCCTCGATGGCGGCACAGAGCGTCAAGATGGCCTCGGGAGAGACTGGCGATTGGTGCACCGTGCCGCTCGATGCCTCCTGCTCTGCTCGCATGATGATGGCTGTCGCCTCGGCCCGAGCCGACTCGATAATCGCCTTTGCCTTTTGCTCAGCCTCCTCAGCAGTCTCGTCCGCGAACCTCTGAACTTGGGCGAGAACGTCGCCAATCTCTAGCTCTGGCTGCAACCCTCTCGGCTCCTGGACTGGTGGTTCCATCTCGAGTGGCAACCACGGAGCCCTGAGCGGGGTGGTTGCCATTAGAAGGCTGCGGGGCCACGAGCAGTGGCATCCCTGAATCGTCGTATGCGAATCCCACTTATTCCGACACCCTTCGCGACGTTCGCAGGCGCAGAACCTCAACTCACCCACAAACTGCTGCTGATTGGACGCCCCTACTCTATCGCGCTCTGCCGAGGAATTGACACCTCGGGATCCAGAATTGCCAGCGTGATATGGGTAAACATTGGGTCAACACCTGAGCGAAGTGTGACAGATCAATGAACTCTCAGAGTAACTCCGTTGCCGACATAGGACCTCAGTCCTAGGCGTTTTGGTTGGGATGGCCAGTGACCTTGAACAAACGGTACTCGGAACACTCGCCGATGCTCGGAAAATCGTGGACCATGGTACTGAACCCGCCTCCTGTCTTCCAGAGGGTTGGGTACGAGATGTTAGGTGCGTTGAGAGACCCAGTTCCACCGGGTGCAATGTCCAGGATGTAGTGGGCATGAAATGTGAGAGGGTCGGCAAGCGTACGCTGAAAATCTCGATCATTCGGAATGACAAATATTCTGGGATTCGGACTTGTTACGATGGCCTGCGGGATGCAAATGCTGAAGTTATCAACGACGACTTGACCGTCGCTGAGGTGCATATTGGCGAGATAGGACACAATCGTCGAGACACCTTTGAAATCGTTGCGATTTTCACGGTCTTCAGCTGTCAGATGGTGATGAAAGATGTAGCCGAGGAACTCGGTTTCCTCTGTGCCAACACTGGGATTGAACATACCTTTCACGGTCGTCACAGATGACGGTGCGAGAATCGCAATTACGACGAGGAGGGAAGCCGCTCCTGCCATAAACGATCGGCGCGATTTCCGAGGCCCGTCATTGGCGTTGCAATCGATGAGGGCCGGACGAGTGGCAAAGACGCAACCGACGAGCAGCACTTCGAGCGGCACGGCTGTGATGAAGTATCTGAGGTACGGCTGGATTGAATTGACGGCGTAGGCAAGAAGATCGAACGTCAAACCACCACCAACAATCGCTACGGGCGCGAGGAGACCAATGTCTCGGCGTCGGACGCTCAAGAAGCCTGCAACGGCGAGAGCGATCGGGATCGTGGGCGCCAGGTAGACCACGGCGTGAAAGTCGTACAGCAGCCGCGCGTGAAGTTTCAGATGCTGAGACACTTTTTCTTGTGATGCATTGCCATAGATGGACTCAAACTGTCCAAATGGCTCGCCCGTGATCACGTAGCTGGCGACGGCCCAGCCTACGAATGTGGTTACAAATGGGATCTCAAATATCGTCAAGTCAGTGAGTGCTCCCCACGTTCTAAGTCCGCGCTGACCCGTTCGGCGAAAATATCCAACACCAATGACAACCATGCCTCCCAGGACCGCCGGGACTGCGGCCTCATTGCGAGCGAGATAGCACAGCCCGAGCGCAACACCGGAATAGACCAAGGAGGCCAGATCGTCCTCACGAAGCCATCGGAGCAAGTACCGAGAGCTTGCTACTAACGTGAAAACGTATAGCCCTTCGCTCATCCCGTTGCCGCCGTAGTAGACGATCATCCCATTGAGAGCCAGGAAACCGACCAGCAAGAGCCTCGGTAGCCGAGGCACTCCCCACTCGGCGAACGTGCAGCGGACCTGATAGATGGCGCCAGCCATACACGTTGCGCTCACCAGAGTTGCGGCAAACATGCGCGTAGCTAGAGGTGGCCACAGGTGATAGAAGAGCAACGGAACGATGTCGGCGATTGAGGTGCCTGGGTTCCATACGAATCCGATGGCCGCAAGGTGAGGGTCTCGCGAATACAGCACGTAGAAGCCATTGGCCATGCGAGACACGGCGTCGCCGTTATACGAGTGGTAGCGAAAGTCGAGCAACGCTCCTGCCGTCAGATACAGAGCTAGCGCGAGCAGTGTCACTGCGCCGCCCTCCGAGAGAATCCTCTTGAGTAAAGAGCGGCGATGGTTCCTCTGCCTGAACGTGAAAGATGTCATACCCCGGTCATCAACGATGGCAACGGGGAGAGCTGAAGGCATCTCAGGGCCTCGGCTTGTGATTGTCATCTAGATCTCGGACCGTTGAGAGTGCCCCACAGGAGTTGCTGACCCGGCTTGTCGGGCTCACACCGCGTCAGCGACCCGATGGTTCAGCCAACGATCTGGTCCTGTTCTCAGTGTGGCCAGCCGGGACCGGACGACTGGCTTGACGCTCGGAAGTGAACGAAGGGTACGTCGCCTCAGTCCATTTCTCACCGGGGAAGTATATCTACAGGGGAATCGATCTCCCTGGTTAGATGGTCCAAATTCATGCGACATGAAATCGCGTGAAACAGAAGGTGAAGTTGGGGTAAACGACACTCTGAGTGAGAGCTTGAGGAGAGTGCTGCACCTAGCCTCGCTCTCGAGTGACCATTTGAACGGTTCCGCACCAATACCCCTACTACCCGATGGCTCCTCCGGGCTGGATCAGGGGATCGGAGGGTCCAATGTCGGTCGTACAGGCTCCGGCCGGGGTCGGCACCCAGTCCCAGGCGAGGATCCCGCTGCTTCCGGCACTGAGCTGGGCCTGAATTTTGGAGGCGAACTCAGTGTTCCGAGTGGCAAGGTTCATGCAGCCAGGGGATGCGTCAGCGTTGAGGCCGACCTCACCGCCAATGATGGGCTTGGCGAGGTTGACTGCTTGGGCGAATCGAACTGCTAGCCCGTTCCACTGGTCCCCCCCAATAGGAACTGCTCCGTAGTAGTCGTGGTAGGAGAGAACATTGATGCCGGGACTGGCAGACACGTACTGGTAGTCGGATCCGCCGGTCCCGCACTGTCCACTTCCGAGCATCCCACTCTCCACCAAGTGCTTGGGATCGAGGGCATGGATTTCAGCTCCCACAGTGTCAAAGAAATAACGCATAGCCGCCGCCGCAGCAGCTTCATCGGGGCAGATTGCGTGACCGCCACAGTTCGTCGGTTCGTACTGCGGTGGGCAGGTCGAAGCCCCAGGCTCGGAGATCGGCTCCCACATTCCGAGCGCGGGAGAATTCGCATAACGACTCACGATGTCCTGGAGGTACGTCCAGTATGAGAGGGGATCAAGTCCCGCTCCATCGGAGTTGGCCGGGCTGTTGAACACGTCCTTGAATCCACCTTCGTACCAGGAAGGATCCTGCCAATGGCCACCATCGCAAGTTCCACCTTGGTCAGTGAGGACAACGATGAGCCTCTGGTTGTGGGCGGCGGCGGCGGCGAAGACCCTGTCGAGCGGGCCCCAATCGAGTTGTCGCCGTATGACGTTGGTGGCCATGGTCCCCTGGAATGCCCAGAACCGGACCAGGAGTTGGGCGGCAGCGAGGCAAAGAGTTGATTCAGTTGAGCATCACTCAAGTCGGCGCCGCAGCCGGCGTTCGTACCCCACTCGGTGGCGGCCTCGTAGGCGTTGACACCGACAAACTTGTAGCTCGACCCGTTCAAGAAAAGCTGGGTCCCCGATGCCTGGATGATGGAGCTGTTAGAGACGGTCGCTGTAGTTGAGCTTGTTGATGTGGCGGCGGGAGTGACCGCGGCTCGGGTGGGCGAGGGCACAGTTGCTGAAGGCGCTGGAGCAGCCGGGTCTGTCGAGGTGGTTGTGGTTGTCGGAACAATGGTGGCCGCGGTGGTGGGCAAGGGGTTTGCTTCACTAATGATGAGACCTTGTTTGCCCTGTCGGCAGATTGCGGTTCGGTACCTCGCGACGCTGCGAATCCGGAGGCGGTAGCCCCGATCACGACCACAACCGCCGATCGCGATCGACTTGGTGATGAGACCGATTGGAAAATAACGTCCGCTCTCGTGGACCCGTTGAAGCTTCCAGGAACCGGGCGTGGGCGCCGCCTAACGCCGATCGAACTGATCGGGCGAAACATGGGCATAAGCGCACTGTCGGCATTAGGGCCGTTGAACTTAAGCCAATATCGTTATATCTCGGGCCGTGACATGGCTTTTCGCTCCAGACTCCTGGATACAAGACCACGTCAATTGGTCGTTGCTTACGGAATCGACGTCGATCGTTCGCCATCCGCCCTTACACGTGCGGGCAGACCTGCGATGTCTCATCAGATCCCTAACCGCCACAGATCTAGGCCGCGGTTGGGATGTCGGCCTGGTCCTTGGTCTCAAGCGTTCCAGCTGACCCAGATCGCATCGTACGAGCATGATTCCGGAATGCCCATTCGCGCAAGAGCACAAATCGGACGCGGGATGCGGCCACCATACCCGCCACTATGGCGATCAGCTCTCCGGCAGAGGAGGTGTGACCGAGTAGATCTGCTGCGGCCAACGCCGCACTCGTAAATCCGATCGCAACCGCCAGGGAGCGCGCGCCCCACTGCAACCGCATAACGGGCTCTACCGGCCGATCTAGATCTGAAGGTGAAAAGCAAGTGACCGAGAATATTCGTCACCGATGTTGCAGTCGCCGCTACCACGTTTGCGCCGAACATTCCTAGCGACCCTTGCAGGAGAAAGAAGAGTGCCACGTGGGCAATCGTGCTGAACAGACCGACGCTGGCATATCGGGCGAGCTCACCGTGATAGTCGAATGCCGATGCTCCGCTCTCTCGAGTCGAATCCCCCGTTCTACCTGGTCGCTGACGGACCATCCTCCATACCCGCGATGTGTTCCCACATGGTGTCGCCGATGTTGACCCCGCGAGTCCGGATCATCGATCCAGTCGACCGGGACCTCGTGGATGCGGAGACCATTCCGCTCGGCTTGGACGAGCAGCTCTGTATCGAAGAACCATTCGTCGTCCTCGACTTGACTCAAGAGGGGGAATCAAGCACGTCACGCCGCATCGCTTTAAATCCGCACTGTGCATCCGAGAATCGAGAATGGAGTGCATTCGCGGGATGAAATTGTACGTCCTCGAAATGAACTCACGCTTTGCGCCTCGCAGGACTCGGGATCCTGAGGCTGTCCGCGCATCCCAATCGCTAGCTGACTGTGACCGGACAGCAACGTCGCCACCAGCGGAGCGGCCATCGAGCCCAGTAGAAAGATCGGCGTCCATGTATGCCACGATCTGCGCCTGGCTGGAGTTCCATGCGGTTCGAACCGCAAGCCCCTTGCCTTTCCGCTCGAGGTGGATTGCACGGACTCCGTGTAACTCATCGCACAACCCGGACAGCGACCTCCCAGGTCTGGTCAGTGCTCGCGTTGTCGACGATGACGATGGAGGCGGTGAACGGGAAAGCCCGGTCAAGGTACTGGCGGAGTCGCTGGATGCTCGATCCGAGCACCTCCGCCTCGTTGTAGACCGGGACGGCGATATCGACCAGGGCGACGTCGTCTGATGGGTCGGGATTCTTTGTGGCGGGCGTTTCAGCGCCGGTCTCGACAGGCAGGGGAACAACGGGCGGCTCCTGCTCGGACGGCAGGGCAGAGGCAGGGAGAAGCTCGGTGTCAGACATGCCACCTCAGTTCTCCCATTTCCGTCCCGGCCGTTCAAGCGAGATCGAGACATGACACGCAGAAATAACCTCCGGATAACCGACCCGTAGCCCTCCTGTTGCCTCGTCGACAAATACGTCCATCGCAGGGTTTTCGATGGCAAACTGGGAGCTGACGGCAACGTGGCAGTCAGAGCCGATGGTAATAGTCACTTCGGTTGTTGTGCGCATGTAGCGAGGGAATTCCGGGGCGATGAGGCAAAGCAACAACCATTCGTCGGTAGCTGTTGGCAGCGCCTGGCGAGCACGATCGCCTTTCGGCGGCTCGCATTGCGCATTCCTGCCTCCGTTTGGGGGCCGGCCATTTTTTTACATCTGCAAATAATTGAAATCCTAAATGGCACCTTTAGCCGAGCGGCGGGCAAGGCGAGAGCGCAGTTGCGATTCTGCGCCGGTACCGACAGCCGCGTTGCCGCAGTGGCGCCCGTAAGTGACGGGCCGACTACAGGCTGTGACGGCCCTAATCCCTCGCAAGCGGCATCGGGGACCATTTTCGAGCCTCAACTTGACAAAAGCTACCTATTTACTAATGATCTAGGCGCAGGCTCTCACCTGGGCAGACTGAGAGAGGGGAATCGCCTTGCCATCAAGGCATCGAAAGCACGCCAAAAGACGTATAAATGGCGTGAACCATAAAGGGGTAAAGATACTCGTCACCTGTATCGCACTCCTTGGAGCAGCGTACGGTGTCGCCGCGGGCGCGGTTGGGCCCGGCCTCACCATGACGGGCGGTGACAGCGACCAGGTCACCTGTACCGGCTCGCACCTAGCCATAGAGAACCGGACGAGGACAAGTCTGGACTTGCGGTGTTTGCCCTCGCACTCCTTCAGAGGTCGAATAGGGGCCGACGGGAACACCCCGGCCTCTGACCCCGGCACCACCGATCCGACCACTCCGAATACAGATCCGAGCAGTACCGATCCGAGCACTCCGCCCCCGGATCCCACTACCACCACTACAACCACGCAGACTCCTACTCCGACGACCGGTACGTGGTGGGTCCCGCCGCTCAGCAATCAACCGTGGCAGTGGGAGATCGACCACCCACTGGACCTCTCGAGTGCGAGTGACATGGGAACCGATGCGACCCTCCCCGATGGTCAGCCGGCGCCGGATCCGGTGGTCTATGACATCGACGGCGTCGAAAATCCGGCAGTCGACGGTGTCGGCACTCCACGCCATGGGGGATCACGTTATCTGCTACGTCGAGGTCGGTACCGCCGGGAACTACTACTCGGCTGCACAGGAGGGAATAGCCGACCACCTACTACGACCAGTTGCAGGCGGCCGGGGATCTCGGCGACAACCTCAGCGGCTACCCCGAGTACTTCTTGAACATCGCCAGCCCGACCACGCGTTTCGATCATCGAGTCGATGATCGACCAGCAGTGCGCGGCCAAGGGCTTCGACGCGGTGGAGACGGACCTCGACGAGACCTACTCGGGCAGCGACGGGACGACCGGCTTTGCTCTGACCAAGGCCATCGAGGAGCAGTACATGACCACGCTGGCCAACTACATGCACGGCCTCGGGCTCGGCTGGATCATCAAGAACCCCGATGACACGGGTGACAGCTATCGCCGCTGACATGGAGCCACTGGCTGATGCCGTGTTGACCGAGCAGTGCAACCAGTACAGCACCTGTGGTCTCCTGTCAGCTACGAGGGCCACAAGGCCATCTTCAACGCTGAGTACGCTCCCGAAACCACAGCCGAATTCTGCCGACTCGGACAATGCTCTCGACTTCAATGGCGCCGTGTTCCCGGTGGCGCTCAACGGGGGGAGAAGCCCCTGCCGTTAGTGGAAGCCGGCGACCCCCGTCCCGGGTGCGACGGAGCAGGTCACCGAGGCATGATCCGAAGAGACCAGAGCTACAAGTAGATCCACATCGGTGGATGGGTTTCAGCCCAGCAGCAGGAGCAGCAGGCCCACCGCAGTGACGGCAATACCAGCCAACATCATCCAGTGGTTACCGAGCCACGAAGTCTTTCGTCCGCGTCGCCGCGCCGTGTCGTTGCCGACGGGCCAAGGTTGAGCATCGTCCGGACCGGCGGTATCGGCTAGGTCGGGTTCCGTTATTTGAGGTGTGGGCGCATCACGCCGCACCACTGTCGTCCGGGGAGCGGTTCCGGCTGCGGATTTGCGGACGGTGGGCGCCGCGTGAACATCTTCAGGAGCAGGCACCGCCGGGGTCGCCGGCAGAACCTGGGTCAGCATCTCACTGGGTGACGGTCGGGTAGTTGCTCCCGTGTAGAGGCCGGAAGCCGCATTGAGGTCGGCTGCCGCCGGCTGCCGGTCCACCTGCCGTTCCGCCGCTTCGGCCTCCCGCAGTGCCACATCGAGTTCCTCGAGCAGCCGGTCGATCTCCCGCTCGCTCCAGGCCACGAGCTTCCGGACCACCTCGCCGGGGACGGAGTCGCCAGAGCCGATGTCCATCATTTTGTCGCTATCGAGGGCGAGGTCAGTCATGTCTCACCGGTGGTGCCTTGATCGGAATCCAGATTCCGTCGTCACCCTTCGCCGGCGCATTCAGCGCTCCGATCAGCTGGTCGAAATCGGAGACGATCCCGGGACTGTCATTTGGCCGATCGGAGCCCCCACCGTTGACGATCCCATGGCCGGGTGATGGACCCATGTCGGCCAGTGGCAGATCATCACCGAAGGACGGAACGCCTGCCTGCGCGGGCACCGAGGGCGCCGCTACTCGAATCGGCTCCCAGGCCGCGTCGGCACTCAATTGGTCCAGGGATGAGAGGCGTCCTGACCTCCGCCGGGCCGATTCCGTCCGGGCCCGGGCATCTGCGATAGCCAGCCGGATCCGTTGCCGTTCGACTTCGGCCGCCCTCAGATAGGCCATCACCGATTCGCGCGTGTAGGCGGGTGCCTCTTGGGGATCGATGGGGGAGATCATGGTCACGTCCTCCGACCAGGATTGGCGCCAAGCTGCATGCCGATTATATCCATCAGCTCACTAGGTCGGAAACGACCACAATTGGCCTGGCCGTGGGCCTCCCGGCCCCCGCCGGTGGAGATCAACCGAATCGGCCGTTGACGTAGTCGAGCGTCCGGGGGTCCTGGGGGGCGTCGAACATGGCGTCGGTCGGGCCGTGCTCGATGACGTAGCCGGGGGTGCCCTGCTCGGCCAGAAAGAACGCCGTGTAGTCGGAGACCCGTTGGGCCTGCTGCATGTTGTGGGTGACGATCACGATGGTCACCTCGGTCCGGAGCTCATCGATGGTGGTCTCGATCCGTCGGGTCGAGGTCGGGTCCAGGGCCGAGCACGGCTCGTCCATCAACAGCACCCGGGGCTGGATGGCCAATGCCCGGGCGATGCACAGACGCTGCTGCTGGCCGCCTGACAGCGCCCCTCCGGGCTGACGGAGTCGGGTCGCCACCTCGTTCCACAGCCCGGCCTTGGTGAGGCAGCTCTCGACGATCCCGTCCTTGTCGTTCTGGTCCTTGCGGGTCCCGGTGAGCTTGAGGCCGGCGAGGACGTTGTCATAGATCGACATGGTGGGAAAGGGATTGGGCTTCTGGAACACCATCCCGATGTGCCGGCGGGCCTCGGTCAGCTTCTTGTCCGGGCCGTAGATGTCGGAGCCGTCGAGCAGGACGTCACCGGCCAGCGACGCCGAGGGGGTGAGCTCGTGCATCCGGTTGAGGATCCGGAGGAATGTCGATTTCCCACAGCCTGAAGGGCCGATGAGGGCGGTCACCTGTCTCGCCTGCATCACCAACGACACCCGGTCCAGCACATGGTGGTCCCCGAACCAGGCCGAGATCTCCCGGGCCTCGAGGGTGGATGCCTGGCTCTGAGGGGGAGGGGGAAGCTCCGCCGGCGGGAATTGATAGGTGGTGGCGTCTATGGACATGGGTCAGTCCCTTGGTGGAGAGGTGGTCGGTGTCATCACAGCAGGTTTGGAAGCACTCGGGTGACCTGATCGGCCACATAGAACCAGATGAGGGCGAGCGGGGCCCCGAAAACGATCCAGGCCTGCAGATGGCCTCGGCGGTGCCAGGTCCACACCGCCGCGGCCAGAACCACGGCCAGGCCCGTCAACCACAGCAGCAGGGGCCACAGGGCGCCCGTGTCGATACCCAGCGGACGCTGGCTGGCCGGCACCACGTGGACCGGAGGAAGCTGGGCCGCCAGCGGCGTCCCCACGCCTTCGGCGATGACGGTGACCACGCCGGTGGGGACGTAGTTGCTCCCTGCCGCCGTCTCCAGGGTGAGATGTGAGGCTGTGGCCGGCTCCCTGAACGGTCTGCCGCCGGCCTGTTGCACCCCGAGCACCCGGAAGTGCGATGTGCCCACCTGGGTGACCACCGTGATCCCGGCACCTTTCTTCAGATCGTGGAGTCGGCCGAACGGGCCTCCGTAGGAGGCTGCTCGACCCATGATCACGCTGTTGCCGACGCCACCGGGAAAGACCGTGGAGCGCAGATGTCCGGGTCCGAGGGTGAGCGCGGCCCCCGTCGTGCCCTCTACCACGACCTGTTTCACGCCGATCGACGGAATTTCGATGAGCGCCATCGGAGCCCCAATGGGCAACGGCGTCTTTCCGCCAGTGCGCAACGCCGTCTTCCCGCCGGCGGGTAGCGCCGTCATCTTGGCCCCAATGGGTCCGACGGGCCCTGTCCCGAGCGCCAGTTCGGTTCGGAACTGGTTGAACAGCGACACCTGCGAAGAGCGGTGCACCCAGTTGCTGACCCAGGCCAGCTGGACCACCAGCCCAATAGACAGGATGGCCACCATGATGAGCGCACTCCGGGCCTGGAACAGAACCGGGTGGGCAAGGGCGAGGTCCTGGTCTTCGTCCGCTCCGCTCTCGACGGTCTTCTTCCGGCCGGCCTTCTTGGCGCGCTTTGGCGAGGGCGATGTCTCTGTGACCGCGGGCGACTCCTGGTCGACCCCGGGTGCACTGGGCAGCGCCACGGGGACGAGGAGTTGCTCTCGCTCAGTGGAGCCCTGGGTGAGGCTCATCGTTCAGCGCTCCGAGAGAGTCGGAGCATCCTGAGAGCCCGGATCCGCCGATACCCCGAAGCCAGGAGCATCAGTCCCAGCCCTATCCCGAGCAGGCCCGCTCCGACGATCCTCGCCATCGACGCTGGCATCCCGGTGAACGGCAGCGAACCCCCCGTCGATGAGGTCGATCCCGCGGAAGTGCCCGATCCGCTGGTGCCGGTGCCACTGGAGCCGGCACTTCCGGTCGGACCCGAGCTCCCATTGGCCGCGGCAGTGGTCGAGGTCGTCGAAGACGTGCCGGTCGGCGCCGTCGAACCCGTCGTCGACGTCGTCGAGGTCGTGCTCGACGCGTTGGTGTTGAGTGCTGCGGTGGTCGAGGTGGTGGAAGAAGAGCTGGTGGGCGCGGTCGAGCTGGTGGTCGAGGTGGAGGAAGACGAGCTGGTCGGCGCAGTTGAGCTGGTCGTCGAGCTGCTGGACGACGAAGTAGTCGTCGATGGGGGACCGGGAACTGCCGACCACACGAAACCATCCGGGTCCGACCCACTGGCACTGAACGTGATCTCTATGTTCCAGTTGTCGGTGAGGGCGCCGGTGGAGTTGGCACAGGCAACGCCTACTTCCCACACTCCGCCGTTGGCGAGCAGCGTTGCCAGCGGAATTTTGCCGGCAACGACAGCCGGACCCCACTCGAGATTCACGGAGAGGGTCTGGACCACTCCGGTCGATGGGGCGGTGTTGAACGGCCCCTGATAGGTGTTCGAGTTGTTGTAGATCCCGTAGCCGGCCGAGGGATGCCCGATGAAGGTGAGCGCCGCAATGCCTGTTCCCTGGGTGACCATGTAGGTGTAGACGTGGTAGCCGTCGGTGGCGGTGTCGCCCGAACAGGCGGCTCCGGAGGGAAGGGTGACGGTGAACGGGGTGGTCGATCCGGCTGGATACGTCATGGCCGTGTCCGAGGATGTCTCGATGGTCGCCGTCCCGTTGACCGTTGCCGCCGATGCGCCGACGGTGAATATCAGGAAAAGGGCTCCGGTCGCCATGAGCACCCCTGCCGGCACGCGCAGCTGCCTGCGCCAGGCAACGCCGGCTCTTCCTCCGATGGAGTGGGCGGGACGTATCCCCCTCGGCAACCGGTCCCCTCGGTTCATGGCCGTTGGTCGCTCCCGTTGTTCACCAGCACCGAGCCCGGCGCCATGGCGACGCCCGGTCCGGCCGGCCCCGGTGACGGAGCCAGGGGCATGGGCCCGGTGTGCCGGCTGGCAGCAGATCCCACGCTCATCGAAGTGCGCTCCGTGCTTCTCTTAGGCCCCCGAGCCGCCTGCGCCCGGCCGAGCTCAGGAGCATCAGCCCCAGGCCGATCCCGAGGAAACCGGCGCCGACGATCTTCGTCACGGGAGCGGGCATTCCGGTAAAGGGCAGAGATCCGCTCGTCGTGCCCGAAGCGCCTGCAGTGGTGCCGGAGGTGCCACTGGATCCGGTAGAGGAAGGATCGGATGCGCCGTTGGCTCCGGACGTCGTCCCCGCCGCGCCGGCGGCAGTGGTTCCGGTCGTTCCACCCGAAGAAGTCGTCGACCCGTTGGTGCCACTGGAAGCGGTCGTCGAGGCGGTCGTCGTCGCCGTCGTCGAGGCCGTCGTCGTGGCGGTGGTCGTGGCGGCAGCAGCTGACCAGACGAACCCGTCAGGATCAGTGGTACTGGCGGTGAAGGTGATCTGGACGCTCCAGAAATCGGTGACCGTACCCGAGGAGTTGGCACAGACGACGCCGGCGTCGAACACTCCGCCGTTGGCGAGGATCGTCGACAGCAGCTTCTCAGTCACGACCGCCGGCCCAAACTCGAAGTCGATGGGCAGGGTCGTGATCTGTCCGGTCACCGGGGCGGTGTTGAACGGACCCTGATACGCACCGGTGTTGTTGTACAGCCCTTCGCCGGTCGCCGGATGTCCGACAAACGAGATCGACTGGACGCTGGTTGTCGCCGGGTCCAAGTAGGTATAGACGTGGTAACCGCCGCTGGCGGTGTCTCCCGAACAGGCGGCCGCGGCTGGGAGGACGATGGTGAACTCGGTGTCCGACGCTTGAGAGCCCGTCACGGTGCCGTCCTGGGGCGTCTCGACGGTGGCCGCCCCGTTGAGAGTTGCGGCCGACGCACCGACGGTGAGCAACAAGAAGAGGGTCCCGGTCGCCATGAGCGCCGCCGCCAGGGCGCCAAGGCCCCGCCGGGTCGCCCGACCCGCTCTCCGCTCGATGGAGTGGGCATGACGGCTGGCTGTGGGTGATGAGACGGAGTGGTTGTGGCTCATGGCTGGTGGATGCTCTCTTGTTCGCAGTGACGGATCGGGACGGCTTGGAGCGTCGACATCTCCACGCTCCGGAGAGGTATGTTTCGTCGGTTGGTCATTTCGGCCCCCGTGCCTTCGGTTGGGATCTGAACAAAGACTTCGGTTTGGCCTTGTCGGCGGAGCCCGGTTGATAGATCACCGGGACCTTCGCCGGGGATGTCTTCGGGGGGCGCACCATGCTCAGCCTTCGACCGAGCCGACCCATGAGCCAACTGGCCAGTCCGGCCAACAATCCGATGAAAAGTGCCAGCGGCAGGATCCAGCGGAGCATCCCGATGGTGATGCCGTGGGACCGCAGCGACGTGAGTGCGGCCGGTCCTAGCGACCGGAGCGGATGCCGGCGGGCGGGTGCCGCGTTCGGGCTCGATGTGGCCGTCGACGTGGGAGTCTGCAGGTCGGGAAAGGTGGTCTCCGGCAGCGCCGCCCTAGTGGGGGAGGCCGTTGCCGTTGCCGTTGCCGTTGCCGCTGAAGCTGGAGCGCTCTCGACCGGCGGGTTCAGGATGGTATCGGCGGCGGTCAGGGCCTGATTCTGGAGATTAGAAGGTAACGGGACGTAGCCATCGGGTAGCTGTCCGGGCTGGGCGCCGTTGACCTGACCGGTTTGGACGGCGTAGCGGATGAAGGCCGCATACTTTTGGCGGTCGCCGGTACTGAGGGCCTCCGGCGTCGCCGCCCCATAGGTGAGCATCGTCAGTGGATAGGCGTTGGCGGCGGTCGTCGAGACGTTCGTCTGGAGGACACCTGTCACTGCGCTCGGGGACATTGCCTGCTCTCCGGCCAGGAGATTGGCGGCGGTCGGGGGCACGAAGACCGGCGGCCCGGACGTCCCGTCGTCTCCCGCCCTGCTCAGGCTGGCAGTCTGCAGCCCGTACAGGTCCGCCGATGGCGAATCGGTGACGGTCATGACCAGGTACGTCCCCGGGGTCTGGGGCCCGTTGGACGACCACGCCGACTGAGCGGAGGTAGCGGTCGGACTGTAGGTGGTCTTGGCCTGGTCGTTGGCCTCGGCGGCGTCCTGGGCCGCCGCCTTCATCGACGTTGCGTAGGGCGACCAGTCCAGGATGCACAGCGGCCGGGCTGGGGTGGAAACCTGCGACGCCCCGGTGCCGGTCACGACGGGAGGTTCGGACGCGCTGCTCAGGCTCTGGCAGTAGGGATCGCTCTTGGGAAAGTTCTCCGGCGCCGGCGTCCCCAAGTTCGGGCCCGGGGTGTTGCAGGCCTTGTTGGCCGCGGTGGCGTAGTTGGGATTGACGCACATCCCCCACGGATCGGGATTCCCGGCCAGCCAGGCTTTGGCGTTCGGGTCGGACAGCACCCAGCTCCACAACGTCGAGGCGGCATCGGAGTTCGCCTCTTCGACCAGCAGCGTTCCGGCATCGACCTGCTGTTCGGTGCTGAGATCCTGGAACTCGGGGTTGTACTGGAGGAAGTCCGGGTCGGCGAACAGGTTGAACGGATTCTTGTCCACCCAGTCGTAGCTGGGACCGGGTTTGTCCGCTGAGAGCTCCTCGAACTGCCCCTGATAGGACTCGGTGAGCAACTTGGCCACCAACCTCGGGGTCAGATCTATGTTCGCTATTCGAGTTCCGCTGAGCGGGGTCTCGTCGGTGTCGGTACCACCATCCGAGTTGGTTCCGGGTATTCGCTCGATGTTGAAGCCGATCACCACTCCTGACAGGGTCAGTGGTGCGTAGACCACCGGATTGGTCGGAGTGGTTTCGCTCGGGTTGATCGGATCGGAGAACACCGACATCCCCACCGATCCGTAGGTGGGGTCGGTCAGGTTCTGCCGGGCCTGATCGTCGGTGTTCTCCAGGTAGCTGTACGAGGTGGTGCTCGACTGTCCGCACAGCGCCGGTTCCCAACTTGCCACTGCCTCCGAAGCGAGTTCGCTGCCCTCTATCCCTTCGGTGGCGGCGTTGAGGGCGCAACTCGATCCGACCGGGTTGAACTGCAGCGGAATGGCGATCCGGTTGGCCCAGGCCTGCGGAGTCAGTGGTGAGGTGATCACCGCTTGGGGGTTCTCGTTGGGGTTCTCCTGGGCGGGAGTGCCGCGGGGCACGACCACCAGCCAGCACTGGGGAGTAGTCGTGCCTCCGCCCGATGTCGGTTCGATGTCCTGTCCACAACCGAGCCCGGGGGCCTCCAGGCCGGTATCCACCTGGAACAGTTGATTCCCGTCGCCGTTGGAGTAGGTCTGGGCGAAGTCGACTTCATTGGTCGTGTCGAAGCTGAAGTAGGGATTGTCCCAGAACGGCTGGGGCGCGGCCGGATTCACGTCGAAGTTGTAGTCGGCCTGCTGATTGACGGTGGTCCCGTCGACCGCGGCGAACGGTTCGATTACGTAGCCATCTGTCGTGTCGGTGTAGAGGTTGTCGTAGCCCGGGTACTGGCAGGTGGAGCCGGGAGCCGATTGGTTCGTTGAGCAATTCGTCGAGCCCGCTGTAGCCGTCCCAGGTCGACTGGGACAGCCTCCTCGAGACCTCGAACCCGACCGCCGCGCTCTGGATCGGGTATGAGCTGGTCGGTGTGCTGCTCTCGCCACCGAACTCGCATTGGGATGGGGGCGGTCCGGGGTCGGACGGGTCATCGGGGTAGATCGTCTCGGGGTTGCCCCAGCACTCGAACATCTGGAGGTAGTCGCCGTTGAAATCCCCCGGGGCCCCGTTGATGGTCTGTTGGCCGCCGGTCCACGAGACGGAGATGTCCTGGTTGACCAAGTTCTGGGTCTGGTTCACGGTGACGGCCAGACCACCGAAGGTCCCGGCGTTGGGCTCCTGGACGGTTTCCTGGGATGACGTCGTCGGCAATCCGGTGACGGTTCCCGCCACACCGGCACAATCGCCCGGGACGCACGAGCTGCCGGACGCCGCCGTGGCGTGTAGCGCGCTCGGAATGAAGGCAAAGACGACGAGCACCACGGCCAGGCCCAAGGCCGCTCGCCCCCGACCGATGCGTCGACTGCCGTTCTGCGGGCGTCGCGTCGAAGTCGACCTCATGGCGACTTGCGTTTCTTCGCCCGGCGCGACAACACGCCCGGGATGAGAATCACTGCCAGTACCACCAGGATGATCAGCACCATGAGGGTCTGGGTCGTCGACCATCCGGCGGTTGCCGGCAGGGTCAGCGTGGCCGCGGCCGGATCGAAATTGTCCCGGGTCGCCGAGCTCGCCGTTGCGCAATGGCCGGTCGTAGCGCAGAACGAGGACGCCGACCCTGTTACCGCCTGGCCCGGCGTGGTGGTCGCCGTGGATCCCCCTGCAGCCCCGCCGCTGGCGGCGGTGGCTGCCGCGGCCGCCTGGGGGTTCTTGGCCTCCGGCGCTCCCGCACTGATCGGGGTCGATACGGCTGCCCCGCCCGTGCCGTTGGTGCACTGGGTCGGCCCCTGCTTGTCGCAGGCAGGAGGATACGGGGCGGTTTCGGCCAGCAGATTGACATCGGTGCCGGTGCCGGTCGAGAACGTCGGGTTGTTGCAGCCGGTGATGGACGGGGCGGTGCCGGTTCCTCCGGGGATCTTCGCCACCTGGTTGAATGCCGCCTCCACCAGGTTGGCGGGCATGGGCGAGTACCCGAGCGGGGCTGCGTACTGCTGGCCCTGGCACATGGCGTAGTAGGAGAACGCGGCCAGAGTCGCGCCCTTGGCCGTCGTGAACTGTCCTTCGACCTTGGTCGGCAGGATCAGGTAGCCGTACTCCGACAGCGGGTAGGTCCTCGGATCTTGGTCGGCATAGACGCCCGCCAGGTTCTGGGTCAGATAGAGGGCGGGATTGTTGACATCGGTGGTGTCGACCTGGTCCTGCAGGAGCGAGACGGCCACGTTCTGGGCGGTCGGTTCGGTGTAGTAGCCGGCGGCATTGAGCATCTGGGCCACGGGGAACTTGTCCTCGAGCGCATAGGAGTAGTTGACGTAACCGATGGCACCGTCGGCATAGCCCTGCGAGACGTAGCCCGACACCCCGAGGTCCCCGGACTGGGCGATCATCGACGAGCCCGAGATCGTCGGATAGAAGGACGTCGGGCCGCAGGCCGGGGCCCGGCCGGTCTTCGAGCAGTACGAGCTCCACAGAGACGGGTACTGGCTGATCATCCACTGCGACAGGAAGTAGCTGGAGCCGGCGCCGTCCGACCGCACCACCGGGACGATCGTCTGGTTGGGCAGTTTGAGCCCGGGGTTGTCGGCGGCCAGGGCCGGATCGTCCCAGTTGGTGATGATGCCCGTGAAGATCTTGGCGATGTTCTGGCCGGACAGACGCAGGTTGGTGACCTGCTGCCCGTCGATCTGGAGGTTGTACATGAACACCGTGCCCCCGGCGGTGATCGGCATGTAGGCGTAGCTGCCGGCCGGCGGGTTCTCCGGGGCCGAGCCATCCCCCGGGTTGGTCTGGAACGGGATGTCCGAGGCGGCGAAGTCGGTGAGCCCGTTGATCCAGTCCTCCCGCCCGGTGGTCGAGCCGTTGGCCGTGAAGTTGATGCGCATGCCGTCCTGTTGCACGTTGGCGATCCACTGGTTGAGGGCGTTGGCCGACCACGACGAGCCCTCGCCGGACACCGGCACATAGCTGGTGGCACCGGCGGGCGACGCCGCCAGCAACAGGCCGACCAGCCCGCCGATGAGGAGGGCGATGACGCCGACGTGCTTCCGGGACGATCGGTTCGGCGCGTTGGTGGTCGCCCTCATGGTCCGCGCTCCGCCACGTACGTGCCCCCGCCCGAAGCCGGCGCCGGACCTGCCACGGCCTGGTGCCGCTGGGCGAACCGCTGGACGTCGCGCTTCGATGCCTGGACCACCCGGCGCTGTCCCCGGGGCGTCAGGTGGCCCGGTCCCCACCCCCCGATCTTGCGGGCGATGAGGAAGAGCACGACGATCACCACCAACAGGAACGAGGCGCACCCGAAGGCGCGGGTGGTGTAGGCGGGCACGTCGGCCTGCACCAGTTTGAGCGTCTCCAGCGGTAGGGACACCATCGCCCCGTGGAGGGGGTCGGCGTTCATGTAGCTGGTGAACCCGGCGGTAAGCAGGACCGGTGAAGCCTCGCCGATGGCACGAGCGATGCCCAGGATCACCGCCGTGGCCAGGCCTGAGCGGGCGGTGGGGAGCACCACTTGCCACTCGCCCCGCCAACTGGGGGCCCCGAGGGCCGCCGACGCCTCCCGCAGATTGGCCGGGACCAGCCGGAGGGCGAGGTCGGCTGCTCTGATGATGTAGGGGAGCATCATCACGCTGAGGGCCAGGGCCGCGGCCAGACCCGATCGGCCGTTGCCCAGGGTCAGGATCCACAGGGCGTAGATGAACAGACCGGCCAGAATGCTGGGCAGGGCCGTCATCGCCTCCACCATGGTGCGGAACAGGCGGGCCGGTCGGCTCCGGGTCATGTCCAGGTAGACCGCGGCCACCAGGCCGAGCGGCACGGTGAGGATGACGGCGATCCCGACCATCCAGATGGTTCCGACCAGGGCGTGGGCCATGCCGCCCTTGGTCAGCGGGGCCAGCGGACCGGCGGTGGACATGTCCTCGGTGTAGAAGTTCGAGTGCACGAGGGCCGCCCACCCGCGACCCAGCGTGTAGAAGACGACCAGGCCCAGTGCGCCGAACGCCACCACCGCCGTCGAGGCCATCAGCACGGTCATCACCGCGTCGCGCACCGCCGGGCCGTCGTCGGTCAATGACACCAGCACGCCGTAGGCCACCAGGAACGACACGTAGGCCACCAGCACCAGGGCCAGTGGTGCCGACACCGCCGCCAGCTGCTTCAACAGCAGCGAGGCGCTGACGCCGGCCAGCCCCGCCCCGACCAGGTTGAACAGGAACCCCGGACGGACGCCGCCGAGCTTGCGCCGGCGTTGGGGCTCCGGCGGGACGACGTGGAGGTTCTGGGCGCTCGTGACCGACTCGTCGAGAAGGGTCATCTCACAGGTCGCTCTCTGCGCCGGAACGCGACCGGGCCACCACGGCCGAGGCGGAGAAGTTGACGATCAGGGTCAGGAGGAAGAGGGACAGGCCGGCGGCCATGAGTGCCGAGGTGCCGAACGGCGACGACTCGCTGGCCAGGTTGGCGATCAGGGCCGACACCGAGTTCCCGCCGGCCTGGAGGACGTGGATGTTGGCGGTGAACACTGGCGAGATGATCAGGATCACCACGATGGTCTCCCCGAGGGCGCGCCCAAGCCCCAACATGGTGCCGCCGATGATGCCGCCCTTGCCGAACGGCAGGACCACCGTGCGGATCATCCCCCAGCGGGTGGCCCCCAGGGCGTAGGCACCCTCGCGTTCCCCAGGGGAGCCTGTGAGAACGCCTCGCGCATCACCGAACACAGGATCGGGATGACCATCAACGACACGGCGATCCCGACGATGAAGGTGGAGGCGCTGTACACGCTGGCTGACTCCAGGGGGTTGGTCGGATCAGCCCCGTTGACCTTGAAGATCGGGATCCATCCGAACCACGTCGAGATCCAGCGGGACAGGCCGATGGTGCGCCCCTCGAGGAAGAGCCAGGCCCACAGGCCGTAGACCACGCTCGGAATGGCTGCCATCAGGTCCACCAACGACACCAGGGTCCGCTTGATCCGTTGGGGAGCGATCTCGGAGATGAACAGGGACAGACCGAGGGCGATCGGTACCGCGATCACCACCGCCACCACGGCGATGAGGATGGTGCCGGTCAGGATGCCGGCCACACCGAAGTGATGGACGTCCGGCTCCCACGCCTGGGTGGTCAGGAAGGAGAGCTTGGCCACCCGGATGGCGGCGAAGGCCCGGATCGACAGGAACAGACCGATGGCGGCGATGACGGCCAGCACGATCAACGCCCCGACCTTCGTCAGTCCGAGGAAGGCCCGGTCGGCCGGACCCGGCACGCTCCGGATCTGGCGCTTCTTCTGGGCGCCCACCGGCTCGCCGGTGGGCGCTTGGGAAACGGCGGTGGTTACCAACGGCCCCACCTCCCTCGGCGGCCGCCCGGACAGGCGGAGGGTTCACGAACCGACATGGCGTGCCCCTCGCTGACGGCGGCTGAGGACCAGGGCGACGATGGCCAGTCCCACTCCGAGGACGATGAGGGCGATACTGATCAGAAGTCCGTAGTTGGTCGAGGCCGGCGGGGCATGGAGGACCTTCCACTCGTAGCCCCCGGCGTCAGCCGAGCTGGCGGTGAACTCGAACTCGGTGTTCCAGTAGTTGGTCACCACACCGTGGATGTCGGCACAGGCGATGCCGCCGTCCCAGATGGCCGAGGTCTTGCCCCCGGGGAGGAAGTCTTCCGAGGTCCACCGCTCGATGGTGAACTCCGGCGGCAGGGTGACGAGTTGACCGGTTCCCTCCGCCGTATTGATGGCGCCGTAGTACCTGCCGTAGGAGAAGTACCCGAGGTACTTGCTGGGAAGTCCGGTCTTGAAGCTCACCGCCGTCGGCGGGACACCTCGGGGGACCAGATAGCTGAACACGTGATACCCGTGATGGGCAGTGTCGCCGGGGCAGCTGGCCCCAGCCGGAAGCGTCACCCCGAAGAATGTGGCCGACTTGCCCGAGTCCATGGGTGTGGACTGGCTCGGCCGGGTGATCACGGCGGTACCGGCGGTGACGGCGGCATTGGCCGCCGAGGACCCGATCATCAGGGCAGAAATTGCTACCCCCGACAGGACGACCACGGCCCCACCCAGGCTGAGTCGAAGGACAGAGTTCGTTCCCCGTTCGGCCCACTTGCCGGTGGCGACGGGGGAGCGCGCCCCACCATTGGTGGGTGGGTCAGCCCCATCGATGCTTCGCATCTGGGGTCTTCCGACACTGCTGCCGGTCATCTCGACCGATGGAGCAGCGGCTCGGACGAAGTTCGACCCCGGCACGGCGACAGCAGCGCGGGTTCGGTGGGTCTCCGGGCAGCGACGAACCAGGCGCAGAGGTGCTTTCTCCGGTTCAGATGCGACTGCATGAAGGCTCCTTGATCCCATCCAGAACGGACATCCCGACTGGATCCCCTGCCCAATACTCGACAAAGCCTAGTAATATACTGGGCCGAAGCCAAGGTCGGCAGCAAGGGATATAAAGGACCAATCGTCCAGTTTTCGCGCAGCCGGTCGGAGCCGCTACTCAGCGTGAAATTCCAGCGCCGACCAGGGCAAAAGTGCGTCCAAGGGAAATCCATGCAGCAGAGAGACTCGGACATGTCGGAGCTCGGGGGCGATCTCTCCATGGCTGACATCGACGAGCAGCTCTTGGCCATGACGACGGCAACCAGGCGCAGGGCGGCAAACCATGCCGACGTCCGGATCGCCCGAGTCGATCTGCACCTGGCCGCCTACGGAAGGGCCCAGCTCGAGCTCATCAAGTCGGTGCAGAGGCTCCGTTCCGCCATCGGTGGTGGCGGACAACCCGGACTGGCATGGAAGCTCCCCGTCGCTCCTCTGGGCGTGCCCCATCGGGTCACCAAGCGGGATTACAACTACTTCGACGCCTTACACGCCGCCCTGTCGGCCCTACCGGTGAGGTCGCAGCCGGACGAGATCACCACGGGGTGAATGCGTCGCTGGTGGCGATCGACCCGGGTCGTGCTCAAGCCGGCCCGGTGAACGCAGCCGTCTCGGTGGCCGCCGAATGGTGAGCCTGGGCCTTGATGAGCTCGCTGGCGAACGCCACCAGGAACTCCCGGTTGTTGGTCAGGGCCAGGTCGGCGGGATTGCCGGGCGACAGCGAGCCGGACAGATTCCGGATCCGAGTGCTGGTGAGCCCCTTGACGATCGCCCCGGCGCCGGAGTTCTGCACGTAGAGGACGACCCGCTCGTAGTTGGTCGAGGTGCCCATCTTCACCGGGACGATCCAGTAGACGATGGACCAGCTTCCGAACTGCTGGGATGTGTAGGACATCGCTTGACCGGTGATGCCGCCCGGCAGTCCCACCTGGGCCACATCGGCCAGGGCATAGCCGTGGAACTGGTAGCAGTTCTCGACGCCGTAGGCGGAGAACGTGCTGAGGTTGGGCGTGTTGATGACGTCGGCCGTGACCGGCATGTTGGCGTGCAGGTTCCCGCCTCGGGACGCGTACATCACGTATCGGTTCCACACCGAGGTGTACCCGAACAGCGGCTTGGCCCAGTTGTAGGTGTCGGTGAGCTGGACCGTCCACCCCGGAGGAGTGACCGGCTGGTTGATGAAGGCGGTCAGGCGGGGTTCGCCCGAGGCGGTGGCTACCAGGTTGTAGCTGCGCAACCCCAGGTTGGCCGCCCCGAGCACGAGGGCGGCCACCAGGGCTACCACGACGGCCATGGTCACCTTGGGAACGGCGAGGGCCACCGTTCGCCGCGACCGGTTAGCGGGGTCCGGCTGCATCGGACGTGCCTCTCCGATCCCGATGTGCATGCCGAGCGGCTTGATGAGGAGCACCATGAGCACGACGCCGAGACTGAACGTGACCATGCCGACGAAGGGATGGAGGATGTTGATGGCGACCTCTTCACCCCAGGTCCGGCCGGCCCAGAAGATGAAGATGATCCGTCCGAGGTTGATGATCCAGAGCAGGGCCATGCCGCCCACCAGCCAGGCCACCTTGCGGAACAGTGGACCGCGCACGACGGCGGCGAAGGCCGACCCGACCAGCAGGAACCCGACCACGCTGTTCACCCCCGAACAGGCGGAGACGATGCTCAGGGGAAAGCTGCGACCGTGATAGACGACGCTGTACAACGAGTTGTCCAAGCTCGACACCGGTGTGGCCACGTGGACCACGGCCAGGATCTTGTTGATGCCGAAGATGGTGGCGTCAGTGAAGGCGTCGAGTACCCGCAGCAGAATGGTCTGGTAGGGGTACGGCCAGGCGAGGAACAGGTAGGCGATGGCCAGCTTCTGGCGCCACATGACCCGGACGCCGAAGATGATCGCCACCGCTCCGGCCACGAAGAACGGCAACGTGAACAGGTCGACCCGGTATACCCAGAACATGGTCGACCACCGGGACGGGAGCAGAACGTTGACGGCAATTGCTCCGGCCATGAGCGGCAGTCCGACCGTGAAGTCGACGTGCCGGTCGTAGATGGCCGGCTCCGGCTTCATGGGCCGGGCCCGAATGGCGGCCAGCGCCAGGGCGATGGCCGGCACCAGGCTGACGTAGGCGAGGGGAGTGTCCTGGCCGGCACTCTGGAGCAATGTCGTGAGCGAGTAGTTGTACGCCACCGCCACCACGATCAGGAGCACGGCCACCTGAAACGTGGCCCGCGTCCTCGGTGTCGCCTCTGACCACCGCCGCCGCCAAATGCCCATCCCGCCGCCGGGGGCGGCGTGACGGTATCTCTGGTCGACTCCGTCTACGGCCGGGGCGACCGGTACGAACTCAGTCGTCACTGACCGGCCCCTCTGTCATCGTTGCTCATCCCACTGCACACCTGCTCCATCGTCCCGGTCTGGCTCGGCCACGCCCGGTCGAAGACGCGCCGCCGGCGACGGCCCCGCCCTGCCGGCGCCAGACGACGGAGTGACGTCCGTCGCCGTCAGGCCACCTTGGCCGATGCCCGCCGGCGTCGGGTCAGCATTGTGGCACCGAGAATAGCAACGGCCAGAACCGGCAGGACGATGGCGAAGGGAACCTCGGGATTCGCGCCGTTGTTGGGGTCGCCGGGGGCGGCGGACCAGGTGAACCCGCTGGGATCGACGCCGGTGGAGACGGCGGTGAAGATGAGCTCGGTATTCCAGTAGTCGGTCACCGCACCGGAGGAGTTGGCACAGAGCACACCGGCCTCCCACTCCCCAGTGCCTGCCGTCAGCGTGCCCACCTCGCTGCGGGCCAGTGCCCAATCTGCCCATTCGAGATTGATGGGCAGGGTCTGGACGTATCCGGTCGAGGGCGCGGTGTTGAACGGGCCCTGGTACTTTCCGGAATTATTGAACAGCCCGTAACCCGACGAAGGGTAGCCGGCGACGATCGACAGGTTGTCGACGTCGGTTCCTTCTGGCACCAGGTACGTGTAGACGTGGTAGCCGTTGGTGGCGGTGTCGCCGTCGCAGGCCGCGTCAAGGGGAAGACCGACGGTGAACTGGGTGGTCGAGCCGATCGTCGCGCCGGTGGCGTAGGCAGTCCCGCTAGGTGTCTCGACCGTGGCCGTTCCATCGAGCGTCGATGCCGAGGCCGGCGTGATGCCTATGGCTGCGGTGGTGGCGAGCGCGGCCAAGGTGGCGACGAACGCCGTCAGCATGAGCCTGGGGACCCGGATCCTTGAAGAGGGCGGATGCTTCTTTCGGCCTTGCGCCAACCGACCTGCCGTTCCCGTGTGGTTGTTCATGGTCATCGCTCTTTCGTTGGTGTCGAACTTCATCGATTGCTTGGCTGGTCCGTACCGGCCGCACTGTCGGCGACCGAGCGCTGCCGGTGCGGCATGTGGATCAGTTGTCGCCCTGGAGGGTCGTGGAACCACAGGTACCCTCACCCGAAGTCAGGCTGTCGAAGCCGAAGGTATGAGCGGTGGTCTGGGCTGCGGTTGAGCAGAGGACCGAGCCCGATCCGACGAAGAGGTCCTCGATGGCCGGGATGCTGTAATTCCCCGAGATGCTCGAGGTGGGAACCACTGTCGAGATGTTGTAGCCGTACGCAGACGACTGGTAGTAGGTGGTGGTGGGCGTTTCATTCGGCGCACTGCCGCCGTAGGGCTTGGTCAGCGCGTCGATAGCCGCCAGGTCGACGCCGTCCGCCCGGGCCGTATTGGACCGGTCGTAGCCCACCCCGTTCGCCTGTCCGATCCAGCTAGCCGCCGAGAGCGGGATCACCGCGTGAGTGGTGCCGGCCGGGAGTCCGGCCAGGAAGGCGTTGCCGCTGTTCTGCTGGATGCTGTTGTTGCACCCTGACGCGGTGGCTGCGGCCTCGATCGTGGTCTTGCTCAATCCAAGGGCGTTGACGAGGTTCGTCACCGGACTGGACGTGGAGATCGGCAGGCAGGCCGTGACCGTCTGACCGTTGATGGTGTACTTCCCGGTGGCGCTGCTGTAGAGATTCACCAGGTTGGTGGTGGTCAGCGTGGCGAGAGAGCCGTCTCCGTTGTCGTAGTAGGCGATAGCGAGAGCGTCACGGGCGAACGGGATCCAGGTGAGCAGGGTTCCACCCGCCGTGGTCACGCCCTTGGCCGTGCGGGCGAAGTCGATCTGGCCGACGACGCTGGTGTTGCCGGCGACGTCCCCGGGGCTGTTCTCCCAGAGCGTGCCGGTGACCGAGTCCTCGAGTGCCTGGGTCCCCGCTCCCGAGGAGTTGGGACGGTCGAAGTACGGACCACCGGTTTTGGTGATGATGCCACCGGGCGATGCCGTGCTGCCTCCCTGGGGATCGGCGTCGAACGATTGGATGGTGTAGTTGTCGTGCGCCTGGGTGCTGGCGACGGGCGTGTAGTAGTGGATGGTCGAGGTGTCGACGCCCGGGGTCGGTGCGGCACCCGAATAGGCGTTGTACAGGTCCTGGCTCACGTCGGCCCCGACTCCCACGAAGGCGTTCTCCGCGGCCGGGTCGGCTCCCGCCTGGGTCACCGAGCTGGTCGAGGCGATGAGCCCGATCGATCCGGCAAAGCCGCTGGCCACGGCCAGTGCGGCGGCGATTCGGACGCTCCTGAACTGCAGGAAGGACTTCATGTAGGACTCCTTGTTTGGCGCCCGGCCCCCGACCGGTGCGACAGAGCCCCGACCCAGTACCTGACAAATCCTAGTGACTTGATCATGTATTGCTCAGCGAACGGTACGAAAGTTGGATCTGGTTTGTCAAGGGAAAACATTCGGTCCCGACGGATTTTCATGGTCGGCTCACCATGAGTGAGAACTTCGCCCCCCATTGGTGCATCTCGTCGCTCACAGTGATCATCGCCCGGTCCGCATTCGGCGCCGCGGCCTCTACGCTCGAAGGTGACGGCGACAGGATTCCCGGGCACGGGAGCGCCGCCGAGAGGAGGGCCCTTATTCATGGTGCACGACTCCATCGAGGGCTGGTACGTAGACCCGTTCGGACTCCACGCCGCCCGGTGGTTCTCCGACGGGACCCCGACCCGGTTGGTCCGGGACGGCGACGGGGCGGAGTCATACGACGAGCCGCCGAGTCCCACGTACCACGGTGAGCTCGAACGGGTGGCGGGGGATGCCGCTGTCGACGGCGGCGACCTGCTGCGGGCCGACGGCGGCGATCCGGGCGACCAGATCTTCGACCCGAACGCCGCTGTGGGCAGGGTCTGGGACGACTTCGGGGAGACCGGCGGCGGGGACTGATCATCGGCCCACGCTTCGAGGTCGACGGGGAGGGCTCTATTACTTGTTCACTACCTGATTACCTGTTCACTACCCGTTCATTGTTTGTTCACGATGCCGGAACGCCGGTTCGGTTCCGGCCCCGCCACCGCCATCGGAGCAAAAGAACCCAACTGGCGGTGAGTCGGGTTGATCGGTATCTTTTGTCTGGAGTGTGCGGGCGGAGAGGATCGCATGTCGGAGCTCAAGGGATGGAGTACAGACCCATCGGGGCGGCACCAAGAACGGTACTTCTCTGATGGTCAACCAACGGGGCTGGTGCGCGACGTCGGTCATGAGTCCTACGACTCGGGGCCGTCGTTGCCGTCACCATCAGGCCCCATGGGTTTCGCGCCACCGGGTACGAACGGGAACGGCACCGCCGGCGTCACCGGGTACGCGCCGGCGCCGACCCTTCCACCCCCACCGGCAGCGACCCAAATCGAAGGGTGGCATCCCGACCCGACGGGACAGCTCCGGTACTTCGCCAACGGTCAGCCCACCGCGTGGGTCAGTGACGGCGCCCAGGTTCGAGAGGAGTCGGCCCCCGTGGTCCTGACCCCGCCCGATCCGCAACCGCGCACCACCGAGGTCGACCTCCAATCCCTGCAGGCGGCCGTCGCCGACCCCGGGCCCCGGAACGAACAGACGGCCCGACCGGCCGGGTGGTACCGCAACGCCTCGGATCCCAACGATGTCCGGTACTGGGACGGATCGGACTGGATCGGTCAGCGCTCGGACGCCCCCGACGTGTCGACGAACGGCTCGTCGCTCGAAACCAACGGCGTGGCCCCGGCGGCCACTCCGTCTCCGGCACTCTCCGAGCAACCCGCCCCACGCGAGGGATGGCAGCACGACCCGTTCGGGCGGTACAAGTTCCGGTGGTTCTCCTCGGGAGAGGCAACGACGTTCGTCAGCGACGGTGACGGGAAGGCCTTCGACGAGTCGGAACGATCCCGTGGTCCAGAACCGGCAGTGGAGGTCCATCCGGGTGCGGGGACGAGTGCCGGCGACTCGCCGAGCGATCCGTTCGCGGGCCTGTACGCCGAACCCCCCCAACCCGCTCAACCCACCACCTGGGACAGTCCACAATCGACGGTGCCGGACAACGGCCAACTCACCGGCGCCCTCGCGTCGGCCCCGGCCGCGGCCGAGTCGCACGACGACCTCGTCTCGAGACTGGAGAGGCTGGCCGCGCTGCGGGATTCGGGAGCTTTGACCCACGACGAGTTCGGGATCGCCAAGCAGCGGCTGCTCAGCTCGTAGCCGGTTCGCTCCTCTTTTATTTTTTCTTTTTTCCAACGCCATCACACAGTGTGAATTTCGCTGATGGCGACGGCCGGGAGCTACTTCGTCACCTCCCCGCAACACCCGTGGCAGGTAACTGCGGTCGTCGCTGATCAGACCGGATAAACGGGTGGTGGGGCGGCCGGCCACCTCCATCAGGCCGATCCGGTGACCGGAGGTGGCTGTGGGACCCGTCCCTGCTCAGCGGTCATTTCCTCCATGTACCACGCACAGTGGCAGGCGGAGGGACCGCCGGTCGCCGATCCCGGCGGAGGATCATTCGTCTTTGACCCGCCGGTCGGCTCGGCCTACCATGAGGCCCACGCACACCACTGAATCCGCCGTTGTCACCGGCAGACCAGTGGATCAGCGGCGGACCGCTCGGGGAGTGCCTCATTGGGAGTGAACCAGAGTGCGGATCCGTCTCGGGCGATTGGGGGGACAAGTCCCACCCGTGGTGCGGCGGGTGGTTTAAATCACGCGAATCGCGGACCGGGGTCGTGTACCGTTTGGTTCGGTGGCAGAGCGCGTTACGCAAGAAGTAAGCCTCCTCGCTGCTAGGGGAGAGCCAAGTTCGAAGTTGCGGCGGGCGCAGAGGAGCGCAGCGCAACTCATCATCCACCGGGTCCCCTGGCGTTGGCTGCCCCCCTGCCCCTCGTGGTAGTCGGCGCTGGGGACCCGGCGGGCTCGCCCCCCTCGATCTGATGGCGCCGTCTCCGTCCTAGGCGACGGGGACCGTCAGCGGGTGGTGGGAAGCCACCCGGCCCGATCGGCTTCGTAGGAGGCGATCTCGTCCTCGTAGCGCAGGGTCAGCCCGATGTCGTCCCATCCGTTGAGCAACCGGGTCCGGGTGAACTCGTCCAGCGGGAAGTCGGTCTCGATGCCGGCCGACGGGGCCTCGAGCGTGCCCCGCTCGATGTCGATGGTGATCAGCATGGTCGGTTCGGCCAGCACCGCGTCGATGAGCAGGCGCCCGGTCAACGCGTCCACCTGGACCGGCACCAGCCCGGCCTTGGTGCAGTTGTTGCGGAAGATGTCGCCGAACTTGGGGGAGATGACCGCTTCGAACCCGTAGTCCTGCAACGCCCACACCGCGTGCTCCCTCGACGATCCGGTCCCGAAGTTCGGACCGGCCACCAAGATGTTGGCCCCGGCGAACTCCTCCCGGTTCAGCACGAAGTCCCGGTCGTCCCGCCACTCACCGAACAGCCCGGCCCCGAACCCGGTCCGCTCGACCCGCTTCAACCAGTCGGACGGGATGATCTGGTCGGTGTCCACGTCGGATCGGTCGAACGGCACCGCCCGCCCGCTCACCAGCTGCATGGCCTTCATCGGTCGAGATCCGCCGGCGAGGCCAGGTGGCCGGTCACCGCGGTGGCGGCGGCCACCGCCGGCGACACCAGGTGGGTGCGTCCGCCCCGACCCTGGCGGCCCTCGAAGTTCCGGTTGGAGGTCGACGCCGCCCGCTCGCCCGGCGCCAGTTTGTCGGGGTTCATGGCCAGGCACATCGAGCAGCCCGGCTCCCGCCAGTCGAAGCCGGCCCCGATGAACACCGCGTCGAGCCCCTCCGACTCGGCCTGGGCCTTGACCCGGTGGGAGCCGGGGACCACCATGGCCCGGATCCCGTCGTGGACCTTCCGGCCCCGCAGCACGTCGGCGGCGGCCCGGAGGTCCTCGATGCGGCCGTTGGTGCACGAGCCGATGAACACGGTGTCGACGGCGATGTCGCGGATGGGGGTGCCGGCGATGAGACCCATGTAGTCGAGGGCCCGGTCGGCGGCGTCCTGGTCGGCGTCGTCGTCGATGGCGGCCGGGTCGGGCACCGCCCCGTCGATGCTGGCCACCTGGCCCGGGTTGGTGCCCCAGGTGACAAAGGGGGCCAGGGTCGAGGCGTCGATGGTGACCTCACGGTCGAAGTGGGCCCCCTCGTCGGTCGGGAGGTCCCGCCACACCGACAGCGCCTCGTCCCACGCCGCCCCCTTGGGGGCGTGGTCGAGCCCCTCCAGGTAGGCGAAGGTGGTCTCGTCGGGGGCGATCATGCCGGCCCTGGCCCCGGCCTCGATGGACATGTTGCACACGGTCATCCGCCCCTCCATCGACAGCCCCCTGATGGCCGCCCCCCGGTACTCGATGATGTGGCCGGCCCCGCCCCCGGTCCCGATCTGGCCGATGACCGCCAGCACCAGGTCCTTGGCCGTGACCCCGGCCGGCAGCTCGCCCTCGACGGTGACGGCCATGGTGTCGGGCCGCCGCTGGGGGAGGGTCTGGGTGGCCAGCACGTGCTCGACCTCGCTGGTCCCGATCCCGAAGGCCAGGGCCCCGAACGCCCCGTGGGTGGAGGTGTGGCTGTCGCCGCAGACGATGGTCATGCCCGGCTGGGTCAGGCCCTGCTCGGGACCGATGATGTGGACGATGCCCTGGTTGGCGTGGCCCATCGGGTAGCAGGTGATCCCGAACTCGGCGCAGTTGGTGGCCAGCACCTCGAGCTGTTTGGCCGAGATCGGGTCGGCCACCGGCTTGTCGATGTCGACGGTCGGGACGTTGTGGTCGGCGGTGGCGATGGTCAGGTCGGGCCGGTGGACGGCCCGGCCGGCCAGCCGCAGCCCGTCGAAGGCCTGGGGCGAGGTGACTTCGTGGACCAGGTGGAGGTCGATGAAGATGACGTCGGGCTCGTCCTCGTGGCCGTGGTGGACGACGTGGCTGTCCCACACCTTTTCGGACAGGGTCGGGGGCCCGGGGTGGGCGACGGCGGGGTGGTGGTCATGGAGGTCAGGTCCCTACGTTGACGATTTCGACCTTGAGGGTACCGCCGGGGGCGGCGTACTCGACCGCGTCACCCACGGCGTGGCCGAGCAGGGCCTGGCCGAGAGGCGATCCGGGCGACACCACGGTGAGGTCGCCCTGGCGCTCCTCGATCGAGCCCACGAAGAAGTCGGTGGTGTCGTCTTCGTCGTCGCCCTCGTAGCGGAGGGTGACCACGGTACCGGCGGCCACGGTCCCGTCGGTGGCCTGGCCGGCATCGACCACGGTGGCCGTCTTCAACAGCCGCTGGAGCTGGCGGATCCGCGACTCCATCTTTCCCTGGGCGTCCTTGGCCGCGTGGTAGTCGCCGTTCTCCGACAGGTCGCCGAGGGCCCGGGCCGACTCGATGGCGGCGGCGATCTCGACCCGGCCCCGGGTGGTCAGGTCCTCGAGCTCGGCCTGGAGCCGTTCGTAGGTGTCGCGGGTCAGTTGGGGCCGATGGGTGTCACTCACGGCCCACCAGGCTAACGGGTGGACGTCGGGGGCAACGACCTCCGGGTCAGGTGGTAGCGATCGGCGTCGAACGGCGGGTCCGCCACCGGAACTGCCAGGTGAAGTCGGGCCACAGGGTGGTGTTGCGGCCCGAGGCGTCGAGGTACCAGCTGCGACAGCCCGGTGCTCCACACCGTCCGGGCCAGACCCTGTCTGGATCTCCTGGTTGAACTCCGACATGGCGTCGGGGTCGAGCTCACCGAGGCCAGGTTCCGGGCCGACATGGTCTTGAGGGCGTCGACGATGTAGTTGGCCTGGCGACTCGATCATGAACACCATCGACGAGTGACCGAGGCCGGTGTTGGGCCCGATGACGAAGAACAGGTTGGGGAACCCGGCTCACGGCGGTGCCGAGGTAGGCCCGCATGCTGCCGCCCCAATGGTCACGGACGCTCCTGCCGTCGGCGGCCCGGACCCGGCGGGCGATGGGGGGCTCGGTGGCCTCGAACCCCGTGGCCAGAATGATGGTGTCGGCCGGGTGCACGGTTCCCTCCGCGGTGACCACGGCGTGGGCCCGCACCTCGGAGATGGGCTCGGTCACCAGCCTCGGTGCCGGGCCGGCCCAGGGCCGGGTAGTAGTCGTTGGACAGCAGGACCCGCTTGCATCCGAGGGCGTAGTCCGGGGTCAGCTTGGCCCGGAGTTCGGCGTCGTCGACTTGGTCCTCCAGGTGCTTGACCGCGGCCCGCGGTGGCCAGCCGGGCCAGGCCGGGGTGGTGGCAAGATGGTCAGCACCAGCAGCTCCCGGGCCAGGTAGATCCGGGCCCTGACCAGTCGGGCCGCCCAGCCGCGAGCGACCGGAACAGCCACCGCTCCCACTTCTTGAAGGGACGGTCGGGTCGGGGCACGACCCACGGGGGCGTGCGCTGGAACACGGTCAGGTGGCCGACCACCGGTTGGATCTCGGGCACGAACTGGATGGCCGAGGCACCGGTGCCGATCACCGCCACCCGCTCGCCGGCCAGGTCGTGGTCGTGGCGCCACCGGGCCGAGTGGAAGATGGTCCCCTCGAACCGGTCGAGGCCCTCGATGGCGGGGAGCGAGGGCTCGCTGAGGAAGCCGGCCGCCAGGATCAACACGTCGGCCGAGAGCGCGACCCGACGGGGTGTCGATGTTCCACCGCGACCCGGCCGGGTCCCAGTCGGCTCCGGTCAGCTCGGTCCCGAACCGGATCAGTGGCTTCAGGTCGAACCGGTCGGCCACGGTCCGCAGGTACTCCTCGATCTCCGGCTGGGGGGCGAAGGTCCTCGTCCAGTCGGGGTTGGGTGCGAACGACAGGGAGTAGAGGAGCGACTGCACGTCGCACTGGCAGCCCGGGTAGGTGTTCACGTACCAGGTGCCCCCGAGATCGTCGGCCTTCTCCAGGATGACCACGTCGTCGAGGCCGGCCTGGCGGAGCTTGACGGCCAGGGCGATGCCGCCGAATCCCGCCCCCACGATCACCACCCGGTGGTGGTCGTCGGACGGGGTGACGGTGCGTGATCCGTTGGTCACGGCGCCAGCCTAGAACGGCCCGCCAAAAAATTTCATGAAATGAATCCTTCACTCAAAGTTCATATGGTTGTAACGTCACATTTGGACCGAGAATTCTCGATCCGGCTGCGCTCGGCGCAGACTGAGCGAAGGGGGATGTACCAAGTGTCAAACCGAAAGCGCGGCAGTGGTCGCGTTCATCATGGCCGGGGGCCTGTTGATGGCCGCCTGTGGGAGCAGTAGCTCCTCATCGACCACCACCACCTCGTCGGGCCCCAGTCCCTCGACGATCTCGGTCACCTCGTTCAACACCAGCTTCACCGCCATGGAGGGGCTGAAGAGCCTGGCCAAGGAAGGCAAGGGCAACGTCGCCGTCATCCTTCCCGACACCGTCTCCTCGGCCCGCTACACCGAGTTCGACGCGCCCTACCTGACCGAGGCGTTCACCAAGGCCGGGCTGAGCCCGTCCAAGTTCACCGTCCAGAACGCCCAGGGCAGTGACGCCACCCAGCTCACCGACGCCCAGTCGGCCATCTCGGCCGGAGCCAGCGTCCTGGTGGTCGACCCGCTCGACTCCGGGGTGGGGGCATCCATCGAGTCCTACGCCAAGCCACACGGAGTGGCCGTCATCGACTACGACCGCCTCACTCTCGGCGGCAGCCGGCAGTACTACGTGAGCTTCAACAACGTGAAGGTCGGCACCCTGATCGGCAACGGCATGGTCTCCTGCCTGGCCAACTGGAAGGTGGCCAAGCCGCAGCTGGCGGTGATGGTCGGGCTCGCCGACGGACAACAACGCCACGCTGTTCGCCCAGGGCTACGACGCCGTGCTCAAGCCGTACTTCACCTCCGAGGCCTACGTAGAGGCGGCCACCCCGGCCGGCACCTGGGATCCGCCCACGGCCGAGACCGAGTTCCAGCAGGCGCTCACCGCCCATCCCGGCATCAACGCCGCCGTCGTGCCCAATGACGAGAACGCCGCCCCGATCATCACCTACTTGAAGACGCTCGGCATCCCGGCCAACAAGTTCCCGATCACCGGTCAGGACGCCACGCTGGTCGGCATCCAGAACATCATCTCCGGCTACCAGTGCGGGACGGTGTACAAGCCGATCTACGTGGAGGCCCAGGCCGCGGCGGCACTGGCCCTCTACCTGCGGGCCGGCAAGTCGGCCCCGGCCGGTCTCGTCAACGGGACCACCACCGACACCGTGTCGAAGGTGGCGGTGAAGTCGGTGCTGCTCGACCCCGAGTGGGTCGATGCCCGACCACGTCGAGTCCACCGTGGTCAAGGATCGGTTCGTCCCGGCCTCGCAGATCTGCGCCGGGGCCTACGCCGCCGACTGCACGAAGTACGGCATCAGCTGAACCTCGTGACCGGTCCCGATCAGAGCCGGTCTCCGCGGCCCGTGACCATCACCGCCGAGAGCGGCGGGGCCGCGGGTCTCCGGGGACGGCCGATCAACCCCTGCTGAGCCTGCGCGGCATCACCAAGAACTTCGGTGCCGTGCAGGCTCTCAGCGGGGTCGACTTCGACATCATGCCGGGCAAGATCACCGCCCTGGTCGGCGACAACGGGGCCGGCAAGTCGACCCTGATCAAGACCATCTCCGGCATCTGGGAGCCCGACCGCCGGGCCAGATCACCTGGAAGGGCCAGCCGGTCTCCATGCACACCCCGAGGGACGCCGACGCCCTCGGGATCGCCACCGTCTACCAGGACCTCGCTCTGTGCGACAACCTGGACATCGTCCAGAACATGTTCCTCGGCCACGAGCTGCTGCGGTACCGGCTGCTCGACGAGACGGCCATGGAGAGGACGGCGTCGCAAGACCCTGGCCGACCTGTCGGTCACCACCGTGGCCTCGGTCCGCCAGCTGGTGGGGTCGCTGTCGGGCGGCCAGCGCCAGTCGGTGGCGGTGGCCCGGGCGGTGATGCGCGACGCCCAGCTGGTGATCATGGACGAGCCCACCGCCGCCCTCGGCGTGTCCCAGACCGCCCAGGTGCTCGATCTGATCAGCCGGCTGGGGGCCCGGGGCATCGCCGTCCTCGTGATCTCGCACAACCTCAACGACGTCTTCGCGCGTGGCCGACCGCCTGGCCGTCCTGTACCTGGGCAAGCTGGTCAGCAGCGGGCCGCATCGCCGACTACGACACCCAAAGCGCGGTGGAGCTCATCACGACCGGCACTCTCGACCATCTCGACCATCCCGACCGGGCGGCTCCGTCCGCCGACGGCAGCTCCGACGGGAAGGGCTGACCGCATGTCGTCACCGCCCGAGACGCCCACCGACCGCTCCGCTACGAGACGCAGGGGTTCCCGCCCGGCCGGTCCGGCCGAGCCGGGCCGGCTCGGGGGGATTCCGATGCCGGAGAGCTCGCCCAACTCGACCTTCGGCGAGTACGTCACGGCCTGGGCCCGACGGATCCGCTACGGCGAGAGCGGCGTCCTGCCCGGTGGTGGCCGGTCTGATCCTGCTGGTCATCATCTTCCAGGTCCAGGACTCGGTCTTCCTGTCGGCCGGCAACCTGACCAACCTGTTGGTCCAGGGCTCGGTGTTCGTGCTCCTCGGCATGGCCGAGGTCTGGGTCCTCATCCTCGGCGAGATCGACCTGTCCGTCGGCTACGTGGCCGGCATCGGCGCCGTGATCACCGCCATCCTGGCCGCCCCGCCCCACAACTTGCCGTGGGCCTTGGCCATTCTGGTCGGCATGCTGGCCACCGCCGCCATCGGCATGCTCCAGGGCACCATCGTCATTCGCCTTCGCCTGCCGTCGTTCGTGGTCACCCTGGCCGGACTGCTCGGGCTGGGAGGGCGTGCTGCTGTACCTGGTGCAACGCCAGGGGAGCGGGGGAACCATCCGGATCAGCAATCCCGTCCTCCTCGACATCGACCAACGGCAACCTCAGCACCACGGCCGGATGGGCCATCGCCGTCGTCGCCGTCGTCGCCTTCGGCGCCGTCACCATCCTGCGGGACCGGCGTCGCCGCAGCGGGGGACTGGTGGCCCCGCCACTGGCCATCACCGTGCTGAAGGTGGTGCTGGTGGCCGCGGCCGTCGCCGTGCTGGTAGCGGTGTGCAACACCAACCGCGGTGTCCTCGAACCGCTCAAGGGCGTGCCCTACGTGGTGCCGATCGTGGCCGGATTTCTGCTGGTGTACTCGTTCGTGCTCGCCCGGACCCGCTTCGGCCGCTACCAGTACGCCATCGGTGGGAACGCCGAGGCCGCCCGCCGCGGCGGCGTCGAGCCTGGGCTGGAACCGGTTGTGGGCTTTCACCCTGACCGGCTTCACCGCCGGGGCCGCCGGCATCATCTACGCCTCGCGACTCGGCTCGATCTCCAACAACATCGACGGCGGCGATCTGGTTCTGTACGCGGTGGCCGCCGCCGTCATCGGCGGAGCCAGCCTGTTCGGCGGTCGGGGCAAGATGGTCTACGCCCTCCTCGGCGGTCTGGTCATCGCCACCATCTACAACGGCATGGGGCTCCTGGGGCTGGCCGCCTCCTACCAGTACATGGTGACGGCCCTCGTCCTGCTGGCGGCGGTGACCATCGACTCGCTGGCCCGCCGGGGGCGCGCCGCCACCTGAGCCGGCGATTCCCCCGGCCGTGGCGGGCCGGGTCGGACCCCAGCAGCTCCGGGACCGGCCCTACATGGTCGGCCGATGGTTGCGCCGTGAAATGATCGTTGGCGAGGAGCTGGGCGAGCACGGGAGCGAGGTCACGGATGGCTGACATCCAAGGGACGTGGGAACCGGCATTCGAGGGGGTGGTCGACTGCCTGGCCTCGAGTCTCGACGCCGGCACCGACGTCGGGGCCTCGGTGGCCGTCCTCCTGGCCGGCGAGCCGGTGGTGGACGTGTGGGGCGGGAGCGTGGACCAGTCGGGTTCGGCGCTGTGGGAGCGCGACACCATCACCAACGTGTGGTCGACCACCAAGACCATGACCTTCCTGTGCGCCCTGATGCTGGCCGACCGAGGCGAACTCGACTTCTCGGCCCCGGTGTCCAAGTACTGGCCCGAGTTCGCCGCCGGGGGCAAGGAGGCGGTCGAGGTACGCCACCTGATGAGCCACACCGCCGGCCTGGCCGGGTGGACCGAACACCTCGAGCCCGAGGAGCTGGCCGACTGGGAGCGCTGCACATCGCTGTTGGCCGCCCAGGAGCCGTGGTGGGAGCCCGGCACCGCCTCGGGCTACCACGCCGTCACCCAGGGCTACCTGATCGGCGAGGTGGTGCGCAGGATCACCGGCGACGACCATCGGCACCTGGTTCGCCAGGAGGTGGCCCGGCCCCTCGGAGGCCGACTTCTTCATCGGGCTGCCGCCCAGTGAGGACGACCGGGTGTCGCTGGTGATTCCGCCTCCGCCGGTGGACCTCGAGCTGTTGCCCCCCGACGACTTCGCCCGCCGCACCTTCAGCAATCCTCCCCTCGATGCCACCTACCCGGCCCAGGCGTGGTGGCGACGGGCCGAGATCCCCGCCGCCAACGGCCACGGCAACGCCCGGTCGGTGGCCGCGATCCAGTCGATCATCGCCGGCCGGGGGGAGGCCCGGGGCGTGCGGCTGCTCTCCAGTGACGGGCTGTGACCCCATCTTCGAGCAGCAGTCCAACGGGACCGACCTGGTCCTCGGGCTGCCCAACCGGTTCGGGATGGGGTATGGGTTGAGCAACGAGTTCATGCCCATCGGTCCCCGGTGCTGCTTCTGGGGGGGTTACGGAGGATCACTCATCATGATGGACCAGGACACCCAGCTGACCATCTGTTACGTGATGAACAGGATGGAGTCCGGGCTCGCAGGGCGACATGCGGGGCGCCAACATCGTGCTGGCCGCCGCCGTGGCCGTGGCGGGCGCCGGAGCCGGGACGACTGGGCCACCGGCGGCCGAAGCGGAGGACTGAGCCCGGCCTCATGGACAGGCTCGACCCCGAAGCCAGCGAGCCGGACGGCGTCACCGGTCCGCCCCGATCCGAACGCGAGGCGAGGTCCCGGTCGTTCGAGACCCAGTTCGAGGAGCAGCAGAACACCCCGTTCCCGTGGAAGGCGGTGGTCAAGCGGTCCATCGTGGTGCTGGTGGCGGGGGTGGCCCTCTACCTGGTGCTGCCCGAGCTCATCGACGTCTTCCATTCGTGGCCCAAGCTGGTCGACCTCAACCTGTTGTGGTTCATCCCCGCCCTTCTGGCCGAGGCCGCCCACTTCGCCTGCACGTTCTCCCTCCAGCGCATCGCCCTGCGGACCAAGGCCTGGTTCTCGGTCATCACCGCCCAGCTGGCCGGCAACGCCATCTCCCTCATCGTGCCGGGGGGCGCGGCGGCCGGAGCCGCCGTCCAGTTCCGCATGCTGGCGGTGAGCGGGATGGACGCCACCGACGCCGTCGGGGGTCTCACCGCCTTCTCCTTCCTGGGGATCGGGGGCCTCCTGGCCCTCCCGGTCTTCGTCCTGCCGGTGGTCCTGTTCGGCTCGCCGGTCAGCCGGGGCCTGGTCGACGCGGCCATCATCGGCGCCATCGGCTTCGTCCTGTTCGTGGCCCTGGGCATCGTGGTCATGGTCGTCGACGCCCCGCTCGAGTGGGTCGGCCGGGCCTTCGAGGTGGTGCGCAACCGGATCCTCCGCAAGCGTGAACCCCTGTCGGGGCTGTCCGACCGCCTGCTGGAACAGCGCAACCTGATCCGCACCGTCCTCGGCCAGGAATGGTGGCAGGCCACCCTGCTGTCGGCCGGCCGGCTCCTCTTCGACTATCTGTGCCTGCTGTTCTCGGTCCGGGCCGTCGGCGCCCACCCCCGCCCCTCCCTCATCCTGTTGGCCTACGCGGTGGCCGGCATCATCGGTCTGGTGCCGATCACCCCCGGTGGGTTGGGCATCGTCGAGGCCAGCCTGGGCGCCCTGTTGGTGCTGGCGGGACTGGACGGCGCCCAGGCCGTCCTGGTCACCCTGGCCTACCGGCTGGCCTCCTACTGGCTGCCCCTCTTCTCCGGTCCCTTCGCCTACCTGGTGTTCAAGCGCCGCTACCACGATCCTCACGCGCCTCCGGCCGTGGCCGCCGGGTCGGGGTGAGCGGGAGCTCGGGGGTCAGCGGGGTCAGCGGGCCCGGCGGGCCAGCTCGGTCGTATCGGTGACCGTTATCCGTCCCCGGGACAGCTCGACCAGCCCGGCCTCTTGGGCTTGGCCGAGGACCCGGTTGACCGTCTGGCGGGTGGTCCCGGCCAGGCCGGCCAGATCGTCCTGGGTGAGGGGGATCGACTGGGGGGAGCGGCTGGCGTAGATCTCGGCCAGACGGGACAGCTTGCGCAGGACCCGGGTCTCGGCCGGCAGGTAGAGGGCCTCGAGCAGGGCCCGGGACGTGGCTCGGAGGCGGCCGTCCAGCATGCGGGCCAGCACCATGGCCGTGGCGGGATGATCGGCCACCAGGGCCTCGAACTCGTCTCGCCGGAAGCGCCTGGTCTCGGTCCGCTCCAGGGCCACCACGGTGGCCGAGCGGTGGGAGTCGTCGCCGATGAGAGCCTGCTCCCCGAAAGCGTCGCCGGGACCGAGGACATCGAGGGTGACCACGTCTCCGGTCGGGGACGTGACCCGCACGGCCACCGTGCCGGTCTCGATGAGATGGACGCTGTCCCCGGCATCCCCCTCATGGAAGACGAAACCGTTCCGGGCGAAGCGCTGGCGGGTGCAGCGGGAAAGCAGGGCCCGCCGGTCGGCTTCGGACAATGGCTGCAACAGATGCCAGTCCACGTCCGCGCCTCCCGCTGTTCCCCCGACAGGCGCTCCCTTGGCGCCTCGCCCCCATCCCGTACCCGGTGGCCACGGCTCCCGAGCAGGATGGGCCCGACCACCAGCCACCGGCTGAGATCGGTGCCGGGGTCGCCGGTCACCGACCCGCCGATACTAGAACCCGTCATGTGGTCACGGCGGCGACACTGCCGGGCGGGCTCGGGCCCGGAGGTATCCAGAGGGTCGGGCAGAGCCCCGCCGGGTAGCATCTGGTCATGCCCGGTGACGCCTTTCCCGGCCAGGACGATGCGGTCGACGTCGACAACGACTCCGAGGACGTGCGCAAGCTGCTCCTGGGCGATGAGAGCGAGCCGGCGGCGGACGACGTCATAGAACCGGTCCTGGACGACTAGTCATGGCGACCGGGGCCGTGAGCCGTGCCAATCGACGCCGGATCGTGTCCCCGTGGTTCAAGCGGCAGATGCTGGCTCGGATCGCTCTCGTCGGGTTCGTCGCCTTGGCCGCCGTGTGCTTAGCCTTCGGAGCGGTGGGCGTCGCCGTCGGCGCCGCCGTTCTGGTCGGGGTGGCCGGGATGGTGCGCTCCCGGCGCCTCCGGCGGTGGCGAACACCGCCTCCCACCTTCGACAGCCGGTCCTAGGAGGGATCTCGTCCATGCCGTACAAGGGCTACAACCGGGGCTATACGGGCTTTTCGTATCACGTCACCGGTGGTCATGAAGCCGAAGCCTACGAAGCCGAGATGTCGAAGAAGCCCAACCGGCTCGGCATGTTGATCCTGAGGCTCCTGGGCTACAAGGGAACGCCACCTCCGCCGTCCGAGGAGGCGCATCGCTCCTGATCACCCGCCCGGTGGGCGGGCGCGCCACTCCCGGGGGGGGAATGGAAGTGGCGGTGTCAGAGGGACTGGGGGTTGAGACTTCCAGCGCTGACCCCCCTTCATCGGCTGGTTGCGGGACGACCTTGAGGGATAGTTCGGGGCCGACCGGTCCCGCTCGGCGATCAGCGCCCGGCTGGTTGGCCGTGACTACCAGGGCTTGAGCTTCAGCACCTCGAAACCGTGGTTGACGGTGGTGGTGGCTGCGGTGCTGACGGTGGTAACCGCAGCGACGACGGGGGCCGCCGGGGCAGTGTGGGAGGGGGCGGCGGTGACCACGTTGACGAGTGCATTGACGATTTGCAGAATCATGGCGAACTCCTGGGTGTCGGTGGGTTTTGGCTACCTCTCCATCGTGCGCTTCGGACACCGGTGGGTCTGTCGCCGGAGCGACATCTGGAACGTCACCGTGGTGACACTTGGCGATGCCTCGGGGTTTCCTCCGGTCGTGGCCGGGTGAGTCACAGCTCCGGATCGGCTGACGTTCCATGTAGTTCCAACGATCCCGAGCAACTGTCACACCTTCCTGGTGGGATGGACCCATGGCGTTGGCGATGGCCGAGGTGTCGATGAGGGACGAGACGGTGTCCACGGTGGCGGCACGGCGGTGGCCGGCGGTCCTGGTGGGTCGCATGGCCACCAACTCCGCACCCACAAGGGGTTCCAGCTCCTCGGTGGCCCGGGACGGTGGCGCTGGGTGACTCCCGAACAGGGCAGGGGCCCGACCGCCAGAATCCCCGCTCGACCACGAACCGCTCGAACCCGACGACCCACCGCTGTTCACCCTCGAGGAGTGATCACGTGATCCCCGGGCCGCCCCGACGGCCGGGCGGCCGGGCCGGGGGAGGGCCCAAGGCCCGACGGCCACAGGCATCGGCAGCGCCGGTCCATCCCGATGACCAGGACCGCTGAACAGCATCAGCAGGGGTAACCCGCGTCGGTACACTTTGGGGATGCGCATCGCCGTCGGCTCCGATCACGCGGGGTTCGAGCTGAAGTCCGCACTGGCCAAGCACATGGTGGACGCCGGGCACCAGATCATCGACCTCGGGACCGATTCGCCGGACGTGCCGGTGGACTACCCCCTGTTCGGGATGGCCGTGGGCACGGCGGTGGCCGACGGGCGGGCCGAACGGGGTATCTGCGTGTGCGGCACCGGCATCGGCATCAGCATCTCGGCCAACAAGGTCGCCGGCGTGCGGGCCGCCCTGGTCCATGACGTGACCACCGCCTCACTGGCCCGGCGTCACAACGACGCCAACGTCATCTGCCTGGGGGGAAGGACCACCGGAGCGCTGGAGGCCATCGACGCGGTGGACACCTTCTTCGCCACCGAGTTCGAAGCGGGCCGGCACCAGCGGAGGCTGAACGAGATCAGCCAGTACGAATTGGAAGGACACCTGGACGTCGACACCGCCGTCGGGCCGATCCCCACCGCCACTGCCACCACCGACGCCACCACAGAAAGGCAGTAGCCGACCATGCCGAAGCGACCACGCCGCCTCCCCGTTCGACCGCTGGCTGGCGGACGACCCCGAGGTCGGCCGCCTCCTCGACCAAGAGGCCGACCGCCAGTCGACGACGCTGCAGCTCATCGCCTCGGAGAACTTCACTTCACCGGCGGTGCTCGCCGCCACCGGCTCGGTGCTGACCAACAAGTACTCCGAGGGCTATCCCGGGCGTCGCTACTACGGCGGCAACCAGATCATCGACGAGGTGGAGGATCTGGCCCGCGACCGGCTGAAGGCGCTGTTCGGGGCCGAGCACGCCAACGTCCAGCCCCACGCCGGGGCGTCCGCCAACCTCGCCGTCTACCAGGCCCTGCTGGAGCCGGGGGACACCATCTTGGCCATGCGGCTCGACCACGGCGGCCACCTGACCCACGGCTCGCCGGCCAGCATCACCTCGAAGATCTGGCGCTTCGTCTCCTACGGGGTGTCCGCCGCCTCCGACGACCCGGACAAGCCGGGGGAGATCATCGACTTCGACCAGGTGGCCGACCTGGCCCGCCGGGAGCGCCCGGCGCTGATCCTGGCCGGGTCGACCGCCTACGCCCGCATCATCGACCCGCTCCCGTTCCGTGAGATCGCCGACTCGGTGGGGGCCCGGTTCATGTTCGACGCCGCCCATCCGGCCGGGCTGATCGCCGGGGGTGTCCATCCGTCGCCGGTGGGCGTGGCCGACGTGGTCACGTTCACCACCCACAAGACCCTGCGGGGACCACGCGGCGGCGCCATCGTGTGCCAGGCCGAGTTGGCCAAGTCGATCGACAGCGCTGTCTTCCCCGGCCTCCAGGGGGGTCCCCTCGAGCACGTGATCGCGGCCAAGGCGGTGGCCTTCGCCGAGGCGTCCCGGCCCGAGTTCCGTGACTACGCCGCCCAGGTCGTGGCCAACGCCGGCGCCCTGGCCGACTCGCTGGCCGCCGCCGGGTTCCGCCTGGTGTCGGGCGGGACCGAAAATCACCAGGTGCTGGTGGACCTGCGCCCGTTCGACGCCGAGCTGACCGGCAAGGTGGCCCAGGAGGTGCTCGACCGGGCCGGCATCACCTGCAACCGGAACACCATCCCCGACGACCCCCGCACGCCCTACATCACCTCCGGCCTCCGTCTGGGATCGGCCGCCCAGACCACGGCCGGGATGGGGACGACCGAGATGAGGACCATCGGCGAGCTCATCGGTCGCACCTTGCGGTGCCGTGGCGACGACCAGGCCCTCGTGCGGATCAGGGACGAGGTACGCGAGCTGTGCTCGCGGTTCCCGCCGTATCCGACCCTGGCCGGGACGTGATCGCCGGCCCGGGATCGTATTCGTGAGCGCGGTCCCACTCAACTGGTACGGGGTCCTGCTGGTGGTGGCGGCCGTCTCGGCCTGGGCGCTCACCTTCCCGGCCCGCCGCATCGCGGCCCAGATCGGTTATGTGGCCCAGCCCGACGACCGCAAGGTCCACAAGTCGGTCACGCCCCAGTCGGGCGGGGTGGCCATGTTCGTGGCCATGCTGGTCACATGGGCGGTGGCGGCGTCGATCCCGTCCCTGTCCCCGCTGTTCCGGGGGTCTTCGGAGCCGCTGGGGCTGATCCTCGGGGCGACGGTGATCTTCGTGGTCGGGCTCATCGACGATCTGCGGGAGATGTCGGCACCGGCCAAGGTGGCCGGCGAGGTGCTGGCCGCCACCGTCCTCTACTTCATGGGCGTGACGTGGTTCCAGTTCAAGATCCCCCTGGCCGGCCTGGTCCAGCTGTCCCCGGAGTGGACCCCGCTGCTGACCGCCCTGTGGGTCATCGCCATCACCAATGCCGTCAACCTGATCGACGGCCTCGACGGGCTGGCGGCCGGGGTGGTGGCCATCGCCTCGGGGGCCCTGGCCGTCTACGGCCTGCACCTCCAGCACCTGGGCACCCTCCCGAGCGACAACATCGGGCCGCTCATCGCCGTGATCACCTGCGGGATCTGCCTCGGGTTCCTGCCCCACAACTTCCATCCGGCCAAGATCTTCATGGGAGACGTGGGCGCCTTGCTGTTGGGGTTGTTGATGGCGGCGTCCACCATGCTCATCGGAGGCCGGGCCGTGACCACCGGGCCGGTCAACGGGGTGGCGGCCCACACCGGCCAGACCTACTTCTTCTTCGCACCGCTGTTCATCCCCTTCTTCATTCTGGGGGTGCCCATCGTCGACATGGCCTTCGCCTTCGTGAGGAGGACCGCCAATCGGACCGGGTTCGCCACCCCCGACAAGAACCACCTGCACCACCGGCTGCTCCGCCTGGGCCACGGTCACCGCCGCAGCGTCCTCATCCTGTGGGCGTGGACGGTCCTGTTGTCGGGCTTCATCCTGTTCCCGCTGTACATCTCGAGCGTGAACGCCGTCATCCCCTTCGGGGCACTGGCGCTCGGGGTCGTGCTCTACACCCTGTTCCACCCCTCGCTGCGGAGACAGACCGGGCCGGGGCCGGAGGGTGAGGCTCCCCTCGAGGTCCTGGTGGACCCGCAGGGCGCCGCCGTCGGCTCAGACGGCTCGCCGGACGCAACAGCCAACCCGGCCCACCCGGCTGACCCGGCCAACCCGGGCAACCCGGACGGCCCCGACAGCCGGGAGGAACCGGTGACCTCGCTCCCGCCGCCCCCCGGGGGTCGAGACCGCGCCCGGCCTGGGCATCCGGCCGGTCACGGCGGGCTCGTCACGGGCATCACGCCCGTCCGGCTCGACGGGCGGCGTCCGGAGAAGTGTAAACGGAGTGTTTCCTACGTTTTGCCGCCACGGGGTAGAAGGTGCGATGATGCACCCCGTGAATTGCAGGCCGGTTGCCACATCAGTGGGCATCGAGCGGGCCGGCCAGTCGACTGGCTACGACAGCCGAAGCACTGCGTGAATTCAGGAACGACTCGTGAAGCCCGATACTCCCAGACACCCTGACGCGGCCCGGCCCGACCATGGAAGACGCCACCCCTGCCCCCGATCCCGGACCGGATACGTCGTCTCCGGGGCCGGATTCCCCTTCCGGGGACCCGGGCCGGATCCGGTGCGCGGGGCGGTCGAGTTCCTGACCCTCGGGCTCTCGGTGGCCGTGGCCCTGGTGGCCTGCACGGCTCTCGGCTATGTCGTCGACCGGTGGTTGGGCACCAGCCCCTGGTTCACCCTGGTGGGGCTGGTACTCGGCATCGCCGCCGCCGTCCTGCTCACCGTGTCACGCGTGCGCAGGCTGCTGTGAGCCCGCGCCGGCCGGCTCGACCGGCCGGGGCCGTACCCCTCGGAGCCGTCGCCCGTCCCCTCCGGGCCGTGGCCCTCGTCGGATCGGGGCGCTAGGAGCTCCGTGTTCGCCCACTTCCAGCTGCCCGACGTGCCCGACGTCGCCCGTCGCACCGTGTCCATGGTCCTGGTGGTCGGGGCCGCCGCCCTGGTGGCCGCCATCTCCTTCGGCCATCCCCTGCTCGGGCTCGGGGCCTGCATCGGCCTGTCACTCGGCACCCTCAACTTCCGGATGATCGGCAACTCGGTGGCCCGGGTCAGCGCCAGCGGGGTCGAGAACAAGCGTCGTCCCCTGGCCCTGAACACCTTCGGCCGCCTGGGGATCATCACCGTGGTCACCCTGGGCCTGATGTTCTTCTCCCATGAGCTGGGGTTCGGGATCCTGGCCGGCCTGGCCGTCTTCCAGGTGATCCTTCTGGCCAACGTGGCCCGGTCCATGGCCAAGGCCGGACCGATGACCTCGGTGGACGACGTGGTGAACGCCAACGTGGTCGACGACAACATCGGCCACGCCGCCACCCCGCCCGCCGTCGGGCCGGCCGAGGACGCCGGGGGTGGGGCCTGACCATGCCGGGCCTCGGATCCCACCTCCTCAACGTGCCGCTGGTCGGCATCGACATCTCGCCCGGCGTCCATCCCCAGGTCAAGGTGGGCGGGCTCACCTTCAACGTCGACATCATCTGGGCCACCTTCATTGCCGGCGCCGTCGTCATCACCATGGGTCTGGTCCTGCGGTCCAAGGCCACCAGCGGCGTGCCGGGCAAGTTCCAGCTGCGTGGGAGCTGGTCGTCGGGGCCGTCCAGAAGCAGGTGGACGACACCATCGGGCCCCGGGGCGCCAAGGTGGTCCCACTGGCCCTGACGCTGTTCGTCTTCATCTTCACCTGCAACCTGTTCGAGGTGCTGAGCATCGGCAGCCACCTACGACTGGCTGCCCGCGCCGACCAGCGACATCAACCTGCCCCTGGCCATGGCCCTCACCGTGATCCTGTTGGTCCACCGGGCCGCCATCAAGAACCGCGGCTTCGGTGGCTACGTCAAGCACTACTTCACCCGCCCGTTCCCGAAGAAGCTGTTCTTCGTCAACCTGTTCATGAACGGCGTCGAGGAGCTGGTCAAGCCGGTCACCCTGACCCTCCGTCTGTTCGGCAACCTGTTCGCCGGCGGGCTGATGCTCTCGCTGCTGGCCTCCCTGGTCATCTGGAAGCTCGGCCCGGCCCCGATCGGCGCCGTGCTGTCGGTGCCGTTCACCGTGGTCTGGAAGCTGTTCGACATGGCCATCGGCGCCATCCAGGCCTTCATCTTCGCCCTGCTCACCATCTTGTACTTCGACACGGCCATGGCCCCGGACGAGGCCCACGTGGCCTCGGGCGACGTCATCAACGACTGATCTCAACGACAAACCCCACAAAGGAGAAGTTCCAATGGCAGACACCACCTCGATGGCCAGTGCGGTAAAGATCGCCGGCGCCATGGTCGGGGCCGGGCTCGCGCTCGGCGGGGGCGCCGTGGGCGCGTCCGTCGGCGACGGTCTGGCCGGTAGCCAGACCATCGCCGGCATCGCCCGCCAACCCGAGGCCCAGGGCCGACTGACCACCATCATGTTCCTGACCGTGGGCCTGTGCGAGGCGGCCTACTTCATCAACCTGGTGTTCGCGGCGCTGTTCGTCTTCTCCCTGGGCAAGTAGCGACCCCGATGACGCCGCCCCGCCGCCCGTCGACTGCACGCCGTGTGCACGCCGGCACGGTGGCGCGGCCCGACCTGCCCGGCTTCTCCGACTCCGACCGACCCAAGGACCACCACCGTGCTGCTGCCAGCCAGTAACTTCCTCGTCCCCAACGGGACCTTCATCGTCGTGCTGTTGGCCTTCCTCGTGGTGCTGTGGGTCATCGGCAAGAAGGTGCTGCCCATCCTCAACAAGGCCCTGGCCGAACGACAGGATCAGATCCGGGGCGAGCTCGAGGCGGCCGACAAGGCCAAGGCCGACGCCGAGGAGGCCGACGCCGAGCGCCGGGCCGTGCTCGAGCAGGCCCGGGTCCAGGCCCGCGAGATCGTGGCCCAGGCCAACACCACCGCGCGACCAGGTGCTGGTCGAGCGCCGAGGCCCGGGCCCAGGAGGCGGCCGACCGCATCATGCAGTCCGCCGATGCCGAAGTGGCCGTGGCCCGTCAGGCCGCGGTCGAAGAGGTGACGGCCCGGGTGGGCGAGATCGTGCTGGCGGCGGCGGAGCGGGTCATCGGCCGGGAGATCCAGGCCGCCGACCACCAGGACCTCATCGACGAGGCCATCGCCGCGGTGCGGGCCGAGTCCACCACCGGTGCCGCCGCCGCCGGTGCTGCCGGGAGGGGCCGGTGAACCCAGCCCTCCAGGGCTATCTGGCCGCCATGGAGGAGTCGCTGGCCGAGGCCGGCGCCCTCGGCCAGGCCGGGGACGAGCTGCACGCGGTGGCCGACGCTCGTCGACGGCAGCAACGAGCTGACCCTGGCCATCGACGACGGCTCGGTGCCGGCGTCGTCACGACGGGCCGTGCTCGACGACCTGCTGGAGGGCAAGGTCCGCCCCGAGGTGCGCAGCCTCATCCACCAGGCGGTGACGGTGGTGCCGGCCTCCGAGCTGACCGCCTCGTTCCACTGGCTGGCGGCCCGGGTGACCACCGCGGCCGAGCCGGGGACCGGTGACGGCCGGCGAGCCCGACGACGAGCCGATCCTCGGGCGCATGGGATCGCGCAACCGGGTCTCGGGCTACGCCGCCGCCGTGTTCGAGAGCGTGACCACCGCCGAGCTCGAGGAGATCGAGGACCAGCTGTTCCGGTTCGCCCGCACCGTCGAGAGCAACCGGCGCCCTGCGCAGCGCCCTGGGCGACCGCGACCTGCCGGTGGCCGTCCGCCAGCAGGTCATCGCCGACCTGTTCGGCGACAAGGTCCTGGCGGCCACGGCCCGGTTGGCCGCCTACGCGGTGCGGGGCGGACGGGCCCGTGACATCGTCCCCACCCTCGACGCCCTGGTCGAGGACGCGGCCCGGGCCCGGGGCTGGCGGGTGGCCCGGGTCCACTCGGCCGATCAGGTCGACGACGCCCACCGCCAGGGCCTGAGCGAGGTCCTGGGCCGGCTGACCGGCGGACCGGTGGAGCTGCAGGTGACCATCGACCCCGAACTGCTCGGTGGCGTGGTCGTCGAGGTCGGCGACCTCCTGGTGGACGGGAGCTGCCCGCCACCGTCTGGACGAATTGCGAGAACACCTCCTCGAATCCGAGGCGGCCTACCAAGTTCCTGAGGGAAGGGAAGCAACCGATGGCTGAGTTGACCATCAACGCCGACGAGATCACCGCCGCCCTGAGGCGGCACGTCGATGACTACACGCCCGAGGTGGGCACCGAACAGGTGGGCCGCATCGTCGAGGTGGGGGACGGCATCGCCCGCATCACCGGTCTGCCCGGGGCCGCCGTCAACGAGATCCTCGAGTTCGAGGACGGCACCGAGGGGCTGGCCCTCAACCTCGACGAGGAGACCATCGGCGCCGTCATCCTCGGTGACGACACCGGTCTGGAAGAGGAGCAGCTGGTCAAGGCGACCGGGCGGATCCTGTCGGTCCGGGTGGGCGACGCCCTGCTGGGCCGGGTGGTGAACGCCCTGGGCGAGCCGGTCGACGGCAAGGGCCCCATCGCCACCGACACGCACCCGACGGCTCGAGGTCCAGGCTCCCGGGATCGTGCGACGCCAGCCGGTGAGCGAGCCCCTGCAGACCGGCATCAAGGCCATCGACTCGATGACCCCCATCGGGCGCGGCCAGCGGGAGCTGATCATCGGCGACCGCAAGACCGGCAAGACCACCGTGGCCGTGGACACCATCCTCAACCAGAAGGGTCTGGGGGTGAAGTGCATCTACGTGGCCATCGGACAGAAGGAGTCGTCGGTGGCCCAGACGGTGGCCACCCTCGAGCGCTACGGCGCCCTCGAGTACACGGTGGTGGTGCTGGCCGGGGCGGCCGATCCGGCCCCGTTCAAGTACCTGGCCCCCTACGCCGGCTGCGCCATGGGCCAGCACTGGATGGACCACGGCGAGCACGCCCTCATCGTCTACGACGACCTGTCCAAGCAGGCCGAGGCCTACCGCCAGCTGTCGCTCCTGTTGCGCCGGCCCCCGGGGCGCGAGGCCTACCCCGGTGACGTCTTCTACCTCCACAGCCGGCTGCTGGAGCGGGCCGCCAAGCTGTCCGACGAGGCCGGGGGCGGGTCGTTGACGGCCCTGCCCATCATCGAGACCAAGGCCGGCGACGTGTCGGCCTACATCCCCACCAACGTGATCTCGATCACCGACGGCCAGGTCTACCTGGAGAGCGACCTGTTCTACGCCGGCGTGCGCCCCGCCATCAACGTGGGCATCTCGGTCAGCCGGGTGGGGAGCGCGGCCCAGATCAAGGCCATGAAGTCGGTGTCGGGCACCCTCAAGCTCGACCTGGCCCAGTTCCGCGAGCTCGAGGCCTTCGCCACCTTCGGCTCCGAGCTCGACAAGGTGTCCCAGGCCCAGCTGGACCGGGGCTACCGCCTCACCGAGCTGCTGAAGCAGGGGCTCAACGCCCCGGTGCCGGTCGAGGAGCAGGTGATCGTGATCTTCGCCGGATCCGAGGGCTACGTGGACGACGTGCCGGTCTCCGAGGTGCAGCGCTACGAGTCAGAGGTCCGCGAGTTCTTCCGGGCCAACCACGCCGACCTGCTGGAGTACATCCGCACCACCGGCAAGCTGCCCGAGGGCGACAAGGTGGAGACCGCCCTGGCCTCGTTCACCGACTCGTTCGACACCGGCAAGGCCGACTGAGCATGGCCGGCGGTCAGGAACGCATCCTCCGGCGACGGATCAAGAGCATCCAGTCGACCAAGAAGATCACCAAGGCCATGGAGCTCATCGCCGCCTCCCAGATCGTGCGGGCCCAGGGCCGGATCGCCGCGGCCCGGCCCTACCAGGAGGGCATGGCCCGCATCGTGTTGGAGACGGCCCTCGGCGACCCCGACGCCGCCGGCCGGCTGCTGGGGACGCCCGAGACCATCGAGAAGGTCGCGGTCTTGTCGTTGGTGGCCGACCGGGGACTGTGCGGGGCCTACAACACGTCGGTGCTGCGGGCCACCGAGCGGCTGATCGCCGCCGACGACTCCGCCGGGGTCGACTACCGGCTCTACACGGTGGGCAAGAAGGCCCAGGGCTACTTCCGGTTCCGGGGCCAGGAGGTGGAGCGGTCCTTCACCGGCATCTCCGAGCGCCCGACCTTCGCCGATGCCCGCCAGGTGGCCGCGGCCGTCCTCACCCCGTTCGTGGCCGGCGAGGTCGACCAGGTGATGGTGGTGTCCACCCGCTTCCTGACGGCGGGCTCCCAGCGGGTCGAGGTGCGCCAGCTCCTCCCCCTGGTCGATCCCCGGGAGTCGGCCGAGGAGGACGGGGCCCCCGACGCCCACGACGCCCGTGATGTCCACGAAGGACCGCGCGGCTACACCGAGTTCGAGCCCGACGCCGCCATCCTCCTCCAGACGCTCGCCCCCCGGGCGGCCGAGACCGAGATCTTCGCCGCCCTGCTGGAAGCGTCGGCGTCCGAGGTCACCGCCCGCCAGCGGGCCATGGCCGCCGCCACCGACAACGCCGGCGAGCTGATCAAGAAGTACTCGCGGATCATGAACCGGGCCCGCCAGGACACCATCACCACCGAGATCATGGAGATCGTCGGCGGCGCCGAGGCCCTGCGGGCCGGCACCGACCAGGACGAGGGCGGCCTGGTCATCGAGGCTCGGGTCTGACCGTGCGCCACCCACACCGCCACCACCACCAGCGCCGCTTCTGCGGGCGCCACTTCCCGACCGCCTCGGCTTCCCGTGCCCCCTTCGGGCCCGGTCTCCGGCCGTCCCTCGATCCCGGCCCACCCCGCGCCCCCGACCTCAACGCACCCGACGAACGACCGAAGGAATCAGAACCATCATGACCACCACCGCACCCCAGCCCACCAAGGCCGAAACCCTCCCGACGGGGCGGGTGGTGGCCATCGCCGGGCCGGTCATCGACGTGGAGTTCCCCCCCACGCCCTGCCCGAGATCAACGGCGCCGTCGAGGTCGACGTGGTGCTCGAGGGGGACAAGGGACTGATCGTGGCCGAGGTGGCCCAGCAGATCGGTGACGGCCGGGTCCGGTGCATCTGCCTGAAGGCCACCGACGGGCTGACCCGGGGGGCGGTGGTTCGCAACCTGGGGCGGGGCCTGCAGGTGCCGGTGGGGGATGCGGTGCTCGGCCATGTCTTCAACGTGCTGGGGGAGCCGCTCGACACCGACTCCATCGGGGAGGCCGAGGACCACTGGGAGATCCACCGCAACGCCCCGGACTTCGACACCCTCGAGCCCCGGGCGGTGATGTTCGAGACGGGCATCAAGGTCATCGACCTCCTCGAGCCTTACGTGCAGGGTGGCAAGATCGGGCTGTTCGGTGGGGCCGGCGTGGGCAAGACCGTCCTCATCCAGGAGATGATCAACCGGGTGGCCACCAACCACGGTGGCGTGTCGGTCTTCGCCGGCGTGGGGGAGCGCACCCGCGAGGGCACCGACCTGTGGATCGAGATGCAGGAGTCCGGCGTCATCGAGAAGGCCGCCCTGGTCTACGGCCAGATGGACGAGCCCCCCGGCGTCCGCCTCCGGGTGGCCCTGGCCGCTTTGACCATGGCCGAGTACTTCCGGGATGTGAAGAACCAGGACGTGCTGTTGTTCGTGGACAACATCTTCCGGTTCGTCCAGGCCGGTTCCGAGGTCTCCACCCTGCTCGGTCGGATGCCCTCGGCCGTGGGCTACCAGCCGACGCTGGCCGACGAGATGGGCCAGCTCCAAGAGCGGATCACCTCGACCCGGGGACGCTCGATCACCTCGCTGCAGGCGGTCTACGTGCCGGCCGACGACTACACCGACCCGGCCCCGTTCACCACCTTCACCCACCTCGACGCCACCACCGAGCTGTCCCGGGACATCGCCTCCCTCGGCATCTATCCGGCCGTCGACCCGTTGTCGTCGACGTCCAACATCCTGGCTCCCGAGATCGTGGGGGAACGCCACTACAACGTGGCCCGCCAGGTCCAGGGCGTGCTCCAGCGGTACAAGGAGCTCCAGGACATCATCGCCATCCTCGGCCTCGACGAGCTGTCCGAGGAGGACCGGGTGACGGTGACCCGGGCCCGGAAGATCCAGCGGTTCTTGTCCCAGCCCTTCAACGTCGGCGAGGTGTTCACCGGCCTGAAGGGGGTGACGGTCCCGGTCGAGGAGACGGTGGAGTCGTTCGAGGCGCTGGTCAACGGCGAGCTCGACGAGGTCCCCGAGCAGGCGTTCCTCAATGTCGGCGGGGCCGAGTCGGCCCTGGCCAAGGCCCACTCCCTCGAGAACGAGTGATCGGGGCACCGGGCACCCATGGCTGACGAGAGTCTGTTCACCGTGAAAGTGGTGACCCCCGAGCGCGTCCTGTTCGACGGGGTGGCCACCGAGGTGATCCTGCGAACCGGCGAGGGCGACACCACCTTCCTGGCCGGTCACACCCCCCTGGTGGGCACGGTCGAGCCCGGGGTGGTCCGGGTGGTGGGGGCAGGAGGCGGCGACGGCGTCGGAGGTGGCGACGGTGGCGAGGTCCGGGTGGCGGCCCACGGTGGTTTCGTCCAGGTCGAAAAGCACGTGGCGCCCGATTCGGGCTCGGGCTCCGGAACCGGTGCGGGTGCCGGCGCCGGTGCCGGGGTCGACACCGACACCGGGACCCGGGTGACCCTGCTGATCGGTGTGGCCGAGCTGGCCGACGAGATCGACACCGAACGGGCCCAGGTCGCGCTGGAGGCGGCCGAGGCACGATTGTCAGAGCTCGGGGGCTCGGCCTCCCGCGCCGGTGACGACGAGGAGCCCGACGCCGAGGTGGCGGAAGCAGAGGCGGAGGTGCTGCGGGCCAAGGTCCGCCTCGAGGCGGCCGACGCCAGCTCCGGGACCACCGGGTCCGCCAGTTCCAGCCCCTCGGGAGCCTCCGCCTCCGCCGCCTGAGCCCCTCGACCGCGGGGCCGGGGGGAAGCTCCTATTTGAACCCGATGGAGCTGTACTCGTTGAGCTTGTGGAGGGGATGGCGGGCGTCGATGAGCCGTACCGTGCCCGACTTGGACCGCATCACCAGCGATTGGGTGGTGGCCCCCCACTCGTCGTAGCGAACCCCGTGGAGCAGCTCTCCGTCGGTGATCCCGGTGCCGGCGAAGAAGCAGTTCTCCCCCCGGACCAGGTCGTTGGTGGTGAGCACGGCCTCGAGGTCGTAGCCGGCCTCGAGCGACGCCCGGCGCTCCTCGTCGTTTCGGGGCCATAGCCTCCCCTGGATCTCGCCACCCATCGACTTGAGGGCGGCCGCCGCGATCACCCCTTCGGGGGTGCCCCCGATGCCCACCAGCATGTCCACCCCGGTATCGGGCCACGAGGTGGCGATGGCCCCGGCGACGTCGCCGTCGGTGAGCAGCCTGATCCGGGCCCCGGTGGCCCGCACCGAGGCGATGAGCTCGGCATGGCGGGGCCGGTCGAGGATGGCGACGGCCAGGTCACGGACCGAAGTCCCCTTGGCGTCGGCCACCGCCTTCAGGTTGTCCTCGATCGGCTTGGTGATGTCGATGGTCCCGACCGCCCGGGGGCCGACGGCCAGCTTCTCCATGTACACGCAGGGGCCGGGGTTGAACATCGTGCCCTTGTCGGACACCGCGATCACCGCCAGGGCCCCGCCCCGGCCGAGAGCGGTGGGAGTGGTCCCGTCGATGGGATCGACGGCGATGTCCGCCTTGGGCGGGGTGCCGTCACCGATGCGCTCGCCGTTGTAGAGCATGGGGGCGTTGTCCTTCTCGCCCTCGCCGATCACCACCACCCCGTCCATGGCCACCGTCGACAGCACGATGCGCATGGCACTGACGGCAGCGGCGTCGGCGCCCTCCTTGTCCCCCCGCCCCATCCACCGTGACGCGGCCAGTGCGGCCGCTTCGGTGACCCGGACGAGCTCCATGGCCAGATTGCGATCGGGTGCCTGCGGTTCGTTGGTCACGGGTCATGACGATAGTGGCTGGCGGGAGGTCCAATCCGCCGACGGGTGCGAACGGCGCTCCTCCGGTCGCCACCCAATCGGGCCACGGGCGAGCGGTGGGCGGGCCACGACACGACAGCAGCTGGGCGACAGCTCAGCATCCGGCCACCGCCAGTCGACCGCGGCACCGGTCGACCACGGCTCGACAGCCGGCCGGCGACCGGGCGTCCCCCGTTGCCGGCCGGAGGCGGCAACCGGACCGGGACGCCCCAGCCCGGGCCCATCGCCACTATCGCAGGGGTGGCCGGGCCACCCGGGCCATACTTGGGGACGTGGACCAGTTCGTCGTCACACCCAACGGTCCCCTGGAGGGGACGGTCAGGGCCGGGGGGGCCAAGAACTCGGTGCTCAAGCTCATGGCCGCCTGTCTCCTGGCCGAGGGGACCCACGTGTTGACCAACGTCCCCAACATCACCGACGTGGACATCATGGGGGAACTGGTCGGCGCCATGGGCGTCGACGTGCGCCGGGGCCGGACCCCGGACGAGCTGGTGGTGACCACCCCGGCCGAGATCGTCCCCGAGGCCCCGTACGAACTGGTGGAGAAGATGCGGGCCTCGGTGGTGGTCCTCGGGCCGTTGCTGGCCCGGTGCGGTCGGGCCAAGGTGTCCCTGCCCGGTGGGGACGATTTCGGTCCCCGCCCCATCGACATGCACCTGCACGCCCTGGAGTCGATGGGGGCCTCGTTCATCTCGTCCCACGGCTACGTCGAGTGCCGGGTCGACTCGACGGTGGGGTCGGTGCCTCGTCTCATCGGTACCCGGGTGGTGCTCGAGTACCCCAGCCACACCGGCACCGACAACGTGTTGATGGCGGCGGTGCTGGCCAAGGGCACCACCGTCATCGAGAACGCGGCCCGCGAGCCCGAAGTGCGGGATCTGGCCGATCTGCTCAACGCCATGGGGGCCAAGATCACCGGGGCCGGCACCTCCCGCATCGAGGTCGAGGGAGTCGAGGCGCTCCATCCGGCCACCCACGCCGTCATCCCCGACCGGTTGGTGGTGGCCACGTTTCTGGTGGCGGCCGGGCTGGCCGGCGGGGAGGTGATCGTCGAGGACGGTCGTCCCGACCACATGGACATGCTCATCCGCAAGCTGTCGGCCACCGGGATCCACATCACCCAGGAGCCCGACGGGCTGCGGGCGGCCCGGGACCGCACCGATCCGCTCCGGGCCGTGGACGTGGCCACCCTGCCCTATCCCGGGTTCGCCACCGACTACAAGCCGCTGCTGGTCACCTTGCTCACGGTGGCCACCGGGGTGGGGATCGTGACCGAGAACCTCTTCTTCGGTCGGTTCCGCTACGTGGAGGAGCTGCGCCGCATGGGGGCCGAGATCCGCACCGAGGGTCACCACGCCGTGGTCCGTGGGGTGGAACGGCTGTCGGGTGCCAGGGTCCGTGCTTTCGACGTGCGGGCCGGCGCCGCCCTGGTGCTGGCCGGTCTGGTGGCCGACGGCGAGACGGTGATCTCCGATGCCCACCATGTCGACCGGGGCTACGAGGACTTCGACGGGAAGCTGGTCTCGCTCGGGGCCCACGTGTCCAGGGTCTGACGCCCGGGCTGGTCCCGTCTACGCTCGTCACCCCATGCCCGCCTCTCCCGCCAACGATCCTTCCCGGCTGTTCGAGGCGGCCCGCAACGGCGACCAGACAGCCCTGGCCCGGCTGTTGTCGCTGGTCGAACGGGGGGGACCACCGGCCCGGGCGGTGGCGGCCCTGTCCTACAAGACCCCTGGTGACGCTTATTCCGTCGGGATCACCGGAGCGCCGGGTGCCGGCAAGTCGACCCTGACCGACCGGCTGATCTCCATCGCCCGGGGCCGACGCCTGGGCGGGGCCGGGGCCGACGGCGGTGACGGCGACGGTGACGGTGGAGCCACTGACATCGGAGCCGGCGACGGTTCGGTGGCCGTCCTGGCCGTCGATCCCTCGTCCCCGTTCTCGGGAGGGGCCATCCTCGGGGACCGGGTCCGGATGTCGAGCCACGCCCTCGACGACCACGTCTTCATCCGGTCCATGGCCACCCGGGGACACCTGGGGGGCCTGTCGGTGGCCATCCCCGACGCGGTGCGGTTGCTGTCGGCGGTGGGGATGCCGGTGGTGCTGGTCGAGACGGTCGGCGTCGGACAACAAGAGGTCGAGGTGGCGGCGGCCACCGACACCACCGTGGTGGTGGTCACCCCGGGGTGGGGCGACGCCATCCAGGCCAACAAGGCCGGCCTCCTCGAGATCGCCGACGTGTTCGTGATCAACAAGGCCGACCGCGCCGGCGCCAACCAGACCCGCCGGGACCTCGACGCGATGCTCGACTTGACCGACCTGGGGGAGTGGAGGCCTCCCATCGTGGACACGGTGGCCTCGACCGGTGAGGGGGTGGAGGCGCTGTGGGCCGCGGTCGGAGACCACCGCGACCACCAGGTGGCGGGCGACACCCTGGACGCCCACCGGAGGAGGCGGCTCGAGCGCGAGTTCAGCCAGATCCTGGCGGCCCGGCTCGACCAGCGGATCGGGGAGCTGCGCGGCACCGCACCCTTCGTCGACATCACCGAGGCCATGCTGGCGGGCGAACTCGACCCCTACGAGGCCGCCGACCGCATCCTGGCGGTGTTGGTGGCCGGCGACGACCAGTTCCCGAACCGCTGAGAACAGCCTCGAAAACACCCATTGGGAGGGGGGTGCTCGGGTAGCGTGCGGTCGTGACCGACGAGGCCAAACAGATGATCAGTGCCGGCCCGGTGCCGGTGGCCACGATCGGCGAGCTGCACCGGGCGGTACGGAGCCACCACGATCCGCTGCCGCCGGCCGAGGACGACCCGCTGTGGTTCCAACGGGCGGTGTTCTACGAGGTCCTGATCAGGGGGTTCTTCGACGGGAACAACGACGGGGTCGGGGACATCCCCGGGCTCATCGCCAAGCTCGACTACCTCCAGTGGCTCGGAGTGGACTGCCTGTGGCTGCTCCCGTTCTACCCGTCGCCGCTCCGCGACGGCGGCTACGACATCAGCGACTACTACTCGGTCCATCCCGAGAGCGGCACCGTCGACGACCTGCGCCGGCTGATAGACGAGGCCCACGCCCGGGGCATCCGGGTCATCGCCGACCTGGTCATCAACCACACCAGCGACCAGAACCCCTGGTTCGTCGAGTCCCGCTCCAGCCGCGACAATCCCAAGGCCGACTGGTACGTGTGGAACGACGACGACCAGCGGTGGCCCGAGGCCCGGGTCGTCTTCATCGACACCGAACGGTCCAACTGGGCCTACGACCCGGTGCGGGAGCAGTACTACTGGCACCGCTTCTACTCCCATCAGCCCGATCTCAACTACGAGAACCCCGAAGTGGCCGAGGCCATGCTCAACGTGGTCCGGTACTGGCTCGATCTCGGGCTCGACGGGTTCCGGCTCGACGCCGTGCCGTTCCTGTTCCAAAAGGACGGGACGGCGGGGGAGAACCTGCCCGAGACCCATGCCTTCATCCGCCGGGTCCGGGCCGAGCTCGACACCAACTACCCCGGGCGCATCCTGCTGGCCGAGGCCAACGGGTGGCCGGCCGATGTCGCCGACTACTTCGGCGACGACGACGAGTGCCACCTCTGCTTCAACTTCCCCCTCATGCCCCGGCTGTTCATGGCGGTCCGGCGGGAGCAGAGCTTCCCCATCACCGAGATCCTGGCCCAGACCCCGGAGCCTCCCGGCACCGCCCAGTGGGCCATCTTCTTGCGGAACCATGACGAGCTGACCCTGGAGATGGTCACCGAGGAGGAGCGGGACTACCTGTTCTCCGAGTACGCCAAGGACGCCCGGATGAAGCGGCACATGGGCATCGGCCGCCGCCTGGCCCCCCTCCTCGACCGGGACCGCCGCCTCTCCGAGCTGCTCTTCTATCTCCTGTTCACCCTGCCCGGGAGCCCGGTCCTCTACTACGGGGACGAGATCCAGATGGGCGACAACCTCTACCTCGGCGACCGCGACTCGGTACGCACGCCGATGCAGTGGACGCCGGACCGCAACGGCGGGTTCAGCCGGGCCGACTTCGCCCAGCTGTACCTGCCCCCGCTCATGGACCCGGTCTACGGGTTCTCGGCCGTCAATGTCGAGGCCCAGCAGCGCAACCCCAGCTCGTTCCTCCACTGGATGCGGCGGATCCTGGCCGTCCGCCGCGAGTTCCCGGTGCTCGGCACCGGCGACCTGTTCGTCATCTCGTCGGCCAACCCCTCGGTCCTGGCCTTCGTCCGGTCGTCCCCGATCCGTCCCGAGCGGGGCCCGGTGAACCCCGTGCTGTGCGTGCACAACCTGAGCCGATTGGCCCAGCCGGCCGAGCTGCATGTGGAGCGGTGGGCCGGGCGACAGCCCATCGAGCTCCTGGGCCGGGTGGCGTTCCCCCTCATCGGGACCGAGCCCTACCGGGTCACCCTGGCGCCCTACGGCTCGCAGTGCTTCGAGCTGGCCTGAGCCATCAGGCCAGCCGGCTCATTCCTCGGTCCGCAGCCTCTGTTCGATCGCCTCCACCTTGGTGTGGATTCGGCCACCCGGTTCGGCCGGGCGATGGTCCAGCTTCACCACCACCGAAACCCGAGGCGCAGCCTCAGCCATGGCGTCGACGCAGGCCTTGATGACGGCCATGATCTCGTCCCACTCGCCCTCGAGATTGGTGAACATGGCGTTGGTCTCGTTGGCCAGGCCGCTGGCCCGTACGATGCCCACCGTCTCGGCCACCAGGTCGGCCACGGATTCGCCGGTGCCTATGGGGGTGATGGAGAACGCCGCCAGCATGACCACCACTGTCTCAGACCGAGATCCGGGCCGCCACCCCGGCCGGGGCGCAGTTCCGGCGGCAGTGACCGGGGCCGCCACCACGTCGTCTAGGGCGGCAGGCCACGGCCTGCAGTACGGTCGTCCCGCATCGGCTCCAGGAGGAGGATGCAATGCCCGAGCTCCCGACGATCGCCCACGTGACGCTGACCGTCAGCGATCTCGACCGCAGTGTCCCGTGGTACGAACGACTCTTCGGGGCCACGCTGGAGATCGACGAAGATCCCGGCCCGTTCCGACGGGCCGTATGGCTGGTCGGGGGACAGACCCTCGTCGGGCTCCACCAGTTTCCCGATCCGGCCGACACCCTCCCGTTCAACGAACGTCGGACCGGTTTGGACCACCTGGCCTTCGCCTGTGCCAGTCGGGGTGATCTCGAGGCGTGGGAGGCCCGGCTGGACGAGCTCGGCATCGCCAACGGCGGCATCGTCGACGCCCCCTACGGATCAGGCCTGTCCTTCCGCGACCCCGACAACATCGCGCTGGAGTTCTATACCCCGCGCCGGTAGGGCGTCCGGACCTCGTTCGTCCGACAGTAGGTGCCGGTCAGACTATGAGCACTCAAGGGCAAGGAATCGATGTGATCGACCGAAGCCGGGAAGCAACCGATCAGCGTCTTCTCCCAGAGATCTCTGATCCACCGTCGCCCCAAGTACCGCGTTGGTGGCGGGTTGTCACGTCGGATCCCTTTCTCGGAGTGATCTTGACCGTACTTGCGTGGCCGTACAACACGAGCGTTTTCTCTGTGCCCGCCGGACTCGATGCGTCCTGGAGGACGACCATGGCGATGGCGGCCCACAATGGCATGCCGGTTGGAACCCACATCGTGTTCACCTACGGCCCTCTGGGATTTCTCGGCGTCCAGCAGATGAACTACCTCGGGACCGCTCTTCTTGCCTTTTCGTTCGCTTTGATTCTGTCTGTTTGCCTATTCATGGCGCTGGTGTGGTCGCTCCGACGCGTCGTCCCCCTGGCCGTGGCCGTCGTGGCGGCCTATCTGGTGGGGGCGACCACGTTCACCATCGGACTCGACGTTGAATACGGGATCGCGCTGGTGCTCGTCATCTGTGTCGCCTTACTGAGCAAAGGCCAGGACGAGCCGATGGCACCCTTGTGGATCTGGGCCGGTTTGGGGGTGGTTTTCAGCGCCTTCTCATTGTTGAAGGTAAGCCTGTTCCCGGGGATCCTGGCGGTGGTGGCCGTCACTGTGGCGTGCTTGCCCAATGGGCGCCGTAGAGCCATCGAGGGATTGGCAATCGGAGTGGTCCCCACGTTCTGCTTGGGTTGGTTCGGCACCGGCAACAGCTTCGGAAATGTGTTCGCATTCGCCAAGGGTGCGGCAGCTACCATCGCTGGCTACTCTTCGGCCGCATCGATCGAGGTGGCATCCCGGGCCTACACCTACTGGTTGGCCGCTCTGGTTGTGATTGTTATGGCCGGGTTCGTCATGTTCCACGTGAACGGCTTGTCCCGTCGGTCCCGGGTCGGCATCTGGGTCATCACTGCGGTGACCGTGTGGATGATCTTCAAGGAAGGGTTCGTGCGCCACGACACGCACGACCTGATTTTCTTTGCCCTGGCTCCCTTAGTCCTCTCCGCCTTCGCCCCGAGAAAGCGCCCATGGCTCCTCGTCCCGGGAATGCTCGTCCTCACCGGGGTCTTCGCCATTGCGGCGGCAAGCCACCTTGCGCTCACCCCTCGGCCGGATCTGGCCGTGCGGAACCTCTCATCGGAAACGACGACCTTTGCCTCGTCGGGCCGGTACACATCGCTCATGAGACAGTCCCGCCAATCACTGCGAGCCACCTACGCTTTGCCCACCCGCATGGTAGCCATGATGCAGGGCCAGACGGTTGACGTGTCTCCCTGGGAGCAGAACGTGGCATGGGCCTATCCCCGGATCCGCTTCGATCCGCTCCCGGTCATCCAGGACTACAGCGCTTACACCCCGTCACTGGATCAGCTCGATGCCAACTATCTGGCATCGGCCGACGCCCCCCGATTCATCCTCCGCCAACCAGGGATGGCGGCTGACGGGCGGAACCCGGCGTTCGAGCCTCCGACCACCCAGGTGGAAATCGACTGTCGCTACCACCAGGTGGCGGGAGACGTGCAATGGCAACTGCTCGAACGGGGAGAGGACCGCTGCGGACAACTCCGATACCTCGAGACGGTGTCGACCGGCTTCGGTCACTGGGTGGCCGTGCCCCCGGCCACGCCGGGGGACGCCGTAATCGCTCGTTTCCGACTCTCGTTGGGGTGGTTCTCCAGCTTGGAGGCCCTGGTCTTCAAACCAGGCAGCGTCTACATGCAATATGACGGCAGCCCACTCAACTCGTGGCGGTTCATCACTGCGACGGCACCCGATCTGCATCTGCTCCGGGCACCATCGACGCTCAACTACTACCGCGGGTTCGTACCGCCCCCGGTGTCGAGCCTTCGGTTCACCGTCGCCGGGGGGTATCCGACAGAATCCGGGGTGAAGGTCTCCTTCTACCGGCTGCACGAGAAGTCGGCGCCTGGGGGAAACGGCGAAGTTCTTCCCCCGCTGGTGACCAAGATGCTCCGACCGGCCAACGGTGAGACGGTGAAGGGCACCGTGCTACTTGACGCCAAAGCAACGGACTACTTTGCGTTGACGGGCGTCCACTTCTACCTCAGCGGACCATCATTTAGCGACAGGCTCATTGGCCAAGGCGTCCAGTCCTTGTACGGGTGGTTGGCCCTCTGGAACACGACCAAGTTGGCCAATGGCACCTACACACTGCACAGCGTCGTCAACGATTCGATAGGCCGGACGGATCAGAGCGACAACATCACCGTTACGGTTTCCAACGGGTGAGCAATCTTCTTGCTGTCGTCCACGAGCCCGCCATATGAGAGACCGGGTGAGAAGCTGGAGTCCACGTTCGGCCGGCCCGGATAGATTCCTGTGAGACTGGGAGTGATGGTGGTTTCGGTTCCTTCCTAGCCGACGCCAACCACGCACTGGACGAGCACTCGAACCCGAGGAGTCGATGTGATCGAACGAAGCCGCGAAGCGGAGGCATTTCTGGATACCCTCGGTGCCACCGACCCAGACGCAGTCAGTGCCTGTGACGGTTGGACCACTCATGAGATTGCCGCCCATGTCGCTGGAATTGCAGTGGAAGTCAATCGACATCTCGAGCCATACCTGCAAGAGGACCTGGTTCCCAAGACCCGTAGCTTCGAGGAGCGCGAGGCCCCACTGCAGGCCATCGAGCACGGCGACCTGCTCATCCGACTCGACGCCGAAGAGGAGCGAATGCGGTCTCTGGTAACCGATGTGCTCAAGGAGAGTCCGGACAGTGTCATCCCGTGGACCGGGCGGCAGATGACGGTGGCCAAGTTCATCCCTCATCTTCGCAATGAACACGCACTGCATCGGTGGGACATAGTCGGTGATGACGAGGTGAGTGCATCACTTCTCGGCCAGGCTGACCTGACTGAGCACTCCGTCGACGTGCTAGGACGGATTCTGCTCGCCGCGGGTCGGGCACACGACCCAGACCCCGACACAGATTTCTGCGCCCGTCTGCACTCATTGGGCGAGCGCGATCTCTACGTAGTGGTCCGCGACGGCTCGGCCGCCCTCAGCTGGGAAGAATGCGCTCACGGTGGCAACAGTCTTGTGAGCGATCCTGCTGCCCGCCACCTCTTCATCTGGGGCCGCCGCCCAGACCAACGCGGGAGATTACACAGCCACCTCGGCCAAGCCGATCTCGATCGGCTCCAGCTACTTTTGTGCGGGTACTGAAGCGGCACGGTCACTGGCGGAGGAAGGGGGGCGGCTTCGAAAGGCGGCGCCTTCCGCGGATCGAGCTGGTAGTTCGAGGCTCACCCGACCGAGCCGCCGACTGTAGCGGCATTCGTCGTTTGGGCCGTCGGGCTGGTGAGGTAACCCGGCTATCTGAGTGCCGATCGACGGAAGTGGTGCACCATCGTGCGCTAGATGTCGGTAGCCCCGAGTCCTCGAACCCGCAGTGGTGGTCGAGAACTAGTTCTGGACGCGGCTGACGTCGGGGGTGCTTCGTCGTGCGGGCAGTGGGTGTTCCATTTGTACAAAGGCGACCATGACGGGGCATGGTTGATGGCGCTCATGGTGATTGCGAGTGGCCAGGGCCCGATCGATCGCGACCACGCGGTAATACCAGTGGACGAGGGGACGCCGGGAAGTCCGGACCACACGGTGAACGTCTAGCCCCAGCCGGCACGCATGTCGAGTTGGCGTGCGGACGACGACGACGATCTGCTATGCGAATGCCTCGGATGGGACCAACCACGAGTCGTATCGGGGGCCCGGGCCGGGTTTCGAGGCCCGACGGCGGGGGACGACGCGCTGCCATCACTGCATCAACGCGTCAGCTGGATCCACGACGGCAGACGGCAGGGACCTACGACCGGGTGAGCCGCCACAGCCCGGCCGGGCCACGGAGCGGCTGCGAGTTCCGCAGGACCAGCACGACGACCTGGCCGCCCAGATCGACTCTGAGATCACCGACCTCGGTACCGACCGGAACATCCGGGGACAACGACTCGATATGGACGTGCACCGGCACGGTCAGACCGGGCCAGGAGGCGATGGTGGACGACTCCGCCACCACCGGCACCGACTGGCCCCACGGAGCCTCGATCCGTCCCACCTCGTGGTCGGAGGACGGAAAGGGAAAGGTGCCGGCGGCAGCGAAGGCCGCATTGACCAGAACGGCCGCGGCGTACAGGGCCGACTGGTTCGGACTCAGCCCTCCTTGACCGAGCACCGCCCCCACCAGGGTCAGGTTGGTCCCGTTCACGGTCTGTTGCGATTCGAAGAGAAAGCAGCCGTCGGCCACCGTATCGGAACCGGTCTTGATTCCGACGATGCCATCTCGACCGAGGTCGGCGTCGAGGTTGTACACCAGCCCGGCCAGGGGGAGGGTGACCTGGGGCATGGAGGTGATCTGGGCGAATATGGGAATGGCCATGGCCGCCTCACCCAACCGGATCAAGTCGGCCGGCGTGCTCACCGTCCGGGGGTCCAAGCCGCTCGGATCCGTGAACTTGGTCGAGTCGAGGCCGAGGGTGTGGGCCGACGCGTTCATCTTGGCCACAAAGGCCGACGTACTCCCGGCGTCCCAGTCGGCGAGCAGGGTGGCCATGTCGGATCCCTGGGCCACCAGCATGCCCTCGAGGGCCTGGTCCTCGGTCAGGCTCTCACCGCTGGCCACGGGGACAACCGCCTGTTGGAACAGGGTTCCGATCCGGGCCGCGCCCATCGTCGCCGCTGTCACGGCTATGGCCGGTCCGGTGGCACCCACGGCCAGAGGGTGGTCCTTCAGGACCACATAGGCGGTCATGACCGTGGCCAGCCCGGCGATCGGAGCCGGCCGGCTGCTCCCCACACTCCCCAGGCTCTCGGACCCTTCCACCGAGATGGCGGCGGCGCCGCCGGTCGGCCACGGCAGCGACGGCAGCGTCCCCCCCAGGCGCATCGACGTCGACGCCGTGGGGACAAAGGTCGGAGACGGGACCGGGCTGAACCACCGGACGCCGGCCAGGGCCACCAGCACCACCACCACCGCCCCGATGATGGACAGGCGGCGGCGTGCCACTCTCCGATGGCGGACGAACTCGAGCCCCTCGGGGGTCACCGGGATGCGCTCACCCAGGGCGCGCAGACGGTCCTCGTTCGACAACGAGTGCCGGCGACGGTGACGGGCTGGCTCGAGCCTGGTCCCTGACCGATGTCCGTCAGCCATCGTTGGTTACGGTAGCAGTGGCTCCCGACCCGCAGAGGGGCAGCAACCGGTGATTTTTCGAGCGGTACGAGCACGGCAAGCGCACCCGCTGCGACCGTGTGAACCGATCTGTCCGCCAGCCCGGCTTCTCGATGTTGCCGACATCGCTCGCTCGGCTCGAGTGCCGGATGCAGCCGTCTTGGCTACAGTATTTCCTCTCGGGGTTCGAGACGAAGGGCTGTGATCGGGTGCCGACGCGACGCGACGTGCTGAAGGGCGGAGGGGGGGCCGTACTCGCCGGGCTGGCCGGGGCGACGATCGACGCCCATCCCGCCGGTGCCGTGACGCGGCGGGACGCCCGGGTCTCCAGGGCTCCGTTGGGCCGACCGCCATCGCCGGGCACGGGAGGGTTCCGACCCGGAGGAGCCGGCCCCCTCTACTGGAGCACCTACGGCTACGAATTCATCAACAACGTCCTCATCCCCGAGGAGGTATGGAAGGCCAACGTCGACTGGATCGCAGCGAACTTCCGTGACTTTGGCTACACGATGGTGTGTACCGATGGCTGGATCGACGACACCCAGCGGATCACACCGCACGGCTACATCCTCAGCCAGGCCGACGACTGGGAGCACGACTGGGCCTGGTGGGTCAGGTATCTGCGGGCCAAGGGCCTCCAGCTGGGCGTCTACTACAACCCTCTGTGGGCCACCCTGTCGGCCGTCTCGAACCCGTTGGTGACCGTCGTCGGCCGGCCTGATGTGAAGGTGGCCGACCTCGTCAACCCGGGCGACTTCTTCGACGGAGGCGGCCAGCTGCAGTGGGTGGACACCACCCGGGACGGGGCCGAGGAGTACGTGAAGGGCTACGTCGACTACTTCCGCCGACTGGGGGTGGTGTTCCTCCGGATCGACTTTCTGGCCTGGTACGAGGTGGGCTTCGACCAGAGCGAGGGTACGGTGGGGCGGGCCCACGGCCGAGACTCCTATCTGCAGGCCCTGGCGTGGATGCGGGAAGCCGCCGGCGACATGCAGCTGAGCCTGGTCATGCCCAACCTGTTCGACCACGGCGCCGGGGAACGCCAATACGGCGACCTGATCCGGATCGACAACGACGTCACCTATGGCCTGTGGTACGACTTGAGCGAAGGCCGACAGACCTGGCAGCCCGAGTGGTCCCAATGGAACAACCCCTTCACCGGGTTCACCGGGTTCGCCGACATCTCGGGACGGGGCCAGTTGATACTCGACGGCGACCCGTTGATCATGGCGTCGTTCGGCAATGACGGCGAGAAACAGAGCGCCGTCAACCTCTTCACCATGGCGGGGGCGCCCATCGCCATCACCGACCAGGTCGACACCATCGGAACCAACGGCTCCTTCTACCAGAACCCCGAGGTGCTGGCCCTGCGAAGGCTGGGACTGGTGGGCAAGCCGGTGTTCAACAACAGTCACGGATTCGAGTACGACCCCTCCAGCCGTGACCCTCAACGTTGGATCGGCCAACTGCCCGACGGCAGCTGGGCGGTGGCCCTGTTCAACCGGCAAGACGGCCCGGGCACCCAGGTCCTGTCGATCGACTTCGCCGCCGTGCTCGGTGTCGACGGCCCGGCCACGGTTCGCGACCTCTGGGCCCACGCCGACCTGGGCTCGATGACCAGCTACCAGGTGGCCCTGGAGCCCCACGCCTCGGTCCTGTTGTCGGTGGTGCCCCAGGGCCCCGCCCACTTCCAGGCCGACGTGGGGGCCTGGGCCGGATCGGCCCGGTTCGAGAACACCTTTGCCGGCTACTCGGGCATGGGCTACGTCACCAGTCTCGACACGGTGGGGAGCAGTGTGGCCGTGGCCATGTCGGTACCCGGTGCCGGCAGTCACCGGCTTTGGTTCCATGCCGCCAATTCGACCGGCAGGCCGTCCAAACTCACGGTGAGTGCCCTGGACCCGGCGACCGGCGACCTCCACGGGAGGGCGGTGCTCGAGGTGGCGAACACGGCGGCCTGGGCCACCTGGCAGACGGTACCGATCACCCTGACCATGGCGGCCGGTACCAACCTGGTGGTGTGCAGCGTCGAGACCGCCGATCAGGGCGGGGTCAATCTCGACTACCTCGCCCTGGGTTGAGAGCGGCTCAGCCGGCCCGGGCCCGGGCCACCGGAACCCGGACGGCCAACTCGATGGCGGCCTCCTCGGGGTTCACGATGTTGATCAGCACTCCGGTGCCCAGCTCGAATCCGGCCACGGTGGTCAGTTTGGGCACCACGTGGACGTGCCAGTGGTACGGCTCGGGGGCGCGGTAGGGGGCCGAATGGAACACCAGGTTGTACGCCACTTCGCCGACCACCTCCCGGAGACTGCCCAGTACCGCTTTGAGTGCCTTGCCCACCGCCACCAGGTCGGTCCGGGAGCTGTGGTGGAGATGGGGACCGTGGGCCCGGGGGATCACCAGCATCTCGTAGGGCGACCCGCTCCAAAACGGGCAGATGACCAGGACGCGCTCGTCGGCGTAGACGACCCGATGGCCGACGTTCTCTTCGGCGTCGACGGTGGTGCACAACAGGCACCGCCCGGCGAAGCGGGCGAATCCTGCCTGTTCCTCCACCAGCTCCCGGGGGACGAAGGACATGCCGAGAAGCTGGCCGTGGGGGTGTTCGATCGAGGCCCCGGCCTCGCGCCCGGAGTTGACGATCGCCTGGCTGTAGCGGAGCCCGCTGATGGTCGAGTGCTCCTCGATCCGGTCGCGGATCGCGGTCATGACCGCGGTGGTCTGCTCCTCGCTCAGCATCGACCACGAGTTCTGGTGGTCGGGTGAGAGCACGATCACCTCGTGGATGCCGCCCGCCGAGGCCTGGGTGAAGACCGGCCCCCGGTTGGTGACCACGAACGGCGCGTCGCCCTCGAAGGCGGGGTAGCGGTTGGGGACCACCCGGACCAGCCAGTTGCCGTCGGCGTCCCGGGTCTCGAGGGTGGGGGAGACGTTCTCCTCATTGCCGGGGCAGAAGGGACAGGGTCGGGTGGTGTCGGCCTGGATCGTCGTGATGCGGGGAGCGAAGGCCTGGGGACGGGTGGCCCGGTCGGTGCTGACCACCACCCAACGCCCGGTCAGCGGATCAAGTCGGAGCTGATTCATCAAGAGTGCGCAACACTCATGTCCGGCACTCCGTTATGAAGACACACGTTGGTCGCCACCTCGATTCGAATCGCTCTTCGACGCTCGCCACCTCCATGGGTGGGCCAGGCCGGCAAGATCCCTCCCATTAAACGTAGCAATATCGGGACCCGAATATGGGCATACGGCCACCGGCCCGGGCCGATGGCCACCCCCGCCGGCCCCGAGGTGATCCCCGAATGCCCTGGCCCTGCCGGCGGATGTCAGAATCGCCCCGATGCCGACGCTCCACCAGCTGGCCGTGGCGGCCGGCAACTACCGAAGCGCCGCTTACGACATCGTACTGCTGGCCCACGTCCTCAGTGCCCTGGTCGGGTTCGGCGCGGTGGTGGTGGCCGGCGCCTTCGCCCTGGTGCTCAGCCGGTCGGGGCCCGGGTCCGAGGCGGTCCGCCGGTACTACCGGCCCGGGGTGAACTGGGCCGGTCGAATTCTCTTCCTGGTGCCGGTGTTGGGTGTGGCCCTGGTGGCGATGAGCCACGGCGAGTGGTCGTTCTCGGACGGGTGGGTGGCGGTGGGGTTCGGGCTGTGGGCCGTGGTTGCCTTCGGGGCCGAGATGGCGCTGTGGCCGGCCGAGCGCCGGCTTCAGTCGGCCGTGGCCGCCGGGGTCCCGACCGAAACCGTCCGGGCCAACTGTTACGGCGTGGCGGCCATGGCGGCGGCGGCCTTCTGCGTCCTCGTCGGGGCCTCCGTCGTCATGGTGGCCAAGCCGTGAGCCACCCGAACGAGGCTCAACCAGGGCTGTAGCGGCACGGCAGGTGCTTGATGCCGTTGATGAAGTTGGAGCGCAGCCGGTCCGGCTCCCCGGTCGACTCGATGTCGGGCAGCCGCTTGAGCAGTTCGCGCGATCATGACGTCGATCTCGCGGCGGGCCAGGTGGGCCCCCAGACAGAAGTGCGGACCGGCGGCACCGAACCCGAAGTGGGGATTGGGATCGCGTCGGACATCGAATCGGAACGGGTCCTCGAACACCGCCTCGTCCCGGTTGGCCGAGTTGTAGAACAGCAGCACCTTGTCCCCGGGGTGCAGCTCCTCCCCCGACAGCACGGTGTCCTCCGTCACTGTGCGGCGCATCCAGATGACCGGCGACGCCCACCGGACGATCTCGTCGACCCCGGTCGGGGCGATGGCGGCCGGATCCGCCTGCCACAGTGCCCGCTGCTCGGGATGCTCGGTGAGGGCCAGCAATCCGTGGGTGATGGCGTTGCGGGTGGTCTCGTTGCCGGCCGTCAGCAACAGGATGAAGAAGGACGCCAACTCGCCCGAGGTCAGCGACTCGCCGTCGATGTTGGTGGTGATCAGGGCCGTGGTCAGGTCGTCGTCGGGATGGTCGACCCGGTGCGAGCTGATCTCGTTCATCAGGTCGGTGAGCTCCTGGCCGGCGGTGATGAAGGCCAGCACCGGATCGCCGTCCTCGGGCACGAACTCGGGGTCGCCGTTGCTCAGGATGACATTGGAGCATCGCAACACCGTGGCGTACTCCGAGGGCGGTACCCCCATCATGTCGCAGATGATCTCCAGGGGGAACGGGGTGGCGATCTCGGTGGCGAAGTCGCACTGGCCGAGAGGGGCGGCCCGTTCGATCACCCGGTCGGCCACCTCTTCGATGCTGTCCTCGATGCTCTTGATCCGCCGGGGGTTGAACGCCGCCGACACGATCCGGCGGAGCCGGGCATGGCGGGGATTGTCGGTCGAGATCATGCCGGCGAAGTACTCCACCATTTCGGGAGGCAGATCGAGAATGCTGACCGCGCCCTGTCCCGAGCAGTAGATGTCGGGGTTCCGGCTGATCTCGGAGATGTCGGCGTGCCGGGTCACGGCCCGGTAGCCGGGGCCGGGGGGAGGAGCCAGCGGCGAGGCTTCGGTGGCGTCGGGCTCCTCGAAGAACGCCAGCGGACGCTCCCGCCGGAGCAGCTCGAAGGCCCCCTCCCGCTCGGTCCAGGGCAGCTCCCAGAACTCGAGGTCCGACAAGTCGATCTGATCGAGGGTCAGCGATGTCTCGGGAACCACAACCTGCACCTTACCGACAGCCACCGAGCACCGTCGCCACCGGACCGCGACTCGCTACCGGGGCCATCCCCCGGGAGGGCCCGAAAGGCGGATTCTGGCGGTCAATTACGGGGTTTCCCGTAGTCAATGGTGACTGTTGTTGCGCTGCGAACTATGTGTCTACACTGACGCCGCATCGGAAATGACGGGGACCAGTCAGCCACTCGCTACGGGGGCTGCGAGCTGGTCGGCTACGGAAGGTGGACAGCACTCATGCGGTTGTTGGCGCGCAGAATTTCGTATGTGATCGGCATCGGTGGACTGGCGTTGGGCGTTCTGGCCCTGAGCCCGGGCGTGGCCGCGGCCGGACCTCCGCCTGGGCCCGGCAATCCTCCTCCCGGTCATGGGGCCCCCGGTTATCCGGGTCCCGGTCCGGCCCGCGCCGTCTTCGCGTCACCGACGGGCGCACCGTCGTGCGGATGGCCCGCCTACCCCACCATCACCGCCGCGGTGGCAGCCGCATCCCCCGGCGGGACGGTGGTCGTGTGCCCGGGTACCTACAGCGAGGACGTGTTGGTCCAGCAGCCGGTGACCATTATCGGGCACGGGGCGACGGTCGACCCCGGCACCGCCACCAACTCACCTTTCGCCTCGCTGGAGGGGAACAACGCCTTCACGGTGACCGCCCCCAATGTGACGATCGAAGGGTTCACGGTCGAGGGCGCCAGTGGTGACGGCATCCTCTCGGCCGGCAACAACTCCACCTTCCGCAACAACCTGGCCGAGAACAACGGCGGCACCGGCATCGACCTCAACGGCAGTTCGTGGTCGACCGTGGCCGGCAACACCGCCATCAACAACGGAGGCGGGGGCTACTACCTGACCAATGACGCCGGCGGGCTTCCGCAGTTCACCGGGGCCACCGCTTCCCACGACACCGTGGTCGGCAACGTGGCCAAGAACAACCCGGGTGGATGCGGCGTCATCTTGGCCGATCATCTCGGGTCGACGACCGGGGTGAACACCGCTCAGGGCATCTTCGACAACACCGTGGCCAACAACGTCCTCGAGGGCAACGGGACGCTGGCGGCCAGCGCCGGCGCCGGCGTGGTACTGGCCTCCCCGGTACCGGGTGGAGCGGTGTACGACAACACCATCGTCGGCAACACCCTCAGCGGAAACGGCCTGGGCGGGGTGACCCTCCACAGCCACATCGCCGGTCAGTACTTCGTCGGGAACCGGATCATCGGGAACAACATCGGGACCAACGACGTCGTGGGTGACTACGGCGACACCGCCACCACCGGCGTGTACCTGGGCAGCGTCAGCCCGGTCAGTGTGGTCGTGGTCTCGAACACCATCCACGGCAACCAGTACGGGATCTTCACCGCCGGTCCGGTGACGGTAATCGGCACGTACTCGAACTGCTTCTCCGGGGGTGCTCCATTCGGATCCACTCCGGTCTACGCCGGGTCGGCCGGCTGAACCCGGGGCCTACGGTCCTGGCCTCCACCCCGGTCTGACAGTCTCAGCCATGAGGCAGTAGTCCTCAGAGATCTGTCGATCGAGGGGGTCGCCGGGCCGGGGCCCAAAAGCCGGGCTCCTCAGAGCCGGCGGAGCACGGCCCGGGCCTCGTCGATCCGGCCGGCTTCGACCAGAGGGACGATCTGGTCATCGAGCAGCGTGGTCCAGTCCACCGACTCGGTCGACCGACCGGACTGGCGTAGGGACCGGCGGGCCTCGTCCAGGAGCCCGGCGACGACGGCCACCCTGGTGGGCATGGCGGCCGAGATCCGGTCCCGGATCCAGCGGGCCAGGGCCGGGCTCGCCCCATCGGTGGAGACGGCCACGCTCACCGGCCCGTCCCGGTGGACGGCGGGGAGCCGCACGGTTCCCGGGCTGGCCTGGTCGGCGCTGGCCACCAGCACCCGGGACGTCGTGGCGTCGGCGATCACGGCCCGATCGACAGCGGGCACGCCGGTGGCGGTGATCACCAGATGGAACCGGGCCGCCTCTCCTCGCAGATAGGGCCGGTGGACCACCTCGATCAGGCTGTTGTCGTCGAGGGCGGCAACGGTCCGGGGGGCAACCACCGTCACCCTGGCCCCCGAGGAGATGAGGCCCTCGGCCCGGCGGGCCGCCACCGGTCCTCCTCCCACCACCAGGCAGTGGCGACCCGACAGGTCGAGGACCACCGGGTAGCCGGGAGCGGGCCGCGTCGGGGGTGGGCCGTCGGAGGGCGCGGTCACAGCGACAGGTCGGTCATGAGAGGGCATCGCCTCCGTGGGTTGGGTGGTTCGTACCGAGGGGGCGGCGGGGTGTCGCCGGCAGTCCGTCGCCTCGGTATCGCCGGTGTCGCCGATGCCGCCGATGTGGGCGCGGTTCGATGCGACCGGTGCGGCGGCGGTTCCGGGCTCTGCCCACCTCTCCGATGGGGATTGTTCTAAATCCTGATCTGATTAGTCATGTATACTGTCCTCAAGGCGACCGGGATCGTGTCCCGAGGTTGGAGCCGGACGGGTGGTGACTAGCACCAACCGGTCGGAGACCAAGGGTGCGGGCGGGTCACGGTCACCGGAATGACGAGGAGTTCGCCTGGAGATCGTGCCTCACACGGAGTGTAGGCATAGGGGCACTGGGTACGGGGAGCAGCCGGATCGGGGCTGGTCAGCGTAGTCGGCGCCCCGGTGACGACCGGCGAGGGGACAGAGAGGATCGTGGACGTGAGCATCGTCGCCAGTGAGTCCGAGTTGGTGAAGTTGGGCAGGGAGCTCGACGAGCAGTCGGCTGCATTCGAGTCGGCCCCGGCCGGCCTGATCGTGGCCTGGGCCATCGAACGGTTCGGATCGGGGATGGCCATGGCCGCCTCGTTCCAGGACGCGGTGCTCATCGACATCGCCGTCAAGGTCGATCCCGCCATCGAGGTCGTGTTCCTCGACACCGGTTCCCACTTTCCCGAGACGCTCGAGTACGTCGAGACCATCCGGTCCCGGTACGACCTCAACTTGAAGATCACCCAACCGGCGGCCGGGGCCGAGCAATGGCCGTGCGGCACTGCCCAGTGCTGCGAGTTCCGCAAGGTCCGCCCGCTGAAGCAGGCGCTGGAGGGCATGGACGCCTGGATGACCGGGGTGAAGAGGGTCGACGCCCCCACCCGGCGGGACGCTCCCATCGTCACCTACGACGAGAGCTGGGGGATGGTGAAGATCAACCCCCTGGCCACCTGGACCGAGGCCGACGTGGCCGGCTATGCCGCCGACCACGACATCCCGTCCCACCCGCTGTTGGCCCAGGGCTATCTCTCCATCGGGTGCGCCCCGACGACCCGTCCGGTCGCCATCGGCGAGAATCCGCGTGCCGGACGGTGGGCCGACTCGGACAAAGTTGAGTGCGGATTGCACGCCTGACATGCCCAAGGACCGGGACGAGCTCTACGGGCTCCACATCCGTGGCACCGACCGGCCGATGCCCTTCATCAACCCCTACCGGACCCAGGGTGAGCTGAACGAGATCGAGCAGTGGAAGCTCGAGCGGCATCCGCTGGAGATCGCCGACGCAATCATCGACACCTACTCGAAGGAGGGCCCGGCCGGCATCGCCAAGGTGCCCGGTGAGGTGGAGCGCCTGAAGTGGGCCGGCATCTACCCGCAGAAGCAGGGTGGCGACGCCTTCATGATGAGGGTCAAGATCCCCGGCGGGTTCCTGACCTCCCCCCAGATCCGGGAGATCGGCGTGGCCGCCGATGCGTTCGGGGAGGGTCCTGACGGTACCGAGAGCCGGGTGTTCGGCTCGCGCTACGCCGACTTGACCACCCGTCAGACCGTGCAGATCCACTGGCTCCGCATCGAGGACATCCCACGGATCTGGCGCCGCTTCGCCGCAGTGGGGCTGACCACCGTCCAGGCCTGCGGCGACTCGGCCCGCAACGTGCTGAGCTGCCCGGTGTCGGGGGTCGACGCCAACGAGGCGTTCGACGCGCTTCCGGTGGCCCGGGCCGTCTCGGACTTCTTCACCGGCAATCGCGAATACGCCAACCTGCCCCGCAAGTTCAAGATGTCGGTGACCGGGTGCGTGGAGGACTGCGCCCAGGCCGAGATCAACGACATCGGCCTGTGGCCGGCCCGGGCCGACGACGGCACGCTGGGGTTCAACCTGCTGGCCGGCGGGGGATTGTCCGACGGCGAGCGGATGGCCTCGGACATCGACGTGTTCGTGCGAACCGACCAGGCCGTCGAGGTCACCCGGGCCATAGCCCAGCTCTTCGGCGAGCTCGGCAACCGCGAGAACCGCGGGCTGGCCCGCATGCGCTATCTGGTCCAGGAGCTGGGCCCCGAGGGCTTTCGGTCCGAGTTGGCCGCCCGGGCCAGGTTCGAGTTGGTGCCGGCGGGCGAGAACCTGACCCGCCGGTATCGGGGCGACCATGTCGGGGTCCACCCCCAAAAGGAGCCGGGGCTTGTCTATGTGGGGTGTTCGGTCCCGGTGGGAAGGATGAACGGGCTCGAACTGGTCGAGGCCGCCCGGTTGGCCGAAACCTACGGCGACGGCACGGTGCGCATCGGGACCGACCAGAACATCACCTTCACCGGTGTGCCCGAGGATCGTCTCGACGCCATGCTGGCCGAGGACCTCCTGCAGAAGTACTCGCCCTATCCGGGGCCCTTCACCCGCGGGGTGGTCGCCTGCACCGGTTCCGAGTTCTGCCGCTACGCCATCGTGGAGACCAAGGAGCGGGCGGTCAAGTGGGCGCGCTTCCTCGATGAGCAGCTGGCCGGCGAGCCGGTGGGTGCGGTGCCGGTGCCGGGCGCGCCGTCGGGACCGAAGGAGGACGCCGGTGTGATCCGGATGCACTTCTCGGGCTGCTCGGCCAGCTGTGCCCAGCCCCAGATCGCCGACATCGGATTCCGCGGTGAGGTGGCCCATGTGGGGAACCACCTGTCCGAGGCGGTCGACATCGGCATGGGCGGCTCGCTCGGTTCCGAGCCCGGGTTCATCGACTGGATCGAGCATGCCCGGCCGGTCAACGACGTCCCCGACGCCTTGTTGCGGGTGGTCCGTCGCTACCAGAACGAGCGCCGGGCCGACGAGCCCTTCTACAACTGGGCCCGGCGGGTCCCCAACGACGACCTTCGCCGCACGCTGGCCGAGGACGGTACCGGTACCCCGGTGACCCTGGCCACCAACCGCACGCCGTCGGGGAAAAAAGGCCCGGCCACCAAGAAGGCGCCCGGGGCCCGAAAGGCCTCGGTGACGAAGAAGGCTCCCGCCGCCACCACAACAACAAAGGCCAAGACCGAGACCAAGGCGCAGGCTCCGGGGGCCACCAAGGCCGGGCGGCGGGTCCGATGAAGGCCTACCGCATCCGCGACGAGATGAACGGTATCGCCGAGCCCCCGGGCAAGACCTGGTTCTGGGAGCTCCAGGCCGGGGTCATCGACGCCGGACGGTGCATCCAGTGCGGCACCTGCGTGGCCGCGTGCCCCTCCAACTCCATCGGGGTCGATGAGGACACCGACCTGCCCGAACTGGTCAAGATGTGCACGGGGTGTTCTCTGTGCTGGGACTTCTGTCCCCGGGGCGGCCTCCGCTACGAGGCACTGTGGCCGCCGTCCACGATGTCCTCCGACGTCGGGGGCGAGGGCGAGGGCGCCATCGTCCGGGCTGACTCCTCCGACACCTACTGGAAGATCACCGGCGGCCCCCCCGGTGACGGCCTGGGGGCGGTGATGGACTCCTACTCGGTGCGGGCCGGAGCCCGGTCCGACTACGTCCAGGACGGAGGCGTGGTCACCGCCCTCCTGGTCGCGGCCTTGGCCGGCGGTGAGATCGACGGGGCGGTGGTGACCCGGCCCAGTGACGATCCCGACGAGCCGTGGAAAGGGGTGTCCTACCTGGCCACCACGGCCAAGGAGATCGTCGACGCCGCCGGCAGCTACTACAACCAGACCATGGCCCTGGCGGAACTGGATCTGTCCAAGTACGACCTTCCGGCCAAGCCTCGCATCGCGGTGGTGGGAACCCCGTGCGAGATCCAGGGGCTTCGGGCCATGCAGGCCCGCCGTTGGCCCACCGGCGCCCACCGGGTCGACTCGGTGGTCCTGACCATCGCCCTGCTGTGCACCAAGAGCTTCGACTATCAGGGACTGATGCTGGAACTGCTGCACGAGGAGCGGGGCATCGATCTGGAACGGGTGAGCAAGGTGGACGTGATCCGGGGTCGCATGATCGTCGAGTACCGGGACGGTGAGCTGGCGGTGGACGAGCCCATCAAGAACTTCCATGGTGCCGCCCTCAAGGGGTGCGACGAGTGCGCTGATTTCCTGGGGAGGAGCGCCGACCTCTCCGTCGGGAGCGTCGGGGCCATGGACGGATGGAGCAGTGTGCTGGTCCGGACCGAGCGTGGTCGGCGGGCCCTGGACAACGCCCGGGGCCGGCTCGACTTCCGGGAGCTGGACAACCCCGAGGCACTGGTGCGATTGGACAACTTCGACAAGCGCATCGCCTTCGACAGTCTCCGACGTCCGTTCGATCCCGACGCACCGCTGTTCATCGACTACGCCGATCACGTGAATAACTACCAGGGCACCGACCGGGCCCCGGTCGTCCTCGACCGCTGAGCTCCGGCCTCGGGCTGATTGCGGCAGAGCGGGCGGGATGGGTTGAGCGGGATGGGTAGGGTGGCGGCTGTGAGCGAATTCGATGAGGAGACCGTCTTCGAGTTGACGGTCCCCGACGAACCCGACGAACCGGTCGAGCTGCGCGACGCCCTGCGGGACGCCCTGCTCGACGGCCGGAACTGGCGGGACGGGTTGGAAGAGGAGCTGTGCATCGGGAACTGGCTCTGGGAACGGTGGCGCCCGTCCCTCGAACCGGCCGGCCTGAACCAGGACCATCTCGTCGAAGCGCTGGTGGCCAACCGTCGCGAGCTCTGGTTGTGGTTGATGGGGGAGCGGCAGTGGACCCAGTTCCTCGAGGGCCAGGCCGGCAGGATCATCCGCCGCTTGCCAGCCGGTCCCGGCCCGGGCCCGGGCCCGGCCCCGGTCACATGAGTTCGACCGGATGGAAGCCAACTGGGCCGGGCCGCTCGTGGCCAGCCGGGACCACAAGGGGGTAGCCGTGCCACACGTCGACGTTCCATCCGGAAAGGACCCATTGATCTACGTGTGGTCGGAGTTGGCGCCGCCGCTCACCTCGGCCGCCGGGGCCTACTCCACCGCCGTCTACGAGAAGTCGTCACTGTCACTGCGGGAGTTCGAATCGGCCCGCATCACCATGGCCCGCATCAACCAGTGCGCCATCTGCATCGACTGGCGCACCGCTCGCGACGTGCCCAGCCGGGCCAGCGACCCGGGCGAGATCCCGGAGTCGTTCTACCAGGCGGTGGGGCGACGCCAGTTCGACGGGCTCACCGAGCGGGAGCAGTTGGCCGCCGAGTTCGCTGAGCGGTATGCCACTGATCACCTGGCTATGGACCAGCCCTTCTGGGACCGGCTGCACGCCGTCTACGGCGACGGGGAGCTGGTCGACCTGGCCCTGTGCGTGGGCTCGTGGTTGGCCCTGGGCCGGTTCAACCAGGTCTTCGACATCGACGGTGCCTGCCGGGTCCCCGGGCCGGGCCCGTCTCCGAGCGCCTCCACCATCCGCCACTGATCCGGCCGGTCCGAACCGGTGGAGAAGCTGATCTATCTGATGTGGGGGGACGGTGGGCCCGAGGCGGGCGACGCCCTGCGGCACCGGCTGGTCGAGGAGGTGGCCCCGCGTCTGGTGGCAGAAGGTGTGAAGGGCCTGGGCGTGAACGTCCATGACGGCGACGCCGCCCCGGCCCCGTCACCGGCCCCGGCGCCCGACGGCGAGGATCCCCACGTGGCCGAGGTGTCGGTATGGCTCGACCGTTACGAGGAGAGGGACATGGTCGAGTCGGCTCTCAGGCCGCTCGGACTCCGGACGGCCGGCTATCTGGTGGTGGAGTCGCTCTACGACGACTACGGGACGACTCCCCATGGGCCGCCCCGCCACTGGGCCGACGGGGAACGGTCGCCCGGCGTGCTGACCGTGGCCATCATCCACCGACCCCCCGGGCTCGAGTACCGGACCTGGATCGACCGGTGGCACGGCACCCAGTCGCCGGTCTCGGCCGAACTTCAGCCCCGCACCCGGTACGTGCGCAACGAGGTGGTGCGCTCGTTGGATGAAGGCGACCCTGAGATCGACGGCATCGTCGAGGAGGGATGGCCGTCGACCGGGCACGTGGCCGACCCACTGCTGTTCTTCAACGCCGCCACCCAAGAGGAGCTCGACGCCAACGTGTCCAGGATGATCGCCAGCGTCGATGCCTGCCTCGACTTGTCCCGCCTCAGGAGCTCGACGATGAGCGAGTACCTGATCAAGTCGCTGGGCTGACGGCCGGGAGTTCCGGGCTCGGCTCCGGCCGTCCCCGCCGGGCTCGACCGGTCCCGGTGCCAGCGGGGATCACCTACGCTGGCGCGTCGGCCCTCCTGCCTGACGCGGCCGGCAACGACTTCGGAGGAAGCACTACGTGGCACTGTCCATCGGCATCGTCGGGCTCCCCAATGTGGGGAAGTCCACCCTGTTCAACGCCCTCACCCGCAACCAGGTGCTGGCCGCCAACTATCCCTTCGCCACCATCGAGCCCAACGTGGGCGTGGTGGCGGTCCCCGACGACCGACTCGACCGCTTGGCCGAGCTGTTCGAGTCCAAGGAGATCGTGCCGGCCACGGTCACGTTCGTGGACATCGCCGGAATCGTGAAGGGTGCCTCGGAAGGAGAGGGCCTGGGCAACAAATTCCTCGCCGCCATCCGTGAGAGCGATGCCATCTGCCAGGTGGTGCGGGTGTTCACCGACCCCGACGTCATCCACGTGGACGGGAGGATCGCTCCCGGCGACGACATCGAGACCATCAACACCGAGCTGATCCTGGCCGATCTCCAGACGGTCGACAATCGGCTGGTGAAGCTGGCCAAGGAGTCGCGCAAGCAACCCGAGTTGGTGCCGGCGCTCCGGGCGGCCGAGCGGGCTCGCACCATCCTCGACGAAGGGCGGACCATAGCCTCGGCCGCCTCCGCCGGCGAGATCGACCCCGAGCTGTTGGCCGATCTGCACCTGCTCACGGCCAAGCCGTTCATCTACGTTTTCAATGTCGACGAGGGCGCCCTGGGCGACGAAGAGCTGCGGGCCGAGCTCGGGGCGCTGGTGGCTCCGGCCGAGGCCGTGGTGGTGTGCGCCCAGATCGAAGCCGAGGTCGCCGCCCTCGATCCCGAGGACGCGGCCGAGCTCCTGGCCGGCTACGGCCAGGTCGAGTCGGGTCTGGTCCAGCTGGTGCACGTGGGGTTCCGCACCCTGGGCCTGCAGACCTTCCTCACCGCCGGTCCCAAGGAGTCACGGGCCTGGACCATCCACATCGGGGACACCGCGCCCCAAGCGGCCGGCACCATCCACACCGACTTCGAGCGGGGATTCATCAAAGCCGAGATCGTCAGCTATGACGATCTCATCGCCGCCGGCTCGATCGCCGCTGTGCGCGCCGCCGGCAAGGCCCGGGTCGAGGGCAAGGAGTACGTGATGCACGACGGCGACGTGGTCGAGTTCCGCTTCAACGTGTAGATGGCAACACGCTCCCTGGTTGCCGAGCTGTTCGACCGATTTCATCCGCGAGGAGTCCGCGAGATTCTGAATCTGGGGGACGAGAGACTCGGCCATGATCGCTTCGGCAGCTTCGTGCCTTCGATCTTCTCCGGTTGGCCAGAGGTGACTGTAGGTTGAGAGTCGTTGTGATGGGGCCGTGGGCTATCTCGTCATGTCCATCCCGTCATCGAAACGATCACTTGGCGGCCTCGCCGGGGTGCAGAACATCCGTGACGTGGGGGAATCCTGGCCATCGGGCTTCCACGCCCCCGGAGCCCTCCTAACAATTCCCTAACACCCTTTCGCTACGGTTAGGGCAAGTCGGCACTGGAGAGGGTGCAATTCCGAACAAGGGGGAACAATGCGAAAGATCTTGGTGGCAGTGGCAGCAGTCGCGATTCCGATGTCAGCGGCGACGGTGGGGATCGTCGGAGTGTCTGGCATAGCCGGAGCGTCGTCTCCGGTGACATGCGCCAAAGTCTCCGGGTCCCTGGCGGGAACCGTTCACTTCAAGGGGTGCAGCACCCCGTTTGCGAAGGGGAGTGCGGTGGGCACCTCGCTTGCGACCGGTGGGACGATCAGCTGGGCGGGCAAGCACCCGGGCTCGGTGTCGCTTTCCGGCTCTGTCACGAGTCCCGGCCAAGGGATCTGCGCCACCGGCTCCAAGGAGTACGACGCCTCTGAGGTGGTAACCGCCGTCACTGGAAGTGCAGCGTCGGTGATCAAGGTGGGGGACCATGGCTCAGGGGCTTTCTGCGTCAGTAAGGCTGGCCACCTCACATTGGTCAAGGGCAGCGTCTTCAAGGTCTGATCTGGGGCACCTTGGGACGCAGAGACCGAACCGTCGACGCATGGATCGTCGGGACCCACCTTGACCCCTGCCCCCTATCGCCGGCCCAGGGTCGCGTTATCCCCACGGGGAGCAAGAAGCTGATCGCGGTTAGCCGACCGTCGTAGCCCACGTTTGTGGATTGCACCCACCGAGAGGCGCGTTCGCCGGCTGGAGAACAGTACAGGTAGGCTTTGCGACTTCCCAATCGGAGGCAGTACGACCTTCAGCGATTGTAGGGGCACCAGCGTTCGGTGACATGCGCTACGCGCCACCATTCTGCGACCCTGGGGCCAGATGCGCCGGACAATCCGAAGGAGGCAGACGGAGGCTGATGACAACGCCCATATCCGAGGATCGCGGGCTGGTCATCTCACCCGCGCCCGGCCGCGGCCCGGCCCAGGGGGCGGCGCACCGACCACCGGTGCACCGCCTCCCTCGCCGGACACTGCCCTCAGTAGCTGTCGTCATCGGATACATCGTGATTGGCGCCGTTGCCTTCTGGCCGGTCTTCCCGCTCTCGACTCACCTCTTCGGCTACGGGGGGGACTTCGTACAGTCCCTGTGGTTTCTCGCTTGGGTGCCCTACGCGATCGACCACGGTCTGAATCCTTACTTCAGCCATGCGATGTTCGTGCCAACGGGCGTCAACCTGGCGGCCACCGCGCCGGTCCCTTTGCTGGGTCTGATCACTGCTCCGTTCGCACTCTTCTTCAGTCCGGTGGAACGGGCGAACGTCCTGCTGCTTCTGGCCATGCCGATCTCGGCCACCGCCGCTTTGGTGGTGCTGCGCAAATGGCATGTGTGGCTGCCGGCAGCCGCGCTCGGTGGTCTCATCTATGGCTTCTCGCCCTACATGGTGGGCCAGGCAACCGCTCACTTGAATCTGGTATTCCTGCCGTTGCCACCCTTCATCGCGCTGACGGTCGAATCGATCCTCCGGCACCGGGGTTCACCCCGGCGGCTCGGGGTTCAGCTCGGGCTGCTCCTCACCGCCCAATACCTCATCTCGCAGGAGATGTTCACCATTGTGGTGATCCTCGTCGGTGTCGGTGTGGTCGCCGTCTCACTCCGCTATCCCGCCCAACTGCCCGAGATGCTGCGAACCTCCTGGCGGCCGGTATGCATCGCTGTCTTGATAACTGTCGTGCTGTTGGGGTACCCCCTGTGGATGATGCTTGTCGGGCCACAACACATCACGGGACCCACATTTCCGAAGGTCAATCAGTTCCACAATGACCTTTTCGGCTTTGTGGCTCCCGGACCTCTGCAGAAGATCTCACTCGGGATGCGATCGCTGGGAAACCGCCTGGCCTTTGACGACGGGGCGTCCGAGGCCAACGGTTACATCGGTGTCCCGGTGCTGATCCTCACCGCATTGTTCGCTTGGCGCTCTCGTCGCAGTCCTCGCATGCAGCTTGCAGTAGTGCTCCTCGCTGTTGCAGCACTCCTGTCGCTGGGCCCTCATCTAGCCGTCAACGGACGAACGACCGGGTTCCCGCTTCCCTTCCTGTTGCTTGACCACATCCCGAGCGTCGACAGCCTCCTCCCGGATCGTTTCTCATTCGGTCTCGGTGCTTGCCTGGCTGCGGTGATTGCATTCGGGCTCGATGACGTGCACCGGACGATCGCGCTTGATGCGAGAGACGGCGCCGCCCGACGACGAAGCGGTGCCGTCTTTGCCATCATCACCGTCGCCGTGCTGGTCGCAACTCTTCTTCCGGATTGGCCACTGTCATTTGACAGAACACCGGCTATCGGGCTCCCGGCCAGCATTCGCGGAGCTGTTCCGGCGGGGGCCCCGGTAGCAATCACCTACCCGTATGCCACAGGAAACACCTCGGATCCACTGCTCTGGCAGGCCGAAGACGGATTCGGATTCCAACTCCTCGGCGGCTACTCCTATCATCCAGTTCGGCCGGGCATCGACCCCTCGATCCTCCTTCCGAGCGTTATGAACCCGCCTCAACTCCAGCAGTTCCTCGCAGGCCTGAATCCCCCGAGTGGCTACGGACCGCCGTTGCCGATCACCCCCGAGCTGGTGAGCTCCACCCGTGCCACTCTCTCCAAGTATCACGTACGACTAGTCATTGTGGACCGCTCGGCGGCCGAAAGCGCCGCGGTGATGGAACTCTTCAATGATGCCCTGGGACCTCCCCGGATCTCGTCGGGCCGGTTCTCCCTGTGGACCGGCTGGCAAGGAATACCGAAACGCCAAGTCTTCCGGTCCTTCGTACGCACACGTGTGCTCGTTCCTGCAGATCACTCCGCCCTGTCCCGCACCACCGTCCTCGATGCCATGGCGGCGTACTACCTTCCCGTGACCAAGGTTGATTTCCTCCTCTCCAACAGCTCACAGCACAGCACGATCATCGCCACCGCCAGTCCGAGCTCAGTCGGATGGCTGGCAAAATGGAACACTGCCCTCGTCGCCAACGGCACTTACTCGCTGCGGAGCATTGCCTACGACGACAGTGGCAGGAGCAGCCAGAGTGCGGCAATCACGGTCACCGTCAACAACTAACGGGTGGGGGTCATGTCTCTCGAGACGAGATCAAGCACTGTCCCGGCCTTCACGTCCGACCGACTGACGCAGATCCCACACCTCCGCAGTCAGGTCCGTCTCTTCGTCATTGGACCATGGCCATCAAGAAGAAGCGTCGGGAACCAACGGGCAACGAGGACCACGCAGGCGCTGAAGAAGAGGGCCCGCAAAACCGACTCGCTTACCGCACTGGCAATCGATCGACGGCACCCTCAACGTTGCCAGGGTCGGGTTGGACGAAGTGTCTTTGGCCACGGCCCCAGCTCGTCGATACCCGAACAAGCGGCGACCCCATCCCGGTCGGGCTGCCGAATACCTACCAGCGGTAGAACCGGTGTGACCCTGCTGCCTCACCTCGGCCCAGGGCAAAGCCGACCAGCCAGAGGACGAACAGGACGACAGCGACGATCCACAGGAAGTGCAGGGCGAATCCGAGTCCCGCGAAAAGCAGGACCAGCAGAAATGCAAGGAGAATGACCATGTTGGTGCCTCGTTCCTGGTTCTAGTAGGTCGAGTCTTGGCGGGTAATGACGGTGCCACGGCCGTCGTCGACGACGGTGCGATGACGACGTACATTCGTGCTGACCAGTCCGAGCACGGACAGAAGCGCACCGACCACCCCTACGATCATCAAGATGACCCCGACCGTATGAATGTTGAATCCATGCTGCTCCGTATTGGTCGTGACCGCGAAGTCCAAGACGGCTCCGACGGCGAATGCGATGATGCTCGCTACGAGTCCACCGGCCATGATTCCCCCTTCTGTTGATTTGGTGGCAGTGCACTACCCGCACTGCTGACTGGCCAAACCGTCTAGAACCAAACTCCTGAACAACGGCACCGAAGATTGCCTGTCTTGACATTTGGGTATTGGACAGCGCATGGGGTCGACCCCACCCGACCAAGTCGGCACCGAACACTCCTTGGAGCTGTTCACCGTTTCATTGGTGAGCACGCTAGGGATTGCGGTTGCCGTCCTCATAGGAGTGACCTGGAAACACTTGCGGGCAAAGGCCGTAGCGCCGGCGGATGCTCCCATTGTCGTGGAATAGCCACGCCCCGGCACGACAGAGCTGCGGGCAGAACCGGGGGTGCTCACGTCGGCTCCTGGCCTATCGGGGGCTGTGTTACGGAAATCTGTTACGGAAATCTTAAGTTGTGTGTGCAACTTGTAACAGCCAAGTGAACTTTATGTGTCGACTCGGCGGCGCTGGCCGCGGACACAACCCCGGCTGACTCAAAACGCGTTGGTGACAGGTCGCGTCAGTCCCGCCGACAGTAGGGTTGCCTCCGTGATGGTATTGATCGCGTCCCTAACGCTCTTGCTCGTCGTAGCAGGGTTCTGGTTGGTCCCGAGAGTTCTCGTCCGCATGACAGCGAGGACTCCATCGAGAGTCCCCCAGCAATGGATCGACAAATACGGGACCAGGATCGGTCACCCGGAGAACGACCGCAGAGGGTCGGCTCAGGGCTGATATCTGGAACCCTCACCCTGCCCACGGGGGCAGAGCGGGCAGCAAGGTCTCGGCGTCCGGCCCTGCATTTCGGCACTTGATGCCAGTAGCTGTCATCTCACTAGGCTGGGGCTGGAGGGGCCTCGAAGTTTCGAGAGAGGTCAATGGTGGGTTTCAAATTCTCGCAGCCCAATGTGATCGTGCCCGATCGCGATTCTCCGGGCGCAACCCTCTAGACGGCCGTGGTCTATCTGCTCGCGCTCTCGTCGGGGCTGGCCAATGCCCTGACCAGCATCCTCCAACGCATGGGGGTGGAGGACGCCCCCGAGGAGTCAACGCTCAAGCTGAGTTTGTTGACCCATGCCTTGACGCGAGGGGTGTGGTTGCTCGGATTCGCGTTCATGGTGGCATCCTTCCTATTGCAGGCGGTGGCCCTCCATATCGGGTCCTTGAGTCAAGTCCAGCCCATCTTGACCACCGAGTTGTTGTTCATCGTCCTGCTGCTGGCCACATGGTTCCGATTCCGAGTCGGGCTGAGAGAGTGGATCGCCTGTCTGGCCGCGGCCGGCGGGCTCGCCGGATTCTTGATCTTCGCCCAGCCCGTCGGAGGCAACCTTGTCCCGTCGACTCGCGAATGGATCGTGGTGGCATCGAGCTGCGGGGGTGCAGTGGTGCTCACCGTGCTCCTGGCTCTTCGTGGTCCTCGCTGGTGGCGAGCGGCGATGTTCGGGACAGCCGGAGCTATTGGCTTCGCCTTCACCGCCGCCCTCATCAAGACGGTCGGTGGCTACGTGGCCTCGGACTGGGTCCACATGTTCCACCATTGGCAGACCTACGGGCTGGCCGTGTCCGGGGTGATTTCCCTGTTCCTGGCCCAGAACGCCTACCACGCCGGGCCCATCGCCGCCTCGCAGACCGCCCTCGTTCTCGTTGATCCGCTGGCCAGCCTGGCCATCGGTATTGGCCTGTTCGGAGACAACCTGCGTACCTACGGTCCCTTCGGGCCCCTGGAGGCGGTGGCCTTGCTCATCATGTTCGTCGGTGTCGCAGCCATCGCCCGTTCACCACTCATTTCGGGGATGAAGGGAGATGACGAGCGTTACTCCGAGATGCTGTCACTGCGGTCCCATTCCAAACGGTTGGCCGACGCAGTGCAGGATCAGTTGCCACCTGACGTGAAACAACGCCTGCAGTCCGACCCGACCGGCCCCATGACGCGGGACTGAAGCCCAATGGGTGACCGTGCCCCGTCCAGCCCATGTCCCGTCCACCCCTTTGACGTTCTGGGACCACTCATGGGCACCGTCCGAGCTGTCCGCTGAGGTCTTGGGCCCGAGGGCCCGGTCGCCGATGTGCAGATCGCCCCGGACATCGGAATGACCCCGCGGGCCGGTCTGCCTCCTAGGGGAGCTGGAGCCGGTGTCAACAGCTCCGAGACACCGGAGGGCAGGGAGGGGGAGGCCGTTGGCGGGGGCCGGCACCCTGTCACCGACGTGTCGATCAGCCAGGTGATATCGCCCGCCGGTCCACCCGTCGGGGACAGATGGCCCAAGGCGTCAGGGCCAGATCCGAGCGTGGTCGCTCGGTGCCGGGTGTCCGAGGGGGTCCTATACTCCCAGGTGGGTGGTGGAACCGGCTCAACGGGCGAAAGAGCCGGACCCGGAGCAGGGTGGCGGAACCCAGCTCAACGGGTCCGGCGTCAAGGCAAAGGTAACGGTGCAACGGGGGGTTGCTGCAAACCGTCGGCTCCTCAGTTATGTTCTGCCATCGGCGATGACAGTACGACACCTGCGGATCGGCAAGGAGCCCAGTGGTCAGCACCGACAGCTTGTTGAAAGCGATCGAGCGAGTCGAGCACACCGGCGAGGAGGCGCAGCGGGCGATTCGAGAAGGGGTGGCGTCGATCGACAAGGCCCGGGAGCAGCTGATAGCCGGCGCCCCCGTCTCCGAGATCGTGGTTGACCTCGTCGCCCGAGGCGGTCGCGATGCGCGACTGAGGTCATCGGCAGCAATCGATGCGTTCGAGCACGCCGTCATGGTCTACCGAGTTGGCCTGATCCGGGCCATGGTCGACGACGAGAAGTTGAGCTTCACCGAGGTCGGACGCCGTCTTGGTGTGTCGCGACAGATGATCGCCCGGTTGTACCGCTCCGACGACTGACGGGCTCCTCCCACATCTGGCGCGCCATGAGTTTCGACCAAGGGGTTTGATTGCCGCCCAGGACCTGGCGGGTCGGACGGCGAACGGTTGTCAGCCCTACGAGGGAAGGACTGCCAGGGCCTCGGGGTCGAGATCGAGGTCGGCGGCGGCCAGATTCTCTTCCAGGTGCGCCATCGACGAAGTGCCGGGGATCAGGAGCACGGTCGGCGCCTGACGGAGCAACCAGCCGAGAGCGATCTGGGCCGGGGTGGCGCCGAGGCGAAGTGCCGTGGCCTCGACGGACGGTGCCGCCAGCACCGGGTTCTCCGAGTTGAACGCCGACCCCAGTGGGAAGTAGGGGACGTAGGGAACTCCGTCCGTCCGGCAGGCGTCGAACAAGTCCGCATCGGAAGTGTCGGCCAGATTGTAGGCGTTCTGCACGCAGGCGACGTCGATCCGGTCCTGAGCGGTCCGGTACTGGTCGAGGTCGACCGTGCTCAGACCGGTGCCTCCGATCAGGCCCTCCTGGCGGAGGGCCTCCATGAGGTCGAGCTGTTCGGTGAAGGGGACGTCGGAATCAGGATGTCGACGCAGATTGACGATGGGGATCTGATCCAGATCCAGGGACGCCAGGTTCTCCTCGACTCCGGCCCGGAGCTCGTCGGGACGTTGGGCGGCAAGCCACTCACCCTGCTCGCTCCGCCGAGCTCCCACCTTCGACACCAGCACGAGGTCATCAGGATAGGGATGAAGCGCCTCGTGTAGCAGCTCGTTGGCGACGTCGGGCCCGTAGAACTGGGCGGTGTCGATGTGATTGACCCCCGCCTCGACGGCGTGGCGAACCACGGCCAGGGCGGTTGCCCGGTCCTTGGGCGGACCGAACACTCCACGACCGGGGAGCTGCATGGCGCCGAACCCGATGCGGCGGACCGATCTCCCACCGAGCTGAGCCGTGTCGTTTGCCATGGATCCGGTATACCAGGAGCGACGACCCACCCACTCCCGTCCCGGTACCAAAAAGAGACAGGTCCCTGGTGGGCCCTGCAATCAGTCGAATCCGACCTTCCTGCTAAGTGGATCTGACACTGCGAAGTGTCGCCCCCACCTGCGGCCTCGCACAATGCAGGGCCTCAGGGGATGAGGACGGTGCGCAGGCCGGGGATCTCGGGGGCGCTCCAGGTGGTTTCGACATCGGCCAACTCGACCGGTCGGACGTTGATCTCGATGGTTCCGGCGTCGATCTCGTCGATCAGGGACGGAAGCTCGGCCAGGTAGGCCTGGGCCGATACCGCCCCCTGCCCGTTTCCCTGGAGTCGGAGGTTGGCCGAGCGGAGGGCCACCGACGGCAGCTCGATGGTGGGGCCGGCCATCGCCCCGATCTGGATCCAGTCCATGGCCCGGCTGCGGTCGGCTCGGGCCGTGAGCAGGGCCGTGATGGCGGTGGTCGCCGGTTCGCCCCACAGGTAGTCGATCACGATGTCCACCTCGGCGGCGACGTCAGCCAGGCGTTCGGCCGTGACCGCGGGATCGGCGTCGAGGGCGACGGTCTCGTCGGCCCCGAGGGCGGCCAGCCCGGCCAACCGTTCGGGGTCGCGCCCGGTACCGACGACCCGGCCGGCGCCAAGGCGTTTGGCAACCTGCACGGCCATGCCGCCGGCGTTGCCGGTGGCCCCGAGGACGAGAACCGACTGGCCCGGCTGGAGGGGAACCCGGCGGCGCAGGGCCACCCAGGCGGACATGGCCGGGTTCATGCCGGCTGCCACCTTGGCCGCATCGACGTTCTCCGGCAGCGTGACCATCCGGCGCAGGTCGATGACGGCCCGGTCGGCCATGGAGCCCCAGGTGTCGTCAGGGGTGACGAAGTAGATCCGCCGGCCGTCCGGCAGCCGGCCCACCCCGTCGATGCCGGGGATCATGGGCAGCTCTCCGGTGCTGGTGTAGTGCCGGCCTGCGGCACCGGTGCGGACCCGGGGGTGGAGCCCGACGGCAAGAACATCGACCAGGGTCTCGTCCGGCCCGGTCGGTTCGGGGGTGTCGTAGGTCTCATACCGGGGCGGATGGTCGAAGGATCGGACGACTGCGGCATGCATGCTCATTGGGGTTGGTCTCCTGTCCGCACCACTCGCACCACTCGCACAGCTTGCAGCGCTGGGGAGCCAGAGTAGTTGGTAGCACCACTTACTATAGTTGGTAACACCAACTAAGTTTGGCTATGCTGAGGTTGTGCCCCCGACCGACCGCCGCTCCGTCCTCACCCCGCTGCCAGGCCATGGAGACCTGGGCCTGGTGGACGCACTGGCCCAGTTGAGCTTTGCCGTGCAAGGGGCGCTCGGGCGTATCGCCGCCGAGCACGACGCTGTCGATCGTCCAGGCCCGGCTGCTCGGCATCCTCAGGGACCGGTCGCCGACCATCAAGGAGCTGGCGGGGTTCCTGCAATTGGACAAATCGAGTGTCACCGGGTTGGTCGACCGGGCCGAGGAGCGCGGGTTGGTGGCCCGGACCGCCTCCACCGTCGACCGCCGCAGCGTGCAGGTGACCATCACCGTGGCCGGTCAGAAGCTCGTCGACGAGGCGACGACGGCCTTCGAAGACGAGATAGAAGTGCTCGTGTCCGACCTGAGCCCCTCCCAACGAGCCCGGCTCTCGGCCACGGCGAGCCTCATCGTCGTCGCCGATGCCCGGCGCCGGGGCATCGACATCCTCGACGTGGACTCCACCACCGTCGACAAATCGATGGTCGGCAAACCTGTTGTCACTGCTGGTGGCGGGACCTAGTGAGAGGTTGCATCACCGAAGAAGCGCGCCAGTTCATCGACGACGAGCTCGGGTGCTTCGTCGATGGCTTCGTGACCGAGCCCGGGCAGGATCACAATGCGGGAATCGGGTATCGCCTCGGCCGCCTCCCGGGTGTTCACCTGGGCCCAGTCGGGACTTCGCTGGCCGAGGAGGAGCAAGGCCGGACAGGTGACCTGGTCCGCCAACGTGGCCAGATCGACGCCCAGCAGAGCGCGACCCTCCCGGGGCAGGGTGGCCGACAAGACGGACAAGATGTCGTAGGTCTGGGGTGCGTTCTTGAGCTCCTCCACCTCCTCGTTCGTCAGCCCGATGATCTCGGTGAGGAAGCTGACCATGCCTCTTCCGGCCCTGCCCTGGGCCACCAGTGACGTGAGTCGGTCCACGAACTCCGGTGGGGCCGTCTTATCGCCCGGGGGCTCATAGAGGGCGATTCGGCGAAACGGGGCGGAGTGGCCGATGGCGCCGAGAGTGCAGGTGGCGCCGTAGCTGTGACCGAAGACGTCAATGGGCCCGCCCGATTCTGTGCTGAGAGCGCCGGCGACGGCGGCGACGTCTCCGTACTCGGCGTCGATGGAGTAGCCCCGGCCGTCGCCGCTCGATCCCCGTCCCCGACGATCCATGGCCGTAACCCGCCAGCGACGGGACAGGTGATCCCATATCGGCTGCCACGACTCGATCTGTCCGGCGCCGCCGTGCACGAGCAGAAGCGGAGGGCCTGATCCTGCCGAGAGCAGTCCGATCTCGACGCCGTCCGCTCCTGGTACCACATGCCTGATCCCGTCCATGCCCATCTCATCGCCTCCGATCGACCGGTGTAGGGCCAGCGCCGCCGGCAGTCCCTCGGCGGTCCCGACGACACGACTGGCCGGGCCACCTACGCAGCGGGAAGCACCTCTCGGAACTCGCCGGCCAGTCTGGCGGCGGTGTCCCGCAGCTTGTCGACGTCCGGGCCGTCGACGAGAAGCGACCGGGACGCGCTGGGCATCACCCGCTCGGGGCAGGCCGCGAAGACCTGGGCGACGTCTCGGGGAGCGGCTCCCTGGGCACCGACGCCGGGAGCCAGAAAGAGTCCCTGTGGTGCCACCAGGTCGAGGGCCGGTTCCATGTGGGTGGGGCCGATCACCGCTCCGATCGGACCGATCTCGCCCGGCGCCAACTGCGCGTTGAGGGTTCCGATGGTGGTCAACAGTTCCTCTTCGACGGTGTGCCCGTCCCGGGAGGTCGCGGACTGGACCCCCCGCCCTTCGGGGTTGGACGAGCGGGTGACCACCAGCAGGCAGCTTCCTGCCTCGTGGGCCCGGGAGACGAAGGCATTCATGGCCCCCAGACCCAGGTAGGGGTGCACGGTCAGTGCGTCGGCTGCCAGTGGGGCGTCGGTCCCGAGATACGCCTCGGCATAGGCATCGTTGGTGGAACCGACATCGCCTCGCTTGGCGTCCACGATGACCAGCACCCCTGCGCTGCGCGCTTCATCGATCAGGCGGTGCAGCGTTCGGAATCCTCGCCAGCCGTGCCGCTCGTAGAAGGCCGCCTGGGGCTTGACGAGGCCCACCGTGCCGACGGCGGCTTCGAGCACGATGTCGACGAAGCGATCGAGGCCGTCAGGAGTATCACCCAGGTTCCACCCGTCGAGAAGCGATCCTGACGGGTCGATGCCCCATACCAGCGGGCCGAATCGCGACCGAACCGCCGCGAACCGGACGGGGAAGGGGTCGGCCATGGCCTCATTCTTGCCGACGGATGACCGGGGAGCGAGTTCCCCCGGTGGGAGGTGTCCGGGGTCGCCGGAGGCACTGTCGGGACCGGCGTCGGGACCGGCGGGCGGTCCCCTCCTATCCTGTGGTCATGGCATGGACCATCCGGCCGGGCGGGCTTCGTGACGTCGGGTCGGTCCTCACGCTGTGGGCCGAGTCCGAGGCCGAGCCCACCCACACCGACGACACCGAGAGCCTTCGCCTGCTCATCGAAAGCGATCCCTCAGCTCTCATCGTCGCCGTCCACGACGGTTCGATCGTCGGGTCGGTGATCGCGGCCTGGGACGGCTGGAGGGGGTCCGTTTACCGGCTGGTGGTGGCCCCCTCGCATCGACGGATCGGCCTGGGCGGCCAGCTGCTCCATGCGGCCGAGGCCCGGCTGTTCGACGCCGGTGCGGTGCGGCTGCAGGCAATCGTGGTGGAGACGGCTGTGGAGGCGACGGGATTCTGGCGGGCGAGCAGCTGGGAGCAACAGGACCACCGCCTCCGGTTCGTCAAGGGGTGAGAGCGTCCCGTGCCCATGGCTCACGACCAGGGGCTCACGACAATGATCGCTCCGCCGCCACCACCGTCTGCTCGATCAACATGGCGATGGTCATCGGCCCGACCCCTCCCGGCACCGGCGTGATGAGGTCGGCCACGCCAACCGCCTCGTCGTAGTGGACGTCGCCCACGTTGCCCTGGGTGTAGCCGGCGTCGACCACCACCACCCCGGGCCGCAGCCAGCCACCGCGGACGAAGTTGGGCCGGCCGACGGCAGCCACGACGATATCCGCCGATCTCACGACATTTGCGAGGTCGCGGGTCCGCGAGTGGCAGTAGGTCACGGTGGCATCGCGGGCCAGCAGCAGCATGCCGATCGGCTTACCGAGGATCGGGCTGCGGCCGATGACGACCGCGTGCCTACCGGAGGGGTCGACTCCGTACTCGTCGAGGAGGCGCATGATCCCCGCCGGCGTGCAGGAAGGGAACCCGGGGAGATCGAAGGCCATCGAAGCGAACGAACGCATGGTGACGCCGTCGACGTCTTTTTCGGGGCGGATCGCTTCGAACGCCGCCCTTTCGTCGACGTGGGCGGGAACCGGGTGCTGCAGGAGGACCCCATCGACGGCCGGGTCCTCCGACAGCCCACCGACCACTTTGACGACCTCGGACGTCGTCGATTCCGCCGGCAGGCGGATGATCCGCGAGTCGAGGCCCGCCCCCTTGCACCGTCGCTGCTTCATCGTCACGTAGGTGATCGAGGAGGGATCGTCTCCGACCAGCACCGCGGCCAGACACGGGGCTCGACCGAGTCGGGCCCGGGTTTCGGCAGCCCGACGCCCGGTAGTGGCCATGATCTGAGTGGCCAGGGCGGTCCCGTCCATGATGCGGGCTTGGTGGCGGTCTGGCATGAGCCCTCCTCGGGTCGATGGGTATCGCCCAGGCGCACGGCTCATGAGGGGCGCGCCGCTCCCCGGTGGTGCTCCACCCAAGCGCCAGTCACGGCCCGGAGGTAGCCTACTGGTCAAGCTCGGCGTGCTACAGGGAGTGCGGCCCAACACCGGGGTAGGCGGTAACGGTTTGAGTCAACCCTTTGTACGCTTCTCGAACAGCAGGGAGGTGCCATGCCCGGTAAGGAGCAGGACTCACCAGTGACGGAGCCACCACGCGGTCGGTTCACCATTGTCTTCTTGATCCACGAAGCCTTTCGCCGCGATCTCCGGCGATTGAGCGCAGCCGTGCGCTCACCGGGGGTGGACTCGGCGAGGGCCCGTCAGCTGGCGGGCCACTGGGAATTCGTCAACGAACAGCTCCACCACCACCATCAGGTCGAGGACGATTCACTCTGGCCCCTCATCCGGCCAAAACTCGTCGGCAAGGACAACGACCTTGAAGTGCTGGCCGAGATGGAGGCCCAGCACGTCACCCTGCTTCCCTTGTGCGAGAGCATCGGGAAACGATTTGCGTCTTTTGCCGACAACCCCACGGAGCCGGAGGGGGTCGTGCTCGCTGCCCAGCTCGACGACCTGGGCACCCAGCTGGCATCGCATCTCGACGATGAGGAGGTGCGGTGCTTCCCGGTCATAGACGAGGCGCTGACCACCGACGAGTTCGAGTCCTTCGGCAAGGCGACGGCCAAGTCCGTAGGCATGCGTGGCTCGGCCGCCTTCTTCCCGTGGATCTTCGATGGAGCCGACGCGGTCGAGCGTACGGCCGTGCTCAAGATGCCACCGCCTCCGGTCCGGGTTCTGTGCCGGTACGTCTGGGAGCCGCGTTATGAACGCAAGGTGGCAACACTCTGGGCCGGGTAGTCCGGCGGCAGCGTCACTTGGTGTCGGCCTTGAGTTTGGCTCTTCTGACGGTCGGCTGTCGCTGCATCCGCAGTCGGATAAGTGCCCGGGTACCGATGGTGACAGTGCCGATCTGGTGAGCGCCCTCGTGCCGGCGAGGCTTTTCACAGCGCTGCCACTCGCCCGAGGCGAACATCTCCCACCGGCACCTCTGACCGTCCACACCATGTTGCGGCATCCTGCTTCATACCCGACCTTCATCCGTCATGGCAAGGCCGTCTTCATCGCCGACCCCGCGGTACCGCCGGCCACACCGTGGATCCATGGCCCTGACTCCGCCCATCGGAACAGCCGAACGCTTCGTTCTCCCCACTGGCTCGGCCAAGCCTCGAACGCCCGTTCTCTGACGGCGGGAGCCGGAAGTTGGCGCCTGACGGGTCAAACTCTTGACAAGGAACTGCGCTAGGTCCAAAGTGCAGATAATCGCCAGTTTGGGAGGATCCTCGACCAGCCCCATTTGGAGGAACACATGAGTTCCGTTGCCAGCCTGATCACCGTCCTCGCAGCCGTCGCCTTTGGTCTCATCGTCATCGCGGTGGTCGTGCGCGTGTTCGGAGACCGGACCACGTAGCCAGGGCCGAGCCCCATCCTGGTTCGCCGACGCTTCGGGGCCGACAACTCGGGGTGCACAACTGGTGGGCGGTAGGGCCCGGTTTGTGAACCGGCGCCGTCAGGCCGTCGGCCTCGGGGGTGAGTCTCCGCCCCCTCAGCGTCCCAGCTTGCGAGCGACGACCTGTTTGACCTTGGTGCCCGCTTGGCGCACCTGCTCTCCGACCGGCGGCGGTTTCCGGTAGAGCGAGATGTGGCTCCTCCCGTCGACTTTCTTGTGCACCCGGATCGTCTGTCCGTTATAGGTCGGTGGAACGGGTTGCAACGTGTTGAGGTCCACGATGTCGAGGAGCCGGAGTTCCCCGGTGGGAATCTCCGACGTATAGGGCTGGTAGTAGGTGCAGCCGTCGAAGAAATAGTGGGTCACTTGCGACCAACGGGTGCTGCCCTGGCGAAGCACCGGCGAGCCCCCGTGGATGACATTGGAAGCCCAGATAAGTAGGTCACCCTTGGCCGCGTGGAACTCGATCGGCACAATGCCGAGCTCGTCCATCAGGTCATGCTGGAAATCCTCGTATCTCGGGTACGAGTAGTCACCGACGCTGTAGCCGAGGTCGTACCCGGTGAACTCCGGAAGCCGATGGGAGCCGGGATAGTAGAAGAGCGGCCCGTTCGAGTCGTCGACGTCTTCGAGGGCGACCCATACGCCGCACATGAACCGAGCGGGCAGACAGCTGAAATGCATCGAGTCGGCGTGGCCACGCTGCTCGGTTCCCCACTTGAACTCGAGGGTCTGAAAGGGAATCGGGCGCCGCTCGTACAGCGTGTGGAGGAGTTCCTGAACCGGGGCGAAGACGGCCAGCTCCCGCACGGCATCGGCTCCCTTTCGCCAGGCGTCCTTGACCCGACGACTGGAGATTGCTGCCTCGTCGTGGAAGAGCGGCTCGACCTGTCGACGAACGCGGTCACACATCTCGGCGGGAATGGCTTGAGGAGCGGCCACGAATCCCTGGTCGTGGAAGAGCCTGGCGAATTCTTGTTGCTCGGTGGTGAGGAGGGAAGATCGGGCAGCCAGCTCACGCTGAAAGAAGACCGACTCCACCCACGGAACATTCATCGAATGTACTGGAGTCCCATCGAACCGGCCACCACCTTGCTTCGTCGCTGTATCCGATGCGTCCATTCGACCGATGATAGACAGGTAATCCGCGAAGTGTCCGAGGATTCCGCCCGGTTCGGCTGCCGCCGGCGGTCGCCTCTCACCCGGCACTACGAGTGACCCCGGCGTTTTGCCCGTCGTGGCGCCAGCAAACGATCGCAGGCCGGGAAGTTGCAAGTTGAGGTGCCCTGCGGCAGGTCGGTCCACGGCTCAAGATCGAACGTGTCGGCCCACGGCCCGCCCGAAGAGTTCTGCCCGCTCCCGGAGGTGATCGACCAACTCCGCTGGGGACACCACCTCGAACTCGGCGGCCGCTCTACCGAGCGTCATCGTCGGCCAATCGAGCGAGTCTGAGGTCATGCGTAGCCGGCACCGCCCGGGACTCAGGTCCTCGAGCGTCACCCCATGGTCCGATGCGCTCTCGGACGGTGGCCGCGGTGGCATGGATGAGTACCTCCACCCGGTATCGCTGGGGGACGCTCTCGATACTGGATCGGACGAACTCCGCCGCATCCTTGGCCGGGAATTGTCGGGGGATCGCCCGGGCCCCGGTGGCCTTGGGTTCCGCCAGGCGATCGAGGCGAAAGGTCCGCCAGTCGAAGCGAGTCAGATCCCAGGCCACCAGGTACCACCGTCTCCCCAGCAGGACCAGCCGGTGGGGGTCGACCTCGCGGGTACTCTGCTCGCCGTCGCGGGCGGTATAGGTGAAGTGAAGGCGTTCGGCATCCCGGCAGGCCAGGGCCACCGACACCAGCACGTCGGCGTCGACGTTGGTTCGGCGGCTCCTGCCAGGGTACGGGAACGGTCATGGCGGCGAGTGCATCAATGCGGCGGCGGAGTCGTGACGGCATGACCAGGATCACTTTGCTCAGTGCCCGCACCGAGGACTCTTCGATGCCGGTGACCGTGCCGGCCTGGATGGCGGAGTGCAGTCCCACGCCGATGGCGACCGCCTCCTCGTCGTCGAGCAGAAGGGGAGGGAGCACCGCGCCGGCGGCCAATTGGTATCCGCCGTCCAGGCCTCGCTGGGCCTCGACCGGGTAGCCCAGGTCTCGGAGACGGTCGATGTCTCGACGCAGCGTCCGGGACGAGACCTCGAGACGGACGGCCAGTTCGTCCCCCGACCAGTAGCGCCGGGACTGCAGGAGGGACAGCAGCCTGAGAGTCCGCGTGCCCGGTGCTGCCATCTTTCCAGTATTGCGCTATTTAGGACAGAAAGTGGCCGCTATGCCCTACGGTGACCAGAAGGAACCACCGAAGAAAGGACAACCCATGACGACCGACTCTCTCCTGGTGACCGATCTCGAGCGCGACGACTTCCGCACGGCCCTAGGCAACACCGCCGACTCCTTCTCCGCACCGTCCAGGGCCTGAGCGATGCCCAGGCCCGGTTCACTCCCACGGCCAGCGAGCTGTGCCTCGGCGGGATCATCAAGCACGTCGCTTTGATGGAGAAGGGGTGGGTCCGGTTCATCGAAGAGGGCCCCGCCCGAAGGCCCCCCCGACGCCAGGCGCCTACGAGGCCCATGCTGCCGGATTCCGGATGGCGGAGGAAGAGACGCTGTCCGACGTGCTCGCCCGGTACGAGGCGGTCGCCCGGTCTACACTGATGCGCTGGTCGACGACCTGCCCTCACTGGACGCATCCCATCCGCTCCCGGAAGCTCCCTGGTTCGAGCCCGGGGCCCGGTGGTCTGCCCGTCGGGTGCTGGTCCACATCGTGGCCGAGACGGCCCAACACGCCGGTCACGCCGACATCATCCGGGAAACGATCGACGGCGCGAAGTCCATGGGCTGACGTCGCCGGCCGGGGCCCGTTACTTGAAGTGGCGACTCAGCTCGTTCGCATAATTGATGCCGAGGTCGCCTCGGCGTTCGGAGATCCACTCCGAAGACGTGTCGACCCGGTCGCCGGGCCGTCGGTGTCGGCCAGTCCTGCGGCCATGGCCTGATACTCGTCCTTCGTCAGGAGGACATCGTGGAGGGCCAGTCCGAGCCCGGACGACAGAACGGGAACCACCGAGCCGGGTATGTGCACGATGCGGGTCCTGGCGCCCACGGCGTCCCGAATGGAGGCCACCAGCTCATTGAATGTGGGGCGCTCGGGTCCCACCGCATCGGTCACGCTGTCGTCGCGCTCACCGCCCACCTCCAGGCAGAGCCGGGCGAGGTCGTCGACGTGGATGCCACGAATGCGATAGTCGCCGCGGCCACCGACGCCGAAGACCGGCAGGTGGCGGAGCAGCCAGGCGATGTTGTTGATGAGCACACCGTCGCCTCCGAAGAGGATGGCGGGACGGATGACGGCGTATGAGACCTCGGACTCGGCCAGAGCCCGCTCTACCAGCGCCTTGCCCCTGAAGTAGGGGAACGGCGACTCGCAGACTGGGATTGGTGATGCTGACGTGGACGATCCGTTGGACCCCGGCACGCCTGGCCGCTAGCGAAGAGGGTGCGGGAGTTGGCCACCGCGAGTTGGTGGTCGATCTGACGATGGGCGAAACGCACCCAGTAGGTGTTGTAGAGCGTGGTCGCACCTCGCAACGAGTCGACCAGCCCGAGTTGATCGTCGAAGTCCAGCGGACGAACCTCGATACCGGGGTGGTCCCCCTCTGCGCTCGGGATGACCGGTCAACGTGCGGACCGTGCGTCCATCGGCGATCAGTGCCTTGGCGATGGCGGATCCGGAGTAGCTGAACGCACCGGTGACGACGTCCAGTCCGGTGTCGGCCCGATCGGTGCCGACAGATTGGTTACCCAGGGTTGATGTCACGGGGACTCCTCCGAAGCGTTGGATGCGGTCAGGCTCTCCACCAATGAGGCCAGCAGCTTGGCGTGGGCGAACAGAGCGAGAGCGGGGTCGGGGTCGCCGTCCAGGTGACTGAGCATCTCCAGCCCGAGGTAGAGGGCGACCACGGCGTGGGCCACGTCCTTGGCTGGAAGAACGCCGCTCAACGCAGAGTCGCCGAGGGAAGCCTCGATGGTCGACTGGGCGAACGCACGCCACGGCTGGATCCGTGAGGCAACCGCAGGGCCGAGCCCGGGCGTGGCGGAAGCCCCGGCGATCATCTCCACCAGCACCGTGATGTACCCGGCGGCGAGATCGGTCCGGAAGATCCCTTCGGCGGCCTCCACGAGCTGGACCGGACTGGTCACACCGGACACCTCTGCCCCGTAGAGCTGGAGACGCTCCTCGCTGACCGCATCGAGGGCGGCCAGCAAAAGATTGGCGACCGATCCGAAGTGATAGAAGATCAGACCCTGGTTGAGTCCGGCCCGCTGGGCGATCGACCGGGCGCTCGCCCCGGCGTAACCATCGGCCTTGAGTGTCTCGATGGCGGCGTCCACGAACTGCCGCCGGGTGGGGGCCGACCGTTCCGACCCCTCTGTGACCGCACTGCTGGGAGTACCTGACTTGGCCATCGTCCACCTTAATTGAGCGTCTGCTCAAACTATATGCTCAACTCTCCGGACGTGCCAATCGCTCCGTCGAAAGCGGTCCTCCGATCAGTCCAGACAGAGGGTGAACATACGGGTGGCCTCGATCCTGACGAAGGTGTTGGCGTCGAGAAAGCTCTCCCACTCGGGTCCGTACGTTGGTGTGTAGATGTCGAGAACGGTCTGCCTCAGTTGGGCGTTCTCGGGCATCTTCAGGTCGAGCGGTGTGGCCTCTCCGTGCACGGTGACGGAAAGGTCCTCCCCGGGGAGATGGGTGGCACTGACCCACGGGCGCCGTCGGATATGGACGATCCTCAGGGCATCGGGTGCCGACCCGAAATGGAATGCCCCCCGGAAGAAGATGCCGTCGACCGGGCCGGCGATGGGTCGATGATCCGAAGTGACCGTGGCCAGGGTGAGCAGGCGCATGTCCGTCAGCCGGGCGCACAGCTCCGCCGCGTCGAGGCGCCTGTCGGGCGTGATCACCTCCCTCAAGTGAGGCCCGGCGTCGTCGTAACTCCGATCGAGGAGATCCTGCAGCCTCCTCAGATCGTCAGGGGTCTCGAACATTCTCGCAGTCCATCACAGCCGCAACCGGCCAAACAATCAGGCCCGGGATGGGTCTGGGCGGGGTCGATGGCTTTTATCGAATGCCCGGTCGGTGGAGCTCAGCCCCTGACAACCAGCTGTCGAACCATCCATGAGACCTCGGTGCCTCGGTCATCCATCGAAAGGTCGACCAGTCCACCCTCGAGGTCTCGCAACTGAGCGTCGGGGACGGGAAGGTCGGGCATCTCCAGCCAGTGCCGGACATTGAACAGGTAGATCCTGGCCGCCAATCCTCCCGGTACGGTCACCGGGGTGGAGGTCCCGCCCATGTCGGCGAGGGCGGCTCCGGCGTACATCAGACCCCCTCCGGAGCGGACGATGTCGGCGGAGACGGACTCGTAGTCGCGGAGAGGCCCGGGCGGATTGATCACCCCTTCGAGGTCCTCGATCAGCAGCCTTCCGCCGGGGGCCAACTGGCTCAGCCACCTTCGGGCAATGGCCCCGGGATCGGCAATATGTGCCAGCAGGAGACGGGCGTAGATGAGGTCGGCCAGTGCGCCCGGGAGAGGAAGGACAGAGACGTCGTGGGTCTCGAATCGTACGTGCGGCAGGCGAGCTCGGGCCGTGGCGACGAACGCGTCCGAAGAATCGATCCCTACCAGCATCTCGGGCCGACAGACCTCACTCGGCAATTCAGTGGTGAAGGCTGGACCACAGCCGAGGTCGAGGGCAACCTTCGCCGGCGGGAGCGCATTGGCAGTGAGGAAGGAGCGGGAGACGGGTTCGTAGGCCGTCGCCACCAGGCGAAGTCGATCCGATGCCGACCGGTCATCGCCGAACGTGTACCTGGACACCCCCACATTCTGGCCGAGGTCTCCGACATCGCCTGGCGGGCAGTCATCCCCGGTGACCGAACGGCGTCACTGAAGTGAGCCGCATGCCGCCGCCCTTCTGTCTGCGGCCCGCAGCCTGGGCGACCCTGGCCACCGGGCCGGTGGGGTGGCGTTTCCAGAACTACCGTCAACTGGAAGTACCATCACCCCGTGAGCCGTTGGAAGCCGAGCCGCCCGGTCCTCTTGGCCTTGGTGGTCCTCCACCTCATCGTGACCGCGGTCACGTTGCGGGACCTCAGTCAACGCAGTGATGCCCAGGTCCGTGGACCACGCTGGTTCTGGCGAGCGTTCACCCCGCTGCAGATGGGAAACGCCGCCGTCTACTGGCTGGTGGGTCGGAGGAACGAGGACTGATCGGCGGCCCGGACCCTCCGGAACAACCGTTCACGGCTGCCGGTACTGGTGTTCGGGGATGGCTTGGGCGATTCGCACGCTGACCAGCCGTTCCACCAGCTCTTTCGGCAATGGCGAGTCGATCGGGAATTGAAGCGCCCCCGTCGACGTCTTGTAACCGGACAGTTCGCGTCGCAGGGCTGGAAATACCGAACCGCTGTGGGGCAGGTAGCTGAGGTGGTTCTTGAACGCCGCGAATCCGGCAATGACCGTTCCCTCCACCCGGAAGGCGGGCATCCGATAGGAGATTCCTTCTTCGGCCTCGGGTATCACCTCGAGGATGGTCCGGCGCAGTTGTCGGAGAGTGGACCGCTTGGGCTCATCGAGATCGGCCAGGTAAGCATCAATCTCGGCACGGGACACGGGTGGATTATCGGTCCAGCCCCGGTGAACGTCAAGGGATCGACCGGCCCGGCCCGCACCCGAAGGCGGGGTGGGGCGCCGGTGTCTGGTGCCCCACTAGCTTGGACCAGGTGGAACAGGCCTCGAGTGCCGGGTCGCCCGGCGAGGCGGGACGCGGTATCTACGGGCTCGACGCAGCCGGGTATGCCGCCGGTCGCCCTGCCTACCCGGAGGAGATCTTCGGGATACTGGAGCAGCGGTGTGGGCTGGCACCGGGCATCTCGGTGGTGGAATGCGGCCCCGGTACCGGGCAGACCACCGGCCGACTCATCCAGGCCGGGGCTCACGTCGTGGCCGTCGAGCCTGACCCCGGCATGGCCGGCTACCTGCGCCAAGCGATCCGATCTCGAGATCTCGAAGTCGTGGAGGCGCCATTCGAGCTCGCCAACCTGCCTGAAGCCCACTTCGACCTGGCGGTGGCGTCCACCTCCTTCCACTGGGTGGAGCCTTCGATCGGCATCCCCAAACTCATGCGCATCATCCGTCCCGGCGGATGGGCCGCGATCTGGTGGACGATCTTCGGGGATCCTCAACGGGACGACCCTTTCGAGGATGCGATCAGCGGCTTGTTCGGGGAAGAGCCGGGCCAACAGGGCCGTAGGTCGCAGGGCCAACTCGACCGGGCCGCCGAACTGGCGGAGATGCTCGGGAGCGAAGGGTTCGCCGACCTCGAGTGCGATCGGGTGGATTGGACGGCCCACATCGACCCGAAGACGGCTCGGGCCCTATACGCCACGTTGTTCAAGGTCCTGGTGCTCGATGCCGCCGATCGCCGGAAGGTGCTCGACGGGCTGGAGAACATCGCCGAGGAGCGGTTCCACGGGATCGTCGAGCGACCGTTCGTGACAGTGATGTACTCGGGCCGTCGGCCCTGAACGAGCGAGGCCGTCCTCAGCGGTCGATCGGCTTGGCCATGTGGGGTGAACGTATGTGGTCGTAGGTCCGGCGGAGGCGCGACGAGTATCGGAATGCCCGGGTCTGCTGCATCCCTCTCACCATCGACTGCAGACCTTCGACCTGGCGGCGCACGGCCACGCGGCGTGCCGCTTCTTGGTCCGTCGTGGCCCGGTCGCCGCACACCATCGAGTAGAGGGCGAGACCGACCAGGTCGAGCTCATCGAAGTGTTGGGGCTTTCGGGCCACGATGAACACGCCCGGGGTGGCCGGCTCGTCGGCTTCGAGACGTTCGATGGTGAGATCACCGAACAGAATGCGCATGTCCGACAGCTCGTAACGCCAGTAGTCGCCGGGGTAGTCGTGTTGTGGGAATCCGAAGGACCGGGTGGTGACCACCAACAGACCGTCGGGAGCCAGCGACCGTTTCATGTTGCTGAGGATGAGACGCCAGTCGCGAACGTGCTCCATCATCTCGGTCGAGATGATGACATCGAACGAGTCGGGTCCGAACTCTTCGACGATGCGCTCTGCCGGGCAGATCTTGTCCACTCCGGGACCGTCGACGATATCGATGCCCAGGTAGGACGCAGGCCGGTATGCCTCCACCACTGGACGCGGAGAACCGTTCACATCGAACGAACCCACTTCGAGGACTCGGCGTCCGGCGATGTCCTCGGCGGCCAGGGACGTGCGAATGAAATCGAGGCAGGTTCCGTGGCACATGAGGATCACCCTAGGACCGCGCCATCATTTGCTCAACCGTCCCGGCGCGAGTTCTGGGCCGGTGCGAAGGCTAGGGGAGTGCCTGTCTCCTCAGTACCTCGGCACTCGACCGCACGTTCCTGTTCCGGTCGATGATCCCGAACGAGACGTCGAACCCGTGGAGCCACTCGTAGTTGTCCACGGCCGTCCAGTGGAACAGGCCTCGAACGTCGACGCCCCGCTCGATGGCGTCATTGATGACCGCCAGGCCCTGTTCGAGGTAGGTGGCTCGGGCCTGGTCGTCATCGGTCCCGATCCCGAATTCGGCCACGAGAAGCGGCGTTCCCGGAAGCACCTCGGCCAGGCGGTCGAGGACGACGCGGATGCCTTCGGCCCAGATCCCGTACCCGAGGGGAGACACCTCCGCCTGCGGGGGATGGATCGCCAGGCGTCCGCGGCTGACGCCCATGGCTGCGTAGTAGGAGAAGCCGAACAGGTCGAACGATCCGGCCAGGTCCGGACGGTCAACGGGATCCCGTCCCGGGACCTTGAGCACGCCGTCGCGGAACAGTCCGAGACCGGGAGCCCAGTATCCATCGAACAGTCGCTGGGCCAAGGTCGCGGTAACCGGTTCATCGTCCTGGGTCACGATGGCGGAGAGACCGAAGATCGAGCTCACCGGAACGCCGGTCTGCTTGAGGCGAACCGCGGCCTCTGCCGTCGCCAGTTGAATGGCCTCATCGACTACCGCCACTTCCTCCTTGCTGTCATGACCCGGAGGCCAGCCCCTCCCGCCATAGGCGGCCCGTCCGTAGTAGTTCGTCTCGTTGACCGGCTGCCACCCACAAACCAGGTCGCCGAAGGTTTCGCCGACGAACTCGACGTGCCTGATCCAGGCGTTGGTCCGGTTCTTCGGAACGGCGAAGCCTCCGCGGTCGAGGAACCACTGGGGAAGGGTGAAGTGGTGGAGACACACCCACGGATTGATCCCGGCGTCGAGGGCAGCAGTCAGGATGGTCCGGTAATGATCGATGGCCGCTTGGTCCCGGACCCCCGGCTCGGGTTCGAGTCGGGCCCACTCCAGAGACAGGCGATGGTGGGTCAGGCCCAGTCCGGCGAGCAGGCGGAAGTCCTCTTCGTATCGGGTCGAGAATCCGTTGCCAGCTCCGGAGATGGGGGCATGTCCGTCCCGTTCCCAACGCCACCAGTCCGAGGCGGGTGCCGCACCCTCGCTCTGGGTGGATGACGCGCCGCTGCCCCACAGGAAACCCTCCGGCCAGCGCATCCGCCGAGTCTGACATGACAAGCCGGCGGTTCGGGTGCAAGGCATCCACCACTGCAAGGCATCCACCACTGCAAGGCATCCACCACTGCAAGGCGCCCACCGGTGATGTACGCAACCGTCGGCGAGACCCGCCGCTCCATTTGGCTTGACCGCCTGGCGCGACCACTGGTTCAATGACCGGCGGTGGGTCACACGGCAGGTAGTTCGGGCTGTCGGGGTCCGGGCCACCGCCATCGATGCGGCGCATGACCGTGCGATTATTCGCTGTCCGGGAGCGAGCGCCGAGGTCGCCGAAATGGCAGGAAGCCCCCGGATCCCGCCGGCATCCGCATCGGGATCGCCCGCCCCAGCCCGAGGAGGTCCCTGACTTGTCGAGACGGCGCGTGAGTGCCCGCGGCGATCATCCTGTGCGTGGCCGGCCTTGGAATGGCCGCTTGTGGCGGTACCGGCCCGAGCTCGAGCACCACCACTTCGGGAGCAGCCGCTACCAAGGCGGCCTTCTGTGGCGGCAACGACACGCTGGACAAGGCCACCGCCTCGGTCGCCTCCAATGCGGCCTTTCTGGTGGTCCTCAAGGCGAACGCCGCCTCGATCAGCGCCCTGGAAAAGGACGCCCCGGCCGGAGCGGTGGGGGACTACGCCCGGTCGTTGGCCCAGACCGCCAAAAAGGCCATCGCCACCAACAATCCGAGTGTCCTGGACGACCCGGCACTCGACGGGGCCGGGGCGGTTATCGACACGTACTGCGGCGTCGACGAGAACGGCCAACCACTTCCGCCCGATTTCGGTGCCGGTAAGGGATCCGCGTTCTGCCGCGGATTCCAACGCCATCAGTGCCGGCACGCAATCGGCCACCAGTTCGGTCGGCGTACTGACCTTTCTGACCTCCCATCAGAGCTTGGTCACCGAGTACGACTCTCACATCGCCAGTCTTCCGAGTTCTGTCCGGACCTATGCCCAGACCCTGGTGGCCACGGCCCGCTCGTCCATTGCCGCCAAAAACCCCACCCTGTTGGGCACTCCCGAGGTCCAACAGGCCGGCATGGAGGTCGAGCTCTACTGCGGACAGAATCAGTAACACCGACATCGCCCATCGCCCATCGTCTCGATCACTACCACGTCGCCCTCACCGGGTTCGGTGGGACCGATGAGATAGGCGGTCCTCCCGCTCGATACAACCACGGGGACGACCACAGGTTGTGCTGCGGCCGACGGTCACCCGGACCGGTGGGCAGGTCCTCGGTGGGTGGCCGTCAAGCGCCCGGGTCGGCACCGGTGTCCGGCGTCGAAACGATGAGGCGGAGTGACCCGACGTAGGTGGGTCGGTCACGGAGGAGCCGGTAGTTCTGATCCCACGCCCCTGACTCGAGGTCGCGGCGAAGCCGGTCGACGGTGCGGCGTTCCTCATCGGGGGAGATGAAACCCCAGGCCGACTGGGATCGGCGCACCCCGGCCTGGAGGAACTGCTCGGGCCGGGCGTAGAACGCCTCGGTGAACCCGTCCATGCAGTCGATGGGGATGGGAACGGCGGTCACCGTCGACTCGCCCCCGAGGACGTCGCAGATGTGGCCGATGGCCGGGTACCGGGCCCGCTCGGCCTCGATGAGCTCCGGCGCGTACCTGGCCAGCCAGAAGTCGCCCAGCCGGGCGCCGTCGAAGGTGAGGATGACAACCGGACCCCGGCTGACCCGCCGCAGTTCGCGCAACCCCCGGTCTTGGTCCTTCCACTGGTGCACCGTGACGGTGGCCATGGCGCCGTCGAATGAACCGGCTGGGAAGGGAAGGTGCTCAGCCACCGCGGCCACGACCGGCGCCCGATCGGAAGAACGCTGCGACCTCATCGACGGGGACGGTTCGACGGCGGCAACGGCACGGTCCTCGGGTTCGTACGATCCTGCGCCCGCGCCCACGTTGACCACGGTCCGGGCCGGCCCCAGGCCCCTTCGCACGAGCTCGGCAATCCTCGGGTCGGTCCTTCGCCGGTCGGCATAGCCGGCTCCATTGGCCTCGTAGTCGAAGTCCCCGGCGCCGACCATGCCAGAAAGCCTAGGTGGATGGCTCATGGGACGATCGATGGGCCGGGTCGGGACGGTGTCGATCAGGCTTCCTCACCGGCGGTCGTTCGTCGATCGGTGGCGCGCTCCCGCGGCACCCGAGTCAGTCGGTCGTCCACCCCACCAGTTGGGTCGCAGCGGTTGGACGTATGCTCCGGACCCGATGCACCGCCCCTGCCGTCCCGACCGCTTCCAGTCCCCGCCCCGGTGAGCGGTCCGGCGCTCTGGCTCGAGCACGTGGCGGTGGTCCGCGACGGGACGGCGCTGCTCGACGACATCACCTGGGAGGTGGACGCCGGGGGAGCGTTGGGCGCTGCTCGGGCCCAACGGCTCGGGCAAGACCACACTGCTTGAAGGTGGTCGGCTCGGCGCTGTGGCCGACCCGCGGCATCGTGGAGATCCTGGGAGAGCGCCTCGGCCGGGTGGACATGCGCGAGCTGCGCAAGCGCATCGCCGTGGTCAGCGCCTCGGTGAGCCGCACGCTCGCGACCGGAGCTGGCCGCCCTCGACGTGGTCCTGACCGGCCGGCATGCCGCCCTCGAGACCTGGTGGCACGAGTACAGCGACGACGACCGCGCCGAGGCCAGGGCTCTGCTGGCCGGGGCCGGGTTCGGCGGCGACGGGTTCGCCGAGCGGCCCTTCGGCCTGCTGTCCGAGGGGGAACGCCAACAGGTCCTGTTGGCCCGGGCGCTGATGGCACGGCCCGAGCTGCTGCTGATGGACGAGCCGGCGGCCGGACTCGACCTCGGAGCCCGGGAGCGACTGCTCGGACGGCTGGCCGCGCTGGCCGCCGATCCGGCCGTGCCGCCCCTGGTGCTGGTGACCCACCATGTCGAGGAGATCCCGCCCGGGGTGACCCACGCCGCACTGATGCGGGAGCCCGGCTGATGGCGGCCGGACCGATCTCCGAGGTGCTCACCGGCGACGGCCGTCTCCGAGGCCTTCGGGGTGGCGGTGGTGGTGGAGCGGCGCGACGGCCGTTGGTCGGCCCAGGCCGACTGCCCGGACGGTAGCGCCCGGACCGATCCGGCGTCGGGAGTCGACGGTCACAGCGTCGTCGGCCGGTTGACGAACCGGCCGGCGGTCGGGGAGAAGAACCAGCCGCCGCCGGCCCGGGTGCCCGCCGTCGACCGGGATGTTGTGGCCGGTGACGAAGCCGGACAGGTCGGAGGCCAGGAACAGGGCCACCCGGGCCTGGTCCTCGGGCCAGCCGAGTCGGCCCACCGGGGCCCACGACGGCCACAGGTCGTCGTCGGTCCTCGGAGCCGGTGAGGTAGTCCACCTGCGGGGTCTGGGTCAGGTCGGGTCCGATGCCGTTGACCCGGACCCCGTGACGCCCGACGGCCACGGCCAGGCTGGTGGTGAAGTGGGCGACCGCCGCCTTCATGGCCGCGTAGACCGGGTCGCCCGGGATAGCCCCGCAGCCCCTCCACCGAATGGATGTTGACGATCGACCCGCGTCCGCCGGTCGGTCATGCGACCCGAGGAAGGCCCGGGTGACGGCGAAGACGTGGAACAGGTTGATGTCGTACATGGCGCTCCACGACTCGGGCGTCGAGTCCTCGAAGCGGACCAGGGGGCGGTAGTCGCCCGACATTGTTGACCAGCACGTCGACCCGACCGTGGTCGGCCAGCACGTCGGCGGCCAGCCGGTCGACGTCGGCGGGCGGCGGTGACATCGACGACGTGGGACCGGACGGACCCGCCGGCGTCCTCGATGGCCTGTCGGGTCCGCGGGCCCGGTCGGCGTCCACCTCGGCGATCTCCACCCGGGCGCCGTGCCGGGCGAAGAGAGCGGCGATGGCCGCCCCGATGCCGGCCCCGGCCCCGGTGACGACGGCGACCCTGCCCTCGAGGAGGCGGTCCCAGCTCCTCGATCGGGGTGACATCGCTCGGGGTGTTGTGGGCTCATCGGTCGGGCTCCTTGCTCGGGTCGAGATGTCCGTCGTGGCTGCGTGACCATGTCCTGCTCTGTTCCTACCTGGTCCGGCTCGGTTCCGGTCGCTCCGTGCCGGCGGCTCGACCAACACCGGCCGGGCCGGGCACGGTCTCGGGACGGCAGTGCCGGCCGGGAAGAGACCGCCGCTCTCAGGCGTTGAACTCGAGTCCCACACGAGGGAATGAGACGTGCGAGATGAATGCCTGATACCGAACCGCTGAGCGTACCACGAGCCGACCGGGAAGTCGGTGGCTGGACTTCTGGTTCGATCCCCTGTGCCCGTGGGCGTGGATCACCTCGCGGTGGATCCTGCACGCCGCCGAGGTCCGTCCGATCGAGGTCCAGTGGCATGTGATGTCTCTGGCCTACCTCAACTCCGAGAAGGAGGACATCTCCGACGACTACCGGAAGCTGCTGGCGGAGGCCTGGGGCCCGGTGCGGGTGTGCATCGCCGCCGAGCAGGAGTTCGGCCGGACGTGTGCTCCTGCCGCTCTACACCGCTCTCGGGAACCGGTTCCACCTCGAGAGGAAGCCCAAGGACCGGGCCACCATCGAAGAGGCGCTGGCCGAGGTCGGCCTGCCCCGTGTCGCTGGCCGACGCGGCGGACACCGACGAGTTCGACGACGCCCTGAAGAAGTCCCACCATGCCGGCATGGACCAGGTCGGCTACGAGGTGGGCACCCCGGTGATCAGCGTCGACGGGGTCGCCTTCTTCGGTCCGGTGGTCACGCCCGCCCCGAAGGGTGAGGCGGCCGGCGTGCTGTGGGACGGGGTGCTGGCCGTCGCCGGCACCCCCGGGCTTCTTCGAACTCAAGCGCAGCCGCGACGTGCCGCCCGATCTTCGACTGACCTGTCGGGCCGGTGACCGGGCCCGCGTGGAACCGGCCGGCCACCGATCGCCGACTGGGCTCCTGGACGGCTGCGCCATACCGGGCCATCGGATCTCGCCGTCGATCGGGGCGGCCAATAGTCGGGAAAGGGTCGCACAGCGGCCGCCCGAGTGCTGCTGACGGCCGCCTGGCGCCGAGTCGGCGTCTATGCCCCCCGAATATTGGCGATCAGCTGCGAATAGGCAACTGGACGATGGCGCGGGCTATGACCATGGACGGTCGTGTGCTCACGTGCGACTACCACGATGGTCGGACCAAGGCCAGATCGTGGCCGGCGCCATCAACGTGGTCCATCCGGGCGGCGACTCTGGGCCAGATCCGGACGATCAGGCACGCTGCCAGAGAAGGCGGCAGCTCGAGAGGAAGGGATCCGTGGACCGACGCCCGTCGTCGATCAGGGCGGCGCCGGAACCATGTACCCACAGCCCGATGTGACGGTAGATGGCGGCGGCGGCCTGGCCCCGCCTGATGCCGGTGTCGTCAGCCGAGCTGGTCGGCCTGTCAGATCGAACGGCTGCCAGCCCGGTGGTTCTCGAGATTCCGCGACTCCCCGGACGGGGAGACCTCGGCCAGCTATCGGTCCCGTCGGCGGAAATGTGGCCGCCGCTCGGTGGAGCGCGGCGCCCCCGCCTGTCCGGACTCCCCGGCCGCTCCTGACCCGTCGGCCGCCCGACCATCCACCACTGCGTAATTGGCCGTGGCTAGGGTTTTTCGGGTCAAAGGGTTAGTGGAGGAGCTGATGCCCGTGATCCTTGTGGTCATCATCGTGGTGGCGTGGATCGTCATCTTGGGGCCCAATCTGATGAAGCGCCGGTCCCAGGCCGCGGGCGGGGGCAACTTCCGTCTCCCATTTCCACCGGTCCCTGCGGGTCCTCGAGCACTCCGCTCCCGAGCCGATCGTGACCCCGGCTTTCCGGCTCGGGCGGTCGGCCGGGGCCCCGGGAATCGGAGGGCTCGACCCTACCCCGAGGTCTCGGCGATGCCGGTCCTCACCGTGGTGGGCGCCGACCAACTCCCCCGCCCGGCTTTGGCGTTCCTCGGCGACGACCCTCCGCCGAGGGCACCGGCGGTGACGCGGCCGACCGGACGACGTCGCCGGCCGGTCCGCCGGATCCGGTCGCGGCCTCGACCCCTCCGGTCCATGGACGACCGGTCCCCGGTCCGTCGCACCCCGACGAGCTCCCGCCCGAGGTCCCGGTCCCGGTGCCGACGGCCGTGCCTCGAGGGCGACTCCCGCCAGCTGGGCCGCCAACGCCGGCGGGCCACGCTCGGGATCCTCGCCTCCGTGTTCGTCGGCACGCTGTATGATCGGATTCGTGCCCGGTGCCGGCGACGCATGGATCGTGTCCATCCTCTCCGGCGGTGGTCCTGGCCGCCTACGTGGCGCTGCTGGTCCGATTGCGCCGGGCGCCGAGGAACGCGAGCGCAAGCTCCACTACCTGAACCCGGGGTCGCATCGGACGGCCACCCCGGCCGGGGCGACCCGGATCCCCGTGTACATGAGCGGACGCTACGCCCATCCCTCCAACCAGGCGGTCGCCGCCCGCTGAGGGCAGCCGCGACTGCCGCCGGCCCCAGCCGCCCCGCCGGCCTTCGTGGACGCCTCGGCTGCGCCCTACCGGGGCCGGCCCTGGCCGGCACCTTGAGCCCCTCGGTTAGGATGCGGCATGACCTCTACCGATGCCCAAGAATCCACGGCGAAGCGCCCCTGTCCGATGCCTCTGGCCCGGCCCTGGAGGGACGCGTAACTCCTCACCCACCCCTTCTACCAGCGGTGGCAGGCCGGACTCCTGACGCGAGGACGAGCTGGCCGAGTACGCCGTCCACTACCGGGCGTTCGAGGCGGCGCTCCCGGCCGTGCTGTCCGCCACCGTCGAGCAGTTGCGGGACGACGGGGAGGTCGAGGCCGAGGCCATGGTGAGCCGGAACCTCAGCGACGAGCTGGGCCGGCCCGAGCCCCACCTCGCACTGTTCGACCGCTTCGCCGATCGCCACTCGGCGGAACGGCCGACTTCGACCGTCCCCGGGCCGGCGGCCGAGGCACTGGTGCAGACCTATCCGACCTGGCGGCCGACGGTCCGGTGGCCACGCTCGCCGGGCTGGCCGCCTACGAGACCCAGGCGGCGGCCATCGCCTCGCACCAAGGCCGAGGGCCTGCGGCGCCGGTACGGCATGGATACCGGCGGCACCGAGTTCTGGGACGTCCACGCCGCCATGGACGCAGAACACGGCGAGTGGGCCCTCGAGGCGTTGCTCGTGCTGGGTGCCGACCCCACCGACGTGGGCGAGTCGGCCCGGCGGGCTGCCGATGCGTGGTGGGCGTTCCTCGACGAGAGAGAGCCGCAGGCACCCGAGCCCGCCGCCTGCTGAGTGCCCGGCCGGGTGCTGACGTCGGCCCGGGCCGCTCGGTCCCTCGGGGCCGGAGTGGGTCCAGCTCGGACCGCGGTGGGTCCGGCTGACGCCGGATCAGCCGAGCTCGGTTCCCACCACCGACACGAACGACGACCATCTCTCCCGGATAGCCACCCAGATTGTGGGTCAGGGCCAGCTTCCGGTCGGTGTCGATCTGGCGCTCCGGAGTGGCCTCACCGCGGAGTTGGAGCCAGGCCTCGAAGAACATGCGCAGGCCCGACGCCCCCACCGGGTGACCGAAGCTCTTCAGCCCCCCGTCGGGATTGACCGGCAACTCGCCGGTGCGGTCGAAGGTCCCGGCGAGCACCTCCTTCCATGCGGTGCCCCGCTCGGCGAACCCGAGGTCCTCCATGAGGACCAGCTCGGTCGGGGTGAAGCAGTCGTGCACCTCGGCCATGGCCAGCTGGTGACGGGGATCGGTGATGCCCGCCTGCTGGTAGGCGTCCTCGGCGGCGCCGGCGCACTCGGGGAACCAGGTGTAGTCGTACTCGGGGTCGATGAGACCCGAGCCGCTGCCCGCCGAGAACGAGAGCGCCTTGATGAAGATGCGGCTTGTCGGTGTACCGGTAGGCATCCTCGGCGCGGACCACGATGGCGGCGGCGGCCCCGTCGGCGACACCGGCGCAGTCGAACACCCCGAGGCGCCCGGCCACCCTGGGCGACGCACAGATGGTCTCCGTGGAGACCTCCTTCCGGAACTGGCGCCCTCGGGTTGCGCGCCCCGTTCTGGTGGTTCTTCCACGAGATGCGGGCCAGCACCTCGGTGAGCTCGTCCGGCGTCGACGCCGTACTTCTTGCCGTAGGCCGGGGCCACCATGGAGAACATGGCGGCGGCGGTGAGCGTGCGCTGGGTCCCGTCGTTGGGGATGGGGAAGGCGTTGAGCCCCTGGTACCCGGAGTCCTTCACCTTCTCGGCGCCCACCGCCATGGCCACGTCGTAGGCGCCCGAGGCCACGGCGTAGGCCGCGGCCCGGAGCGCCTCCGAGCCGGTCGTGCAGTAGTTCTCCACCCGGGTGATCGGCTTCCCCTGCAACTGCAGGGGGCGGGCCAGGGTGATCCCGCTCATCCCGGACTGGGCGGTACCGAACCAGTAGGCGTCGACGTCCTCCTTGGTGATGCCGGCCGAGGCGAAGGTGTCCTCGGCCGCCTCGACGATCAGGTCGTCGAGGCCCTTGTCCCAGTGCTCGGCGAAGCGGGTGCAGCCCATCCCGACGATGGCCACCCTGTCCTTGATCCCGTGCGAACTCATCGCTCTCCTCTGCTGCGGACGTCGTCGGAGCCGGCGGGCGGTGCCGCCGACAGTGGGCCGGATCCCGATGCCGGGGCGCCCGATGCCGGGGTGCCCGATGCCGGGGTGCCTGACGCCGGGCGCCGGAGTGACGGACCGGCTTGGCCTTCCAGAAATAGTCGTGGATGCCGTCGGCGGTGAACAGCCTGCGGAACGTCATGGCCACCCGGTCGCCGATGTCGACGGTCTCGGGGTCGACATCGGTCAGCTCGACCGGGAACCGGCCGCCACCGTCGAAGTCGAGGACGGCGAACACGATCGGCGGACTCGGCGAGTAGGCCAACCGGTCGATGGTGTACGTGGCGATCGTCGCCTCGGCATCGGCCCGGTCCGATCGGGTCCATGTCGTCGACGGCGCCGCCCTTCATCGACATCCGGGACGGGCGGCAGGTGCACCGCCTCGGACGTCCGGTCCTTGGACCCGACGAAGCCGAACTTCCAGTCCTCGCTCCGCCACGCGGCCGACGAGGAGACCCGCTGGGGCTCGGGCCGCCGGGGAGGCTCCGGAGTGACCATGCCCCGCCACGACAGGAACTTCCCGTAGGGGAGGTCGGCCCCGGCGGCGACCTGGTCGGCGACCGACTCGGCGGGATCACCAGGCGGACGGCGCCCCGGTGGTCCGGAACACCAGCACGTCGGCCCCGTCGGCCAGGGTCGACCAGGGCGACGACCTCGCCGGGCCGGGACTGCTCGAGCAGGGAGGCGAGCACCAGGCCGGGATGGGCGGCGCCGGTCTGGCCGACCGTGCCGGTAGGTCGTCGGCGAGCGCCCCGTCGACGACTCCCGAGCTTGCGGGCGAGCGCCTTGACCGCGCGGCCGTGCATTCCGGTCACCGCCACCCGGTCCACCTGCCCTGCGGAGATGCCGACATCCTTCAGCGCGGCCTCCCACGCCTCGGGACCCCAGGGGCACGTAGCGGGTCTCGCCGAACCGCTCCTCCCACAGCCGCGAGCGGCGGTCACCGGCGGTCCGCCAGCGGTCGAGGAACTCGTCGCTCACCGAGGCCCCACCCAGGTACTCGGCGATCACCGGCGTGCCCGGCCCGTCGTCGCCGACGACCATCGCGGCCGCCCCGTCGCCGCCCGCGGACTCGTCGGACAGAGGTCGGCAGTCCGTCGCGCAGGTCGGAAGGTCACGACCAGCGTGGTGCCGGTGCCGACCGCGGCCAGGCTGGATCGGAGGGCACCGGTCCCCGAGCGGAGGGCGCCCCCGAAGTCATAGGCGGCCACGTCGGCCGGCTGGCGCAGGGCGGCGTGGATCGTGGTGGCGTTGGTCTTGTCGAGGTAGGCGGGGGATGCGGTGGCGAACCAGATGGTGCCGGGCGCCGCCGCCGGCACCGGGCGCAGGGCCAGCCGCGCCGCCTCCACGCCCATCGTCGTGGTGTCCTCGTCGTGGGAGGCGACGGAGCGGGTGCCCTTGCCGCCCCCGCTGCCGAACACCTCGGCGACGGCCGAGCGCTGCAGGCGGCGGTACGGGCACGTACCCGGCGATGCTGACGATGCCTCTCATCTGTTCATCGCTCCGGGATTTCCTTCCTCGAGACTTCGGCGACCGCCGCCGGTCTGAACGATCGCCCGGCGCTGATCCAGGGCTGACCTCGGACACCGGGTCTGTCGTCTGCGGGCGTCTGCTGGACCCGGAATGCGGGCATCCCGACCGACGGGGCGGCCGGCGAGGTCGCTGGCCTCCCCGGCTTCCCCATCCTATGATGTCCACAGTATCTGACGGTCAGTCAGGAAACCAACGCGGTGGGCGACCGCGACCGTATCGATGGAGGTCCGTTCATGGACTTCGAGTTCACCCCGAACAGCTCGAGTTCGTCGAGCAGGTGGAGGAGTTCCTCGACGCCAACGACGATCCCGAGGTCTTCGACGTCACTCGCGAGAACATGGCCCAGATCGTCGACACCCCGCTCCGGCGCAAGTTCATGGCCAAGGTCGGCGAGCAGGGCTGGCTCGGCATCACCTGGCCCAAGGAGTACGGAGGGTCGGCGGGCGAGGGCATCTACGAGTACCTCTTGAACGAAGCGCTCGCCGCCAGAGGCGGACCCCAGATCGGCAAGGGCGTCGGCATCATCGGCAAGACCATCATCAACAACGGCAGCGAGAAGCTGAAAAAGGAGTTCCTCCCCAAGATCCTTCGCAACGAGGTCGAGTTCGCGGTCGGGCTACTCGGAACCCAACGCCGGCTCGGACGCGGCATCCATGCAGCTGAAGGCCACCCGTGACGGCGACGGCTGGCGCCTCAACGGTCAGAAGACGTGGACCACCTCGGCCCACTTCGCCGACTGGTACTGGGTGGGGGCCCGGACCGACCCCGATGCCCCCAAGCACCACGGGATCTCGCTGTTCCTGGTTCCGATGGACCATCCGGGCATCACCGTCAAGGCCATCTGGACCATGGGGGACGAGCGCACCAACGAGGTGTACCTCGACGACGTGTGGGTCTCCGACGACTACGTGGTGGGCGAGGTCAACAAGGGCTTCCAGTACATCTCCGAGGCCCTCGACCTCGAGCGGTTCACCTTCTTCACCTACTCGCCCATCGCCCAGCGGCTCGACCTGCTGACCGAGTACGTCGCCACGGCCAGCCGCGACGGCGAGCCCATGAAGGACGACGCCGTGGTGCGGTCGACGATCGCCTGAGCTCCACACCGAGGCCGAGGTGGCTCGGGTCCTCGGCCTCAAGTTCGTCTTCGCCTCGTCGCAGGGCGGTGCTCCGCCGACCATCCAGGCGTCCGAGTACAAGCTGTTCACCACCGAGTTCTCGCGGCGTCTGGCCAACGCATCCATGGACATCGCCGGGCCGGGTGGCCAGCTCCGGGTGCGTAGCGAGGACGCCCCGATGAAGGGGCGTGCCGAGTCCACCTACCGCTACACGGTGATCGACACCATCGGGGGCGGCTCCTCGGAGATCCAGAAGAACATCCTCGCCCGCCGCAAGCTCGGCCTGCCGAAGAACTTCTGACCCGGCGCTCCCCAGTGACCGAGATCGAGACGCAGCCGCCGACCGTGGCCACCGGCCACGCCCGAGGGACGACGTCGCCGAAGACGCCGACACCTCGGGGGCCGAGGGCCCGGGCGGCCCCTCGCCGGCATCGTGGTCCTCGATCTGGCCAGCGTGGGCCCGGCGGCCAGGTGCACCCGGATCCTGGCCGACTACGGGGCCACGGTGATCAAGGTGGGTGCGGTCCCGGGCCGGGGGGCGGAGCCCGTCATCGGCCCCCTTCTATGCCTACAGCGGGTCGCGGTACCTGCAGCGGACGTCCATCGACCTGAAGGAGGAGGACGGCCGCCAGGCCTTTCTCTCCCTGGTGCGCACGGCCGACGTGGTGGTGGAGAGCTTCCGTCCCGGCGTGGTCGACCGCCTGGGGATCGGCTTCGAGGATCTGGCTGAAGGTCAACCCCTCGATCATCTTGTGCTCCACGACCGGGTACGGGCAGGACGGGCCCCGGTCCTCGTGGGCCGGCCACGACATCAACTATCTGGCCGTGGGCGGTTATCTGGCCACCACCGAGCCCCGTCGGGACGGGGGACCGCCGGTTCCCGGTGCGACCATCGCCGACGCCGCCGGCGGTGGGATGCAGGCGGCCATGGCGGTGATGGCCGCCATCATGGGCCGGGAGCGCCGAGGCCGGGACGCCGGCGGAGGCGGCGGGCCGGGGGGAGCGCGGGTGAGGACGGTGGAGGCCGGCGGTCGGCCGGCGGGGCCACCCACCTCGACGTGTCCATCGCCGACGGTGTGCTGTGGCTGACGTCGTTGGCCGTCGACGAGTAGTTGGCCACCGGCGCGCCGGTCGGCCACGGCCACAACATCATCACCGGCCGCTATGCCTGCTACGGCACCTACCGGGCGGCCGACGGGGGGTGGCTGGCCGTGGGGGCGATCGAGCCGAAGTTCTTCGCCAATCTGTGCCGACTGCTCGGGTGCGAGCAGTGGTGCGACACCAGCTGGACGACGACGTGCAGGACAAGATCAGGCAGGACTTCAGCCGCCGCCTTCGCCACCAGGGACCGGGACGCCTGGGTGGCCGATCTCGCCGGCGCCGACACCTGCGTGACGCCGGTCCTGTCGGTGGAGGAGCTGGTCGACGACGAGCAGTTCCCGCCCGCGGCTCCATCGTCGACGCCGTCGGTGCGCCGGCCGAGGACGGACAGGATGCGCCCGACCGGTTCCGCCAGGTCGGTCCGGTGCTGGCGGGGATGGTCGCACCGGTCGGGGCCCATCGAGGTGGGGGACCCGTCCCGCTCCGACACCGAGCGCCTGCTGGGCGGAGCCGGCATGACATCGGAACGGATCGCCGAGACTGCGGCAGCGAGGGGTCGTGGCATGAGCGCCATCGGAGTGGACGACATCGATGGTCTCATCGGGGTCGAGCAGTACGAGGAAGAGGGGGAGTTCCCCGTCGAGCAGGGCTACGTGTGGACCACCTGCGCGTCAGTGGAGAACGGCAATCCGCTGTTCTGGGACGCCGAGGTGGCCGACGAGGTCACCGGCGGGCCCATCGCCCCTCCGACCATGGTCTCGGTGTGGTTCCGTCCCCACCACTGGGCCCCCGGTCGCACCGGCCAGGCCTGCCCCTCCAGATCCACTTCGACCTGAAGGAGGGGTTGGGGCTTCCCGAGGCGGTGATGAGCGACAACACCATCGTCTTCCACGAGCCGGTGCGACCCGGGGACCGGCTCGTCACCGGCCAGATCCTGCGGTCGGTGAGCGACGAGAAGACCACCAAGCTCGGGACCGGCCGGTTCTGGGTCATCGACGTCGAGTACCACAACCAGCGGCGGCGACCTGGTGGCCGTCGAGAGCTACACGGGCTTCGGCTACCGCCGGGCGGGACGGAGTCATGACCACCACCGCCGCCGCCCGGCTGCTCCACGCGACGTGCGCGTCGGGGACCGGCTCCCCGAGCTCGCCTATCCCGGTGACCGCCACCACGGTGGTGCTCGGGGCCCTGGCCGCCCGCGACTGGCGACCCATGCACCACGACAAGGACTTCGCCGTCGAGCGCAACGGGACCCGCGACATCTTCCTCAACACCCCCAACCAGGCGGCCTGGTTCGAGCGGTTCGTGACCGACTGGACCGGTCCCTACGGCCGCCTCCAGCGCATGACCTTCCGGATGCTCGGCTCGATCTTCCCCGGCGACACCATGGTGTTCCGCGGCGAGGTCACCGACACCGGAGTGGACGAGGAGGGCTGTGGGTGGGTCGCCATCGACATCTCGGTGTCGGTCGACGACGACCCCAAGACGACCTGCCAGGCCCGGGTGGCGCTCCCGGTGTCGCCCGACGACAACCCCTGGCAGCGGCGAGGTGACCGATGGCGCCCCTGATGGGAGTCACTCCCCGCCCCGCCCGTGTCCAGGCCCGCCGACCGGGGCGCCCGTGACCCGGCACGGCGCCGCCGGTGGGGCCGCCCCACTGATCGAACCCGAACGAGGAGAGCTGACCATGTTGGACCTGAAATTCAGCGCAGAGCAGGAGATGCTGCGCGAGACGGTGCGCGGGGTGTGCGCCACCACCACGCCGCTGAGCGTGGTCCGTGAGCTGGAGGACGACCCGGTCGGCTACTCGCCGGAGCTGTGGAAGCAGCTCGCCCACCTCGACCTCATCGGGCTGCAGCTTCCCGAGGAGTACGGGGGCTCGGGGATGACCGCCGTCGAGAGCGTGGTCCTCTACGAGGAGTTCGGCCGCTCGCTGGCCCCGTCGCCCCATTTCGTGAGCTCGATCCTGTCGGGTGGGGTCGCTGGCCCGGGCCGGCTCGGAGCGACGCCAGAAGGAGGAGTGGCTGCCCCGCATCGTGACCGGGCGAGGCCATCCTGACCCCGGCGTGGCTGGAGCCGGAGAACGGCTTCGGACCCAAGGGCGTGCAGGTGCGGGCCGTCCGCCGAGGGCGACGGGTTCGTGCATCTCGGGGACCAAGCGGCACGTGGCCTTCGCCTCGGCCGCCACCCGTCTGGTGGTGCTGGCCCGCACCGGCGACGGGCCCGCCGACGTCGACCTCTTCCTGGTCGACCCCTCGGACCCGGCGGTCTCCCTCACCCAGCAGATGTCCATCTCCTCGGACACCCAGTACCGGGTCGACCTCGATCGGGTCCAGGTGGCGGAGAGCGACCGCATCGGCCCGGCCGGCATCGGGTTGGTCCACGTGGGACAACGTCATGCACGACGGGATCATCCTGCTCGGGGCCCAGGCTGTCGGCGGCGCCCAGTACGCCCTGGAGATCACCGTCCAGTACGCCAAGGACCGCCAGCAGTTCGACAAGCCGCTGGGGGCGTTTCAGGCCCTGGCCCACTACCTGGCCGACGCCGCCACCACCGTGGACGGGGCCGAGGTGCTGGTCCACGAGGCGGCCTGGGCCCGGTCGGAGGGGCGTGACGTGGCCAAGCTGGCGCCGATGGCCAAACTGTACGCGTGCCGGACGTTCCGGGACGTGACCGCCACCGCCCAGCAGATCTTCGGCGGGATCGGTTTCACCGTCGAGTTCGACATCCAGCTCTACTTCCGTCGGGCCAAGCAGTGCAGATCTCGTGGTGGGACTCCCGCTATCTCGAAGAGCTCGTGGCCGCGGCGGTGCTCGACGACTGAACACCCCGCCCGAGGTCGGTGCGATCCGGCCGGTGCCACCGGGGTGTTTTCCCCTGTGCCGGCCCGGTGCCGCCGAGGGATCGAGATCGGGAAAACGGCCACGCTGCGTGGTCGAGATGCTCGCGCTCGGCGGCGTCAACGTCGCATTCGTCGACGTCGTAGGCACGGGAATCAGGGGTGTCGGAATTCGGCGACGCATGCCGGCGCCAGATCGGTAAGTATCTATGCACCAGATGAGGGAGGGCGCCAGTGTTGGCGGTGGCTGCGCCAGGACGGGGGCGACGTAGCGATGAAGGACGAAGTGAGTAAGAAGGGGACCAAGAAGGAGACCAAGAAGTGGGCTCGGAGGGCAGTTGCCGCCGAGGCCCAGGTCGAGGAACGGGACCGGCTGCTGGAGGAGAAGGACGCCGTCATCCGGGCCAAGGACGACGTCATTGCCGCCCAGGCCGGGGAGATCGTCTCGCTGCGTAAGCAGGCCGAACCGCCTCGGGGGGACCTGCTCCCGCCGAGGCCGTCAACGGGGATGGAGCCGGTCCGGAGGTGACGGTCTCCGGAGGGCGTTTGCACACGTCCGCCCCCGGGTGCCCCGCCCGGAGAAGGGTGCGTCGAAGCGTCATTTCCTCCCGGCACCGCCCCGCTCGACACCGGCTACGTGGCGGCGCCGGCTCCGCCGCCTCCGATCGACCCTCCACTCCCTTTTGACGCAGCCCCGAGCTGACGCCGGGGCATCCGGTCCACTGCCCCCTCCGCCCCCGGCGGGCTGGGTACCGACCCCGACTTCGACCGCAGCCACGGTGGCGGTGGCCGCGGCTCACCGGGTCGATGCCGGCACCGAGCCTTGGTCGAGGCCCCACGGAAGCGACCCTGGAACAGCCGGTGCCCACTGGACCGGCGACGGCCCAAGAGGAGCTGGCCCGCAGCTACGTCTAGGACCCCCCGGATACCCATTCAGCGACCCGGTTGCGCTACGGTCGGACCAGCAGCCTGGGCGGTCGGGGCCGAAGCAACAGGGGGAGTGGGTATGCCAGCAGACGCAGCCAGCCTTGGCGACGCCGAGTGCCAACGGGGTGCCGGCACGGCTCACGCCTTGTTCCGCTTCCTCTTCGTCCACGAGATCGACGACTACCCCAGCCAGCGGGAAGCGGACCGGCTACCTGGCCCTCGCGGTGCTGGCCACCATCGTCCTCTACTACACGTACTACACGCAGACCGGGGTGACCCCCAACATCCTGCGGTACTACCACATGTCGTTCAGCTTCTACGTGTGGATCGTCATCATCTCCAACCTGATCGGGGCGTTCGCCTCGCTGCCGGCCAGCAAGACCGACAAGCTGGGCCGGGCCAACGTGATCATCTACGGCCTGCTCATCATGGGCCTGCTGGTGGCCGTCGGCGTGCCGCTGGCGACTCGGGCGAGTGGGGCTTCGCCGTCGTCATCTGCGCCCTCGGGACTGGTCGAGGGGGCCATCCTGGTGGCCACGCCGGCCATGGTCCGTGACTTCAGCCCCCAGGTGGGCCGGGCCTCGGCCATGGGGTTCTGGACGGTGGGGCCGGTGGCCGGCAGCCTGCTCACCAGCATCGTGGCCAGCCAACACCCTCAACCACTTCCTGGCCAACAGCCCCCACACCGGGTGGAAGAGCCAGTTCGTGATCTCCGGGGTGACCTCGCTCGTGGTCTTCGTCATCTGCCTGTTCTTCATGAAGGACCTGTCGGCCAAGTTGCGGGACCAGCTGATGGTGTCGGCCCAGGACCAGGCCCTCGTCGAGGCCAGGGCCCGGGGGATCTCGACCGAGGAGGTCGTTGCCGCCACCCCGCGCCCGTGGCGCCAGATCCTCAAGTGGGACCTGGTCGGCTCGTCCTTCGGGATCGCCGTCTTCCTGCTCGTGTACTACGCCGCGGCCGGCTTCTTCACCATCTTCTACTCGACGGTGTTCGTGAACCCCAACGGCCTCAACTTCACGCGTGGCCCAGGCCAACCACCTGAACGACTGGTTCTGGGGGGCCGACGCCGTGGCCCTCATCGTGTTCGGCGTCCTCTCCGACCTGCTCAAGGTGCGCAAGCCGTTCATGCTGGTGGGGGCGGTCGGGTGCCATCGTCACCCTGATCGTCTTCCTCGACCAGACCACCCACCCCCACACCAGCTTCTACACACTGGTGGCGATCGAGGTGGTCCTGGCCGCCTTCCTGTCGCTCGCCTACGCCCCGTGGATGGCCGGCTACACCGAGATGGTCGAGAAGAAGAACCCGGCCCTGGTCGGCACCGGCCTGGCCCTGTGGGGATGGATCCTGCGCCTGTGGTGGGCATCTCCTTCATCTTCCTGCCCCTGGTGATCACACTCGGTCAACCCGGTCGTGGACAACCTCCCGCTGGCCACCAACACCATCCCGGGCACGCACTACCAACGTCCAGGACTTCCTGGTCCGCACCCCGAGTCGGTGGCCTTCGCCGAGGCGCACGCCACCCTCCTCACCCTGGTGCAGGCCCACGAGGCCGTCGTCGCTGAAGGCCGTCGACCGACCCGACCTTCGCCAACGACGCAGCGGTGGCGACGGCCATCGGGACCGCCAACGCCCTGAAGCTCAAGCTCTGAAGACCCAGTTCACCAAGCTGGTGGTGCCGTACCCGAAGGAGCTCGTCGTTCCTGGCCGCCCACCAGGCCGCAGCTCACCCAGCTGCAGAACGGCGTGCAAACAGTCGCCGAGGCAGTGGCAGAACTGGTTCTGGGTGTGCGTGGCGGGCATGGTGGTCTTCATCCCGACCATCTGGCTCAACCGGGGCCGGTGGAGCCCGAAGCGGGCCCGGGAGGACGAGGACGAGCACGAAGACGACGTGGCCCGGGAGCTGAGCGAGCTGGTCGGGCGCCCGACGCCTGAGCTCGCCGCGCTGGCCCGGGGCACGCGGACGCCCGCCACCGGGCCGGGGCCAGCGCCCGGCCACCGTGCGCCGACGCGTGTCGCACCGGCGCTCTACGGTGGGCGACGTGAACCCTCCGCGACCAGATCGTGCCGGATTCGCGGTGGTCGACGTGGAGACGACCGGGTTCGCGCCCGACGCAGGAGCGGATCATCGAGGTGGGGGTGGTGACGCTCGAGCCCGACGGCGAGGAGACCGGACTCGTTCTGCACCCTGGTCGACCCCGGGCGGGACCCGGGCCCCACCTACATCCACAGATCACCGCCGACGATGCTGGCCGGGGCCCCGACCTTCGCCGGCCATCCGTCCCGTTCTGGCCGGCCGGCTGTCGGGCGGGTGGTGGTGGGCCACAACGTCGACGCGTTCGACCTGGCCTTCCTGCGGGCCGAGTGCGACCGGGCCGGGGGCGCCGGTGGCCTGGTCCCCGGTGGGGTGACCACGGTGGACACCCTGCGCGTGGCCCAGTGCCACCTCGGCCTGCGCGGCCGGGCCACGCTGGTCGACTGCTGCGCCCACTTCGGGCTCAGCTGGGAGGACCATCACAGCGCCCTGGGCGACGCCCGGGTCACCGCGGCGCTGTTCCGGTCGATGCGGGCTCAGCTGGGTGACGACGTGCTCGGCCTGGCCCGGCCTGTCGCGGGCCAACCGGATCTCGTGGGCCGGGGCATCGCCGGTCCCGCCGGCGGTCCGGGTCCGCAGCGCCGTGTCCATGGCCGGCTGACGGCCGAATACCCCTCAGTCGGACGGTCCCGGGACCGCGGCTGGGACCACCCCGATCTGTCGGGATGCCTCGGGGCCGGCGGTGTCCGCCTGACTCCCGGCTCCGTCCCCGGCTGCGACGTCCCCGGCTACGGCATCGGCCCGGTGCCGGGCCCCTCCCGAGCATCTCGTCGAGGTCGCCGGCCTCGTGGGTGCCCGGCCACCAGGGGCGAGCGGGCCAGGACGACCACGCCGGCCACCAGCACGGCCAGGGCCACCACCTCCAGGCTGACCCACAGCGGCCCGGTCCGCAGCCGGTCGGCGAACAGGGTGACCCCGAGCACGATGCTGACCAGGGGGTTGATGGTGACCAGGGTGGTCCGGGACGCGGTGATCGGCCCGGCGTGCAGGGCGTTCTGGATCAGGAAGACCGTGCCCAGGCCGGTGACGGCCAGCATGTAGGGCTGGGATGGGTGAACACGTGGCCCCATCCCTCGGTGACGTAGGTGGTGATGGACTTGGTCAGGGCGGCGCTGAAGGCGGCAGTCACCGCGGTGGCGGCCCCGAACGCCGCAGCCCGCCACCAGCGCGGGCCCCGCAGGGCGGCCACGATGAACCGGCGATGGCGGCGGTCAGAATCACCGAGGCCAGCAGGAAGGCCGGTTGCTGGGGATGGCATTGCCGCCCCTCGGGGCGGCGGCCAGGAAGAAGGCGCCCGAGCCCGGCCACGATGGTCACCGCGCCCACCCACTCCTGCCAGCCCAGGTGGTAGCGGAACCAGACGCCGAGGATCAGCAGCAGGAACAGCAGCTCGGTGGTGAGCACCGGCTGGACGACGCTCAGCTCGCCGAAGCGGAGGGCGGTGGCCTGCAGGCCGAACACGACCAGCATCAGCGCGAAGCCGATCAGCCAGATGCCCCGCTTCAGGGCGTGGGCCATCAGGCTCCAGCGCATGGTGGTCGACTCCGGGGCGGTCTCCACGCCGATCCGCTGCAGCACCGAGGTCAGGGCGTTGACGAAGGCGGCCGTTGCTGCCAGAACGTAGGCCACGGACCCCCGTTGTAGCTCGGAAATCGACCGGCGTGCGGTGCACTCGGTCTCGGGCCGTCCGAAACGAGCGTCCCGACCGTCCGGCGACCCCCGCCCGTCGACCGCCGGTGACGCTCTACCTTCGGGGTGCGGACTCCGACCTGGTCGGCCCGATCGGACCGCTCCCAGGTCAGCCAGGCCCGGTAGCCGCCGATCAGGTCGCCGGCCTGCCGGTAACCCAGCATCCCGCAGGGAGTCGGCGGCCAGCGAGGAGGCGTAGCCCTGCCGAGCACACCACCACCACCGGCCGGTCGAAGCCGGTGGCCTCGGGCAGCCGGTGGGAGCCGGCGGGATCGAGCCGCCACTCCAGCACGTTGCGCTCGACCACCAGGGCCCCGGGCAGCTCGCCCTCCGCCGCCCGCTGGGCCGCGGGGCGGATGTCGACGATCAGCCCGCCGTCGGCGGCGACGAGGCCAGGTCCGCCGGGTCGGTCCGGTGGATATGCCGGCGGGCCTGGGCGACCAGGTCGTCGGCCGACGGGCTCACGAAGGGTCGTGGTCGGCGGTGGTGTCGAACGGGCCGACCGGGGGGACGGCTCGGTCCGGACCACGTCGAGGCGGCCGCGTGCGGCTCAGCTGGTAGTAGCTCATGGTGGTCAGCCGGGGGCCGTAGACATGGACGCTGATCGGCCTGGCTCGTGGTCGTCGTTGGTGAGGTCGTGGACGTAGCGGGGACCGAAGGTCCGGTGCTCGCCGGCGCCGAGCTGGCGGGTCCGATCAGCGCGACTCCCCGGTCGGTGGGTCGCACGGTGGTCTCGGTGAGGCAGCCCGGAGGCCACCACCACCGCCCCGCTGGACGGTCCGTGGTCGTGGAGCTCGATCCTGCCACCCGGGGGCCATCCGATGGCCCACGCCTCGAACAGGTCGGTCACGGCCAGGAGGACCCAGGTCCGCTCGGACAGATCCTGCAGCTCGGGAATGCCGGCGGCCGACACGGCGAAGCCCTCGGCGATGGCCAGCAGGTCGACCTTTCGCCGGGGGAGATCGCTGGTCGGCCGGGGAGAGGTACCCCCGGTCCGGCCGGCAGATCCGCGGAGCGGTTTGGGGACGTAGCGTGGACTGGATCTGCCGCCGGACCGGGGTAGGCGAATGCCATGGCCGACACTGTAAACCGCCAAAGCCGACTAATCAAGTCGATTTTATATGCTTAAGAGGGAGGGACCGCCGGTCGGGTCCGGTCGGGCTCCAGCCGGCGCCGACCGGTCATCGCGATCCGTCGGGCGCTGGACCTGCGTCGCCATCCCGACTCGGCGCCATGTCCCCGTCCAGGCCGGTGGTCGGGCATGTGCAGCCCCAGCGCGTACCCGGCCAGGAAGGTGTCGGCCTCCCGCCGCCGCGGATAGCGCTCCTCGAGCTCGGCGGAAGCGGGGGGAGTGGTTGGGCTCGAGCAGGTGGGCCAGCTCGTGGACGATGACCGCGTCGAGCACCCACTCCGGCGCCACCCGGAGCCGGTCCGAGATGCGGATCTCCCCGGTCGGGATGGTGCACGATCCCCACCGCTTGTTCTGGTTGGTGGACCATCGGATGGAGGCCGGGGCGACCCCGTCGAGGTAGCGTCGCCCGAGGGCGGCCGCCCGCTCCTCCAGCAGCTCGTCCGAGGCGTGCAGGTGGGGCCGGTGCCGGGCCAGCCGGGCCGACAGCTCGTCGACCATCTGGTCCAGCTCGGCGCCCCGGAGGTGGGTGGGGACCACCACCACGATGCGGTCGCCCTCCCAGTGGGCGCCGGCCGTCTTCTTCCGGCGCTTGCTGACGCGGACCTCGACGTCGGGGTGGAAGAGGGTGGGATGACGCGTGCCTGTGATCATGGCCGGGACCCTAGGGCTCGGTTGTGACGGCCTCGACGCCCGGTGGTCCACCCCCAGTTTCTAGCTCGGACCGGCCCGTCCCGTGGCCATCCGCGGCGTCCGGGGGCCCAGGGCCGGGGCCCGGGCGGACGGGAGGACCGAATGGGAGTTGGTGCCGCCCGACGGTACGATGGGAGCGTGGGTCGATACTTCACCTCCCGGTGCATCGGGCTGCACGTCACCCTGCTGGTGCTCCTTCCCGTCTTCGCCTGGCTGACCAAGTGGCAGTTGGACAGGGCCCTGGGCGGCAACACGCTGAGCTGGGCCTACACCTTCGAGTGGCCGCTGTTCGCCGGCTACGCCGTCTACGTGTGGTGGCAGCTCATCCACGACCAGCCCACCGCGGTCGTCCAGGCGGACGGTGCCGGCCCCGGGGGCCGACGGCGGGTCGGTTCCGGACTATCGCCAACCCGGGTGGGCACTGAGCGGTGGCCGCGGCAAGAACGTGGCCATCGCCGCCGCCAGTCCCATCGACGAGGAGACCGGTGGCCGGGCGAGCGGTTCCACCAGCAGACCCCGGATGAGGCGGCCCGCCTGGCCGCGTACAACCGGTACCTGGCCGACTTGAACTCGGCGGACGCCGAGCCCTCGCATTGAGCGAGCCGCCCGCCGCGCCCCGCATCGGGAAGCCGTCGCTCCGTTCGCTGCTCAAAGGGACCATGGACGGCGCCCTGGTGCGCTACCGGGTGATGACCTTCATCGTCGGCTCCGCCCTCATCGTCCTGGTCTTCCTCGGCGTGCCGCTGCAACTGTGGGCCCACTTCGACGCCGTGGCCAAGGTGGAAGGGACCATCCACGGCTATCTCTACCTGGTCTATCTCTTCACCGCCGCCGACGTGGCCCGCCGGGCCCACTGGCGGCTCGGTCGAATCCTCGCCGTCGTGCTCTCCGGGTTCGTGCCCTTCCTGGCCTTCATCGTCGAGCACCACGTCTACCGGCAGATGCAGGACGGAGTGGACCATCGATGCCCGAGGGCGAACTACGTACGGGTGGCCGAGGCCGACGGAGCCGGTCGGGACCGCCCCCATCGACCGGGTCTGACCGTCCGGCTGTCAGCGGGCTCCCCGCAGCAGGGCTCCGGGACGGGCGCCCGTCTCCTTGCCGTCGGCGAAGGTGGTGATGCCGGACTTGATGGTCTCCACGTAGCCGGTGGCGTCCTGGACGATCCGCTTGCCCGCCGGCGGGGAGGTCGGCGACGACCGTCGGGTTGCCCAGCTGCAGGTGCTCGTAGTCGATGAGGTTGAGGTCGGCCACCGCCCCCACCTCGATGGTGCCCCGGTCGCCCAGGCCGTAGAGGCGGGCGGTGTCGTGGGTCTGCTTCTTCACCACCCACTCCAGCGGGAGCCGGTCACCCCGGACCCGGTCGCGGGTCCAGTGGGTCAGCATGAAGGTGGGCTGCCCGGCATCGCAGATGACCCCGCAGTGGGCGCCGCCGTCGGCCAGCCCGGCGGCCGAGCGGGGGTGGAGCAGCATCTCGCGGGCCGGGTCGAGGTCCCCGTCGGAGTAGTTGAGGATGGGCACGTAGAGCAGTCCCCGGCCGTCGTCCTCGAGCATGGCGTCGTAGGCCACCTCGAGCGGCGTCCGGCCGGTTGCGGCGGCGATGCCGGCCAGCGACCGCTCGGGCCCCGGCTCGTACTCGGGCGGGCTTCCGAGGGCGAAGGTGGTGCGGTAGGCCTGGTCCATGCGCTGCCGCGCTCGGCGGGGTCGGGCTCCCACGACTCGATCGACCGCCGCACCTCGGGAGTGCGCAGGGCGGCGACGAACTCCTCGGGCGACGAGGCCCTTGGCCTTCAGCTCCTGATAGGCGGGGATCAGGTCGAACAGGCTGTAGGTGGTGAAGTGGCCGGACAGCAGCCCGGTGGCCCCGCCGGCCACCTGGGGCCAGAGGTCGGCCCCCTCGGCCACCGCCACGCAGCGACTCGTCCATCAGTTCGCGCCACAGCTCGGGGGCGGCGTCGACCTGGAGGAGGGCGAAGGTGACCGGGCGGTGGATGGCCGCCGACAGCCGCCGCATCCAGTCGACCTCCTTTTTGGGACCGACGATGTCCTCGCCGGCCGACCCGGCCGGGGCCAGCTCGAAGACCCCGGTCCCGAGTTCCCCGAGGGCGCTGCCGATACCGAACAGCTCGTCCTCGGCGGCAAAGGTGCCCGGGACCGGCTCGCCGTCGATGGCGAGGTGGGCGATGGTCCGGGACGTCGAGAAACCCAGGGCACCGGCGGCGATGGCCTCTTTGACCACCTGCTTCATGGCCTCGATGTCGGCGGGGGTGGCCGGCTCGTTGCGGGCCCCCCGTTCACCCATCACGTACGAGCGCACCGCCCCGTGGGCGATCTGGGTGCCCACGTCCATGGTCCACTTCCGCTCGGTCGAGGGCGTCGAGGTACTCGGGGAAGGTCTCCCACCCCCATTCGATGCCTTCGGCCAGCGCCGTGCCCGGGATGTCCTCGACCCCCTCCATCAGCCCGATCAGCCAGTCGTGTCGGTCGGGCCGGGCCGGGGCGAACCCGACGCCGCAGTTGCCGGTGACGATGGTGGTGACCCCGTGCCAGCTGCTCGGGGCCAGCACCTCGTCCCAGGTGGCCTGGCCGTCGTAGTGGGTGTGGATGTCGACCCAGCCCGGGGTGACCAGCAGCCCGTCGGCGTCGACGGTCCGGGTCGCCGGCTCGCCGGCGGAGGAGCCGACGCCGGTGATCGTGCCCCGGTCGACGGTGACGTCGGCGGTGCGGGCCGGTGCGCCGGTGCCGTCGACGACGGTTCCGCCCTCGGATCACGAGGTCATGCATGGTCGTTCCCCCTTGTCGAACTCTGTGCTGCACGTCCGATGCTGGCACGCCCGTCTGACCCCGACGCAATGACGGCCGGGTCAGCCGCGGACCGGAGCCCGCGGTCGGGACGCGGTCAGCGGGCGGGATCGAGTAGGTCACCTGGGCCTTGGCCACGATGTCGTCGCTCCCGACCGAGTACATGGCCACCTCGGCCACGGCCAGACGCGTGCCCAGCTTGAGCAGGGTGCCGACCGGCCACCACGTCCACCAGGTCGGGCTGGCGGAGGAAGTCGATGTGGAAGCTGGTGGTCACCGACAGGGTCACCGGCCCGATCTGGCCGATGATCACCATCCAGGCCGTGCAGTCGGCCAGGGCCATGAGCGTCGGCCCCGACACGGTGCCCCCGGGCCGGCTGTTGGACTCCCCGACGCCGGAGCACCATGCGGACGGTGGTAGTCGGTGATCTCCTCGATGACGTAGGGGACCCGTTGCCGGGGAAGGCCTCGTCCAACAGGTGCTGGAGCTCGTCGACGGTCATGACGGGTCGCGGGTCCATGGCAGCCTGCAGCGTAGCCGATCCGCGTCGACGGTCGCGTCCGCACGACCGGGTTCGTCGGGCACGACTGTAGGCCGCGCGACGCGACGTCCCCGTCGGACGGGGATGCGAGAGTCCGGCGAGAGGGACGGACGGACTGGGCGACGAGCACCGGGCGGCCGGCGAGCTGGCCGGCGAGGCCGGGCTCGGTCGCTGATGGAGCTCCGGGCCCGGACCGGAGCCGGGCAAGGCCCGGGGCGACGAGGGGGACCGGCGCTCGCACCGGCTGCTGATGGACCGTCTGGCCGAGCGGTTCCCCGACGATCGGATCCGGTCGGAGGAGGCCGACCGGTCGCTGGCGCTCGACCGTGACGTCGGGCCGGGTCTGGATCGTCGACCCGTTGGACGGGACCCGCGAGTACTCCGAGGGCCGGGAGGACTGGGCCGTCCACGTGGCCCTGGCCGTCGACGGCGAGCCCCGCGGTCGGGGCGGTGGCCCTGCCCGCTCTCGGCGCTGGTGCTGGGGACCGGTGACCCGCCCCGGCCGCTCGGCCCCGGCCTCGCCGCCCCGCCTGGTGGTCAGCCGCACCCGGCCGCCGGAGTTCGTCCCGTTCGTGGCCGAGCGGCTGGGCGCCGTCACCGTGCCCATGGGTTCGGCCGGGGCCAAGATCGCCGCCGTCATCCGGGGCGAGGCCGAGGTCTACGTCCATGCCGGCGGCCAGTACGAATGGGACTCGGCCGCCCCGGTGGCGGTGGCGCTGGCCGGCGGGTTCCACGCCAGCCGCCTCGACGGATCGCCCCTCCGGTACTCCCAGCCCGACCCGTGGCTGCCCGACCTGGTCGTCTGCCATCCGACGTTCACCGAGGCCGTGCTGGGTGCCCTGGCCGGCTGGACCGACGCCGACCAGCCGGTGGAGTCGGCCGACGCCGGGAGGATCCGAATGCCGGCTGCCGAGCCCGCGGTGTTCGGGCCGGCGCCAGCTCGGTCCGGTGCACGTTGAAGAACCGGATCATCAAGGCGGCCACCTTCGAAGGGGCCGACCCCGAAGGGCGAGGTCACCGACCGAGCTGATCGAGTTCCACCGGCGGGTGGCTGCGGGCGGGGCGGCCATGACGACGGTGGCCTACCTGGCCGTCTCCCCCGAGGGCCGCACCGATCGTCACTGCATCCTGCTCGACCAGTCGTCGCTCGCCGGGCTGCGCCGGCTCACCGAGCCGTCCACGACGCCGGCGCCGCCGTGTCGGCCCAGATCGGCCACGCCGGGCCGGTGGCCAACGCCCGGTCGAACCGGGCGCCGGCGCTGGCGCCGTCCCGCCGGCTCAGCCCGAGCGGGGCCGTGACCCGGGCCGCATCGGACCAGGACATCGCCCGGATCACCGAGGACTACCGGCGGGCGGCCGCGGTGGCGGTGGAGGCCGGGTTCGACTGCATCGAGATCCACCTCGGCCACAACTACCTGCTCAGCGCGTTCCTGAGCCCGAAGCTCAACCGCCGCACCGACCGGTGGGGCGGGAGCCTCGAGAACCGGGGCCGCTTCCCGCGTCAGGTGGTCGAGGCGGTGAAGGACGCGGTCGGCGGACGGGTGGCGGTCACGGCCAAACTCAACATGGCCGACGGCGTGCCCGGCGGCCTGTGGCTGGACGAGAGCATCGAGTTCGCCCGCATGCTCGAGTCCGACGGCACCCTCGACGCCCTGGAGCTCACCGGGGGGAGCTCGCTCTCCAACCCGATGTACCTGTTCCGGGGGGAGGCGCCCCGGGCCGAGTTCGCCGCCACGCTGCCTGCACCGCTGCGGGCCGGGTTCCGGGTCGTTCGGGTCGACGGTTCCTCCGGGAGTATCCCTTCGAGGAGGCCTTCTTCCTGCCCTACGCCCGGCAGTTCCTCGATGCGCTGACGCATGCCGCTGATCCTGCTCGGGGGGGTGAACCGACTGGAGACCGTCGAGGGTGCCCTGGCCGAGGGATTCTCGTTCGTGGCCATGGCCCGGGCGCTCCTGCGCGAGCCGGACCTGGTCAACCGGTGGGAGAAGGGCGAGGCCTCGGACGGATTGTGCATCCACTGCAACAAGTGCATGCCGACCATCTACAGCGGGACCCGCTGCGTGCTGGTGCCCGGTCCGGATCCGGCCTGAGGCCGTCCGGCCTCCCCCGGGGCCGGCGGGTGGATATGACCGGGTCAGAGACGGACGACGCGGCTCTCGTTGGCGGGTGGCGTCGGCGTGGTCCTCGACAGAGCCGCCGGCGCTCCCCGTTCCAGGATCAGGCCGGTCGTGATCGCCCCCACCACGAAGATGAGGGCCGACCAGGCAAAGGCGGTGGTGTAGCTGTGCAGCGCCGCCTCTTGCAGGGTGGCGGGAGAGCTGATCCTTCCCACCAGATATCCGGCAGCAGCACCGGCGGCCAGAGTGTTGAGCAACGCCGTTCCGATCGAGCCGCCGACCTGTTGGGCGGTGTTGACCGTGGCCGAACCCACTCCGGCGTCTTGGGGCTGCAGCCCGAGGGTGCCGGTACTGAACGACGGGGCAACGCTGAGTCCGAACCCCAGGCCCAAAAGGATCAGGTAGGGGAGTACGTGGGCCGCATAGGAGCTGTGGAGCCCGAGCCGGTGGAGCATGAGCAGCGCCGCCGCATCCAACAGGAGCCCGGCGGGCACGATCGGCTTCGGGCCCCATCTCGGCAGCAGCACCCGGTTCGAGACCTGGGCCATCCCGGCCAGGGCCGCGACCATGGGAAGGAAGGCGACGCCGGTCTTGACCGGGCTGAACCGGAGGGTGTCCTGGAGGTAATAGGTCAGGAACAAGAAGACCCCGAAAATGCCGGCGCCGCCGAACAGCATGGCCAGGATCGACCCGCCCCGGGTCCGGTTCAGCACGATGCGCAGGGGGAGCAGCGGGTGGGCCACCCGGGTCTGCAGCAGCGCGAACACGGCCAACAGGGCGACCCCGAGGATGAGGAACCCGATGGTGTACGGATTGCTCCAGGCGGTGGTCTCGGCATGGGAGAAGCCGAAGACCAGTGAGAACAGGCCGCCGGTGACGGTCAGGAGACCGGGCAGGTCGATCGGGTCTTGGTCGGCGGCCTTGTCGTTCTTCAGCCACAGCAGCGCCCCGGTGATGGCGATGGCCGCGAACACCAGGTTGACGAAAAGGGTCCATCTCCACGACGCGTAGGAGGTGAGAATGCCGCCGAGCAGGAGCCCGATGGCTCCGCCGGTGCCGGCGATGGCGCCGTAGATGGCGAACGCCTTGCCCCGCTCGCGGGGGTTGGAGAACGTGGTGGTGAGCAGGGCGAGCACTGACGGGGCGAGCAGGGCCCCGAACGCGCCCTGGACGGTGCGGGCGATGACCAGCATCGGGAAGTCGATCGAGGATCCGCCGATGGCCGAGGCGCCGGCGAACCCCACCAGGCCGATGATCAGGGTTCGTTTCCGTCCGAAGATGTCACCGATCCGTCCGCCCAGAAGGAGCAGGCTGCCGAAGGCGAGGGAGTAGGCGGTGACGATCCACTGGCGATCGGCATTGGAGAAGTGCAGGTCGTGCTGGGCGGTCGGCAGCGCGATGTTCACGATCGTGTTGTCCAGGATCACCATCAGCTGGGCAGTTCCCAGCACCCCCAGGATCCACCATCTCCGGTTGTGGTTGGCCACCCGGTCGCTGGCGCTGTCGTCGCCTGGCCGGGTCAGGGTCGCCGTCTCGGTCATGGTGCCTCCGTGGATCGACTGGAGTCTGCGTCTCCGCTTGATCGGTGCTTGGGGGTAAGGAAGAGAGCGTCGGGGGTCGTCGTCGCAATGAGCACAGAGTCACTGCTGGAGTGTCGTCCCTCGAGGGCCGACGTCCTACGCAACCGAGCGGATCTTGTGCCGCCGAGGTTCTCGCCAAGAGGGTCGCGGCCACCTTAGACGGTGTCGTCCTCCGCTCCGACACCGCAGGTGGCGCCGTCGACCCGAAGTTACGGGACGGATCCCTGGCCAAAGGTCATTTTTGGGCAGATGGACGGATGGTCGACCGGTTGCAGTCAGTCGTCCTCGATGGCCGGGTCGTCCAGGTCGCCAGTAGGAACCTCGGGCGCATCGAGGTCCCAGCCTTCGTCATCGGTGGCCTCGGCCCGCTCACGATCGGTAGGTTCACCGAGCCCGTCCGGATCGTCGATTCCGCCGTCGAGTACCACCATGGCCTCGGGATCGTCGAACTCGGCGCCCGCCTCCTCGAGCTCGCGCTCGTCCGTCTCGAGGGTGGGGTCGAGGGAAGGATCGAGCTCGAGCGCCTCGGCGAAGTCTGGGTCGAGCTCGGTCTTTTCGGCAATGGCCTCGTCGCCCTGTTCGAAGGGGTCGGTCCCCGACGGCTCATCGGGTGACCACTCGTCGCTTGTGCTCATGGAGACCTCTCAGTTGTTGATCGGCGGGTGACGGCGCCCCGCTACTGGTGCCCGCTCCCGGTGATCGTAGAGCGTCGGCGTGTGGGCCTGGCCAGAGGAGCATGTCCGAGCCCAGCCGACTCGGTGCCGGGACCCCGGGTCGAGAGCGATGAGGGCATAGAATCGCACGTCCGGGCCGGCCCACGTAGCTCAGGGGATAGAGCACTCGTTTCCTAAATGAGGTGTCGCAGGTTCAAATCCTGCCGTGGGCACTTTGTGATGTCCCAGGGGGAGAGAGGGGCCTGGGGCGCGAAACGGGCCAGAACCGCGCGGACGCGAGGCCGAAGAGGCCGGCACAACGGCCGGGGCGGCCCGCACGGCGCCACCGGAAACGGGGAGGGGACGGCGCGACGAAGTGGCCTTATCAAAGTGAGACAAACCAACACATTTCGGGGTCCAGCGATAACGGGCATATTCGGTGCTAGGGGGCACGCCCGGTGATCGCCAAGATGCGGACCCGAAGTGCGACTTCTACGGGAGGACCCGATAGGTCGGACAACGGGCATTTAGGGATGATCACTCAAAACACGCATCCCGAATGCTGTTTCCCTTGTGTCCAAGATAGTCGATCGGCTACTTTGACGTTGTCCTTGCTGGCACGAGTCTCAGGGGGAACCGAGGTGACCGAGATCACGACATCTTCCGGTGCGCCCCTGTCGCAGCCGGTCGGCGGCCCGAAGCGTCGGCGACCGTCCAACACTCGACGCCCAGTCGGTCAGCCTCTGGTTGGCCGTCGTTTTCGGCGGGTTCCTGCTTGTCGCATTTCTCCTTTTTCCGGGGTTCTTTCCGCCGATGTCACCCGGAATGAGCGCAGCAAAAGTGGCACGGTTCTACGCCCGGCACACCACGATGATCCGAACCAGCATGATCATCTTCAACCTCTGCGCGATCATGCTGTTGCCGTTCTTCATGGTCATCGTTTACCAAATGAAGCGAATGGCCACGCCGACCCAGGTGCTGGCGTACTGCTATCTGAGTGCGGCAGCCACCGGCGCCACCCTCTTCGCCATCGCCGATCTCTTCTGGTTGATCGCGGCCTTCCGACCCGACCGCGATCCACAACTGATCATGCTGCTCAACGACCTGGCCTGGATCACCTTCACCGCGCCGGTGGGCATGATCATCGCCCAGAATCTCTGCCTCGGGCTGGCCGTGCTGCTCGATGACCAGCCCAGGCCGATCTTCCCCCGTTGGGTCGCCTACTTCAGCTTCGGCATCGCCTTGGTGATGGCGCCGTCCGTCTGTGCTGCGGTAGTGCAGAGCGGACCGCTGGCTTGGAACGGCCTGGTGTCGTTCTGGCTGCGGATCATCGCCTACGCCGTCTTTCTGATCGTCATGTTCTTCGTGCTGCGTCAGCAATCCGGCGCGAGAGGACGGCGCCGCCAGCCCTGCCACTGGTTCAGTCGCGGTCGCCGTAGCACGATGACGAATGCGCAGATCGGCACCGACTCGGCTGACCAACCAGCCACCGTCGCGGCACGCCGAGAGAAACTCGACCTGTGGATCTGCTGGTGGATCCTGCCGATCTTCTACACCTTCTTCGGGCTCATCTTCGTGCTCTTGGCCCACGTCATGCCGCCGCCTTCACCCGGGCTCTCGGTGGCGCAAATCCTAGCCTTCTTCCATGCTCATACCACCACCATCAAAATCGGCTTCGCCTTGCTCATGGGCGTGATCGGACTCGGCAGCATCTCCAACGGGCTCGTCGCCTACCAGATGAAGCGCATGTCGGTCAGTCCCGTCTTTGCCTACGGCTACATCGCCACTCTGGCCGTCGGCGCCATTCCCGGGTGCCTGTTCTGCGCACTCTTCTTCCTGGTGGCGGTGTTCCGTCCCGACCGCAATCCCCACCTGATCGCCCTCTCGCTACGACACCGCTCTGTTGACGTTCGTCGGTTCCCTGGGATGCTTCCTCGCCAACTACTGCGTATTCACTCTGGCCGTCCTGCTCGACAAGAACAACATCTTCCCGAAGTGGCTCGGCTACATGGGGGTCTGGCAGATCGTCACCGAGCTGTTGGCGGCGCCGGTCTTCATCTTCAAGAAGGGCCCGTTCGCCTGGAACGGTGCCATCGCCTTCTACGAGGGAACGGTGATCTTCGGCATCTTCCTCACCTGCCTGATCCTCCAGGTCCGAAAGGCGATCGAGCTTCAGCCCGCCGACGAGCTGGTGCCGGACTGAACGATGCTGCAAGACGTCGCGCCATCTCCCCCGACCGTCAGGACGGAGCGAATGCTCGGGGACCTCAACGTCTGGATCTTCGTCCTGGGCGATCTGGTCTTCTTCGGGGCCTACTACGTCATCTTCATGGTGTACCGACACCAAGAGACGAGGGTGTTCCTGGCATCGCAGCAACATCTGAGCCTGATCGCCGGCGCCCTCAACACGATGGTTCTCCTGACCAGCTCCCGCTTCGTGGCCCTGGCCGTGCAGGCCGCACGACGAGGCGACTGCGAACGGTCGCGCCGACTGATCTTCTACGGCGGACTCCTCGGGGTCGCCTTCGTCGCCATCAAGGCGTTCGAATGGGCCTACGAGATCAGCCACGGATTCACGCTGACCCGAAACGACTTTTTCATGTTCTATTTCATGCTCACCGGCGTGCACCTCTTCCACGTCCTTCTCGGCCTGGTCATCCTGGTCGTGGTCAACCGTGAGCTCCGCTCACCTGAGCCCTGCCGATCGTGGATCATCGAATCCGGTGCCGTCTACTGGCACATGGTCGATCTTCTCTGGATCGTCATCTTCGCCTTGCTCTACCTGATGCGATGAATCGTCTCCGAACCTCTCCGGGTAGCCGGGTCAATGCCGTCTGGGGTCTCACCCTGGTGCTGACACTGGTGTCGGCACTGCTGGCCGGTCACGAAAGCTCGAGCGGACCCCTCACGAGCAGTACCGCCGAGGCCATGGCCGTGCTCGCCCTCGCCGCCGTAAAGGTGCTGTGCATCATCTGGAGCTTCATGGAAGTCCGGGACGCCCCTCGCTGGCTGCGCTACTGCACGATCGGGTGGGTGGGTGGACTGTGGCTCACCATCATGGCCATCTACCTGTACTGAAGGCCGGAGACTCTCAGCTTTGGAGGCGGAGAAAACCTCGAGCGAGGCGCTCGAGCTGAGTACGCAGCATCTCGTCGTCTCCCCCGACCACCAGTGGATGGATGGTGGCGCCGCTGATGGCTGCGGTCAGCATGGCGGTCGCCACCTTCGAGTCGGGTCCGGCATTCGGACCCATCAGCAGGCGGTTGAGCCGATCGAGCACCTTGAGAACATGGCTGTTCTTGGCATAGAGCCGTCCGATGATCGGGTCGTTGAGGAGGCCGCTCACCTCGCGTCGACGCGTCACGGCCAATTCGATGATGCCCGAAATGGCAGCGTCGCGGACGCGACTGGCCGTGCCTTCTGCTTCTGCGGCATCGAGCACGGCTTCGAGCCGGTCGACCTCCGCTTCGGCTACTGCACGAACTATCTCTTCTTTGGCGTTGTACTGGTGGTACACAGCGGCCTTGGTTACTCCGATCTCATCAGCGATCATCTGGAGCGAAGTGCCGCCCACCCCGTGCAGGCCGAAGAGCTTCTGCGCCGCGACCAGGATGCGTGCCTGGGCAGCCCTGGGTGAGGCTGTAGCGCCGCTTCGGTGCGCCGTGCTCGGTGGAGAAGCCACCGCGTCAGATTACCGGGGTGACTCAGAGCCGGTCCTTTGGGGGCCCTGCGGGCTTAGTGACACCAATGGCGGTTGACGCAGTGGTGGCGACCGCCGGACCAGGAGAAGATTTGAGATGGTTTAGCGTCGATCGAGCAGGTGGACCGGGTGGCGGCTATATCGTCACCGCAGGGACGTGTCCTCCACAAACGCGGTAGGGTCAGCGGCCGGAGGTTGTCCAAAAGCGCTGCGGTTGTCCCCGGTTAGCCGGAACAGTGTCCGTTCGAGGACGAGCACGACCTCAGTAATCGCCAGCTCGCCTGTGGCAAAGCGGTCGAGTACTGATCGGACCATGTGCCACATGATGAGCTGAAGATCTTCGGCGTACTCCGCATCGACGCCTTGAATTAAGTCCTCGATGATCGGCAAACCCTGACTGAGAAGTCGTTCACCCCCAGGGCGGTTACTCGCCCGGTGGAAAGCTTCCAGCATCAGGGGTTGGTGCTCCCAAGGCGAAAATACCGTTCGTACGACGCGCACCATCGATTCGTAAGGATCTTCGGTCGGGGCAGGGGGAGCGACCTTGACATACACACGGGCGTCCATCCATCTCTCGATCGCTGAGATGATGAGTTCGTCCCGCGTGCTGAACAATTTGTAGATGGTTGCTAGCGAGATCCTGGCTCTCTTGGCCACCGTACGGACCTGCACGGCGTCGTACCCATCCCTTTCAAGGATGTCGATAACCACAGCGATGATCTCGTCAGCCCGCTTCCAGGCTGGAAGCCGCGTCACATTCCGATCAGCTCGTGGGGGCAAGGCGCCTCCTCAGTATCTGCGATACGGTATCCCTGATACTCAATGATAGCGGCCTGTGAGGGATTCGGTGACCGATGTCATCGCGCTAACCACGGCCGACCGGGGGACGGAACATGGCGACGGCCGTAATCACTGGTGCTGAGGTAGCGACAGCGGTCGGTCACCTCATTTCTGAGGAAGCGCCCTTCGTCTCCGGGATCGATCTACTGGTGGATGGCGGAGAGGTTCAAAGGCAGGTAGCGCCCTGATGAGAGCTGTCCGAGGTCACGAGGGTCAGCCGGTCGTCGTCAATGTCGAAGAGGCCCCTGGACAGGGTGAACTTATCTCCATGCGAGCGGTCGGGATCTGCGCATCAGATCTGTCATATCTGTCCTTTGGTAGTCAGGTCATCCTGGGCCACGAGCTTGTCGGTCAACGAGCCGACGGAAGCGTTGTAGCGGTTGAGGGCCTCTACGGCTGTGGCAACTGTGCCCATTGTCTCGAAGGTCGGTACAACCTCTGCGACCAGGCGGCCGAGAAGGCACTGGGAATGTTCAGCGATGGCGGCATGACTGAACAGTTCCGTGCCCCGGCGGAGCGTCTCGTTGAACTTCCCGAGAGCCTCGATGTGACCAGTGGGTCGCTAGTCGAACCGGCGTCGGTCGCCTGGCACGGTGCGCGGATTGCCGGTACGAAGGAAGGATTCCGAGTCGCCGTTGTTGGCGCCGGATCTGTCGGGATGCTCGCTGTCGCGGCAGCCCAAGCCCAGGGTGCCGATGAAGTCAGCCTCGAATCTCGGTACGACCACCAAAAGGAGCTTGGGGAGCGTCTCGGGGCGACACAACCATCGGGCGTCTACGACGTCGTGATCGAGGCGGGAGGATCGGCTTCCGCACTGCAACGCTGTGTCGACTTGCTCGCTCCGGGCGGCACCGTTGCCATCCTCGGGTGTCCACTATGGCAGTCTCGACGTGCCATACCTCTTGATGCTGTCGAAGGAGGCGAAGCTCATCGCCTCCATGGGCTATTGCAGTCATGAAGGGGGGCGGGACATGCAACAGGCCGCTGAAATGCTTGCGGCCCGACCAGTGATCGCTGATGCCCTGGTCACTCATCGGTTCCCGCTAGAAGATGCGGTGGAGGCGTTCCGGGTCGCGGCCGACCGAAAGAGCGGCGCCATCAAGGTCGTAGTGGAGGTCGGCTGATGCTTTTGCGAGCTGAAGATCAGTTCCATGTCGGAATCGTCGTTCACGATTTCGAGTCGGCTCGGGCTTGGCTGACCGACTCGTTGGGCTACGAATGGGGCATGGAGCTAGACATCGAGTACACAATGCAGTTGGCGGAGGGTCCTCACACCTATCAGCAACACTTGCAGTACTCGGTGACTGAACCACGGCTCGAACTAGTTCAGTCCGTTGCTGGTACACCGTTCCAGCCGAGCAGCTCGGGACTCCACCATTTCGGTTACTGGTGCCGGGACGTCGAGACAGCGTCCATCGAATTGGTCAAGACCGGGTGGGCGTGGGAGTGCGGAGGCAACCTCGAAGACGGCACTCCAGCGTGGGCCTACCACTTCAATCCGCTCGGGGTGCGAGTCGAACTTGTGAGTCTCAACATGCAGGCGCTGGGCATGGAGGCGCTCTGGGCACCGCAGGTTCATAGGCGCACCGACGAATCCCGACAGGCCAGTCTTGAAGCGAAATGAAAACCCAAGATAGGGGACCAATGTACCTGAAACGACAAATGAGAAGATGGGCCATAGTTGTCCTGGCGACCCTGCCGCTCGTCGCCCTCAGCGTGGGGGCGCCCCCAGTGTTCGCGTCGCCGGCGGCGGCCGCAGCAACGGACCCTCTTACCATTGCATATATCTCGTCACTCACCGGCGAAGGGGCGTCAGAAGACGGACTTTCGGTCTCTGGTTTCCAAGCCCGTATCGCAATGCAGAACGCACATGGCGGAGTGAACGGGCATCACCTGGTCCCGTTGGTCATTGACGACCAGACCAATCCCTCGGAAATCGCCAGCGCAGTGCAGAGCGCCATCTCCAAGGGGGCAATCGGGATCGTCTCGCAGAGCCCACTTTTCTTCCTTGCAGCTAAATACGCGCAAGAGGCGCATGTGCCCGTCACAGGCTCCTACGATGATGGACCCGAATGGGGCCAGCAGCCGTATACCAACATGTTCGCGGCGGACAATGGGAGCATCAATCCGAAGTACCCCGTGAATACTCAGATCGGGAACTTCCTAAAGTTACATGGAGGAACCGAACTCGGCGCATACGGTTACAGCATCTCCCCAGCGTCCAGCCGGGCTGCGATTGGCACGGCCTTCTCGTTCATCCACGCTGGAGGTAAGGTGGGAGTACTTGACACCACGGTCCCATTTGGCAGTGTCGACTTCTCGAGCGCAGCACTGGTGGCGAAACAGAAGAAGGTGGACGCACTGGTGCCAGCCCTCGATAACAACTCCAACTATGCACTTGCAACGGCGCTCAAGCAGGCCGGTGTGAAACTCAAGGCCGTCCTGTTTCCCACCGGATACGAGCCAGATGTGATCCACTCACCAGCTTGGGGAAACCTGCAGGGTGACTACTTCCTCTCCCTGTTCCGCCCTTGGTCAGTCCCCAACGCCGGCACCGAGAACATGCAGGAGGCGATGGAGAAGTACGCCCACTTCACCAAGACCCAGTTCCCCGCGTTCAGCCAGTACGAGGCGTGGACCGGCGCCGACCTGATGATCCAGGGCCTCGAGAAGGCGGGCAAGTCGCCGACTCGGGCGTCGATCATCACCGCCCTACGGGGTATCACGTCGTACAACGCCAACGGCCTTCTGCCGAACACCTTCGACTACAAAACCGACTTCGGGCACAATCCGGCCAAGACGTGCGCCTGGGTGATGAAGGCCGAGACGAATGGGTTCACGCCTGTGTCCGCCCAGCCCTTCTGCGGATCAGATCTTCCCGGAACCTCGACGGCGAGTTCGTCCTCCTAGAGGAGACCTCACCACCGGACCGTTTCGGTAGGCAGCGCACATACCCGGTACGAACCCCCGGTCACCGCATCGGGCGAACTGCAATGCGGATTCTCCCAATTCGGTGACCGGACCCCGATAGCTGAGCCACCTGACCTGGTCCCCGAAAATTGACCCACTCTATGAGAGTCTGGCCGTGATCCACCGGAGGTGGACATGGCATTCCGGTACTCAGCAGCCGTTCGCGAGGCGGCGTGTCGGCGAATGCTTGCCGGGGAACGCGGTGGAGGAGGTGGCCGGGGATCTCGAGATGTCGGCTGCCACCCTCTATCGCTGGAAGAAGTCAGGCGCTGATCGACGCTGGTCGCAAGCCCGGCGTCAAGAGCTACGAGCCCGACGAACTGGCCCGGGCCCGCAGGCGGATCAAGGACCTCGAAGCGGAGCTCGAGCTGGTGAAGGCGGCCAGCGCGCTGTTCAACGGGAAGGAGGTGGTGCGCCCAAAAGGCTCGGCCCGGTCGTCAGAGGACTGAGCGACCTGGGCTACTCGGAGCGGACCGCCTGTCGGGTGGTCGGAATGAGCCGCTCCACCTTCCGCTCCAGAAGACCCGGCATCCCTCCAACCGGGAGGTGCGCCGGATTCTCTTGGCCGACACGATCACCGAGCTCCACGTCGCCTCCCGTGCCACCTATGGCGATCCGGCGGATGCGGGCTGCCCTGTTCTACGAGCGTGGCCTGATCGTGAACTCAAAGCTGATCCGCCGCATCATGGCTGAGCGCGGCCTCTCGGGTCTGCCGACCCGGAAGAAGGGCCGCCGCAACCTGGTCAATGTGGCCACCAGCGAGGACCTCGTGAACCGCAACTTCAGCGCCCCGGTCGCCGAACACGCTGTGGCTGACCGACATCACCGAGCACAAGACCCGCGAGGGAACCCTCTACTGCTGCGTGGTGCTCGACCTGTTCTCCCGGCGGGTCGTCGGCTGGGCGATCGACCGGCGCAACGAAGCGACGCTCGTGAACGACGCCCTCACCATGGCGCCCGCTCCACGAGTGACGTCGCCCGCGACCATTCTGCACAGCGACCACGGTTCGCAGTTCACCTCGTGGTCGTTCACCCAGAACCTCAAGCACCACCAGCTGCTCGGCTCGATGGGAACGATCGGTGATTGTTTCGACAACTGCACCGATGGAGTCGTTCTGGGGATCGATGCAGATCGAGCTGCTCAATCGGAAGAAGTGGATGACCTACGTCGAACTGGCCACCGCGATGGCCGACTACATCGTCAACTTCTACAACCCGCTCCGGCGACACAGCTCGCTCGACTATCTCACGCCCGACGAGTTCGAAGCACTACCATCAGACAACAACCCAGGCCAGAACTCTCATTGCCGTGGGTCACTAAACGGGGACCAGGTCAGGTGGATCAGTTCACGGGGACCCGGTCAGTTCACGGGGACCCGGTCACATTCTCACCCGATCTGGGTTGCCTCGACCGTTCCGGGATAGATGAATCGTCGATTCACGAGCCGAATCCGTCGCGCCAGGGGCGCACGTAGAACAGTCGATCCGCGCCTGTCGAACCGGTCAGATGGCTGGCATCCCAACCATTGAGCGGAACTCGTCAGTCGTATTCGTGACTGGGAATGGCTCACTTGGCACGTCGAGGCCCAACCGGTCGCAGATGGGATCCCATCCTTCCGCCGGGGACCATTCCAGCAGGCGATCGCCTGGGACGCTCTGACGAATCGCTTCGTTATGCCGCTCGTAGGCCTCCATCATGACCACGGGGTCTTCAAACGAATCGCTGAAGCGATCACCCAGTAGTTGGATGACAGCAGCCATCCAGGGGACCAACTCCGGCGGGACCTTGTCGAACGACTGAAAGATCGTGTTGGATGCGCTGCGGTACCAAGATTCCGGATCTCGCACAGAAAGCAGCACAAGCGCGTCTGGATTGGCGGCGGACAGCTCGGGCCAGAATGAACACCCGGGCCAGTCGACAAGTGAGACATAGCCCGCAGGCATCGTTGCCCAGTCAACAGGTCGCCCTTCGATGGCGTCGATCCAGCCTGGAGCTTGGGTCGGATCTCCGAGGATTTCGATCATGTGGTGACACGGACCGCCTAACAACTTTTCGAGAGCAATCTTCAGTGAATGGGTACCTGTACGACCGACTCCCGCACCTACAACTTTGAGCGTCATTCCGTTCCGCCGATCTCTCGTGATGAGTGAGTGGTGCCGTGAGGCTACCGCCCATCCAAGTCCGGAGCATCTAGACAAATAAGGGAGGAATGCTGGATAAAATCAACAATGTGTTGGCGGCCGAATGTGCGTCTGAAACGTTTGAGCGACACAGAGTGGAGGGACCGAGGCAAGCCGTCTCCAAATCCTGGTGCGACACCGAATGGCAGGGCAGCCGTGGGCGGCGCGAACCTAGCGATTGACGAAGGGAAGACAAGCTGCGTACGCGAGCACCAGGGCGATCGCCTCCGACCGACGGAGCGTTGCCCCCCTCGCCATGGCGAGCCATGAGGCCATCACGACCACGGTCATGAGCACGAGCGCAACATCGCCGATATGCACCGACTCGGTCGACGCCTGGAGTCCGACAATGGCACCGCCGCCGAGGGCGATGAAGACGTTGCCACCGAGCACATTTCCGACAACGAGATCGTGTTCTCCCTTGCGTGCTGCCTGAATCGACGCGGCGATGAGCGGGGCCGAGGTGCCGATGCCAACCAGGGTGAGCCCGGCCAACCCCTCGGAGAATCCGAGATGTCTCGCCACCCCCAGCGAGGAGGTCACCATGACCTCGGCCCCGACGAGCATGAAGACGAGCATGGCGATCGCCCGGACCGACTCGACCGACGAGCGTGGTGACTCAGTGGAAGCGAACTCGGCCATCTCGGAACCGAGCGGGTCCGCTCTTCCACCTCGCGGTCCGAGCAGCAGCGCTCCAACTGCCAGGCCCAGCGCCACCAGCATGACCAGGCCCTTGACCATAGTGATGCCCCCAATGGCGAGGATGGCAAACAGCACGACCGAGGCCACGCTGATCGGTGCCTCCCTGCGGACGGTTGCCGAGTCGACCTTCAAGGGGATGATCAGTGCCGCTATGGCCAAGGCCAGGCAGACGTTGGCGACGATCGATCCCACCAGGCTGCCGATGGCCAGGTCGGGCGACTTGGCCGCAGCGACACCGGCCACGATGAGCTCGGCGATGCTGGTGCCGAGTCCGCCGACCAGCGCGGCGGCGACCGTCGGGCGTAAACGTACAGAGGCAGAGATACGTGCCAGAGCAATCACGAACTGGTCGCCGCTGATGGCGAGCACAACCAGACTCCCGATCAGCCCGATGAGGTCGAGCCACAGGGGGGCTGAGGAGGGCACGAGGAACGCCAGCATGGTGCCGACCAGACTTCCCGGCGCCCCACTATGGAGTTGTATTGCCGTATGGTACTGCGAGAGGCGCGAGTAACCGGTTGTTGCGCCGGGTCGAGTCGGCTGCGACTACCAAACTGCCCGGACCGCCGAATGTTCACATCGCGGTGGCGTCCACGATGGCGCCCTCTGGTCGTCTAGGAGCTGACCTCTTCCACCGTCTGGTCCAACGTCCCCACCTCGGGTGGAGAGAGCGATGCACCCTGGGCAGGCCCTGCGCCTCGGAACCTGGCAAGCTCCCACGCCGGCTCCGGCCAGCCGGCTATCTCGGACCCCTGACTGTTGAACGGTTACGGGACCTGTTGGTGATCGGAAAGGGATGCACCCACAAGATTGGCGACTGATACCGCAACGATGCGCGGTCGCAGTGCCACTGGTCGACCGGATGCGGGAGTCAGCATGAAGCGACCCACCATCTCGCCGTGCCACTGCACGAGAATCTCGGACTCGGGGCCGGGGATGCCTGACTCCTCGGCCGGCCAGCTGACACCGGCGTGCACGATCGTCCCGTCCGCTTGCACCCGAGCAACCACGCGGCCATTCGATGCGGCAGTCTCGAAACGACATGCACGAAGGCCGAGCAGCTCGATGATGGAGGCGGAAGCGTATTCGATGACTGATGATGTAGACGCTCCACTGGCAGCTAGTTCTGTCAGCCCACTAATGATGGCCACATAGTCAGATTCCGCTACTGCTACGTCGCGGTGGTGGCGATTGCGGGCAGCCAGCTCGGTGACAATGAGACCCACCACGAGGATGGAGGTTGTCGTTTCGATGTCGGGACGGTGGCTGATGGCCAGACGCTCGTAGGGCAGGGTGAGGAAGAAGTCGAACCACAGAGCTGACGAGACACTCGCCACAACACCCGAGAGCCGGTTGCCGACCACCGCCATGGCCACGATGACCGCAACGAAGAGCAGAGCGGCCGCGGTATTTGTAAACGACCCTCGGAATGGGACAAGTAGAAGAGCGAGTGCGAAGGGTGCCACCACCGCGGACAGCACGGTCAACCCTGCTCGGTGCTCCCTCAATGTCTCCATGCGGGTCCTCTCTGCCTGCCAAGGATAGTGCCGTCATGTCGAGTTGCTGGCGCTACGGCTCAGGCCACTCCAGGGACACTGCAAAGATCGCCGTACGAACTGCACCGATAGCCGACAGACCACCTGCGAATGGGTGCGGCCGGCGAGCCGGAGTCCTTGGGTTGGAGCTCCCGCAAACTGCATAATCGTGGTGGGCGTCTGGTTGCCAATCGGTTGTGGTCGAGTCACGACCCGTCGCTCTACCGAGATGCGGCACGGAGTGTGCCCCTGGGTATCGAAGGGGCACACTCCGGACTGCAAACGGACTGCGGGTTCCCTAGAGGTTCGGGAATCCTGCTGCGGAGTACGAGACTGTCGTAGATGCTGCAGGCGGCGAAGCTGCCGTGCATGAAGTGGCGGCCTTGGCCTCACCATATGCGGTTCCAGGCGTCAGGGCAGCCCCGGACAAGTTGGCGTACGGCGTCGATGCCGTGGCCGCCTCTGCGATCGAGTTGTCGATGACATACCAGCAGTTGCCGGTCCCCTTCGCCTGCTCGGCGAGAATGATGCCATTGCCGTCAGAAGCAATCGCTACGCTGACCTGTGCCGGTGCGGCCCCGCTGGTGACGGTACCCGTTGCAAACGACAGGTTCGGTTCGGCCGACGCCAGAGTCGCCACCATCACCGCCGCGGGGGTGGTATAGGTGGCATTGGTGGTCAGGTTGTACGACTGGCTGTTCTGCTGAAACACCGATTTGGCGTTGACGAGGGCAGTGTTCAGGTTTGACTGAGCGGCACGGTCGTTGGCCGACTTCGTCACTCCCAGGAATGTCGGGATGGCGATAGCGAGCAAGATCGCCAAAATCAACAGAACGACCATCAGTTCGATAAGGGTGAACCCAGCGTCCTCGCCGGACTCTGTCGCATCGGTCCGCCTGGACGACAGACGTCCGATCGCTGATGTGATCATGATTTCTCCTCAGTTGTCTATATGCATGTCAATAATCGGGGTCCTGTGATGCAGGGATCCCTGGTGGCTATCGGCCGCGTTTCCTAAAGACTTGAGGTGTGTGCTCTCCAATCGCTGGGCGGGGCTGCCAATTGTGACAAGAGAATCCCCGTGGTAGGCGCACGTGTCGCTTGACCTAGCAAGCGAAAGCGTTACTTAGTGGCTACAATGATTAGCATATGACTGCAGACGCAGCACCACCTGAGGTCGATCGGGACGCGATTGTTGATGCAGTTCTGAGCGCCAGTCGGGTGCTCGTTGCAGTAGCGGCTCGTTCTCTGGGCGACATCGCCGAGGAAGTGACGCTTACCCAGTACCGCACCCTTGTGGTGTTGGCGTCGCGTGGACCACAGAGTTTGGCTGCACTGGCCGAAGCAGTGGACGTTGCGCCGCCCACTGCCACACGCATGTGTGATCGCCTGGTCCGCAAGGGATTGATCCAACGACGGCATGAGCGGGGCGATCGGCGATCTGATCCGATTGACCCTGGCCAGAAAGGGCGAAGTCCTGGTCAATGCGGTGACCGAGCGGCGACGTGCAGAGATCGCTGGTCTTCTGGAGGCGATACCGTCGCATCAGCAGAGCGGCCTCATTGACTCCCTGCAACGTCTCGCTAGTGCTGCGGGCGAGGTTCCCGAGCAGGACTGGTCAGCCGGATGGGACCTCTAGTGGACGAGTCCTCTGAATCAGCGTGCCTTGACTGCCATTGGCCGAACCTCGTGGCGAGCTGCCATGACAAGGGCATCCCGTTGGCTGGGGGACGCTACCTATCTGCAGAAGTGGCTGATCCTCGGCGTACTTATCGGAACAATGGCTGGTGTTGGTGCCATCGTGTTTTACGAGGCACTGCTTGCTTGCACTCACTTCTTCCTCGGGACACTGGCCGGTTATCGCGTGCCAACCCCTATCGGCGAAGGCGGGCACGGCGGCATCGGCGTCGTTCTCCCGTCCTTGGGCGCTCCCGCTGGTGGTTGGGCTCGGAGCACTGCTCGGGGCCATCCTCGTGTTTCGATTCGCTCCTGAAGCGGAAGGGCACGGAACTGACGCAGCCATCTCGGCAGTCCACCACAACCCCCGGGGCATCCGCTTCCGGGCCGTCATCGTCAAGATCGTGGCGTCGGCCCTCACCATCGGATCGGGCGGCTCGGGAGGTCGAGAGGGTCCCACCGGCCAGATCAGCGCCGGGTTCGCTTCCCTCTTCGCCCGGGAGCTGGATCTCAGCCCAGCCGACGCCCGTATTGCCGTGGTCACTGGGATCGGCTCAGGGATCGGGGCCATCTTCGGCGCTCCACTCGGCGGAGCGGTCTTGGCCACCGAGATCCTCTACCGGGACGACTTCGATGCCGCGGCCCTACTTCCGAGCTTCGTCGCGTCTTTTGTCGGCTACATCATCTTCGGTGCGGTGGTCGGCTTCACGCCGATCTTCGGCTTTGCCGGTAGCTATCACTTCACCGATCCCGCTCGCTTACCGTGGTTTGCCCTGATCGGGGTGCTTGGTGGAGTGATCGGTCTCCTTTACGCCAAGAGCTTCTATGGCATCGCCGACCTTTTCGGGCGAATGGAACTTCCCCGTTGGATCAAGCCGGCCATCGGCGGGATCATCGTCGGGTCTCATTGCCCTGGTTATTCCCGAGGTGCTTGGCACCGGCTATGGCTGGATCCAGCAGGGGCTCGGTCGCCAGCTCCTGACTCTGCCGCTTTGGATCGTCCTCGATCCTGCCATTCGCCCGGATCCTGGCCACCAGCCTCTCCATCGGCTCGGGTGGTTCGGGAGGCATCTTCGGTCCCGGCCTTGTCATCGGCGCATTCATCGGTGCCTCAGTCTGGCGTCTTTTCGAACCGATCGTCCCGTCCATGGGACATAATCCGGCGCCCTACGTGATCATAGGGATGATGTGCTGCTTCGGTGGCATCTCCCGTGCACCCCTTGCCGTGATGTTGATGGTGGCCGAGATGACCGGAAGCCTCTCCATCCTCGGTCCGGCCATGATCGCCGTCGGGCTGGCCTGGTTCATCGTCCGCCGCAGTGATGACACCATCTACCGGAGTCAGCTGCGGACGAGAGCAGACGCCCCAGCTCAGCGACTCCTGATGGGCATGCCCGTCTTGGCAAGTGTTCCCGGTCCGTCAGGCCATGGCGTCTCCTCGCCTGGTGATCACCGGCGGGACCTCGCCCGCGGCCGCCCGACAGGAACTCCTAGCAGCGAAGGACTCACCGGCGCACCTGTCGTAGACGGAGAAGGCCGGTTCGAAGGGACGGTCTCACTGCGTAGCCTCGACCAGGGCAAGGAAGATACCGGAGCGCCGGCTGGGGTCGATGGTAGATGTGTCGGCACCCACGGTGTCAGAGTCGGCCCATCTTGATATTGCGGTTGATGCCATGACCACTTCGACTCAGCACTGGGTGTCCGTACTCGATGCCGAGCGGAGGGTGGTGGGGACCATCGCCACTTCCGACGTGGTCAGGGGATACCGGTTGGGCCTTCTAGCCAGCCTGCAGCGGATGAATGCTGATGGTGATGCAAACGGTTCCGACCGGGTGCTCATAGAGGCCGGGTCCCCGTTGGCGGGGCGAACCCTACGCGAGGCCAGGTTGCCCATCAGCATCATCGTGACCACCATTCAACGAGCACGAGATCTCGTTGTGCCCCAAGGGTCCACAGTGCTCGAAGGCGGGGATGAACTGGTCCTCATCGGCAACACCGGTGACATCGACGCCATCAGAATCCTCGCATCCAAAAATGGGCACTGCGCCGACGGAACCGACACCTCCTACCAGGACCTCCTCGCCACTGAGGCCTCGACGACCATTGAAAGGGGACAATGAATGTCTGATGAGAAAAAGGCACATTTGGACGTCATCGACGACACGCTCGGTTTCGACGAGAACGTCACCTTTGACGTGCTCGCACTTCTCTACGATCCGGGCGGAGGATTGAAGAAGACAGAAGCCGAGGGACGCCTTGTCCTCACTGATCGGCGGCTCATCTTCGGTACGGCGAAACACGGTGTCCTCGTCGACCTGGCGATAAAGGACCTCAGGGTTCCGGTGTCGGTCACTCACAAGTGGATGATGGCCCACTTATTCGTCGAGACCGACACGAGAACGAAGCACACCTTCGTCTTGACTAAGAGTACCGCTCGAGGTATAGCCCTTGCCATAAACAAGGCGTCCTCGGCATAGGAACAGTGCACGGGAGATGAGTCGGCGATGAAATAGCCAAGGCCGCAAAACATCGCCTAGGCCGCCATCGGCCTCCCCGCTTGTCGCCGGGGGGGTCCCTGTCGTCGGTGCGCGGCGGTTTGGCCCGCGGCACGATCGTGGCCCCTCTCTCCGGCTGTGGTGTCGCGAGACATAAGCAACTCTGTCGCGAGACACAGTAGACACCCAGCTCACAGCACGCGGCTGTAGTCGCGATCGGGATCGAGGACCAGTTGTTGCGGTGGTGAGCTGTCAGCACCGAGGATGCGAATGTCCCGGCTGGCCACGAGGACGACCCGCAGCCGGCGTAGGGACTTCCCACGCCGATGTGGCTTATCTCATGGATTCAGACACTGCCGTGGGCACTAAGTGATGTCGCGAGGGCATCGGTGATAGGGCGGGTCAAAACGTCCGGGAATCCGGTCCCTTTCTTCCCCAAGCGCCATGGGGAGTCCACCGCCCATTCCGCCGCTGCGTCCCTGGTGATTGGTTGTTTGAGGCGCCCCAGTGACCGTCGCTCGTTCGCCAGCGTCCTGGACCCTGCACCGCATCTCACAGTCAGTTCCAGACTGGTTCGCTTTCTTCGAAAGAAGGTTCAGAACCTTCAGCGCATGATCTGACGCACTACGTCTGGCGGTTCTTCCATCATGCAATCCCCTGATGAAGGAAAATCTTCCAAGTACCACCCGATGGCCCGGGCAGTCATGAGACTCGGGGTGGTTTACGAATAGACTGGAGCGATGAAGGCAACGTCAGAGTTTCCTTCGTATGGCGGAACTCCCGGATTGAGCGCAGCGTTCGGAGATCTCGATGAACCCACGACCCACCTCGCGCTCATGACGCATTACCGCGGAGCCCAGTTGGTTGCCGGCATGGTCACTGACGACTTCCTCGGCGTCGTCGACCAGATGGACTCACTCGGTCACCTCATTGACCATGGATAGGACTGACCTGCAAACAAAAAGTGTGCAGGGCGATCGCGAACTGTCGATTCCCGCCATCACCCGGCAGAGTGCTGCCGCTTCGGGGACCTGATGGGCTCGGACCGAGAAGAGATCATCGATGTGCTGGTTCGCTATGCAACCGCTATCGACACTAGGGACTGGCCCCTCTTCCGAACCTGCTTCATCGACGACATTACGGCCGACTACGGCGACATCGGTTCCTGGCAAGGCATCGACGAATTCACGACCTTCATGATCACTGCCCATGCTGGCATGGGACGGACTCAGCACTTTCTCTCAAACTTCGTGATCGATGTCGAGGGCGACCGGGCCGCTTCCGTCGCCTACGTTCATGCCGTGACCGTCCTGGCCAGTAACCCTGACGACTGGATCGACACCGTCGGAACTCATGAGGACGAGATCATCCATGGTGCCGATGGATGGAGGATCGCCAAGAGGACGTTCCAGACGACCAGGACCATCTTCAGTCCGTCGTTGTCGGATGGCAGCCACTCATCGAATGGACCGGAGGTTGCGACATGACGGACCGAATCGGGTTTGTCGGGATCGGCCTCATCGGACGGCCCCTGGTCGAGAGCATGCTGCGGGCCGGGCTCCGGCCCACCGTGTTCGATCTCGATCCGGAGCCCCTCAAGGCCGTGGCCGACAAGGGGGCCATCGGAGCCGGCTCACTGGCTGAGCTGGCGCGGATTTCCGACATCGTGGGTATCTGCGTCCCCGCCGACGCCCACGTTCGTTCTGTGCTCGAAGGCCCCGAAGGACTGCTTGCCAATCTCTCAGCCAGGGCCGTCGTTGCTATCCATAGCACCGTGCTCCCCGAGACGATCTTTTGGGCCGCTGAGGAGGCCGCCAAGCATGACGTCCGGGTCGTCGAGGCGTGTCTGACCGGTGGGCACTTCGCGGCCAAACAGGGTCGGACGACGTTCCTGCTCGGCGGTGCCCGAGAGGATATCGCCGCCTTGGACCCGATCCTCTCCGCCTGCGGTGAGGCGCTGATCCAAGCCGGACCCCTGGGTAATGCCAATCTGCTGAAACTCTGTTTGAACCTGCAGACCTATGTCTCTCACCTCGGAGTAGCCGAGGCGGTCCGGTTGGCCAAGGATCTCGATCTCCCGGTCGAGGGGCTGAAGGCGGCGATGCGGGCCAATGGCCAGCTCGGTGAGATGGGAGAGAGCTTCTTCGGGCTCCAGGAGCTTCCCGACGACATCATCGACGACGCAAGCATTCTGCCCATGCGGCGCACCTCGGCCGCCATCATCGTCAAGGACCTCGAGCTCATGCATCAGGTTGGGGCCCAGAACGGAGTCGACCTACCCGCCCGGGACATGGCCGCCGCCGAGTTCTACCGGACCTACCGGCTGCCGGTAGCTTCCCGCAAATCCCCGGCGGTAGAGACCCGGGCGTCCCCGACGCCGGGTCACGACGACACGCAACGAGGTTACCCGGCTACTCCGGATTCAGTGCCCTGACAGCTAGCACGGTCGGCGTCGGTTCCCCGCCTTCTCTGAAATCGTCAAGCACGAAACCGGCGTCAACGAATGAGCGGAGCAGAGCAGGCAAGGGAAGGTGTCTCGCTCCTACCTTGTCCCTCAGGCCCCTGTCCGTCCATGACTGTTTCGTCCAGTGACTATCGAGATAGCCGGTACGAATAACGACCGCGTCAGGGTCCGCTCGGTCAGCGAAGCCACCACAGAAACATGGATGAACTCCAATGTGGATAAAGCGGCCACCAGGAACGAGAACTCGACGGGCTTCGCCCATGACGGCCGAATAGTCGAATACATCAGTGTGAATCATCACAGAGACCACGCTGGAGAAAGAGGCGTCCCCGAAAGGCAGCACTCCACCGTCAGCTTGGGCGGTCAGGAGTCGGTTGCGAGCGTGCCCCAACATTCCGGAGGAAATGTCAATACCAACAGGCAACCACCCCAGACTGCGAATGCGGGCGGCATGCGTACCGGTGCCACAGCCGATCTCAAGAGATGTGCCCACTCCCCGGCCCAGAAGTTCTTTCAGGGAACGGTCGATGCCGATGGGGTCGCTGATCGGCAGCCCATTGTCTGATCGACCACCGAGAAACTCATGCTCGTACCAATCAGCGATCGCATCATATTCCGCTGGCACAACCACAATCCCCTTGATCCCGTCGGCTCAGTAGGTGGATGAACTCAGACAGATTCTTTCACCCAGACGCTGCTCCACATGCCGGTTCTGGGCGGTCGTCTGCGCTTTGCTCTGGGGCCGAAAGAGGGGCGAGAGGAGCGGAGTGCCGTCTCGAGGACTCGTCGATCGGCGAAGCTCGGAGCGAGCGTCGCTGGGTTGTGGTTAGAACCTGAAGCGAGTCAGCCCACCCGGTTCGGTGCCCAGTGTCACGGTCACTGAGTGTCGGCTTGATGCGGTAGACGTTCCACGGCGGTGGTCCCTGCGACGGAGCGTTGAACGGGGCGGTGATACCGGCCCCGGACTCGATCCAGCTCCGCGGGCCACCCCTGGTCCGCCCAGGCCTTGGCGAGGCGCGTCAGTGTGGCCGGGTCGGTCTCCCGCTCCGCCACACCCTCGGCGACGACGTCTGCATCGAGGATCGACACCGCGATCGAGCATCGTGGGTCGCGGGCGACATTGCGGCACTTCCGGGTATCCGATCCCGTCTGGAACCAGAAGCTTCCGTCCAGCCAGAGCGCACCGACCGCAGTCACGTGCGGGCTCCCGTCCTCGTTCACCGTCGAGAGCCACGTCGTGCGAGCATTACGGGCGTCTGGAGCCGGCGGTGATCCGGCATCGAGCTTCTCGACGATGTTCGCCCAGTCCACTGGGGGCAGCCCGTCCGTCGCACCCAAGTTGATGATGTTCATTTCGTTTCCCTCCTGGTAGCCCGGCGACACTGTTCAGAGTCGTGTCGTCCATCAGACATTCACCGGTCGCAAGCGTCATCCCGCCTGAGCGAGGTCGAAGTCATTTCCACCTCGCCAGTCTGCCAGGCGCATTCCAACGGTAGTGGCGGGCCTCGTTCTGCTGCTCTCGTTCGTCCACCAGCATTTCCCCTCACAAGGAGATCACTGATGTAAACAACCTCTGTCAGTTTTAGGCCTGGCGATGAACCCGCCGGGCGCCGGCTGATCGCAGACCATGCAGTCTGAACTGACCTTGTCGAAAATGACCGATCAGACATTCTTCTCCCACCCCTTTCCCAATCCTGTCGGTCGGGCCGAGGTCCCCCTGGTCACGGGGTCACCGGATCAGCGGCGACTGTCTGACAGTGCCTGACCGACGCGGGTTCGGACACGGGATGCTCCATCGGTAAGTATTTGGGGGTGAGCAAACTACTGGGCCCCGAGATTCCTCAGGCGGCCACGTGGAGTGACCCTGATCGAGTGGATCGCTATTTGACCAGGGTCGGTGGCTTGGCTCCACGGGCTGCCGGTGAGGAGGTGCTGGTGACAGCGCTGCCGGACACACCTCGCTCCGTGCTCGACTTGGGCTGCGGCGACGGGAGGCTGGCGGCTCTCGTACTCGAACATCGACCGAGCGTCGAGAATGTCGTAGCAGTGGATTCGTCGCCTTCGATGCTCGCTTATGCCCGAAATCGATTCGACGGCGACAATCGTGTACAGGTTCGAGAGTGGAACTTGGATGATCCGCTGACGCCGCTTGGATCGTTCGATGTAGTTATCGCGGGATTTTCTGTCCACCACGTCGAGGACCAGCGGAAGCGAGATTTGTTCAGTGAAGTCGCAGAGCAACTCTGCGTCGGCGGCGTGTTTGCCAACTTGGAAGTTGTCGCTTCGGCCACTCCCGAGCTTCATCGCCAGTTCCTGGATCTCATTGGCCGTTCTGATGATGATCCAGAGGATCGACTTGCCCCCGTGGAATCCCAGCTTGTCTGGATGCGCGAGGCCGGGTTGTCGCAAGTGGACTGCCTGTGGCGGTGGCGAGGGTTCGCACTGCTGGTGGGCCGCTCGCACTGAGTGGCGAGGCTGGGCAGGTTGCTCCCCAACAGGAGGTCAGCGGCAGTTATTCGCTGTCACTTACGGGAGTCTCTGATTTGCTGGTCAGTGCGCCAGGTGGTGGACCCCGTGGCCTGGTCTGCTCCGGCAGATGCTCCTACGGCTGTCAAGCCCTAATCTTGCATGCGGTGGAAGGGCGTCGACCTCGCGGGCCAAGTGACGCATGAGAACACGCCTGCGCGGTGGGATGTTACATCGTGAGATAGAGGCGACTCTGGGGCGAGACATCGTAGACACCCAGGTCACGGCGGTATTCTGCTAGTCGTGACCGGGATCGGGGAACAATTGTCGCACCGGTGAGCCGCCGGCAGCGTGGATGCGAATGTTCCGACCGGCACGAGCAGGTGACCCAAGTCCACCAACAATTTCCATTTGTTTTGTTTCATACTCCGGGTGGCTGGGTACCTACATTCAGTGGTCACGACACATTGGACAACCGTTGGTCAGTCACCGATCGTTTCTTGAGCACGAACAGCGACAGTTCGAGGCCTGACCTCGGATCGACGATCCGCGATGTCGGCCGTCGTCCGAATGACCGAGATCTCGAATAATCCGGGAATAGGCAAATAGGCATCCGCGAATACGGCGCAACTGCGTCGTACCATGAAAACAAATGGCGGAGGTGAGGTCTGATGCCTTGCCCCAACACGTCATAAAGGGAGACTCATGCACAGGAACGGAACATCACGAGTGAGCGTAGCGAGGGCTCTGGTCTGTATGGGCGCGAGCGGGGCGATGGCAGCGCTGATCGTTCTCGCCGCTCCGGCCGGTGCGGTCACCCAGACGGCGACTCCGTCGGTCACCCACGCTGTTTCGGCTACCCCAACGATTTATGTCGCCAATATCGGCAATGACACCGTGACTCCAATCCCGACCTCGAGCAACGTCCCGGCGACGCCGATTCCCCTGGCGACCGGTGCGGCTCCTGCCGCCGACGCAATTACCCCGAACGGCCAGACCGCCTACGTCGCCGATTCCGGTAACGACAGCGTGACTCCCATCACCTTGGCCACCAATACCCCGGGAACGCCGATCGCCTTGGCGGCCGGGGCCGGACCAGTGGCCATCGCCATCAGCCCCAACGGCCAGACCGCCTACGTCGCCAATGAGGGGAACGACACCGTTACTCCCATCACCGTGGCCTCCAATGCCGCAGGAACGCCGATCCCGCTGGGCACCGGATCCTCACCAGATGCCATCGCCATCAGCCCCAACGGACAAACCGTGTATGTGGCGAACTTCGGCAACAGCACGGTGACGCCGATTGCCACCGCCACCGATGTTCCCGGCACGCCCATCGCCCTGGCAACCGGTTCGAGCCCGAGTGGGATCACCATCACCCCGAATGGACAGACGGCCTACGTAGCCGCCTACTCGAACGGCACCGTGACCCCCATCACCCTGGCCACCGCGGTCGTCGGGACCCCCATCACCCTGGCTAGCGGAGCGGCGCCGCACGGCATTGCTGTCACTCCCAACGGTCAGACCGTCTACGTCACCGACACGGGAACGGCCACGGTGACGCCCATCACGGTCGCAACCAATACCGCCGGGACCCCCATTTCAACCGGGGCTGCATCTGCACCCGTGGACGTTGCCGTCACTGCGAACGGTCAGACCGCCTACGTCGCCAACTACTCGACCAACAACATTATTCCCATCACCGTCGCCACCAATACCGCTGGCACCCCGATCGCCCTGGCCGCCAACGCCGGTCCGTACGGTCTTGCCATCACCCCGGCGTTGACCGCCGGATACCGGATGGTCGCCTCCGACGGCGGCATCTTCTCGTTTGGTAACGCGGCGTTCTACGGCTCCCACGGTGGATCGCCGCTCAACAAGCCGGTAGTCGGCATGGCGGCCACCACTGACGGAGGTGGCTACTGGCTGGTCGCCGCCGACGGAGGCATCTTCACTTACGGCGACGCCCAGTTCTACGGTTCGACCGGGGGCCAGACGCTGAACAAACCCGTCGTGGGCATGGCCGCCACCCCTGACGGCAAGGGTTACTGGCTGGTCGCCTCGGACGGAGGAGTCTTCTCGTTCGGCAGCGCCCAGTTCTACGGCTCGACCGGGGGTAAGACTCTCAACCAGCCCATCGTGGGCATGGCCGCCACCCCTGACGGCAAGGGCTACTGGCTGGTCGCCTCGGACGGGGGAGTGTTCTCGTTCGGCAGTGCCCAGTTCTACGGTTCGACCGGGGGCCAGACGCTGAACAAGCCGATCGTCGGCATGGCCGCCACACCCGGCAAGGGCTACTGGCTGGTCGCCTCGGACGGGGGAGTGTTCTCGTTCGGCGACGCCCAGTTCTACGGCTCGACCGGAGGCAAGACCCTCAACAAGCCGGTGGTCGGCATGGCGTCCACCACTGACGGCAAGGGTTACTGGCTGGTCGCTTCCGACGGAGGGATCTTCACCTACGGCGACGGCACCTTCTTCGGTTCCGAGGGGGGCCTTCCGCTCAACCAGCCGATCGTCGGTATGTCGGCTCAGTGAGATCCGGCTGGTCGTAGGGCAATCCGGCTCGACGTTTGATCGGGTCGACGATGATCGTGGCCAGCCTCATCTCATGGCCAGGCGCGGGCCCCGGCGACAGCCACTTCGGGGGATGGTACCGACGCTCTGGCCTGAGCAATCGCCACAAGGCTCGAGGACATCTCGGCCGCTCTAGTGTCGGGCGGCGAACAGTATTGGTCGCAGCTCTCAATCCGTTCGGGGGTACATTGGGCTGGTGAAAGATGACTTCCTCTTGTTTGCTGGATCCGCCAGCCGCAAACTGGGAGCCGCAATCGCTGCCTACTTGGACTGCCCGCTCGGGGCCAGCGAAACGCTCAAATTCTCCGAGGGAAATCTCTTCGTCCGAGTTCTCGAAAATGTTCGAGGCCGGGACGTGTTTCTGGTTCAGGGAACGGCATTCCCTGCCAATGACAACTTCATGGAGTTGTTGTTCTGGATTGATGCTCTGAAGAGGGCCAGTGCCGCATCAGTCAGTGCTGTCATCCCGTACTTCAGTTACGCCAAGGGTGACAAGAAGGACGAACCTCGGGTGTCGATTCGTGCTCGGGTGTGTGCGGACGCAATCGAGGCGGCAGGAGTCGATCGTGTCATCACGCTCGATCTCCATGCGCCTCAGGTGCAAGGTTTCTTCAAGGTGCCCGTGGATGACCTCTACGCCCTCCCGGTCCTGTGCGATGTGATCGCATCCAAGACACTCCCGAACCTAGTGGTCGTCGCTCCTGATGCAGGCTTCGCCAAAAAGGCCCGGCAATGGTCGGAACGCCTCAACGTTCCACTCGCGATCGCTGATAAGCGCCGAGTCGATCACTCTGAGACAGCCGAGGTGGTCGAACTGATCGGATCCGTAGCCGGGTGTACTGCACTGATCGTCGATGATTTTACGATCTCGGCCGGGACATTGACGGATGCTGCACGGGTCCTGATCGAAAAGGGCGCTGACTCTGTATACGCGGCAGTGAGCCACGGATTGCTGGCTGGGGCGGCAGTGAGCCGCATCGATGAGAGTCCGATCACGCGGCTGTTCATGACCGACAGTGTTGAAACCCATCCGGTGACGCTGTCATCCAAAGTTGAAGTCGTGTCTGTGGCCGGATTGCTCGGCGAGGCCATTCGGCGAATCGCCAATCGGGAGAGCGTTTCAGGGCTCTTCACGTAAGCGGCGGGCGAGAAAAGCGCTTCGAGGGCATCGATTCAGTGCTGCCAGTCGCCTTGTGGAGGCGTCGCCTGCTGGGTCGCCGCGAGGCGAATCCGAGGATCACTGCGACAGTCACAACGACCAAGGCGACAAACCCCCAAATGCCGAGTGCGAGTCGGCCGACCTGAGCCGATGGGTGGTCCCCAACGGTGATCGACTCCCCGTATTGCTGCCGCCGAATGGACCATCGGATGGAGGCCGCGTGCCGGGTTCATCGCCAAAACACCGGCTCCGGGTCGTTATTAGAGTCGTGGCCGATCGGGCAACGTGGGAACACCTCCCGGTCTGTCGGGGCTGGCGTTGAGTAAGACTTCCGGTTACACAAGCCTGGCAGGTTGGCTCCGTTAGGAGGTAAAGCATGGGCCGAGGAGCGAAGGTGGAAATGGTCCTTGACTGTTCGGACCCGGAGAACTTGATGGGGTTCTGGCGTGGGGCCCTTGGTTACCGGCTGCACTACTCGGAGCCATCGTTGGCGGTCCTTGTGCCCCAGGACGTCAATAGCTTCCCGCTCCTTCTCCAGCGGGTCCCTGAGCCGAAGGCCGGGAAGAATCGCATGCACCTGGACTTAGTCACCGAGGATGTCGAGGTCGAGGTCAACCGGCTGGAGGTTCTCGGCGCCCGACGACTTCACAATGGCGTCCGGACCTTCGGGTCGACCCGCTGGGTAACGATGGCAGATCCAGAGGACAACGAGTTTTGTGTCTCCACCGGCGTCGAGTGGTGAGCCGTCTCGTTGTGCGTAGATTGCCGCAGACGGATCCGGTGGGCTGAATCTCATCGCGCCCGTCAGCCAATCTGATCGACGGCGACCCCGAACACCGAGCCGGGGGCGGTTGTTCGCGGTCATTCAACGCCACGAGTGGGATAGTGCGATCCCAGTTCCCCCCAACTCGATCTACGGGCGCAAAGCTGTCAGCAAGTGGCTCGCGGCAGATTTGAATCGCTTGATGTCGCCCACGGAGCGGGCGATCAACATGGCCCCCTCTAGACCACTCACAATCGACCGCGCTTCTTCGAGTGGAGACCCGGGGAAGTTCACTATTCCATCGTCGCGACCTTGCTTCAACACCCCGGCGAGCCACCGCTCGTTTCGTTCGAAAAAGTCTGCGACCGCGCCCTGCATCCCGGCCGAAATCGTCTCATAATCTGCTGCCAACATACCGCACAGGCACATCCTCTGGCTCCGCAGAACACCGGCGTAGAGACCGGTATAGGCATCGAGCTTGCCAAGTGGATCTGAAAAGGACTCGTCGATGTCGGCCAGTGCCCCCATGAACCGAATCGCATAACGGGCAATCAGCGCTTCTCCCAGTTCAGCCTTGCTCGGGAAGTGATAGTGGAGGGCGGCATTGGTGAGTCCCAGCTCTCCGCCGACGTCGGCATAGCTGAAGGCATTGAAACCGCGGATCTGGACCAGGCGCTCCGCCACGTCCAGTATCTGGGTGGCAGTGTCAGTCGAATCCTCTTGCGCTTGTTTCATTCGGTCCATCCTCACAGACCCCGGTGTGGTTCGAGGTTACCACTTGACTTCTACCTACTAGTAGGTAGGGTACTTAGTGGCGGGGCAAGTCACCGATGAGAGGCGGTTGCCATGCACGGAGCGGAGCACCGAGCGTTTGCTGACCCTGACGAGCTTCGGGAGTTTCCACACGGGAGAGCGGAGATCGTGAAGATCGGCGACGGCGAGATCGGGCGCTACACCTTCGAACCCGGATGGCGCTGGTCAAAGGACGTAAAGCCCATCGCCAAGACGCCCAGTTGTGAAGCCCCGCACTTCCAGCTCCATGTGAGCGGTCAGTTGGCGGTCCTCATGGATGACGGTACCGAGATTCTCGCCGGTCCAGGCGAGGTCACGTCCTTGCCCAGCGGTCATGACGCGTGGGTGGTTGGGGATTCACCGGTGGTGACGGTGGACTGGTTTGGTGCCGGCAACTACGCGGCCCGCTCCGAATCCAAGTGACCGGAGAAGATCCGGTCTGATCAGAAAGAGGTTGTTATGGCCCGCAAGATGATTGATTGCCGCAAAGTGCCCAACGACATCGGCTGCACGCTCACCATCGCCGGAACGGAGGAGGAGACTCTCGACGCAGCAGTGGCACACGCGGTGGCCAAGCACGGTCACCAGGACACGCCTGAGCTCCGGGAGATGATTCGGTCCGGACTGGAGGACGTTTCACCGGCCATGGCCTGACCAGTTCGGATATTCTCACCGCTGACCCGACACGAGATGGATCCTCTCACGACCATTGACGCCTTTGGTGCGGCCTGGGCCGCTCACGACCTGGACGCAACGCTGGCGCTCGTCACCGGCGACTGTGTTTTCGAGTCCACGGAACCAGGGCCTGACGGAACCCGCTACCAGGGTCGCGACGCCATTCGCAAGGCGTGGCAGCCCATCTTCGAAGACACACACGCCGTCTTCCGTGCCGAGGAGACCTTCGTAGCGGAAGATCGGGTAGTGCAGCGCTGGCGCTATTCGTGGGCAGACGGGCACGTTCGGGGTGTCGATGTGTTCCGGGTGCGTGATGGCCTTGTGTCCGAGAAGCTCTCGTACGTGAAAGGTTGACCGACATCGCCTAGCGTCGAACGCCGGGAACAAGTCAGTTGTCGGTGATGCCCACAGTCGCCCAGGCCGGGTTGGCGCTTCCACGAACTCAACGGCGACCCCTCAAAGGGAAGTCGGCGTAGCCGGGGTGGCTGGATGCACGGAGCGGGCCGCCGGACCAGACGACTGGGCGTCCCACGTCACAGGGACAGGCCTTGTGCCCTTGGGCAGACCGGCTCCGCCGGGGTCATACTTGAGGCATGGCGACCATTCCGGTGGTGCTGGCGCTCGTGGTGTCCATGGCGGCGTTGGCGGGATGCGGTTCCTCTGGCTCAGCTGGGCAACTGGCAGCAGCCAAACCCCTCTGTAAAGAAATCGGGGATTTTGTCCATCCCCGGCCCAACCTATACGTTGCTGTTCCAACCCCGTTGCTCACGAATGGCGAGCATTCCGGTTACCAGAGCCTGGAGGCAGCGGCGGTTCGATTCCAAACGGCCATAGCGATGCAACAAGACCAACCGGCAGTCAGTGCAGCGGCGTCGCAGGTCCTGGCAGCGTGCACACGGCTGGGCATTTAGCCTACCCCGCGTCTTGGTCGCACTCGCCGTAACTGTGCCAATGTCGGCGTGCTCATCCTCAACTGTTTCGGCGACAACCACGACGAGCCACTCCGGGAATCGGAGCCGGCTGAGCAATCTCGACGGCGATGTCGTAGCCTTCCGAGGCTGCCCCGATCGGGGGGGCCAAACCAATTGATCTGAGGTGTCAACATGAGTGTCACAGTCATCGCTCACTTCCCTGTTGCCGATGTCGACAAAGCCATCGAGGGTCTGCAGGCCAACGCCGCGCTCCTCGAAGAGATCACTGAGGACACCAAGGGCGTTGGAATTCTTCATCACCGATTCGTCGCCGGCGCCGCCGAGCTCGTCGTCATCGATGAGTGGGAGACCGCAGAGCAGTTCCAGGGATTCTTCGAGGGGAACCCTAAGGTCGAGCGGGTCACTGCTGCGATCGGTGTCACCGGTCCTCCCACAGTCACGGTCTACAACTCGTTCGAGGCGGCCGGAGCCATTTAGGGGGCTGAAGCGTCGGCCTCGGTCGCCGGGAGGAGCGCCCCTGTTCGGCGCTGTCCAGCCTGAACTCCATCGAATCAGCCGAGTCGAGTCAGAGTCGTCCCAAACACCGGGTCGCCGGCGGTCATTTGCCTGCCCCCGACCAAAACATGTTGGAGAGCCAGTGGGTCAATCCTCGCGGCCCTTTCGCCGAGCCACTGCGGCCAGACGCAGGTACGCTCGGGCCTGTTGAAGTCCAGATAGTTCGCCACTCGGCGCTGAAACCGGCCCGATAGTCGCGTTCTCAATCTGCATCCGCCGGAGAAACTGCTCGAGTCCATCCGCCTTCATGGCCGTGACGATCTCCATCTTCCTTCTGTCGGCGGCCTGGGCCGAAAAGGGTCCCTCCCGATAGAGCTCCTTGGTGCGAGAGAGGTCCGTAATAACGACATCTCGCTTGTTGAAGGGACGAAAGTTGGCACCCCTGATTGGCGTCTTCCAATACGACCACCGCCCAACGCAGGACTGGTCCCCACCGGCGGTAGGGGTCCGTGCCGACCAGTACGCCCCGCACGTCGACAACACCGTCCAGATGGATCTGCCTGCTAAAGCCTTCGCCCGCCTTACTCATTGAAGGTCATCACGCCCGACGTGGCTCTTGGAGACCGGATTGAGCCTGCCCCACCTCTCCATATGGGTTCAGACGGGCCGATCCCGGTGGCCGTCGTCTCGGATGCTCTGCAGCAGGGCTTCGTCCTCCGACTTCGGTCCGGTTTGGCTCTCTCGGTGACGTCCGGTCAACCAGATGACGAGGCTGATCACCAGCAGAACAAGTCCGGCTGCGGCCACCAACAAACCGAACACAGCGACGATGTTGCCAAGGAGCGGGGTCGGGGAGTTGTCGTGGATGTTCTGCCACCAGGGGTGGAATCCGGCCACGGCGACGACGCCCCCGACCACGAAGATGCCCAATCCGGCCACTGCGACGCCGAGGTCCGCCTCCATGGCTTTCTTCGGGTTGTTTCGGACTTCCGCAATCCACGCCTTTCGGCCACGCCCATCCCTGTATTGCTCTGGTTGCTCGTTACCACCCTGCTCTCGCCTCATCGCTTCACGGTACAACCGCCTTCGATCACCGGGTCGGGGGTCGGGGGGTTGCTTCAGGCTCTCCTGATCCTTGGGGGCGGAGGGTGGGCACCGATGCTCAGGAGGTCGTCGCCGGTGGTGATGTATCGGGCGGGAGGTCACCGGGACCGAGTCCAGCATGCGCAGTGAGTGCGTTGACCTGTTGATGGGTCTCAGCGATGAGGGTGGCGTTCCTGAGCACCTGCATCGTGAGGGTGCGGATCTCGGTCGTGAGCGTGTGGATCTCGGTCGTGAGGTCCGTGTTCTCCTTGATCAGCGTCACGATGTTCGTCTCGGTCGACTGGATCTGCTCCTCTTGTAAATCGATCTTGTCGAGTAGCGCGGTCAATGCATTCTGCGCTCGGTTGGCGGCGGTGGCGACGAGAAAACCAATGAATAACTCGGCCACGGTTGTGATCAGGTTGAGCGGGAAGTTGTAACCCTGACTGGTAAACCATGCCGGGAGCCAGGTCCCGCTCGACAGCTTGTGGCCCCCCAGGGCGAAGACCAGCGTCCAGGAAACGACCAGTACGAACCAAAAGGCGATGTTCATCGGCCGGCCCATTGCCTCCGACACCCAGTCGGCGAAGCGGTCGAAGGCAGTGGGCCTCTTGACCGCATCCTTCATCGCCTGAGTTGTGGTCCCCGGTCCCGATGATGGCTCGGGGGTAGGACGCTGCGCCGATCGTTCGGTCGTGTCTCCTGTCACCGTCATTAGCTCTTGTCTCCTTGACGTAATCGCCTCAGTTTGTGAGTGTCCAACAGTTGAGGACCGAGGAATGACGCTGTCAGGGCTCAACAGTCGCGGTACGCGACGCAACGAATATCATCGGGACCTCTCGGTGCAGCCTCATGGATCGGGTATCAACCGCACGGTAGTTCAGTCCTGATCTACACGGGAGTGCCGCCGACCACACAGGTTCGGTGTCGTTTGTTGGCTCCCGCCATTCGGATGTGTCGATACATGCGGCGAACTGGCCCGTCAGTGCGGTCCAGAAAACACTTCTGCAGATCCGATGCATTCATCGCCGAACGGGAGCCGGCTCTGCGTTGAGTTTCCTGAAAAGCGGCTGTGCGGAGACCGGGAAAACGGGGAACGCCTACTGCTCGTTGGGCCGAAATCACCAGTGTCTCGAACGCTTGATACACCAGGATGCCCCAATGCCTCCGAACCCCCTGAGTGCACGTCCGCATCGGCTTCTGTCCAGTCCCTGCGGCCAGCCGGGAGTGGTGAGGGGGTGCCACGTTGGGCGTGGTGCCGAGGCCGGAACGCAGGAGCAGGTGGCAGACCTGCGCTGCGACGCACCCGGCGAGCTCCGATGCTAGGCACAGCCGGCGCTGTGATCGAATGAATTTTCGCGCGACATTCTGACCACGGCCCGACCGAACGTGTTTGGCTAGGGGTATGGCGGACGATCCCCCACCGGGTGGGAGGTCCTGGATTGAGTCAGACAACTGGACGCTCGAGCGAGCAGACCACTTGCAATCCGGTCTTCGACTGAAGCTGACAGATAGGGGTGCCGTGCCACCGGACGAGCACCTGCTCTTGCTTGGCACCACGCCCACTCGGGTTGGCCTGGCTCGCGCCATCGACCTTTTCGCTCCGACCCACGTAGCACACGACCTTGCCACTCGAACTCCCGAAGAATGGCTGGAGCCAGAGTGAGGTCCCGTCTCCGATCTTCTACCGCACCCGCTGGACCGAGGTCGGGTCGGCTGGGCTCGACCGGTTCCGAAGGCACGTCCCGACAGTGTCCAGGAGCTGATCCTCACCACCGTCCCGTCGAACCAGCCATCGGGCAGTGACGCCGCCGCGTGGTCCATCGGTCGACCGCCCGGCACGAGCCGTGAAGCCGGCCGCTCTCAAGGCCGTTGGCGGTTCACACGCCGGAAGGGCACCGACGTGTGAACCGACCAACAGGTCAACCGCAATGCACTTCGGTTGTCCGTGGAATCCCCCCTAGTTGCACTGCCGCTTCTAGCGTTATATCAACAACGGCCTTCTAACGGAATACCAATCGACAAAAGACCTCTGACCATCTCGTTTCCGTGGTCAAATGCCCACCCTGAGCGACCAGGCACTACCACCCAGAGATCAAGCTCATTGGATGGCGATCCTCTTGGCGAATTCGCGCCTCGCCGCTCCCGGCGAAAAACGTTTATTGGCAGTTCGCGGGACGGTCACCGATCTGTCATCTTTGTGTCCGTTGCGGGGGTGCCCTCAGATCCCCTCAGGGGCGCCGATCAATGGGCCGGGCAGTTGCCCAGCGAGGTTGTTGTGCCGCGGCCCGCGCCTGCGCCGTCCCCAAGAGCTCATTGTGGTTGCGTAGATGAGTCGTCGATCCTGACCCGGGCTCAGGACGAAAAAAGTGAACTACTCCGGCCACGAGGAGGAAGACAAGCGCCGGCAGCAAGCTTCTCATGAAGGAGGATGTACCAGGAGGCCTGTACCCCATCCCCTCGCTGATTGCTTCGATTTGCGACGGTCTCAATATTGCAGAGGGAGTCAAGCAGTGAAGAGCTTTCACCGGTGGGGGTGATGACCAACGGGTTGTCGCAGTGCTCCAGGATGTCATCGGCTGCGTAACGCACGATTCTCTGCGCATCCTCGATGGTTCCTACAGCGCTGAGTCTTGCAAAGTCGATGGCAAGATGGCGGCAGGGTTGCGTACCTTGCCGGAGGCATTGTGTTGGTCGTCATTGTCTGGCGCACCTGGCCCATCACCGCTAGTGATGCTCTTTTGGGCGAACCTTCCGTCTTATCGGCCTGGGCCGGAGAAGGCCTGAGCAATGCCCGGTTCGAGCGGGCGATCGTGGTCAGTGGCTCACGGTTGCGGCCGATTGTCGGGACTGTTACTTTGCGCTGAGTAATCGATGCTGTCGATTGAGGGGCCCGAGGAGGGTGCGTCGATGGCCGCGAGCAAGACGTGGACAAGGTTGCTCGGTGGGGCGATTGTCCTCCCCGTCGTGTTGGTGTTGGGCGCGTGCAACAACTGGACGATGTACGGGGGCAACGCCGCCCACACCGGCTACGACTGGTCGGAGTCCGCCATTGGGGCGAGCAACGTCGGGACACTCGTCAAAGGGGAAGCCACTGCCCCCGTTCTCGGGACCATCAGCTCGTCACCCACTGTTGCCGCCGGCGTGTTGTACGTCACGTCTGACAACGGGGCGTCCATCGGTGGCGGCGGGGGTGCTGGTGGCACGCTGTCCGCTTACTCGGCCGACGGGTCGACCAACTGCTCGGCTCCTCGAACTCCGACCTGCAAGCCGCTGTGGCAAGCCACGCCCGGTGGGGCCAGCCACGGCCTGTCGTCGTCTCCGGCTGTCGACAATTCACTCTCGACCCCTGTCGTGTACGTCGGAAGCCACGATGGAGTCGTCTACGCGTATAACGCCTCGAATGGCAACCTGCTTTGGCATTCTCAGACTCTCGGCGGTTCTATCGACGGGTCGCTCACGATCGCCAATGGATACGTCTACGTCCCTGAGGACTATGGATGGGTGTACGTCTTCCCCTCGACCACCGGCGCCGGCACCGATCAGAGCACCGATGGCGATGACCAAGATTGTTGGAATGGCCATGATGTCAGGGAATGCGGCCCGGATTGGGGGTACAGCACCGACGGGAACAACTATTCGACGCCGGCGGTTGCCAATGGGATGATCTACCAAGCCGCCGGGGACCATGTCGGAGGTGGGGATCCGAATGACTCACATCAGTACCAACTGTACGCGTTCAACGCCTCGTACAACGCCGACCAGTGTCCAGGAACCTATGCTCCCCATGAATCGGGTCAACCGTTGACTGACATCGCCGCGTGCAACCCTGCCTGGTCTGCTCCCTGGCACCATGGAGGTGATTGGGACGGCGGAGGCGGGTCGCCCACGGTAGCGGACGGCGATGTCTACATTGAATCGGCCACCAACGGGCTGCTCGCCTTCTCTGCGGACGGAACCGGTCCACGGTGTACGGGTACCCAGTACGAATATACGGGGCAGTGGGGGGAGATCTGCACGCCGCTCTGGACGGCTCCAACTGGCAACGACGACGGGAGCGGTGGCGACGGGTCCACGGGCCCCACTCCTGCGGTGGCCAATGGCATCGTCTATATCGGCGGTAGGGATGTCAATGGGAATGGCGAGGTGTATGCGTTCGATGCCTCAAGCGGAAGGCAAGCGTGGTCCTTTGAAACCGGCGGAACAATCGATTCATCGGCGGCGATAGCCGACGGTGTTGTATACGTCGGTTGCTCCAGCAGCCCTGCCAGCCAGAAAGGACAGCCCTGCAAGGCCAATCTGTTCGCGTTGGACGCGTCAAATGGCAGCCAGCTCTGGACTGGCGAAACCGCCAAATCGATCGATAACCCGCCGATTATCGACGACGAAGGATCCCAGACCGGGGTCGGGTCGGTTTACGTCGGATCCGGCCATCGGGTCTTCGCCTTCACGCCCCGCCCTTCACCTCGGATCCGGCGATGAGGTCTTCGCCTCCGCACTTCCCCTGGGCCAGATCGGCGGATTGATCTAGCCGTCGCCGACGGTGGCATAAGAGTGAGGGCGTACGACCGCCGTTGACCCGCGGTTTTGGGACCCCCATTCTCAATGACGAGTTTCAAGCAATACCAGCGCGAGCTAGAGGGAAGCGTGGGGGTTCGGCAGTGTGGCGGAGATCCACGACAGTCCAAGGCACATCTCGTCCGATGAGCCATCGCCCCAGGTGACGTAGTGAGGTGGGGCCTTTCGCAGAATGGGAAGTTCCTGGGCCAGGGTCGGGTCATAGGTGCAGGTGACTTGGAGCGGCTCGCCCGCCGTGACCCGGACCGGCTTGGCCAGGTTGTATGCCTTTTGGTAGTGGAAGTTGTAGTTGGGCACGTCGAGAACTGTCTGGGCTTGCGGTGTTCCGGGGTTCAGGACGAGTTTGAAGCTCTGGCCCAACAGGTGCATGTGCGCCTGAGCCCGGACGATGTATCCACTGCTGGTGACCGGGAATGTGCACGACGTCGAGTCTCCGCCCGGAGGGTTGGAGGGGTTGCGCCCGCAAGCCTCCTCGATTCCATTGACGAATACGATCGCGATCTGCCCGAACTCCTGGCCCTGGTGGGCCAGTGATTCGGCACGGTTGCAAAGGAGGCCGGTTACACCAGCGGGACAAGGAATGTCTGGAGCCGCGAACGAAAGGTCCAACTTCAGGGGCAAGAGCGGAGTGGACATCGGCACAGTCTGGACAACGAGTTTGTTGGTGACTGGCTTGTCCCCTACCAACAGGTTGTAGTGCACTTGCATGATCACCATGGTCCCGGCCGGAAGCTCGATCCCGGTCCCATTGGGGAGATCATCGACTCCGTGACCCGGAGCCCAGACGCTGAGAAAAGGCGTGCTCCCGATCTCGTTGATGGGTTCGTTGGGCAGCCCCGCCTCACCGAAGCACGTCCACCCCTTCCCTCCCACATTTGCCTTCTCTGCTTCGGCGACCAATGAAGGAGGCAGCAGGAACAGCGCGGCGTGGTGGTCCTCGGGACTGCCGGGAAAGAAATGGCTCGAAATCACGTACGAGTTCTGCTTGAGGTGAGGGTTGAGCAGGGTGCAGTGATAGTCGTCCGTGTCCCCCGCGGGAGCCTTTGGACGATAGTTCGGCGACTTGAGGGTGATCGTCGTCATGTGAGGCGATGAAGCAACTGCGGCGGTCGAAGTCCCTGACCAAGCTGACCACCCGAAGGCAACCAGGACAAGAGCCCCCAAGAGGACGCCCGATGACCTGACTCTGGATCCGACACGGACTCCTACACGTCGACTCCAGCGCCTTGGTTCCCCCACGTTCATCGCCTCCCGCTCTCGGCCCCTCCTCGACGCTACAGGAAAGGGCCGTTAATCACCTTGTGACGCCCTGCCAGGCGAGGCTGTGCCGGCACCGATGACCAAGACCTCGGCGGCGCTTCCCCGACTCGACAACGGGAGCCCACGTGGTGGCAGGCAGACGACACACCTCAGCGCGGTCTGCATCACCCCCTGATGGCGGGGACGGGTTGTATGGCCGACGACGTCAGCTTCCGGACTGCGGGTGGGGAACCTCAGCCACGGCCTTGACGCGTTCGAGGGTGCGGAGCATGTCACGCTGGTTGCGACGCTCCCGTAGGAAACCGCCCAGTGGGCGCCAGACCTTGGTGAAGACGTTGTCGCCGAGGTCGAAGGACTCGGTTACCTCAGTTCCTCCGTCGTCTGTGGCTCGGAACTCGTAGCGCCACGTGTTCACCGGTCGATCACCCATGATGACTGCGAACTCGAAGACCTGTCCAGGCACGCACTCGGTGATCTTGCAGGTGGTCCAGTACAAAACGGGCCAGTTCTCATTCCGCTTCACGTGGCCCCGATACCTGGCGCCCACGGTCGGCCCGGTGGCACCGTCGATCCACTCGGCTTCGATCACCTCCGGGCTGTACTCGCCCATCTTGGTGATATCGCTTACCAGTCCCCAGACCTTCTCCGGTGGTGCGTCTATTTTGACATTGACCGCAGCGTGCATGCCAGCAGACTGTAGGGCGACCCATGACAAAAGTCATCCCGCCCGCAGTTGGGCCAGCACCGAACCGGGCATCGCCGGCGGGAGTGGCTTCGAAGGACAACGGCCAAGAGGTCGCTACCGTCCCGGGTGGTCCGGGTACCGGCTCGGTCGATGGCGGATGTGCGGCCCCGACGGGGCCCTTCGTCCATCTCCGACTTCGGCGGCGGGGACCGAAAGCACCTGGCCGACCGGTGCCAAGCGAGGCCGTAGAGTCGGTCGGGACGAACCTGTTCGGCCCGCGCCAGGTGGCCGACTTCGAGGGGAGGTTCTCATGAAGCAGTCCGACGCAATCGAGCCAGCGCCGACGCCGACCGTCCTGCACGATCTGTCAGCCACGAGCAGAGAGCGGCGACAGTCTGGAAAGTCGGCTCGCACCCGGGCCCGTCGGGGAGGGCTGGGGTATTGGCGGGAAGCAGAACGTGGGCACGAGGCGCTGGCCACGATCCTGGCCCAGAATCGGATCCGAGTCCCCGAGCTCGTTCCACTCCGGCACGGGCGAATGGCCCTGTCCCCGTGGAATTACTACCGGGGCGCCGCCGCCGTCATGGCCGGCGATCTCGCAACTCAGCCCAACAGCGGGCTCGAGGTGCAGCTGTGCGGAGACGCCCACGTCCTCAACTTCGGACTGTGGGCCACACCCGAGCGGAACCTGATGTTTGACTTGCGTGATTTCGACGAAACGTTGCCCGGCCCATTCGAGTGGGACGTCAAGCGCCTAGCCGCCAGTCTGGTCGTCGTGGCCCGGGAGAACGGGATCGGGCCGGGACGGTCCGACGCCGCCGTCACCGCCGCCATCGAGGCATATCGCCAGCGGATGCGACGGTATACCACCATGCCCGAGCTCGACATCTGGTACGACGGAATGCACGTCGACAGTTTCATCGACTCCTTCGAGCCTGCCGATCGTGGGCGAGTCTCGGTCCACATCGAAAAGAAGCAGAGCCACCGTACGAACCGCGGCGCATTCGCCAAACTCACGACCATGGCCCACGGACGACCCCGGATCACTGAGGAGCCACCAATTCGCGTGGCCATCGGCGACGAAGAGCAGGCTGATCTGGTCGACCACCTGCTGGCTGAGTACCGACTGACACTCCAGGAAGATCGACGGACCCTGTTCGATCGGTTCACCGAGGCCGATGTGGTGCGCCAGGTGGTCGGGGTCGGCAGCGTGGGCATGCAGGTCTATCTGGTACTCATGGAGGGGCGTACCGGCGCTGATCCACTGTTCTTGCAGGTCAAACAAGCTGGACCATCGGTGTACGAGGCTCACACCCGGCCCAGCCGCCACGACAACCACGGCGCTCGGGTGATCAACGGGAAACGACTGGTCCAGAGTGCTACCGACATTTTCGTGGGTTGGGGCTCGCTACAGGGGAAGGACTATTACGTGCGGCAGTTCCGGGACATGAAGATAATTCCGACCACGGAACTGATCGCGCCTCGCCTCGTGGAGTTCGCCACCGCCTGTGGGGAAACACTGGCCCGGGCTCATGCCCGCACCGGCGACCCGGTAGCCATCGATGGCTACATCGGAAAGGGCACCAAGTTTGTTGCATCGATCAACCAGTTCGCCCGCCTGTACGCCGATCAGAACCAGCGGGACCACGCTGAACTCGTTCGTGCCATCGCCGCGGGAACTGTGGAAGGTCTGCCCGGTTGAATGGTCGGGGCACCGGCGTCCCTGGTGCTGCCGGCTCGGACCGGGTCGCGGTCGGGCCGCCGGACGTGGCCAGCGCTGGCCATGTTCCAGTCGACACCGATGAGGCCCAGGTGCATACTCGGGGAGTGGGCGCAACCCCGAATCGGCTCAACATTCCAGACGCCAGGGGAAGCGGAGCCTATCTGCGGGTCACCAAGCACCCCGATCTGGGGAAGGTCGTCCTCAGCCATTGGCGGGGAACACTGTGTGTGGCATCGACTCCCATCGACCTTGGCGAGGTGCCGGCCCTCATCGGTGTATTGGCCGATGCCCTCGGTGAAGCGGCCGCGGCTCCCGGCTCGGTCTCGAAGGTCGAAGCTCCCGGTCGGTCGCCCTGGTCGAAAGTGAGGGACGGTCTTCGACCGGCACTGGCCAAGGTGGTGGATCATCCGACCAAACCAATCGACCCCCACCACTAGGCGGGCCCGGGGGACCTGACCGGTGGCCCGGGCCCTTCCGGATGCTTATCTTCCCTCCCGACGGCGTGGGACTCTCGCCGGTCAGTTTCTCACTTGGGCGGGGGTGAAGGTCGGGGGCTGTCCCGCTCCGAAACGTCCAGGCGTCGACACTCCCGGGTTTGGGCACGTAGCTCGACGCCCCCAACGAACTGAGGGTCCACTTGCTGGCGCCGGCGTTGGCGTGCCAGTACGACCAGAAGGCGGTGGCCGGCGGGGTATCGATGCAGGGATCCTCGGACGGGGGAGGGTCATTGTTGATCCGGCAGATGAAGTCAGGTCCGTCGTGCTCGTCTCCCGCGGTCGTAAAGCCCGCCGCATGGAGGGCGCCGTAGCCGGTGGTGATGGTGGTGTCGCAGCCCCGTTCCCACACACCGGAGTCCCAATGGGTGAGATCGACGGCCACGATCACGCCGGACGTCGACGTGCAGCTGGTGATCGGGGTGCTGCCCTGGGTGATCAGGCAGCCGGTGGCCAGGGTCCCGAATGTGCCCATTAGGACCACCGCCGCCAGTAGGGGAGCGAGTCGTCGTTTCACTGCCGGCACCTTCTTGGTGGGATCGCCGGCGGTACGACCGGATCCGGCGTTGCGACACCGGCGGAACGGGGTCAACCTCGTTGCTCGATTAGACATTTGCCTGTCTTCTCCTCTCTCTGGTGCTACTTCTGGCCACCGTCACGCGGTCGGCGACCGGTGATGCCGCCTTGACGACCGGTGGTGAGCTCTCTCCGGGCGGGACAGCGTCCTGGACCTGCTCGAACACGATGGGTGCCTCGAACGCCGCCCTTCGGGATGCCCGGCGGAAGGTGGCCAACATGGCCGGGCCGACCAACAGGATGCAGACGAAGTTTGTGATCGCCCGCCCGGTGTCCCAGCCCAGTGACGTCGTGGCGTCGAAGACCAGGTAGTGGCGCACATTGGTGGCGAAGGCGGCCCCGGGCAGGTAGGCGATGGCGCTATGGGGGTCGAGATAGAACGGCCAGAACGACAGGTTGAGCATGAACCCGAAGAAATAGCCCGAGATGGCCCCGTAGGCGGCCAGCATCAGGACCTCCCGCCTTCCGGTGGCCGGAGGGAGCAGCCCGGCGAACAGCCCGACCCAGGCGCATCCGAACATCTGGTAGGGCATCCACGGCCCAACCCCGCCGGTGATGAGCGCCGAGGCGAACAGGGTGGTGCACCCCAGGGTGAACCCGAAGCCGGCCCCGAAGACCCGACCGGCGATCACCAGCGTGAAGAACACCGTCTCGATGCCGGCCGTTCCAGCCCCCAACGGTCGCAGCGCGGCCCCGATGGCCGACAGCACGCCGAGCATGGCAATGGCCTTGGCATCGATCCCGCCGTCGGCGATCTCGGCGAAGACCACGGCCAGTACCAGGATCAAGAGCGCCCCGAACATGACCGGCGCCATGGCGTTGTCGCCGAACGTACCGGGGGCCACGACGAACGGCCAGAAGAAGGCCACGAACCCGAGGAAGGACGCCAGCACGATGGCGAGCCGGGATCTCATCCCCACCCGGATGGCCACCGACGCCCTGGTCATGATGCCGCTCCGGCCAGGACGTCTCGCACCTGGTCCAGCGTCAGGTAGGGGAGCGGCGCCATGATCTTCGCCACTTGGGGGGCGAAGGCCGGCGATGCCCCCACCACATCTACGGTGGGCCCGTCGGCCACGATGTCACCGGCGGCCATCACCACCACCCGGTCGGCGGCCGCGGCCACGAACTCGACGTCATGGGTCGAGACCACGACGGCCCGGCCCTCGGCGGCCAGCACATCGATCATTTCGATCAGCACCCGCTTGGCCCGGTAATCGAGGCCCCGGGTGGGCTCGTCCAGGAGGACCACGGCTGGAGCTGCGGTGAGCTGTACGGCCAGGACCAGCGAGAGGCGCTGACCTTCGGACAGGTCGCGGGGATGCATCCCGCCGTCGATGCCGGGGGCCAACCGGTCCAACATCGATCGGGCACTCTCGTCGGAGGCGCCGTCCGACTCCCGGTCGGCCTGGGCGCACTCCTGTGTCACCGTCTCGAGGTAGAGCAGGTCAGCCGGGGTCTGCGGCACCAGGCCGACCAGGCGTCTGGCTTTGGACGGTGACACCGATTTGGGATCGGTGCCGTCGACGTCGACGGTCCCGCCCTGCCGCTCCCCTGAGCCCTGCAAGGCCCACAGCAGAGACGACTTGCCGGATCCGTTGCGGCCCATCAGGGCTGTCACCTGACCGCCGCTCAACTCGAGGTCTACGGCCCGCACCGCCACCGTGGGGCCGTAGCGGACGACGACCTTGCGGGCCCGGAGGAGGACGTCGGCGGTGCCTCGCTTCTCGGCCCCCCGGAGTGGAGGTACCGGCAGCAGGGCGATCTTGTCCCGGAGGGGGGTGGCCCGGCGCCGGGCATCACGAACCGACATCGGAAGTGGGTCCCACTCGGCCAGCCGACCGAGCTCGACCACCGGCGGGGCCACGGCCGTGGTGGCCAGCATCCGGGCCGGAACCCCCGAGGAGACCGAGCCGTCCCTCCTGACCTCGATGACCCGATCGGCGTACTGGATGACCCGCTCCAGCCGGTGTTCGGCCAGCACGACCGTCACCCCCAGATCGTGGACCAGTCGGGTGATGGCGGCCAGGACCTCCTCGGCCGCGGTGGGGTCGAGGGCCGAGGTCGGCTCGTCCAGCACCAGGATCCGGGGCTGAGGCGTGAGCACCGATCCGATCGCCACCCGTTGCTGCTGCCCACCCGACAGTTCGATGAGGGGACGATCCCGCAGTTCGGCGATGCCGAGCAGGTCGAGCGTCTCCTCCACCCGCTTGCGCATCACGTCCGGCGGGATGGCCAACTGCTCCATGGCGTAGGCCAGCTCCTCTTCGACCGTGTCGGTCACGAAGCCGGCCAGGGGGTCCTGGCCGACCACGCCGACGATGTCGGCCAGCTCCCGCGGCTTGTAGAGCCTGGTCTCCCGGCCGTTGACCACAACTCGCCCAGACAGTGTCCCCCCGGTGAAGTGCGGGACCAGGCCGTTGATGGCACCCAGCATGGTGGACTTCCCGACGCCGGTCCGACCCACGACCAGCGCAAGCTCTCCTTCGTCGATGTGCAGGTCGACATCACGGAGGACCGGGGTCGGGGCCCGGTCGTAGGTGACGCTGACGCGGTCGAACTCGATCATCTCGGGACCCCCACCGGACGGGGTCGCACCCGTTCCACCTGGCGATCGACCGACTGGTCGACCGAGGGTGCGGCCGGCTCCGACGTTGGTGCAGTTCGGATCGGCGGAGGAGCCGCTACTGCGGCCACGGCGCCGATGAGGATGGCCAGGGCGGCCACCATGGGGAGGGTGGGCCAACTGAGCGGGTCGGTCGAGGGGTTGAGGCTCACCTCGCTGCAGCCCAATCCGGTCAGCACGACCACGGCCGGAACCACTCCGCACACCGACACGATCCACTCCGGCGCCCTCCATGGATCGGGCCGGTACTGACTGCGCTGTACCTGGCGGCCTCCGAGCAGCAGGCCGGAGCAGCACAGCCCCGCCCCGCCGACGAGGGCGGGGAAGGCCAAGACTCCTAGGGCCGAGCCGTCGAGCAGGCCGTAGGCGCCGACGCACAGGCCGCACATGCCGGTGATCATGAAGGCACCGGTCGCCCTCCGCTCCCGCCGTGACGCAGTGCCGGTGCGTCCGTAGCCACGGGAGTCCATGGCTGCCGCCAGTCGCAGTGAACGATCCAGCGCGTCCTCCAGAACGGGAATGGCCACGCTCCGGAGGGCATGGAATCCGCTTTGCCCTCCACCCCGGAGCTTGCGGGCCCGCCGCACCCGCTGCACGCTCTCCACCAGTTGGGGTGCCACGCTGAGGGAGACCACCACGGCCACCCCGAGTTCGTACAGGGCGCCGGGCAGGACCCGCAGGGCCCGTTTCGGATTGGCCAGCGTGTTGGCCGCACCCAGGCAGCACAGGAGTGTGCCCAGCCGGAGCCCGTCATAGAGGGCCGATACCGTGCCCTCGAGGGTGACCGCACCTCCCAGCTGGACGCCGGCGGCCCACGACGGGCAGTGGAATCTGAGGCAACCGGAACAACACCGTCATGCTTACCGGGTCGGTGTCCCCACCGAAGACCGAACGAAACACCACGCGGATCGCCACCACGGTGAAAGCGAGGTAGAGGTAGTACTTGAACGCCCGGGCCCACGGTGCCTCGGTGCGCCGGTTCGCCACCACCACGGCCAGAACCCCCAGCACCAGTAGGAGCAGGATGGGATTGGTGGTGCCGGTTACGGCCGCGGCCAACCCCAGGGCCCAGATCCACCACGCCACCGGATGGAGGTTGCGGGGAATCCGACGACCGGTACCGAGTCTGGAGTGCCGTGGCCGGTGCGGCATCGGTCAGCCGGCCCTGCGGCGGCGCCACGCCACCATGTAGGCCACAGTGGTGAGGGCCACGACCACCAGCACACCCTCGATCAACGGAGCCGGTGACCCCGATGCCGGATGATCGCTGGCGGCGGGCACGGCGTCGACGATCTTCGGAGTCGACCCGCCCCGAGGGCTCGGCGCCGCACTCAGCCCACCCCAGTTGGCGGTCGTGGTCGTTGTCGTCGACGGCCACCGGAAGGTGGAAGTGGTCGGCGTGGTCGAGGTGGGGTTCACCGTCCAGGCCGGGCCGGTCGATGACGAGCCGCCCGGGTGCGCCTCGGGAATTGCGGCGGCGGCGCCCTTCGGGGCCGACGTGGACTGCTTGGGAGGACTGGTCGACGACCGGGCCGGAGGCGGCGCGGCACCGGTGGTCGGGCTCGGACTCGGAGCCGGACTCGGGCCCGGACTCGGGGCCGGACTGGAAGTGGCGACCGAGGGGTTGTTGGCCCGCACGGAACTGGGGGAGAAGGAGGGCTGGCCGTCGGTGCCCCCCAACGCGGTCGATCCGTAGACCCAGGCGTCGACACTGCCGGCCGGGGGTTGGTACGTCATCGCCCCCTCCTGGCTGTAACTCCACGTGTTCTGGCCGGCATCGGCGTGCCAGTACGACCAGTAGGCGGTGGCGGGAGGGGTGTTGACACAGGGGTCCTGGGTGACGGTCGGGAGACCGTCGATCCGGCAGATGAAGGCCGGGCCGTCATGGTCGTCGCCGGCGGTAGTGAAACCGGCAACCTGGAGGGCGGCGTATCCGGTGGTGAGAGTGGGATCGCATCCACGCAGGATGTCGCCCCCCCAGGGCGAGAAGTCGACGGCCACGATCACCCCGGTGGTGGTGCTGCAGCTGGTGGGGGGATCGGCCCCGGCCGCGGTGGTCGGGCCGACGGCCACTGTGACCCCGCCCGCCGCCACCACCACCGCCGCCACCATGCACGAGGCGACCAGCATCGAGGTCAGCCTGTTGGCGGATCTCTTCGTCGTTCGCCCGTGCACCGGAATCATCCCCCTCCTGCCGGGGCCATGCCCACCACCGGCTTGTCCAAGGGGATCCCACCCATGGAGCCGTGGAACGTGGCGTCGCCGAAGGCGAAGATCCCCCCGTCGCTCGCCACCTCCCAGTACCCCTTGCCGTCCGGGGTCGGGGCCATGCCCACCACCGGCTGGTTGAGGGGGATCCCACCCATGGAGCCGTGGAACGTGGCGTCGCCGAAGGCGAAGATACCCCCGTCGCTCGCCACCTCCCAGTACCCCTTGCCGTCCGGGGTCGGGGCCATGCCCACCACCGGCTTGTCCAAGGGGATCCCACCCATGGAGCCGTGGAACGTGGCGTCGCCGAAGGCGAAGATCCCCCCGTCGCTCGCCACCTCCCAGTACCCCTTGCCGTCCGGGGTCGGGGCCATGCCCACCACCGGCTGGTTGAGGGGGATCCCACCCGTGGAGCCATGGAACGTGGCGTCGCCGAAGGCGAAGATACCCCCGTCGCTCGCCACCTCCCAGTACCCCTTGCCGTCCGGGGTCGGGGCCATGCCCACCACCGGCTTGTCCAAGGGGATCCCACCCATGGAGCCGTGGAACGTGGCGTCGCCGAAGGCGAAGATGCCCCCGTCGCTCGCCACCTCCCAGTACCCCTTGCCGTCCGGGGTCGGGGCCATGCCCACCACCGGCTGGTTCAAGGGGATCCCACCCGTGGAGCCATGGAACGTGGCGTCGCCGAAGGCGAAGACGCCTCCGTCGCTCGCAACGTCCCAGTACCCGGTGCCGGTGGCGGTGCCGGCGGGGGGGTTGGACGAGGGAGGCGCCGGCGATGGCAGCCCGACGGTGGTCCGCAACGTGCCAAACGACGTGCCTACCGTCCCGCTGACCGCCTGGGTGGTGGCGCGGAGATCCGATCCCTGCTGGGAGCCGGGGTCCGCACTGATATTGAACCCGCCGTCAAGGTTCTGTTCGGCTGCCACGAAGGCCAGGCCCGCTTGGATGTTGCCGGCGTAGGTGGCGCTCTTGAGATCCATGGCCATGAGAGCCAGTGCCGCCGAGTTTGTGTTGTCACCGGCGGCACCGGGAAATCCCCCGTTCGACTCCTGCTGGCCGGCGATCCACTTGATGCCCTTCTTGACCGCGGCAGAGGCCCGATGGCCCGAGACCAACGCCAGCGCCATCACCGCCAAGGCGGTGCTGTCGACGTCCGATGCCGGCGAGGTTCCCGGTGGGAGCACACTGGGCCAGCCCCCATTGCCGTTCTGGAGCGACTCGAGGTAGCGGATGGGAGCTGCCGCATTGGCCGAGTCGCCGGCCCGCACTTGGGCGATGATCCCGAGGGCCTGGTCGAACGTCGAGCTCGAGTAGGCGTAGTTGCCGGCCGCCGCGCAGCTGGTATCGATCCCGGTGGACGCGGCCTGGCACACGGTCGCGTCCAGGGCGGATATCAGGTTCTCGCCCCCGAAGTTGCGAGGATCCTCACTCACCGCCTCGGCCAGCACGGCCTCTTTGCCGAGCGACCCTCCTGACGCCTCCGAGGTCCCGTACCCGGTCCAGCTGGCTCCGTTCGCTCCCACGTAGGCGACCATGTTGGCAACGGCACCACGAGCGGTTCCGGCCGCGGCCAAGGCCAGGGCCCCATCGATGGTGAGTCCGATGTCGGCGTACCCGGGGCCGTCCGGTTCGTAGTTACTGCCGTCGACCAGATTGGTGGTGCTGGTCAGGTAGCCGACGGCGGCGGCGAGGTTCGGTGTGGGACCACTCACCGCCGATCGGAGTGGTCGGCCGGCCCGTCGGGGCCCACTCCGGTCACGGGTACGGTCCCGACCGGTGGCCGGGTGCCTGGCGGTCGCTCCGGCTGAAGCCGGTGCCAATAGGACCATCGCCGCCGAAACCGATCCGACGAGCGCGGCGGTCAAAAGGACCCGCCCCACTCCTCGACACCTGCCGGCAATGCGCATCCGATTTCCTCTTCGACCTTCCGTCCGTGGGATGTCCGGCTCAGGTCGCCGGCGCGATGGTGAGGGAGAAGTCCTTCCAGGCAATGGCCTCCGTGGGCGGGACGGAGGACGACCGGGCGGCATACACCTCGACCGCGAACGACGACGTACCGGCCGTTGTGGGTTTCCCCGAAATGGCCCCGGTGCGGCCGTTGAGCTTGAGCCCGGCCGGCAACGTCCCCGACCCGCTGACCAGCTTCCAGGTATAAGGGGCCGATCCTCCGCTGGCCGTCAGCTGGGCGGAGTACTTGGCGGCATGTTTGGTGTACACGGTCCCACCCGGGAGCGTCGACGTGGTGATGGCCAGGTTGAATGGCAGATCGACCCCGCCGGCCGCCGGGGTGGCCTGGTAGGTGGCGATCAAGTTGGCAGCGCCGCCGCTGCCCGGATAGGTGAAGGCACCGGAGTCCGGACCCGAGCTCAGTTGGAACGAGAGGAGGGTGGCCACCGGGTTGGCGGTTCCTTTCGAGAACACTCCGGCCGAGGGCGACTTCCCCAGCGCCACAATGGCCTGGATCACCAGTGCGGTCGAGTCAGGATCGGAGGATCCGGGGGCGTCGGCCGCATTGGGCTCGTATCCCCACCCTCCATCAGGATCTTGTGACTCCTTGACGAACTTGTCGGCCAGGCTGGTGGCCTTGGAGGTGAGAGCCCCCTGGGCGGAGAGGCCTTGCACCGCCAGCGCGGTCGAGTTGGTATCGGGGCCCTCGTAGTCGGCGGGGTCACCGTTGCAGGCATTGTTGGCGTTGTCGGGGCTGGTCCAGCCTCCGTCGGGACACTGTTCGGCCAGGAGCCAGTTCGCGCCGGCCGTGGTCTGGGGGGTCCCGGTCACCCCGGCGGCTGCCAGTGCGGCCAACGCCAATCCTTGCTGATACCCGCCCGCGTCGTAATTGGCGACCTGGGTCTCGGTCCCGAACAGGCCGGCATCAGCGCCGGTGGTCTGTTGGGTGGCCAGCAGACGTGACACCAGGTTGGTGCCGCCGAAGGAGGTGGGATCGGCTCCCAGGGCATGGGCGTCGAGGATGAGCAGGGCCAGCTCAGCCGGGCCGTCACTGCCGCCTGACGACACATAGCTGTCCACGTTCTCTGACAAGTAGTGGAGCCCTTCGAGTGCGGCCACGTCGTCACCCACAGCGGCCAGAGCGAGGACGGTGTTGGCAGTGCCCGACAGGTCGGCCTGGTCCGGACTTCCCGACTCGGGAACGTACCCGCCCGGGGTGAGCTGGGACTCGAGCCAGGCCCCGCCGGCTGTCGCCGACGCCACTTGGGGGACGGTCGGGGGGGCACCGGACGAGGGATTGGCAGCGAATGCCGTCGACGGTGCCGCGACGATGGCAGTCACAAGGCTGGCTCCTAGAGCAGCCCGCACCAGCAGGTGCTTCGACATGGGAACTTCCTCTCTTCCAAGGCACTGACCCGGAAGTTCCACTCGCTACGCGGCAAGCGACCGCCCGAGTCCCTGCCGTTGTTCTCGACGGGTAGTGGACTCACATGTGGAGTACTTCGGTATCCCGGCTCGTGACGGAGTGTTGCCTTCGTCACCTACGGTTGCGGACCAGCGCCGGACTTCGACCGGCTTCCCCGATGTATCCCACCTACTGCGATCGGGACGCTACCAGACGACAGATGGGAGCGCACGGGGACCCGACACCGGTAGGGGCCGAGCACTGCGGCCGATACGGGCGTGGGTCCCGCTGGCCGCGTACTGGGCGTGCAAGGCTCGTGCGGTGCGAAAGGTGACGGTATGGCCGGTCCTGAGCCTGGCGGTGCTGACGTTGTCGCTGGCCGCATGTTCGACCACACCGGTGGTGATCGCCCGGACCACCACGACGACGGTGGCGACGACCACCACCACGGTGCCGTGTCCGACTCCGGGGCCCAGTGCCGACCTGACCAACTGCAACTTCGCCGGCGCCAATCTCACCGGGGTCGACCTCAGCGGCGCCATTCTGAAACTGACCGACTTCGGGTTGGCCAACCTTTCCGGGGCCACCTTCACCAACGCCCAGTTCGACGGCACCTACTTCACGTCGGCGAATTTCACCGGAGCCAACCTCTCGAACGCGTCATTCAACTCCATCAACGGCTCCAACGGTTCGCCCGTGGCCAACACCGGTGTCGGACCGGGTTCCAACTTCACCGGTGCCAATCTCACCGGTGCCGTCTTCCTTTCCGTTGGGATCGGTGAGGCGAACTTCACCAACGCCAACCTGACCGACGCCCAATTCCACTCCACCAACCTGAGGGACGCCGTCTTCGCCGGTGCCGACCTGACCGGTACCGAGTTCGTCAACGGCACCGACCTCACCGGTGCCCGCCTCACCGGTGCCAATATCGCCCCGGTCGCATCGTGGATCAATGTGACCTGTCCCGATGGGACGAACAGCGACAACGACGGGGCCACCTGCGCCAACCACCTGACGCCCAAGTCGGGCTGAGGCGGCCCGGCTCCCCCGGTCAGGGAAGCGCCGGTAATACCACCGGAGGCAGGGGATGGCGGTACAGGCGAGCGGCGTTCTGGCTGCACATCATCCGGAGCTCCTCGGCCGGGATGTGACCCCAGAGCGTCTCGATCACGGACTGGGTGTCCGGCCAGGTGCTGTCACCGTGGGGGTAGTCCACTTCGACCATGACATTCTCCACGCCGATGGCACCACGGGTGTCGATGGTCGACGGATCGTCGATGGTGCAGAACCAGAAGTTGCGGCGCAGCACGTCGGCCGGACGGATGTCCCATCCCAGGCCGTAGCCGGACCGGTCGACCAGGTTGTCGAGACGGTCGATCAGCATCGCCACCCACCCGATTCCTCCTTCGGACATGGCCACCTTCAGGGTGGGATACCTGACCGCCCAGCCCGACCACAGCCATTCGGCACAGGCGGTGAGCGACAACTGCCCGAACAGGGTGGCCGCCAACTGCACCGGCGGACACCCGTGGGGGAGGTCGGCCATGCCCGAGGACCCGGCATGGAGGCTGATCACCGTGTCGGTCTCCGCACACGCCCGGAACACCGGCTCCCAGTAGTCGTCGAAGATCGAAGGCAGGCCAATCCGGTGGGGACGCTCGGGAAGCGTCACCGAGGTGAAGCCGCGGTCGGCGTTGCGGACGATCTCTCGGGCCCCCCGCTCCGGATCGGACAGGAACGTGATCCCCATCGGGATGATCCGGTCCGGATGGGGCGAGTACCACTCCTCGAACAACCAGTCGTTCCACGCCCGGGTCACCGCCAGGCCCAGCTCCGGATCTGAACACTGGGAGAACACCCGTCCACAGAACCCGGTGATCATGGACGGGAAATTGAGGGATGCCCACACCCCGTTGATGTCCATGTCGCCTATGCGGGCCTCGATGTCCCAACAGCCCGGCCGCATCTGGTCGAACCTGAACGGCTCGACCTCGACCGTCTCGAGACGGCGCCCGGCCACCGCGTTCATGCCCACCTGCGAGTAGGTCTTCCCGTCGAACCGCCACACCTGGTGGCCCTGTCTGGTCTCGATGATCTTCGGTGCGGCGGGCTGGAGCCGGGCCGGGAGGCGTCCCTCGAACATGTCGGGAGGTTCGACCAGGTGGTCGTCCACCGAGATCACCGTGTAGCGCACCTCACGGGGCTCGGGTTCCGGAAGGAAGAGCTCGTCGCCGGCTGCCGTCATGTCCTCCATTCGATACCCGCCAGGGGCCTGGCGCCACCGCGATCCGGTCGATGACGACCACGATGCCCCGGCACCGATCGGAGCCCGAGCGGTCCATCCCCTGCCCCGCGGGTTCGCTCGGAGGGACCAAACCGGACGGACCGGACCCGGGGCCGCCGGGGGCCGGACCGGTGACGAAGGGTCGGACCGCCGTCGAATTGGCGGGCTCAGTCCCTGTTGGAGGCGTCGATTTGTCCTCCAGGATGCCCGCTATAGCCTCGTGACCATGAGGTGGCACCGCCGGGAGGCGCATTGGTATTACCGGGGCGACATTGCGGCACCTCCCGGACGGATCCGAAAAAGGTGGCACCGGCTCGTCAGCCAGTGCCAGGTGGCGATTGTCGATCACCCGCGCTGGACCGTGGTGGCGGTGGTGATGGTCGTGGTCGGCCTGTCTCCTCTCTACTTGAGTTTCCTCGGAGGTAACACCGGGGCCTCGAAGTCGGCACTGCAGGTGGTGCCGTCGTCGACCACCACCGACCCGTCTTCCTCGGTGTTCACCTCGCCCTCGACACCCACCACGGTGACCGCCCCCGGTTCGACCACCACCACCACGGGCCCCTCGTTGGCCTCCTCGCCCCTGTCCCTGCCCTTCACCAACACCAGCTCGTTCACGCCGACGCCGACCACCACCAAACCGGCCGCCACCACCACCACGACCAAGGCAGCGACGACCACCACGACGGCGAAGGCGCCGACCACGACGACCAGGCCGGCCTCCACCACCACCACCACGAGGGCGCCGCCGCCCACCACCACCACGACTCCCCCCACCACCACCACGACCCCGCCCACCACCACCACGACCCCGCCCACCACCACGACCACCACGACGGCTCCTCCGGTCACCACCACTACGACCACCACCACGGCGGCCGGTGGCGTGTCCATCCTTGGGATAGGCCTCTGACGGGGTAGGTCCGAGGGTCGCGTCCGGCGCCCGGCCGGACATCGCCCAAGGACCTCGGCTGGGCCCGGGTGGGTACCCTCCCGGGGTCGGGGGGCCTCAATCCCGAGGTCGTCAATCAAGATTGACGGGTCTCGGCCCACTCCGGGCCGCGCGATACTCGACCACGAGTGCCGCCTTGGAATCGCCCGTAGGTACGACCGCGACGCGCACGGCAAGACCCGGACGAACAAGGAGGGCCCTACGTGGCTACAACCGAGACACCCCGAATGGCGCTCAGCGACGGTGCGGCGCGTCAGCTCGCCAATGCCACCAAGACCCGGGCCCAGATGTCCACAATCACGCCGCGGTGGTTGGTGCGGTGCATGAGCTGGGTGCCGGTCGAGGCCGGGATCTACCGGCTCAACACGGTCAAGGACCCCGAGTCGGTCGATGTCGCCTGTCCTCCCGCAACGAGACCGAGCTGCCCCAGACCTTCGTGGACTATGACGAGCAGCCCCGCGAGTACTTCCTCAGTTCGGTGGCCACCGTGCTGGACGTGCACACCAGGGTGTCCGACCTCTACAGCAGCCCGTTCGACCAGATCAAAGAGCAGTTGCGACTCGCCGTCGAAGCGATCAAGGAACGCCAGGAGGGCGAGCTCATCACCAATGCCGAGTACGGCATGCTCGCCAACGTCGCCGCCGACCAGCGCTTCGCCACCCGCACCGGCGCACCGACACCGGACGACCTCGACGAGTTGCTGGCCCGGGTGTGGAAGGAGCCGGCGTTCTTCTTGACCCATCCGCTCGCCATCGCCGCCTTCGGCCGCGAGTGCACCCGGCGTGGGGTGCCGCCGGCAACGGTCAGCCTGTTCGGTTCGCAGTTCATCACCTGGCGGGGGATCCCTCTCATCCCGTCGAACAAGGTGCCGATCGAGAACGGCAAGACCAAGGTGCTGTTGCTCCGGGTGGGCGAGGACCGCCAGGGCGTGGTCGGCCTCTATCAGCCGGGTCTCGCCGGCGAGCAGGGCATGGGCCTCTCGGTCCGGTTCATGGGCATCGATCGGAGCGCCATCTCCTCGTACCTCATCTCGCTCTACTGCTCGCTGGCCGTGCTCACCGATGATGCGCTGGCCGTACTCGACGACGTGGAGGTGGGAAAGTTCCATGACTACGCCTTCAAGTACTCCAGGTGACATGGGCGCCGAGCCACCGGGCCTGCCCGACTCGGCCATGCTGGCCCGGTTGGCCAACGAGCTCTTCGCCGAGCACCTCGGCGCCCTCGACCAACCGGCGGTCGCACCGGGGCATCTGATCGGCACGCAGCGCCCCGACGCTCCGGCCCTGGCGCCACCGGCGGCGTCGTCATCGGCCGTCCCTCTGGTCGGCCCGTCGGGGGGTCCGATGGGGAGCATCCCCAACTCGCTCGACGAAGGGGCCGAGGTGGACCTGGCCCTGCCCGGCCCCGACGCCCGGGTCGTCATGCCCCCGGTCCGGCCCGACCTTCCCGTCCCCGAAGTACCGGCGCGGCCTTCGGCCGACTCATCGCCTTACTACTTCTACGACGCCGCCGTCGACGTGCTCGGCTCCGGCCCCGGCTGGTCGGCGGCATCCGCGCCATCGGGCGCCCCTCCCGAGTTCTACTTCGTCCGGCCGGATCGACGGGCCCCGGGGTCGGGTCCAGGTCAACCGGGGCCGGCTCCATCGGCGCCGTTCGACCCCCAGATGGTGCGCGGCGACTTTCCCATATTGGCCGAACGGGTCAACGGCAGGCAGCTCGTCTGGCTGGACAACGCCGCCACCACTCACAAGCCCCGAGCGGTGATCGATCGGCTCACCTACTTCTACGAGCACGAGAACTCGAACGTCCATCGAGGGGCTCACGAGCTGGCGGCGCGGGCCAGCGACGCCTACGAGGCCGCCCGCGACTCGGTGGCGCGGTTCCTCGGGGCACCGTCCCGCGACGACATCGTGTTCGTGCGCGGCACCACCGAGGCCATCAACCTGGTCGCCAAGAGCTGGGGACCGGACAACGTGGGACCCGGCGACGAGATCCTCCTCTCCCACCTCGAGCACCACGCCAACATCGTGCCCTGGCAACAGCTGGCCGAGGAGCGGGGGCGCGACTGCGGGTGATCCCGGTCGACGACACCGGTCGGCTGCTGCTCGACGAGTACTCGAACCTGTTGAGCGACCGGACCCGGCTGGTGGCGGTCACCCATGTCTCCAATGCCCTGGGCACGGTGGTGCCCGTCGACGAGATCGTCCGGCAGGCCCACGCCGCCGGGGCCCGGGTGCTCATCGACGGCGCCCAGTCCGTGCCCCACCTGCGAGTGGACGTCCAGGCCCTCGACCCGGACTTCTACGTCTTCTCCGGGCACAAGGTCTTCGGTCCCACGGGAATCGGGGCCCTCTACGGCAAGTCCGAGGTACTGGAGTCCATGCCCCCGTGGGAAGGCGGCGGCAACATGATCAAGGAAGTCAGCTTCGAGCGGACCACCTACCAACCGCCACCCACGCGCTTCGAGGCCGGCACCGGGAACATCGCCGACGCCGTCGGCCTGGGTGCGGCCCTCGACTATCTGCAACGGATCGGCATCGAGAAGGTGGCGATCTACGAGCATGCGCTGCTGGAGTACGCCACCAGGGCCCTCGAGACCGTTCCCGGTATCCGCCTGGTCGGGACCGCCCCCGAGAAGGTAAGTGTCCAGTCGTTCCTCCTGGACGGGTACGAACCTGAGGAAGTCGGCACCGCCCTCAACCGGGAGGGGATCGCGGTACGGGCCGGCCACCACTGCGCCCAGCCGATCCTGCGGCGCCTGGGCGTAGGCGCCACCGTCCGGCCATCGCTCTCCATGTACAACACCTACGGAGAGGTCGATGCACTGGTGGACGCCCTGCACCACCTGGCTGCCGATGTCGGTGCCACCGCCGTCGGACGGTGGTGACCGTCGGCCGCTCACCGGGTTCGGTGGGCTCGTTGGGCTCAGTGGGCGAACAAGTGCCAGCCGGCGAACGTCCACGCCACCACGAGGGCGACATTGGCGAGCCGCGGTCCTGACACCAGCCGGACGAACTCCTCGGCCGTGGCCAGACGGCCGCCAGACCTCCGTGCCACCAGATCGACCACAGCGGCGGCGACGATGACCGCGATCCAAAATGCCACCCCGGCCGCCCGGGTTTGGGGCAGGAGGAGCCCGGGTACAAGCGGGGCACAATGGCCTGCCGCCGCCGCTCCCTTCACGCCTCCCATCCCCCCCGCTCCGGCCAGGTGTCCCACCGCACCTCGTTCCTCCGACCCACCCGGTTCGGTGACCGGTGCTCGGGCCCGGGCGGCGCCGTAGCCGATCCCGACCAGTACCCACACCAGCAGCAGGGCGGCATCGAGCGGTCGGAACGCCTGCGCCAGGGCACTGATCGTAAGGTGCGGCTCGTGGGTGCCGGTGTCTATGCCCAGCACCTCAAAGACCACAACGACCACGATGATGGTCAACCACGGCCAGGCGCCCAGGACTATCCGCCTGCCACCCCCGCGGCCCGGCCGCGGCCAGGGAGTGTCGGCGGGAGCCAAGTGCCAGCCGGGTCGGCGACGGTGCCGGCCCTGCCACCACAGGACATCGATCACCACCACCGACGCCAGCGAAACGCCCCAGGTCACGAAAGCGGGAGCGGTGGAGTGGTGGAAGCCGCTGGCCCACCCGCACCAGGCGCACAGGATCGCGCCGCACAGCGCACCCACGACCGCTCGGGGAGTCCTCATTTTCGATATCGTCCCACCTTCCCGGCGCCCGGGCGCCTATCCGGTCAGGAAGGTGTAGCTTCTTCGGCGCGACTCGTGGGGGAGGGGGCAGTCGGTTGCCGTATTCGTGTCGGAACACTCAGTGGAGTCGGAGCACTCGGTTGATCAGGGCGCTGGCGACGATGGCCGCCCTGGTCGCCTTGGTGCTCGTGGGGCTGGCGACGTCGGTCCCCTCCGCCACTGCGTCCGCCGCCGCCACTGCGTCCGCCGCCGCCACTGCGTCCGCCGTCCCCCATGCCACCTCAGCCCCGTGCTCGGGGTACCTGCCGTCAGGAACGGTAGTGGGCATGGCCACCACGGCCGACGACGGCGGCTACTGGATCGCCAACAGCGCAGGACAAGTGGTCTCGTGCGGCGATGCCCCCGGTTTCGGGTCTCTCGACATCGCTCCCACCCATCCGATCGTGGGAATCGCCGCCACCAACGATGGCGGGGGGTTCTGGCTGGTGGCCTCGGACGGCGGCGTGTTCTCGTTCGGGGATGCACCGTTCTGGGGTTCGACGGGCAGCCTCAAGCTCAACAAGCCCATCGTCGGGATGGCCGCCGATCCTGCCACCGGCGGATACTGGCTGGTGGCCTCGGACGGCGGCGTGTTCGCCTTCAACGCGCCGTTCCGGGGGTCGACCGGCAGCCTCCGGCTCAACCAGCCGGTGGTGGGCATGGCGGCCAACGCCGCCACCAGCGGCTACTGGCTGGTGGCCTCGGACGGCGGCGTCTTCACGTTCGGCGTTCCCTTCTTCGGCTCGATGGGCGCCGTCCGCCTCAACCAGCCGGTGGTGGGGATGGCGGCCGACGTCGCCACCGGGGGCTACTGGCTGGTGGCGGCCGACGGCGGCGTATTCGCCTTCAACTCTCCCTTCCTCGGATCGACGGGCAACCTCCATCTGGCCAAGCCCGTGGTCGGATCGGAGGCGGGCACGTCCGGTACGGGCTACCGGTTCGTCGCCTCCGACGGCGGCATCTTCACCTTCGGCACGTCCCAGTTCTACGGGTCGGCGGTGTCGCCCCTCCCGATAGGCATCTGTACCGTCACCATGTCCAACCCGAGTCCCAAAGGGGGCAGCGGCGAGACGGCGACCGTCCGGTCGACTATCCCCAACGCCAACATCATATTGAGCGTCAATTACAAGGCCAAGGTGGTCACGGCCACCGGAGCCACCGATGGTGCCGGCAACGGTGACGTCGTCTTCGACATCGGGCACCCGCTCTCCAACGTCCCCGCTTCCGTCATCGCCGACGTGGGCAACGGATCGGCATTCTGCTCGACCAGCTTCACACCCCGGTGAGTCCCACCGTTCGTGCACTTCCGCGCTGAGCACCACTATCGGGGCTCGGATCGGGCCGTCAGTGCCCTCGTGGCCGATGCCGCGTTCTATCTCGAACTCGATCTCCCCGACCTGAGCCGGCCCGAGCTCGTCGAGCAACGGGAGGACGGAGACGATGTCGTGGTGCGGCTCCGGTACGAGTTCGAAGGAAAGCTCGATCCCATCGCCACCCGGCTGATCGGCTCCGGCCGTCTGGCCTGGATCCAAGAGGTCAGGGTCGACCGCCTGGCCGGTACCGGCTCGCTCGGATTTGAGGCCGAACGGGATCCGGGGCGGTTGCACGGTGCCGCCGACTTCGTCATCGCCGCCGAGGGAGCCGGTGCTGTCCGGCGCCTCGACGGCGAGCTGGTCGTGGCCGTGCCGGGCATCGGTCGTCTGGCCGAGCGACGGATCGTGCCCGGGATCCTGCGACGATTGGACATCGAGGCCGGAGCCATGGATGACCGGATCGGGAGGGCCGGGTGATCGGACCCAGGATGGTCCCGGCCCGCCACTGAGCAGGCCCGGCCCCGGTTGGCTAGGGTTTCGACAGCGTCCGGCTCTGGGTCGGCTGCGAGGGAGCGTCGGCGGACCCTGATCGGCGGCTCCACGACGGGGGTGAGCGTTGTCATGGGCGGTCGTGGCCAACACACTGGTGGATCAGGCAGGGGGGCGCAGTGGGTCACGGGCGCGGCCGCCCTCGTTGTGATCCTCGGCTTTGCCGCCATCGTGCAGATCGGTACCGTGCAGGTGACCGGGGCCGCCTCCCGGGGGTCCGGCGGCCGGCCCGGGCCGACCAGGCCGACCAGGGCGACCGTGCCGGGCGCCCCGTCCGGGGTCAGCGCAGTGGCGGGCATCTCGAGTGCCACCGTCACCTGGACCAGTCCGTCCAGCAACGGGGGCAGCGCCATCACCGGCTACGTCGTGATCCCGTCCACCGGGTCACCGGTCTCCGTCGGCGACGTGACCAGCCAGGTGGTGACCGGCCTGACCGCGGGAGCCAGGTACCGATTCACCGTGGCCGCCGTCAATGCCGTGGGTACCGGTCCGGCATCGGCCGCCTCCAATGCGGTCACCCCCGAGTCGCCCCCCACCAGCCCGCCTCCCACCAATCCGCCTCCCACCAATCCGCCCCCTTCCGCCTCGGCCCTCCTGGTGCCGCTCTACGACAGCAGCGCCGCTGATTGGTCACAGACGTGCTCGGCGCTGGCCGGCACCAGCTCGCTCCTGATCGCCGACATCGGCAATCCCGGAGGTCCGGGCACCTCCGCCAGTCCGGCCTGGGCCACCAACATCGACTACTGCGGCGCCGCCCACGTCGGCGTGTTGGGCTATGTCGACACCGGCTACTGCCAGGTGCCGCTGGCCACCGCCGAGGGACAGATCGACAGCTGGTACGCCTGGTACGGGGCCGACGGTATCGCCGGCATCTTCTTCGACGAGGCCGACGATCCCTCGAACCCCAACGCCACCAGTGACTGCCTGTCGCGCTCCACGTCCGCGGTCAGCTACTACCACACACTGGCCGCCTTCGCCCACGCCATCGCCGCCGGCCAGACGGTGACCTTCAACTTCGGGGAGAACCCGGCCAGCAACTGGGCCCTGTCCAGCACCGTCGCCGCCCAGAACGCCGACATCGCCGTCGTATTCGAGGACACCTACAGCAACTTCTTGGACTACGGCTCCGGCCGGCCCTGGTCGCCGGCGGCGTGGGAGTCGGCCTACGGAGCCCAGCACTTCTCGGTGCTCGTCTACGACACGGTCGGCCCGGACCAGCCGGCCACGGCCTGCTCGGCCCTTGCCGGCCAGAACGTGGGGTATGGATATTTCACCCCGGAGAGCGGTTGGACCACTGCACCACCGGTGCAGTATCTCGACAGCGAGGTGGCCGACTGCTGACGGTGCCGCTCAGGTGGCCGGCATGGCTTGGCCGAAGGGACGGCGCCGCGCATTATCCTTGCCCCCATGTCCGACTATGTGATCCCCGAGCCCGAGCCCAAAGAGATAGACGAGAAGCTCTCCATGGAGCTGCGGCACCTCGCCTCCAACGCCGTCCTCAAGGGACAGCCGGTCGGCAACGAGAAGTGCGAGAACTGCCGGTACTATCTCGAGCCCTACAACGACATCTCCTACTGCTGGCACCAGAAGCTGCGCATCCTCGTCGGCTCCGAGTGGTGGTGCCAGTGGTGGGACGCCATACCCGAGGACGCCTAGCCGACCGACTCCGGTTGGAGTGTCGGAGCCCCTACTCGTCGGTGTAGTACCCGGCGACCGGTCCCCGCCGGTCGGGAAGGGACTCGATGAGGCGGCTCACCCTGGTGTAGTCGCCGGCGTTCCATGCCTCGGCGATGGTCTGGTCGTCGAGCTCACGGTGCCTGGTGAAGTTCCACCACCTGGTCACGTCACTGTCGCTGTAGCCCTTGTTGGCCAGGATGATGTTGAGGCGGGTGGCCTCCCACGTCGCCTCCTCCGGGGTGGTCACCCCGTCGTCGCCATCCACTGGCAGGCCCGGTTCGCCCGGTTCGCCCGGTTCGGGACGGCGCTCCATCTCGTGGGCGATCTCGCGGTCGAGGTCCCGGGAGACGTGGCCGCGGATGGTCCTGAGCGACCCCCCGGTCAGGGCGTGGCGGTCGGTGACCCTTCGCTCCCGCTCGCTGTCTAGGCTCCGCGACCAGAGGTGCTGGGCGGTGGCGTCCACGTCGCTGGCGGTGACCCGCAGTCGCATCCGTCGCTCGATGCGCTCGGCCGTCTTGACGGGGGCCTGCGCCGCCGGTGGCTGGTCGGTCGTCCGCCGTCCCACCCGCCCGGGCTCCTCCACATCGGCCGACCGGCGTTCGTCCGGACCCCTCCTCCGGTCGCCCTCCGGGTCGGGTCGGGTGGCTGGGGTCGGTGGGGCCGCGTCGGTGGGCGCAGTGGGTGAACCGGGCGACGACGTCAGCAGGGTGGTGACCGGCGAAGTCGACTCCACCGGTTGGAGCGGTCTGGTCACCGGGGAGGCGTAGCTCTCGGGCGGGAAGACGTCGCCGGCAGTACCGGCCACGGCCGCCCCGAGGTAGGCCGCCGACCACTCGCTGTCGCCCACTGTCACGGTGGCGGCTCCGGTGGCCGTCAACCTGGCCACCGGAACGTCGAGGCTGGCCGCCACCGCGATGGCCTCGGTGAACCCGAGTCGGCGGTTGGTCGTCTCGACCTGAGCCACCGTCTCCCGGGTCCAGGTGATCCCACGCAGCAGCATCTCGTCGGCGAGCCCCTGTTGGGTGAGATTGGCCTTGGACCGGAGGGCGGCGACGTTCCGGCGCACGATATCCTCGATGCCCTTGGCCGGATCCCCGCTCATCGCGTTATGGTACCTCCCGGGTGTTTGAAACCTGAACATCCCCACCGCGGGTGGCGGGGCGACTACGCCTCCGACATGGGCAATCTGTGGTGCAACCAGACGGCGGTGATGGAACTCTGAACAGGCGGGCAATTCAACGGGACCGGGACGCCCGGCGTTCCCCCTCAGCCCCGGCTGGGTCGGCCCTGGCCATCCCCATGATGGCCGCATCATCGCCGGCCCTGGTGGACCCGGGTGGTGCCGCCGGGCCCGAGCGGCCCGCCGTACCTGGCCCCAGAGACAATTTCCCCCTACAGCTACGGCCCCCACATTCCGATTATCCATGTGAGGGATCCGACACAAAGGGGCAGGAAACACAGTGACGATCGATCCGTACCACGTACGCAAGACCAGCGAATGGTCAGAGGCTGATTTCGATCTCGACGACCTGGTGATGCCGGACGAGCCGCAGTGGCACCGCTGCGGTGCCGTCCACTGCATCGACACCGGACCGTGGCTGGGCACGCTCGTGTGCTGCATCAGGAGAAGCGGACACGAGGACGGCCACTCCATGTGGCTGGGCGACGAAGGTGCTCCTGACTACTGGCGGGAGACCTGGCTGTAGGTGCCGGCTCCCGTCCGGCCCCTCCTCCCGGTGCCGCCGCCGACACCGTAGGTCAGCACCTGAGCACGAGGGCCTGATCGGCCCCCACCTGACCGTCGAAGTCCGCCTGTTCGCCCACGCCGTCGCTGGATACGGCCACGACGGCCCCGCGGGAGAGCCATGCAGCCAGCCCCCCGTCCCCGCCCTGGCCGGGTCCGTCACCGCCGCCGATGGAGACGGCCCGGTCGGTGAAGTTGACCAGGACCACCCAGCGCTCGTGGCCGAGCGTGCGCACGAAACCGAGCACGCCGTCGGGCGCCTCCACCAGCTCGAACCGGCCCAGGCCGAGCGCTCTCTGGCGTCGACGCAGGGCGATGAGCCGCCGGTAGAGATGGAGCACCGACGAGGGGTCGGCCCGCTGGGCGGCGTAGTTGCGGACGTCCAGCTCGGGCGGGAACGGCAGCCACGGGCCTCGTCCCGATGGCGTCGGCCATCCGTGATCGGTGGTGCCGTCCCAGGGGATGGGGGCCCGGCACCCGTCACGCCCGCCCGGGTCGACGGCCCGATCGGGAGGGATCACCGCATCGAGGAGGCCCAGCTCCTCGCCCTGGTAGAGGAAGGGAGTGCCCCGCAGGGTCATGACCAGAACGGCCGCGGCCCTGGCCCTCGCCTCGCTCCTGTGTGCCGTCGACTCCGGTACCTCGCCGAGGAAGGCGGCGGCCCGGTCGTAGCGGCTGCGGTGGCGGGGATTGTCGTGGTTGGAGAGGACCCACGTCGGCCAGGCGCCTCTCGGGTCGAAGGCGTCGACGGTGGCCTCGATGCAGTCGGCCCAGGCCTGCTCCTGCCAGCGGGCGTAGAGAGGAGGGAAGTTGAAGGCCAGGTGGAGCTCGTCACCGTCGCCGTAGTAGGTGGCCACCGCCGCCGTCGACAACAGGTAGACCTCGCCGACCACGACCCGGTCGCCCGGGTACCCGTCGACGATCGTGCGGATGTCCCGCAGTCGTTGATGGGTCACCGGGACGTCGTTGAGAGCACTGTGGGGGATGCCCGCCACCGCGGGGGGATCGTCGGGGAGGTCGGGGTCCTTCCCGATGCAGTGGATGACGTCGGCGCGGAACCCATCGACGCCCCGCTCGAGCCAGAACCGCAGCACCTGGTGCATGGCCGACACCACCTCGTCCTGGTCCCAGTTGAGGTCGGGCTGGGCCGTCTCGAACAGGTGGAGATACCACTGGCCCGACCGCTCGTCGAGGGTCCACGCCGGTGCTGTCAGGTCGAAGGCGGCCACCCAGTTGTTGGGCGGGGCTCCACCGGGGCCGGCGTCCCGCCACACGTACCAGCTCCGGTGGTGGCTGTCCCGGCCCGAAGCGGCGTCGATGAACCAGGGGTGTCGGTCCGAGGTGTGGTTGGGCACCCAGTCGATGATCACCTTGATCCCGACGGCGTGGGCATCGGCGATCAGCCCGTCGAAGTCCTCGAGGGTGCCGAACAGGGGGTCGACGTCGCAGTAGTCGCTGATGTCATAGCCGAAGTCGACCATCGGGGACGGGTAGAACGGGGACAGCCACAGGGCGTCGACGCCGAGCCAGGCCAGCTCGGCCAGATGGGCCCGGATCCCGGCCAGGTCCCCGATGCCGTCACCGTCCGAGTCGGCGAAGGACCGGGGGTAGATCTGGTAGAAGACCGCTCCCTGCCACCAGGGCCCATCCCCGTCCACCGGTCTCTCAGGCCCCGACCCGGGCCCGGACCCGGGACGGCTCGGTGACTCGGGGGTCGGGCACCCGATCGACCTTAGCAATCTCCGGCCCGAGGGCCGGAGGGTGAGAACGTCCTGTTCGGGGCTTTGCCCGGGGCACTGCCGGGCTTGCCACCGGGCTGGGCCGGGGCTCCCGCCGGGCCCGCCGGTGGCCCCGGCTTCTCCGATCCGGCCGTTACAGTTTGCGTCCTTTCATGCCGACAATCCCTCGTGAACGGAGTAATCGAGCAGAAAAGAGGGGAAGGTCAGGCATGGTGGACAGGCGCACGATGGATGATGGGTCGTTCCTGGCTGACGGACTGGCGGGCAGCGCTCCTTCGATTGTCTACGGGACCGGGCGGGTGTGCATCGAACCCAGCTGCTCGGTGAGGCTGTCGCGTTACAACAGCACCGAGTGGTGCGCGTTGCACGAGAGCCCGGCGTCCACGCAACGCCCCTACGACACTTCCACCCGGCAGCCCAAGGGACGGCGCCGCAACGCCCGGAGCGGAAGGCGGAGGAACCCCTCGCAGGCCGCCAACGGCACTGCCGCCGCGGCCCGGACGGCAAGCCCGGAGCAGGCGGAGGAAGCCGGGCAGGCGGAGTCGGCGGCCGAGGCCACCGGGACCTCGTCGAAGTCCACCGCCGCCAAGTCCCGGCGGCAGTCGGCAGCCTGACCACCGGCCCCGTCCCCGGGGCCCTCGGACCTGGTCCCCGTGGCCGGGTTCGTCCCGGCCTCCGAAGCCGGCCCCAGGGCCCCGAGCCCTTCCCACGACACGTCGGTACACTGCGATGCGAACGCAGATGGGAACGAGGTGTCGTCATGAATGACCGCGCAGTCGCATCCGCCACCGCCGGCACTGTCGGCGCGGCCGAAGCCGTGGCCGATCGTCTGAAGGGAACGGTGGCCCTGGTCACCGGAGCATCGAGCGGGATCGGCGAAGCCACCGCGGTGGCTCTGGCCGCCGAGGGAGCCACCCTGGCGGTGGCGGCCCGGAGACGGGACCGGCTCGAACAGCTCGAAGAGCGTCTCGGCAACGACGTCCAGGTCCTGGTGGTCGAGACCGACGTCACCGACGAGGCGGCCGCCCGCGGCATGGTCGAGGCCACGGTCCGCGAGTTCGGCCGGTTGGACACCGTGGTCAACAATGCCGGGGTCATGCTGCTCGGGCCGATCGTGGACGCACCGGTCGAGGAGTGGCGGAGGATGGTCGAGATCAACCTGCTCGGCCTGCTCTACACCACCCACGCCGCCCTTCCCCATCTCCTCCAGGCCGCGGACACCGATCCCCGGAGGGTGGCCGACGTGGTCAACGTGAGCTCGGTGGCCGGCCGGGTGGCCCGCCAGGGCAGTGGCGGCTACAACGCCACCAAGTTCGGTGTCGCCGCCTTCACCGAGTCGCTCCGCCAGGAGGTCACCGGCCGTCACGTCCGGGCCTCGTTGGTGGAGCCCGGCGCCACCATGACCGAACTGGCCAGTCACAACCGGCCCGAGATAATCGAAGGCATGCGGACCACGTTCGGCTCGATCGAGATGATGAAGGCAGAGGACATCGCCGATGCCATCCTCTACATCGTCACTCGACCCCGTCACGTCGCCGTCAACGAGGTCCTGATCCGGCCGACCGAACAGGAACGCTGAGTGCCGTGAGCTCATCCGCCAACGGCGTCCCCGCCATGGACGCCAGGACGGTGGTCATCACCGGTGGGAACTCCGGGGTGGGCCTGGCCACGGCGGTGGCCCTGGCCGGGGCCGGCGCCCACACCGTCATCGCCGCCCGGAGCGAGTCGAGGGGCCGCCAGAGCGTGTCCGACATCCGGAGGGCCAGCGGGTCGGACTCGGTCGACCTGGTGGTGTTCGACTTGGCCGACCTGGCGTCGGTGCGGGCGGGGGCGTCCGAGCTGCTCGACCGGTACCAGCACATCCACGTGTTGGTGAACAATGCCGGCCTGGTCCTGACCGATCGCCACGAGACCGCCGACGGCTTCGAGGCCACCTTCGGCACCAACCACCTGGGACCGTTCCTCCTCACCCGGCTGCTCACCGACCGGCTGATGGCCTCGGCACCGGCCCGGGTGGTGAACGTGGCCTCGACCGCCCACCGCTCGGCTCGGCAGGGGGCTCGACTTCGACGACCTCCAGTCCAGCCGGCGCTACCGGGGCATGGATGCCTACAGCCGGTCCAAACTGGCCAACATCCTGTTCACCACCGAGCTGGCCCGGCGGCTGTCCGGGACCGGGGTCACGGCCAACGCCCTGCACCCGGGCACGGTGGCCAGCGGGTTCGCCCGGGACGGTGACGCCTCGGGATTCCTGGCCTTCGGGGTCAAGCTGATCAAGCCGTTCATCCTCACCCCCGAACAGGGTGCTCGCACCACGGTGTACCTGGCCTCGTCGCCCGCGGTGGCCGACACGACCGGGAAGTACTTCATCAAGTGCCGGGTGAAGGACCCGTCTCCGGCGGCCCAGGACGAAGCGGCCGCGGCCCGGCTGTGGTCGATCAGCGAGGAGCTGGTGGAACAGGCGACATCGGGGACCGGGGCCGGGGCCGGACGATCCGGCTGAGCGAGGACGGGAGCGACGGGCTCGACCGGTCCGCGTCGGCCGACACCCGAAGACCTAGTGTGTTGTGCGCACGGCGGTTCGCCTGATCGGGGCCGTCCGGACGAAGGGGGAGGGTGCCATGTCGAGTCCAGGGGAAGCCGACCGTCGCACCGACGGATCGGGACATCCTGAGGATCATCGGGAAGTCATGGGGCTGGGTCCTGTTCTTCGGCATCGTGACCCTGATCCTCGGCATACTGGTGGTCATCCGACCCAAGGACACCGTCTACGCCTTCGCCATCCTGTTGGGGATCTGGCTGTTCGTGGCCGGCCTGTTCCGGATCGTGATGGCCATCGCCGAGAGCGACGACACGGCCGGCAGCCGGTGGTTCGTGGCCGTCCTCGGGCTGCTGTCGGTGATCATCGGGATCCTCTTCCTCCGCCACACCGAGGAGACGGTGACCACCCTGGCGTTCCTGATCGGTCTGTTCTGGGTGATCGGCGGGATCATCGAGTTCTTCACCGCTTATGGCGACTACGGATCGCCGGCCCGGGGCTGGCGGATCGCCATGGGGGTACTGGCCTTCGCCGCCGGCATCGTGACCCTGGTGGTGCCCCATCTGACCCTGAACGTGCTGGCCGTGATCATGGGCATCTGGTTGATCATCTACGGGGTGCTGGAGATCGCGCTGTCGTTGCAGCTCCGCCATCTGGCCGACCTCTGACTTCTTACCTCCGGCCCGACACGGGCAGCTGGCCGGGCACGAGCACCCGGGCAGCCGGGTGGTCGAGTCGAGCCGGCCGGACGCCCCTTGTGGTGGATGGTGTCCCGCATGGCCACCGCGGCTTTGGCCCGGACCACCTGGTCGGCGGTGAGCGGTGGGTGCCGGAGGGGACGATCTCCGGTGGCGAGGGAGTCGAGCAGCAGGTCGAGGTGGCGAAGCCAGGCGTCGGGAGAGACGGTGGCCGTCGCCTCGATGACCCCGCGGAGCGACCAGAACAGCACGATGACGTCCTCGTAGACCAGGTCGCTTGCGGACGGCGATCCGGCCTCCTGGGCCCGCGCCAGGAGCTGGCGGGTGACATCTTCGATCTGGTTGCGGACGTCGTCGGGCCCGACCTCCCACAGACGGGTGAGGCAACCGGCGTGCTCGAACTGGAGCCGTCCGACCGCCCGCAGGTACTCGGTGAACCCGTCGGCCGCCGGACTCGTGCTCCAGGGCCGCCTCCGCCGCCGACAGCACGTCTTCGAGCACCTCGTTGACCACCGCCTCGATCAGGAGCCTCCTTGGTGGGGAACCGGCGGTAGAGGGTGCCGACCCCGACGCCGGCCCGTTGGGCGATGACCTCGACGCCGACGTCGACGCCGCCCTCGTCGAAGGCGGCCCGGGCCGCGGCCAGGATCTTGTCGCGGTTGCGGGCGGCGTCCTTGCGCAGGGTGGCAACGGGGTCGCGGGAGGGTCGGACGATGTCGGTCATTCCTCGGCGATGGTGCCGCCGGCCACCATGGCCAGCTCGGCATTCTGCAGATGGTGCTCGTGGTCGGCGTCGGCCGCCGCCGACGTGGCCGTCGGAATGAAGATGGCGGCGACGATGGCGATCACCGTCATGGCCGCCAGGAATGCGAATCCCCGGGTGTAGCCCGCTAGCGGCCGGATAGCTTGTTGTCGTCGATGAGGGTCGAGGTGATGATGCTCGACATCACCCCGGCCCCCACCGCACCACCGATGGTGCGGATGTTGGCGTTCATGCCGCTGGCCACTCCGGTCTGTGACGGAGGAACCGCTTGGACGATGAGGTTGGACATGGCCGAGAAGGCCAGGCCCAGGCCGACCCCCAGCAACGTGCTGGCCAGGTAGATCTCCCAGGGCTGATTATGGGCGAAGGCCAACATGAGATAGGAGGCGCACGAGAAGCAGGACCCGATGATCACCGCCGACTTCGACCCGACCGCCGCGGCGATCCGTCCCGACAACATGCCGAAGATGAACATGGTCACGGTCAGCGGCAACAGGTAGAGGCCCGACTGGATGATGCTGGCCCCGAACCCGTAGCCGGACGACTTCGGGGTCTGGAGGAACTCGGGGAGGAAGCCGATTACCGAGTACATGCCGATGCCGAAGAGGAAGGCGACCAGATTGTTGGTCCACACGGCCGGGAGCCGCATCATGCGCATGTCGATCAGCGGCTCCCGGGAGCGCAGCTCGACCACCACCCAGGCCACGGCGATGACCACGGCCAGGGCGAGGAGCCCGATGACCTTGCTCGAGCCCCATCCCCACGTGGGCGCCTCGCTGACCCCGACCAGGAGGGCGACCAGCCATCCCGACAGCAGGACCGCGGCCAGCCAGCTGATCTTGCCCGGGGTGCGCACCGGGGACTCGGGGACGAAGAGGTAGGCACAGACCGCGGCCACCAGGGTGATGATCAGGGGGATCCAGAACAGCCAGTGGTAGCCGAGACCTTTGACGATGGGACCGGCCAGCACGATGCCGGCCCCGCCGCCGACCGCGGCCATGGCGGCCACGATCCCCACCCCGCCGGCCACCTTGGCCCCGGGGAACTCGTCACGGATGATCCCGAAGGACAGGGGCAGAACGGCCCCGCCGATCCCCTGGATGGCCCGGGCCACGATCAGCACGCCGATCGAGTCGGCCAGTCCGGCCAACACCGATCCCAGCCGCCAGCGCCCCGAGGGTGGCTACCAGCATGCGCTCCTTGCCCACCATGTCGCCGACCCGCCCGAGGATCGGGGTGAAGATCGACGCCGACAGCAGATAGGCGGTGAGGACCCAGGTGGTCGTTCCCTGGGACGTGTGCAACTCGTGCTGGATGGTGGTGAGCACCGGCGTCACCAGTGACTGCAGCAGGGCGTAGGCCGTCACGCCCATCAGCAGCACGACGAAGGTGGTCTTGTAGCTGGCGCGGTCGAGCGATCTCGTCATGGATTCCTTGTTGTGCCGGATGCCGGATGCCGGATGCCGGATGCCGGCCGGATGCCGGATGCCGGATGGCTGGATGCCGGGTGCCAGGAGGCGGGGGTCGGGGGGTCGGGTCGGTCGGAGCCGCAGGAGCGGAGCGTTCGTTCCGGTTACGATACATCAAGTGGAGCGACGGTTCCACTTCTGTTCGCCGCCGTCACAGCGGTTCGCTCTCACCGAGCTCGCTCGTGACCTCGCCCACCGCTTGGGCTCGTCCCTGGGCCGAGAGTTCCTGGCCGCCCCGGCGGTCACGCCACAGCTCGGGCACCCGCCACAGCAGCACGCCTACGCCGGCCACACAGGCCAGGCCCCCCGACCACACCGCGAACTGCGGTCCTCCGATGGCGGCGGCAACGCCCGTCTCGGCATCTCCGAGGCGGGGACCCCCGGCGACCACGGCGAAGAACGTCCCCGACAGGCGACCCTGGAGGTGCTCGGGAACGGTCCGCTGCTGCACGGCTTGGCGGAACACCGCCGACACGACGTCGGCGGCTCCGGCCAATGCCAACAGGGTCAAGCCGATCCACAGCACCGGGACGATCCCGAACACGGTGATGGTGACGCCCCACACCACCACACAGGCGGCGATGGCCCGGCCTTGATGGAGTACCCGGCCGCACCACCCGGTGAACAGTGAGCCGATGAGGGCCCCGGCTCCGGGCGCGGCGTAGAGGAGCCCGACCACTCCGGCACCACCACCGAACAAGCCGGTGCCGAGAGCCGGGAACACGGCCCGGGGCATCCCGAAGATCATGGCGTTGAGATCGATCCAGTAGGTGGCCGACAACAGCTTCTGTCCCCGGAGATGCCGGAACCCCTCGGCCATGGACCGGAATCCCATGGGTGTCCCTCCGCCGCTCGGGACCAGTGCCGGCAGAAGGAGGGCGGCGACGAGGGCCACGCCGAAGGTGGCCACGTCGATCCCGTACACCGCGCTCAGGCCGATGGTGGCGATCAGGACGCCGGCCAGGGCTGGACCGGCCACCAGCGCCAACTGCTGGATGGTGGTCTGGAGGGCGATGGCCGCGGTCACGTCCTGCTCGCCGACCAGCATGGGCAACGCCGCCCTCCTCGCCGGCCAGTCGACCCCCTGGAACCCGGCACCGGCCCCCGTGCACACGAACAGCGGCCACACGGCCGGATGGGAAAAGGAGGCGTTGGCAACCAGCCCGGCGACTGCGGATGCCATGGCCAACTGGGTCATGATCAGGACCTTGCCGCCGGTCCATGGCGTCGGCCAGTGTCCCGCCCCACAGGGCCCCGGCCAGCAACGGCACCAGTTGGACCAGGCCGATCAGGCCGACCACCAGGGTCGAGTGGGTCAGACCGTAGGCCTGGAACGAGACGGCCACCAGTGTGAGCTGGGAGCCGAGGCCCGACACCACCTGGCCCGCCCACAGGCGCCGGAAGTGCCGGTACCTCCGCAGCGGGGTGATGTCGACGACGAACCGGGCCACCCGCCAACGGTAGTGGGCCCGTGTCTGGGACCGCCCGCACCGTGTCCGGCCGTCCGGTGCACCCCCGACCAGGACCCGGCGGGTGACGGTCCGTCCCGGGTTCAGGGACTCGACCCGGATCTGGCGGTCCCGACCGGCGGCTCGCGGCTGACTGGGAATCGGGGGGGACCGGTTCTATTTCCCGATTAGACGTTGACACGCGGCGGTCACTTGGCCCGCTACAATGGGCCCCGTGGGGCACATGACCGGCACAACGGGCAAAGGCCGGGCCAGAACCCGGAGCCGGCGGAGGCCGATTCCGGGCCCCCGACCATGGCGGTGTCGATTGCCGGCATCTCGACTGCCTGCAGCAAGGATGCGCTCGTATCGTCGGCCAAGGCGGTCAGGGAGGCGCTCTCGACGGAGTAGACAGACATGATCAGGGTCTGGTCCGTCGGGGAGCCGCTTCTTACGAGGCGGCTTTTTTGTTGTCCGGGAACGAATTCGTGAGGACCGGGCAATGCCGTGTCACCCCGTTCGACTGATCGCAGGTCCCCGTTCGGAGGGATGCGACCCCGGGCGGCGCCGGCGGTGGTTCCGACGGATGGACTTGCCCGAGGCCCGTTGCGACCGGGTACCGGTTCCCCCGGGGCATCACCGGAGCCGGAGACGAGGGCACAGCGGGACGGATGGAGGTCGGGACCTGCCCGTCAATGCCATTCGGCCCGAGTACGTATTTCGCCCACAGCCGATCCGAAGACCCGGGTCGAATACTCGAAATGAAATAGGCGATTCCAAGGTGATTCAGAGAAAGAAGGACAACATGGGCGAACTCCAGCACGATGACAGTGACGAGTCCGGCGGAGACACGTCACCCGTCACCGGGCCCAGCCCGAGTGGGCGGCGCCAGGCCGTCTCGGCCCGGGCCGAGGACTGGGCCTCGGACCGGATGCTCGATCCCGGGGACACCCACGACAAGGGTGAGCCGTCTCTCTGTGTCGGTGAGGCGGCCTGACGAACGGGGCCGCGGTCCTTGTGGCGACGAGGGCGACACCGCTCCGAGCGGCCGGTCGGAGGACCTCGAGCCCGGTCTCCTGGCGCTCGAACTGGATCCGGTAGAGCTCGGCGTAGTGGCCGCCTGGGGCCAGCAGCTCGTCGTGGCGGCCCCGCTCGACGATGCGGCCGTGGTCGAGCACCAAGATGACGTCGGCCTCCCGGACGGTGGACAGGCGGTGGGCGATGACCAGCGAGGTGCGACCCCGAGGGCGGTGGCCAGGGCCTGCTGCACGGCCGCCTCGGACTCGGAGTCGAGATGGGCGGTGGCCTCGTCCAGCACCACCACCTCGGGCGCCTTCAGCAGGATCCGGGCAATGGCGATGCGCTGCTTCTCGCCGCCGGACAGCCGGTAGCCCCGGTCGCCGACCACGGTGTCGAGGCCGTCGGGGAGGCGCGTCGACCATGGTGGCGATCTGGGCGCCGGCCAGGGCCGCGTCGAGCTCGCCGTCGGTGGCGTCGGGCTTGGCGTAGAGCAGGTTGCCCCGGATGGTGTCGTGGAACAGGTGGGCGTCCTGGGTGACCACGCCGATGGTGGCGGTGAGCGAGTCCATGGTCGGCCTCCCGGACGTCGAGGCCGTTGATCCGGATGGCTCCCGACTGGACGTCGTAGAGGCGGGGGAGGAGCTGGCTGATGGTGGTCTTGCCGGCCCCCGACGGCCCGACCAGGGCCACCAGCTGGCCGGGCTCGGCGGTGAAGGTGACGTCGAAGAGCACCTGCTGCGACTCGGTGGTGTCGAGCACGGCCACCGACTCCAGCGAGGCCAGCGAGACCTCCTCGGCGCTGGGATAGCGGAAGTCGACGTGGTCGAACTCGATGCGGGCCGGGCCCGGCGGCACCGGGCGGGCATCGGGGCTGTCATCGATCATCGGCGGCAGGTCGAGCACCTCGAACACCCGGTCGAAGGAGACCAGGGCCGTCATCACGTCGATCTGCACGTTGGACAGCGCGGTGAGGGGGCCGTAGAGCCGGGTCAGGTAGGCGGCCAGGGCCACCACCGTGCCCAGCTCCAGGCCACCCTCCACCACCTGGATGCCGCCCCAGCCGTAGACCACCGCGGTGGCCAGGGCCGCGGTGAGGGTGAGGGCGGCGATGAAGAAGCGGGCGTACATGGCCTGGGTCACGCCGATGTCGCGGACCCGACCGGCCTTGCTCTCGAAGGCGTCCCGCTCCTCCTTGGGCCGGCCGAACAGCTTGACCAGCAGGGCGCCCGACACGTTGAACCGCTCGTTCATGGTGTTGTTCATCTGGGCGTTGAGGCCGTAGGACTCCCGGGTGATGACCGACAGTCGACGTCCGACCCGCTTGGCCGGCAGCACGAACACCGGCAGGATGATCAGGCTGATCACCGTGATCTTCCACGACAGGAGGAACATCACGATCAGCACCAGGGTCACGCTGATCAGGTTGGAGACCACGGACGACAGGGTGTCGGTGAAGGCCTGCTGGGCCCCGATCACGTCGTTGTTGAGCCGGCTGATCAGGGCGCCGGTCTGGGTCCGGGTGAAAAAGGCGATGGGCATCTTCTGGATGTGCTCGAACACCTGGGACCGCATGTCGAAGATGAGGCCCTCGCCCACCTTGGCCGAGACCCAGCGGATGCCGATGGTCAGTCCGGTGTCGAAGATGGCCAGCACGGCGGCCACCAGGGCCAGCCCGATGATCAGCGACTTGTTGTGGTCGGGGATGCCGTTGTCGATGATGGAGCGGAACAGGAGCGGGTTGACCACCCCGATCACCGCATCGATGACCACCAGCACCAGGAACCAGGCCAGGATCCTCCGGTAGGGACGGGCGAACGGACCATCCGCCTGGCCGTGCCCTTGGTCACCCGCTGCTGGGTGACCGAGTCGTCCCGGCGCATGGAGCGCATCACCCCGCCGAACTGGCCGCCGCCGGCCCATGCCGTGGCCGCCCATGCTCATCGACGTGCACCACCCACGGGCTCCATGTCCGGGACCCTACAGTTTGGCCGGAGGCCCCCGACGGTCCCTGGCGGCGGTTCCGCCGGCGGAACGGTGGTCGACCCGGTCGCCGGCCGCTGGCCGACCGTCGGCCGACCGGTCGTCGTCAGGTGACCAGGCCGCGTCCGTAGACCGGGGGGAGGTCGAGGGCGGTGAGCAGTCCCGGCGGCGCCTTCCACCACCGCCGGGATGGCGTTGACCAGCCGCATGGCCGTGGCCTTCAGCCCGGCGGTGTTGTGGTCGCCGTCGGTGCCGAGAAGCTGGAGGTCGAGGGTGTAGTTGGGCTCGCCGGTGATGGTCACCCGGTAGCAGCCGTGGCCGGCCGGCTGGGGCCATTCGGGGGCCAGGTCGTCGTGGAGCCGGGTGACGTGCTCGAGCACGATGACCGGCCTTCCGTCGCGCATGCCCCGCAGCTCGAAGTGCAGGGCGGCCGCCGTGCCCTTCTCGATGGTCCCCGAGTCGACCTCGAAGGTCTCGGTGGCCGGCACGCGCTCGTACCACTCCTCGACGGAGTCGAGCTCGACCTCGAGCCCGGCCGCCAGCTGGCGGACCACGCTGCCCCAGGCCATGGTCATCACCCCGGGCTGCAGGATCATGGGGACGTCGTCGATGGGACGCCCGAACCCCATGATGTCGAAGATGACCATCGGCTGGTTGTAGGTGGCGTAGTTGAGCATCTCGGCCACCCGCACCTCGTCGATGCGCTCGCTCACCCCGGACAGCACCAGCGGCAGGGCGTCGTTGGCGAACCCGGGGTCCACGCCGTTGACGAACAGCGACACCCCGCCGTCCATGGCGGCGTCGCGGCACCGGCGCGATACATCGAGTCGTCGACCACCCCGTAGGGGTACTGGAGGAAGACCGGTCCGCTGGAGACCACGTTGACCCCGGCCCGGAGGATGCGCTGCATGTCTGCCATCGCCTCCATCAGCCGGTGGTCGGCCATGGCGGTGTGCACCACCACGTCGGGCTCGAGGGCCAGCAGGGCCTCGACGTCGTCGGTGGCGGCCACCCCGAGGGTGCGGCCGAGCCCGGCCAGATCACCCGGCGTCCCTGCCCACCTTGTCGGGGTTCGACACCCACAGGCCCACCAGCTCGAGGTCGGGTCGGGCGTCGATGCCGGCGATGGCGTGGCGGCCGACGTTGCCGGTGCTCCAGGCCACGACTCGGTAGGTCTTGTTCACGGTGCTCCTCTCGGCTAGTACGTCGGGGAGGGCGGCGATGGGATCGGAGGTGCCGGTCATACGTCGGGGATGCCCATGTCGAGGTTGGGCGCCTCGATGCCGCCGTCGACCTCGAGGATCTTGCCGGTGACGTAGGCGCCGGCCTCCGAGGCCAGGTAGACGATGGCGGCGGCGATGTCCTCGGGCTCGACCGATGCGCTTGAGCGGGGTGCCCTCCTCCAGCGCCACCCGAAGCTCGTCGGTCTGCATCACGATGTCGAGCGCCGAGGTGGCCACCGATCCCACGGCGATGGCGTTGACCCGGATGCGGGGAGCGAGGTCGGCGGCGGCCAGCCGGGTGTAGTGGGCCAGCGCCCCCTTGGCCGTCCCGTAGGCCAGATAGCCGCGACCGGCCAGCCGTCCCATGGCCGAGGAGATGTTGACGACCGAACCGCCGCCTCCCTCGAGCATCAGGGGCACGGCCGGACGGAGCAGGGCGTGGGCGGTGGACACGTTGAAGTGGAAGGCCTGCTCGAGGCGACCCGGCGAGGTGTCCATGAATGCCCGGGGCATGGCGCCACCGACGTTGTTGACCACCAGGTCGAGGCGACCGAAGGCGTCACGGGCCCGGTCGACCAGCCCGGCCACCGCTTCGAGATCGCTGAGATCGGCGGGCACGGCCACCGCCCGTCGACCGGCGGCCTCCACCGATTCGGCCACTCGTCCAGCTGGTCCTCGGTCCGCGCCGAGATCACCACATCGGCCCCGGCCTCGGCCAGCCCGACGGCGGTGGCGGCACCGATCCCCCGGCCGGCACCCGTCACGATGGCCACCTTGCCGTTCAGCTGAAAGCGATCGAGAATCATCGCCGGCCCTCCCTTCGTCGGCGACAGTGCTACCAGGGTCGGGGCCGGCGGCGCCACGTTGGCTTCGGGGTCCGGTTCTGGTCGGCTCCGAGTTCCCAGGTCCGGGGGCTCTGCCCCTCCGAACCGGACGCCCATCCCGCCGGGACCGACAGGCCCGGTGGTGCCGCGTCGCCGCTCAGGCCGGTCGGGTGGGAGGGAGACCGAGCTTGCGGTGGTCCCACGACACGGTACGTTCCACGTCGAGCTTGGCCACGATGCGCTTGTTGAGCATGGCCTCGACCATGGGGCGCAGCTCCTCGGTGTAGGCGCCGTAGTACCGCTCGAACAGGTTGACCCCCAGCTCCCACATCTTCTCGGGGTCGTCGATGATCTCGGCCCGGCCCACCAGCTCCACCCCCCGGAGCTCCTCGTAGTAGTCGCCGTCCTCGAACATGCACGTGAGCCGGGGATCACGGGACAGGTTGACCGCCTTTTGCGCCTTGGCCTTGGTCTCGATGGCGATGGCACCGTCGAGGAAGCCGTACCACATGGCCACGGCGTGGATGGAGCCGTCGTGGTTGAGGGTGCACATGGTCATGGGTCGCCGCTCGTGGAGGAAGGCGTCGACCTCCTCGGGGGTCATCTTGATGAGATCACGCTGGTTGACGCCGTGGCCCATCTGCTGGGGCGGTTGCTGGTCGCTCATCTCGTCCTTTCCGGACCCCGTGCCGGGGCTCTCGGCGCAGCGTACCGGCGGGACGACGGCGGCGGCGACGGGTCCCGCCGGTGGCCGGGGAGCCGAAGCGTGATGGCCGACGTGAAGGCCGGTGTGGTTGGAGGCGACCGGCAGCAGTGCAGAATGTCCCGGTGCCGCCCCCGACCGATCCCAGCCGAGCCGCCTCGGCGGAACCGACGCCGCTGGCCGTCTGCTTCGTCTGCACCGGCAACATCTGCCGGTCGCCGATGGCCGACGTCGTCCTGCGGACCATGGCCCGGGCCACGCCGCTGGCGGACGGGACCGACCTCGCCGACCACTTGGAGGTGTCGAGCGCCGGCACCGGCGGCTGGCATGCCGGTGAGCCGATGGATCCGAGAGCCCGGGCCGCACTGGAGCGGCGAGGGTACGTGGACCACGGCCACAGGGCCCAGAAGTTCGACGTCAGGTCGTTCGAGACGACCGATCTCCTGGTGTGCCTGGACCGGGGCCACCAGCAGACCCTGTTGAGCCTCGGTCGGGGCCAGGCGGGCGACGATCGCTACGACGGTCGTCTGGTCATGCTGCGGAGCTTCGATCCCCGGGCCGGCGGAGCCGTCGACGTGCCCGATCCCTACTACGGCGACGATGCCGAGTTCGAGGCCTGCCTCGACCTGGTCGTGGCCGGCTGCCGGGGATTGACCGGCGCCTTGTCCGACCGGGTCCTCGGCGCCAGCTGACGACCACCCGGTCCCGGCACCCCGCACCCACATCGGGTCATCGGCCCCGGCCCGGCGGGCTCCGACCCGGATCCGTTCCCGACCCGGTGGGGGTCAGGCGAAGGAGACGAACGACTCCCGCTCGTAGGCGCGCATCCGCTCGTAGGCGTCCCGCAGCTCGGACCGCCGTGACCGGTCGTTGGCCAGATTGACCAGTCTCGTGGGGGTCCGAGTCGTGGTCGTACCACTCATGGTCGTTGTCGTCGAAGGCGCAGTCCACGTCGAACAGCTTGTGTCCCGGGGGGCGGCCCCACAGGCCCGTAGACGGCTTGCCGCCGCCGACGCCGTAGTAGCGGGCGTACTTGGTGCGGCCGTCGTAGAAGCCGCGCAGGGCGTAACGCACCTCGTTGAGCCCGGTGGTCTGGGCCGAGTCCTGGGCGAACAGGATGTGGTCCCTGACCGTGGCCGTCGGGTCGGCGAGGACCGGCGACAGGTCGGTGCCCTGCATGGTCGAGGCGGCGACGGCCGGGTCCACGCCGGCCAGGGAGCAGATGGTGGCGGCCAGGTCCACGTGGGAGCCGAGCGAGGAGGTGGTCGTGCCGGCCGAGGTGATCCCGGGGGCCTTCACGTACAGGGGCACCCGCATGATCTCGTCGTAGACGAAGGGGCCCTTGGACCGAAGCCCGTGGGAGCCGCACATGTCGCCGTGGTCGGAGGTGAAGATGATGATGGTGTCGTCCCAGGCCCCGGAGGCCTCGAGGGCGGACAGGACGGTTCCCAGGTTCCGGTCGGCCAACCGGTGGAGTTGGACGTAGTAGTCGAGATGGCGGAGCCAGGCTCCCTTGTCGGCCGGGTCGATGTAGCCCCACAGGCCGTGCTGCTGGTCCCATCGCCACTGACGGTGGGCCTCGGGCTTGGTGTGCAGGTCGTCGTCGAAGTTGGCCGGCAGCTGGTCGATCACCTCGGGATAGGGGTCGGTGAAGATCGGGAGGGGGTCGTCGTCCTTCCAGGCCGCCGACTCGAGCACCGAGCGGATGGCGGCGACGTCGTCGGGATGGTGCTCGCGGTAGCCGGGTTGGTCGACCGGGAACCACATGACGTCATGGGGGTTGACCAGGGCCACGGTCAGGAACCAGTGGCTGGGTTCCACCTGCTCCGGCTCCACCGGCTCCCCCCGGACCGCCGGGTGCGCCGTCCGCGTCGGGTCGGGCGTTCTCCACCAGCCAGTGGGCGGCGTTGCTGGCGATGATGGGGTCGAAGTGGACTCCGGTGCCGGCCCACCCCATGAAGTGGCGGTCGTTGCCGTCCCAGTCGGCGAACCCGTAGGCCTCCATGTCCGGGGTGGGGGAGTGGGACAGGTGCCACTTGCCGATGTAGGACGAGCGGTAGCCGGCACCGTCGAGGAGGGAGCCGAGGGTCGGAGTGGTGGTGGGCAGCTCGCGGTGCTCGGGCATGATCACGTTGTCCACCACGCCGTGGCCCGGCAGGTACCGTCCGGTGAACATGCTGGCCCGACTGGGGGAACAGGGGGAGGAGTGGGTGAAGTAGTCGGTGAACTCGAGCCCCTCGCGGCGCAGCCGGTCGCGCCACGGCAGCGAGACGTCGGCCGGCAGCCACGAACGCTGGCGCTCCTGGTCCGAGACGATGAGCAGGATGTTGGGGCGTGTGACGTTGTCATCGGCGGCCATGAGGGGCCACGGTAGTGCCAACGGTCGGGAGTCGGCCCGCAGCGCTGTTGGCGGTCAAAAGTGAAATGTGTTCTACTTTCGGCAATTCGCGATGGACGAGATGCCAGGGGGAGGATCGGATGCCCGAGGGTGAAGCGCTGCACGCAGAGCACCACCTCGAATACCCGTACTCGCGCTCCGTAGGCCCGGTGATAGGTGCGTTCCTGACCGGCCTGCGAGACGGGAAGTTGTTCGGGGTGAAGGGAAACGCCGGCTCGGTGATCGTCCCGCCCACCGAGTACGACCCGGTCACCGGTGACGACACCGGCGACCTGGTCGAGGTGGGCCCGGGTGGGGTGGTGGAGAGCTGGGCGTGGGTGTCGGACCCGCTGCCCAAGCACCCGCTGACGACCCCGTTCGCCTGGGCGCTGATCCGCCTCGACGGGGCCGACACCGCCATCCTGCACGTGGTCGATTCCGGCGGTCCCGACCAGCTCGCCTCCGGCGACCGGGTGACCGTCCGGTTCCGGCCCGAGGCCGAGCGCATCGGGGCCATGGCCGACATCGAGGCGTTCGTGCCGGTCGGGAGATCGTGATGGCCGCTGACCCCAACGGCGGCGACCAGGACTCGGCCGTGGGTCCGGTGACCGTCCTGGCCACGCCGATCGGCCTCGATTTCGACTTCACCCCCGGGGTGGCCCAGTCGCGCTTCTTGCGGGGACTCGAGCAGGGCAAGTTCATGGGCCAGCGGTGCTCGGTGTGCGGGAAAGTGTACGTGCCCTCCCGGGGATCGTGCCCCACCGACGGGGTGCCCACCATCGAGGACGTGGAGCTGGCCAACGTCGGCACCATCACCACCTACTGCGTGGTCAACGTGCCCTTCGCCGGCCAGGCCATCGAGATCCCCTACATCTGCGCCCAGGTCCTCCTGGACGGAGCCAACCTCTCGTTCATGGGCCTCATCCAAGAGATCCCCACCGACGAGATCCGGATGGGCATGCGGGTCGAGGCAGTGTGGGTCGACCCTGACGAACTGACCCCGTCGTTGGCCTCGGTCAAGTACTTCCGGCCGAACGGCGAGCCCGACGCCGACTACGAGACGTTCAAGGAGTACCTGTGAGCCCCGCCCGCACGGTCCGGCCCGTGTCCGTCGCCTCGTTCGCCCAGGCCCCGAACGTGCGCCGCGACGAGGAGCACAATGAGGTGGAGATGCTGATGCCGGTGATCGCCGAGGTGTTCGGCAACATCGGGATCACCAAGGATGACGTCGACTTCATCTGTTCGGGATCGACCGACTACCTCATCGGCGGGCCGTTCAGTTTCGTGATGGCCCTCGACGCGGTGGGGGTGTGGCCGCCCCGGTCGGAGAGCCATGTGGAGATGGACGGGGCCTGGGCGCTGCACGAGGCCTGGGTACTCCTCCAAGAAGGTGAGATCGACGCGGCCCTGGTCTACTCGTTCGGTCGCTCGTCCCTGGGCGACCTGCGGGAGATCCTGGCCCTGCAACTCGACCCCTACTACCTGGCCCCCCTGTGGCCCGACCCGATCAGCCTGGCCGCACTGCAGGCCCGGGCCCTCATCGATGCCGGCCTGGCCACCGAGGCCGACTTCGCCGCCATCGCCGCCCGGAGCCGCAAGGACGCGCTGGCCAACCCCAAGGCCCAGGTGGCCAAAGACGAGTCGGTCGACCAGCTGCTCGGCGACGACTACGTGGTCTCACCGCTGCGTCGCCACTCCCTCCCGCCCATCACCGACGGAGCGGCCGCCATCGTCCTGGCTGCCGGGGACAAGGCCACCAGGTGGTCGGAGCACCCGGTGTGGATCACCGGCTTCGACCACCGGATCGAGACCCACTCGCTCGGCGCCCGCGACCTGACCACGTCCACGTCCACGGCCAAGGCCGCCGAGGTGGCCGGGGTGGCGGACGGTCCGGTCGACGTGGCCGAGATCCACGCGCCCTACGCCTCTCAGGAGATCATCGTGAAGCAGGCTCTGGGGCTCGATGACCAGGTGGTCGTCAATCCGTCGGGCGGTCCGTTGGCGGCCAATCCGCTGATGTCGGCCGGCCTCATACGCATCGGGGAGGCGGCCGCCCGCATCGCCTCGGGCCAGGCCCGGCGAGCGGTGGCCCACGCCACTTCGGGGCCGTGCCTGCAACAGAATCTCGTCTGCGTCCTGGAGGGTTCGTGATGGCAGAGCGCTGCGCAGTCATCGGCGTGGGACAGACCCACCACAAGGCCAAGCGGGACGACGTCTCCATCGCCGGCCTGGTGCGGGAGGCGGCCAAGATGGCGCTGGCCGACGCCGATCTCACCTGGTCCGACATCGATGCCGTGGTCATCGGCAAGGCCCCCGACATGTTCGAGGGCAACATGATGCCCGAGATCTATCTGGCTCCGGCCCTCGGGGCGGTGGGCAAGCCCATGATCCGCGTCCACACCGCCGGCTCGGTCGGCGGGTCCACCGCCCTGGTGGCCGCCCACCTGATCAAGTCCGGGATCCACCAGCGGGTGCTGACGGTGGCCTACGAGAAGCAGTCCGACTCCGACGCCATGTGGGCGCTGTCGGTACCCCAGCCTTTCGCCGCCCCACTCCTGGCCGGGGCCGGCGGATACTTCGCCCCCCACATCCGGGCCTACATGCGCCGGTCCGGGGCCCCCGACTACATCGGGAGGATGGTGGCGGTCAAGGACCGCCAGAACGCCATGCGGAATCCCTACGCCCACCTCCACCTGGCCGATATCGACATGAAGATGGTCGAGGACTCCATGATGCTGTGGGACCCGCTGCGCTACCTCGAGGCCTGCCCGTCCTCGGACGGTGCTGCGGCCATGGTGCTGGCGGCGGAGGACGCCATCTCCGGCGAGTACCCCCCGGCCTGGATCCACGGCACGGCCATGCGGTCCGAGCCGACCATGTTCGCCGGCCGGGACCAGGTGAACCCCCAGGCCGGTCGGGACTGCTCCGCCGACGTCTACGCCCAGGCCGGCATCACCGATCCGCGCCGCCAGATCGACGTGGCCGAGGTCTACGTCCCGTTCAGCTGGTACGAACCGATGTGGTTGGAGAACCTCGGGTTCTGCGATCTCGGTGACGGGTGGAAGCTGACCGAGCAGGGGGCCACCGCCTTCGACGGCGACATCCCCTGGAACACGTCGGGCGGCGTGCTCTCCTCCAACCCGATCGGGGCCTCGGGCATGCTCCGCTTCCTCGAGGTGGCCATGCAGGTGCGGGGCCAGGCCGGTGAGCATCAGATCGACGGGGCCAAGCTGGCTCTCGGCCAGGCCTACGGCGGCGGTTCCCAGTTCTTCTCGATGTGGGTGGTCGGTAGCGACAAGCCGTGACGTTCCGGGCCGCCGGGTCTCCGGCCTCGGAGTCGGCGTCGGCGTCGGCGTCGGCGTCGGCCCCCAGGGTTGGCCCGGTCCCTCGGTAGTTTTGTTTTCAAAATAGCCGGACATCGGTACGTTCCGGCGGGGTCGCCTACGTACCACTCGTAGGTAAATTCCAGAACCGATTGGCGGACGGAGCCACCCCGGCCACTCCGGACCCACCCCCGCCGCTTCGGCCGCTCTGAACCCCCGGTCCCACCGACCCCCCGCCCCCAGCCCGCGGCCCACTCCCGGCAGCGGTACTCTGTGATGGTGCGCTGAGAACGTGTGAACCCCGTCCTGTACTGCTCCCTGGTCCCGGAGGTTCCCCGTTGTCCCGACCCCGCACTCCTGATTCCGGTCGCCCCGCTTCGCGCCCGACCTTGTCCACCACGTCGGCCACACTGGTGGCGCGCTCGCTGTCCCATGACCGCGGTGGCCGCACCGTGCTCAACGACGTATCGATCACGGTCGGACCCGAAAGCCGGATCGGGGTCATCGGTCCGAACGGTGTGGGCAAGTCGACGCTCCTCCAGTTGCTGGCCGGTCTCCTGGCCCCGGACTCGGGGCAGGTCAGCCTGGACCCGCCTCCGGCCACCGTCGGCTATCTGGCCCAGGAGCACGAGCAGGTTCCGGGCGAGACGGTCAGGCAGGCGCTGGAGCGACGGACCGGTGCCGGCGCGGCCGAGGCCGAGCTGGCGTCGGCGGCGGCGGGGCTGGTGGAGGGCACCCGGAGGGCCGAGCGTCGCTACCAACTGGCGCTGGAGCGGTTCGACTCCCTCGGCTCGGCCGATCTCGAAGCCCGCATGGACCAGGTCCTCGACGGGCTGGGGATCCGATCCACGCTGGACTGTGAGGTGACCACGCTGTCCGGTGGTCAGGAAGCCAAAGTGGCGCTGGCCGGCATCGAGCTCTCGCGGTACGACGTCACCCTGCTCGACGAGCCCACCAACGACCTCGACTTCGACGGGCTCAACCGCCTCGAGGCCTGGGTGACGACCCGGGTGGGCGGCATCGTCATCGTGTCCCACGACCGCCACTTCCTCGACCGCACCGTCACCAGCGTGGTCGAGCTCGACCCCCATGACCGGTCGGCCCGCCAGTACGGGGGTGGGTGGAGTGGCTACCAGTCCGAACGAGCCAACGCCCGGCGGCACGCCGACGAGGCCTACGCACGCTACGACCGGCAGCGAGACCGGCTCGAGGGACGGGCCGAGCAGCAACGCCAGTGGGCCACCAGCGGCGTCCGACGCGAGGCCAGGCATCCCCGGGACAACGACAAGGCCCAACGCGACTTCCGGATCAATCGCACCGAAAAGCTGGCGGCCAAGGCCCGACAGACCGAGCGGGCCCTGGCCGCCCTCGACCCGGTGGAGAAGCCGTGGGAGGGATGGGACCTCCGGTACTCCATCGAAGAGGCCCCCCGCTCCGGCGACGTCGTGGTGCGTCTGGACGGGGCGGTGATCGAGCGGGGGACGTTCCGGATGGGACCGGTCGACCTGGAGATCGACTCGGGGGAGCGGGTGGCCCTCACGGGAGCCAACGGGACGGGTAAGTCCTCGCTGGTCGGGGCCATCCTCGGCCATGTGCCCCTCGCCGTCGGTGATCGGTGGCTGGGTCCGAGCGTGGTGGTCGGGACCCTCGGCCAGAACCGACGGGTCATGGGCGGCCGGCATGACCTGGTGCGCACGGTCATGGACCGGACCGGTCTCGTCCAGGCCGAGGCCAGGTCGCTGCTGGCCAAGTTCGGACTGGACGCCGACCATGTGGTCCGCACCGCCGACTCGCTTTCTCCGGGCGAGCGGACCCGGGCCGAGCTGGCGGTGTTCCAGGCCCTGGGCGTCAACTTCCTGGTGCTGGACGAGCCCACCAACCACCTCGACCTCCCGGCCATCGAACAGCTGGAGTCGGCCCTCGAGGGATTCGGGGGCACGCTGTTGCTCGTCTCCCACGACCGGACCCTGCTCGAGTCGGTCGAGACGACCCGGACCATCGAGCTCCCGTGGTTGCCGGGACGGAGCCAGTTTGGTATCGATCTCTGACGACGACCCTCGAGGAGGCTTCCGATGTTGACGACACTGGCAGATGCCCGGCACGCCGTGTGGCCACCCGAAGGGGACAGGCACGGTCCCCTGCGGCCACTGCTCCTCATCCTGACCGTGGTCACCGGGCTGGTGGACGCCTTCAGCTACCTGGTCCTCGGGCACGTCTTCGTGGCCAACATGACCGGGAACGTGGTGTTCCTGGCCTTCGCACTGGTCGGGGCCAAGGGCTTCTCCATCGGCGCCTCGTTCTCGGCCTTGGCGGCATTCGTGGTCGGTGCGATGTCCAGCGGCCGGATCGTCATCCACATCGGTCCGAGGCGCGGCCGAATGCTGGCGGCCGCCACCACCTTCGAGGTCGCGCTGGTGATCGGCGCCCTGATCGCCGGGTGGGTGGCAACCGATCCGGGCAGCGGGTTCATCCGCTACCTGCTCATCGTGCTCCTGGGCCTGGGCACCGGCATACAGAACGGCACCGCCCGCAAGCTGGCCGTGCCCGACCTGACCACGACCGTGCTGACCATGACCATCTCGGGGACGGCGTCGGAGAGCCGGGCCGCCGGCGGACCGGGGTCCCGGATCGGACGCCGGGGGCTATCGCCCCTGGCCATGTTCACCGGTGCCCTGATCGGGGCGGCGATCGTGGTGCACGGGGACAAGCCGTTCGGCCTGCTCATCGCCGCGGTCCTGCTGGTGTCGGTGGCCGTGACGGCGTGGAGGATGTCCCGGACCCAGCCGGTCTGGGACCGGCCCGAGTGAGGCCCGGTGACACCCGTCATGTCAGCGAGGCCACCCCGTGATCAACGGGGATGGGGGAGCCGGGACCGCCGGCCCGGTCAGCCACCCGGCGGCCGGTACACTCGGCCTGGTTCCCGAGCTGACGGAGGCATCACGTGAAAATCGTTGTCGACTACGACGAGTGCGCCAGCAACGCAGTGTGCATGGGCATCGCTCCGGAGGTGTTCGAGGTACGGGACGACGGATTCCTCTACGTGCTGAACGAGCACCCGGGCGAGGAGCTCCGCGAAAAGGTCCGTCAGGCCGCCAACGGTTGCCCCACGGGTGCCATCACTATCGTCGAAGACGAGTAACCAGGGCGTGGCCGGGGACGCCCCGAGGGTCCGCTTCGCACCGTCTCCCACCGGCTATTTCCACGTCGGCAGCGCCCGCACCGCGCTGTTCAACTGGCTGGTGGCCCGCCGATCGGGCGGCACCTTCGTCCTGCGCATCGAGGACACCGACGAGGAGCGCGGGCGTGAGGAGTGGGTGGACGGGATCATCTCGGCCATGCACTGGCTGTCGTTGGACCCCGACGAGGGACCCTTCCGCCAGTCGCTCCGCACCGGGCGTTACAACCAGGCCATCACCGCCCTATGGGACGCCGGCTCCATCTATGCCTGTGACTGCACCCGCGAGGAGATCGACGCCCGCAACAGGGCGGCCGGCATCCTCACCCCCGGCTACGACGGGCACTGCCGCACCCGCCACCTCCCGAGGGAGGGGAACGCCCTCCGGTTCCGCACCCCGGATGAGGGCAGCGTCACCGTTCTCGATGTGATCCGGGGGCCGGTCGAGTTCCCCAGTGCGGCGTTGGACGATTTCGTGGTGGTAAAGGCCAGCGGGGCGCCTTTGTTCGTCCTCGCCAACGTGGTCGACGACATCGACATGGCCGTCACCCACGTGATCCGGGGCGAGGACCTGTTGCCCACCACCCCCAAGGGGGTACTGGTGTGGGAGGCGCTGGTGGCACTGGGATGGATGACCGACGACTCCACCGGAGCTGGCATCGTGCCGGCACCGGGACTGCCGGTCTTCGCCCATCTGCCCATGCTGGTCAACGAGCAGCGCAAGAAGCTGTCCAAGCGTCGGGACCCGGTCGCCGTCGAGTCCTACCGGGACCAGGGCTATCTGCCCGACGCCTTCGTGAACTACCTGGCCCTGCTGGGGTGGAGCCCGCCCGGCGGCGAGGAGATCTTCACTGTCGACCAGATGCTCGACTGGTTCCGGCTGGAGGACGTGAACCACTCGCCGGCCTTCTTCGACGTGGCCAAGCTCACCCACATGAACGGTGAGTACATCCGGGCCATGCCCCTCGATGCCTTCGTCGAAGCATGCCGACCGTGGCTGACCGGCGACCGGGCGCCCTGGCCGGAGTCGGGATTCGATCAGGCGGCATTCGTCGGCGCTGGCTCCAGTGGTCCAAGAGCGGGTGTCGGTTCTGTCCGAGGTGCCGGCCATGGTTGACTTCCTCTTCCTCGACCAGCCCGCCATCGACCAGGAGTCGTGGGACAAGGCGGTGGCCGGCGACGAGCTGGCCGGCACCATCCTCACCTTGGCCATCGAGGCCTACCGACCGCTGGCCGGCGCTTTCAAGCGGGATGAGCTCCATGCCGCCACCTTGGCCCTCGGGGAGAGCGTCGGCCGCAAGTTGGGCAAGGCCCAGGCGCCGATCCGGGTCGCCGTCACCGGTCGGCGGGTGGGCCCTCCACTGTTCGAGGCCCTGGAGGTGCTGGGCCCGGAACGCACCCTGGCCCGCCTGCAGAGCGCCCACGAGCGGGCGACGGCGCCGCCCGGTCGATGACTCGGGGCGGGTCGCTGATCAGGACAGGGGTGGCCTGAGCCGGGTGGGTGCTGTCGCCACGACGGCTCGACGCCACCGCCTCGGGTTCGTGCTCCGAGTGGTCGGCCTGGTCGCCGCCGCCCTGGCGGTGTACCTGATCGTGACCGCGGTCCAGGTGTGGCTCACGTCCCGCCGCTACCAGCCCCGCCACGCCGGGGCCATCGTGGTCATGGGGGCGGCCCAGTACGACGGGGTGCCGTCTCCTGATCTGAGGTCACGGCTCGACGAGGCGAGTCTCCTGTGGCACCAGGGTTATGCCACCACCGTCATGGTCACCGGTTGGAAGGAGCCCGGAGACCAGCTACACCGAAGCGGAGGCGTCCGATCGCTACCTGATGGTCGTCGGGGTCCCGGGTCGAGACATCCTCGAGGCCGGCGGCAGTGATTCGTGGGAGAACCTCTCGGACGCGGCACCCGCCCTTCTGGCTCGGGGTGACACTACGGTTCTGGTCGTGACCGATCCGTTCCACGAAGACCGCAGCTTGGCCATCGCCTCCTCACTGCACCTCGATCCCTGGCCGACCCCGACCCGTACCTCGCCGATCAAGGGGTGGGCCACTGTTCCCGTATTTCGCCAAGGAGACTGTGGGCGTCGCCATCGGGAGGATCATCGGGCTCGACCATCTGAGCGATCTGCACAGCTCGCTCGGGCTCATCGGGTCGTGAATCGATCGGGACGGTGGGTCGATGGGGTGGGGCGGCAGCCGAGCCGGTGAACCGCAACGTCTTGTTCATCACCGTCGACCAGTGGCGGGGCGACAGCCTGTCGGCGCTGGGCCACCCGGTCCTTACCACCCCCACCCTGGACGGGCTGGCCCGACGGGGCACGCTGTTCGCCAATCACTGGGCCAACGCCGCCCCGTGCGGTCCGTCGCGGGCCTGCCTCTATACGGGGACCTACCTGCATCACAACCGGTCGATCACCAACGGCACGCCCCTCGACGCCCGGTTCACCAACGTGGCCCTGCTGGCCCGCCAGGCCGGCTACGACCCGGTGCTGTTCGGCTACACCGACACCAGCGTCGACCCCCGCACCGTCCCCGAAGGCGATCCCCGCCTGCACTCGTACGAGGGTGTGCTCCCGGGGTTCCGACCCGTGGTGCACGATCCCTGGGAGGCCGGCAGCCTCGAATGGGGCAAGTGGCTGGCCGCCCAGGGGGTGGACGTACCGGCCCGTCCCCGCGACCTCTACCGGCCCATCCCCGGCTATCCGGGTGCCGACCGGCACGGCTCGACGTGGGCGCCCTCCCGGTTTTCGCCGGAGCAGTCGGAGACGGCATTTCTGGTGGAGTCCATCATCTCGTGGCTCGACCGGAACGGAGACGAGCCGTTCTTCGTCCACGCCTCGTTCATCCGTCCCCATCCGCCCCGGCGGAACCCGGTCGGTTACCACGACCTCTACGACGCCGACGACATCCCGCCTTTTGTGGCCGCACCCACCAAAGCCGAGGAGGCCGCCGCCCACCCGCTCAACCAGGTGGTGCTCTCGCTCCCTTCTGCCGCCGCACCGGACGCCGAGGGGGAACGCCGCCAGATCCGGGCCACCTACCACGGTGCCCAAAAGGAGGTCGACGACCGCCTCGCCCTCCTCTTCGATCATCTCGACTCGACCGGCCTCTCGGACTCGACCCTGGTCGTGGTGACCAGCGACCACGGTGAGATGGGAGGCGACCACTGGTTGATCGAGAAGCTCGGCTACTGGGACGAGTCCTTTCACATCCCCCTGATCGTGCGCGATCCCGAACCGGCTGCCGACGGGGGACGGGGTGGGGTGGTCGACGCCTTCACCGAGTCCGTCGACGTGCTGCCCACCATCTGCCGGTGGCTCGGCATCGAGGTCCCGCTCCAGGTCGATGGCTTCGGGCTCCAACCGTTTCTCGGCGGCGACCACCTCGGGGTCGGGGGTCGGCCCGAGCACTGGCGGGGCGAGGCCCATTGGAGTTGGAACTTCGCAAATCCGGCCACCCGCTTGGCCGAACGGCTCTTCGACGTGCCCATGGCCCACTGCTCCCTCGACGTGGTGAGGAGCGACACCACCAAGTACGTGCAGTTCGCCGCCGACCCGGACGTCCTGCCTCCCATGCTGTTCGACCTGATCGCTGATCCGGCCCAGCTCCACGACCTCGTGCCGTCCGGCCGCGGCGCCGAACTCGGGTGGGAGGGTGCCCAGCGATTGGCCAGGTGGAGAATGCGCAACGACGACCGCACCCTGAGCGGCACCATGCTCACCGAACGGGCCGGGGCGGTGGTGGCTCGCGACGACTGGTGGTGACTCCCACCGCCGTGTCGGCCAGGTGCCTCTCGACCCTCAGTGCGAAGGGTGGAGAAGCAGCTCGGGGAGATCGGCGACCGAGCCGATCACATGGGTGTGGGGGGCACGGGCGAGCTCGGCCCGGGAGTGGGCGCCGCTGAGCACACCGATCACCAGCGAAGCGCCCGAACGGGTGCCGGCCAGCAGATCGCTCGAGGTGTCGCCGACCACCGCCACTTCGGCCACGTCGTCGATCCGCAGCCGGAGCACGGCGGTCAGGATCATGTCGGGCCAGGGGCGTCCCCGCCCGGCGTCGGCCGGCGACAGGGCCAGGTCGATCGATCCCTCCCATCCCAGGGTGGCGATGATCCGGTCACGGGTGGCCGGGGAGAAACCGGTTGTCAAACAGATGCGCATGCCGGCATCGCGCAGCGTTCGCAAGGCCGACTCCGCCCCGGGGACGGCTGCCACCTCGCCCCGATCGACGGCCTGGTCGAAGGCGGCTTCGAACGCCGCGTTGGCCTGGTCGGCCCGGTGGCGGTCGCCGCCGAGAAGCTCGGTGAAGACGGTGATCTTCGACTGGCCCATGGTGCGACGGACGTACTCTTGGGGATCGGCCCGGAGTTCGCCGGCGGTGAGCCCGACCGAGTCCAGGGCCCGTTGAAAGGCCTCCTCGACCGCACCCCCGTCGGCCACCGTGGTGCCGGCCATGTCGAGGGCGACCATCCGGATCGGGGCGCTCATCCGACCATCTCCTCCCAGGTCTGCTCGGCGATAGCGGGGGAGAGGGTCATTCCCCGTCCGGCGGGGGCGGTGACCACCCGGACCGACGAGTCGATCGGCCATGACCAGTGGGTCCGGTCGTCGGTGGTGGCGCTATAGGTCCCGGCCCACCGGCGGGTAACGGGGGGCAGGCTCCACCCCAGGATCGACTCGGCCCGGTTCCGGAGGGCGTCGTAGAGGGTCTCGTCGACAGCGAAGTCGAACGGCTCGTCGTAGACATGGGTGTCGCCGATGGTCAGGCCTCCGTTGGAGCGTTGGACGAGCAGGAGCTGCAGGCCAGACGCGGCCGTATCTGGTCGTAGGGGAGGTAGCCGGTGGCGGCCCGGCAGGTCGAAGGCGGGGTAGTAGCGCATCGAGTCGGCATCGGCGATGGCGGTGACCACGTGCTCGGTAGTGGGGGCAGTCTGCATCATCTGCAGCCGGCATCGTCTGATCGGTGCCCGTGCCAGAGCCGCACCGACCCGTCCCCCGAGACCGGACAGCCGGTCGCCGATGCAGAGGATGGCCAGCGATCCGTGGTGACGGTCGCCGACGTGGTCCACCACAGTGGCGCCGCCGCCGGACCTGACGGGCACGTCGACCACCTGTCGCCCGGTGAGCCACCGGTAGCGCCCCGAGGCCTCGAGGGTGGCTCGCAGTGCCCCGAGGACCGAGCCCGGTTCGACGACGGCGTCGTGCCGGCACCACAGGCCACCCGCCAGGTCTCCTTTGACCACCGGGTTGAGGGAGCGCACGCCGGCCGCGTCGACCAGTTCGAAGCCCGCGTGCTTGGGCATCTGGGAGGTCCGCCGCCTCGGCCATCAAGTCCAGCTCGGCCGGGTGGGTGGCAATAGTCAGTGAGCCCAGCGGCCGGAACCCGATATCAGGTGCGGCATCGGCCAGCTGGTGCCAGAGACCCCGGGCCCGAATGGCCAGGTCGAGCTCCGCTCCCGGCGCTCGACCGCTGACCCAGATCAGCCCGAAGTTCCGCACCGAGGCCCGCCGGGGCCCGGCGTCCGCCTCCAGGTGGATGACTTCCCAGCCCCGGCGGCTGGCCTCCAGGGCATGCATGGTGCCCATGATCCCTCCGCCGACGATCACCACCCGTTCTGAGGCCATTGGCAACCGATCGTAGTGATACAGCCTGTGTCCTCCGGTGCGTTGGTGGGCGGGATGTCCGGGGCGTTCGTACGATCGGTCCCACCGCCCCCCGGCCACCCGGGGTCGGCTAAATTGGCCGTTCGCCCATTCGGGGGTGGCGCAACTGGCAGCGCGCATGATTCTGGTTCATGAGGTTGGAGGTTCGAGCCCTCCCCCCCGAGCGCTCGCTGCCATCATTGGCTGCGGTGATTGGACTGTCTCGGTCGGCGAGACAGGAGGCGGCCCGTTCCGGGAGGGACGGACCGGACAGGGTCCCATCGTCTAGAGGCCTAGGACACCACCCTCTCAAGGTGGAGACACGGGTTCGAACCCCGTTGGGACTGCTCAGTGCTCCGGAGAGCGCTCAGGTCGATCAGGCGCTTTTGAGCGGCGTGATCTCGTCGAGTGTGTCAACGAGGCGGTCCCGCTCTACCTCGAGGTCGTAGCGCCCCTGGAGATTCATCCAGAATCGCTCAGACGTGCCGAAGTAGCGCGCCATACGCAGGGCAGTGTCGGCGGTGATCCTGCGCTTGCCGTGGACGATCTCGTTGATGCGCCGCGGCGGAACTCCGATGGCGATGGCCAGGCGATGCTGCGTGATGCCCAGGGGTTCGAGGTACTCCTCCATCAGCACCTCGCCTGGATGGATCGGGGGCATGGTTGTAGCCGTGGTCACGGATTCTCCTCTCAGTGGTAGTCGACTAGTTCGACATCTTCGGCGCCAGCGTCAAACCAGTTGAAGCAGATCCTCCATTGCTGGTTGACACGGATGCTGTACGAGCCGGCGCGGTCGCCCTTCAGCTTTTCGAGTCGATTGCCCGGAGGGACCCTCAGGTCGCCGAGAACCTCGGCAGCGTCGAGCATCAGCAGCTTGCGGAGGGCGATCCTTTGGGTGCTGTCGTCAAGCTGCCGGACCCGTTGCCTCCTCCAGATCCGCTCGGTCTCCTTGTCTCGGAACGACCGGATCACATCACCGATAGTAACGAGTAGCGTTAATAACGGCAAGCGTTATGGCAAGAAAACCCAACATTTCACCCAACAAATCCGTCGCAGGGTGTTGCAGGGCGGAACAGCTCATTTCACCGGCAGTTGATGATGGCCGTTTTGACCTGCCGAAATGACATCCCCAGGGACAAGCTGGATCTCGCTGCCACGATCCGTTCCGCCCTCTCAAGGTGGAGACACGGGTTCGAACCCCGTTGGGACTGCTCAGCGTCGTGGCTGGTCAGGTGCAGTTTCTTTGGCTAGCTGGCCTGTGGACACGTCGGTCGGAACAGGCTCCGTGCGCGTTCCGTGCGCGAAGCCATGGCCAAATCGGCTCTCGGGGCCGTCACAGCGCCGACCTACCGTCTGTGGCGTGAGCGGAAGACGCCAGTTCGGATCGGTCCGGCGGCTCGCGTCGGGGCGATGGCAGGCCAGCTACTGGCTGGAGGGCACCCGTCACGTGGCGCCGCGCACGTTTCCCCTCCGAGGAGGGGCGACCCAATGGCTGTCGATGGTCGAGGCCGACCTGGCCCGGGGCGCTTGGGTCGATCCCCGGGCCGGACGGGTGACGCTCGCCGAGCACAGCCGGCGATGGCTCGCACTCCGGACCGATCTCCGGCCCCGGACCCGTGAGCTCTACGCCTCGCTGCTCAAACTCCACATCCGGCCGGTGTTGGGAACCGTCGAGATCGCCAGGATCACGCCCAGCATGGTCGTTGGAATGCCGAGCTGAGCGGCGATGACGGGCCAGGCCGGGCGACGGCCGCACGCTGTTATCGACTGCTGCGGACGATCATGAACACGGCCGTCACCGACGAGCTCATGGTCAAGAACCCGTGCCAGGTGAAGGGCGCTGGCGCCGAAGGATCGCCAGAACGGCCGGTCATCACCGTGCTCCAGGTACAGGCCCTGGCCGATGTCATCGCGCCCCGGTTCCGTGCCGCCGTGCTGCTCGCGTCGTACTGCTCATTGCGCCGAGGCGAGATCCTGGCCCTGCGTCGCGGCGATGTCGACCTTCTCCACGGCACAGTGACCGTCCCGCGGGCGGTGGTGAGCCTGGCGACGGGTGAGCTGTTCATGGGAGATCCGAAGACGGCAGCGGGTCGGCGCACGATCGCCATTCCCGACGTGATCGTCCCCGCGCTCGAGGATCATTTGACGAGCCACGTGGCTGCACCGCCCGACAGTCTGCTGTTCACCGGTGAGAAGGGTGGTCCGCTCCGTCCACACGTTCTTCAGGCGGCGTGGGACAAGGCGCGCCGAGAGACCGGGCTCCAGTATCTGCATTTTCACGATCGGCGCCACAGCGGCAACACCGGGCGGCGGCCACCGGCGCGAGCACGGCGGAGCTCATGGCCCGGATGGGCCACGCCAGCGCGGCAGCTGCGCTGCGGTATCAGCACGCCACCACCGATCGTGATCGGGCGATCGCCTCTGCTCTCAGCTCGTTGGGAGAACGGGCGCTCGCCTCAGTGTCGGACATTACCCAGGCTGGGCGCCGGTCCTCATGAGCGCAAGAATGCAGCCGATTCCTGCAGGTGGCGCCTGCGCCATATCGGGGCGCCACCAACCTGGTGCACGGGGGCGCCCCAATCTGTTGGTTATGCGGGCGATCGGTATCAGCGTCGAGTGGTGTTGTGTCTTGCACAAAGATGTTGTGTCTGACACAATATGAGGGTCAAGCCGGTCCGGTTCACTCGGGGATCCCGCAAACACCGAGTCGGCAGAGAGTCCGCCCACTACGTGATATTCACGAACGATGCCACCATCACCACCGATCCGGATACAGGCGCGACGGTGCTCAGTTGGGTCGCTGAGGATGAACGCGGTCGGGAACTCGAGATCGTGGCGATCGAGAAACCTGACTGCTACCTGGTCATTCACGTGATGCCTACGCACTACCGGAAGAAGGGTCGATGACACGCCGCAAGATCAAGCCCGGAGCGATTGGGACCGACGTCGATCTCCATGCCGAGGAGGTCTACCTCGCCGATGGGAGGCGCCTGACCGAACAGGTCGCCGAGGAGATGGCCGAACGAGCCCTCGCCCGCCACCGGGGCCGGCCATCGGTGACGGGTGGAAACGCACGTACTCCCAGTCTCACCGTGCGGGTGCCCCCAGAGACCAGAACAGCGCTGGAGGAACTGGCCAGAGCTCAGGGCAAACGTTTGGCTGACGTGAGTCGTGAGGCCCTAGACGAATACGTCTCTCGCCACGCCAGCTGATGGTGGTGCTCCAATCAATCTCTTGATCTTTGTAAAGGAGATCCTCACACGGTCTGATGACCATCTGACCTGGGATGCAATGCAGAGCAGGCCCCAGTTCGAACTTGATTCCGTAACGCATCAAGAACTGGGAGGTGACCACGCCAGGATGGAGGCGGGTGGCCGCCGCCAGCGTGGCGGCCACCCGGAGCCGAACAAGTCATGTCGGAGGGATATGACACCTGGCGCGTAGCCTCAGGGAAAGGGCAATTCGAGCCGCAGGAAGACGCGAACGACGACGCGCCAAATCGCTCACCGAATCCTCTGACGTCGAGCACAGCGACCCGTGTCTCGACGGTGCGACAACGGCTCCTCAAGAACGGGCCGAGGAGCCGGAGCACCGGTGGGGAGGGCGCAGAGTCGGAGCCGGACGTCCGCGTGTCTACGCCACACCTGCGCAACGCCAAGCGGCCTACCGGGCTCGCCGGCGCACACTCACTTCCAGCGGTGCACAGCTCGAGGGCAAGCCGCCGGGAGGCGGCACGCCAGCCTTCGTGCGCGATCCGTGCCGCGTAGCTTCGCGCGCGGGCGGACGTTGACGGGCAGTGGTGGACACTGGAAAAAGCCCCTGGCCAGGAGGAACATACATATCCCCAGGTCACGGAGGTGTGCTCAGTCTTCCTCTCAAGGTGGAGACACGGGTTCGAACCCCGTTGGGACTTGGAACAATGGGGGAGCGGGGAAATGGCATAGGCAATCGCCAAATCGCACGGAAGCCGTTCAGTCCCACTTCGATGGAGATCGTGGGGGAAATCCGCTGTGAGCGGCGATGTGCTCGGTCAATCCTGCACTTCGGCATTGGAGGCAACGATCGCCGTGACCGCCTTGCGACCAAGGCCTGAGACGTCGGCGAGTTGACGGATCGACACTCCGGCCCGATGGGCAACTCGAATCATGTCGTCACGGAACTCTGATTCCTTGGAGGCTCGGGCTGCGCTGAGACCCACCACCACGAGAGCGGCGCCGGCCTCGCCACTTTCGCTCCCTCGATACTTGTCCATCGCGGCAGTCGCCGCTGAAACCTCGACCTCGCTGTAGCTCACAGTTCCTCCCTCAGCCCGAGAGCGAGCTTGTCCCGGATTGCCATCAGTAGTGGCACTCGGGGCGACGTTTCGGTCTTGGCTTCGGCATCGTTGAGATGAGCCAAGGTCATCCCAAGCAGCTCGAGTGCCTCGATTCGTTCAAGCTCAACTCTGATCATTGGTCCCATTGTAGCCACCAGTGGTTCGAATCGGACCAGGTCAGTTCTCTATAATCTCCGCGCACTCTGCTACTGGGTTTGCTATTGAAATCGACGAGTCTCCAGATGCACCAGTGGACTGGATAGACGGTGTCCGTTCTGAAGAGGACTGGAGCAGAACAACCGAGGACGCTGAACAGTGCCGATCTCGCTCTCAAGGTGGAGACACGGGTTCGAACCCCGTTGGGACTGCTCAGCGTTCTGGCTGGTCAGCGGTAGGTTCTGCGGCTAAACATCCCACGGTCTCAGCATGTCAAGCCGCCCGCGTGAGCTCGAGTGGCCCCAGGCGGTGCTCTCGTCATAGGCCGTATGGCTGATGAGGCAGCCGTGCACTATGCCACCAGCCGGTTTCCCAAATAGCGCAGGGCGGCGTGGTGAGTGTCCCCTGCCGCCCTCCGATAGTCGTAGAAGGAGCGGGCACCCGGTGAGGCGCTCATCGAGGCGAAGGCCCAGAGATGGCGTCGGCCAGCCGCTGTTACGGACGTGGCGGGCGAAGACAGCCGCTTGGTGCCCGAAGCCCGGATGATGGGTGACGTGTCGGCGTAGTTTTTGCGAGACTTGGTGGTGGCATACCGGTTCGGCTCATCACCGAATTCGCCGAGACCCGGGCGCTGAGGATGGTCTCTAGTTGTAGTGAGCCGGTAGGTCACTGACACGATCGATGGGTGATTTTCCCCCAGGGCGGTGTGGCGCGGTGATGATGGTTGAGATGTAAGAAGTCATCGAAAGCCGCCACTCGCTCTGCCTCTGAGACATAGGCCCATTCCTCGAGCTTGGTGCGGTTGAACCTCTCCACCTTGCCGTTGGTCTGGGGCCGGTATGGCCCGGGGGGCATGGGTGGATCCCCGGGCCGAACGGGTTATGTTCGCCGAGTGCAGCCGGCAGTGGCTGGCGCTCCGGACCGATCTCCGGCCCGCGCCTCGCGGCTCAAGCTCCACATCTGGCCTGTGCTGGGACCGTTCGAGATCGCCAGGATCGTGGCCAGCATCGTCCGGAGATGGTACGCCGAGCTGAGCGGCGATGACGGGCCAGGCCCGGCAACTGCCGCAGGCTGCTATCGCCTGCTGAGGACGATCATGAACACGGCGGTCTCTGACGACCGCATGGTCAAGAATCCGTGCCAGGTGAGGCGCCGGCGCCGAGCGATCACCCGAACGACCGATCATAGCCGTGCTCCAGGCGCATGCCCTTGCCGATCCCATCGTGCCCCGGTTCCGCGCGGCCGTGTTGCTGGCGTCCCACTGCTCTTTGCGCCGAGGCGAGATCCTCGCCCTGCGTCGGGGTGACGTCGACCTGCTCTACTGCACAGTTACCGTCCGCCGGGCGGTCGTGAGCCTGGCTACGGGTGAGCTCTTCATGGGCGATCCGAAGACGGCAGCGGGCCGGCGTATGATCGCCATTCCAGACGTGATGGTCCCCGCGCTCGAGGACCACTCGGCAAGCCACGTGGCCGCACCATCCGACAGCCTGCTCTTCACCGGCGAGAGGGGTGGACCGCTCCGCCCGCAGGTTCTGCAGTCGGCGTGGGACGAGGCCCGCCGCCAGGCCGTGCTCCAGTATCCGCACTTCCACGCCTGCGGCACAACGGCAACACCTGGGCGGCAGCCACCGGCGCGAGCACGGCAGAACTCATGGCCCGGATGGGACACGCGAGCGCTGCAGCTGCGCCGCAGTATCAGCACGCCACCACCGATCGCGATCGGGCGATCGCCTCTGCTCTCAGTCTCGGAGAAGAACCACTTGCCTCAGTGTCTGAGATCGCCCCCGCCGAGCGTCGATCCTCGTGATCTCACCGGTGCCGGATGAGCGTTGTTGCAGGTTTATTGAAGTGCCCCCGAGCGGCAGATCCCGGGATTGGGCCTGACGGCCGGTTACGCCTCGGCCGGGAGTATGTCGAGATCGAATTCGTTGCCTTCTGGATCCGCCATGCAGCGCCACTCGAATCCTTCAAGCTCTCGGGTTATACCGGGCTCTAGCCATCGCCCTCCGAGGCGCTCAACATCCGCCGTGCCTGCGTCAAGGTCGTCCACGACCAGGTCGAGGTGGACCCGGTTCTTGCCCGACTTCGCCTCTGGGACTCGCTGAAACCCGACCACAAGTCCCTCCTCGGTCGGAGTGAGGAGCAGGAAGTCCCCCTCTCCGATCTCGGTGTCCACATCGACGCCGAGCATTCCGCACCAGAAGGGGGCAATGATGCTTGGGTCAACTGTATCGATTGCCACGAATCCAACCTTTGCAGGCATGGCGGTGTCTCCATCTCCCTAGGTAACTGGGTTCTGGCGAAAAGATACCTCCACTGTTGGGAGGCTCGTCGACCCGCTCCCGAATCCCCGGGTAGGCGAGTGGCGTTACCCCTGCCCTCGACCGGCACCAGTGGGGCATCCCCTGACCTGTGGACCATCATCGTTTCTCGCTGGGCAACTGGTCGCCAGCTCGACCTTCGACCGGTGAAGCCACAGGAGCAAAATCGGGAGAGGAGGCCCGCAAGAGCGGCGGACCCCCTCTCTCCCGAACGGAGCTAAACGACGACGATGTTGTCGGGGATGTTGTACTTCACAACGCCCGCAGGGACGGAGAGGACGACCGTGCTGTAGATCCCGCCGCCTGAGACGGCAGTGTTGGAGTTGACGCTCACCGAGGTGGTGAGACCTACCGTGCCGCCGTTGTTGTAGATGCCACCGCCATCGCTGGTTGCGGTGTTGTTCTTGATGGAGGTGTCAGTGGCAGTGAACGAGCCGACGTCGGCGTTATTGACATCGTTGTAGACGCCGCCGCCGTTCCCGGCACTGTTTCCGTTGACTTCTGCGTTGGGGAGGTTGACCGTACCGCCCTCGTTGTCGATGCCACCGCCATCGCTGGTTGCGGTGTTGTCATTGACAGAGGTGTTACCGGCAGTGAGCGTGCCGACGTAATCAACAGCACCGTACAGGTTGTAGACACCGCCGCCGTTCAAGGCGCGGTTCTTGTTGATCGTTGCGTTGCTGAAGCTGATCGTGCCCCCATAATTATAGATGCCACCGCCATCACCGCTTGCGGTGTTGTTGTTGATGCTCACACCACCCCTGTCGGTGGAGGGCTGGGTGATCGTCCCTCCGACGTTCCAGATGCCACCACCCTGGCTGGCGCTGTTGCCCGAGATGGTGCTGTTGGTGAGGGTGACCGTGCCGTAGTCGAGGATGCCGCCGCCGTAGTAGGAGGCGGTGTTGCCCGAGATGGTGCTGTTGGTGAGGGCCAGCGTCGCGCCGTAGTCGTTGAGGATGCCGCCGCCGTCGTCGGTGGTGTTGCCCGACACGGTGCTGTTGGTGAGGGCCAGCGTCGCGTCGTTCTCGTTGAGGATGCCGCCGCCTAAGTAGCTGGAGGTGTTGTCGCCGTTCTTGATCGTCAAGTTGTTCACAGAGACGGTCCCGCCGCTGATGGTCAGCACCGGCCCGTTGGACCCGGTCCCGCTCAGGGTGCCCGATCCTTGCAAGGTCAGGTTCTCGCCGATGGTGAAGTTCCCGGTGCAGGTCCCGTGCACGACAAGTTGTCTTCGCCCATCCATCAAAGTTTGACGATGCGGAGGCCAGGGCTGCCCTCGCACACCGGGTCGGCGACCGCTATCTCGACTGCCCCAACCGGAGGGGATGTGCCGGTCGACCGAACTTGAAAGGCACTGGCTCGGACTGTCTATCCCTGAAGCCCCTCAGTTTATTCCAAGGTCGTGTGTTTACTGTTGAACTAGGCGGCTGCGGCGGCGGCTGTCTCGGCGGTTCTGGGCGTGAGTTGGAATCGCTGAGGCTTCTGATGCGTGGCCAGCTCACTGACCTCGGTTGTCGATAGTTGGGAGCAAGAAATGGCGAATCGGCGCACCCTCTTCGCCCTGGCTTCGGCCATCCTTCTGCCGTTGACCACGGTGGTCGCCGTGGCCACTGCAGCCTCGGCCAAGGTGATCACACCGTCCGGAAATGTCTCTTGCCAGGTGAGTGGCAGTCTCAGCTTCAGCCCACCTCTCACTCCCGGCAACGGTACGCCCAACGTCTCCAATGAGGTTGTCTCGACCAATCTCTCGCTGTCTGGCTGCGCGGGTTCCTCGGACCCCGTGGGCCAGGTCCCGACCGCCGCCACCTCGGTCGTGACGAAGGCCATCAAGATCAAGGCCATCAAGATCGGTAAGTCCAAGTACGCCGGAGGCTGCAACACCTTCGCGGCATCCATCAAGGCCAGTTCCATTAACAGCACGATCACCTGGAACAATGGCATCAAGCCCACCAAGACGACGCTGGGCAACCTGCTCCTCCGTACTGGCGATACCGAAGCGAACATCAGCGCCTTGGGCAGCGCCACCAAGTCCTTCGCCGGTTCTGGTTCGCTGAACACTTTTCTCGATTCTGGATCAACCAGGGCACTGGGCATTTGTCTTATTGGCCGGGGTTCCTCTGTTTCGAGCGTTACCTTCGATTCCTCGACCAGTTCGATCACCCTTGGTCCCGTCACCGCCTATGTGGCTAGTGAGGGCGACGAGACTGTCACGCCCATCAACACGGCCACCAACACCGCCGGCAGCCCGATCACCGGCGTCACATACCCCTGGGACGTTGCCATTGCGCCCAACGGAGAATCGGCGTATACGACCGACCTGGTAGGCAATAGCGTCACGCCCATAAACCTGGTCACCGGGACCGCCGGGACTTCCTTCGCCGCGGGAACTCGGGATGAGGGCGGCATCGCCATCACGCCCAACGGAGCTACCGCCTACGTGGTCAGCCCCTCAGACGACACCGTCGTACCAGTCAACACCGCCACCAACACCACCGGCACGCCAATAACTGTCGGCAGCGACCCGGTGTCCATCGCCATCGCACCGAACGGGGTCACCGCCTACGTGGTGAACGACGCAGACTACACCGTCACCCCGATCAACACCGCCACTAACACCGCCGGAACGCCGATCAGCGCTGGTGCGGACCCCTATGCGATCGCCATCACACCCGACGGGGCCACGGCCTACGTCCTCGACCTTGGTACCTCTGGCAACTACGTTACGCCGATCAACTTGGTCACCGACGAAGCCGAACCGGCCATTCCGGTCAGCACCAGCACGGGCTTCGGCGACATCGCCATTACGCCCAACGGAGCTACCGCTTACGTCACCAATGACAACGGAGACACCGTAACGCCGATCGACTTGGCCACCAAGACGGCGGGCACGGCCATCGCCGTTGCCAGTCAGCCCCTTGGCATCGCCATCACTCCCAACGGGGCCACGGCGTATGTGGCTTGCAGCACCGACTCGGCTGGGACCGTTATTCCGATCGACACGGCCACCAACACGGTCGAGACCCCGATCCCCGTTGGCCAGGGCTCCTTTTACATCGCCATCGGCTGAGTTAGAGAAGCCCTGGCTGCTCTTCCGTTCTGCCCCACAACAATGACAATGATCCGTAGGTCCACCACTTCGCAGCTGGTCCTCAATAGCTTCGGGAGCACTGGGAGATTTGGCCTGACTTGAAGTCATGTGGCGTCTTCGGGCGTCGTCGGCCGACCTCTTCCAGCGGCACATTGACAGCGGCACGCCCCGTCTCTGAGGTTGGGTGATTGGTCAGGATTGCTGGAACAATCCGGACCGCCCGTCACTCCGATCAAGGACGGCCGTGCCACCCCTCAACCGCTAAGGAAGGAAGGGATGGCCATGACCATCGTAGAAGCTGCACCCGGGATCACGGGTGGTGTCTATACCCACCTGGACAAACACGTCGCTGCTGCGCCCGATCCCCTGGGGAGACTGGTCGGCACCGAGTCGTTCCCGGCTGACGCTGGCGGCTACAAAGCGTTGCTGGGCTGGCTCGAGGAGTTCGGCCAGGTGACAAAAGTCGGTAGCGCACAGCTGGCCCACCCGATCGACTGATCCGGTCACGGTAGCCACCAAGGCATCACGCTCCTCCCTGGCTCATCGCATCAAGTCCCTGGATGTCGAGATCGCCGCGCTGGACGAGAAGATCGAGCCCCTCATCGCAGCCACTGCACCGGACCTGTTCGCCTTGTTCGGTGTCGGTCCGGACACCGCAGCAGAATTGTTGATTGCCGGCGATAATCCCGAGAGGCTCCATTCAGAGGCCGCCTGTCGCGGGCCGGCATTTCGATGTAGCACGCTCCGAAGCTGCTCAGGCTTGCCTGAGCTGCATAGGCTTTGCGCCCAATGACGGAGTCTGACAGTGAACCCCAGGACGAGGTCATCCGTGACCGGTCGGAGATGCTTGCCGCCCTTTTGGTGAGAAACGTGCTGCTGGCCAACCAGAACGGGTCGTACTGGAGTCCGGAGGCCAACAACGTTTTGATCACAGTGGCCCGAGATGTAGGAGACAGTGTTCCGGAGCAGATCCGAGCTACAGCCGTGGCCAACCTGGTGGGGGCGTTAGCTCGGATCGCAGCCGACTACGCCTGGTATGCGGAGAAGGCCGGAGCGAACACATCAAACTTGGGCGGACGGCTTGCATCGTTGGGTGCTTCTTTGTCTCCACCGAGTGAAGAACAGGTCACTCCCGGCGAATGACGGACCCACCGGATCGGCGTGAGACCGGCCACTGACATATCGACGGCCAGGGGGGTATCCCCGATCGCCGGGATGCTTACAACATCGGGAGCGGATCGTGCGCTCCGATAACGTGCTCTATCGTTGATTCGTGACGATTCACCTGCGACCGGGCAGAATCGACGACGAGCAGTCATTGCTCCGACTGTTTGACGAGGCGGTTCTGTGGCTCATGGAGCGGGGTCTCAGTGGACAGTGGGGTAGTCAGCTCTGGTCGGAGCGACCTGATAAACGGGAACGGGTGGCCAGCTTGGCAAGGAGTCCCGGAACTACCGTTGCCCAGTTCGAGAATGAGGTGGTGGGCGCTCTCGAAGTCAGCGAGGTGTCACCTTCGTATGCACCAGTGACGAAGGATCCTGGCCTGTATGTGGATCTGCTGCTGAGTTCAAGACGATTCATCGGCAGAGGGATTGGCACCGCTCTCTTGGACAATGCACGAGCAGACTGTCTCGCAAGGGGTCTGAATCTGCTGAGAGTTGATTGTTGGGCAGGAGGTCAACAAAAGCTTGTGAGGTACTACGAGTCCGTCGGATTCACTGCAACAGAGTTGTTTGATCGGAACGGTTGGCCCGGGCAGCTTCTAGTTCAGCGTCTCTCTGGCTGATGGTGGCGAAGAGTGCCCCCCATCACCGGATCATCTGCACCTTCGCGGGCCCCATCCGCTAAACGCGGGTAACTGCCAGGGCCAGGCTAGGAACGAAGAACGAGGCGAGAAAGATCGGCAAGAATCTCTTTCCAGTGCATCGGAAGGCGACGACTTCGCCCTCGACGGCATTGAAGGTTTGAGTTCTGCTCGACTTTCGGCCATCTCGGACCTGGACGGTATGACGACCAGGTCCGAGTGGTATTTCGAGCGTGTCGTTCATTTCGACTGACCCGACCCGATCGCCGTCGACAACGACGTCGTAGGTGTCACGACGGACCTCCGCTCCGATGGCCTTGTGGGTCAGTTTCAGCGTGGCAGCCACGATTGATCTCCTCCCGTTCTAAGGGGGCCCTGAGTGCGCGGCGAGGGACCTAGAACGCCTGCTCGGCGGCGCACGGACAGAAATGCTACCCGGTGACTGGTCAGTTGGCTAATTTATTGGTCATGGCGACAGACAGCGCAGTGGCCGGCTCGGAGCGAACGTTCATCGAGTCCGCCCGACGAGCACAGATCGTGAGAGCCGCCATCGACACGATTGCCGAGGTCGGCTATGGGGAAGCGTCCTTCGCTCGGATCGCGAAGAGATTGGGGATAAGTCGGGGCCTGATCAGCTACCACTTCTCCGGCAAGGACGACCTGATCAAGCAAGTCGTCCACGAAGCGGCCGAAGAGGCCAAGGCGTACATCCGTCCTCGGATCCTCGCCGAGTCATGTGGCGCCGCAATGCTGCAGGCATACATCGAATCGAACCTTGGCTTCATGAGGGACCACCGGAACAACGTGATCGCCATGATCGAGATCGCGCGAAGCGGGGACGGTCAACGCATCTTCTTTGACGATACGGATGTGGTCGACGCAGTCGGTGCCTTGGAGCACCTCCTGTCCCGATTCCAAACTGTCGGCGAGCTGCGGGACGACTTCGACCCTCACGCCATGGCAATCGCGGTTCGTGCCGCCATCGAGGCGGCGTCTCCCCGTCTCGCGCTGGACCCAGACTTCGACATCAATGGCTACACCGGTGAGATCGGCACCGCGTTCCACTTGGCTACCCGCATCGGGCCGTGACCATGTTGCGAGATGACAGAAGGAGCAGGTGGGTGCTCCCCATCAGTGACAAAGAACCTTGCCTGACGATGAAAACTACTTGAACAAGCAACTGACCCGCCATTTCTATGAGCGACTGAGCTCGGGCGACCTTACGGTCGTCGACGAAGTTGTCTCTGAGCGATTCGTCGAACACCTACCAAGCATGCTCGTCGCGATCAGTCGATAGATTCCCCGGTGACGATCCATTGGCGCCACTGCCCGGTGATGTTTGCGATGAGATCGAAATCCGTGTCGTAATGGAGGAGCGTTAGTCCGTGCTCCTCGGCGGCGGCGATTAACAGGTACCTTTCGGCCCCGTTGGCGCCTCGCCGACAAAAGCCTCTGAGTCTGGCGGGCCGAGCGACATGCGCCGCCGACGTCTCGACGAGTTCCAGTAGTTGGAGCGCACGGATCAGCTGGTCCCGCTCCTTGTCGTTCCGGGCAGAGAATCCCACTTCGAGGTCGGAGATACTCGCCCGGGCCGCCGACTCAGCTTCAACGAGTGGCTCGAGCGCCGATCGTACGGGTGGGAAGCCGACGCGGGTCAGGACACTGGTGTCGACAAGATGGGTCAGCGCCGCGCCTCATCTCGATCAGAAAGAGGCATGGCCGAAAAGCACGTCCATCGAGTTGCGGACGACTTCTGACCGGTCGGAACCGACCAGCCGAAGCGCCTCGTTCACAGTTGCCTTGATCGTGGTCGTGCCCAGCTGCGATCGGGCAGCACCAAGGGCGCACCCCCTGGGACCGGATGGATCATGCTGCCACGATCCCTTCCGCCCTCTCAAGGTGGAGATGCGGGTTCGAACCTCGTTGGGACTGCCAGTAAAGGACCAGATCGCTGGGTGAAGCCGTGGTGGCTTTGGTTCATCCCTGCGGCCGGTCATGTCATCGACCACCAAAATGTTTGCCCGGAATCTCGTTCCGGACAGTGCCGACGGTTGTCGGCGCAGGGGCGTAGCGGTTACGACATGGAACCAAAGTTCGCTGGAACCCATGGTCGGATCGTTGCGAGAAGGTCGGCCACGTCCACTGGTTTGGCCACGAAATCATTGGCTCCAGCCGCCATGCAACGCTCGCGCTCACCGGGTATCACCTTTCCCGTCACGGCGATGATGGGAATCGACGCGAACCTGTCCATATTTCGTATGGTGCGTATGACTGTGTACCCGTCCATGATCGGCATCATGATGTCCATCAGGATCACGTCGAAATCGCTCTCTTGCTGAAGTGCCACGATGGCGTTATGACCGCTCTCAGCCACGGTTACATTGGCGTGACACCGCTCGAACAGTGCGGTCATGGCGAACAGATTGCGAAAATCATCGTCGACCACCAGCACGTTGACCCCGGCGAGATCGGCTGAGATCTTCGGAGTTCCCTCCACAGGGTTCGTGCCGGGCAGCGCCGGCGCCGCCTCCCACTCCTGTGCCGGGTCTGCCGGGAGAAACACCGTGAAGGTACTGCCCTGGCCCGGTGTGCTGGCGACCGTAATCTCGCCTCCGAGCAGGCCGACCAGTTCTCGACTGATGGAGAGACCGAGGCCGGTTCCTCCATACAGCCGAGCAGTCGTGCCGTCGCCCTGGGCGAAGGCCTCGAAGATCCGCTGTTGCTGCTCGGGTTCGACGCCGATGCCGGTATCACGCACGGCCAGGGCCAACACCGAGCCGGCTTGGTTCAATGAACTGATCTCGGGGTTCCAGCCACTGGCCACCAGGGTCACGTCGAGACGGACCTCGCCTTGTTCAGTGAACTTGAAGGCATTGGCCAACAGGTTTTTGAGAATCTGACCGAGACGATTGGGGTCGGTGACGATGCTTTTTGGAATATCCACCGCTACGTTGACTGCGTAGTCGAGCCCTTTGTTGTCAGCGACGTGTTCGAACTCGCGGAGGAGGTCGAGACGTAGCTGCTCGATTGTCACCTGCGTCATCTGCACGGTGACAGTACCGGACTCCACCTTGGCCAAGTCGAGTATGTCGTTGAGAAGATTGAGCAGGTCCTTGCCCGAGGCCCGGATGACGCTGGCGTACTCGTGCTGGCGCGTTGTCATGGTTTGACCCGGGTCCTCTTCCAGCTGCTGGGCGAGAATCAGAAGGCTGTTCAGCGGCGTTCTGAGCTCGTGGCTCATATTGGCGATGAACTCGGACTTGTACTTCGACGAGACAGCGGCCTGACCCGCCTTCTCCTCGACCTGACGCTTCGACTGCTGTACCTCCTCGTTGATGATGTTCTGCTCGGCCAGAAGGCTCGCCTGTCGACCCAGGTCGGCGTTGGAGGTCGCGAAGTTCCTCTTGCTGAGAGCGCAGTTCTTCGGTGAGTGAGATCGATTGCTGCAGCAGATCTTCCGTGAAGGTGTTGGCCTCGATGGTGTTCAAGACGATGCCGATGCTCTCCACCAGCTGATCCAGGAAAGCTTGATGGGTCACGCTGAACGGGGAGAAGGAAGCCAGTTCGATGACGGCGCGGACCGATCCTTCGAACAGGACCGGTAGCACAATGATGTTGCGTGGTGTGGCGCTTCCCAGCCCGGAGCTGATCTGCACGTAGTCGGCGGGGACCTCGGTGAGGAGGATGCGCTTCTGTTCCTTGGCGCACTGACCAACCAGACCCTGGCCGATCCGGAACGTGGTGGAGAGATGCTTCCGTTCCTCGTAGCCGTAACCGGCCTGGAGCTGGAGCCTCGGTTCGCCGCCTTCCGGCGGGGCGACCATGGAATAGAACGCCCCGTGCTGGGCCGTGACCAGTGGTGCCAGCTCTGACAGGATGGTGTTGGATACCGCGGCCAGATCGCTCTGGCCCTGCAGCATCCGCGTGAAGCGTTCCAGGTTGGTCTTCAACCAGTCCTGCTCGATGTTCTGTCTCGTCGTTTCGCGCAGGTTGCGGATCATCTCGTTGAGCTTGTCCTTCAAGACGGCGACCTCGCCGCTGGCCTCCACGCCCACCTGCCGGGTCAGGTCTCCCTCGGTCACAGCCGTTGCCACTTCGGCAATCGCTCGTACCTGGTTGGTGAGATTGGCCGCCAGTTGATTGACGTTGTCGGTCAGATCCTTCCAGACTCCACCGATCTCCTTTGACTGGGCCTGGCCTCCGAGTTTGCCTTCGACTCCCACCTCTCGAGCGACCCGAGTCACCTCGCTGGCAAAGGCGTTGAGCTGGTCGACCATGGCGTTGACTGTGTTCTTCAACTCCAGGAACTCGCCTTTCACCTCGATTGAGATCTTCTTGCTCAGGTCACCGTTGGCCACTGCCGTGGTCACCTCGGCAATGTTCCGTACCTGTCCGGTCAGGTTGCCGGCCATCAGATTCACGTTGTCGGTCAGCTCCTTCCAGACGCCGCCAACCTCGATGGTGACCGCCGCGGCCTGGCCGAGCTTTCCCTCGGTCCCGACCTCTCGGGCCACCCGGGTCAACTCGGAGACGAACCCGTTGAGCTGGTCGACCATGGCGTTGATGGTGTCCTTCAGTTCCAGCATCTCGCCGCCGACCTCGGCGCCCACCTTCTTGCTCAGGTCGCCACCGGCCACCGCCCCGATGACGCGCTGCATCTCCGTGGTGGGGCGCACCAGCGCGTCGATCAGGCTGTTCACCGACTCGATGCTCCCGGACCAGCTCCGGGTGGAGCCGGCCAACGCCGCTCGTTTCGAGAGCTTGCCCTGAGTGCCGACGACCTCACTCACTCGCGCCACCTCGGTCTCGAATGTCTGATTGGCGATGATCACCGCGTTGAGGTCGTCCGCCACCTTGCCGGCCACATTCGTCCAGTCGAGGGGCATGCGGGCGGTGAAGTCTCCAGCCTTAACCCGAGCCAGAACGTCGAGCAGTACCTTGCTGTCGATGCTTTCGCCGGCCGCTGCGGCACTGTGCCCGCTTTCGTCGGCGCGTTGATCAGCTGTCCCCATCGGTTCTACACCTTTTCGCATTGATTCGAATGCCCTACGAGAACTATCGACAGGTGAACCAGACCATGAAGTGGTGTACACCCTAAGCCTTCGGGGGGACACGAGCTTGGGATCGCCCCTGTCCGGCCACTGTGGATCGACTGCGATGCTTCGTCGACGGGAGGAATCGGCCGAGTGTTCGCGCCGGGGTCGGAAGCTACGCCGGCGTGGCAAAGCATGCAGAGGGAACCGATCCCCGAGTCCGACTTGGTCGCATTCGGTACCCGAAGGTCCACCGGCGGACCGCCTCCTCGGGATGCGCGAGTGGTGCGATCCGGCGACCCATCCACTCCCCGAAGAGGACCCCGATAGATTTCGTGAATGTGACACCACCGACCGACGATCGACCATTCAGATTGTAAGTAGAGGTGCCGATGCTTTGGCGTGAGCAGTCCCCCGGAACCATCAAACGACGTAGGCGTGTCCCCAGATGACAAGTTCCGGTACCTGGTCGACCAGGTCGTAAATTACGCAATATTTGCTTTGGACGTCGAGGGCCTGGTCACCACCTGGAACGCCGGGGCGGAGCGGATCAAGGGTTACCGGCCGGACGAGATCATTGGTCAACATTTCTCCGTCTTCTACCCGCCCGAGGATCGAGCCGCTGGCGTTCCCGAGGCCGAACTGGTCACAGCAACGGCCGGAGGAACCGTCGAGACCGAGGGATGGCGGGTCCGTAAGGACGGATCCCGCTTCTGGGCCAGCGTGGTCATTACCGCGCTGTTCGACGACGACCACCGACTCACTGGGTTCGCCAAGCTGACCCGCGATATCACCGAACGGCGCGACGCCGAACAAGCGCTCTCCCAAAGCGAAGAACGGGGTCGGCTCCTGGTCGATGGAGTCGCGGACTACGCCATATTTGCTCTGGACGTCGAGGGCCTGGTCGCCACCTGGAACCCGGGGGCGGAGCGGATCAAGGGTTACCGGCCGGACGAGATCATCGGTCAACATTTCTCCGTCTTCTACCCGCCCGAGGATCGAGCCGCTGGCGTTCCCGAGGCCGAGCTGGTCGCGGCGACAGCAGAAGGAAGTGTTGACACCGAGGGATGGCGGGTCCGTAAGGACGGATCCCGCTTCTGGGCCAGCGTGGTCATTACCGCTCTGTTCGACGACGACCACCGACTCACCGGGTTCGCCAAGCTCACTCGCGACATCACCGAACGGCGCAACGCCGAACAAGCGCGGATCGCCGAGTTCGAGTCTCGCCTGGTCGCCATCGTCGAGTTCTCCGATGACGCCATCTGGAGCTGTACCAGTGACGGAACCATGACCAGCTGGAACAGAGGAGCCGAGCACATGTTCGGCTACGGCGCGGAAGAGATGGTGGGAAGGAACTTCCTCGGGCTCGACCACAACGAACAGTTCGTCGCCGGCTGGCTGCCGTCAGGCGCAAACGATCAGGCGCTCGATGTCATTGCCAAAGTAGAGCGAGGTGAGCGTGTCGGGAGCTTGGAGGCCAGACGAACCTGCAAGGACGGCAGTGTGGTTGACGTATCGCTCACGGTGTCGCCGATTCGGGACTTGTCAGGAATTCTGACCGAGGTGTCAGTCGTCGCCCGTGATATCAGCGAGCGAAAGAGGCACGACCAGGTGTTGGCCGACGAGAGTCGGCGGTTGCGCACCGTCGAGTCGGTCGGGCATATCGGGTCATGGGAGGTGGACCTGACGACCGACGCCATCGTGTTTTCTGAGACGCTGCAGAAGATCTTTGGCGAAGAACCGGTCGTCGCCGAGGACGACGATGACCGGGCCTCGCCACATTGGGCGCCGCCGCGCCCAATGTCGGTCGACCGCCTCCACCCCGAAGATCGTGACGAGATGAACGCTGCACTAGACGCCTGTCGGCTCACCGGCCAGCCCTTCCGTTTGCGCTACCGGGTATTCCGTATCTGTGACGGGGCGATGATCTGGTGTGACATACGCGGTGAGAGGATCGACGAGACCGGGCAGTCCTCGCGAATGGCGGGGGTAGTACAGGACGTGACCGAAGAGGTCTTGGCGGCCAAGGTGGTCGAGGAAGCTCGTGATGTGGCCATAGAGGCATCGCGACAGAAGTCGGATTTTCTGGCCACGATGAGTCACGAGATACGTACCCCGATGAACGCCGTGATCGGGATGACCGGGCTGCTGTTGGAAACCCCCCTCGATGACGAACAACGCGAATTCACCGAGACCGTCCGCAGCAGCGGCGATGCACTCTTGGCCATCATCAACGACATCCTCGATTTCTCCAAGATCGAAGCGGGCGGCGTTCAATTGCGAGCGCAGCCGTTCGATCTGCGGGCCTGTATCGAGAGTGCCCTCGACTTGGTGGCTGTGGCCGCCCACACCAAGGGGCTTGAACTGGTCGGCCACGTTGACGAGCGATGTCCTCACGGGGTCGTGGGTGACGCGACCCGTCTGCGCCAGGTGTTGGTTAATCTTCTCGGCAACGCCGTCAAATTTACCGACCTGGGAGAGGTGGTGCTCACCGTTGAGCCCGTCGAACCTCTCACCTCCGGCGGCGAAGCCGTCCTGCGCTTCGCGGTGACCGATACCGGTATCGGCATCCCGGCCGACCGCCAGGCCCACCTCTTCGACTCGTTCAGCCAGGTCGACGGATCAACAACGCGTCCCTACGGTGGCACCGGACTCGGACTGGCCATCAGTCACCGACTTGTCCAGGCCATGAACGCCACCCTCAGCGTGGACAGCGTCCAGGGGGCCGGTAGCACTTTCCACTTCACCGTCAGCCTCCCTCCCACCAGGCTGGCGGCAGACGACTTTCGTTCACAGTCACCCACCGCGCTCCGCGGTCGGCAGGCCCTGATCGTTGACGACAATGCCACCAATCGCCGGATCCTGCGCTTTGAAATGGAGGACTGGGGGATGCATGTCACCGAGGCCGCCAGCGCAGACGATGCCATGAGGATATTGGCTTCCGGTGAGCATTTCGACGTCGCCGTGATCGACATGAGGATGCCCGAAATGACCGGTGCCCAGCTGGCGACGATGCTGAGGAGATCGCCCGGGTCGACGCGACTGCCCCTGGTGCTACTCAGCAGCCACATGGAGCGCCCATCCCCGGAGCATCGCGACCTGTTTGCGGCTGTTCTCACTAAACCGGTGCACGCCGACCGACTTCAGTCCAGCCTCCGCCATGCCTTGACACCGGTCGAGCCGCCCGCAGCTGGCGTGCGCTCCCAGCTGGCCGAACCATCCGGCCGGCAGCAGCTACGGGTATTGGTGGCTGAAGACAATCCCGTCAACCAACTGGTGTGTAGACGGCTGCTCGAGAAGCTCGGACACCTCGTCGACATGGCCGGTAATGGACTGGAAGCGGTCGAAGCCGTCCGTCTCGTCTCGTACGACGCCGTCTTGATGGACATCCAGATGCCGAAGATGGACGGCCTGGAGGCGACCAGACGCATCCGGCTCGACCTGCCCGCCAACCGACAACCGCACATCATGGCCGTGACTGCCAGCGTGCTGATAGAGGACCGACAAGCCTGTGCCGATGCCGGAATGGACGACTACTTGCCCAAACCACTACGCATCGAGGACCTCAACGTTGCCCTGTGCAAGGCAGCCGCCGTCCGTTCCCGCTAATGCTTGTGCTGGCATCGATAATCGAGCATCCTCAGGAGACCGCTGCTGTTGAAGGACGATCACAGACATGGCAAGACCCCGATGAGGCACCGGATCCCCGGCGTCTCGTGCCCACCGCCCGTGACGGTGGACGTACTCATCCAACTCGTGCTTCGCCGTGCTCTTGTGTGACTCCCCGAGATTCTCGCGGTGTTCGACGTGGGTGGTCATGGGTTCTCCTGACGACGTCAAGGTTATACACCCCATTCGGACCTCTCGCACCCGAGCCGAGCCGAATCCGGTTGTCGGCACCTTACGGAGAGCGCAGATACGCACGCCTTCGTCTTCGCGCCAACAGTGTGATGAACGAGTGTCGAGAGCTACCCTCGGGTCTCGTGTATCGCTGAAGGCATAGTCGGGGAGACCAGAAACCACCAAAAGATAGGGAGCACCCTCTGTTCATCGGTATCTGTTGGCGGCAAGATGGACCTGGTCGCTCCCTGACATGTTGAATAAACGAGCAAACTCGGGCAAGTCCCTGCGGCCGTTACCGCAAGGAAAAACGTGGCCACAGAACAGCAGCTCTATGCGGTGCTCGGCGAGTTCGCCCGCACCATGGCGACTGATTTCCCGATCCAGGGGATCTTGGATCATCTGGTCCTCCGCATCGTTGATATCTTGCCGGTAACTGCCTCGGGGGTCACTCTCATCACCGAGACCACCAAGCCCGAGTACGTCGCCGCCTCCGACGCCTCAGCGCTCCGCTTCGAACAGCTGCAGAGTGAACTGAGCGAGGGACCGTGTCTGGCCGCCTACCGAACGGGTGAAGCGGTAGCGATAGCAGATCTGGGCTCCGATGACCGCTTCAAGAGATTCGGTCCACGGGCTGTCGAAATCGGGCTGGCAGCAGTTTTTACCTTCCCGTTGCGACAAGGTGACAAGCGACTTGGGGCTTTGGATTTGTACCGAGGCACGCCGGGACCGTTGAGTGAGGATGATTTGACGGCAGCGCAGACCCTTGCCGACATCACCGCGGCCTATCTGGTGAATGCGAAGGCACGAGACGACGCGATACATGCGTCGCAGCTCAAGTCTGATTTTCTCGCCAACATGAGCCACGAAATACGTACGCCGATGAACGGAATCATCGGCATGACCGAACTTCTGCTCGAGACAGATCTCGACGCCAGCCAACGGGAGTTCGCCGAGACCGCTCGCAATTCGGGGAAAGCACTACTCACGATCCTCGGAGAAATCCTGGACTTCTCGAAGATCGAAGCCGACAAGATCGAGATCGAAGATACAGAATGCGACGTCCGCGTTGTTGTCGACGATCTCCTCGACCTGATGTCCGGCACCGCTCAACCAAAGGGCCTCGACTTGATCGCCATTGTCGACCGCTCGGTCCCAGCCCTGGTTAACGGGGATCCAGGCCGGTTGGGCCAAGTGCTTGCCAACCTCGTCGGTAACGCCATCAAGTTCACGCACGCGGGAGAAATCCTGATTCGCGTCACAGCAACCGACAATCACGTGTTGGCAAAGGCCGGAACCAGGAACACGATCGTGCGTTTCGAAGTCTCGGATACCGGTGAAGGTGTCGGACCGGACAGAATCAAGGCCATTTTTCAGCCGTTTCTCCAGGCCGACACCTCCACATCACGAAAATACGGCGGTACCGGTCTCGGACTATCCATAAGCACCCGCCTCGTGGAGTTGATGGGGGGCACCATTGGCGCCCGCAGCCAACTGGGAGAAGGAAGCACATTCTGGTTCACAGTGCTGGTCCGCACGCTCGTGGCGCAGCCGACAGACGGACTGAGTTCCGCGGATCCTGATCTCGCAGGTGTGACTGCCCTGGTCGCGGACGGCAATGCCATCCAGCGGGCCCTTCTGACCGAATACATGAGCGGTTGGGGCATGACCGTTACCGCCACCGATGACGCCGAGTCGACCCTCACCGCCCTCCGAATCGCGACTGACCTTGGTAAACCGTTTGCGATAGCGCTAGTCGAATGGCCTTTGCCCGGCGTTGACGGACAGGAATTGGTCAACAGCATCCTCTTGGATCTCTCAATCGACCCGCGGCTGATCGTACTGACACGCCTGGGCCAGAAGCCCGAGCTCGGCAGCCTCGCAAAGTACAGTCTCTTCAAACCAGTTCGGCAACGCCGCCTATTCGAGGCACTAAAAGCCGCCCTCGGGCTCACCCTCAAAGCTGGCGACCCGCTTCATGCCCAAGCCCAAATCGCGCCGCTTCGGACCGGTCACCTGCTGCTCGCCGAAGACAATCTGGTAAACCAGAAGGTCGCGGTCGGGATGCTGTCGAGCGCCGGATACCAGGTCGACACTGTGGCCGACGGAGCCGCGGCCGTGATTGCTTCCGCCACGCACGGCTATGACGCCATCCTGATGGATTGTCAGATGCCTGGACTCGATGGTTACGAGGCGACTGCAGCCATCCGAACCAACGAAGGCCCTTCTCGTCACACCCCGATCGTCGCCATGACCGCCGGCGCCCGTCAAGAGGACCAGGACCGCTGCGCAGCCGCGGGCATGGACGCCTATCTGTCCAAGCCTGTCAACAAGGCGTCTCTTCTCGCCAAGGTCGCGGAACTTCTGGAAGGCAGCCCAAACGATTCGGTCCCGCTCCCCGTGCCCTGATTCCCTCAGGTGCGCCACCGACCGACATTTGGGGTGCCCACCGGACCGCATTGGCAGCGGTTATTTCGTCGAACCGGGTTCGTTCGGTACGGTCGCTTTGTCCCCCGCCAATAGGACGATCCCTACAAGGGCTACTCCAAGTCCGATAGCAGCAGGAAGCAGCCGACCATCCCCCTTTGCCAGTCGCTCATTGAAAACAGTGACTCCAAAAAGGATGCTGGCAAAAAGCGTGACGGCGTTGCTCGATGCCATCGCAGGGGCCAGTACGCCGGTCTTCAACGCCGACTGTTGTAGAACGAGTCCCACGATCGCTGAAGCGATCAAGACGTAGATCTCCCAACCGGCTAGGAGCGCGCCCAATCCGTTTCCGAGAGTAGTGGTGAACTCCTTGGTCACTGTTGCCTGGAGGGCGAACCCCACCCCTGCTGCCGACCCCAGGAGCATCGCCCTCACAGCTCCACTTCGAGCAAATCCCAGCCAGGCCAGAAGGCCGATGACAACTGCTGCCCCAATGCCAGCAGACCACCAGGCGGTGGCACTGGGATGGGAGATCCCTTTCTCCGTCGAACCCACTGCTATGAACAGAACGATGCCGATCATGATCGCTACCGCACCGCCAACCACCCGGCGACTGATCTGCTGATTGGTGAAGTGTGCCCCGAGTGGCAGGGCGATGACGAGGCTGGTCGACGTGATCGACTGCACGACCACCAGAGAACCCCGATCGAGGGCGGCAGCTTGGAGGATCCACCCTGCCGCCTGCAGGCCACCTCCCATCAACCAAATAGGTCGTTTGAGCACCTCTATGAGGAACCGGGGATCATTTTCCCCCGCGGGTGACTCCATCGCCCCCTTCTGTTGCAGGACGGTGCCCAAGGCGAACGCAAATGCTCCGAGAAGTGCCAGGAGGATGACCACCGGCCTCCCGTTTAGCACGCCGTTCAGCCAGGGTCACTGTTATCGCCGGGCCGGGCCGCCGCCTCGAGAATCTGCCCGTGGATTTAGCGCCAGACCGGACGTAGGTTACGGACACAGGATCTCCGATTCGACGGAGCCAGAATCGACAGGAGGGACCGTGATCGTTTCAACCGATGGAGTGTCAGCACAAACTCTGGCGTCCATCTCAACCCCCGATCAGGTTGAGAGCCGATTGGGGCCACTGCAGTTCAACGACGGAGCGCCCTCGCCAGCCACGGCCGAGCTGCTCTACAACCACCTGGACTTCATCCACGGCGTCGAGGCGTTCATCGGAGCCTTTCCCGGCGCATCCCTCCAGGCGATGCACGAGGGGTTCAAGGGACTCGGAGTCGAGGACAACTCCATCCTCCTGTACTCGGACCTGATGGATTCTGCCTCGCTGTTCCTAACGGCCAACTGCGACACCATCTACTTCATCACCTTCCTCGACCTGAGCAACGGCCCGATGGTGCTCTCGTTGCCGGCGCTGGGTCCCCCGACCGGCATCCTCGGTGCTGTCGACGACATGTGGTTCGGCTGGGTGACCGATTTGGGCGTCCCTGGACCTGATCGGGGAGAGGGTGGCCGGTACCTCATCGTCGGACCCGGCTACGACGGCCCCCTGCCGGACAGTGGCTTCCATGTCTCGCACGCCCGCACCTCGACGGTCGTGGCCTTCGGCAGGGCCTTCATGGTCGACAATGACCCGAAGGTCCCGGCCGAAGCCGTCCGCAAAGGCGTCACGGTCTACCCCTACGTTCCTGGTGGCCATGGGACGGCAGTAGCGAGCTTCCTGGCCGGAGAAGCACCGCTGGCACCGCCCCAGGCCAAGCCAGAAACAGTGTTCATCGAGGGGTCGGGTGTGTCGTTCAATACGATCCCGCCCAACGACTTTGGCTACTGGAATCTCATCGACCGTCTGATCCAGGACGAGCCTGCCGGAGCTGGCGATCCTGAGATTCTCGGACTGCTCGCCTCGGTCGGCATCACCAAGGGCAAGTCGTTCGATCCCGATGACCGGATGCGAAAGATCTTGGAGGACGCCGTCGTGGTCGGCAACGCAACCGCCCGGACGGTGTCGTTCGACCCTCGGCCCGAGGAAAACTGGGCGTACTACCCGGACTCCCAATGGTTCAACATGCTGTTTGCGGGTGGCTACGACTTCCTCAACCCACCCCCCAGGTCACGCCTGAGGGCGTGGTGGCGAGTCCGAGCGATGGTGCCCGCAAGATCAACGCCCGCATCGCCTTCTTCTACCCCTACACCGGCATCACTCCAGCCATGTGCATGTTGCTGACCGGTATCGGTTCCCAGTACCTCATCGCCACCAAGGACAGTGCCGGGGAGTATCTGGATGGTGGCCGCAGCTACCGGATCGCTCTGCCACCTGACATCCCTCATGCCCGCTTCTGGTCGGTGATGCTCTACGACCGCCAGACTCGCTCCATGCTCCAGACGGGCCAGTCGAAGCCGGATGTGAGCAGCCAGTCGGGAACGGTCGAGGCGAACGCCGATGGCTCGACGGACATCTATTTGGGTCCGACCGCCCCCGAGGGCAAGGAGAGCAACTGGTTGCAGACGGTGCCGGGCAAGGGGTACTTCCCGATCCTGCGCCTCTACAGCCCGATGCCATCGTTCTTCGACAAGACCTGGCGGGTGAGCGAGATTGAGCCGGTGTGACCACCGCACCGCCTGACGCCGACAGGGGGATGCGACGGCTCCATCGGCCCGTCACGATCGATAGGATTATCTATGCCACGCTCACCATCATGAGCGTCCTGATCATTTACGACGGCTGGGACCACCTGAAGTTGATCGACGTTGTCGCCGTGGTGTTCGGACCGGTGCTGGCCATGTTCATCGCTCATGTGTTCTCCGCAGCAATGGCCCAACACGTCGAGCTCGGTCGGATCCTGACTCGTGGAGAATGGTTCGGCATCATCCGGATACAGGCCCCGTTTCTAATGCTGTGCGCCCCACCGATTGCCGCCGTCTCGGTTCTTTATGCCCTCAATGTGTCCCTGACGGACGCCATCCGCATCACGCTGTGGCTCGGGACAGCGTCCCTCGGCTACTGGGCTTTTGTCGCCGGTCGACGAGCCGGGTTTGTCGGTTGGCGCATGGTCGCCGTGGTGGCCGCAGGGCTACTGATTGGGGTAATCATCCTGCTGATCCAGGTGTTTCTCCAACCCGGCAAGGCATTCTCGGGCGGCGTGGCGTAGGACTTACTCGGGGTGCCCCCGAACCGGCAGCGGTGCGGCTATTGACCGTGGCTATTCGCTGACGAGTCCGTTCCAAGACCAATGTGGGATAGTCAGTCCCTCGGGGACATCGCCTTCACTTCGGTGGTAGCGGGACATCGAGTTCGTGGTCGCCCACTCGAAGTAGTCATGAAGGACGATCGAGAGTCGTTCGTCACCAGCAAGTCCTACGTCACCCAGGGCCACATCGAAGCAGGCGATCGCTCGCCGGTCCATGTCTTCGTGAGGCCCATCCCCGCTGTGCATCCGCACAACCTCACTCTCGTCGCCGTACCGATCCGAATAGCGTGTGGGGCCACCGAGCGCCTCTGCCCAATAGGCAGCTAGTCGCTCAGTGTGCTGTGGGTGGAATCCGTGGCTGAACGCATGGCTCACGACCTCGTCGGCCATCACCCGAGAATGCCAGGCCGTGGCCAGCCTCAAGATGTTGGTGTAGCCGCCAACGGCTTCATAGACCGTTTCCATACCTCAGGAGGTTATTCTCCGACGGGCTCGGGTGTCCCGGATCACCGAGTCCGCGACCCACTGTGGCATCTCTGATGACGGGTCAACACTGGCCCAACTACTCGAAGCGGCGCCATGGTTGACAGGTGCCCACGCTCGGACTGACTGCCAGGGATTGGGACGGGTCGACTCACGAAGGCCGAAACTGAGCGAATCAGCGATGTGTTCGGTCGATTCCTCCCGACCGAGTGGAACCTCATCTCGTTTCCGATGACACCCCGACGGTGGAGGCAGTGGTCGAGGATCAGGATCTCCGACTCGCCCCGGGTATCGCAGATCATGTGGATTTGATGCTGGGTCCATTCGAGGATGAGATCGAACCGCTCTGACTGCCGCTGACGACCGCTGACGACCGGGTGGGTGGGCCGCTAACTACAGCAGCGATTCCAGCCTGGCTGCCATCTCTCGATAGCGGTTCACGGGGATCAGGTGCACGCCATCGAATGCTTCCGACTCGTAGATCGCTTTGATGTGATCGCAGGCGATGTCCACTCCCGATTCGCGGTCTCGGTCGAGCTGACCAATGATCGCCTCCGGCACAGCCAACTGTGGTACGTCGGCAGATAGCTTGCGAGCCATCGAAGAACTGGGAAGGACCATCACTCCTGCGTAGATCGGACCATCGAACTCGACCGACGTACGCCATCGAAGCAAGTCGTCGATCGAGTAGGTCACTTGAGTAAGGAGAAAGTCAGCTCCCTGCTTCCAAAGCGGAATAGGTCGCAGGCCGGTCGCTGCGCCGAGCCGAAATGAATCGAGCATCTCTGTTCGCTCTGCGAAGTCCCGAGCTTCGATGATCATCGATTTGACTGTGAGGTCGTCCGAACGAGCGCCTGTCTCCGGGCGGTCGCCATATACGAACAGGAACTCGTTCACTCCGTAAGCGGCTGCGGTGAGCAGATCCCTCTGGAAGCCGAGGATATTCCGGTCACGGGCATTGATGCATGCGATCGAGCGGCCACCCATGAGCAATACCTCATGCGCAACTGCGATGCTCGACACCGTCGCCCGGCCGATGTGGTTGTCGGGGATCAAAAAGGCACTGACGACCTCACTCAGTACGCCGATCTGATGACGGACGTGTGTCACATCCGGGCGGGTGGCAGGCTCGACTTCGCATATGATCTCGAACTTCCGCATCAGCATTGCTCAACGATACGTCGGTTCTCGGGAGATACCCCATACCGATGCTCCTATGGACTGTCAAGCGCGAATTGTGAGCGTGGGAGCGCTGCGAACACCTCCCGAGCGACGTAGCGCTTGAGGCAGCGGATCGCCTCCTTCTTGGTCCGCCCTTCCTTCATCCGGCGCTCGATGTAGTGCTGGCATCCGGCGCTCGATGTAGTGCTGGGTTTTCGGGTCGCACACCATCCGGGTGAACACGATGTGCCAGAGCGCGGAGTTGGCCTGGCGATCCCCGCTTCGATTCAGCCGGTGTCGCTGCTGCTTGCCGCTCGAAGCATCAAGGGGTGAGACCCCGCAGAGCTTGGCGAAGGTCGATTCGCTCTTCAGCCGTTCGGGGTTGTCGCCGGCGGCCACCAGGATGGCCGAGGCCACGTCAGTGCCGACCCCGTCAACGGCGTTGAGCTCCGGGGCAGTCTCGGCGACGAGGGTCTTGAGCAGTCGATCAATATCCTTGACCTCTTCTTCGAGGGAGAGGGCCCGTCGTGCCAGTGTGCGCAAGGTGAGCTTGGTCACCGTCGTCACGTCGGTCCGTCCGGTGTGGCGATAGGCACTGGTCACGGTGAGAACCTTGTAGATAGAGAGGTCCCGCAGCTCGGCCCGTAGCTCCTCGGGCGCAGTCGAGATGAGGCTGCGCATCTGGTTGATGGCCTGTGTCCTGCTGCCCCTGGCCGAGCGCCGGGCCACCCGCAACACCCGCATGGCCTCGACGTTTCCGTCCCTGGTCTTGGCCGACCCGGTGGCGTCGCCCCCCTGGGCGGCCCGGGCCGCGGCCACCGCGTCGTGAGGGTCTGACTTCCCCGTGCGCCGGCGGCGCTGGCGGTTGGGCCGGTCGACTTCGACGACGGCGACCTGGTGATCCAAGAGATGACGGGTGAGCCCCGCCCCATAGCTCCCGGTCCCCTCGACGCCGACAAGCTCGAGGATTCCGAAGGCCTCGAGCCAGCACAGAAGTTCCGAGTAGCCCGCAGCCGTGGCCGGAAAGCTCTGTACACCGAGCTGGGCTCCTCGTTCATCGAGGGCGGCCGCCACGTGCACATCGAGGTGCGTGTCGACCCCTCCGGTGATCCGGCGCGCGATAGCGGTCATTGTCATCTGTTCCTTTCGCTTGGGGTGGGTGACACCGCACCAGCAAGACGATGGACAGGACAGCGATGGGCCTGTGCGGCAGGCTCCTATGAGGTCACTCCGTCAGACCGGTTGGTGTCGGGTGGGTGTCCGAGCCAGGCCGACGAATCGACTTCAGGACAGTCCCAAAAGACGTCAGCCGGAATTGATGGGGTCAGACCTGGCTCGGGCATTCACCCACACGCTGACCAGTTCTCCGTCCGGAGTGGTGGACCAGCAGCGAGCAATATCAATCCTCGCTGCCGGATGGCTGGGGCACTGCGGTACGTCGGGAGTACGCTTTCCCTAATAGAGCAAGGGCGGGAGGGCCATGAGCGAAGCGAATCCGAAGGGATACAACTTTCAGGTCCGGGTAACCCATGGCCACGAGGCCGAGGCGAAGGCTGCCGAGATGGCCAAGAAGCCGAATCGGCTCGGAATGTTCATCGTGAGGCTGTTGGGGGGCAAGAGCTAGTAACACTCGCACTAGCCGGGGGACGGATGGCTCCGCACACCGAATCGGAGACCCACCCGACCAGGCCGCACCCCCAGGGGGAGTTGGGCTTTACGTTCGATCGGTCCGGATACCGAGTCCCAGCGATCATGGTGTCTCCTTGGATTGAATCGGGCTCGGTCTACAACGACGAGTACCGTCACACATCCCTGATCGCCACATTGCGCAAAATGTGGGGACTCGGTGAGTCGCTGACTCAGCGAGATGCCTTGGCTCGGACCTTCGACCAGGTGTTTGCCGGGCAAGGTCATCGGCCCTGGTTCGATTGACGCCGCCAAGAAACTGGGAGCGCCGTTGCCAGCCGAACTCAGTGGATCCGATGCGGAGTTCACGCCCGAGCTCCTGGTCCGCTTCCTGAGGCAAATCTGCTGGCCCAGAGTGCCCCTGACTGAGTGCCCGTGACGACCCGCGAGCGGGGCGATTATCACCCGGCATCCAACGGCATTGATGGCACCCAAGGCAGTCGAGGCTGATGGTGCCATACTGGAGTCCGGACAACCGGGGGGAATCGTGACGACCGAGATCTGTCGGATCGCTGTTAGCCGGACCGTGCGGGCCCAACCGTCCAAGATTTTCAGGATGGTTTGCGATCCCAACATGCAAGTGAAGATCGACGGCTCGGGCATGCTCCAGGCGGCACCTGGGGCGCAACCTATGACGGCGGTCGGCGATACCTTCGAAATGGAAATGGATCGGGAGCCACTCGGCGACCTTCCGATGGGCAAGTACAAGGCACTCAACACCGTGACCAAGATCGTTCCCGATGCATTGCTCGAATGGAGTGTGGGGAACAAGGATCGACCATCGTTCGGCCATGTGTACGGGTGGGAGATGGTCGCGGTTGATAGCGAACACACCGAGGTGACCAACTATTGCGATTGGACCGATACCCCTGAGCGGTGGCGCGACAAGTTCCCGGTCGTCCCGAAACAGATGATGGAGAGATCAGTCGATAATCTCGTCGCTTTGGTTGAGGCTCCCTGAGCAAGGGTGTCCCGAACACGGGGAGCGGGGCGGTTATCGATCGTGGTTGAACGGCACGAATGACGATCTGCGTTACACCGGTGTCAACGCAACCTTGATCGAGTCGATCGATCGCCGACGGAGAGTCGACCCCTATCTGACCGTTCCATGTCCGGTTCGCCGTGGGTGACGGACTTCGATTTTCTTTCCCGTTGACACCGGGGAGTGCATCCTCTAGTCTTGTCTTATGACAATAGGACAAGGGGGTAGCGACCGGACCGGCGCAGCGGACGCTTCCATTGACAGCGACAGTGTCCCGGCGTCACCAATTGAGTTCCGGCTCGACCCCTCATCCGGTGTGCCGACCTACCTGCAACTGGTCCACCAGGTCGAGCATGCGCTCCGTCTTGGGTACCTCGAGGTCGGGGACCAGCTGCCCAAGGTCAGGGACGTGGTGGCGTCGCTGGCGATCAACCCGAACACGGTATCCAAGGCCTATCGCGAGCTGGAGACCAAGGGTCTCATCGTTGGGCGTCCCGGCCAGGGCACGTTCATCTTGGCCACCCTCGGTCAGGTCGCACTCCCTGATCTGACCGGGCTCCGGCGTTCCCTGCGCGGCTGGCTGGCCAAGGCCGACACGGCGGGACTGGACGAGAGCGGGATCGTGGCGCTTGTCGCCAGTGAGCTGCGGGATTTCTATGAGCGCCGCCGCGGTCCGAGTACCAGCGGCGGCGAGTCGGAGGGGGTTGCATGAACGTCATCGAGGCAGACGCGCTGGGCAAGCGCTACGGCAGCATTCGGGCGTTGCGCGAGTGCTCGCTCGCTGTACCCGAAGGACACGTGACTGCCCTCGTCGGTCCGAACGGCGCGGGAAAGAGCACACTGTTGAATCTCGCCGTCGGCCTTTCAGCGCCCTCCGAGGGATGCCTGAGCGTGCTGGGCGGTTACCCGCCCGGATCAGTCGGGGCACTGGACGGCATCGCGTTCGTGGCCGAGGACACGCCACTTTACAAGAACGTGTCGGCGGGGGACATGCTGCACCTGACCCGCAACCTGAACGGGCGCTTTGACCAGGTCTATGCTGAGGCCCGACTTGGCGAGCTGGGCATTCCGCTGAAGCGCAAGGCAGGCAAGTTGTCCGGTGGCCAACAGGCCCAGCTGGCGTTGACGCTGGCGCTGGCCCGACGTCCTCGGTTGCTGGTGCTCGATGAGCCGGTGGCGATGCTCGACCCGATCGCCCGCCACGACTTCTTGGCCACGGTGCTGGCGGCGGCGGCCGAAGACGGGGTGTCAGTCTTGTTGTCGTCCCACGTGCTGGCCGAGTTGGAGCGGGTGGCCGACTACTTGGTCCTGCTGTCGCGGGGCCGGGTGCAGTTGGCCGGCGAGGTTGACGAACTGCTCGCCTCCCATCGCATACTCACGGGACCCGCGGCGGAAGCCGAGACGTATGCCGAACGGCAGGTGGTGCATGTCCGCCGCGGCGGGGCACAGGCGCACCTGCTGGTTCGGGCCACGGCTAACGATCCGGTCCCCCGAGGCTGGGAGTCGCATCCCGTCGGCCTGGAAGAACTCACCCTGGCCTACCTACGTGAGCCCGAACGCGGGGTTGCCGGGCCCGAGCCCGGCCGTGATGCAGAGCCGTCGGAGGTGACGAAGTGACCACACTGACAATTCCCGCCCGTCTGCAGGAGAACGCGTACATTCGGCCGCTGCCATGGCGTCGGTTGGTCTGGGTCACTTGGCGGCAACACCGAGTTGCGCTGGGCGGTGTCGCCACGTTGCTCGGCGCGCTGACGCTGTGGCTTTGGATTGTCGGCCTTCCCCTGCACCACGCATACGGGGCCGCGGCCGCCTGCCATCCGGCGGGTTCGGCTGCCTGTCAGAACCTGATCGCCACCTTCGATGCCATGAACGTCTTCCTCAAAGGTGGCTTCATCCTGCAGCCCGTGCCCGCGCTCGTCGGGGCATTCGTCGGGGCGCCGGTGCTGGCCCGTGAGCTCGAGACCGGGACGTTTCGCTTTGCCTGGACCCAGAGCTTCGGGCGATGGCGCTGGGCGCTGGCCAAGCTGGTTTTGCTCGGGATTGCAGTGGTGGGCGCCACTGAAGCCTTCAGCCTGCTGCTCTCCTGGTACTACCAGCCGTATGTCGCCACGGGCGATCAGTCCGTGTTTTCCTCGCCGAGCCCACTCTCTCCCGGGCTGTTCGACCTGCGCGGCGTGGCGTTCGCCGGTTGGGCGCTCACCGCGTTCGCGATAGCCGCCCTCGCCGGCATGCTCATCCGTCGAGTCGTCCCCGCGATCGTGGCCGCCCTCGCCGCCTACACCGGGCTCGCCCTACTCGCCGGAAACGTCCTTCGTCAGCACTACCTGGCCCAGCTGGTCGGGAAGAATGCGAACGTGCCCAGTTCCGCCTGGGTCACGGGCGAGTGGTGGACCAAGGGCGGGAAGTTCGCGTTTGGGGGCCGACCTCCGCTCAACCTCCTTCCGCAGCTCTGTCCTTCCTCTTTCGAAGCCGGCGCCGGCGGACCGGGCGGCAGCGGAGTTCTAGGCTCCGGCTCCCTTAGCCCAACGCAGTGCCTCGTCGACCACGGCTTCACGCAATGGACTGATTACCAGCCGGCCAGTCACTTCTGGCCGTTCCAGTGGATCGAGGGGGGCTGGGTGCTCGCGCTCTCAGTTCTACTCATCACCGTGACCGTTTGTTTGGTCCGCCGAGGCGCAGCCTGAACACCGGGCCACCATTTCGGACGAGCCCGGGTGGTTTCGGGCGATCCCCCACGGCGAGGACTGCGGTCTTACCGATGAACTCGGGGTAGAGCTCCTGACCTCCGAACGAGACTTGCGGAGCACGGAGCGCTGAGCCAAGAAGGTCGATCCCCGGGCTTCGAGCCAACGTCGTGAGCTCGAGGCCAGTGCACGGCTTGGGCCACGACGAGAGGCTCTGGCGATATGAGGTACCTCACTGCGCCAATTGCGTCGAGTATCTCACTACCGCGCTCGATGGTCTCACGCAGTGTGCCTACAAACTCCTCGTGCCCGGATCGAGCAGCTCATCTGGATAAGCAAATCCGATCTGACGTCGGATCTCGTCCATCGTCTCGACGATGGTCACGGTCTCTTCGAGAGGCATCACCGGGCTTTCGAGAAGCCCAATGTCGATGCAGCGCTGGACTTCGAGGACCTGGAAGCGGATTCCGTCACCCACCCAACTGAGGTCGAGATCCTCCCTGCCGGCGGTGCCGCTGAGCCGGAGTGATGGGGTGCAGTGCATGAACGGCGAGAGTTCGATCCACCCGTCAGTGCCTACGATGCGGGCGCCACAAGTCATCGCTACGCGGATGGCGGCTTTAACGACGCCGATGGTGCCGCCAGGGTGGTGCAACACGGCGGCGACTTGTTCGTCGACCCCGGTCGATCCGATGGCACCGACGGCGGCGATCCGATCGGGGGTGCCGAGGACGAGCGAGGCCAGTTGCAGTGGGTACACGCCCAAGTCGACTAAGGCGCCCCCTCCGAGGTCCGGGTCGAACAAGCGGTGGGACGGGTCGACTGGAACTCGGAATCCGAAGTCGGCCTCGACGAGCAGCGGATCACCGATTCGTCCCTCGCTGATGAGGTTGGTGAGGGACCGATACGAGGGCAGGAACCGGCTCCACATCGCATCCATGAGAAACAACCCGCGGTCGCGGGCCGCGGCCACCATGCGTTGGGCCTGCCCGGCGTTCAGGGCGAAAGGTTTCTCGCACAAGACGTGCTTACCGGCCTCGAGGAAGAGCAGGGTGTCAGACTCGTGCCGGGCCGAGGGCGTAGCCACGTAGACAACGTCGACTCCGGGATCGGCGGCCAGGTCGGCGTAGTCGCCATGGCGCCGGGCGACGCCGTATCGGTCAGCGAAGGCGTCAGCTCGTTCCCTCGAACGTGACGCCACGGCCACCAGCTCGGCGTCATCGACCAGGCTCAGATCGTCTGCGAAGCGGGTGGCTATGCCGCCGGTGCCGGCGATACCCCATCTGGTGCTCATGCGCTCTCCTCCATCAACTCCGCGGTCCGCCAAGCGGTCGCCATAATCGTCAGGACCGGGTTCACGCCGCCATTGGTGACGTGAACGCTGCCGTCGACCACGTAGACGCGGTCGGTACCCCAGACCCGCCCGTTGGTGTCGGTGGCGCCGCGCTCGGGCGTGTCGGACATCCGGGCGGTGCCGGCCTGGTGCTGTCCGCCGGAGAGGATCCGTTCCCGGAGTCGGAACGGCCAGGTCCGCTCGGCCCCTGCCGCTTGGAGCCACACCTCCGCGCGGTCGGCCAGAAAGGCGGTGCCTCGCAGGTCGTTCGGATGCTGGAGGCCCTCGAGGCGGGCGACGGGAAGGCCGAGGCTGTCGGTGACCGAGGTGGCGAGTCGGACTCGAGCCTGGCGGGTTGGGACCTCTTGGAGGGGGCCCATGACGTGGGCCGTGCGCCGGTAGCTCTCTCTGACGGCCCGCCTGGCCTCCTCGCCCTCGCGTGGTGTGTCCGGCGGGAGCGCCCAGACGTAGTGGAGGGCGGGAATCCTCACGAAGTCGTTGGCCAGCAGGCCGCCGCCGACAATGCCGTCATTGTCGTGGAGGAACTGGAGGCTGGCGATCGAGGGACCCGGACCGAGCCCGTCAACGACGATGTCGTCGAAGCGGCCAAATGCTCCCGCGTAGGTATGACCCTGCAGGCAGTCGCCCACCCAATCGTTGCCCAGCCGGCTGAGCTGGAGCAGTCGCGCCGTCTCGATGGCGCCACCGGCAAGGGCGACGAGGCCGGCTCGGATCGTCTTGGCCACACCGCCGACGACGAGATCGACCTCACCGTCGTCGCTGATGCGGACGACCTGGGCGTCGGTGAGCAGATGTGCCCCTGCCGCGGTGGCTCGGGGCAGGACGGTGGTATCGGAACCGTTCTTGGCGTCGACCGGGCAGGGGAAGCCGACACATAACCCGCAACGGACGCAGGCGGCCCGACCGTCTCGCCGTTCGGTGTTGATCAACAGTGGCACCTGGGTGGTGGACCAACCGAGCTGACGGGCGGCCGTAGCCAAGCGCTGTCCTTCGACTGACAGCGGCCATGGGGCCATCGGGTACTCGCGCTTTCGCGGGTGGATACCGGTCGGTTCGCCGGCGACGCCGAGCTCCCACTCGATCTTGTCGTAGTAGGGCTCGAGGTCGTCGTACGTGATCGGCCAGTCCGCCAGCGCCGATCCTTCCGGAATGCCGTAGGTGGTGGCCATGCGGAAGTCGTCGGGGTGGAACCGCCAGGCCTGTGCACCGAACACCCGAGTCCCCCCACCGACGGTGAAGGCATTGTTGTGCGCTCGGGGGTCGTGTGCCGGCACTGCCGCTTCGGTGCCGTCCTCTTCAATGATGGCCCGCACGTGACCATCGGGGCTGGTGCCGTCGCCATACGCCGATAGCCGGTGGTTGCGCAGGTGGTCAATGCCCGGCGCGTCGCGGTCGAGCCACCCACCGCGCTCGACGATGAGCACTGATGCGCCGCATTCGGTAAGAACCCAGGCGGCCACACCGCCACCGGCGCCGCTTCCCACGACTACGACGTCGTAGTGGGGTCCCACCTCCGCCACCGGCGTGATCCGTGGCTGGACTGGCGCCGAGGCCGGTGGCGTCCCCAGGGGGAACGGGCGGTAGTCGACCTCTTGCCAGCTACCCGACGCAGGGTCGGCATAGAACTCCAGTAGCTCCAGCGCGTTCATGCCTGGATCCACGGTTTTCCGCGGTTCGTGAGCCGGTTGGAGAGTATTTTCAATCCCGCATACGTGAGTTACAGGACACGATGGCCGTGATGGTCTTCCAACCCAGTCCCGAGACACCCGCAAGCCGACGAATCGAGATACCGACGCGATGCCCACCACGAGTCACCTCGTCGCGAAATCCCGATTCTTCGGCGGCCCGTGTCGGCACTAAGGCCTGCTACGACGAGCGCCTCGCCCTCTTCGCCGTTTCTGTACCTGTCCATCGCGGTAGTCGCTGCTGACACCTCGACGTCGCAGTAGCTCATAGTCCCTTCCTGCGCCCGAGAGCGAGCTTGTCCCTGACCGCCATCAACTGCGGTACGCGGTGTGATGTCTCATCTCTGGTCTCGGCATCGTTGAGGTCATCCAGTGTCATCCCGAGAAGCTCGAGTTCGAGCTCAATTCTGATCCCTGTTCTATCGTAGCCACTGGCGGTCCGTTCGGGACCGGGGTCCTGGTGGACGGACCGGAGACCATCCTTCACGCCCTAGCCATATCAGCTCGTGGGCCTATGATGCCGGCATGTCCAGACTGCTTCGCGCTGGAAGAAACAGGGCACCAGTATCTGAGTGCGACGTGTGCGGTCTGCCCGTCGAAGAGCAGGAGCGCCGTACCTTTATGGTCTCTGGTCCAAACCCCAGGACCGGGCATTCGTCGTGTATCCATTCGCTGGACGATTGGATAGCTCCCGGCCAAAAGGCAGGACGAAGGCCGCGCCGCTGGTTGCGATAAAACGCCAGGCAGTTCATCGCAATCGTACTGCCGAGGTGCCACCGGCCGCCGGGACCGGGTGCATGTCGCGTGACGGTATGCCGACGATGCCGCGTGCACCTGATCGAGGATCAGGATCAGGCCAGAGGGCTGGTTCGGCGCTACGGCGTGTGCCTTCAGCCCTTGTCGATCGAGCGGACCGGCGCGAAAATGCAGGTGTGGTTCAGTCAGGGCCGGCGCGCACGGCCATCCACCAGTCATCTGACCTAGCTTGTCGATCCCAAAGTCGAGAAGGCACTTCAGGGAGGGCCGCCGTGGCGCGACAATCATCCAAACTCGCTGTACTCGGACTCGGCACCATGGGCCGAGCAATGGCTGGTTCTGCTCTGCGCCATGGCATTCCGACCACGGTTTGGAATCGGGGATCCGATGCCGCCCGCGGCCTGGCCGAACAGGGAGCTGAAGTTGCCCCTTCTGTGACCGAAGCCGTCAGTGAGGCGGATGTGACGATCACCATGGTCACCGATACCGCGGCCGCTACCTCGATTGCCGTCGACTCCGGTATGTTGGAGGCGCTCCCGACAGGCGCCGTGTGGGCTCAGATGAGCACCATCGGAGTGGAGGGGACTGCGACCATCAGTTCGATCGTGCAGAGCAAACGCCCGGATCTTCACTTCCTCGACGCGCCAGTGTCGGGAAGCAAGGTTCCTGCCGAGCAGGGGAAGCTGATCATCTTTGCCTCCGGCTCCGAACAGGCCCGACCCATGGTGGAGCCCGTCTTCTCGGCGATCGGTCAACGCACTGTGTGGCTCGGGCAGGTCGGAATGGGATCGCGCATGAAGCTCGTCAACAACACGTTGCTCGCCTTCACCGCAGAGGGGATGGCAAACTCGCTTGCCCTGGCACACGAGCTCGGACTTGGGCCGACGAGCGTACAAGAGGCATTTGGGGGAGGCCCACTCATGTCACCTTGGATGGAAGGCAAGCTCTCACGCATCGAGGTCAATGACTATTCGCCGGAGTTTCCTCTGGACTTGGCCCTCAAGGATGTTCATCTTGCCCTCGAACAAGCCGATCCGAACCGTTTTGGCGTTCTCACAGCGCTTTCTCGCGAGTGGGAAGAGATCGTAAAGCAGGGTCTCGGTCGACAGGACGTGACGGTGATAACTCGCGCCCTTGAAGGGTAGAGTCGATCCGAGCAAGGCGAAAACCGTGGTCGAGAGCGTCATTCACAATGCCATGATCGGGATCTCGAAAACGATCGGCCGCAACTGAGCCCGCGTTGAACCGCTCTAGAAGTTGGTCCGCCGCGACGCTCCCAGGGACATCAGGGCCGTCGCACTGGCTGACGGAGCATGACAAAGGTGACAAAGGGAACCGACTGCCTCCGAATGCCAGAATGGGTGGACAGCCAAACCCGCCGTCTCGGTCCCGGGCCTGGAATCAGACACTTCCGTCAAGAACTGCGGGCAGCCAGGGAACGGCATCTCGTGCGGCGGACAGAGCGTCGGCCTCTGTCTCGAATTCCCTCTTCGAGTAGTAGGCGACAGGCGTCCAGGCACCCATGTCCTCCGGGTCACGTCGGAACTCCTCGAATCCGAACGTTCCGTCGGGCCGCGCGAAGACATCGACGCAGCGGTCGACCGCAGGCGTCGAGGGACTGGCCAAGACCGACCAGGACGGATCCAAACGTGATGACACTGCTATTAGGATATGGGCTCTGCTCGGGCCGACGGGCCAGGCCATTGTGGCGTCAGACCACTAGAAACGAACATTGACTGAAGGCCATCTCAGTGACAGACGGAGCGTTTCCACTACCGCCGCTCATGGACTTACTCCATTGGTGGGTGAGATCTCCCGTTGACGAACCTCGGCGGAAACCGGGGCCATTGCAAAGTATGACGACGCTCACTCAATTTTCAGGTTATTGCCGGCCTCGTCTGTCGTCTTCTGTCTTGACCCTCTCTTCGCCTCGAGCCTGATAGCCGCTTCGGGTCCCCCCGCAGAGCCGTCTGTGTAGTGCCGCCACCGGCCTCCTCTGGGCGACCTACCGGGCGGACAGACCGAGAGCCTGGCCGAGCACGCCGGCAAGGAACAGGGCATAGGCGTCTGTTATGTGATGATCGTCGAGATACACCTCGAAATTGCCGATGACAGCCGTGCACGTGGTCGAGCAAAACCAAGGAATGACGCTGATGTATCGGGCACCTGCACCCGCGGCGGCGGCCTCTTCGGCATTCGCGTACTGCGTCCAGGAAGCCGAGTTTGGAGCCGAACACGCCTGGACATCGGCGCTGTGTCGAGAGAGGCACAGCGGCCCGCTTTGCGGAAGACTCGGCGTATTTCCGAGTACGACGATCCTGCTCGTTGGCACGTGAAGTTGCTCGAACGTGTCCTGGAGACCTTGTTGCCACTGTGCAGCCGTGTAGGCCGTGCCGTTGGGCTTTCCCCGAACCTCCTGGGTGATGATGACCAACTGGGGGCTGATCTTGTTGATGCGATTGATGGCGAATGTATGCCACTTGTCGCAGTCGGCATATTCGCCATTGCTCCGGCCGAGACCAGGCGGGTTTTGATACGGGAGCAAGTCGGCGGGACACCAGCCCTTGCCGAGGTAGACGACTCTCCAGTGAGCAACGTCGCCGAGGAAGTTCATAGCTTGTAGCCACATGCCGGCGTGGGAGTCTCCGTAGATCACCATGGTGCTGCTCCCGTGCAGGTCGCCGAAGACGCAGGCAGGAATGCTGGTTTGCGCAACTCCCGGCCAGCATGACCCGGGCGGCCCGCCCCAGCTGTATTTGACGTAGCTGAGAGGAGGCGTCAGATTCCCTGGAAGAGACTTGATAGTTCGAGCGTCCTGAACCAGATCCTCCACCTGGGCGTCGGTTGCGGCGATGTCGAAATGAAGAGGACCGTTCCGGTGTCCGACGGGGCCAGTAGCGGAGGCCGGACCCTCATGCACGTCGATCCCGACCGTCGCCACGCCCAGAGAGACCGCAATCAATGCCGCCCCGAGTCCTATTGGAGCCCACCGACCGAGTTTCGGGAACGTGGCGTGCCGGACGGGATTCTCGATCAGATAGAACGTGATCACCGAGGCGGCCAAGGCGACCATGAGCCACACGATGTTGTCGTGGAAGGGCGGGCTGGCTTTGCCGGCCTCATCGGCAGCTACCACCAAGATTGGCCAATGCCACAGATAGATCGAATACGAGAGCTTGCCGAGCCATTGAAAAGGAGCCAGCCGCAAAAGGGATTCGGCCGCCCCACCGCGGGGTCGACACCGCTCCGGCAATGACCAGCGAAGTTCCAACGACGGGGATCGCCACCAGAGATCCTGGATAGGGAGTAAGACTGTTGAAGTCGATCGCTGCGAACACGATTGCCGCCAGTCCGGCCCACGTCATGACACAGCAGAGGCCCGTCGGGATCTTCCGGAGCCATGCTGTACTGACCGCCACCAGCGCGCCGAGAGCCAACTCCCACGCCCGGGTGAAAGGGGAGAAATAGGCCGCGGTCGGGTCGGATGCCGTTTGGGTCACGGAAAGGGCGAACGAGGCTCCAATGATCGCGACGAACCCGATAGCCAGTCGTGAATAGAGCGACATCCGAGTGCGGATTGCGGCAATCAGAAGGAAGATCGTCGGGTACACCAGGTAGAACTGCTCCTCGACTGCGAGGGACCAGAAGTTGAGGAGTGGTGACGGAGGCTGTTGCGCGGTGAGGTAGTTCGTGCCGACCGAGGAGAAGTGGAAGTTGGCGAGGAAGACCGCCGTCCACCGAGCGTCGATGGCCGTCTGGGTGCCGTAGATAACGCCCAGCACCCAGTAGGACATAATCACCGTGACCACGATCACGATGGTGGCGGCGGGAATTATGCGACGACTCCGTCGACCGTAAAAGCTGATGAGGGATGTCCGGCTGGATGCTTCTCGTTCCCTCAGCAACACACCCGTGATGACAAAGCCGGAGATGACGAAGAACACGTCGACACCTACGTATCCTCCGCGTAGTCCTCTGAATCCAGCGTGATAGAAGACCACCAGCAGAACGGCGACAGCTCTGAGCCCGGCGACGTCAGGACGGAATCGGCGATCCCCAGGAGCAGTACCTGCCTCGTCTGCCGCGGCCGGGAGGTCGGCATCAATGGGAAAGTCGGTGACGGTCATGCCGTTTCAGGACCGGTGGTCGGGCAAAAATGCACCTCAGCCTCGTGATCGCACGAACCCTTGAGCCGAACGAATTTCTTTCGCACTACCGTTCCCCGTGTTCGCATGGACGAAAGGCGTGTCACAAAGCTACTCCTGCGCCCTTGGATTGCGACTGCGGTGGTCGATCCATTGGCACCATGCCTGGAGATTGGCCCACGTCAGCGGCTGTGGGTGCGTTGTTGCGGATCTATTTTCTAGTCCTCATGGCTGATGCCGTGCTGAATGTCGAAGAGCTCGTGCTCCTTGCGGAATGCCCGACGTGCAATCAGAAAGGCGACGCAGAAGACGATGCTGTTCTCGATGGCGTCGTAGAAGAGTTCCGCAGTCATGTGCGGCAGGTCGGACAAGAGCCCGAGGGTGCGGTGCACATAATCTGCGTTGCCAGCTTGCTCGCCGACCCAAGTGGGGTGGCTTGAAAAGAACAGCCCCATTGCGATCCCGATGGCAGCGACCGTGCCGAGGATCAGGTAGACGAACCAGACCTTCTTCTTCGACTGTTGCTTGACCATCATGGTGCTCCCTTCGAAAGTGACAACGTTCTCGTTGAACTCGGGCCCCTGGTCGAAGCGGGCGTATGGTCAGACCACGATAGGGCCTGGCCCTTCTCGGCCGTCGTCCGGCCCTGACCCCTACCGCCGGGCGGGTGGCCGCATTATCAGCCGCCCAACGAGTCGAGCGGGCGTCTCGATAGCTCTCGGTCATAGACTTCGTGCCCATGAGTTTTGAGGTTGAGACCGCAGCGTACGACCGTTTCATGGGTAGGTACTCGATGCCCCTAGCGATGCCGTTCGCAGATTTCGCCGGAGTGGTTGAAGGGCGACGGGTTCTCGATGTCGGATGCGGCCCAGGAGCCTTGACTGATGAACTGGTGAGACGAGTAGGTCAGACAGACGTCGCTGCAGTTGATCCCTCGGATTCATTCCTCCGTGGAGTCCAAGAGCGGTATTCCCTGTCGGACGTGCGAAAGTCGACAGCAGAACGGCTCCCCTTCGATGATCGTGCCTTCGATGCGACTTTGGCCCAGCTTGTCGTTCACTTCATGGACGAGCCAGTCGTGGGGTTGCGGGAGATGGCCCGCGTAACCGTGGACGACGGAATCGTGGCCGCGTGTGTTTGGGATCACGGTAGCGGTGGAGGGCCGCTCGCCGTCTTTTGGGAGGCCGCCCACGGACTGGACGTTTCTGTTCGAGATGAGTCGCGGCTCGCTGGTGCCCGCCAGGGCCATTTGGGCCAGCTGTTTCGTGAGGCTGGGCTGAAGCACGTCGAAGAGACCCTCCTCACCGTATCTGTCGAACACCCGAGCTTCGATGACTGGTGGGAGCCGTACACCCTTGGCGTCGGCCCCGCGGGAAGGTACGTCCACGGACTGGACACGGTCGAGCAAACGCGACTGCGTGAACGATGTCGCCAGAGGCTGCCGACACCACCGTTTACGCTGACCGCAGCGGCTTGGGCGGCACGCGGACTGGCGTGATGTCGCCGATCCAGGAACCCCTCCCAGATCGCCGGTAGTGGCGTTTCTCACATACGCACATCGTCAAGGTGAGTAACTTGGGCCGGTGGCCAACCGACCCCGTCTCGTTCTCATCACAGGGCTTCCGGGGGCGGGCAAGTCGACGGTTGCCGACGAGGCTGGCGGTGTTTTGGACGCCGCGGTCTTGGGTCACGACTGGGCAATGAGCGGGCTCCGGCCCTATCCGGACATACAAGAGGCCCTGGACGCCATGCAGGCCCCCGGACATGGATCTGTGGGCTGGTCTGTCCTTTGTGCCCTTGCCCGCTCCGAACTGCGCCGTGGCAGGTCAGTAATTCTAGATGGTGTTGCACGAAGTCCCGAGATCGAGCAGTGCGGTCGCTTGGCCGAAGAGGAGAGCGCCAAGTTCTTGCTGGTGCTGGTTGAATGCCCGGACTCAGAACTGCATCGTTCGAGGATCGAAGGCAGAGTACGGGCAATTCCTGATTGGCACGAACTCACCTGGGACGATGTCCGAGCGTCAGCCTCCCGATGGGCTACTCCCGATCACGTCGATCTAAGGGTGGACTCCACCTTGCCAGCTGCCACCTTCAAGGAGGGTTTGGTTGGTGTGTTGACAGTCGAATGAGCGGTTCATCCCCCCAGCATCATTGGCCAGCCGGACCTGGCTGCGCTGACTTGCGCTGTGATCGGCCTAGCGTCTCCATCGAGAGCGGGGATACCAGGCCGGCAGCGGCGGCATCCTGATCGTCTTGCGACACGCGGGGCACGCCATGGCAGCGGCGGGGTAGTAGACCCCGTGGAGGTCTGCTCGCACGCGATGCAGTAGAAGGGTGCAGGCACGCCCGGGGTGGGCCAATGCCGATGCTCGTCGCCATTGTCGTCGGTTCTTCTGCACCGAGGCCATCTGCCCACTCGGCAAGACTGCCATGGGGCACTCGACTCATCGCGGCATGTCACGAAAGGTTCATCGGGAGGTCAGTCTTCCTTCACCCATCGGTCGAAGCAGGGTGTTACAACAGGTGGTAGTCCGGTTCCTGCACTCCCCGGCCGGCCGGACCCAGGAAGTGTCGGCGCCGCCGACGATAGGTTGCGGATGCCCCTCGTCGGTGGTGCTTCCTCACTGTGCAGTCCGCGTCATTGCGGGAGTAGTCGACCCTGATTCTCCGGGAGCGGGTCGGTATTGAACGTGCTGCGCCGACACATCGAGGACGACCTGGCCTTGTTGTGGTGGAATGGGGTGATGAAGATGCTGACGGCGCGGGTGACCCTGGTCCTGACAAGCATTTTGGCCCTTGGTTTTCTCCTGGTCCTGATTGACCTGATCTCTGCCAAAATCGCCAACGGGAGCATCTACGTCTACGCGGATATGGCAATAGCCCTCATTCTCTTTTCTGCCTCCGCCTACCTCGCCTCCCGCTCTTTCGGACGCATTCACGCCCAACCGCGTTGAATCGGAGCAACGAATTCCCGCAGTAGACCCGACCGTTGAACCTCCCCGAGTGCCACGTCACCTGAAGAGGGAAACCATGGGACCTCGGTCCTATGGAAGAGTCGCCGGTATGCAAATATCGAGTCTGCACGACCGGCGGGTGCGCCATTCGGGTTCCTCGCAGCCCGTCGCCCACCGCAGGGCGGCCCTCCTCTGGAAACGGCTCGAAATCGAGAAGCGGGCACGAGCGACGGGACGGTTCAAGTGAGCGAATCCGGGGATCCGCAGTTCCCGGAGCCAATCATCGGCACCAGTCGTCTGGAGGCCTTCAGCGACGGGGTTATGGCCGTCATCATCACCATCACCGCACTCAGCCTCAAGGCACCTCTCAGCGGGTCGTTCGCCGCGTTGAGCCGACGGCTGCCGGAGCTGCTCGTTTACATCCTCAGCTTCACCTTCATCGGGATCTACTGGAACAACCACCACCACCTGCTCCGCGTCACGCATCACATCAGCGGTGGCGTCATGTGGGCCAACCTCCACCTGCTCTTCTGGCTTTCGCTCATCCCGGTGGTGACGGAGTGGGTCGGCAGCTTCTACGGGGACCACTGGCCCGCGGCGACATATGGCATCGTGGCCCTAGGGGCGGCGATCGCCTTCTCGATCCTCGTGGTCGCCATCATCCGGGCAAACGGTCGGGATTCCGCCGTCGGTCGCGCCATTGGATCAGATCTCAAAGGAAACATCTCGGTCGCCTTGTATGCGTGCGGTGTTGGGTTGGCATTCCTGAGCCCTTATGTGGCCTATGCCTTGTACGCACTCGTCGCCGTCATCTGGTTTGTACCAGATCGGCGTTTCGAGCGGCCGGGAGTGGCACCTGCTGATGACTGAGAGGTCAGGGGCAGGTTACGTGGTAGACGGATACCAACGGGTGACTGCCCGGTCGGCGGAATACCCGCAGGTGTCACCGACCGGCATCCATCTCCGGGGCGAGCCGCTGTCGGGATAGTCCGGCGGGGCCCAGGCTCTACGCCGCGGCTGGTCTTCCCATCAAGAGTGCAGGCCGGACGGCGGGAACGATGGCGACCACCGCCGCGGCCGCGGCGAGGAGGCCGAGGGCACCGCGAAGGCCGATGGCCCCGGCCACCCACCCCACCAGGGCCGGACCCGCCACCAGTCCGACATAGCCGCCGGCGGTGACCGATCCAACGGCGGCTGCGCCGCGGGGCCTGTCTCTGCCCGCGGCGGCCACGAGCAAAGGCCAGCACATCGAGATGCCACCCGCCGCCAGTACGAGGCCCAGGGCGCCCGTGACAGGCGCCTGCGCCGTTGCCAGCAGCACCGTCCCGACGGCCGCCACGCCGGCGCCAATGGCCACGCCCTGTGGCGGCCCGCGCCGTCCTATGCCAGGCCCGAGCGTGGTGCGGGCTACGGCCGCCACCGTGTAGCCAAGGACCGCGCCACCTGCCCCGAGCAACAGGCCGGAATCGAGGTTCGATCGAAGGAAGAGCACTCCCCACAGGTCGATCCCGCCCTCGACCATGGCGGATAGGGCGAAGATCCCGGCCACCACGACCAGTCGGTCGTGGTGAAGCCGGGTGAGAGCCCCGTGCCAAGGGACCTGTTCGCCCCGAGAGGCACCGGGTAGGGGCGACCGGCTACAGACGATGGCCAGAACGCTGGCTGTTGCCGCCACCGCCACCCAGATCCACCGCCACGAGATGTGCCCGGCCAATAGCCCACCGCAGATGGCCGCACCCGCTGCGGCACCCACGTTGAACCGGGCGTGGAAAGCGACCAGTCGGCCCGGCCGATCGGCCAGTGCCGTCATGGAGGCAACGTTGATGGTCACATCGATGAGTCCGGCGTTTACCACGATCAACACAATGGCGAATGCCAACAGGTCCGGTGGCCGGCTGACCGCGCCGAGCACCAAGACCGCGGTCCAAGTCCCGAGCGAGAGGCTCAGGATCCGAGCCGTACCGAATCGCTCACACAGTCCACCCCCGACGACATTGGCCGCCGCGCTGCCGATCAAGCTCACCGAGAGGAGGAGTCCGAATAGCCCGACTGACAACCCGAGCGATTGCTCGATGTCGATGGCGGCCACAGCCCAGGCGCCCCAGAAGAGGCCAAACAGCACGAAGACCACGCCGACCGGCCACAAGCGCATGGGCCCGTTCTACTGCGCGACAGGGGGGTGGGGCTACGGCCGGTCCCAGCAGAGGGAGAGCGCTGGATTTGCCAACGCACCTAAACCTCCGGGTCCCCTCAAATGGCCAGGTCAGGCCGGTCGGATCACCGACCGTCCTCCCGCTCGCCACTGAGACCGATCGCCCTCACCGCTGATGTCGGCCACCGGAACTCGTGCCACGCCGGATAGATGTCTCCCAGCCGCGTGGCTTGTAAGGACGATTACCCGTTGCCGGTCGGGCGGAACCTTCGAAAGAGGTCCATGGGGTCGGATCCCGCCGGCGATCTCGTCATCCACTCGGACCTTTAGCCGGTCGTAGTCGACGGCCAGTGAGCGGGCGACCAGTCTCCCTCTGGGTCCGTGGTTTGACCCACTTCGATCAGATGACCGTCGGGATCGCGGATGTAGCAACGGATCTCGTATTGGTGCTGCTTCGGCGGCGTCAGGAACTGGGCACCCCGGGCGCTCCATTCGGCGTATACGGCCTCGATGTCTCTGACCCGGATATTGAGGAAGCTGCTGACCCGGTCGGGATCGCGTGGCGTCTCCAAGGTGACCGCAGGCTTGTCGTCGGTCGGACCTCCGCCGACATTGATGACGATCCAGCTGTTGGATAGTTTGACGTTGACCGGTCCTGTGTCGCCTCCCCGGAAGGCCACCTTGCCCCCTAGTACTTCGGTGTAAAAGCGACAAGAGCGCTCGACGTCGTTCGAGACGATGAAGTGGGTGAGCAGGATTTCCTCTATTGGCGGCGGGACTTCGGGCATGTGGGCACCTCCACTGGTTGGGTCAGACGCTCTGTTTGCGACGGAGTCTGCTGACGGTTTTGCGACGATCGTTGATCGGCACCACATGAACGCCATCGGGTCGGCGTGGACCGAGCGCCCGACGTGAAATCTCGACAGTCCGCGATTCCATCCCTCCCACTCGGCCGTGAGACATGGCGAATCCCTCGGTCACGCTCCGGAGACGAGCTGCTCGCCACCGTCGATGTCGTAGGTCGTTCCCGTGAGGGCAGTGTTGGTCATGAGGTGCACGGCGAGGGCGGCGACGTCGGCGGGCTTGACGACCCGCCGGATAGGGAGTTCGGCCTGGAGCTGGTTGCGCCGCCGACCCAGTTCGTGGCCCAGCACTGACGCTGATAGGGGCGTGTCGACGAAGCCGGCGGCGATGAGGTTGACTCGGATCGGTGCCAGTTCGAGGGCCAAGTCGGCCGTGAGGGCTGGGAGTCCGCCGTCGAGAATCGAGCCAACTTCGAGGCCTATTCCTGCTCGCCGGCCGCTGATGCCGGTCATGAACACCAGCGTGCCTCCGGGTCGTACCTTGCCAGTGGCGTGACGGGCGACATCGAGCGGCAAGAAGAGGTGCTGGTCGAATGATTGTCGCACCTTGGCGAAGTCCATGTCGGCCAAGGGGGCGTAGTAGGCGCCGCCGGCCGTGACCATGACGTGGTCGACCTGATCGGGGAGATGTTGGAAGAAGCCTTCGAGTTGAGCCGGATCGGTAGCATCGAAGGCCGCTGTGCTGAGGGCGCCGAGCTCTTTCCCGGCTCGCTGGAGGCGGGTGGGATCCCGACCGGTGAGTACCACGTCGGCCCCTTCGGAGCGTGCCCGACGAGCGGTCTCGAATCCGATGCCCGAACTTCCGCCGATCACCACGACGGTTTGGCCGACCAGTTCGGGTTGGCGCTCGGTGGGCGAGGACGCAGTTGCAGTCACGGCTCCTCCAGCGATGTGCGGCTCAGTCCCATGAGCGGTCGACGTTCGACCGGGCACCTTGAGGCCCCCTCCCCGATTTGGCGCCCGGTTGCAAGTCTGGGCAAGGTGCCGGTGGCCACGGAAGAAAGTATGGCAGAACCCTTCCCTGAGGAGCGGGGTGGTCCCGCGTGGGGCCAATGGCTGCTTTCGACCTGTCATCGACTGTCGCCTCGGAGGTAGGCGACGAGACCCTCCAGTCGCCGGGAGGATCGGCCCCATGGAACAACTTGTCGCCTGGCTGGGTCCCAACCGAGCGGTACTGCGTGGATCTTCAGGCCCTCGCCCATACTCCGAGCCTGTCGGCATCGACTGGGTAAGCGAGGGAACTACCACGGGGAGATCGCAATGCGCGCCCCCTACTAGCGGATGAGCACCCGGTGGGTGAGGCGGAGGATCGGGAAGGGCGGGCGGCGGCTCGAAGCGGTAGGTTGGCGGCGGTTCCCAAATGGCGATGCGGGAGGTCCACTGTGCGCCCTACTCGAGGCTTCCTGTCGGTTCTGCTCCTGGCCTTCACCGCCTCGGTCATAGCTCCGACTCAGGCTTGGTGGGCCGTAGCCAAACTCAAGGTCTGTCCGCACTGTGGGTACACGACGATCCAGGCCGCGATCGCGGCAGCTGCCAACAGCGCCGCCGTCCTCGGTGCGGGAGGCATCTACAGCACCGGTTCTTTGACCTTCAAGCAGAGCCCGGTCACGGACAACAGCGGCGGCAACTGCAATCCGGCTGTGTGCCCGACATGACCGGCGTGAAGGTCGGGTGATGTAGGTGGTCACTCTTCTGACCGAGACTCAATTCTCCACGCCGTCGCCGCAGCTCCGAGAGCAACCACCACGACCAACACTTCGCCCAAGAGGTCCATGCGTGGTCTTATACCCGTCATCTGGGCATTTGAATCAGATCTCTGACAGTCAGTGCCAGCCGCGAGGTAGGCCCGTACAGCGCCATGCCGAGGCCTTTTGCCCACCCTCCCGGCGGGGCCTACGAGGGGGGAGGGGGTGATGCGCAGGGGCTATCGCCTGTTGATCGGGGGCATAGGGGTCTTGGTCGCCACGACCCTCGTAGGGATCGGTACCGGGGCCGCCGCCCCCAGTGCGGCGCGGACCGGAGCCCGGTTGATCACGATCGAGATCCCAGCCCCGGCCGGCGAGATCGCCTCGAAGTGGCTGAACTATCCCGGTCCGCCTCGGGCCAACGTGCTCTTGCCGGCCCGGTATGACCCCCACAAGCGCTATCCCTTGGTCGTCTTCCTCAACGGCCTCAATACGAATTACGACTTGTACGCCCAATATGGTCTGACCACGCCGTTCGACCGTCTGGGAGCGATCGTGGTCATGCCCGAAGGAGCCAGCGGGTGGTACACGGATTGGTGGAACGACGGTGAGCGCGGCAACCCCTCGTGGGAGAGCTACGAACTGGACACCGTGATCCCGACGATCCTCGCCCGCTACCCGGTCCTGCCGCAGCGTCGCTATCACGCCCTCATCGGCATTTCGATGGGCGGACTCGGCGCCGCCTACCTGGGCGGGCGCTTACCTGGCTTCTTCGGTTCAGTGGCCACCCTTTCGGGCTTCGTGGATCCTCAGTACGACGCCGCAACCATCCAGCCCGCGATGGCGGTCTTCTCGAGCGCTGTGGCGAACGGCGACAACGACCCCGATCCCATCTACGGGCCGCCGAACGGCTTCTATGCCAGCGGGCACAACCCGGCCCTGCTCGCTGAGAACCTGGAGTACACGCGGGTGTTCGAGAGCACGGGGACGGGCGTGCCGAGCAGGGCGAACCCCGATCCGGTCCCATTCAACGTCTGGGAAGAGAAGGACGTCATCTATCCGATGAACACGCTGTACCACCAGGTCTTGACGGCTGCCGGTATCGACCTCACCTACCAGGTCCATCCCGGCACTCACAGCGCTCCCGACTTCTTGCACGAGATCAAGGCCATGCTCAAGTGGGGTCTCTTCGAGCCGGTCGTCACAGAGCCGGGCTCCTGGGTGAACCAGACGGTTGCCACCAGAGGGCAATTGTGGGACGTCAACTACCGGTTCGCCAACCCACCGACGCAGATCGTGCAGTTCCGTCAGTCCGGGGACACCTTGTCGATCAGTGCCGCGGGATCGGCTGTGACGATCACCGCCGGAGGTTGCACCATCCGCACTGCGACGCCGGCGACCTTCCATGTTCCCACCGGCAACTGCAGGCAGCGGGAGGGAGATTCCGGGTCTCGTAGGCAGAAACAGAACGTGGGCGTTGTGGCTGGGTCGGGACCGGGCACAGTGAAGAGGGGGGCGTGCCCGTGCCCAGATGGCGGTTCCACTCGACCCGAGCTCACGCCTGGGGCTCAGCGAGACGGTGCCGTTCGATGACGTCCGGCCCGGAAGACGATCCTGTTCCTCGAGCGAGCCTTTAGAACCACTCCAGAGCTTTGGCGGCGAAGCTCTTGATTTCCTGACCAGTGGCGTCTCGCCCTTGCGCCGAGTGCCAGGAGCCCTCAACTCGCAGACATACGGTCAGTTTCGGTGCCTCGACCCATGAGCACCGAATTGCCGTCACGGTCCCCGGTAGTTGCCAGCTCCCGTGTAGCTCGTGGGCGAGCTGCCGGTACCGGCAGCTCTCAGTGAAGGTGGCTGCCTTCGAGGACAGCCTCACCGTGTCCGACCGCCGCTCGCCCTCGGAGCCCGGGGAGTAGCGGAAGCGCACGTACTCGTCACCGGCGGGGTCCTCCTCGTACCGAACGTTGGTCAGCTCACCGGCGATGATCGTCCAGGTGAAGTCGTAGGGGTGGTCGTGAATCGGCGGTTCTCCGACACAGGAGCTCGGGTCCCAGATATGGAGTCGACACTCCCGCTGGTCGTCGAGGCGCAGGCCCATGAGACCGATGTCCTGCATCCGCCAGGGAAAGTCCTCGGCATGGTGGAGGATGGTGAGTACCAGGGCCTTGTTCAGCGTCTCGTCCATCGCGTCCTCTCCCCACCACCCCAGGGCTACTTGCCCGCTCCAACCTAATCACATCATTGTCATTCGTCCGGGTCAAGGGCCCGACCCGCTGGTCGCCTGGTCACCAGCTCCAATGGATACCGGTCCCCGGGGCCGGAGCGCCGGTCGCGGGCACGGCCCACGCCCTCGGGCCAGCACTCGGCGGGGGCGTGGGTGAAGTCAGCGAGACACCGGGCCGGGCGCCGTCGGCGACGACGGACATGGCGAGGTGGCGCCACCTGATTACCGGCTCGTCGAACCGACTTTGGCCGCCGATGCCCGGAGCCCCGGCCTCTCACCCAAGCGACGGATAGGCGCCCGACCCCCGATGACGGGTGGGGATGGGCGACCTAGGGTACAGGTGACACGGAACCTTCAAGGAGACGCCATGACCTCCGAGACAGCAACCCGGGTGACCGACCTCGATGCGATTCCTGACCTGGCAGCGCAGCTTCGTGTGGACTCGATCCGATCGTCGACGAGCGCCGGTTCGGGCCATCCGACATCCAGCATGTCTGCGGCAGACCTGATCGCGGTGTTAGCCGCCCGTCACCTGCGTTACGACTGGGACGATCCCCACTCGCGGGCCAACGACCACCTGATTTTCTCGAAGGGTCACGCGTCGCCGCTTTTGTACTCCCTCTTCAAAGCGGTCGGAGTTGTGAGCGACAGTGAACTCATGACCGGCTACCGGCGGTTCGGCCAGCGGCTCGAGGGACATCCAACGCCGATACTGCCATGGGTGGACGTGGCCACCGGCTCGCTGGGTCAGGGCCTGCCGGACGGCGTGGGTATCGCCCTTGCCGGCAGATATCTCGAGCACTCCCCGTTCCGGGTCTGGGTTCTCTGCGGCGACAGCGAGCTGGCCGAGGGCTCGATATGGGAGGCGATCGACAAGGCGTCCTATTACAAGTTGTCGAACCTCGTGGTGATGGCCGACATCAACCGGCTCGGCCAGCGCGGCCCCACCGAGCTCCAATGGGATCTCGACCGATACGCGCGGCGCGTCGAAGCTTTCGGTGCTCGCGCCCTCGTGATCGAAGGCCACGACCTCCCTGCGATCGATGGTGCATTGTCGGCGGCCGAAGATATGAAGGCTGAAATGCCGACGGTCATCCTGGCCAGGACGATCAAGGGCAAGGGCTTCTCGGAGGTCGAGGACAAGAACGGTTGGCACGGAAAGCCCCTGCCCCCGGACATGGCGGCTCGCGCCATCGCAGAGCTTGGCGGCGAGCGCCATGTGGTGGTCAGAGGTCCGCTCCCCGAAAAGCCCGCTGACCAACCGAGCGCCGGTTTGGAAACCGAGGAGGCTGCCGACCTTCCCAGGTACCGCGTCGGGGACTCGGTGGCCACCCGAAAGGCCTATGGCGACGCGCTCCTGGCCCTGGGAGCGAGCAACCCGTGGGTGGTCGCACTCGACGGCGAGGTGAGCAACTCAACATACGCCGATGAGTTCGCCCACAAGTACCCCGACCGCTACTTCGAGATGTTCATAGCCGAGCAGCAGCTGGTGGCGGCGGCGACGGGTTTGAACGTTCGGGGCTACATCTCCTTCGCGTCGACCTTCGCCGCCTTCTTCACCCGGGCTTTCGACTTCATACGTATGGGTGCCATCTCGGAGGTGGACCTGCGCCTCGCTGGATCGCATTGCGGAGTCGAGATCGGGGCGGACGGTCCATCGCAGATGGGACTCGAGGACATCGCCATGATGCGATCGGTCCACGGGTCCACGGTCCTGTACCCGAGCGACGCCACCAGCACCGCCGTGCTCGTGGACGAGATGTCGCGTACAAGCGGTATCAGCTACATCCGCACTACACGCGGGGCCTATCCGGTCATCTACGAGTCCGGTGAGGCGTTCGTGGTGGGGGGTTCGAAGGTGCTTCGCTCACAGGAAGGCGACGACGTGACGCTGATAGGCGCGGGGGTGACCCTCCACTCCTGCCTGGCCGCGGCCGAGCGACTCGCCCAGGACGGCATCAGTGCGCGCGTCATCGACTGTTACTCGGTCAAGCCGATCGACGCCGCCACTCTGGTCGACGCGGCCGCGGCAACCTCCGGACGTGTGGTCGTGGCCGAGGACCATCATCCCGAAGGCGGCCTGGGCTCAGCGGTGGCCGAGAGCTTGCTGGCCAGCGGGCAGAGAAATCTCCAGATCGCACATCTCGCCGTGCGCGGTCTGCCGGGATCGGGCACCGGGGCCCAGCTCCTGGCGTGGGCTGGGATCGACGCCGAGCACATCGCGACGGCGGCGGGCGGACTCGTCGGCGGAGGCTGAGCCCTCGAGGCGGCCCGAGGTGGAGATACTGGCTGGCCCGGCGGGTGATGCTCGACAGAGCATCGGGCCCGCCTCGATCAGCAGGACGGCTGGGTCCTCGACTCTGGGCGAAGATCTCGGTCTGGCCTTCTCCCTTGCCCTCGGGAGTTCCGGTGGTCGGGTCGATGGCGGAAGCGACGCTCCGGCCCTCGGGCTGCTTCAGGCCAGGCCTCGAAGCCGGACCGCCTCCGCCACTCTGGCGATGCCCACCATGTACGCCGCGGTGCGCAAGTCCACCCGGCGTTCGAGATGGAGGGCCCACACGGACTGGAAGGCCCGGTCGAGGAAGTCTTTGAGTTCCTGGTTGAACCGTTCCTCCGACCACCGGAAGGCGGTCAGGTTCGCAGTCCATTCGAAGTAACTCCCCGTCACTCCGCCGGCATTGGCAAGAATGTCGGGAACGACAGTCACCCCGGCGTCCCGGAGGGCGACATCGGCCGCCGGAGTAATCGGATGATTGGCCGCCTCGACCACCAGGGGTGCCGCCACCGCCGAGGCATTTGTGCCGTCGATGGCGTTCTCCAGGGCGGCGGGGATCAGGACGTCACACTTGAGGCTGAGCAGTTCGTCGTTGGTGATGAAGTCGCCGGCACGGACTTCCTTGAGCAGTACACCGGGTGCGGCTTCGGCCAAAAGACCGGGTACGTCGATGCCCTCGGGCACATGGCGCCCACCGGAGACATCCGATACCGCCGCCACCACCGCCCCCTGCTCAGCAGCGAACTGGGCGACATGGCGACCGACATTGCCGAATCCCTGGACGACCACCCGTTTGCCGGTAAGGGTCTGTCCCAGGGCGGCAAGGGTCGACGCCGCGATGGACACCACGCCGCGGCCTGTCGCTTCGAGACGACCTGGTATCCCCCCCAGTTCCAGTGGCTTGCCGGTCACAACTGCCGGTGCCCAACCGGCCTGCGACGAGTATGCATCCATGACCCATCCCATGACTCGTGCATCGGTGTTCACGTCGGGGGCCAGGATGTCGGCGCGGGGACCAATGATGCCAGAGATGGCGTGGGTAAAACTTCTCGTTGCCGCCTCCAGTTCGCGGGACGAGAGATTTGACGGGTCAAGGGTCAATCCACCCTTGGCCCCACCGAACGGGAGGTCGAGCAAGGCTGACTTCCATGTCATGAGGGACGCCAGGGCTCGTACCTCGTCGAGGTCGGTGGCGGGATGGAATCGCAGTCCTCCCTTGAAGGGCCCGCGGGCGCCGTTGTGCTGCACCCGGTAGCCACGAAACGTGTGCACGGAGCCGTCGTCGGCATGGATAGGGACCTGGACGTCCATCTGGCGGTACGGATCGGCAAGAAGGACTCGGACATACTCTTCGAGTTCGAGGAGGTCGGCAGCATGGTCGACGTACCCATTCACCGCTTCTGAAAAGGTGGACGCCATTGTCAGAGACTAGCGACGGGGTGACGGCGGATTGCAAGCCGAAGAGCAACATCCGGCGCTCCAGATCGGACCCGGGCGTTCGGTCGAGAATGCAGGGGCAAGGTCACCAAGCCAATCATCGACTCGAGTCACGCAAAAGCGCCGGCCTCAGCTTGTGGTGCCCCGTCGGACAAGCGCCGCCGTCAGACTGCGGGCCGAATTGACCATCCCGACATGGGTAAAGGCCTGCGGAAAGTTCCCGACTAGGCGCTGGGCGTCGGTGTCGTATTCCTCCGAGATGAGGCCTACGTCGTTGACGAGTCCGACGACCCGGGTGAACACCTCCTTTGCCTCCTTGACCCGCCCCATGTGGACCAGACACCCGACCAGCCACAGCGTGCACGGCAGAAAGACGCCCTCAGTGCCGCTCAGCCCGTCCACTCCGGATCTGTTCTGGTACCGGGCCACCAATCCGTCGACCACCAGGTGGCGTTGGACGGCCTCGACGGTGGCAACGACCCGCTTGTCGTCGGCGGGAAGGAATCCGACCAGGGGCATCATCAGAATGCTGGCATCCAAGTCCTTCGAGCCGTAAAACTGGGTGAAGGCCCCGACTTCGGGGTTCCAGCCGCGTCGGCACACTTCGCTGTGCACCGCGGCCCGGGTGGCGCGCCACCTCTCGACCGGTCCATCAAGTCCATAGCGCTCAACTGCTCGAACCGCTCGGTCGAACGCGACCCACGCCATGATCTTCGAGTGGGTGAAAGGCCGACGTGGACCCCGTATCTCCCAAATCCCATCGTCGGGATCCGACCAGTGGTCTTCCAGGAATTCCATCAGAGCCAGTTGGATCCGCCACACGATCGGGTCAGCGTCAATGTTGTGTGATCGGGCCCGGTCCAGCACATCCATCAATTCTCCGGACACATCCAGTTGGAACTGCTGGGCCGCGGCATTTCCTATGCGGACCGGTCTCGAATCCTCGTAGCCAGGCAACCAACCGAGTTCCAGCTCCGTCAATCGACGTTCACCGGCCGGTCCGTACATGATCTGCATTTGGTTGGGATCACCTGCCACCGAGCGGGCCAGCCAGTTCATCCAAGCCCGGGCCTCGTCATGGAGCCCGGCTTCGATGAAGGCATCGAGCGTCAGGCTGGCGTCGCGGACCCAGCAATAGCGATAGTCCCAGTTCCGTCTTCCGCCCAGCGACTCCGGCAGTGAGGTCGTCACCGCGGCGATGACTCCGCCGGTGGGCGCATAGGTGAGTGCCTTCAACGTCATCAATGACCGCAGGACGAGCGGCTGCCACTCTCCATGAACCTCACGGATCCCCCCGCACCATTCCTTCCAGAAGGTCGTCGTCTCCTGCAGAGAGCGGGAGGCGTCGAGCTCGAATGGAGGATCCTCGTGGGATTGGTACCACCCGAGCCCAAAAGCGAAAACCTCTCCTGCTTGCACTACGAAGGATCCTTCATGATGCTTGTCGTGGGCTTCGAGTTCGATCGGGGCATCCAAGCAAATTGCGTTTGGTCCGGCCACGGCGATCAACCTTCGATCGATACGATGAACCCAGGGCACCTCGAGGCCGTACTCGAATCGGATCGACAATTCACTGCGCATGCGAACCGTGCCCCGCATGCCCCTTACGATCCTCACCACCCGGGGATGGTGGTGGCGAGGGGGCATGAAATCGATGACGCGCACTGCCCCGTGCTCCGTGTCGATGTCCGTCTGGAGCACCATCGACGAGTCCTGGTACTGGCGGACATGCGAGACGACCGGTTCGTCGACTGCCACCAGCCACCGACCGTGGTCATTGTGGCCGAGCAACTTGGCGAAGCAACTCCCCGAATCGAAGCGCGGCAGGCAAAGCCAGTCAATCGACCCGTCCCGCCCCACCAGGGCCGCGGTCTCGGTGTCGCCGATCACGGCGTAGTCCTCGATGCGCTGCGCCATCGTGTCGACTCTAGATGCCCTCCTCACCTACTCACCACGGGGCAGCACCAACCGGAGGTTTCAGCGGGTCAGCAGGCCCGATGGGCGAGGCGATCCGCCGGGTCCTCTCGTCAACCTTGGTGTTCGGTGGCTTGGGGAGCAAGGGGAGCAACCGGATCGATACATCGGTCACGCCTGCCGGCTGATTCTCTCGCCGCCGAGATCAGACTGGGGGGACTTCAGCTGGATGAGGAAAGATTGAGATCCACCGAGCCGGTTGGATTGGCGAGAAACTCTCCCGTCCCCGACACGGACGCCAACGCCCCCGATCCTAAGCCTTCAACGACGGCCAAACTGGCCTTGGCGGAACCTTCGGCATATGAGCCAACGTGCTGAAGGACCAGGGAGCCGGGTTCACCGTCAAACCGGCCGGATATGCGTTCCAACCCGACGAACGTTGCTGAACCGTCCTCGGCATACGCCATCAACCACTGAGTGGTCGACTTCCCCTCGATGTCACCGTAGTATGACTTCTCCACGAGGGACTGGGTCATTCTCGGGAGGTCCGCCTGGTCGTCGAAAGGGCTCTCCTCCCAACTCTTGACTTCAAAGGTTGCTGACAAGCGAGCTTGCATCCGGCTCTCCTATCTCGGGTTCTCAAAGAAATTTGATACCCGCACGTGTTGTCCCGAAACCTGCCCTCGGGGACGTCCTCTGACCTTTGACCGCCAACCGGGACACCCTTGGCGGCGTGGTCATGGCGGAGTCAGGGCCGCCAGCGCCTCTCGGGCCAGGGCTATGAGATTGGCGGGCTGCGCCGCGCCTTGCTCTCTCGCCACGTCGATGGCGATACCCACGTCCTTGTCCAAGAGTGATGCTGCCTGGCGAAGGTAGGAGAGATCAAAACCCAGACTCGAGAGGATGACGGCGACCTTGCTGCCGCCACTCCCACTGGCCAGGACCTGAGCGACTGCCTGTCGGTCCATTCCGAGGGCGTCGGCGAAGCCGAACGTCTCGAGCCCGACAGCGATCTGAGCGGTGAAGACCAGATTGTTGAGGAGTTTCGCCGTCTGTCCGCTACCGACCGGGCCCAAATGGACTATCGGATCGCCGAAGGTTTCAAATACCGGACGGCACCGGGCCACATCGATATCGTCACCTCCCACCATGACCAGTAGTGAGCCTGCCGATGCCGCGCCTCCCCCTCCGCTGACCGGTGCATCGACCAGGGCAACTTCCTGCTCGGCGCAGTGTTGGGCCAGGCGCCGGCAGGTCGCCGGATGGATCGTCGAGTGGACAACCACCAATCCACCGGGGGACAGGCCGGCCAGTACACCGTCGGACCTGAGGAGCACATCTTCGACGTCGCCATCATCCACGACACAGAGGGCAACGACGTCACTGGCTTCCCCAACGTCGGCGGGCGTTGCTGCCACCACGGCTGCGGTGTCCTCAAAGAGCTGGAGCGAACCGGGCCGCCTTGCCCACAGGGTCAGTGGGAACCCACTTTCGACAATTCGGCGAGCGATCGGACCACCTTGGCTACCGATGCCAATGAACCCCACGCGAGTCAACGCACCACCTCATTTCCGATTAACGAGCAATCGACCGAGCCAAGGGGGGTCTTTCTGCCGCACCGGCATCGGTCATGAACGTGTGAAACGGCAACGTTGGAGTCGTGACGCAGTGCGTCGCATCCACCTTTTCGTGGGATGCCGACCGCATCAGCACCACCCTCAGTTCTTTTCGGGCTGGTTCCACTCGATCCACCCGAGGCCGGTCCGACCATCAGACTCGGAGAAGCGAGCCATGGCTCTAGGGAACCGAGCAAGCCGGCCCTCAGGCGACACGAGTACGAGCGGACCGAAGGCGAGAGGCTCGATGGCCAGCTCGACCAGACCATCGTTCAAGATCGCATTACCTCGGGTCGGAATCCCTTCGGCTCCGAGGTCCTCAGTGACATCGGCGGAGGTCACGATGGTCAGGGGTATCGATTGCTCCTGCACGTAGCCGAATGCCACGTCGAGACCCGGGATGCGGGCATCGACAGCGTGGATCCGGGTGCCATCAGATAACCGCACTGCCAACCAACTCCAACCGAACGACCACCAGTCCCGCACTCCCCATGAGTGGTCTCTCTGTCCTTGGCCCTTGATGTCCACGGTGCGATGGTCCAGCCGAAGCGTGCCGGCGACCAAGCACGGGATTTCATACCGGGTCATGCTGTCGTAGTGGAATGGTTGTCCGTCGGTTGTCCAGGACAGATCCAGACCCAGTTCGATCGGTTCGCCCGTGTCCCCCAGGTAGACGCCGACGGCGTCGGAGAACGACGCTCCGATGCCATCGGCCCTCACGCCCAGCGCCTCGAGTGGTGCAAGGTCCAGATCGACCGAATAGTTGGGTCCCTCGGCCGAGGTGTCCGAGTGAGCTGGCGCGTCGTAGGAGACCCACATGATGGTGCGCCCTCCCGGTTCAACGATGGCCGTCGTCCACCAAACCACGCCGAGGTTCGGGTACCAACCGACCCGGACATAGCCCCCGAGGGAGCCGTCGTCCGTCACGAAGTCCATGTAATACGACTCCCCCCACAGCTGTTCGTCCCCAGATCGGTGCCGGGCTTCGTCCTCGGGCCGCACGAGGTGCGACGGCGAAGTGGTCATGGTGCGTCCGCCAGCCCGGAGAAGTGGCAACGGGCGCCGGTCGCGTTCGTCTCCATCGCACCCCGACCCACGACCCCGACGTCGCTCAACCGGTTCCAGCCCTCGCGCCCGGTCTCGAATCCGGTGACCGGGGAGTTCGCACCACCACCGGGACCGTCCGGCCAGTCGGCCCTTCCCGTGCAACTCAGGTAGATCGAGTCATCCGGGTCGGGCTCCGGTGAGGCGAGCGGACGAAGCTCCATGACTGTCTCCCTGTGATGACGTGCTTACAACGACGTATAAACTATCTAAATGTTAATGTAGCGCTCGGCCTGGAGCCCCGGCCACTTCCGGGCAGCTTCTCAGAGATCGGCTGGATCGACCTCGATGAAGCCCGAGTCTCTACGAAACACCTACAGGGATGATGAATGGGGTACTAGGTCAGTGACTACTACCGCCGACAATCTCGGCTCGATCTTCGCCGATCCAACCGCATACGCCGACCCGTCCGGGTGGCATGCCGCCGCCAGGCAGATCCGTGACCGGACGCCGATCTTGAAGGTGGCCCTCGCAGGGTATCCAGAATTTTGGGCGATCACCAAGCACGCGGACGTGATGGAAATCGAGCGGAACCCAGCAGTGTTCACCAATGGGACGGTGCCGGTCCTGGCGCCGCAGGCAGACGTCGCCGCCTCAGACACTCCGGTAAAGACGCTCATCCAGATGGACGGCGGCGAGCACAGAGCCCACCGTGGGATTGTCAACGAATGGTTCAAGCCTCGGAACGTGCAGGCCATGCAGTCGCGTGTCGATCAGTTGGCCGCCCACTATGTGGATCGGATGGCGGATTTGGGCGGCCGGTGCGATTTCGTCAGTGACGTCGCTCTGCACTTCCCGTTGCAGGTCATCCTCTCGATCTTGGGACTGCCGGAAGAAGATTATCCCCGGATGCTCAAGCTCACTCAGGAGCTCTTTGGTGCCGAGGATCCAGACATTGCCCGCTTGGGCGAGGATCAGTCGATGCTGGATGTGCTGCTCGATCTCGTGAACTACTTCACCGACCTGGCCGCCAACCGACGGGTACACCCCACCGACGATCTGAGCTCAGTGATCGCCAATGCCGAGATCGACGGTCAGCCGCTCCCGGACATGGACATGCTCGGCCACTACGTCATCATTGCCACGGCGGGACACGACACCACCTCCAACGCGATCGCCGGCGGCCTGGTCGCCCTCATGGAATACAGAGATCAACTCGAGCTGCTCCAGGCCCAGCCCGATTTGATCGACCGGGCCGCGGACGAGTTCATCCGCTTCGTTTCACCGGTGAAACACTTCATGCGCACCTGCCAGGAGCGATTTGCTCTGCGTGATGTGACTTTCCAACCAGGCGACTCGCTGTATCTCTCCTACGCATCGGCCAATCGGGACGAAGAGGTCTTTCCCGATCCCATGCGCCTCGATGTCCGGCGGGAGAATGCGTCAAGTCATCTCGCCTTCGGATTCGGACAACACTTCTGCCTGGGGGCTCATCTCGCTCGCATGGAGATCCGCGCCCTGTTCAAAGAGCTACTGGGGCGACTCGACCACATCGAACCAGTCGGTGAGCCGACGTGGATCCGTTCGTACTTCGTCCAGGGCCCCAAGAGCATCCCCATCGCCTACCGGTTGCGCTGACCAGCCCCACCCCCGGAGCCTCGAGGTCCCCGCTACTCAGACATGTGTGGTTTGTACTTTGGCCGACCAGACTGCGATCAACCAAGGAGACGAATCGATGGAATGGTCTTTGCCGGCTGTGTTGGACGTGGTGAACGGGGCCGCGCCCGAGCGCGAGATGCTGGTATGGAAAGACGTTCGACGAACCTTCAGTGAGGTCCACCGTCGCACTCGGGGTCTGGCATCGTTCCTCACGTCCCAGGGGATAGGACTCCGACGAGAGCGGAATCAGTTGGAGCGGTGGGAGTGCGGGCAGTCACCGGTGGCGCTGATCCTCCACAATTGCCCCGAATACATCGAATCGATGATTGGTTGCTATCGGGCCCGGGCCGCGCCCTTCAACGTCAACCAGCAGTACACGCCGGCCGAGATCCGCTCCGTACTGGAGATGGTCGGTGCTGAAGCAGTGATTTACCACCGCTCGTTGGGACCGTTGGTCAAAGAGGCGTTGACCGGCGGCATCACGGTGGCCGTTGAGGTCGACGACGATGCAGCCGGAGACGGCGGCGGAATTCCCGGAAGCGTCGCGTTTGAAGAGGCGGTTGGCCAGGCTGAAGTGGCGCTACCGATGCCGTCACCCGACGATCTCTACCTGGTCTGTACGGGCGGGACAACCGGGCTGCCGAAGGCCGTGCTCTGGCGACAAGGGGACATCTATGTCTCGGCTATGGGCGGCCAAGAGGAGATCACAGCCGAACGGATTGCCGAATCGGCCTCGACGGGATCAGGGGTGTGGTTCGCACCTTCGCCGCTCATGCATGCCGCGGCCCAGTGGACCGTGTTCGCGGGGCTGCTCGGAGGAGGCACGATCGTCATGCACGACGACCGTCGGACATTTGACGCGGCAACCATCGTCCGAACTGCGGCCGAAGAACGAGTCAACCTCATGGCCATTGTGGGCGATGCGTATGCGCGTCCAATTGTGGACTTCCTCGAGAGCCATCCCGTGGACCTCTCATCCTTGCGTGTGATCGGCACAGGTGGAGCGACAACCAGCGAGGAGAACAAGCAGGCACTCCTCAAGTTGCTCCCGCACGTTGTCATCCGCGACGGCTACGGTGCATCGGAGACCGGTGGTATGGCGTATGGATCCTCCACCAATGGGGCAATCTCAGCAGGATTCGCCCCTGCCCCTGGGGCCGTCGTGCTTTCCGAAGACAAATCCCGGATACTCGATCCTGGTGACGACGAGATCGGGTGGACCGCCAGGCAGGGACGGGTGCCCCTCGGCTACCTGGATGATCGGGTGAAGACGGAGAGCACCTTTCCCATCGTCGACGGAGTCCGGATGGCCGTGCCCGGCGACCGGGCCACCGTTGACGAGACCGGAGCCATCCGGATGTTGGGTCGTGATTCCATGGTCATCAATACCGGTGGCGAGAAGGTGTTCGTCGAAGAGGTCGAAGAAGTCCTGCGCCGTCACCCAGACGTGGAGGACGCACTTGTCGTCGGGCGATCGAGTGACCGCTTCGGTCAGGAGGTGGTCGCAGTGGTCCAGCTCCGTGGAGGCGCCCGGGTGCAGCCTGCTGACCTGCGAGAGTTCGTAGCCCTCTCCTTGGCCCGATTCAAAGCCCCGCGTTGGGTGGCGTTCTGCGAGATTGTCCGCCGCCATGCCAGCGGCAAGCCCGACTACCGGTGGGCATTGATGTACGCCGACACGGCCGTCAGTGCGGCACGATAGATGTGAGAACGAAAAAGACCGCGCTGTCCTGGTTGGATCGGCCGCTTGGCATCGGGTGATGCCGAGTTGGAGCGATCAATCCTCGTCGACCGAAGTGGCGACTATCTCGCGGATCGCCTCCAAGTCGACCTTGGCCGAGGGCGTCCTGGGTAGCACCTCGACGAGTATGACCCTGGTCGGAAGTTCATAGCGGGCCAGGCTTCCCGAAACGGCGGCGATGAGCTCCTCGGGCACCATGGGCGGTCCGGGACGGAGTTCCACCACGGCCACGGGCACTGCTCCCAACCGCGCGTCCTCCGCGCCAACCACGGCGGCGCCCCGGACACGAGGATGGCGCTCCAGTGCGGCCCGCACGTCGTCGGGGTGGACTTTGAATCCCCCTCGTATGATTGCCTGGTCGGCCCGCCCGAGGATGAAGAGAAATCCGTCCTGGTCGATTCGGGCAAGGTCGGTGGTGCGGATCCAAGGCGGATCGGAGCCGAGCTGGCCGGCCTTGACTTCCAACAGTCCTACCTCGTCGGGCGCCAACGGTTTGCCTGAGTCAGGATCGACAGTCTGCAACAAGCAGCCGGCGTGGGCGCGGCCTACGCTGCCCCGCTTTTCGGACCAGTACGCCCGGTGGTCGTCGAGATTCCAGCCGGCAACACCCCCTCCGAACTCTGTGGCCGCATATGAGATCAGTACCGGGACGCCGTACTTTTCCGTGAAGGCTTCGGCGTCGTCGGGGGAGAGGGGAGCCGTTCCGGACACGACCGACCGGACACTGCTCAAGTCGGCGGGGTCGAGATCGGCCTCCAGCACCATGCGCAGGGCCGTGGGCACCAGGCTGACAGTCTTGGGACGATGGCGGCGAACGGCATCGATCCAGGCATCGACGGTGAATCTCTCGAGCAGGGAGAACGAGCGGCCGTCGTTGACGCACTGCAGGACCCGAAAGAGCCCACCGAGGTGCACGAGGGGCGAATTGACAACGGCCACGCCGCTCCGGAGGCTGAGGCTGGACTGACCGGCCGCCTCATAGTGCTTGGCCCCGGCCAGTACCCGCACGAGCGTCTCATAACTGAGGTCGATGCGCTTTGGCGGACCGGTCGTGCCGCTGGTGAGCATGCGCACGGCAATTCCGCGATGAAGCGGTCCGCCCCGAAGTTCTTCGGAGTCGGCCACACGAAGGTCTGCTCCCAGATCATCAGCGGAGAAAAGGACCGACTTCGACGGAGAATCGACGTGCGTGTCGATGTCGGTCGGTTCGCCGGCGATGAAGGGGAGCCCGAGCCCGGCGATGTCATCCCGGGTCCGCTCCATACCTCGCTGCGGGTTGATCGCCACCACGCAGCCTCCGGCCCGGAGGACCCCGAGGAGCAGCCCGACGGCGACGGGCCGAGAGCGAAGGAGGATGCCCACCGGTGTGCCGGGGACCGGCAGCAGTTCGGCTACCGCATCCACTGTCGCTTCCAGGTCTCCCCAGCTGCGCCATCGTCCGTCGAACTCGATGGCCGGGGCCCGGCCGTCGATCGAAAGCACAGCTCCGATCCTCGGGCTGAGTCCGGAGGTGACGTCGTTCATCAACGGACCTTTGGCTGGACCGTGGCCTTTGGCCCATCGGCCACCTCGGCCATGCCGATCGGATTCCCGAGTCGGGTGTAGATCAGCCCCTGCTCGGTTGCCGCACGGTAGGGACGGTCGAGCGACTCCCAGATGGCCCGCACTGTTCCCTGGGTGGCCGAGGTGGGCTTGGAGGCGATCTGAGCGGCCAGTTCGTGGGCTCTTGGCCAGAGCCGGTTCCGATCGACGACTTCAGTGACCAGCGAGACGCGTAGGGCCGTGTCCGCCGACATCCGCTCGTCATTACCCATGAGCGCCATCCGCAGCGTCTCACCCAACCCCACCCGGCGCATGAGGCCGATCGGCTCGATGGCGGACACCATGCCGCCGCTCACATGTGAGTCGAAGAACGTGGCATCGCTGGAGCAGATGACCACATCCGACTCGTTCACGAAGTAGAAGGCTCCGGCCGTGCACATGCCCTGGATGGCGCAGACGACCGGCTTCCACATCTTCTGCCATTTTGGGCTGAGGAACTCGCCCGGGTCCACGTGGTTCCAGACGTCGTCTGGTTGCCCGAACGGCTTGGATACGTCCAGTCCGGCACAGAAGGCACGATCGCCTTCGGACCGAAGAACCACGGCGTGGACATCCGGATCGGCTTTGACGACCTGCCAGGCGTCCTGAATCTCTTCGCACATCTGTCGGTCGAATGCATTCAGCACCTCGGGCCGATCCAGCGTGATTGTCGCCACCCGGTCGTCCGATGTCTCGTAGCCGATGGTTTCGTAGGGCGTGTTCATCCATACCTCGATGTCTCGCCGGGCCCGTGAACGGGAGCCCGGACCCGGGTGATTGCCACGGACTCCTGTCTCACCGGCCCGGTGTCATTGGAGTCATCTCGGGGGCTCACCCCGCACGTGCCTTGGGAGGCTCTCATCGCCCACGGAAATCGGGCGCTCGGTTCTCTTGGAAGGCGAGGAGACCCTCTTTGAAATCCTGAGATCGAGAAGAGAGCTCGAGGGCGAAAGACTCGTTCTCCATGGCTTCGGTAAGCCCACTCTGGAGCGACCGGCTGATGCATCGTTTGGTGAGCCCCAGCGCCACGGTGGCGGCACCGGTCAGTTCTCCAAGGAGCTGTTCGGCCGCGTGTTCGATGTCCGAGTCGGGAACGGCGCGATAGATGAGACCGCAGGATGCAGCCTCTTCACCCGACATTTGGTGTCCGAGCATCAGGAACTCACGGGCCCGGGCGATCCCGATCAGACGGGGCACGAGCCACGTCGCCCCACTGTCCGCAGAGAAACCACGGGACAGGAACGGCTCCCAAAATCGACTCGACTCGGCAGCGACGGTGAAGTCGGAAGCCAAAGCGATCTGGCACCCGAGCCCGGCGGCCCAACCTCGGACCACGCACACCACCGGTAGCTGGATGCTCATCAACAGCTCGATGATTCGGTGGGCCTGCAGCGGGGTCCGCCGTTGCAGGCTACCCGTCCGCGGCCGCTCATTCCGATCGGAGTTCGAGGCCACCCAGTCCGCCCCGGAGCAGAAATTGTCGCCACGACCAGAAATATGAACAGCTCGCAACGTATCGTCCGTCGATGCCTGCTCGAGTCCCTCAACGATGATCGCGACCGCGGCGGAGTCGAGGGCGTTCTTCTGCGTGGGCCGGTTCAGCTCGACTCGAAGGACGGAGTGGTGGGTGCTGATCTCCACACCTGGGCCCTCGACCCCTGTCGTCATTTCCTAGTCCGTTCCAGTGGAGAGTCGAAGGTTGAGGCCGGCAGTCAATTCCTCGACGGCGCCCGACTGTCCGCCATGTTCTGGGGGAAGGTGACAGCCGACGAACCGTCAGGATCCGAATTCCTGAGAGCATCAGATGAGATCCACAGACTGGCCAAACATCTACCAAATATCTAGAGGTTGGATCGTAGGCGGGTCTGCGTGGCACCGCAATGTGTCCGGAGGACGGGCCAGCCCCGATCATCATCTGGCCAGTTCCTGTCGCCGAGCCGGTGCGAGACCGTCGGGTGCGGTTGCCGGCCGCGGGTACTCGTCCGGGTTGGCTTATCGGTGCCCCCAGATTGGAGTTTCAATCCTATAGATCTTTCGACTACAGTCCCGGTTTGCGCCCGAGCTTCGGCGCGGAGCACCGGAGCGAGGGCGTCGGCCCCGGGCAAGCGTATGAATTCGAGTGTGAGGAAAGGCTGTGGCCTCGATGATCCCGCTGGTCGACTACCTGGTGGCCGGGGGCCATCCCCACCCGGTGGCCAACGAGTGCACCGCCTGTGGGGTCCGGTTCTGCGACCGGCGCAACGCCGGTGCCAGCTGTGGCCGGACCGGGTTCGCCCGGGTCGACGTCCCGTTCGGTTTCGAGCCCGGAGGGGGTTGGACACCATGGCGTCCGACGACCTGTGGATCCTGGGCATCCACATGACGAAATTCGGTGAGCGCTCCGGGCGGGACTTGGTCGACCTGGCCTCGGAGGCGGTCTCGGCGGCAGTGGCGAGCGGCACCAAGCTCAAGACCCTGTCGAAGGGGCAAGAGAAACGGGCCGTCGAGATGTCGGTCCCGGTGGTCATCGCCGGCCCGTGGGAGGAGTCGTGCCAGATCGACGGGGTCACGGTGGGCCTCACCCATGTGATCGGGCTGGGATCGGCCTGCGGCGTGCACGGCCTGGAACAAGCGGCCTGAGCGGACGGCTCCGCCATGTTCACGCCACCGTCCATGCAGTGGGAACTCAATCTCTTGGACGGGACCTGGTACGCCGACGATCCTCATGCTGTCTGGTCGTGGTTGAGGCGGGAGGCGCCGGTGTACTACGACCCGAACTCCTATGTATGGGGCATTTCCCGTTACGATGACATTCTGGCCATCGAGAAGGATCCCGAGACGTTCTCGAGTCGTGGCGCCCCCAGACCGCACGGTCAACCGCTGCCCATGATGATCTCTATGGACAACCCGGAGCACCAACATCGTCGAGCGCTCGTGAACCGGGGGTTCACCCCGCGCCGGATCTCCGGTCACGAGGCTAGGGTGCGCGAGCTGTGCCGGACCATCATCAACAAGGTCAGTGAACGCGGCGAGTGCGACTTTGTGTGGGACATCGCCGCCCCACTTCCTCTCCTTCTCATCGCCGACATGCTCGGATTCGATGAGGAGTTGCACGACGATCTTCTGCGTTGGTCCGACGATTTGTTGCGGGGGACGACCATCGATCTGGCCCCGGAGGTGGCTCGGGCCGCCTTCGATGCAATGCTTGGCTTTCGTGAGTGTCAACTGCGGGTTATCGCCGAACGCCGACTCGAACCACGTGACGATTTGATCAGCACCCTGTGCCAGGCCAAGGTCGGAGACGGCTACCTCGATGACGAATCGATCGTTCAGGAGACACTGCTGATCCTGATCGGCGGGGACGAGACCACCCGACACGTGATCAGCGGGGGCATGCTGGCACTCATGAACGAACCCGACCAGTTGGAGCTTCTTCGGACGGGCCAGGCCGAAATGGTCATGGCTGTCGAGGAGCTCCTGCGATGGGTGTCACCGGTCAAGAACATGTCTCGCACCGTCACCCGGGATGTGGTCGTTCGGGACCAGACCCTGCGCAGAGGTGACCAGTTGATCCTGTTCTACCCCTCGGCCAATCGGGACGAGGCCGTCTTTGAAGACCCCGACAAACTCGATGTGAGACGGGATCCCAACCCGCACATCGCCTTCGGCTTCGGCCCCCATTTCTGCCTGGGGGCTGCCCTGGCCCGATTAGAACTTCGGGTGATGTTCGAAGAAGTGGTTCGTCGACTTCCCCACCTCCAACTGGTCGGATCCGAGTTGCCCTATCGGGCTTCCAACTTCGTGAGCGGGCTGGAGGCGATGCCCGTGCGATTCACGCCGACTCCCGCTGAGGGACCATGACCGGCCCGCTCGATGGGATCAAGGCGGTGGAGTTGGGTGTCTGGGTGGCCGGGCCGGGCACGGCCGGGATCCTGGCCGACTGGGGAGCCGACGTGATCAAGGTTGAGCCACCCGGGGGGGACCCGGCTCGCCAGTTCACCCGTATGTTGGGTGGCGATCTGGACGTCAACCCGGTTTTCGAACTCGACAATCGTGGCAAGCGGGGCCTGGTCCTCGATCTGTCCTCACCCGAGGGTGTCGAGTCGATGCTGGCTCTGCTCGGATCGGCGGACGTCTTCATCACCAATATCCGGGCGACGGCACTCGAACGTCTGGGACTGGGACCGGACACGCTGTTGACCGAGTTCGATCGTCTCATCTTCGCCATCATCACCGGATACGGGCTCGAAGGTCCCGATGCCGATGAGGCGGCCTACGACATCGCCGCCTACTGGGCCCGGTCGGGGATGGCTGCCGCCCTCCGTGTCCCCGGGGGACCGCTCCCATTCCAGAGAGGGGGGATGGGCGACCACACCGTAGCCATGACCGGAGCGGCCATGGTGACCGCGGCGCTGTACTCCCGCCAGCAGTCTGGACGGGGCCAGTTGGTCTCCACTTCTCTTCTCCGTCAGGGGGCCTACACCATTGGATTCGACGTGAACATTGCCGTGATGTGGGGCCTCAGCTTGTCGACCGGAGTCCGCCAGACCATGGGAAATCCTTCGGTGAACAACTACACCGCCGCCGACGGCAGACCATTCTGGATCGTCGGACTGGAAGGGGAGCGCCACTGGCCGGCATTGGCTCGGGCCGTCCGACGGGCCGAATGGTTGACCGATCCGCGTTTCGCCACTCCCCGGGACCGATCGGTCAACGCCCGGGAACTCGTGGCCGAACTCGACGCGGTATTCGCCACTCGCACTCGGGACGAGTGGGCCGCGGCCTTTGACGAGGAGCCAGATCTGTTCTGGGCCCCGGTGAACACCATCGACGAACTCCTGGAGGATGAGCAGTTCCGGGCTTCGGGAGCCCTGGTCGAGGTGCCGGACGAATCAGGATCCAGCTACATGCTGGCCAGCCCGGCAGACTTCGGTGGCTCGGCGCCCGTGCCACGTTGGCGGGCTCCCCAACTGGGTGAGCACACCGAGCAGATCCTGACCGAGCTGCACCGCCGTCCTGGCACATGGCCAACTACGTAGTCCCCGTGATGGGGATGAGACGGACCAGGGTCCCGAATGGCTGAAACAAAGAGAAGGATCGACGTGTGGATGTGAGAGGCAAGAAGGCAGTGGTGGTGGGCGGTGCGTCGGGCATGGCCCGAGCGACAGCGTCCTCGCTCGTTTCAGCGAGGGGCATCGGTGGCGATCCTCGACCGGCCCGAATCGAGGGGCGCGGAGGTGGCGTCGGAGCTCGGTCACGGCACGACCTTCCACCCCTGCGACGTGAGGGACGCCGCCGGCACCGAGGATGCCTTGTCTGCAGCCGCTGATGCCCTCGGCACGATCCACATTGCGGTGAACACCGCCGGTGGCGGCATGAGCCGTCGAACCGTATCCAAGGATGGTCCAATGGACCTCGATTTCTTCGCTGGGATCGTCGAGTTGAACCTGATCGCCACCTTCAATCTGAATCGGCTCCAAGCCTGGCAGATGAGCAAGAACGTCCCTGACGGCGAGGACGAGCGGGGCGTCATCATCAATACCGCGTCGATCGCCGCATTCGAGGGCCAGATCGGCCAGGTCGCCTACAGCGCGGCCAAAGGCGGGCTGGTGGGGATGACCCTGACCATGGCCCGCGATCTCGGTACTCTCGGTATCCGGGTCCTCACCATCGCCCCCAGCCTGTTCCTGACCGGGCTCACGGATGGGATCCCCGATGACATGGCCCAGGGCCTTGTGCGTCATGCCGCCTTCCCTCGCCGCCCCGGACGACCCGATGAGTACGCCAAGCTGGCGCTGGCGATCATCGACAACCCCATGCTCAACGGCACCACCTTCCGTCTCGACGGAGGTACGAGGTTCTCACCGAAATGACGCTACCAACCGAGGATGGCCCGTGCGGGCTGCGATAGTCGGGCCGAAGGGGTCCTTCGGCATCGAAGCGGTACCCGACCCGTCGCCCGGACCGGGTCAACTTCTGGTCAGGGTGAGCCACTGCGGGATCTGCGGTTCGGACCTCAAGGCCCGCCCGGCCATGCCTCATGGAACGGTGATGGGGCATGAGTTCAGCGGTGAAGTGGTGGGCGTGGGAGCGGGGTGTGACGGTGGTTGGCGAGAAGGAATTCAGGCTGCGGTACTTCCGGTTCTCTCCTGCGGGAGCTGCTCGTGGTGTGTGGGCGGTGACGTGGCCCACTGCCGATCGGCCCTGCTCGTCGGTCTCGGAGGAAGCTCGGGAGGATTTGCCGAGCTGGCGGTGGCGCAGTCCGCCCACTCGTTTGCCCTGCCGGAGGGCATGCCCGAGGCCTACGGTGCGCTGGTCGAGCCGTTTGCCGTCGGTCTCCATACGGCGCGGATGGCGAATATCGTGCCCGGCGACTCGGTGCTCGTGATCGGTGCGGGCCCGGTAGGCCTCACCACGACACGGTGGGCCAAGGAGCTGGGAGCCGGGAAAATCGTGGTCTCGGATCCAATCGCCGCTCGTCGGCGGCTGAGCGGTCGCTTCGGGGCAACCGCCTCCGTCGATCCGGTGCACGACGAACTCGGCCACGACTACGACGTGGTCATGGACTGCGTGGGAAGGCCGGGTCTTCTCGACATCTGTGTGGGGGCGTCAGCGACGAGGGGACGGGTGGTGATCGCCGGCGTCTGCGCCGAACCGGACCCCTACCTGCCCATGGTGGCCTTGTTGAAGGAGCTCACGGTGGTCTTCTCGGTCTATTACCGGCCAGAGGAGTTCGAGCGAGTGATCGAGGCATTCGCCTCGGGATCCATCGACCCGGGCCCGTTGGTCACCGACACCGTTGCCCTCGACAATCTCGATTCTGGCTTTCAATCGGTGGCTGCGTCCACCGCCGATGGCAAGATCCTGGTCGACCCGAGCCTCGGCGTTTGAGCCGGGGCCGTGGTTCCCGCCCGGTGGGCCGCCGCCCCTGGGGCCCCCGACTGAGCTTTTCCTGACCGTGCCGGGGCTCTCCCGATGGCTGGCCGACGCCGGCGGCAATATCCGGACCGGGCGCTGACGTTCCTGGGTCGGCGACCGATTGGGTACATTTGACCCCCTCGGCCCGGTGCCGGAAGCTGCTCGCGGCACAGTCCTGTTCGTCGGACCGTACCCAGACAAATGATGGTCTGGGTAGGTCCGGTCGTGGATGATGGCGTGAGCACGAGTGGGAGGTTGGTCAGATCGAGTTCGAAACGCTGCTGTATGAGGAGTCCGACGGAGTGGCGGTCGTCACCCTCAACCGACCTGACGTGCACAACGCCTTCAACGAGGCGATGCAAGTCGAACTGCGCGAGTTGTGGCGCTGGTTGAGGTCCAATGATGATGTCCGCGCCGTGGTTCTGACCGGATCCGGTGAAAAGGCGTTCTGCACCGGGATGGATCGGTCCGACGTTCCCACTGAAGAGGGCGAGTACTTCTTCCATGCCCTGACCTATGAAGATCCGGGTCGCAGTATCGGCCCTCGCAGTCAAGGCTTGTGGAAGCCCGTCCTGGCGGCCGTGAACGGAATGGCCTGCGGCGGGGCGTTCTACCTTCTGGGCCAAGTCGATTTCATCGTGGCGGCCGAGCACGCCACCTTCTTCGACCCTCATGTCACCTACGGGATGCCCGCCGTGTTCGAGCCGGCCTTGATGGGGGAGAGGATGCCCTTCGGTGAGGTCATGCGCATGACTCTGATGGGAAATCAAGAGCGCATCTCGGCCAAAAAGGCCGAGCAGATCGGTTTGGTCACCCAGGTTGTTCCTTCGGCCGAGCTGGTCGGGGTGACCCGTCAGCTGGCGCTGACGATAGCGTCGTACTCCCCGGCGGCGGTGCAGGCCTCGCTGCGAGCGGTCTGGGCTTCTCGGGAGATGTCCCCCGGTCAGATGGTGGAACTGGGCAATCTCTTCCTCAATCTCGCCACCTCTGCCGAATCGCTCCGCACCAGCCAGGAGGTCTTCCAAAAGAGGAAGCCCCAACCCCCGACCATCCGGTGATCGGACCGGACGGTCGGGGACGTTGACGACCGGGCCGAATCCTTTGCGGCCCAGCACCTGTCCCAGTTGCCCGAGGTTCATTCGACGCTCCACCCGGTCGAGGAGAACTGTTGGATTCTGAGTCTTGCTGCGTTGTTCGATCGGCTACCGGGGGTCCGAGCCTGGCGCACCGCCGACGCCGATGGGTCAACCCCTGGCCCGGTTGCCCGCGGCTTGAGCCTCCGGTGATCCGTTGCACGGTCTGTGGCCAACCGATACATTTATATCTTTAAAGGACATGGGCAAGTGCTGGACCACGGCTCGGCCGATTGACTACCTAGGGGGAGAAGTGGTGCCAACCATGAGGACGAAGCGGGTGGTGACGTTGGCAGCGTTGCTGGCTGTCGCCGTCAGCGCCATCGGTTGTAGCTCGACGAACTCAACGACAGGTTCTTCGGGGGGCAAGTCAGGCATACCCTCGAGCGCATTCCAAGACCACACGGGGGTGACGTCCAACTCGATCAGAGTAGCCAACGTGTCGACGCTTTCACTGGGTGGCCTCTTCAAGGGGGCGTTGGTGGGGACAGAGGCCTATTTCGACATGGTCAACGCCTCGGGAGGCGTCAACGGGAGAAAGATCGACGTCGACTCGACCGATGACGGATTCACCGGCATAGGAAACAAAGAAGGGGTTCAGAGCGCAATCACCAATGACTTTGCCCTGGTGGGCGGATTTTCCGCGCAGGACAGTTACGGTGGCACGGTGTTGGCCAAAAATCTGGGCATGCCCGAGGTGGCGGTGGCTGTGAGCCCCACCGCCGCGAATCTTCCGAATGTCTTCAGCCCGCAGCCCCTTCCGGGAGGATGGGAGGAAGGTCCACTCCAATACTTCAAGAAGAAGTTTCCCAATGACATCGGTGCCGTGGGCACCATCATCTCCGACCAACCGGCCGGACTCCAGCAGTGGGCCGGGGAAGCGTACGCATTGAAGAAGGTCGGATACAAAGTCATCTACGTATACCAGACCCCGACGACCCAGACGGACTTCACCGCCAACATCATTGCCATGAAGGACGCCGGGGTGAAGCTGCTCTTCTTGGACCAGCTGCCGGAGATCTATACATCGGCGATATTCAAAGATCTTGCTCAGCAGTCGTATCATCCCCAGGTGATCCTGGGAGCGGGCAGTTACAGTAATTCGCTTGTCTCGGACTCCGGGGGTGCCACGAATGTGGACGGTGCCGCCGTCAACCAGAACGCCTCCTTCTACCTCGGACAGGACGCTTTTTCGATCCCTGCGGTTGACACCTTCATCAAGTGGGTGGGTATTGCCTCACCCGGATTCAAGGCGGACATTTTCTCGTTCTATGGTTGGATTTCGGCCGAGCTGTTCACGGATGCCCTCATGACAATGCCGGCGCCGATCCATCCCGAGGGTCGCTGTTGAAGGCCCTGTCGAAGATCACGAATTTCAGTGGTCAAAATATCGAGATACCGGTGATCCCGCCGCCAAGACAGTGAGCAACTGCTATCTGTTGGGGGAGATGGTGAATGGTGACTACCAGCGCGATTGACGATCCGCCGGTGACCAGCAGCACCCACGGCTATCGGTGCGACTACTCCTACATCATTCCGCCCCACTGAACGAGCGGTGGGCTCACCCACTGGGTCGACGTTGCTCGAACCCGCATCGTGTACGGCGGGATGCACCTCGATCGACCGGGAGCACCGTCAGATTGTCACGGCGGCGGTACCGGGAGCGCCGTACACCTGGGCGTAACCCACCCGGGGGTTGCCGAACTTGGCGGTCACCGGCCTGGCCGCGGAGTTGGAGCACGAGTTCGTGGACCTGGCGCAGACCTGAGGCACCGATCGGTTCGCCGTTGGCGATAAGGCCGCCGTCGGTGTTGATCGGCATGGGGCCGGTGATCTCGGTGGCACCGTCGGCGAGGAGCTTCTCCTGCTCGCCGTGGGCGCAGAATCCGTTCTCGGCCATGTGGATGACCTCGGCACCGGCATCGGTGTCCTGTAGCTGGATCACGTCGACGTCCTCGGGTCCGATCCCAGCTTCCTCATAGGCGGCCCGGGACGCGTAGACGGTCGGGGCGACATCTTCTTCTACCGCGGCCCAGGTGGTGCTGACCTCGTAGGCGCCGTAGTTCCGGGTTCGGATGGCGGTGGCCTTCACGTACACCGGCGTGTCGGTGTAGCGATGGGCGATGTCGGCCCGGCAGAGCACCACTGCGGCCGCTCCCTCGTCGGGAGCACAGAACATGTACGAAGTGAGAGGGTAGTTGAGGACAGGAGAGCCGAGGATCTCCTCTTCGGTGATCGGCTTTGCGACGGAAGGCCTTGGGATTGAGCGCGCCGTTGCGGTAGTTCTTGGCCGCCACTTTGGCCAGCGTCTCCGACCGGGAGCCATGGTCGTGCATGTACTCGGTTGATCTTCATGCCGAAGAACTTCGTGGTGACGAACTGCCCGTTTTCGCCGTACCATGCGGGCACATTGGTCAGGGTCGGGTCGACTTTGAACGATCCACGAGGGTGCTTGTCCATGCCCACAGCCACCACGATGTCGCCGGTCCCGGCCAGGATGGCATTGGCGGCCTGCTGGATGGTGGCGGCACCGGTGGCGCAGGCGTTGAACACATTGACGAACGGGATGCCGGTGAGGCCGATCAGACCGGTGAGTGGATCAGTCTGGGCCACCTCCCAGCTCCCACCGAAGGCGCACTGCACGTCTACCCATGGCACACCGGCAGTCGGTCAGGGCCAGCTCCACGGCGTCGGCTCCCATCTCGAATGCCGACTTGTCGCCGTGCCGACCGAAGGGGTGGAGACCCACCCCGATGATGGCCACGTCGTTCATTCGCCTTCCCTCGCCGTCGGAGAACCGAGCGGAGCGAAGGCGAAGGTGACGATCTCGTCGCCATCGTCATCGACGTAGAGCGGGACGATCCGCACCTCGACCTCCATGCCGAAGTCGAGCTTCTCCGGGTCGCTTTCGGGTGAGCCGCGACTCGACCCTCACTACGTCGTCGAGCTGCACCAGTGCTCACTCCGAAGGGTTCGAATGATGCTCCCGGAGGAGTGCCCCGGTAGTCGAAGCTCGGCGGGAAGCCCTGGGTCGTCCAGGAGACGAGGGAGCCCCGCCGGGGGAGGGGTAGTTCCGTCATGGCCGACGCGCTGCAGCGCGGGCATCGGGACTGAACCGGGAAAGTCACCGCGGCCCACACCTCGCACCGGCTCCCGAGTAGCCGGGGATCATCCGATGGCCAGGTGAAAATGTCGCGATCGCCTTCTGCATCAATGCTCCTCCCCGGAATCCCGCGCTTCACGCTAGTCGGTGGGGTCAGAAACATCCAGAGGTTTTGGATGTCTGGTCTGGTGTTGGAGGGATGGGGTCGTTAGGGAATGCCGTTCGGAAACAGCGTGGGGTGGCGCCAGCTGGCTGCGGGTCATCGGGCCATCCCTACGGCATGATGGCGACCCGGGCGGCCGGTTCGGGTGCCGCCTGGCGTCGGTAGAGGGCGCGCTCGAGGGAACCGAGCAGCCGGTCGCGGACTTCGACCGGGCTGATGAGTTCGTCCTGGCCGAAGCTCCGCGCTGACCGGTAGGACGCTTCCACCTCGAGCTGGCGCAGTTGTGCGGCTTCGTCCACGTCGGATCCCCGGGCCCGACTCATGGCTGCCGCCCCCATGGCTCCCATGGTGGCACCGGGGAAGGTGAAGGTTCGCCGACTGGCCGTCGAAGGGGATGATCCCCATGACCATCGATCCGAAGCCGTAGGCCTTTCGCAAGGTGACCGCCAACTTCGGGACCCGGGCCTGGGTCTGGGCCGCGTACATTCGGGCTCCACTCCGCAGGATGCCTTGCTGCTCCGATTGGCTCCCCGGCATGACCCCGGGGTTGTCGGCCAGAAAGATGATGGGTAGGTGGAACGAGTCGGCGACGGTGATGAAATGTGAGGCCTTGTCCGCTCCGTCGGCATCGAGCGAGCCAGCCAGCACATTGGGTTGGTTGGCAACCACGGCCACGGGGTGACCGCCGAGGATGGCCAAGCGCGCAGATGAGCGATCGACCGAACTGTGGTTGCACTTCGAAACAGGAGTCCTCGTCGAAGACAACGTCGAGGACATCGTGCATGTCGTATACGCGCCGCCCGTTGGGGGGAATGATGTCCAGTAGCTCCGGTACGCCGCGGAACGCCTCGCCACTGGTCTCCACATCCAGCGGGGTAGGACCAGGCCGACGAGGGAAAATAGCGCAGGTAGGCCCGCACCAGATCGAGAGCGGCGGCATCATCGGGGGCGACGTTGTGAACCAATCCGCTGGCCACGGCGATGTCGGGGCCGCCCAGATCTTCCTTGCTGATCCGCTCGCCCAGGGACTCGAGCACGACCGGGGGACCCGCGGTGAAGACAGATGCGTGTGAACTCATCACCGTGAAGTCCGATATTGGCGCCACCAGCGCCCCGTGACCGGCGGAGGCTCCGAGGATGGCGGTGACCAGCGGTACTTTCCCGGAACACGATGCTTGGGCCAGGAGGTCGGTGGGCGCCCGGGGGTGCGCCTTGCCGTCGGCCCGGAATCCGGCCCCTTCGAGCATCATCACCAACGGAATGCGGTCGGTTTCGGCGATCTCGGCTACGCGGTAGCGCTTGGCGTTGGCCGCCGAGCTGATGGTTCCGGCCAACACGGTGAAGTCCTCGGCCGCCACCATGACGGGTCTGCCGTCGACGGAGCCAGAACCGATGACCACAGCATCGGCCGGTGCGTCGGTGCCACCCACCAGGGTTCCGATCTCCAGGAACGAACCGGGGTCGAGCAGGTGGTCGATGCGGGCTCGGGCATCGAGCTTTCCGGCATCATGGTGCTTGCGGAGCCGCTCTTCCCCGCCCATGGAGCGGGAGGCGGCACGACGGTCTCGAGATCGTCGAGAGCATCCTTCCAGCCTGCGGAACCGTCGGTCTCGGTCATCGAGGACCTATCGGCCGGAGAAGTTCGGAGGTCGGCGTTCGGCATAGGCCATGAATGCTTCCTTCATGTCGTCGGTCTGTACATTCACGCTCTGGGCCAGCGCTTCGACTTCGAGTGCCTGGGCCAAGGAGGTGCCTCCGGCGTTGTCCAGCTGTCGTTTGATCATCGGACAGGGCGACCGGCGGGCCGGCGGCGATGCCGTCGACGATCTCCCGGGTGGCACGGTCCAGCTCGTCCTGCGGTACCACCGCATTGACGAGACCCAACGAAAGGGCGTCCGACGCACTGATGACCCTTCCGGTAAAGGCGATCTCCTTTGCCTTGTGGATCCCGATCCTCTGGCGGAGCAGCCAGGAAGTGCCGAAGTCGAGGCTGAGGCCCCGCTTGGCGAAGATGGCCGAGAATCGGGCGCGGTCGGAGCACCAGATCATGTCGGTGGCGAGCGCCAGGCCGAGCCCGGCGCCTACGCAGACCCCGTCGACCTTGGCCACCACCGGCACCGGGCAGTCGTGCACGGATTGCACCGCGTCGGCCAGAACCCTCATCCCGTGCAGGATATGTCCCGGATGCGTTCGGGCCACACCGCCGTCGCCACCGGTCAGGTCGGCACCGGCGCAGAACTCACCGCCGGCTCCGGTGAGGATGACGGCCCTGGGAGCCGGAGTAGGCGAGATCACGGAAGGTGGCGCCGAGCGCGACCCACATATCTCCCGTACATGCGTTCTTGGCCTTGGGGCTGTCGATTGTCACTGTTGTGACGTGACCCTCTGTCCGCAACGATGATGCGGGGATGGTATGACGGAGGACCAGAAGACACGTAAAACGTCTACAGGTTCATTGCTGACACGTCAAGTAGGCCAATGGGCCCGGGCCGGCCGGAGTCTGAAGCTGAGGAGGCAGTGCGGTGGACCTCGGTGTTCGAGATCGCGGATATCTGATCGTCGGCGGAACCGCTGGAATGGGTCCGGCTGCGGCGAAAGTCCTGGCTCGGGAGGGCGCAAGGGTAGCCGTCGTGGGACGGCACCTGATCGGGCCGACGCGGCAGTGGCCGCGATCTCGGGTCACGGCGGTCGGCGCGGTGGCCATTGTCGGCGACGTGACTCAGCGGGTGATGCCGAGCGGGCGGTCGAGCAGGCCGTCGAATCCCTCGGTGGGTCTGGCTGGCGTGGCGGTGACCACCGGGACGGGCCTCGCCGCCCACACCAACGTCGAGCACTCGACGGACGATGTGTGGGCCGAGGCGTTCGGGGACATCCTCATGGGTACGGTCCGCACCGTTCGGGCCGCCATCCCCCATCTTGTCAACGGAGGCGGCGGCACCATTGTCACCACCGCGGCCGACTCCATCGATGCCTACCATCCGGCCCGCCTTCCCTACGTGACGTTGAAAAGCGGCGTTGCCGCATTCACCAAAACCATCGCCCGGGCGTACGGCCCAAGCGGCGTGCGGGCCAACTGCGTCTGCCCTGGAGCCATCGAGACCGACGGTTTGGCCGCGGTCCGGGCTTCGCTGGCCAAGGAGCGAGGCGTACCTCCGGAGGGACTGCTGGAGGAGGTCATGCTCAGTGAATGGCACATGGACGTGGCTCTCGGGCGGCCGGGACGACCCGAAGAGGTGGGGGAGCTGTTCGCCTTCCTACTGTCACCGTGCGGCGGCTACCTGACGGGAGCGGTCGTCAACATTGACGGAGGCACGGACTTTTGAAACCCGGAACCCTTGGTGGGCGGGGCATGGCCAGAGTCGCCCGCGAAGAGGGTTCCCCTGATACAGATAGCTGACAAGGAGTGAACGGTGAGTACGGTTGAACGGGCGCACGACTGCCTCTGCAATGTCGACATGGGCGACGGACCCCAGTCCGACTGGATGGCCAAGGTGAAGAAGGACACGTTCAAGTCCAACTTCGACATGCGCAGCCGGGAGTTGCCCGAGATGGTCGAGGAGATGGACGCCCAAGGCGTGCGCCGAGCCGTGCTGATCACCAGCATCGCCAAGCCGTCGAAACGGGCGGCTGCGTTCGTCGAGGCCCATCCCGATCGATTCAGTCTGGGCCTCGGGGGTCACAACCTGCTCCGGCCCATGCCTACGCTCAGGGCGCTCGAATCGTTTGTGGCCAGTAACCCTGTCGCCTACCTCACGGTGGGCCCGAGCTTCTGGGGGGACGGTCGCTATCCGCCGACGGAGTCGGTGTACTTCCCCCTGTACGCCAAATGCTGCGAGCTGGATATTCCCCTGTGCATGAATACCGGACTTCCGGGGCCGCCCATCCCCGGCGAGGTACAGAACCCGATCTATCTCGACCGGGTCTGCTACCACTTCCCGGAACTCAAGCTCTCCATGATCCACGGAGCCGACCCGTGGTGGGATACCGCCATCCGGCTGATGATCAAGTACAGCAACTTGCGACTGATGACGTCGGCTTGGTCCCCCAAACGGCTTCCCGAGTCGCTGCTCCACTTCATGCGGACCAGAGGCAAGGACCGGATCATCTTCGCCTCGGACTCGCCGGTTCTCTCCATCACCCGGACGGTGACGGAGGCCGCTGCGCTCGATCTTCCCCCCGAGGTACTCGACAACTACCTGTACGGAAACGCCGAGAAGTTTCTTCTTCTCCGATCCCGGTGCCGTCGGCTGGAACCGAGCTCTGGCCTTCCGATTCGATCCCCGGCCGCCGTGTGGCAGCCTGCCGTTTGGAAGTATCTAGAGGATTCACTATACTCAGGCGGGATGTGGCGACTGGGTCGGCGCGGCTGATGGAGTGGGGACGACGTGAAGATTCCGTTCACCTGGAAGCCGACCGGCTGGTACATGATCGGGTGGTCGATCGAGTTTCCCGTCGCCCAGGTGCGGCCCCTTCGTTACTTCGGCGAGGATCTGGTGGCCTATCGCGATGAGCGACGGCGAGCTCCACGTCCTCGACGCCCACTGTCGCTCATCTCGGCGCCCACATCGGGCACGGAGGGCGCGTGCGCGGCGACTGCGTCGAGTGCCCGTTCCACGGCTGGGGTTGGGGACCCGACGGTAGCAACCGGTACATCCCCTATGAGGACCATCCGAACCGGTCCAAGACGCTCCGGGTCTGGCCCATCCGTGAGCAGCACGGTTGTGTCTTCCTGTGGCAGCAGCCCCAGGGCGAAGCGCCCCGTTGGGAGCTGCCCGACATCTTCGGAGCCTTTCCGCACCTCCCCCAGGACCCGGACTGCCTACTACCGCCCCTATCCCGAGCTGTCCACCCGCTACGAGCGGGAGCCGGTCCACCCTCAGGTGCCGGCCGAGAACGCGCCGGACAGTGTCCACTTCCAGTACGTCCACCGGGCCACCGTGACCCCCAAGCTGCTGAACTGGGAGATCGTCGACCAGGAGTGGCGGTTCCTCACCGGGTGGCCGGACGCCGGCAGCGATGAACCGGGGGCGATGGCTCTGCGCATCCACAGCATCCTCTTCGGGCTCGGCGGAGCAATCAGCGCCTTCGAGGGATCGTCCAACTACCGCCTGGTGTTCGCCACCACTCCCGTCGAGGACGGATGCTCGGACATGTTCTACTCGATCTGGTGGCCCCGACGCCCGGGGACGACTCGGACGTGCCTCCGTCCGGACATCAGCGGAGCGCGTCGAGAAGGAGTTCCTGGTGACGCTCGAGGACGACCTGGAGATCTGGCGGTACCAGGACTACGTCGAACACCCGGCCCTGGCCAAACAGGATGCACGGACCGTACGGCGCGGTGCGCCGGTGGGCCAGGCAGTTCTATGAGATCGGGCCGATCGGCGAGTGAGTCGGTTGCGATGAGCGGGAGCGACGCGGTGGAACTGAGCCTCACCCCCGAGGAGGTGCAACTGGTCGACGCCGTACGGTCACTGTTGCGGCGTGAGTCCTCCCCCGACCGGATCCGGGCGTCGGAGAAGACCGGGTTTGACCCGAGCCTCTGGACCGACCTCCAACAGCTCGGTGTCCCGTCCATGGCCGTTGGCGACGGACACACGGAGGCGGCCCGCCTGTTCCAGCTGGCGCTGGTGGCCGAGCAGTGTGGCGCCGCCCTTGCCTCGGCACCGGTGCTCGAGGGGATCGTGGCCGCCCGACTGCTGGCCCGCTGCCGCGACGACGCGGTGAACTGCTGGCGTCGGTGTGCGAGGGCGATCTGATCGGCAACCGTTTCGTTGGGACGGCTCGCCACGGCGACGCCGAACCTGGTACCGGCCGGGGCGATCGCCCACCTGGTCCTGGCCCTGGACGGGGACGATCTTGTCGCTGTCGTCATCGGACCCCTCGGGTGCGCGGATCGAGAATCTGGGTGGCCTGCCGCTCGGCTTCTGGGAGCCGGGGGCCGGCGCGCGGACCGTCCTGGCCACTGGATCGAGAGCGCGGTCGGCATTCGCGGCGGCCCTCACCGACTGGAAGCTGCTGTCGGCAGCCCAGCTGACCGGACTCAGCGCCGCCGCCCTCGCGCTCGGGGTCGAATACGTGAAGTCCCGGGAGGTGTTCGGTGCCCCGATCGCGCACGTTCCAGACGATTGCCCATCGGCTGGCCGACGACGCCACCGCCGTCGACGGTGCTCGTCTTCTGACCTACAAGGCCGGGTGGGCGGTGGACGAAGGTCGGGGCGACGGGGAGATACTGGCGTCGATGGCGTGGCTGTTCGCATCGGAGACTGCGCTGCGATGTGACGCGGGACGCTCTCCACTACCACGGCGGATACGGGTTCACCACCGAGTACGACATTCAGCTCTACTTTCGCAGGGCCAAGGCCTACTCCTTACTCTGGGGAGACCCGAGGAGTGAGTACCGGTCGTCTCGGCGACCTCCTCTTCGTCCCCGGCGGCGAATACGTCGCCCGGCGGCGAGGTCTACGTGAACTTCGACATCGACGACTCGAGTCCCCAGTTCCGCCAGGAGGTGGCGGCATTCCTCGATGAGCACGTCAGCCGCCGACCTGATCGAACGGAGCCGTCGGACCGGAACGAATCACGACTGGGACCTCCACCGCGCCCTGGGTGCTCGGGGCTGGTATGCCGGCGGATGGCCCACCGAGTACGGCGGTCGTGGGGACGAAGGCGCATTTGAGATCCTGATCCTCTCCGACGAGCTGGAGCGGAGAGGCATTCCGTTCGACGGGCTCGGCATGACCATGCTGGTCGCCAATACGATCCTGAGAGCCGGTTCCGAGGAGATGAAACGAACGGTCCTGCCCCGGGCCCTGGCCGGCGAGATCGTGATGTGCCTCGGCTACACGGAGTCCCACGGAGGTTCGGACGTGGCCGCGGCCAGGACCACGGCCGTGCGGGACGGTGACCACTGGGTGATCAACGGCCACAAGATGTTCACCACCCTGGCCCATGAGTCCGAATACGTGTTCCTGCTCACCCGGACCAGCCCGGGGGGCCGAAGCACCGGGGGCTCACCATGTTTCTGGTGCCGATGCACGCCCCGGGGTCGAGATCCAGCCGATCTGGACCATCGGGGATGTGCGGACCAATGCCACTTACTACACCGATGTGGTAGTTCCGGACACGGCCCGGGTCGGAGAGATCGATGACGGCTGGGGCGTCATGGGCATCGCCTTGATGTTCGAGCGAACCGGTGGCGGGGCCGACGCCCGGCTATTCGGTCAGGCGGTCCGGGCGGCCGATCGGTGGCCACCGCCGACGGACAAGACCCTCCTGGATGACGAGAGCGTGCGGGAGCGGCTGGCCCGGCTGGCCATCGAACGCGAGGTGTCGATGCTGCTCCGCCTGCGCGAGCCATTGGGCCCAGGCCCAAGGATCCCGGTCCATGATCGAGGGCTCGATGTTCAAGCTGTTCTCCGCCGAATCGCAGGTCCGGGCGGCCAGCGACCTCCTCGACATCTTCGGCCCGCTCGGTGTGATCGAAGCGGGAGAACCGGCCGCTCCCGGATCAGGCGAGTTCGCTCACGAATTTCGTCACTCGATCGTTCTTCCGATCTACGGCGGTTCGAGCGAGGTGCAACGCAGGATCATCGCCGAGCGAGGCCTCGGTCTGCCCCGCTCCTAGGAGCCCCTCTGCCCGGAATCGATGGACGCGTTCAGTCCTGGTGGTGGAGCAGGTCGATCACGGTCTCCGCATCCTGGCCGAGCATCACCCGGCTGACGATGGACATGTGGGATCGCCAGTGCTCCTCGGCCTCGGCCGCCTTGCCCTCTTCGATGAGTTCGGCGAGGCGCTCCTGGGATCGGATTCCCCGCCGGCGGATGGCGATCGACCCGACGATGTCCTGACCACGGCTGACGGCAGTGACGGCCCGGAGCACGATCTCGTCGAGCATCTCGGTCAGGATGCTCAGGGTCTGATTGCCGGCCAGCTCCACCAGTCGCTCGTGGAAGAGGACATTGGCCTTGCCGAACGACTCGGGGTCCTCCAGTGCCGCCCGCTCATCCTCGATCAGGACCCGAAGTTGGGCGGCGGTCGACCTCCGCTTGCGGGACGCCGCCGCCGCCTTGGCCGCCAATGGCTCCAGCATGCTGCGGGCCTCGAACACGTCGGCCAGCGGAACGTTCCGCGACTGCAGGACCAGGGCCGCCGTCCTGGCCGTCATGCGGTGGTCGGGGGACTGGACCACCACGCCGCCGTGCAGACCCCGCACCACTCTGATCAGTCCCTCGGTCTCGAGAATCCGTAACGCCTCCCGCAGCGACGGCCGGGATACGCCGAACCGCTCAACCAGGTCGGGCTCGCGTCCAAGGGACGCACCGTCGGCAAGCTCGCCACTGACGATCAGGCCCCGCAGCTCGTCGGCAATCTGCTGCGGCTTTTCGCGTTGCACGAGATTGCCCTTCTTGCCCACGGCCACGCTTGCGCTCCAGTCATCTGTCAAGACGGTTCGAGGATTCAGCGCCTACGCGACCGAACCCCTTACCTCCCCATGGGTCGAGCTTACCGTTTCACCAATCGCCCTAAAGGTATCGATGATCTCGGGATGACCGGTAGCTCCTCGTCCCGTGGCCGGTGCTGATGGCAGCACGAACGGTCGGTACAAGGGCCGATCTTGGACGGCGGACCCGGCGGATCACCATCGATCCCGGGTAAGGCGGCCCCCTCGGACGAGAAGGGTCGGTTGGCTAGCCGGCGGGGTTCTCGGCCTTCCACCGAGTCCGGTTGGCTTGGACGCCTTCGACGATCTTGGCCCAGCGGGGCAGGGTCTCGCTGATGCGCATGTCGAAGGTGCTCACCGACCGGAACTCCAGTACCTCGACCCCCTCGGGCCCGGCGGTGTACGCGTACCGGGAGTCCGAGGGCACGAAGAAGCCCTCGCCTTCTCGCAGCGTCTGACTTCCCATGCGGATCTCACCTTTGGTGATGTAGTAGAGGCAGTCGGCGCTGTGTGAGTGGCGGGGCAAGGCGAAATCGGGGCCGAACCAGGACCAAACCAGGCTCATCCCGTTGGTAGCGGGATCGCCGAAGAGGGTCTTGACCACGTGACCGTCCGACATCGCCCACTCCATCATCTCCTCGGGGGCGGCCGGGTCCATCTCCGGCATGCTCATCATGCCCGTCTCGAACAGAGGCTTGGCCTGTTCTGGCCCGAACCTCTGCAGGCGTCCTTTGCGATCCGTTGCTGATCGTCATCAGTGCTCCTCTCACCGGCCAGGGCCAACTTCCGAACGGCCTGCGCCATGGTACCGCCAATCCTCCTGTTCGAACCGGAGAACCATCTACATGAAAAGCGTCGCCGATTGATCGGAATGGTACGTTGAGCGGCGTGGTAGCCGAGCATCTCAATGGGAGAGTGGCCATCGTCACCGGCGGCGCCTCGGGAATAGGTCTCGCCACCACCCGGCGCCTGGTTCGAGAAGGGGCTGCGGTCATGGTGGCCGATCTCGATGCCGAACGACTCGCCTCGGTCCAGGAGGAGTTGGGTGACGCGGTCGGGGTCTACGGCTGTGATGTCCGGTGCGAATCCGATGTTCGAGGCCTGATCGAAGCGAGCGGCCAACGGTTCGCCCGCCTCGACATCGTGTTCGCCAATGCCGGGATCGGCGGCTTCTCGCCCATCGTGGACGTCGACATCGCCGAGTGGATGCGCGGTCATCGAGATCAACCTGTTGGGCCCGCTTCTGACCATCAAACATGCCGCACCCCGCATGGGACACGGCGGCTCGATCATTCTCACTGCCAGCCTGAACGCGGTGCAGCCGGCCTCGGGGATGAGCGCATACTGCTGTTCGAAATCCGCCCTGGCCATGTTGGCGAAGGTAGCCGCCATGGAGCTGGGACCATCGGGCATCCGCGTCAACGCCATCGCTCCCGGACTGGTGCAGACCGCCCTGACCGAAGGCATGTGGTCGATGCCTTCCCTGGTCGAGGAGTTCGTCGAAAACGCACCACTGGGGATTCACCCGACGGCGGAGGACGTGGCCAATCTCGTGGCCTTTCTGGCCTCTGACGAATCTCGACACATCTCGGGCTCCCTGCACCTGATCGACGACGGAGCCCACACCAAGCGCTACCCGGACGTCATGAAGCACGTACCGGAGGCCGCCCGTCCCTAGCCCGGCCGCGGGATGGGACCGGTGGGATGGCCATCGATTCACTTGATCTCCACGGCTTTCCGTCCTCGCCGCCGACCCGCCGGGCGGTTGCCCTTGTCGGTGAAAGGTCTTAAGCTTTCTGAGGTCAACGGCGCAGTCCAATCGCCGTGAAACGGAGACGCCATGGGCAATGCACTTCGAGCCATCGATGCCGACAACCACTACTACGAGCCGCTCGATGCGTGTACCCGCCACCTTGATCCGGCATTCAAACGGAGGGGAGTGGAGGTGCTCGACCAGGGCACTCACAAGGTGCTTCTGGCCGGCGGACACAAGTTCAAATTCGTCCCGAATCCGACGTTCGACCCCGTGATAGTCCCCGGCTGCCTGGACCTGCTCTTCCGAGGCCAGATACCCGAGGGAGTGGATCCCCGTTCGCTCAACCAGGTCGAACCGATCCACCCCGAGTACCGGGACCGTGACCAACGCATCGCCACCATGGATGAACAGGGGATCGAAGCCATCTTCATGTTTCCCACCCTGGCCTGTGGCATTGAACAGGCACTGCGCCAGGACATTCCGGCCACCGTGGCCACCTTGAATGCATTCAACCAGTGGCTGGAGGAGGATTGGGGTTTCTCCTACCAGAACCGGATCATTACTGCCCCGATGCTGTCCTTGGCTGACCCGCAGGCGGCCTTGGAGCAGCTGGAGTCGCTCCTGGTGCGGGGGGTGCGCCTCGTGCACATGCGGCCGGCCCCGGTACCGACCGATAACGGGCGGGGCCGATCGCTCGGCGACCGTGCTCACGATCCGGTCTGGGCCCGCCTGGCTGAAGCCGGGGTTCCGGTGGCCTTCCATCTTGGCGACAGCGGCTACGAGATGTTCGCCGGAGCCTGGGGCGCCCAGGACCATTTTGAGCCATACCGTGGCGTCGACACACTGTCTCGGCTCCTGGTGTCCGATCGGCCCATTCACGACACAGTCGGGAGCATGGTGGTCCACGGGGTGTTCCATCGCCATCCCGACCTGCGGATCGCCAGCATCGAGAACGGCTCCGACTGGCTCCCGTTGCTGGTGAAGCGGCTGCACAAGTTGGCCAACCAAAATCCCAGGGCATTTGCCGATGACCCGCTGGACACCATCCGGGACCACGTTTGGGTGACGCCGTACTACGAGGAGGACCTTCGTCATTTGGCCGACCTCATCGGAACGGAGAAGGTCCTGTTCGGATCGGACTGGCCTCACGGCGAGGGCTTGGCCGACCCGCTGACCTTCACCAAGGAGCTCCACGCCTTTTCCGACGACGAGGTGAGCAAGATCATGCGCACCAACGCCCTCGACCTGTTGGGCGTGGCGTCATTGGATGGGACCACTGCGTGACGACGACGCCCACCGAGGACCGGCGGGACGATGCCGACCTCGAAGCCGATGTCACCACCTGGTTGAAGGTGCATTGGGACCCGGAGCTGACGGTGTCCCAATGGTGGCGGCAGGTGGGGGAGTCGGGCTGGACGGCCCCCCACTTTCCCATCTCCTGGGGCGGGCGCGGCTACTCCCGCCGGTCGGTGGCGGCTGTGCGGGCCGCCTTTTCCCGCCAGGGCGCCCTTCCCGCCCCCGGCGGGCTCGGCCTTTTGATGGCGGCGCCAACCATCCTCAGCCACGGAACTCCCGAACAGATCGATCGCTTCGTGCCGGATATCTACACCGGCAGCCGCGCCTGGTGCCAGCTGTTCAGCGAGCCCGGATCCGGGTCGGACCTGGCGTCGCTGTCGACGCGGGCCGAGCGGGACGGCGACAAATGGATCATCAACGGTCAGAAGGTGTGGAGCTCGATGGCGGCGGGGGCCGACTACGGGATGCTTCTGGCCCGCACCGACCCGTCGGTGCCGAAGCACGCCGGGATCTCGTGGTTCGCCTTCCCTCTGGATCAGCCGGGCGTGGACGTACGCCCGTTGGTCGAGATCACCGGCCATGCTCTTTTCAACGAGGTCTTCATCGATCAGGCCGAGGTCAGCGACACTGATCTGATAGGAGGCTTGAACAACGGGTGGTCGGTCACCCAGTCGACCCTCATGTTCGAGCGCACGGGTATAGGGGCAGGAGGAACCATGAGCGCCTTCCCGCCTGCCGGCGCCAGGGGTGGCCTCCTCGATCTGCGTGTCGGCGATGCGGCGATGTTGGAGCCCCCTCCATCGGGGAGCAAAGTGCTCTCCTTGCCCGAGTTGATCGACCTGGCCCGTGAGTATGGGCGCTCCGGGGATCCCCTGGTCCGACAAAAGTTGGCCCGCCTGATCGAGTTCACGCGATTGGGGAATGGACGGCCCGGAGGTCCGAGGTCGAGATGGCCCGCGGTCGAGGAGCAGGCTTCGCCAACCTCGGGAAGTTGGCGCAGAGTCGAATTTTCAAGTTGTCCGCTGAGCTCGGGTGCGACATCGTCGGACTCTCCTCCACGCTGTGGGATCCCGACGGCCCAGTCTCGGGGCGCTATGCCGAGGCCCTGGTGTTTGCCTGCGCTTCCTCGATCTATGGCGGAACCGACGAGGTGCAAAAGAACGTCATCGGCGAGCGCGCCCTTGGCCTGCCCCGTGAGCCCGATCCACTGAAAGGGACTCCCTTCGCCGAGCGGTCGCAACGCATAGCCTCGCTCTTCGGTGACCCGCAGTGATCCCGAGGCGGCGGTCGGCCAAAAGACGAAAGGACCACCGAAGAGGGTCTCGCCCCTTTCGGATCCACGATCCGTCTTGGTTCGCGGTGACCGAGGTCACTCTGGAAATATCTAAAGGAAAGTTGGTAAAATCCCGTGAGCCCGATGTGGGAGGGAATGCCGCCCGTGCCTGACCCTCGAGTAGTTCTGGACAGTGACCGGGACACCGGAATCGCCCGCGTCACCATCAACAACCCGGCTCGTCGCAATGCCTATGACCCGGCAATGCGACGGCAGATGGCCGAGTACCTCGATGACTTGGCCGAGGACGACGACATCAAGGTCGTGGTGCTGCGGGGCGAGGGCGGGGTCTTCAGTTCCGGGGCCGACATGGGTAACGCCTACGCCTGGTACGGATCCGAGGCGGAAAAGACCAACGGAAATGGCAGCGTCAGGAGCAACCGGCCGAGCCAACGCCGTCGGCTCACAGTGGACCGTAAGGCGTTTCAGTTTTATCACGACTACCTGGGTTATCCGAAGGTGACCGTGGCCGAGGTACGGGGCTATGCGCTCGGTGGAGGATTCGAGTTGGCCTTGATGTCGGACATATCGGTGGTCGCCTCCGACACCGTCGTCGGCATGCCGGCCACCCGGTTTCTCGGCCCGGCTCTGGGCGGCCTGCACATGTTCTTCCATCGGCTCGGTCCCGTGCTGGCTCGACGGTTGCTGTTGACTGGTGATACCCCACCCGCGGTCGACTTGGAGAAGTACGGCATATTCACCGAGACCGTGGCCGATGAGCAGGTAGCCGGGCGGGCCGACTGGTGGGCGCAGAAGATCGCCCGGATGCCGGCCGATGGGATCGTGATCGCCAAGGAAGCCTTTCGTCTGGTGGAGCAGACGCAGGCCTATCAAGGTGAGGAGGTGTCGGCCTACATGTTCCACGCCTTCGGCACCAACCTGCAGTTCGACGAGGACGAGTTCAACTTCGTGAAGGCCAGAGCCGAGCACGGCACCAAGCGGGCGTTCGAACTACGCGATGCCCATTTTCACGTCCCCGAGCCCTGAGATCCCCCCCCGGCTCTTCGGGGGTGTCGCTCGGGAGGTACGGCCCATCATGAGGTGAGGCCGGCGACAAGGCGCCGTAGTAACGGCGCAAACATGATCAGGGCATCGGGATCGCGGGCCAACGGCGTCGCACCCGAGGCGGCGGCTCGGAGACTCATCCGCATCAGGATGATGGCGAAGCGGAGTCCGGCAAAGGCCTCGTACCAGGTCAGGTCGTCCAGGGTCTCGCCGGCGACCTTTTCGTAGAGGTCGGCAACGCGGTCCCTTCGGAGGAACCCGGTCATCCCGCCGGGACCAGTGCCGGCGAACACGTCCGGCATGAAGGTTGTGATCATGTCCAGCATGAAGGTGTGCAGGAACACCATCCAGGCCACATCGACCTCGGGCGGCCCGGACGTCGCCATCTCCCAGTCGAGGACCGCAACCGGACGGCAGTCCCGGTAGATGATGTTGCCGATCCGACTGTCTCCCCAGTTGAGCACCAGCCGATTGTTGGGCGGGACGGTACTACCGAGAGTTGCCAACGCTTCTTCGATAGCCGGAACCCGCCTTCCATCCCGGGCCCACTCGTAATAGGCGCGTTGGGCTGCGAGCTGGCGACCGAGTGGCGAGGCTTCGGCGCGGCCGTGGTCGAAGAGGGCGAGATCGGCGCCGGCCCGCACTTGATGGATCCCTACCAGCACCTCGACGGTGCTCTCCTCGACTCGTTTCAGATCGGTCGCCGACAACGCGGTCATCCATCCCTCGAGTAGGTAGGGAGGGGTATCTCTCGGAACTTCGCCCTCGATGTAGCGCATGACCAGAAAGGGGGTACCGAGCCACTGCGGGTCATCTTCGTACCGCACCACTTCGGGTACCGGCACATCGGTGCGGGCCCGCACCAGCTCCAAGCAGTCCCGCTGTAGACGCAGATCGAAGACCGGGAAGACCGGGTAGGGAGTGTCCTTGTGGGGGGCCAGTCGAGCCACGAAGCGGTCCGAGCCCACGTCGAACACGACGGTCTCGTTGGCCATCCCGTTGTCGGGCATGGCGCACGCACCCAGAGCCGCACCTGGGCTCATTTCGTGGGACACCCAGCGAGCCAGATCCTCGGTTATGGCCGAGACATCTCGCCTCCAGGGCAGAGCATCGGAGGGTGACTTGGTCACCGTCTGTCCGCGCCGACGGGATCAGGCAGATCGGACAATTTCGAACCGACTCGCGGACATGATCCGACGGACGGAATCCGCGTCCAAGTCAACCAGGTGCCGGCCCATCGCCGTGGGCCGTCCCGACGGTCGGAGGACACGGGCACCGTGCCTACCGGCATTTCCACTCCGGTGGTCGCTTTTCGAGAAAGGCTCGTGGTCCTTCGAGGCAGTCCTCGGTGTGGAGCACTCGTTCCCTGAATGATTCGGCCAGTATCTCCGCCTCGTGGAGCGGCAGCCCCAGGCCCTTGCGGATGGCAAGTCGGGTGCCTCGGACGGCCAAGGGGGCGTTGCGGTTCACCATCTCCGCCAACTCGCGGGCGCGGGGGCCGAGTTGCTCAGATGCCACCACCTCGGTGATGAATCCGAGCTCGTAGGCACGCTGCGCGCTCAGCCGCTCCTGCTTGCCGAGCAGGGCCATGCGCATGGCCACATTGATGGGGAGAGTGCGGGCAACCCGGACCATTTCGCGGCCCGACACCAGGCCGATGCTGACGTGCGGATCGAAGAAGGTCGCGTCCTCAGAGGCGATAGAGATGTCGCCGGTGGTGACCAGGTCCATTCCGGCTCCGCAACAGATGCCGTTGACGGCCACGACGATCGGTTTGGCCATCGTCCTGAACGGAGGTGTCGCCTCCTGAGGAGCCTCCCACTCACGGTAGTGGGACAGGTAGCTGCCCTCATGGGGGACCTTGCCGTCGGCCGGTATTCCTTCGACATCGGCGCCCGAGCAGAAGGCCCGGCCCGTGGCGGTGACGATCAAGGTCCAGACCTCGTCGTCGTTCTCGGCTCGGGAATAGGCGTCATCCAATTCCTTGACCATCTGTCGACTGATGGCGTTGTAGCGCTCCGGCCGGTTGAAAGTGATGGTGGCAATGCGATCCTCGACGTCGTAGATGATGGTCTCGTAGGTCATGTTCATGGTCCTTTCTCGGACGCCTGGGCTGACGCCTTGCCGATCGCCGATTCTGGTTCCCCCGTCCGGATCAGCTCCTGCAGGGCGGTCTTGGACACCTTGTCGCTGGCCGTCCGGGGGACATCGCCCGCCCGTTCCGTCACGTACCAGAGAGACGGGACCTTGAAACTGCTCAAGGTCAACCGGACGGCACGGTCAAGGTCATCCGGAGCGAGAGACGTCACCACCAAGGCGCCCACTTGTTCGCCGACCGGACCCTCGATGTTGGTAACAAACGCCTGGCCGACCCCGTCAACAGCTCGAAGTGCCGCTTCCACCTCAGAGGGGTAGACCGTGGCGCCTTTGACTTTGAACATGTCGTCGCTCCGGCCGTAGTACCAAAGGAACCCGTCGGCATCCAGGGCGCCGAGGTCCCCGGTTCGGTAGTAGCCCTCAGCGTCGAAGGTATCCGCTCGTGATCGACCGCAGATTCCCCTCATCACATGCGGACCTCGCACCGCGATCTCGCCACTGGCGCCGGGCGGACAGCGGGTGTTCCGAGGCGGGATCGAATATCTGGAGCTCGATGCCCTCAAATGGCCGGCCGCAGCTGCCGTGCTTGTCCGAGGGCAGGTCGGTGTCGAGGGGGAACCCGCAATAGGGTCCGAAAGTCTCGGTCATACCGAAGAGGTTGGCCCGGGCTCCAGGCTGCGGTCGTATGGCCGAGGGCAGAACGGCCGGAGAGGCTCCCGGGCCGGAGACTGGTGAGGTCGGCCGCCGGGAAGCTCGGGATGGGCGGCGAGTCGAACCGCCTGGTCCGGGCCAACCCCGGAACAGCGTGACCTTCTCACTCGCCAGCAGCTCAAGCGTGGTTCCGGCTTCAGGAACGGCTTCGGTGATCAAGTGTCGCGCCCGCCACGAGGGTTGTCATCAGGCCCCCGGAGAATCCACCGGTCCAAAAGAAGGGCATCGGTATGTAGAGACGCTCGTCCGGGCCAATGCAACGGCCGGCCAGCCCGGCCGAGGTGGCCCGGATGGCGCCGCCATGCGTATGGATCACGCCTTTGGGGCTGCCGCGGCTTCCGGAGGTGAAGAGAATGACCAGGTCATCGGCAGGGCGCACGCCGTCCTCGATCGACCTGACCATGGCGCTGTCCACTCGGTCGGCGGGGAGGCGGTCAGCCGTCCAGACTCGGCGGAGGTTGGGTAGGTGGGCGTGTCGCCGACCGCTTTGCGTCAGGTCGGCAATCCCGGGGGCGATGGCGTCGAGGTCGGAGAGGAAGTGGCGATCACGGAACGTCGTGGTGGCGACCAGCTCGGTGACAGCTGCCGTATCGAGTTGACTCTGCAGCTCCGATGGTTTGAGCAGCGTGCTCAGAGGCACCAACACCGCCCCGATTCGCATGACGGCCCCGGCGACGACGGCCCACTCGATTCCGTTGCCCATGAGGAGCCCGACTCGCGAGGACGCTCCGACTCCCGATGCGACCAGCTGGCTGGCCGAGCGTGGCACTCCGGTCGTTCAATCCGGCGTGGCTGAGAGAGCCCCATTCATCGATGATGGCAGGTTTGTCCCCGTGGACTGCGGCGTTGTCGTGGAGGAGGGCCGGGAGGGTGAGTGACTCAGAGGACACGGGCCAGGTCCTTGAGGGCCCGCACGTCAATTTCCCGCTCGACATCATGGGGACGTCACCTTCGTCGATCATCAGGATCCGCTTTGGGACCTTGTAGGCGGAGAGCCGGGTAAGCAGTCGGGACGTGAGCTGCTCGGGATCAGGAGGGGTGCCGGTTGGACGGAACGCGGATCACCGCCGCCACCACCTGACCGCAGACCGGGTCATCGACACCGAAGACATGGGCGACCAGCCCCGTCTCTTCCAAGACGATGGCCTCGACCTCACGGGGGGAGACGTTGGCTCCGGAGGTCTTGATCATGTCGCCCCGACGGCCGTGGAAGTAGAAGAAGCCGTCGCTGTCGACGTGAAAGAGGTCTCCGCTGCGGTACCAGCCATCGGGGTCGAAGGTATCGTGGCGCTCTTTCCCGCAGTAGCCCTCCATCAGGGCCGGCCCCCGGAGACAGAGCTCACCGACCACCCCCACATCGCTCCGGGATCCGTCCTCGGGATCGATCACCTTGGCCTCGATGTCCGGTACCGGTCGGCCGAACGATCCCCTCCGGCGCTCTGGCTGCTCGGTCTCGTCCTCGCTGGCCAGGCAGACACTGCCGGTCTCGGTCATGACCGAGCATGTTGTGGTCGGAGTTCGGCATCGGCGGGGCGGACATCGCCGCGGGCATGATGGGGTACAGGTTCCCCCGTTTGATGGACGTCAGGTCGCGTCGAGCGAACGACGGATCGTCGGGGAGATGGGCGACCGACTGAGCGAACCCGTTGACCATGGTGGGGCGGTTCTGCTCGAGTCACGTCGAGAACCTTCGACGGTTCCGCCGAGTTCGAACACACGAGGGTGGCCCCTGCCTCGAGCGTCCCCAGCAGTGCATATGCGTATCCGCCGATCCAGAAGAAGGGGGAATTCGGAGAACAGGATCTCTTCCTCGTCGTAGCGCCGCAGGCTGTTGAGGATCCGGAGGTGACTGACGAGCGAGCCATGGGTATGGATGACACCCTTTGGCTCAGAGGTGGAGCCAGAGGTATGCACGATGACCAACCGATCCGACGGGCTCACCCGATCCTGGCTGGCCCGAAGGATGTCGGGGCTGATGGTATTCCCGGCCTCGATTATCGACTCAACGGTCCACCCCGCCTCGAGGGCGATTCCGGGAAGGTCAAAGGCCACCCGCCGGAGCGTGGGCACCGATGGCGAGAACAGCGGCTTGCGATCCCCTGGGTCGAATCCCGCCACGGCGTCAGCGAGGACCAGGACGAAGTCGTGGCTGCGGTATCTGGGCGCGGCGAGGAGCGTGTCGACCTCGGCGTTGCGCAGGAGGGTCCGCACCTCAGCTGCAGTCGAGAACGTGCTGATGGGCACGGCGACGGCACCGATGCGGGCCGCCGCCAGCGCAGCAACCACGAACTCGGGGCCATTGGGGTAGAGGAGCCCCACCCGCGAGCCGAGGGCCAGACCGGTGGCCAGCAATCCCCGAGCCAGGTCGGCCGAGCGTTGGGCGGCATCGGCGTAGGTGATGGTGTGGCCGTCGCAGACGAGTAGGGGATGGCTCCGGCGAGTACCAGCTCGGTCGTCCAGCAGACTCCCGACGGTGAGTGGCGAAGGTGACGAGCTCACGGCTGGTGGCGGCGCGGTGAGACTTCGGGTAACCGGGAGCGATCGCCGGCCACTGCCTCCATGGTCGCCTGGCAGACCACCTGGCCGCCGAGCCGGAGATTGGCCACCGACGTGATGCGTCTTGCGTCCGAAGACCGCTCGATCTCGAACTGCAGCGATGTGAGGAGAGGGACGGGACGGCGATACTCCAGGTTGAGCGCCGTGGTCTTGCCGGCCACGCCGAATTCGCAGTTGTGGTGTTGGATCACGCAGTCGAAGAACACGGCCAGGAATCCTCCATGAACACAGCCCGGAGGTCCCTCGTAGGCGAGCGGGAACGACACACTCCCTGAGGCCCACTCACCCTTCACCCCGATCTCATACTCGGGGAAGCAGGGATTGAACTCTCCGATGCTCCGCCCGTGATCGAGGTAGACCCGTCGATCCGGTTGCTCCTCCGGCCCGATCCTCGGTGCGGGGTCTACCGGTGCGCGACGGCTCAGATAGCTCTCGCCGGCCGTGAGGTAGTCGATGAGCCGGGCCATGCCCTCCTCTTCGTTTTCGAGGGAAAGGGCCACTCCGGTGAGACGGCGCAGAATGGGCGTGAGGACCAGCATCTGGGGGAGTGGTCGATTTCCGAAGACCCAAGCTCTCGTTGGCGGCGGCGCAGCATCCTCCATCCCATTGTCCCCCTTTCCTCGTCCCCGCTGGGGGGCGTGCGGCCCGCCTCAGGTACTTCTCGATTGGAACCGGCGGGGTTCCCCCCTGTAGCTCTGTCGGGCCCGGGACCGTCGTCCCACGGTGGACAATAGGCCGGGCCCCGGAGATAAACATCTAGAGCTAAAGGCTAGAGTGCTGACCATCGGCAATGCAATGTGGGTCGAACGTGGCGTCGACCCGCACCGGTCGGCTCGCCCGGCGGTACCGACCGACGACCGCGGAGGTACGAATGAAGACACGGGCAGCGGTACTTTGGGAGCCTCATTCGGAATGGAGTGTCGAAGACATCGAACTCGACCCTCCCCACACCGGTGAAGTTCTTGTGCAGTTGACAGGTTCCGGCCTCTGCCACTCCGACGAGCACCTCGTCACCGGCGACATGGTTTTCGATCCTGAAATGGGGCGAGCATTCGGCATCGAACAATTCCCGCTGATCGGGGGTCATGAAGGCGCCGGTGAGGTGATTGAGGTCGGACCGGGGGTCACGTCGCTACAGGTCGGCGATCACGTGGTCCTGGGATTCATCCCCTCCTGTGGGCGGTGCCCGTCGTGCGCCGTCGGTCAACAACAGCTGTGTGACCTCGGTGCCTTCCTCCTGTCGGGGAAACAATTGACCGACTTCACCTCCAGGCATCACACCAAAGATGGCAGGGAGCTCGGCATCATGGCGGCACTGGGGACGTTCTGTCCGTTCACCGTGGTCAGCGTGGACAGCTGCATCAAGATCGACCAGGACATCCCACTGGATAAGGCAGCTCTGGTCGGCTGTGGAGTCACGACAGGATGGGGATCGGCCGTCTACGCCGCCGACGTGAACGCCGGTGAGACCGTTGTCGTGGTCGGCGTCGGGGGCGTGGGAATGAACGCCGTCCAGGGAGCAGCCATGGCCGGGGCGCGCCAGGTCGTGGCCGTCGACCCGGTGATATGGAAGGCCGAAGAGGCGCATCTGTTCGGTGCGACCCACCACGCCATGTCCATGGCCGAGGCGCAGGAGCTGGTTGGCGGCCTGACCGGGGGTGCCATGGCCGACAAGGCCATCCTCACCGTCAGCCTGGCCGACGGGGACCTGATCGCGCCCCTGCTCTCGCTGGTCAAGAAGGCCGGACGGGCCGTGGTCACCGCGGTGGCGCCCATCACCCAGATGGATGTGAAACTGAACCTGATGGAACTGGCCATGATGCGCAAGGAATTGGTCGGCGCCATCTTCGGAAACGCCAACCCGAGATTCGATATCCCCCGTCTACTGTCGCTCTACATGGACGGTGCCCTGAAGCTCGATGAGCTGATTACCACCACCTACTCCCTCGATGGGATCAACCAGGGCTACCAGGACATGCGGGAGGGCAAGAACATCCGGGGCATGATCGCATTTTCGTAGCGGCACACCGAGCCTTCGAACACGCTTCGCTCGGATCCGGTCTCGACGGACGCCTCGGGGCGGACCTCACGCCGCTAGGCCAAGGCCGGCAGGACCTTCTCTTCGAATAGCTTGAGGCTGGACCAGGCAAGTTCGATGGGCATGCCGCCGCAGAGTGGATGGAACATGACAAAGGGAAAGGGCGAGGCCTTCTGCTCCTCGATCATTTCTTCGGGGGTGATCACCCGGTAGTTGCCGCTGGCCCGCAACTCGTCGAGATCAGCCACCGTCCGAAAGGGGCTGGCGAGACCGTCCTGGGCCTGCCACACGCCGTACCCGTTCATCTCGTGCATGAAGTAGGGGGCCATCTGCTCCCAGCCGAGCGCCGCATCTTCGGCCAGGGCCAAGGTCACGGTGTCGCCCACCGGGCTGGGTCCTGGGTCTGGCTTGCCGAGGCGCACCATTTCGTCGACGTAGTACTGCCAGACCGAGGCGTCACTCGGCAGGAAGCCGTCGCCGATTCGGGCGGCCCGCTCGGCCGCGGCCTTGGAACTGCCCCCGAGGAGGAGGGCGGGTCCGCCGGGACGGAAGGGACTCGGGGTGACCCGGACCGTTCGGCCGCGGTACTCGAAGGGCTCGCCGGAGAAGGCTGCTTTGAGGGTGGTCACCGCCTCGGTGACCCGCTGGCCCCGCTCGCTCATCGGCACGTCGAACATGGCGAACTCCTCGTGCACGTAACCGCCGGCGATGATCACGTCCACTCGACCTCGACTCAGGTTGTCCAGCACCACCAGATCTTCGGCCAGCCGCAGCGGGTTGTGGAAGGGGGCGATGAGTGCCGCCACCATCAGGCGGACGTTCTCGGTGCGCGCCGCCATGGCCGCCAGCATGGGGATGGGGCTCGGGAGGTAGCCGTCGTCCGAACCGTGGTGCTCCGACACCGAGATGGTCACGCAACCGAGCGAATCCGCCCAGGCCGCCATGTCGAGAGCGGCCGAATAGCGGTCGGCCATGGCGGTCGCGGCCAAGGCTGGGTTGCGGAAGTCGTAGCGGAGTCCGAAGAGCATGGCTGCACTGTACGTGTCGACACGACAGCGAGGGCAACCTGCTCATGCCCGGTGCCAGTGCCTTTGACCGGCCCGGGCGGCTGTCTCACCAGCGGCATTGCTGCCGATCATCTGGCCGACGATGCTGGTCACATCGAGTCGTAGCTGACGGACGGAACTCATGCGCCTGCTGTACCTGGACATCGACACGCTGCGAGCCGACCATCTCGGCTGCTACGGCTACCATCGGGCCACCACGCCGAACATCGATGCGGTAGCGGCCCAAGGGGTGCGGTTCGCCAACGTCTATGCCTCGGATGTCCCGTGCCTCCCCAGTCGTGCTGCCCTCATGTCGGGGATGTTCGGGATCAGGAACGGTGTGGTCAACCACGGCGGGAGTGGTGCCGAGCTCCGCCCCGAGGGCGCCCGGCGCGGCTTTCTGAGCCGCTATGCGCTCGAGTCGTGGGCCGGCACGTTCTACTGGAACGGGTGGCAGACAGCCTCCATCTCCAGCTTCCCGTTCCGCCACTCGGCCACCTGGTGGAACCACGGATTCATGGAAGCCATGAATCTCATGCGTGGTATGGGGGCAGAGCGAGCCGACCAGGTGGTACCGGTGGCGCTCGACTGGCTGGAGCGTCGGGGCCGGGCCGATGAGTGGCTCCTCCACGTCCATCTCTGGGACCCGCATACCCCCTACAACGTGCCCGACGAGTTCGGGAATCCCTTTGCCGGCGATCCGGTGCCCGCGTGGCACACCGAAGAGGTGCGAGCCCGGAACTGGGAGTTGGCCGGCCCTCACTCGGCCCAGGAGCCCTGGGGCTTCACCCCTGACGAATGGGGACCACCTCCACCCCGCCAGCCGTGGGATGCCGGTTCCCTGGAGGCGGTCAAGGCCATCTTCGACGGGTATGACGTGGGCGTCCGCTACGCAGACGACGCACTGGGGACACTGCTCAACAAACTCGACGACCTCGGCGTCCTCGACGAGACAGCGGTCCTGGTCAGCACCGACCACGGTGAGGCCTTCGGCGAGCTCGGCGTGTACGCGGACCACCAGGCGGCCGACGAGGCGACGTGCCACATCCCCGCGGTCCTGCGTTGGCCCGGTGTGACGCCACGAGTCCACGAGGGATTGCAGTATCACCTCGATGTCGCCGCCACCGTCCTCGAGTTGGCCGGTCTGCGCGTTCCCAGAAGTTGGGACGGGGCACCGGTCGATCTCGACGGACGTACGGGCCGGGACCACCTCGTCGTGTCACAAGGTGCGTGGTCGTGCCAGCGCGGCGTGCGATTCGGGGACCACCTCTATCTCCGGACCTGGCACGACGGCTACCACGGGCACTGGCCCGACGAGATGGTGTTCGACGTTGTCCACGATCCCCACGAGACACGTGACTGCTGGCATCCCGACGCCGCGGCGTCGAAGGTTGGCTCATCCCTGCTGGAGGAATGGACGACGGCGCAACTGGCCGCGACCGGACTGGACGACCCCATGGAGGCGGTTCGGAAGGAAGGGGGCCCGTTCCATGTTCGCCGGCATTTGGATTCATATGTAGGCCGGCTGCGGGCAACGGGTCGAGGAGACTGGGCCCGGGTCCTCATCGAACGCCACCCTGACGAGCTGTAGTTCCCCGACGGGCGGATCGGCGTCGGACAGGTCAGGCGTCAGCCCACGGCACGGCCTGGTCGACACTGCGACCTGGCGAGGCCTGTCGACGGCTGCCGTCCTCCGGCCGCCGCCGGTCCCCGGCCTGAACTAGGGCTCCTGGATATCTGGACGAGCGATCGCCAGGTAGGAGACCAAGGCCAAGACAGACGCGGTGAATACCAGTGCGGTGGGGCCGTCACCGAAGCCGAGCCCGCTGGTGTTGGCCGGCTTGCTGATGTAGTCGGCAACCGACGCTCCGAGTGGACGCGTCACTACGTAGGCCATCCAGAATGCCGCGATGCTGTTCAGGCCGAAACGCCACCACGCCAGGGCAGGGATCAAGATGACCACTCCGAACAGTACGCTCGAAGCCGGGTAGCCCAGGCCCAGCGAGGTGGCGGTGAAGTCCCCGAGCGCAGTTCCGAGCGCGAAGGTGGCGAACACGGTCGCCCAGTAGAACCCTTCCCGGCGTTGCGTCGTGATGCTGTGGATGGACAGCGTTCCTTCGCTGAATTGCCAGATCCCGAAGATGGCGGCCAGTACGACCGCCCACAACAAGGTCGTCCCTGCGTAGGGGATACCCACGTCGAGGTGAAGGAAGTCCGACACGCCCGTGCCGAAGATCGCTATGGCATAGGCCAAGAACCAATAGGCGAACGCCCGGTATCGGCGGGTGGCGAACTGAACGATGAGCCCCGCCACGAACAGGATGACCTCGGTCCCTCCGCCCCGAATATTGCCCCAGGTCTTTAGGTAGTCGGACGTGGCTTCTCCGCCGGCGGTTGTGAGGATCTTGACGATCCAGAAGGCGAAGATGACCTCCGGCACCTTTGCCGCCACCGGTGACGGAAAGATCAGACCCACGAGCGGGACCTGCCCGGAGTGTGGCGATGCTTTCGGACTCGAACCCAGGGGGGCACCCCGGGTCCGCCTCGATGGAGTCATTCGATTGCCGTCCTGAGCTCCCCCGGCCGGGAGCCTCGGGACGTCCTGGCCACACCATGCCCTCGCAGGTGGTGTCGTTCGAGGTCACCCGGACCGGCCATGACCGACTCGAATGGGACAGATATCGGTCGCTCAATCCTCGGGAGCGAACGATCAACGGCGGTCAACGCCTCGACCATCGCGGTGGCACCTGCGCGTATGACTGCCAGTAGTAGGAGGTTTCGTTCGTCACGTCCCGACCTCGATCGCCGATGTAGCATTTACTACATAACCTCAGGTATGTGACGCAAACACTACATCCCCACCCGGGCGGCGAGGTCGCCGCCCGGACGAGCTAGGAAAACCAGCGACGCGGCACCTGCTCCGAGAGGCAGGAGGGTTCTGTCGGCGGTACTGCCACGACGGTGGACACACCACCGGGGTTCGGACTGCGTCTGGGGGCCGACGCACGTGGGCATCGTGCAAGCGGGAGTCGACCAGGCCACGGGACCGCCTCAGTGGCTCTGTTCTCCGGCGCCAGGTCATCGGTCGTCTCGGGGTGTCCATTGCATGCGAACGACGAGAGGAGCTCGGTCCCCAGCTTGAGCGCCGGCTCAGATGCCTTAGGGTTGTATGCACTGTGGGAGATCAGCATCCGCTTCGTCAACCCGGCCGCCCCGTCGCCCTGCGCGATGTCACGCTGCGGGACGGCTTGCAAGACGAAGCGCCAGTCGGTACCGCCGCCAAGATTGAGATCTTCGAGGCGCTGGTCGCGGCCGGCGTTAAGGATCTGGAGCTGACCAGTTTCGTAAGGGCGGACCGGGTGCCGGCCATGGCCGACGCCGACGAGTTGGCCCGGGCAACCTCTGGAGCCGACGTGACACGCTGGGCACTGGTGCTGAACTCCCGGGGTGCGGAGCGGGCTCTCGATGCATCCATCCGGGCTCTCCAGTTCGTGGTGTCCGTGAGTGACACCCATAGCCACCGCAATGCGGGCCGGTCGACCATGGAGGCGATGGTCGAACTCGAGAGCGTCGTCTCCGCCGCTCACGAAGTCGGGAGCGTTGTGGAGCTGACTCTGGCGACGGCATTTGGGTGCCCTTATGAGGGCGGAGTCGACCCTCAGTCCGTGGAGCGACTGGCCGGCATGGCCGGCTCCATGGGGGTGGAGGGGGTGAGTCTGGCCGACACGATCGGAGTCGCTACTCCGTTGGAAGTAGAGGCGCTGGTGGCGAGGGTGTCCGAAACCGGGCTTCCCGTGGGAGTCCACCTGCACGATACGAGGGGCCTGGCCATGGCCAACGCCCTCTTCGCGCTGGGAGCAGGTGCGGTGCGGTTAGACGCCAGCGTCGGCGGGCTGGGTGGTTGCCCGTTTGCACCAGGGGCCTCTGGCAACCTTGCCCTTGAGGATCTCGCCCACGCCCTGGAGATGATGGGAATGACCACCGGGCTGTCCGTAACCTCCCTGATCGATGCGGCCGAAATCGCCTGTCGGGCCACCGGTCGCCGGGTCGAGAGCCATGTCGGAGTGGCCGGACCCCGAAACCAGGCGCCAACCGATTCTCGCTCGGACCTCGACCCGATGGTGCCCGTCCGGTCATGAGGCACCCATATGCCCAGGTCTTCTCGGCCTGCCTGGGGCGTTGGGCGTGATGGCGAGTCGGTCCGACGCGCCCGTTGCCACCGGGCAGCAGTCGCCAGGCATGGACCGACACCCCGGCACCGATGCGCCCCCGGCGGTGTCGCAGCCCAGCGCCGAGTTTGCCTACCACCGCATCCGCCAGTGGATCGTCGAGGGTCGATTCCGCCCTGGCGAACGGCTGGTCGAGCAGCGCATCGCCACTGAGCTCGACGTATCCCGCACGCCGATCAGGGAGGCGATGCGAATGCTCCAGGCCGAGGGTCTGGTGCTGGTCGAGGCGAACAAGGGAACGACGGTCCGTCCGCTCTCCATCGGTGAGATCGCGGATCTCTATGAACTGCGGGCCCGACTCGAGGGAATGGCAGCCGAACTTGCCGCCATTCGTGCCACGTCGGACCAACTCGATCGGCTCGGGGTCGCCGAGACTGACTTTGCGGCTGCGGTCGCAGCCCACGTTGACGGCAACCTCGAAACCATGAGACGCGTGTTTCGCGGCAACGACGAGTTCCATCTGATCATCCTCGAGGCGTCGAAGCATGAACGGCTGGTGCAGAATCTGATGCGTACCGTTGATCAGACACTGGTATTCCAAGCCTTCCGCCACTACCGGGCTCCGGAGTTCGAGAGATCGGTGTTGTTCCACCACCTTCTCTACGAAGCCATTCGGGCTGGCCACAGCTCGCGAGCGGGCCGGCTGATGCACGAGCACGTTCTTCAGGGTGGTGATCAACTGCTCGACGTGGTCGAGGCGGCCAACTCCATCGACGCGCTCTACGACGAACCGGGTGGCTCTTCCGGGGCCGCCCATGCCCCGTGGACGGAACGTGAAACCGAGGCTGGGGATCTCCGCCCCCGGGCGGCCACGATCTCCGATTCAGGCCGGTAGGCGATTTCGCCCCGTCACTCCGGTGACGGGTGATCAGTCAGTTCTGAGCTCAGTTCGGACTTGATAGCGTCGGTATGGGCCCCGAGGGCGGGTCCGGGCGATCGAAGAGAACCGGGGGTCCTGGAGAACCGGGGCACGACTCCGGTCACGGGCATGTCGATCCCTTGGACACTCGTCAGCCGCGGCACCATGTCCCGGGCCGCGTAGTGGGGATCGGCCAGCGCATCGAGCGCAGTGAAGACTCTTCCACCGGGCACGCCGTGGTGAGCAAGGAGATCGAGGAGAGTGTCGGCGCCCATGGTGACCGACCACGCTCCGATGAGCTCATCGAGCTCGTCGGTGTGCATGCCTCGGTCCTGATGGGAACAGAAACGCACGTCGGTCGACAGCTGGGGCTGCCCCATGGCCTCGCACAGTCGCCGGAACACGCCGTCAGCGTTGGCGGCGATCAGAACTTCGGCGCCGTCCAGGGTGGGATACGCATTCGAAGGTGCAACACCGGGCAGGACGCCCCCGGTGCGGTCACGCACGATACCGGCGATTTCGGCATCGGCGAGTGACGACTCCATGAGGGCGGCAACCGCCTCGTAGAGAGCCACGTCCACTTCCTGGCCACGGCCACTTCGATGCCGCTCCTCCAGCGCCGCCAGCGTGCCGATGACGGCGAAGAGCGCGGCCAGAGAGTCGCCGAGGCTGATGCCGGTTCGGGACGAGGGTCCGTGGGGCATACCGGTGGTATGGCGGATTCCGCCCATGGCTTCGCCGATGCTGCCAAAGCCCGCCATCGACGAGCGCGGCCCGGTTTGGCCGTAGCCCGAAACGTGCACGTAGACCAGGCCCGGATTCTGTCCGACCAGAGCGGCGTAGGCCAGGCCCCACTGCTCCATCTGTCCGGGCCGGAAGTTCTCGACGATCACGTCGGTGGTGAGGGCGAGACGCCGAGCCACAGCCGTGTCGTCTTCCTCGTGCAGGTCCAGGACCACCGACCGCTTGTTCCGGGCCAGCCCGGTCCACCAGAGACTCTCGCCCTGGTGCAGTACTCCCCACCGGCGGCACGGATCGCCAGACGGGGGCTCGATCTTGATGACATCGGCGCCGTAGTCGCCGAGCAACTGACCGGCGAAGGGACCGGCGATGAGGCTGCCGAACTCGAGCACCCGGATTCCGGCTAGGGGACCGTTGGACGGCGTCATGACGATGAGTGTATGCAGTTGGAACCCGGGGCGACTCTGTGAGGGTTTTCGCCACGTGGGATTATGGTGAGAGTGCATGCAATCTCGGGGAGGTCGCACAATGATGACGCCGAACGAATCACCGGCCGATCGCCCAACTGAGGAATACCCGCTCGAGGTCCGCGGACTGAGCCATCTAGCCCTGGTCTGCAGCGACATGGCCCGAACGGTCGACTTCTACACCAACGTTCTCGGCCTTCGACTCATCAAGACCGTCGAGCTTCCCGCCGGTATGGGCCAGCACTTCTTCTTCGATATCGGCAACGGCGACGCCTTGGCGTTCTTCTGGTTCCCCGACGGGCCTCCGGCTGCGCCCGGCATCGCCGCGCCCCTCGATCGACCGGATCGAGGTGATCTGGCGTCGGCGGTCGGCTCCATGAACCACGTGGCACTGGAGGTTGCTCCAGAGCGGATCGACGAGTACCGGGACCGGTTGGTGGCCAGAGGGGTCGACTGTTCAGTCGTTGTCAACCATGACGACAGCGAATGGACGGTGAGCGAAGAGCTGCATCCAGGAGTCTATGTGCGGTCGGTCTATTTCCAGGATCCCGACGGTATCCTCCTCGAGCTGGCGGCATGGACCAAGACGTTTGACGAGGGTGACGTCAAGCACGTCGCGGCAAGCTCCTCCGTACTCACGAGTACGACGCCGGTGGCACCATGACTCGGCTTCGACAAGTCCCCCGCACCGAGACGGAGAGCCCACTCGTCAAAGCCATGTACGACTTGGTGTTTGGAGAGGGTGTCGATCCGCTCGAGCCTGCCGCCAAGGGCACGGCCACTGGAAGTGAGGGTGATTGGTGGACGACCTACGCGCTCGTCCCCGACATCATGGAGCACGCCGTGAATGGGTTCGTGCTCTACCGGAGCCCCGACCGCAAGATCAATGCCCAGCTCCGGGAACTCGCTCAGGCCCGGGTGGGGTGGTCGATCGGCAGCAAGTTCGTCTACTCCCAACACATCCAGGCCCTGCGTGGGCTCGAGGCTGACCCGGACAAGATCGAGGGAATCGCGGGATGGCAGGTTTCCGATGCTTTCACCCGGCTGGAGAGGGCGGTCCTTGCCTATGCGGACGGTATCGCTCTGGACGGGGGGCGGGTGGCTGACGACGTCTTCGAAGTTCTCCACGATGAGCTGTCCGACGAGGAGGTGTTCGAACTCACATACATCACCGCCATGTACCTTCAACACGCGGTGGTCACCCGGGCGCTCAGGCTCGAGTGGGACGATCGACCCGAGTACGTGGTCGACGTCGAGCCTCCCGACGAGTTCGATGCCGGGCACTATGTGCGATTGGGCTCGGAACGCCAGGCCAAACAGCAGCTCCGCGATCTCGGCAAGTGACGGTCGAGTCATGGCCGGTGATGGGCCCGGATGAGTGGGCGCCTGGGGCCCTCGACACAATCCTGCGAGCCCGGGGTGTGCTCACCACCGGGCACGTCGCTGAGGTCAGCTCGAACCCGATCGGTACCGGTCAGATGGCGGAGTCGACCCGCCTGACGCTCGGCTATGACGGGCCCAACGATGGTCCGGCGTCGGTGGTGGCGAAATCCACCTCGACTCATCCAGGTAGTCGGGCTACCGGCATGGCGTTTCGGGCCTATGAGGTGGAAGTCGAGTTCTATCGCGAACTTGCCCCAACTCTCGGCGTCAACTCTCCGGCGTGCTACCTGGCCCAAATCGATCTGGAAGCCGGCGAGTTTCTCCTGTTGCTGGAAGATCTTGCCCCGGCGGTGGCCGGAAATGACCTCACCGGTTGTACACCTGACCTTGCCGAAGAGGTGATTGGGCAGGCCGTGGCGTTTCACTCGCCGCGGTGGGGCGACCGGGCCCTCGAAGCCATCGGATGGCTCAATCGAAATTCCCCTGAGTCGGCGGCGAAGGTCTCGGCCGCACTCGAGTCGGTCTTCCCCTTCTTTCTCGATCGCTTCGGTGTCGGGCTGGATGACGACATCCACCGCGGCCTCGAGAGGGCTCGGCTCAGTATCGACCGGTGGTGGCGTGGAGACGGAGGGCCAAGGACGATCTTCCATGGCGATCTACGGCTCGACAATCTCATGCTGGGTCCCGGGGCCAAGGACATCTGGGTCGTCGATTGGCAGACGGTGGTGCTCGGCAACGGGGTTGCCGATATCAGCTACTTCTTGGGGGGTTGTCTCCTGCCCGGTATCCGCCAGGAGGCTGAGTCCGGACTCGTTCACTACTACTACGACCGATTGCGGGGAGCCGGCGTGGCGGGCTTCTCGTGGGATCAGTGCTGGCGGCAGTACCGACTGGGGGCCATGCACGGAGTATTCCTCACGGTCGGAGCTGCCATGATGGTCGAGCAGACGGAACGCGGGGACCGCATGTTCCTCACGGCCATCGATCGGCACATGCGTCATGCCTTGGAACTGGAATCACTCGACTTGATCGAGGTGGAGGGCGCCTGACGTCGTCGACCGTGACCTGTCGGCGTGGAGGTGATCAGTTGGTCGAAGGCGACTGAGGTGACCAGGTGACCGCACCGGGCAGACGGTGGATGAGGTGGACCGTTGGGTCAGTCGTCGAGCTGTGCCCGTGGGGATGGGAATGTGGCTGCCCGTCCCTCCCGAGGATCGCCATCCCACCGCCAGACGGCTGAACCCCAAGACAACCCCGATCCAAACCCGGTCAGGAGGATGAGGCTACCTGGGTGCAATCGACCGGCCTCGATAGAATCGACGAGGGCCAGGGGGATAGAGGCCGACGAGGTATTGCCGGTTGAATCGATGATCGAGGCGATCCGATCCGAGCGAATTCCCAGGCGTCCCGCTATGGACTCCATGATTCTGGCGTTGGCCTGATGGGGCACGAAGAGGTCGATATCCGATGCCGCCACTCCGGCCTGCCTCATTGAAATGTTCGCCGATTCGACGCTGACGCGCACCGCATTGCGGAACACCTCACGGCCTTTCATGATCATGCCGGACCCCTGGTCGGCATAGAGAATATGGGACAGGCTGCCATCCACCCCGAGGTCCCAACCGAGGAGCGAGCCCTCTCCCTCCACCGGACCCAGGACGACGGCGGCGGCACCGTCCCCGAAGAGAAACGCTGACGACCGGTCAGTCCAGTCGACTGCCCGCGTCATGGTCTCTGAGCCGATGAGAAGAATCCGCTCGACACCACCGGCGATAAGACCTGCGGCCACCACCAATCCGTGCACGAAGCCTGCGCACACCGCGTTGACGTCCATGGCACCGCAGTGAATGCCCAGCTCGTCGGCGACCACGGCCGCGGTTGCCGGCATCGGTCTGTCCGGAGTGGAGGTGCACAGGATTAACATCCCCAGATCCCTCGGATCCGTCCCCCCGGACTTCAGTGCAGATCCTCCAGCCCGCACCGCCAGTGCACCGGTGGTTCCGTTCATCACTGCCGGAGCCTCATATTCGGACGGGACGAAAAATGGGCCGGACGCCACGTGCCTCGTCTGGATGCCCGAGCGTTCGAGGATCCACTCTTCCGTCGTATCGAGGCGCGACGCAATCTGACGGTTTGACACAACCTGGGTCGGCAATGCGGTGCCCCAGCCCAGGATTCCGCATCCGTTGCCCATCTTCATGGTGGCCATCCTCTGATGAGAGAAGTACCGCTCCTCGAGCCGATGGGACAGAGGCTAGGTGGCTGTGGCGATTACCCATCAGTCACTTCGGACAACTCTTGCCACATGCACTCTGCAGCCCACTCACATCCAGCTGGGCCCTTGACCCACGAGTCCCCGACCGGGACCGAGTTTGGATGACTGCGGTCCAGGCGCGTAGATTCGCCCAATCGTCATCAATCGAGGGATCCCGCGGCTGCTCACGACCGTCGTCTGCGGGCTGGCCGTCGCCGGCCTCCTTGCCCTCTACCTGGCCCCCGGGGCGAGTCGGGCCAGCCAGCCGGGGCCACCCTCGGCCTCGATCGGCGACACCCTGAATCGTCCGGTGCCGAGCGATATCGGGAACCTTCCCCTAGTCGACCAACATGGCCGGGCGGTCACGCTCGATCAGTTCAAGGGGAAAGCGGTATTTCTCGTTCCCTTTCTTACTTCGTGTCAAGAGGAGTGCCCGATCACGACCGGGGCCCTGCTCCTCATGCAACAGGCGCTCGTCGCCAACCACCTGTCGGGCAAGGCGACCATCGTTGAAGTCACCGTCGACCCGGGGAGGGACAGCCCCGAGCGCATGACTGCGTTCGCACGGCTCACCGGATCGACGTGGCCGCTGCTGACCGGTACGGGCACGTCCCTGGCTTCCCTGTGGCGCTACTTCGGTATCTACTATCAGAAGGTGCCCGAGGGTTCGCCGCCGGGGATCAACTGGCAGACCAATCAGCCCTACACCTACGACGTTGACCATTCCGACGGTTTTGTCCTCCTTGACGCCCGGCTACATGAGCGGTTCATCGCCGGGGGCATGACTGAAATCAAAAGTATCCCCGTCGATCTTCGGAAGTTGCTCGACAGCCAGGGGGAGGCTGACCTCCAGAATCCCGGAGGGGGGACCTGGACCGTGAGCGATGCCTTGAACGCCATCGGCTGGCTTCTCGGGCGCACTGTTGCCAAGGCCAACTGAAGCGAAACGTCGGTAGGACCGAGTCCTCACACTTCCAACCAGGTTCACCGAATGGGTGGGCACCATTGTCGGCTGTGTCTGGCGATCAAACATGCCAGTAATCTGGGCGTGTGGCCGAGGACCCGGACCAGTGGGTGGACTCCTATCTGCGCCGAGCCGCGACGGCTCCTCGTTTGGGTGCCACCGAAGCCCAGGTGCTCGTTCGACGGATTCGCGACGGGGACAAGGCAGCCGAGTCAGACCTCGTGGCGGCGAATAGACGATTGGTGGTCTCGATGGCGCGGAGCACCGTCAGCCATCCACCCACAGAGCTCGGTTGGGAGACGCGCGCCACCGCGCAACCGCCGGATCCGGATCAACTGGGACCACTTCTCGCTCTGGGCGAACGAGGCCTTCGGACGGCGATCGAGCGGTTCGACGAGACCAAAGGATTCGTCTTTTCGACCTATGCAACTTGGTGGATCCGTCAAGCCATAGCCAACGGGCCGCAGGGAGGCGAGCCGGGAGGAGTACGAGAACCGAGGTCACCGGCCCCTCATTCCCCGACGGCAGCCGTTGGTCTCGGCCTCCCGGACCGAGGAAGCGGCTAACCCGGTGACGGATTGTCAGATGGTGGTGGACCCGGCCGATGGGTAAGGGATCTGGGCCCGGGGGCGTCACCATCGGTTTTCCGACAACGTGCAGGTACCGAGGCGGTCATTCGGCCCTGGGCCGATACGGTAGGCACTTCAGGATCAAGGACGGCAACATCGGATTCGGTGAGTTCCGTCTCACCCACAGCATCCCCCTGGATACCGTGGCCAGCATCGAGGTAGCCGAGCACGCCTTTGGCGGCACGGAAGCCCAGACATTCGTTGCCTTTGGTGTGAGCGTCGGTGGGCCGCGTCGCCTGGGACGTCCCGCATCGGAACCCAAACAGGTGACGGTCATTACCGTGAGGACCAAGGACGGCCAAGAGCCGGCCTGGGAGGTGGAGGGCAAGGGAGCCGATTGGGTGCGGGACCGACTCACGCTGGTGCTCCACCGAGCCAACGTTCCGTACTACGAAGACCTGCCTCCATCCGAGCGACTAGGTAGCAAAGAGAGCGTCGCCGGACTCGATCCGTTGGTCAAGTCCGGGGCGGTCGGGTGCGCCACTCGGCCCGGCTCGACCCGCGGCGGCACGAGGATCGGATCGGGCCACCAGGGAGGCGTCCGCGAAAACCGCACCGGCGGGGCCAGCATGTGGACGTCACCGAGCGGGCTGGGTGCGTCGTAGGGGGCAGGGTCGTGCAAACTGTGTTCCTGGTCACAGCCGGCGAGTGTCGGGTCGACGATTCCGAGCGAGCCGCACCACATCGCCGTCCTGGTCAAGCTCACGGTGATGTGCCACGAGCCACCCTCGGTGGCGCGCTTGACCAGCGCGGCGGTGGCACCGATCGCACCCAGATAGCCGGTGATGTAGTCGTTGAGGAGGAAGGCGGTGGGAAACCGCGGTTCGAGAACGCTCCCTTCGGTGGTCATGAGACCCGAGGCGGCTGAACCGTTCATGTCGAAGCCCCCGCGTTCGGCCCACGGACCGCTCGGGCCGTAGCAATTGAGCGAGACGTACACCAGGCCGGGGTGCCGGTCGGCGAGGTCGCCCGGATCGAGCCCGCGGCGCTCGAGCGAGCCCTGTCGGTGGTTGTTGACCACGATGTCGGCATCGGCCAGGAGCATCGTCGCCCGTTCCTTGCCGGTGGGAGTGTCGAGGTCGACGTAGGTACTCCGAGATCCGATGTTGGCCTCGGCGTAGATGTACTCGTGCTCGTAGTCGTTGGGGCGAGTCGCACCGAGCACATCGGCCCCGTGCTCGGCGAGGGTCCTCCCAACGGCAGGACCGGCGATGGCGTGGGTGAACGACAGGACGCGGATGCCGTCGAATGGTCGCTCGGCTACGCCGAAGTCCCGGGCCGGGGCGTCGCCGATGCGTGACAGACCGATGACCGGAAGGCCGGCGAGCAGCGCCCCCTGTTCGTGGGCCAGCCACTCGGCCCGGGTCCGCACCACGCAGATCGGCAGGCCCGCTGCGCTCGATCTCTCCTCTAGTTCGAACGCGTCCCACCTGGCGATGGCCTCGGCCACCCTGGCGGTGTCGGGTGGTACGTCCAAGAAACGGCACCACTTGGCGGCCAGATGGGGGTAGACGGCTGAGGCCATGACCCAGCGGCCATCAGCCGTCCGGTAGGGCGCCACCAGGAACGGGTTGTCCAGGATGAGCGGATGTGGGGCCATCTCGCCGTTCAGCGTGGGATGCCAGAAGGCTCCCGGATTGATGGTGTGCACGGCTTGGCCCAGGTCGAGATGGAGGTCTTGCGCCGGCCCGCCCCGAAGCCGGTGAAAGGCGACTGCCGCCACCGCCCCGGCCATGAGGGGGGCACCGATGCATGCTCCGAGCCGGTGAGCGGCGGGAACGATCGGATCCTGTCCGGCGAAGGAGACGGAGGCGCCGGCCTCAGCTCGGGACAGGCCGACGTCCGACAGCAGCTCATCGACCGACTCGACCGGATTGAATCCAGCCGATGGGGGAGCCTCCCCTGTCGCCGGAACGACCGAGGGCCGAGTGTCTCTTGCACCATCTGGCCAGGGGTTCCCTGGTGAACTTCGGGCGCCGATGTCGTCGGCCATGGTGGCCTCCTCGTTTCGAAGAGCTAGGGGTCGGTTGCGTGCGACGTCTAGTTGCCGACGCGGGCCAGTTCGTGTCGCTGTACGTCCGCCTCCCCGGTGGCGCCGGCATGCACTGGGGACTTGGCGCCGTTCTGCAAGAGGACGGCCACGCAGATGGCGGCGACGATGGCGGCGCCGGCTGCGTACAGCAGTCCGGCATGGATGCCGTCGACGAAGGCGGTGCGGGCCCGGGCCCCGGTCAGTCCGCCGGAGTGGATGGCAACGGCAAAGGACGACCGTGCCTTGGCCACCAGGGGAGCGGGGGCACCGGGGAGTTGCAGGCTAGAACTGTAGACCCCGGTGACGATGGTGCCTATGACCGCGGTACCCAGGGCCCCACCCACCTCTCGTGAGAGATCGTTCAGAGCGGACCCGACCCCCTGCTGGGCCAGGGGCAGCGCTTCGGTGATGGCCGTCGTAGCCGGAGTCATGGCAGCTCCCATGCCGATGCCGAGCGGGATGAGGCCCGCCAGCACCAACGGGTAGGGCGAGTCGGTCCCGACCCGGGAGACGATGGCCAGACCGGCAGCGACCAAGAGCAGCCCGGTCACGCCGACGGCCCGGGCGCCGAACCGCGCTGTCAATCGCGGGGTGAGCCTGGCCGCAGGCATCATGGTGGCCGACAGGGGTAGCACGGCCAGGGCGGCGATCAGCGGGGTGTAGCCGCGAACGCCTTCGAGATATTGCAAGGAGACGAAGGTGAACCCGAAGAAAGCGAAGAATTGGATGCAGATCGAGAGGCTGCCGGCGGCCAGCCGCTTGTTGGAGAACAGGCGAGGGTCCAACAGAGGGTCATGGTGGTGGAGCTCATAGACCACGAACCCCGCGAGGGCAGCCAGACCGGCGGCCAGGCCGCCCAGCGTGCGGGGGCTCACCCATCCGGCCTCGGGCGCCTCGATGATGCTGAATACCAGGGCGACCAGCCCGAGGGTGGCCAGCACGGCGCCACCCTTGTCGAGCGCCGGGGCGCCGGCCTGTGAGGACTCGGGGACGAAGCGGAGAGTACCGACGAGGGCGATGACGGCCAGGACAACGTTGACGGCGAAGGCGGAACGCCAGGAGAACCACTCCAACAGCACGCCGCAGCACAGCAATCCCAAAATGGCACTGCCGCCGGCCACGGCCGCCCACACGCTGACCGCCTTGGCCCGTTCGGCCGGAGGGTACGTGCCGGTGATGGTCGACAGCGTGGCCGGCATCACGAACGCCGCCCCGAGGCCGATCAGCCCGCGCAGGAAGACGAGTTCGTTGGCCGAGGACACGGCCATGGCCGCCGCCGAGGCGCCTCCGAACACGAGGAGTCCGGCGATGAGGGCTAGGCGGCGCCCGTAGCGGTCCCCGATGGCCCCGGCTGGGAGCAGCAGCACCGAGAAGACCAGTAGGTAGGCGTCGATGATCCACTCGAGCTGGGTCTGGCTGGCATGGGTGCTGCGGACCAGGTCGGGGATGGCGACGTTCAGAGACGCCATCGCCGCCGACACTGCGCCGAGGGCGATGCAGACGACGGCGGTGACCATCGAGCGGTTGACCGGCTCGGTGGCGGTACGGGAGGAGCTGGGCATGGTCTCGGTCTCCTTTATAGAAGGAATATTCTGTTTGTAACAAGAACCGGCCGGACTTGTCAAGATGGAATATTCGTTCTGTTTGTGGTAGCGTGACCGGGTGCCCCGGATCACCGACGAGCGGCGGGAAGCCAGACGAGAGCAGATCTTGGAGGCAGCACGCGCCTGCCTTCAAGACCATGGCCTCGAAGCCGTGTCGATGGAGATGATCATCACCCGGTCGGAGCTGTCGACCGGTGCCGTCTACGGCTACTTCAAGGGCAAGGACCAGATCATCAACGCCGTCGTGGCCGACGGGACGGCGGCCATGGCCGAGGACCTGGCGCCGGTCCTCACGAATCCCGACCCGCCGCCGCTCCCCGAGTTGGTCGGCCAGGTCCTGCGGGCCGTGGTCGGCTTCGGCCGTCACAAGAAGGGCGGCATCGACCGCCTGCTCGTCTCCCTCCATGGTTGGAGTCACTCTCAGAGTGATCCCGGGCTGAAGGCGGCCACCCGCGCCTCGTACTCCGGGCTCAGAAAGCTGTTCGCTGACGCGGTCGAGCGCTGGCAGGCGGCTGGGACTTTCGATGCCGCGGTGGATCCGGAAGCAGTGGCGGAGCTGTTGACGTCGATCACCCTCGGGTTCGTGGCTCAACGGGCCCTGGCCGGGGGAGCCGACGTGGAGGCGCACGTAGCGGCCTTGGAGACGCTGACGCATCGGTCGGGGGCCGAGTACGTTTCTGAGGGTGCCACTACCTGAGCCACCGGTACGGTCCGGACCCGTGACCAGAGACACAGACCGGCGATGACGTCCACCCTCGACTGGTTTGGATGTGCGACGTTTCGTCTCCGGACCCCGGGTATCACCGTGTTCCTCGACGCCTACATCGACCGAGCCCCGAACGCCGAGGGTCCCGGGCTGACGGCCGACGACATTGACGACTGCGACTGGATTGTCATCGGGCACTCCCACTTCGACCACCTGTGGGGAGCGGAGCGCATCATCGCCCGCACCGGCGCCCGGCTGATCGGCAGCTACGAAACGGTGCGGCTCCTCGAACAAGCCGGTGTTCCCCAAGACCGAATGATCTGCGTGGCGGGTGGCGAACGAATCGAGTTGGGCCCGGAAGTGTTCGTGTCCGTGTACCCGAGTTTGCATTCCTGCTTGTGGACCGGCACCCACGCCACCGGGGCCGGTGAGGTGTGCCTCGGTGACCTCGGGATCACTTGGCAGGAGCGTGCCTCCCGGATGGAGGGACTGGTGGTCCGCTTGACCACCTCGCTCGAGCCCGCGGCCATCGGGCATCTGATCACGGCCGCTTCAGGTCACAGCGACCGGGGCGACGGCGGGACCCTCCTCTACCTTTTCGAGACCCCCGAAGGTTCGGTCCTGTTCCAGGACACCTCCGGCCATTGGGGCGGCATCCTCGGGACCCTCAACCCGGACGTCGCCATCCTGGCGGCCGCCGGACGCGCCAATGTCGACGGAGAACCGGTGCAGGGGTCCCTGGCCGGATTCGTTGCGGACGAAGCCAAGACCCTCGGGGCCCGCCGGGTGGTGCTCTGCCACCACGACAATTGGCTGCCGGGCTTCTCGTCCGCCCCCGACCTCGGACCGATCCGCACCGCCTTCAACGACCGCGTGCCCGAAGTCGAGCTCCTCGAACTCCCGTATCTCTCGGCCTCGCCGCTGTTCAACAATCTGCCGGCCTGAGCCTCGGCCCGGACAGATCACTGTTTCTGTTGGACGCTTCTGTTGGACGCAGATATTTAACTCGGATCGGATATTTAGGGTGAACCCGAATCACGTGGAGGGGTGGACCCGATCCGTCCTCCTTATCGGGTCGTCCACGGTTCTTGCATCTTTGTCGATGAGGGCGGGAATGGGCGCGAAATGGAACGCAATGCCCGTTGAAAAACCCAGTTCAATCGACGTATGTGCTGGTGAGCCGATCTCGGCGAACGGCAAAATTTGACGATGGAAGCGAAGTGGGATCCGGAGTATGTTGATGCCGACTCGACGAGTCGGCGGAGCACTTGTGTGGAGCGCGGGTACCCGTTTGCAAACTCACTCAGCGGAGGAACCATGAACATACGAAAGAAATGGCGGGCGGGTAGCTCGATTATTGGGATGCTGGCGGTGGTCGCATCGGTGACGATCGGGATGTTCGGCGTCTCGGCCACCGCCGGGGCGGCCACCCGGCCACAGCCGGGCGGGTCTCGCAGTGCGGCAGCACGCAGTGGGGCGAAAGCCAAGGACACCACGCACAGCTGGAATAACAAACTGGGCTCCAACACCAAGGGGTGGTGCGACGCCAGCCCGCCCAATGCGCCCTGTGACGGATTGTCCGGCGACTACGGCACCATCAGCAACTTCAAGCCCTCCGCCAGCGATGCTGGCTGGGGCGGATACGCCTCGGGCGTCACGCTGACAGGTCAGAAGAAGTACGCCCGTACCACCGGCGGTCAGGACGGCGGCGTTCCCACCGCCACCGGATGCAGCGTCCCCGACAACGAGAGTTGCAGCGGGCCGTACACCCTGTGGGGTCCGAAGAATGACGGCAACGACGTGACGTTCGGTGGGGGCTACACCTCGTCGATCGAGATCTACGTGGACGCCGGCTGGGGGGACGCCCATACCGGCAACGTGGTCGACTGGGACACCGGACTGCAAACCAATGCCGCCGCCTACGAAGAGGACTTCGTCATCGATCTGTGCTCGACCACCAACGGCTGGGAGGTCACTTGGGAGAATGGTTCCGGAGGTTGCGGGGCCACCGCGGGAACCCCCAACCCTGAGTACCTGAACACCAGTGGCTGGTACACATTCACGGAACAGTTCTCCAACGTGGCCGGGAACGTCTATGTGACCTACGCCGTGGCATCCAACGGGAGCACCGGGCAGAACAGCCCCGGCACCCAGGTGTGGACGTACACGGAGAACTCGGGCCAGAGCGTGGCTTCGACAGGTGGACCCCTCTATGGGTGGCTGCCGACCGAGGACGTGAGCGGCCTACCGCTTGCCCACATCAGTCTGACGGTCAACTGATCTGGTGACCGCGGTTCCCACGTAGGCGGGTCGGCGCCTGCGTGGGGGCTACCGGTCAGATGTCAGAAGGTGCCCCTCGACGCGGTTGGTCGAGGGGCACCGCCGCGCTCCGGCAGTCACATTCCGCGACACCAGGACCCCCCACCTGGGGCTGTTGGCGGTGCGGTGGCCGCCCCATCCCGTCTCCAAGAAGTGGTCGATGGCCGTTAGGCTTCACCGGGGCTCGCCGGGTAGCAACCCACGGGAGAATCAGGAGTAGGGCATGGCATTCATATTCGGTGTGATCTACGTCGTGCTGCTGATCACCCTGGGCATCGTGTCTATACGGAAGGGCCATTGGGTGATGTTCATCATTGGCATCTTCATCCCCTTGTTCTGGATCATCGGGGCGTTGATGCCCCGGAGGGAGCTGCGCTGAGTGGACCCGGTGGTGGCGGCACTCAGCGAGCAGCTGACTGAAACGGCATCGCTGCTGGACGACCTGGCAGCTGACCAATGGCAAGCACCGACCCGCTGTGAGGGGTGGACCGTCGCCGACGTGGTCCTCCACCTGGCCCAGTCGGACGAGATGGCCGTGGTCAGCCTCCGGGGGGAGTTTCCGAGTGACACAGATTCGAGCGTCGAGGGGTGGGGTGGTGGATCGTCGGTCGACGACAGCGTGGCCCTGATGGTCGAGCGGGAGCGTGGCGCCGCTCCTTTGGAACTACTGACCAGGTGGACGTCGAGCGCCGACCAACTGGTCACCTTGCTCGAGACCATGGACCTTTCCACTCGTGTCCGATGGGTGGCCGGGACACTGGCGGCACGGACGTTGGCCACGACCCGCATGTCAGAGACCTGGATTCATACTGGCGATATTGCCTCCGCGGTGGGCGCAACGGTCGTCGCCACTGATCGCCTCGAGTTGATCGCCCGCCTGGCCTGGCGCACCCTGCCTTACGCTTTCGGTGCGGCGGGCAAGACCATGTCGGGCCCCGTGGCTTTCCTTCTGGTCTCACCGACGGGTCAGCGGTGGGACTTCGTGCCCGATGAAGCCGCGGTGACAACCATCACGGGCCCGGCGGTGGAGCTCTGCGAGGTCGCGGCCCGACGCGTCGAACCCGACGCCACGTCTCTCCGAGGTGAGGGCCCGGACGGGCCCGATGTCCTGGCCTTGGTGCGCACCTACGCTTAGGGTCCGGGAGCCGGCGGTGGGACATGGCAACCGGCAATGCTCAGGGCACCCAGTCCGGATCGCGACCCAAGAGGGCAATCAGCCTGGTGGCCGGATCGGCGTCCCCGGACACCACGACCGCCGGCCCGAACATGCCCGAGGATCTCAACCCTTCCTCGTTGGCCCGCGCCGCCCGCACTGACATCTCGCACAGCCCGGGGTCGAGACGCGGCTCGACCCCGAGCGCTTTGGCCAGGTCCCAGGTGTGGGCCAGAACTTCGGTCGTGAGGGCCGGCAGCAAACCAGCGAGATTCACGTCGGGGCCACGATCCGGATCGCCCGGTGAGGGATCGGAGGCGAGGTTCATCGCCATCCGAATGGAGGGCACGGTCACCTCCCAACGGGTGGCGGGGTCATCTTTGGGCCGGGCCGGCTTCACATGCATGGGGCGAAGCAGAAGGACGTCATGGAACCCGATGACGTGCTCGACGATGCCGGCCGCGTCCCAGTCGGGGCAAGGGGACGGGTTCGCCCACCGTCCCCCGCCTCGAGCCACGATCGCCGAGAATCGGCGACACGCCTTGGAGTGGTTGGCAACCAGGTCGCCCATGCTTGAAATCCTAGGCAGGCCGGGCCTGACCGTCGGTGGGGTGTTCGAGAAGTGAGGGCCCCGGCCCGTTCATGGGTCCGGAGCCGGTACCACCCGAGGACAAGTCCAGAATGAGACAAGCGTCCGCGCCTGCCCTACGATGCCGTGGACAGCGGGCGCGGGGCGGGTCCTCGGGCCGGAAGGGGGTACCTTGTCGAAGCAGGCTCTCCGAGTTGTCCAGTTCGCCACCGGCAACGTGGGCTCCGAGATGGTGAAACGCATCGTCGACCACCCCGACCTCGAACTGGTCGGTCTCTACTGTTACTCGGCGGAGAAGGTCGGCCGCGACGCCGGCGAGATCGTCGGCTTGGGTCGGCTCGGGGTTGCGGCCACGAGCGACATCGGCGACGTTCTTCGGATGAAACCCGACGTCGTGAACTTCAATGGCGTATGGCCCGACGTCGACGTGTTCTGTACCCTGCTCGAGAACGGCATCAATGTGGTCACCACCTCCGACTGGATCACCGGGCACCATCGCAACCGGAACCACCCGCACCCGTCAGGGGTAATGCCGACCGAGTTGATCGAGGCCGCCTGTCGGCGTGGAGCGTCGACCTTCTACGGAACCGGCATGAACCCCGGCCTGGCCCAGATCCTGAGCGTCGTGGCCACGGCCGGAATGGGGCGTGTCGATCACGTGACCGTGTTGGAGACCGTCGATGTCTCGTGCCACCACTCCGTCGACACCTGGAAGAACGTCGGCTATGGGCGACCCATCGACGATCCTGAGGTGCCGGTCCTGCTGGAGACGGGCTGCACGGTGTTCGCTGACTCGATCTACATGATGGCGGACTGCCTCGACCTCCCGATAGACGGGGTCGCCTTCGAGTGTGAGCTCGGCGCATGCACCGAGGACGTCGATCTTGGCTGGTGGAAGCTGCCCAAGGGATCAGTGGGAGCGAGTCTGGCCAAGTTCAAGGGGATGTCCGACGGCGATCCGAGGATCGAGGTGCACCTCGAGTGGCAGATGACCCCCAAGACCGAACCCCGGTGGAATGTCCAGGGCTGTTACATCACCACTATCGAGGGTGACCCCATGATCGTCAACCGCCACATGATCCTGCCCGCCACGGGTACTCCCAACAGCCTCATGGACGCCGACTATTTCGCCTCGCTGGGCATGACGCTGACCGGAATGCCGGCCCTGAATGCGATGCAGGCGGTGTGCGAGGCCGGCCCCGGTCTGCTCACGAGCGCGGACCTGCCGCTGCGTGCCTTCGCCAGCCGGTTCCACGAAACCTCGCCCGCCACCCGGAAAATCGTTGCGGGAGCCGGACAGGTCACATGAACCGGCGCTATCCGTTCCCGGCGGCCCCAAATGGATGGTTCAGTGTCGGTGCCGTCGATGATCTCGTCCCAGGCGACGTGAGGCCGGTGCACTATCTCGGTCGTGACCTGGTGCTCTTCCGCGGTGAGGATGCGAGAGCCCGCGTCTTCGATGCCCACTGCCCCCACCTGGGTGCCCACCTCGGCGTCGGCGGTCGGGTGTGCGGCGATGGCATCGTCTGCCCGTTCCACGGCTGGCGCTACGACGGTGAGGGGCATCTGGCCGAGGTGCCGGGCCTCGATCGCACGCCGAGGGTCTCGGCCCGATCGTGGCAGGTGTGTGAGCGGAACGGTCGAATCTTCGTGTGGCACCACGCCGCGGACGCATCGCCGGGCTTCGACGTGATCGGCTACCGACCCGACGAGGAACACTGGACGCCTTGGCGGAGCAGCACCTACCGGGTACGCGTGCACGTCCAGGATCTGACCGAGAACATCATCGACAGGTCGCACTTCGCGGCGGTGCACGACATGGCGTCGCCCGATCAGGATCACTTCGAGGTGACCTTCTCGGGCGCTTCCATGGTCGTCGAACAGAGCCTGAAGGTGACGGCGGCGTCGGAGGCCGGCATCGAGGTGGACACCACGACGACAACGTGCGGCCCCGGCATCGCCGCCATCGAGGTGAACCAGGGTCCACTCGAAATGCTCACCTACATCGCCCAGACTCCCATCGACGAGCAGTTCACCGAGGTGAGCCTGCTCTTCTCGATGAAGCGCCTTGCGGATGAGCAGTCGACCGAGTCGATCTCAGAGCTGAACGATCAGATCACCAATCTCCAATTCACCCAGGACGTCCCGATCTGGGAGAACAAGATCTACCGGGATCGCCCGATCATCACGAAGGTGGACGGTCCGGTGGCGCAGTACCGACGGTGGTTCAGGCAGTTCTACTCGGACTGACACCCCATGAGCCAGGGCGGTGCCGTCGCGGTCAGGTTCGGGTGGGATCGAACTCGAGGACCTGAGTGAGCCGGATGTTGTTGCCGGACGGGTCCCGAAATGACGTATCGATGCCGTAGGCCTGGCGGGTCGGAGGGTCGTTGAACTTGACCCCGCGTTCGGACAGTTCGTCGTAGCTGGCTTGGCAGTCCTCGGTTTCGAGGAACAGAGTCCCGCCGGCCCCTTTGGCCACGAGTTCGGCCAGTCGGGCACTGTCGGCGGAGTCGAGCATGGGCGGCCCGGGCACCGGCATGAGCACCAAGCCGACGTCGTCCTGCCCGGCCGGTCCCACACACAGCCACCGGAAACTCCAGGCCTCCATGGTGACGTCTGATCGCACCTCCCAGCCCAAAGTCTGGGTATAGAAGTCCGCCGCTTCGTCCTGGTCGTGAACCCAGAACTGGGCGTTACCGATCCTGATCATCATGTCCTCCTAGGTCGAGCCCCGTAGGCCAGATCCTAAGAGTTGGTCATGGTCTCGTCTTCTCGAAACCTGCGATTCTGAGGGCGCCCATAGGCCTGGGCCACGCAGCGGGGGATCCGTAGCCACGACTCCGCGGGCGGGAAGGAGTGGCGGTAGGCGACCGGGCTTCGACCGAACATTCGACCGAAGCTGGTGGTGAACGATCCGACGCTGTTCCACCCGACGGCAAAGCAGATTTCGGCCGCCGACTTGTCGCTTACCCGCAGCAGATGCGCGGCTCGCTCGAACCGGCGTGTGAGAAGGTACTCATGGGGCGATTCCCCGAACGTCCGCATGAACTGCCGGCTGAAGTGTGACGGTGACATGCCGGCGGTGGCAGCCAGATCTTTCACCCTCAGAGGCTCGAAGTACCGGGCGTCGACCAGGTCTCTGGCTCGGAGGAGGCATCGGGCCACATGCTCGGGTTGCACCCCCTCAGTATGGCGGGTCGGGGCCGGTGAGATCGGACGACAGCCCGGATGGCGGGGTCCGGCTCTGAGGGCGATGGTCGCCCGTCGGTTCCGGCCGATATCGTTGGATCGTGTCGATCCGCCAAACCGAATCCACCCGACGGTGGCAGATCTTCTCCTCACTTACGCTCTGCGCCATAGGGTTGGCGCTGTCCGGCTACACGCTGTGGGTCCACATTCAGCCCTCGGCCCTGGTGTGCGTGAACGGGGGCACCATCGACTGCCAGGCGGTACTCACCAGCGCTCAGTCGGTTGTGGTCGGGATACCGGTCCCGGTGTTCGGAATCGTGTTCTTCCTGGTTGTCGGGGCCCTCTGCTGGCCGTCGGCGTGGCGTTCCACCGAAGCCAGACTTCACATCCTGCGCCTGGTGGTGGCCACTGTGGGCATCTTCACGGTGCTCTATCTGATTTCCACCGAACTCTTCACGGTCAAGAAGATCTGTCTCTGGTGCACCGGGGTACACGTCGTGACCTTCGCTCTGTTCGTGATCATCGCCACCAGCACGCCGTCGCTGGTAGAACGCAACCGTTGAGCAGAACTGCCTGGCCTGTCGTAGATCGGCAAGAGCCCTTTCGTCGACGGTCCATGCCCATGGTGCCCCGTTGGGCGTTCCCCGCATCGTTCGGCCAGTATCGCCGAGGTATCGATGTTTGAACCAGAGGAAAACATTTGGTGTCCAGCTCGCGAACTGTCCGGCTCCAACGCGCCGGGGGGAGGGGCTCGGATGGATCTCCCACGTCACACTCCCGACACACTGGCGAGCGTGCGCCCCGCTCCGCCGATTATGAAGCAATGATGAATCCCATGGCCACTCCGGACCGACTTCTTCCCCTCGTGGGTGCGTTCAACTTTCGAGACCTGGGCGGCTATCCCACCGTCGATGGTCGTATCACCAGATGGGGTCGCCTGTTCCGCAGTGACACGCTCCACGGCTTGACCGATTCGGACGTCGAGGTTCTCCACGGAATCGGGCTCACCACCGTCATCGATCTCCGTCGCCCGGCCGAGCTGGAAACCTCGGGCAGAGGCCCACTCGCCTCCGAACCGGTGGAGTATCGCCACCTCCCGCTCATCGTCGACGAGGGTGAGGAGCAGGGAGCCCCGGCCGAGGCTCAGGAGAACTTGGCTCAGATCTACCAGTGGTTCTTGGAAGTCGGCCGCACGTCCCTGGTCGAGGCACTCACCCTGGTCGGTGAGACGCAGAACCATCCGCTGGTGTTCCACTGCACGGCTGGGAAGGACCGGACCGGAGTACTGGCCGCCCTGGTTCTCGACATCCTGGGCGTAGAGCGGAATGTCATCGTCGAGGACTACGTGCTGACCGCCAGCAGGATGGATCTGGTGCTGGCCCGTATCAGAAGCAACCCGGACGCCGAGGCCCAGATAGCCGAGGTCCCCCAGTTCCTGCTCCAGGCCGAGGCGAGGACGATGGAGACCTTCATCGACGACCTGCACCGCAAACACGGGGGAGCGAGGAAGTGGGCTCTCGATGCCGGTGTCTCCACCGAGACCGTCGACACGATGACCGAGGTGTTGCTGACTTGAGGCGGGTAGTTTCCGATTTCCGACCCGGGCTTGGACGCGGTACCTCCGGTGAGAAGCCGCGGTTGACTCCGGGCCGTCAGGCATCGCCGGTGCCGACGCCGACGCTCCGTAGCAGCGCCTTGGTCAGCGAGCCCATGGTGTCGAAGGGCAGTTCCCGTGGATCGAACCATGCGACGTCCGATGTCTCGTCGCCGTCCGGCCTCGGCGTGCCGGCCTCGACGAAGGCGTCGAACACCACGATGACGTAGGCGGTGTTGTCCCCGTTCGGATAGGTCACGCGGTACTCGGGCCCACCCAGCACGCCCAGAATCGACCCGAGTCTGAGCGTGACCCCGGCCTCTTCCTCTGCTTCCCGAGTTGCGGCTGCCTCGGGCGATTCGTCCGGCTCGACCGCTCCGCCGATGGTGGCCCAGGTCCCGGTGTCGATCAGGCGGACGAGAAGGAGCCGACCCTGGGCGTCGCGGGGAAGAACGGAGACTGAGGGAAGGACGAGAAGTTCGTTGCCGACAAGCGCTCGGAGCCGCTTGACGAAGGGGGAGATGGCCATCGGCTCAAGCTACCCGGGAATGCGATCCCCCCTTGATCCGCGACGGCTCAGACTCGGACGTCCTCCTCGATCCAGGCGCGAGTCGGTCGCCTCTGTCGTCGCCCGGGTTCTTCCCGCTCCCAGCGCCGCTTCCATAGTGGAGCAAGCCAGCAGGTCGTGCTCGAAGGCCACGCACGCGTTCGTCCCGCCCGGTAACTACGCTCAGCTGATGGCATCGACAAGGCACGACGGATTCGACCACGTGACGATCGCGGTGGTCGATCTCGACGGGGCGCGACAGTTCTTCGAGCTGCTCGGATTCGAGCAGACGGCCGCGACGGTTGTCTCCGGTGAGGAGATGTCTCGGTACATGGGCATCCCCGGGTGGGAGGCCGACCACGTGACGCTCACCCTGACCGGGGCCGCCACCCACCAAGAGGTGCAGGTGCTCCGGTTCCACAATCCGACTCTGGCCGAAAACCCCGCGGAGACGAACTTGGCCCGTCTGGGCTTCAACCATGTCTGTTTCGCAGTGGATGATCTCGACGCCGCCCTCGATCGGCTCAGGGCGGCAGGTGTCAAGACCCGAAGCGAGGTACTGGACTTTCACGACCGGCGGCTGGTCTTCCTGGTCGGTCCGGGAGGGGTGACCATCGAGCTGGCCGAATGGGCCACCACGCCCGACCAGTAGCCCTGGGCGGCACCTCGGCACGTCCGGCCGGTCAGGCCCTCATGGGTTCGGCGCCCTCCCCGAGGCGGCGCATCGGGAGACGGCGGCTACCGCCGATCGAGGTATATGAGGACCCTTGCCGGTCCGACGGCCGTCCACCGCCCCCGGGTATCTGTCGTCACACTGCCGACTGAGGTCTGGTTCAGGTGGCGGCGGGCTCTCCCACCCGCATCCACGACGCGGCCTGCCGGTCGAACTCCTTGAGTGCGGCCGTCAGCTCCTTGGCAGCCTGATCGATCCCGATCGAGCCGATGTCCGAGCTCTCTGCCGAGGTGCTCGGGTCAGGGTAGATACGTGGCTTCTTCTGCTTGGTCATGAAACGCCACGGTACCAACCGACATCGGGCGGACCGTGGATGGTCACCGACCACGGAGCCTTGGTGCCTTCGGGCCCGTTTGGCGGTCCGGGGATGTCCGTCAGCCGCTTTGGCCCGAGCCGTCGGCGGGCGGTGACACCCGCAAGGTTTGCGGCGGAATCACCGGCGGTCAGTATCTTGTGTGTGGGCGTGTAGTGGTGGGAGGGATACCTGTGAGTCGCACGGATCAAGAGGTTGGGGCGATCGGGATTCTCCATCCCGGAACGATGGGAGGTGCCATTGCCGCCCACCTTCACCGTGCCGGCCATGAGGTCGTCTGGCTGCCACTGGGGCGCAGTGAGGAGAGTGCGAGACGCGCCGACGAGGCTGGCCTCACCCGGGCCAGGGACCTCGGCCATTTGGTCGACAGTTGTCGGGTCATCTTCTCGATCTGTCCACCCCATGCCGCCTTCGACGTTGCCGGCCAGGTGGCGGCCACGGGTTGGCTCGGCGGCCGTCTCTTCGTCGATGCCAATGCCGTCAGTCCGGACACCGCCCGGCGGGTGGCGGTGATCGTCGAAGGACAGGGCGCGAGCTATGTCGATGGCGGCATCATCGGCAATCCTCCACCGTCGGAGGGGGGAACAAGGGTCTACCTCGCCGGCCGGGAGGCCCCGGTTGTGGCCGATCTCCTCGGGGACGACGACGCCGGCGTTGACGCTGTCGTCATGAGCGGTCCGGCACCGGCAGCCTCGGCGCTCAAGATGTCATACGCGGCGTGGACGAAGGAGACGGCGGCGCTGGTGCTGGCGATTCGGGCCGTGGCCCGCCACGAAGGCGTCGAGGAGGAGCTCGTTACCGAGTGGCACCGATCGGTTCCGGCCCTAGAGGCCAGGTTCGAGCGTGCCATCCAGTCGGCCATGACCAAGGGCTGGAGGTTCGTAGGGGAGATGGAGGAGATCGCCGCCACGTTCGCAGCTGCCGATCTCCCCGACGGTTTTGGCCGGGCTGCCGCCGAGATCTTTCGGAGGTCCCCCCGCCTACGTCCGAGCGGTGTGGCAGCTCGTGATGCCGCCGCGGTCCTGGACGCCCTGCTCTCGAGCTGAATGCGCGTTGCCGAGCACCGAAACCCCGGGATCGGCACCTTGGGATCCAATGAAGGACGGCGCACCACTCCTCGTCGAACAGAACCGAGCCGACGCCGGCTGGTGACCTTCAGGTGAGGGCCTCGATTACGGCGGCGAAGTCGGGCCACTGACCACCGGCGTCAATGACGGTGGTCAGGAGCGCCTCGGCCGCGGGGCCGACGCGCACACCCACCCCCGCCTCTTCGGCCAGATCGATGGCGAGGCGAAGGTCCTTCCGGGCCAGTTCCGGGGAAAACCAACCCGGGTGCGAGGCATCGAGCACACTGTCCAACCGAATACTGCTGGCCAGACTCACTACCGGGCTGCCGGCAAGCAGGCTCTTCAGGAGTTCGTCGGGGACGGCGTGCCGTCTTGCCGTAGCCACGGCTTCGGCCAGCGAGGCCACCCCGGTGATCAAGAGCAGATTGGCCAGGATCTTCATGGTTGCTCCCGCCCCGATCGGCCCACAGTGGGTATAGCCGGCCCCCAAGTCATTCCACAAAGGGTCGACGGAGGCGATGGTTGGGGCGGGGCCGCCGATCGAGAATTGACCGGAGCCCTCCGCGATCATCGTGGGCGAGCCCATCACCGGAGCATCGAGGACCCGGTCCTCGGGCCCGGACTCGGCCAGCTGTCGGGCGGTATCCGGGGAGACGGTACTGATGTTGGCGAGGACCGCGACCGGTCCGAGAGATGCCAGGGCTCCGCCACGGCCCAGACAGACGTCAAGGACGGCCGGGTCGTCAGCGAGCACGACGAGAACGGCGTCGGCGCCACTTACCGCCGCCTGGGGAGACCGGGCCTCGACAGCTCCTCGCTCCACAAGTTCGATGGCCCGCCCGGCGGAGCGATTCCATACAGTCACCTGGTGACCAGTTTCGAGTCCTCTGGCCGCGAACGCCCGGCCCATATTGCCCAATCCCAACACCGCGATCCGCATGACACCAGCCTACGTCCGCCGATCGGACCCACGGCCGGGGACCCCGGAGAGGGGGGATCGGTAGATCCCGGAGGGTCCATGGCCACTGACATATTCGCCGGCGGCCGGGTGATCGCCGGCAACCGTCGGATGCCGGTCGGGTTGCCTCTACCCGGCGGTGGTATCTCCGGTCGAAACCCATGTGGCCCACGGCCCGGTTTCGGGGACACCGGTTGGCCACGGGCGGGTCGGCGACCGGGTCTATCCCCCCGGGAGACGCCACACGCTGATGTGCGAGCGGCTGTCACCGGTGAATGGCGAGTGGTCCCACCACGCCCATCGATGTTCCAGCGTCATGCCCGCGATCCGAGCCATGAGATCCAGTTCGGCCGGCCAGACGTATCGGAACGGTGCCGTGAACTCGCGGAAGCTGCCATCGTCGCGTCGGTAGAAGTGGCGCGACCGGGAAATCTGTTGGTGTGTGCGGTCGGTGAAGTCGTCAATGCCGATGTAGTCCTCCGTCACCGCGAACGGGACACCGGGGTTGCCCGGCGGCAATTGACGAAGCCCGGGCACGTTGTTCTCGATTACGAAGCGGCCGCCGGGGCGAAGGTGACGGGCGGCGTTTTCGAAGCACGCCACCTGTTCGTCCTGCGACGTCAGGTTGCTGATCGTGTTGAAGACCAGGTAGACGAGAGAGAATTCGCCCCCTGCGCAGGTCACGGCCATGTCGCCCTCGATGGCCGTGATGTCGCTCGCTTCGGGCTTTGCCCGCAGCACCGCCAGCATGTCCGCCGACAACTCGATTCCCGTGACTGGAACGCCCCGGGCGGCCAACGGGACGGCGACCCGGCCCGTACCGATAGCGAACTCCATGGCCGCTCCGCCGTCGGCCAGGTCGACCAGGCAGTCGACGGTCGCTTCGAGGACGTGATCAGCGAACATCCCCGTCCCAGGTTGGTCGTACGTTCTGGCGACCTCTCCGACGAATCGATTTTCGGGCACACTCCAGCCTGGTCCGATCCGGGCCAGGCAGCAACTCGTTTGCCCGACTACGCCCTGTTCCGGGCCGACGCACCCCCAGCCCGGTGACCGGGCCGACCCTGCCAATCGAACTACCGACGACAGAGAAAGGTCCAGATGCTCTACCGCGGAGTGAGAGGATTGCGTCGATGGCAGCCGACAACGAAACGCGGTCGGAGCAGTTCTACCACGGCACCCGGGCCGCCTTGAAGCTGGGAGATCTGGTTGTGCCCGGCTACCGTTCCAACTTCGGCACCCGCAAGAAGGCGGGCTACGTCTATCTGACCAAGAGCCTCGATGCAGCTGGGTGGGGAGCAGAGTTGGCCTTCGGCGACGGCCCCGGCATGGTCTACACGGTTGAGCCGACCGGTCCCATCATGGCTGACCCCAATCTGACCAAGGACGGGGCGAATCCGACGGAGTCGTACCGCACGCAGGAGCCGCTGCGGGTAACGGGTGAATGGACTGATTGGCCGCGGCACGCTCCCGAGCAGGTCAAGGCCATGAAAGACCGGATTGAGGGTCTCGACCCCCTTCCCGGTTCGTAGTCCACGATCGGGGGCCACCCGCCCCACCGGACCTCGGGGTCCTCCCCGAGTGAGGTGCAAAGAGACCGGATCGACTCCACACCGATTCTTCCTAGCTGCGACCGATGGCCCCTCGTGTCCAAGCGTTCGATCGTGATCTCCACCATCCAAAAGGCCGGGGCGGGTGATATCCGGCGGTCTGGGCAATCGCTCCAGGTGCCGGAACCCAATCCTTGACGGATTTCGGCCGGTTGTGTTTCCTGGATGGATGTATGTGCCCCAGGACTTCGCAGAGTCGGACCCGCTAGTCCTGAGGGAGGCCGCTCGACGTATCCGTGCCGGCCAAGTCATCACGGTCGGGTCAGAGGGCCCAGAGGCGTCCTTCATCCCCCTACTCATTTCGGATGACGCCGGGACCGTCACCGGGCACCTGGCCAAGGCGAACGGCCAGTGGAAGCGGGCCGACTCCTCCATTTCCGCGCTGGTGACCTGGGTCGGACCAGACGCCTACGTGTCCCCGAGCTACTACCCGTCCAAACATGAGCACGGAAAGGTCGTTCCAACCTGGAATTTCATCACCGTCCAGGCCAGGGGAGCACTGAGTTTCCACGATGACGATCGCTGGAAGCGCCGCCATGTTGAGCTGCTGACCGAATTTCACGAGGGAGCGTTGCCTGCTCCCTGGTCCGTTGATGATGCTCCTTCGGACTTCATCGACAGGTTGGTGAAGGCGATCGTCGGGATCGAACTTCGTGTCACGTCTATCGAAGGCAAATGGAAGCTCTCCCAGAATCGACCTGAGCCTGACATTGCTGGAGTCATCTCCGGTCTGGGATCGCAGGGGCCCGGCAACGCAGCTGTCGTCGCCCAGGAGATGGTGTGGGCCACAGGCGGCACAATCGGCTGACATCCCGGCTGTCGCGTGACCGCGAGGTGCCGGACCCCGGTGGCCGGACGGGGTGGTGGGGTACTTCCCGTTGCCGAGGGCCCGAACTTCTGGGATTCTCTGGCATGGTCACGAACGCCGGGCGTGCCCCGGGCCCAGTCGCCGTCCTCGACGGGGGCCCCATGGACGGGCGGGAGCACCCTATCGAGGGTGATACGGACGAACTGTGCGTGATCATGGCAGATGGACAGCAACATCGATACGTGCGCACCGAAGGACTTCAGGCTCTACCAGGTGGTCGCTCAGCGGCGGTCTTTGCTTGGTCTGGGCGTTACTACGGCCCGAAGTAACGGTTGGCAACCATCCGGTGCAGTGGTGGGCACCAAGCGAGGCCGCCAGGACCTGCCTAGGCTCCGGGCCCTGACGTACTCACATCGGTGGTAACGCGGTTGTTCACTACCGGTCGGTCGACCACAGGTCGGACTGGACGACTGGGACCCGATCACTGGCGTATGTGACGATCGTGCTTGGCCTGCAACGATGACTCTCAGTGTTATCGAGTTTGTGCGGTCACACCGAGATTGGATTCCGTTGGCCAGCCTCATTCTCGGGCTACTCGCCTTCGCTCCGGTGTCCGGCTATGCCGCTTAGCGCTGATCACCCATTATCGACGGGGTGACCCTCTGCACTGATCAGGCCCACCTCCGGTGTCGACACAGAGCCGGTCCAGGTGGAGAATCTGAGGCATGGACAAGACGTTTCGAGCCAGGATGCGAAAGAGCGTCGGCAAAGGGGGCTGGACCTATGTCGTGATGGACGGTTCCGCTGATTTTTTTGGAACCAGGGGCCTGGTGAAGGTGCGCGGCACGGTGGACGGCCAACCATTCCAGAGTTCCTTCATGGCCCTAGGCGACGGCACCCACAAGCTGCCGATCAAGGCCGAGATTCGGAAGAAGATTGGCAAAGCAGAAGGCGATGAGGTCGTCGTCACCCTCACTGAACGACTACCGAACTAGTACGTGGTTCCAACTGCGGTCGACCCGGCGTTTGGGCCCTCCTGATCCGCCGAACCAAGAGCGGGGCCGGAACACCGGAAAGGACACTTGCTAGATTCCGGGCACGAAGAGGAGGCGTCATGCGGAACCTTGGGGTGGTCGAGTTCATCACGCTCGATGGCGTCATGCAGGGCCTGGGCGGCCCCGACGAAGATCGTGAGGGCGGATTCGACTTGGGCGGCTGGAGCGCCACCTACGGCGACGAGGTGCTGGCCAAGCAGGCCGGTCAAGGCATCGGCCAGACCTCGGCCTATCTGTTCGGCCGTAAGACCTATGAGCACATGGCCGCACACTGGCCGCACGAATCCGATGGCAACCCCATCGCCGCCAGCCTCAATGCCACGCCGAAGTACGTGGTGACCCGGACGCTTCGACAGTCGGACCTCGATTGGGCCCACAGCCATGTCATCGACATCGACATCGTCGAGACCATCCGGAGCCTCAAGGCCGAGGGTGACGGTTTCATCACCGTCCTGGGCAGTGGCGTGCTGGTGCAGACCCTGATCGCCAGCGGGCTGGTCGATGTGTACCGGATCATGTTGCATCCGCTGTTGCTCGGTACGGGCAAGCGGTTGTTCCGGGAGTATCCAGAGCCGCTGCGGCTACGGCTCATCGACTGCACCCCGACCACCACCGGGGTCTTGCTCCTCACCTACGAGAGGGAGCCGGGGACGGCGTAGCGTCGGCCCGTCCCTTCACCAGTGACCGGCCAGCCGCCCGAGGCCGACCTGCTCAGTTTGAAGCTCAGGGCTCCGGATGGAAACATCAAGTCTGGGACCGATCAGTAGTGCTGGTGCTTCTTTGGGGGGAATTGAATGACCAAGTCTTCATGGGTGTCCGCCGTCCTCCGAGTCGAAAAACCGTGGGGACACGAAGACCATTTCGCCCTCGTCGACGGTCGCTACTGCGGAAAGGCACTGTACGTCAACGGGGGTCACGCCCTCTCGCTTCAGTATCACGAGCAGAAAGAGGAGACGGTCGCGGTCCAGTCGGGCCGGCTTCTGTTCGAGGTGGGGGATCCCGATACCCCGCTGGAGTCATTCGAGCTGCTGCCCGGCGAGGCGGTCCATCTCCGCCCCGGTACCCGACACCGAATGACCGCCTTGGAGGACACGATCATCCTCGAGGCAAGCACCACGGAGCTCGATGACATTGTGCGCCTCGACGATCGTTACGGCCGCGTGTAGGGGGCAGTCTCTCTATGGTGTACCCGGCCCCGGCAGGGGCATCGAAGGGCCCAAGGCCCGGGTCAGCCGACGGTCTCCGTCGACCGGCCACGACGGCCTTCCTGTTGCCGGTGGCATGGGCGATATGGGCGACATGCCGGCTACCGACACCTGGAAGATCTATCTGGACACCGACGACGTCGCCACCACCGTGCAGGCGGCGGAGAAGGAGGGGGCCCAGGTCATCGCCCCGATCATGCCGATCGCCGATCTCGGCACCCAGGCGGTGCTCGTCGACCCGACGGGTGCCCAACTCGGTGCCTGGCAGCCCGGCACCTTTCCCGGGTTCACCGTGCTGGGCGAGCACGGCGCCCCCAGTTGGTTCGAGCTGCTCACCCGGGAGTTCGCCGCCGCCGTCGGCTTCTACCGCTCGGTGTTCCGATGGGACACCCAGGTCGAGAGCGACACCGACGAGTTCCGCTACACGACCATGAAGGACCCCGGCGGGGAGGGCGAGTTGGCCGGGATCATGGATGCCTCCGGCTTTCTCCCCGAGGGCGTCCCCGCCCACTGGTCGATCTTCTGGGAAGTCGACGACATCGGAGAGACCGTGGCCAAGGTGAAGTCCCTGGGCGGGGCGGTGGTCATCGGTGTCCGCCAGACCCCCTACGGCCGCCTGGCCGAGGTGGCCGATCCGGCCGGCGCCAGCTTCAAGCTGCGCACAGCTGACCGGTAGGTGCCTGGAGCGCGGTCTCGAGGGCGTGGCGTTCCGTGGTGTCGATCACCATTCGGCGGCCGCCGGGCCGGCGAAGCCCCGGGAGACGGAACCGGCGCTGCCGGCCTCGGCCACGATCCGGTTGACCGATGTGCGATGGAAGCCATCCCGGGCAAAGCAGACGTCGGCGGCGTCGAGGATCTGACGCCTCCCGAGCTCCGATGGGCGTCACCGACCCGCAGCATCGCCCACCCTGGTCGCGGCAGCCACCCGGTACAGCTCGGAGCCGAGCTCGTGCCGGCCGATCGTCGTGGCGTAGTGGCGGGCCACGTCGGCGGTCGTTCGGTCCGAGTCCAGCCTGAACCCCCGTCGGGCCAGATAGCCGGGGAGCTCCCCGGGGTCGAACCCGAAGACGAAGGGCTCACCATTGAGCCGGACCCAGCCCTTCCACCGATCCGCCTCGTCGAAGTGCACCGACCCGTCGATCGCCCTCCCGTCAACATAGGTGAAGACAAGGCGGCTCCCGAGCGAGCAGATGTCGGCCAGAAGGTCGAAGTTCGTATCGACGGCCGGTGCGGTCAGATAGGAGATCACGCCCTCCCAGACGACCACCGAGCGGGCGTGCCGGTCGAAGCCGTTGTCGGCCAGCCAGCGGGCGACGTCATCGTGCTCGAAGTCGACGGCCACGAAGTGGACATGGTCCACCGGCGTTCCCAGGGATTGGAGGCGGGTCCGCTTCGCTCGCTGGGTGGAGGGATGGTCGACCTCGAACACCTCGGCGGTCCGGGCCCCGGGCAGTCGATAGGCGCGGCTGTCGAACCCGGCACCGAGGAGCACCAGCTGCGTCGCTCCGTCGCCGATCGCATCCTCCACCGATTGGTCGATCAGGCGGGTACGCACCACCCCTGAGCTACGGGTCCGGGGCCATCCGATGTCGAGCACGGTCGGTACCACCCGGCCGAGGACGGGCAGTCGGGCCGCGTCCGCCACCCACCGGAGCGAGGGGGGAAGCAGCGATGGTGCCAATGGGTCGGTGAACAACCGGGTCCGGGCCGGGCGAGCCGATTCCACCGCCCGGAACAGCGCCATGAACGCCGCCGTCCTGCTGGCCCGGTCCTGTCTCACAAGAGTGAATGCTCGTTCATTATGGCCAGGAATCCAAGTGGTGCAGTTGCGTTCCCGTGCCGTAGAAGGTGGGCGGGGGCGACCGCCGCCGATCCCGGCGGCCGGTCCGCTACGGATTGAGGAGGGAGGCGCAGCTCGGCAGCGAGCTGGCGGCGGTGACCACGTTGCCGATCGGAGTCACCGACACGAAGACCCTGGCACCGGCGGGGGCGGTGATGGTCAGACTCTGGGCGTCCGGAGTCGACGTGACCGCCCCGCCTCCTCGCAGCTTCACTTGGTAGCCGTTGGGATAGTGGATGGCCGTCGGCACCGAGATCACCGTCGGTGCCGTCCCCCCGTCCGAGCGGTACGAGAGTGAGAAGTCCCCTGTGCGAGCGTCGAACCTGTAGTGGGTCGGACTGCCGGCGACGGCCACCGGGTAGGTCCGGGCCAGCACTGCTTCTTTGGCCGGGTCGATGTCCTGGAGCTCGCCCCCGTCCCAACTGAGGCCGTAGGTCCACGATGTCATGTCCTTGTCGGCGTCCTCGAGGACGCACTCGAGCCCGGCCGGATCGTCGTTGGTGATCGTCGCCACCTCGGTCATGAACGGAACGGCATCCATCCCCTTGGACTTCCCCTTGGCGTTCTTCAGGGGAGCTCCGGACTGCTCGAGGCACGTTGCCTCCTGGCCCGGGGTCGGCTGGATGGTGCCGCCGCTGGCCTCCCACACCGCCCGTTCCGAACACTGGTCGTGAAAAGAGAGGCCGACGCGGCCGGCCGAAGCCGGCGGCTTGACGAGGCCGGTCGGTTCTCCCCAGTTGAACAGGATGTTGGGCTCGAAGAAGTTGATGTGGCCCGGATCTACCGATTGGATGGCCTGGGCCGCGCCGGTCTCCGCCGGTTCGATGAGTGTCCGGTCGACCTTCTTGCACCCCTTGGCCCCGAGGCAACCGCCGACGGCCGAACCGGGGAACGGTTCATTGAACAGGTCGTATCCCACCAGCATCGGATCGTCCACGAACTGGGAGGCGACCTCCTTCCACGCCGCGTCGTAGGCGTTCTGGATGCCGTTCCCGTTGGCCCAGAAGGCGCTGAACGCCTCCTTGGTCGGAGCGGTGAAGTAGTTGAGGGGGAACGGCTCAGGATCGGGGTCGGTGTCGCCCGCCGGTGACGCCCAGGTGGGGAAGCCGTCGCCGTTGTACGTCGATGAGTACATGTCCTGGTGGAAGTCGGCCAGCACGAACATGCCGTTCTGTTCGATTTCGTCGGCCAGCGCCTTGTAGCCGGCAAGGTAGGTGGCGTCGTACGTCCCCTCGGTGGGTTCGAGGTCGGACCAGAACCAGGCGAGACGGAAGGTGTCAAAGCCCATGGCCGACACGGTGTTGTCGTCGGCGGGCGTGAACCCGTAGGGGTCGGTGTCGGGAGGCAGACCACCGGGGATCTTCCACACCCCGAACAGGCCGTGGAGGAACACGACCCGCCCGTCGGCATCCACGAACTTGTCGTCCTTTACGGCCAGCGGTCCGGGCACCGCTCCCGCCAGTGGGGTCGAGGTGAATGTCGCCGGCGGGGTGGTGGCCGCCGGGCTCGCCCGGGGATGCGTCCGGGCCTTCGATGAGACCGGCGAGGCCCCGGCCACCGCCCCGGTCTGACCGAGCAGCAGTCCGAGGGTGGCGAGAGCGGTTGCGGCCGCGGCCGCCGGGCCTCGTGCCCTCCTCGATCCGGGTGCCGCCCTTCTCGTCCAACGCTTCTTCAACGCTTCTTCAACGGTTCGCCATCTCGTCCGCGGTCCCCCCGCCGGCTTTCTCCGCCCCGCCTTGTACGAACGGCGTTCGTATTTTGTGGCGATGGTACCGTCGCCCCCAGGCCCGGTCAAGGGAGTCAGGAACGACGATGGCACCGAGGACACCCAAGCCAGGTTCGGCTCTGTGGTGGGCGGCCCACGCCACCAGGGTCCGCCGGGCCACGGGCCGGGCGGGGAGATCCAGGGCCCTCGCCACCGCCCTCAAGCTTGTCGACGAGGAGGGTCCGACGTCCCTCACCATGAGGAGGTTGGCCACCGAGCTGGGCACCGGTCCCGCCACCCTGTACGGCTACTTCGACAGCCGCGACGCCCTCCTGGCCGAGCTGGTCGACGAATCACTGGCCGGCTTCGAGCTCCCCGACCCCCCACCGCCGGACTGGCACCAGGCGGCACTGGCCACGGGCAGAAGGTTTCGGGTGGCCCTGCTGGCCCACCCCAACCTGCTGCCGCTGCTCCCTGTCGGTCAGCTGGCCGGGCCCAACGCGCTGCGTAGTCTGGAGGCGGCCATGGCCGGGATGGTCGGCTACGGCTTCACCACCGAGGTTGCCGCCCGGACCATCATGCTCGCCACCCACTACGTGATGGGGTTCTGCATCCAAGAGGCCGGGGGCCAGATTCCCTCGGGGCGCGACCGGAATGACTACCACCGCCTGCTGGCCGGTCTACCGGTCGATGTGTACCCACAACTCGTAGCCGGCGCCCCGGCGCTGGCCGCCACGTCCGCCGACGAGGAGTTCGACCTGGGCCTCGAACTGCTGCTCGGCCGGTTGAGACCTCCGGGACCGTCTCTCGCCGATCGGTAGCCCGCACCTTTCTCGCCGGGGCCCTCAGTGGGCGACGGCGTCGCTCCGGTGGGGCAGCACCCAGCCCGGGCGGGGGAAGTGGCAGGTGTACCCGTTGGGGTAGTGCTCGAGATAGTCCTGGTGCTCCGGCTCCGCCTCCCAGAACGGACCGGCCGGCGTGACCTCGGTCACGACCTTGCCGGGCCACAGCCCGGATGCTTCGACGTCGGCGATGGTGTCCTCGGCCACCCGTCGCTGCTCATCGTCGAGGGTGAAGATCGCCGATCGGTAGCTCATGCCGATGTCGTTCCCCTGGCGGTTCAGCGTGGTCGGGTCGTGCACCTGAAAGAAGAACTCGAGTAACTGGCGGTAGGAGATCTGCCGTGGATCGAAGATGATCTCGATGGCCTCGGCGTGGGTCCCGTGGTTTTGGTAGGTGGCATTGGCCACGTCCCCGCCCGAGTACCCCACCCGGGTCGAGATGACGCCCGGGAGCTTGCGGATCAGGTCCTGCATGCCCCAGAAGCACCCTCCGGCCAGAATCGCCTTTTCGGTTGTGGTGGTATCGCTCATCGGTCTCTTCCCTCCTGGGTCGATGCTGCGTCGAGGATCTTGCGGTACTCGCCGTATCCCTCGGCCTCGAGGTCCTCGTAGGGGACGAAGCGGAGAGCGGCCGAGTTGATGCAGTAGCGGAGACCTCCCTCTTCCGGCGGGCCATCGTCGAACAGGTGGCCGAGGTGGCTGTCTCCATGGGCCGAGCGGACCTCGGTCCTGACCATCCCGTGGCTTCGATCTTGGTGCTCCACCACGTTGCCGGCATCGAGCGGCACGGTGAAGCTCGGCCAGCCGCATCCACTGTCGAACTTGTGGGCCGAGGCGAACAGGGGCTCGCCCGACACGATGTCGACGTAGATACCCGCCTCCTTGGTGTCCCAGAACTCATTGTCGAACGCCGGCTCGGTGGCGGCGTGCTGGGTCACCTCGAACTGCCTGGGGCTCAACTCCGCGATCGTTCCTGGGTCCTTCCGATAGCCGTCTGTCACGTGGCCTCCTTCGCCGTTGTCGCCACTGCGATCTTCCCTCATTTCAACGCCGGAAGGGGCTCCTGCATTTCCGGCCGGAATGCGGGCCGGGACGCCGGGGGTGGGGGGCCGGTGGGCTCAGACGGCGGCCGGGATGGCTACCTCTTCCATGGTCTCCATGTCGGCCTTCGACGCTTTGACCAGGAACAGGGTAGCCAGGACGGCGATCACGAGAAATCCCGCCCCGATGGCGAAACCGATCACGTAGCCGTGGATCTGGGCTGCCTCCCGCACGGCCGGGGTGTCGACCCGGGTGGCCAGATAGGCGGCCGTGGACGAGGCGAAGACCGTGTTCAACAGGGCGGTCCCCAACGAGCCGCCGATCTGCTGGGTGGCGTTGAGGGTGGCGCTGGCCACCCCGGCGTCATGGGGCGAGACACCGAACAGGGCGGTGCTGCTCATGGGGACGAAGGCCAGGCCCATGCCCACGCTGATCAGGATCTCGGCCGGCAGCACATGGAGGGAGAAGCTGGTGTGGGCACCGATCTGGGTCAGCCAGATCATCCCCAGCGCCGCCGCCGAGAATCCGGCCACCATGACCGGCTTGGGCCCGGTGCGGGGAATGAGCTTGGAGGAGGCTCCGGCGGCCAGGATGATCCCGGCCGAGAAGGGAAGGAAGGCGAAGCCGGTCTTGAGGGCCGAGTAGCCGAGGTTGTCCTGGAAGTAGAAGGTCAAAAAGAGGAACATGCCCATCAGCCCGGATCCCACCATCAGCGAGGCCAGAAACGAACCGCCCCGGGTGCGCTCGAGGATCACCCGCATGGGGAGCAGGGGGTTCTTGGCCCTCATCTCGATGAGGACGAAGGCAACCAGCAGGACCACGGCGATACCCAGGAAGGCCAGCGTGCTGCCGGCGGTCCAGCTGCTCTGGGCGGCCCGGGTGAAGCCGTAGACCAGGGCCACCAGTCCTCCGGTGACGGTGACCGCCCCGGGGATGTCGTAGCTGGTGTTGCCGTGCGCCTTGCTTTCGCGGACGATGGACAACGCCGCCACCGCCGTCAGAATGGCGATCGGCACATTGACCAGCAGGCACCACCTCCACGAGGCGTACTCGGTGAGCACCCCACCCATGATGAGGCCGATGGCCGCACCGCCACCGGAGATACCGCCGTACACACCGAAGGCGGTCGCCCGTTCCCTCACCTCGGTGAAGGTGACGGTGATCAGGGACAGGGCGGCCGGGGCCAGAAGGGCGGCGAAGGCCCCTTGCAGGGCGCGGGCTCCGAACAGCATCGGGGCGTTCACCGCCGCTCCTCCGAGAGCGGAGGAAGCGGCGAAGCCCAGCAGGCCGACGATGAAAATCCGTTTGCGACCGACGTAGTCGGCGATCCGGCCCCCGAGCAGCAGCAGCCCGCCGAAGGCCAGGGTGTAAGCGGTCAACACCCACTGGCGGTTGTCGGTGGAGATGTGCAGGGAATGCTGGGCCGAGGGAAGGGCGATGGTCACGATGGATGCGTCCAGCACCACCATCAACTGGGCCACGGCGATGATGGCCAGGGCCAGCCAGCGTCTGGGGTCGGGCCCCTCGATCTCCGATGCTGGGGTCGGTGATCCGAACGGTTCGGTGAGTGTCGACATGAGGCTCCTTGCGGGGGTGACGGGAGTGGGGGAGAAGGGGTACTGGTGGGGCGGGGAAGGGTGGGGTACGGGGTATCGGGGTGGTGGATCTAGCGGCGCAACAGCGGGAGGATGACGTCGTCGACCATGTGGGTGACGAAGCCGTCGTCAATCGGCTCGCCGCTGATGACCAGTCGGTTGAAGAACATGGCTGACAGCACTTCGTTGACGATCCGGGCGTCGGTGGCGGCACCGAGCTCGCCGGCCGCGACCGCCCGTTCGATGATTTCGTCCAGCATGTCCTTCCGGGTGTCGATGACCTGGCTGCGCATGAGGTCGGCCAGCTCGCGGTCCTTGTGCATGGCCGACAGGACACCGACCAACAGCACCGAGTCCTCGGTGGACATGGCGGCGTTCATACAGGCGAGGGTGGCCACCAGGTCACCCCGGAGCGAACCGGTGTCGACAGCCGGGATGGCGGCATCGCACTTGCGGCGCCGGATGGCCTCCACCACCACTTCGGCCTTGCCCGACCAGTGGCGGTAGATGGTGGCCTTTCCGGCGTGGGCCCGTTCGGCCAGGGCGTCCATGCTCAACCGGTCGTAACCGACCTCCATCACCAGGCTCAGAGCCGCGTCGAGGATGGCCTGCTCCCGGGCCATGGCCCGGGCACCGCTGGGCCGACCGGACGCATTGGAACTGTCCTCCACCTCGGTGATGCTCACGACGAATCCCTTCGATCAGAACGGAACGGTTCCGTGCCAACTACAGTATGGGAGTTGGCTACAGAACGCAACCGTTCCGTTCTGATTTCTTCTACTTCCCTGGTGGAAGGCAAGAATGCCGGGGAAGTCGCGGCCACGCCGGCCGGAACGGACCGGTCGGTCCGGCCTTGATCTGCCCGGTTCGCAGCCGTCCCGCCGCCGGCCGACGGGTCCGGCCCCACCCGCCGACGAGGTCGTGGCTCGGATCCCCGGGGTCGGTCCCCGGTGGGAATATCGTGGCGGGATGGTTCGAATGGACCTGGATATCGTCCGATCGGAACCGCCAAATGGATATGCAGATCAGCCCGGGTCGGAACGGCACATGACCCCGGTCGGCGACGGGCGCCGGGGCTCGGGTACGGGCCCAGGGATCTCGGACAAAAGGCTCCTCCACCCTCCGGTCGGACGGCAATGATCTTCCTGGTCCGGATGGTGGCCAAGATCGTGAAGTGGGCGGTGATCGTCGTGGCCTACATGATCATGGGACTGGTCAAACTGGTGGCGATCGCCATCGTGCTCGCCTTCTTCGGGGCCAGAGGGGCCATCCGCCATCTTCGTTCCGGCCCGGACGAGGAGGACCCCGACCTCTACCGCGGCTTCTACGATCTCGAAGCCAGAGCCAGCCCGGCGCCACGGGACTCATTCGATGCCACCGTCCAGCGGGAACGGGACCACCGCGTCGCCCGGACAGGGAAGGCCCGGGTGGAGTAGCGGGGTCGTTCCGCCGGTCGGAGATCCCTCCCCGGCGTCGATCGGCACCCTCCATCCAGGTCGAAAGACGCGATTCGACGGTCGCGGTGGGTTAGCTTTGGAGCGCTTGCCAACGGTGCCATCGTCTGGAGCAAAGCGCGGCCCGAGGCGAGATGTTGCGAAGGAGCCAGGGAATCCATCCAATGAAGAAGCTGTTCAGAATCCTTGGAATAGTCACACTGGTGCTCACAATCCCGCTGGCCGTCTATATCACCACAAGCACGGGAGTCGACTATGTGCACGGCTTCGGGAAGGCATGTGCGGTATTCCACGACGGCTGGCACTTCCACGGCAAATGCGGGGTGCAGGTTCCGCTGAGTCCATGAGCCCGGGCCCGGGCCGAGGCGGCTCCGGGCGCTGAGCGCCGAAACCACGGCGACTGTGGTGACCTGACCCCGACCGCGGTCACCCCTGGTGCCCGGTGGTGACGCCGTGCTACTCGGTCCCGAGGTACCGCTTGGCCAGTGGCGGAGGTGCGCAGGCCAACCAACCGTCGACGATGGCCTCTCGCAATGCCTTTTTGGTGACCGCGTCCAGGCGGATGAGCACGGCCGAATACCCGTCGAAATGGGGGATGGTGAAGAAGGCCTTGGGATTGGCGTGGAGGACCGCCTCTTTCTCGCCCAGGTCGTCGACGCGGACGGCGAGGATGGGTCCCCCGGGCGGAGCCTGGTCACCGAACCGCTTGATGTCGGCCTTGCTGAACGGTCGTTCCCAGGCGAAGGCTTTGCCCGAGAACGAACCAGGTGCGGTGGCCGTGTCGCTCCCCCTCGGTGGATTCGGGTAGCCCGAGGGCCAGCTGCGCCGCATCGTCGAACGTGGCCACACCGGCACGGTAGCGCCGACGTCCCGCCCGGTGCGAGGCGGACAGGACCCTGCACCAGTCCGTCCGTGACGATGACGGGGTCCGGGAGATGATGCGCAAGGTTTCACAAGAGTTCAACGTCTCGTTACCGTTTGGCCACAGGGCCGGTGTTACAAAGGGGCTGTTCCGGGCGGCCAGGTTCAGCCGCTGTCGGCGGATCGAGGGAGTGGTGCACTCCCGGCGCAGGTCGATCGCCGACCGGGGACATCTCCTCCCCACTTCGGCGTATCGGTGCCCGTACGGACGATGAGGAGCAGACATGCCAGGACCCGACAGCGACAGCACGACCGCGTCACCACTGGCCCCGGTCTCGATACGAAAGGTCAGACTGCTCGGCGCATTCGGAGGACAGGTGACGATCGAGTGGGAGCTGACGGCACCTCCCGACCCCGGCTGGATCGAGGCGTTCGCCAGTGCGCCCGTCGAAAAGCGAGGATCGTCCGAGTGGGTCATGGGCGGCAGCGGCGAACCGCTGGTCTATCCCGAAGGCACCGTTCGCTGGAGTGTTCCCCACGCCGACCTGCGAGGGGCGGCGGCGTTCGTCCTGGAGTCGGTGGTGTACGCCAACTCCCGGCTGAAGCACCACCACGAGGTGCCGAGGTAGGGCGGTACCGACGTAGGCGTGGCGGCCGTCAGCGCCGAAGGGACCGCCAACACCGACACCTCATCGGCATCTCGACCGAACCATTTCCGTCGATCGGGGGACCGGAGTCGATGGCATCTCTGACCCGCCGCATCTCGGCGGCCCGTTGCTCGGGGGGCAAGGTGATGGTCGAGCTGTAGGTACCGGCCAGGCCGATCAGCTCCTCCCGGGTCATGGGTAGCGTCCAGTTGATGACACAGGTCTCGAGCTCTCCGAATGACGGGCTCTGGGACAGGTCGACCCGGTGACGGACGGCTCTGGCCTCGCGTTCCTCGGCCGTGGGGTCCCGACGGCCCAGCAGCTCCTCCACCCATTCGACCGATCGGTCCGGTCCGTTCCCCACGATCCCCAGCACGCCGCCGGGCCGGAGTACCCGGCCGATCTCGGCCACGGTCTGGTCTGCGTCCATCCAGTGCCAGGCCGATGAGGCCACGGCGGCATCGAGCGTTGTTGCCGCAATCGGCAGGTGCTCGGCTACGGCCTGCATGGAACGGACCCCGGGAGATGTGTCCGTCAACACCGCCAGCATTCGCCGGTCCGGCTCGAGGGCAAAGACCTTGGTCGCCCGGTGGCCGAGTCGTCGGCTGAGGGCGCCGGTCCCGGCCCCGAGATCGAGGACGCTCCCGCCGGGCGTCGGCAGCAGCCACTCCACTGCGGCCATGGGGGGTCCGGGTCGGAACCGATGGTAGGACGCCGCCACCGATCCGAACGAGCGGGCCATCGTCGCGGTCCGCTCGTCGGTCATGGTCTCGAGAGTAGTGGTCGGATCGCCCCCGTCCTCGGTCAGGGGCGCCGGCCGACGGGCCCTCGACCTAGGCTGTTCCGGTGCGGACCCAGATCGCCGTCATCGGTGGAGCCGACCCACCCTCGACCGCCATCGGCGTCGCCGAATCGGTTGGTGCCGCCCTGGCCACCGCCGGCGTCGTCGTCGTCTGTGGAGGTCTCGGTGGGGTGATGGCCGCCGCCTGTCGGGGGGCCAAGTCGGCGGGCGGACTGACTGTGGGCGTGTTGCCGGGAACCGACGCCGCCGACGCCAATCCCTGGGTCGACGTGGCCATAGCCACGGGCCTCGGCGAGGCTCGCAACGCCCTGGTGGTGGGATCCGCTTCGGCCGTCATCGCCGTGGACGGCGAGTACGGCACCCTCTCCGAAATTGCCCTGGCCCTCCGGGCCGGCCTCCCGGTCATCGGCATCGGCACCTGGCATCTCACCCGTCCCGACGGCGGGGCCGACCCCGGGATCGTGGCGGTGGAGGATCCGACCGAGGCGGCAGCGTTGGCCACCAGCCTGGCCGGGCCGTGAGCTCGGACCGGTCTACCCGGCGCCGTCGGCCGCAGCTTGCTGCCACGTGAAGTAGTAGCCGGTCGTGGCCTCGGGCGACCAGGCGGTGAGCATGGTCACCGACTCGAGCGACTGGTCGTGCCCGGTGGCCGTGGGCGCGGTCGCCCCCCCGAAGGAGAGACTGCCCCCGAAGCTGTCCACATCATTCTGGAACCCGAGGATGTTGTCGCGGTGGTCCCAACAGCCGCTCTGATCGGTCACCGTGCAGCCGATGTTGCCGCTCCCCAGTCCGTCGTCGTACATCCACTCGTAGAAGGCCTCGAGATCGCTGTCGGTCGATGCCCAGTTCGACACCCACGCCCAGACGGCGAGGCCGGCGATGCCGTCCGAGGGCACCGACGGGTCCCCGCCGGCCTGGGCTCCCGCCTCCGCCAGCTGGTCGAGGCCGTCCAGCTCACCGGCGATCGGCGTCAGTCCCCGGTCGACGCGCTCGCAGTCGACCAGCACGAAGAGTTGCTCCGAGGGCGTGAGGCTCGCAAAGTCGGAGGGGAGGACGATGGGACCGATGCCCTCTTCGGCCCGGGCGTTGTCGATGGCCAGCACGGTGTCGGTGGTGCAGGCGCTCTGGTCACCGGGGGACCGGCACGGGCCCGAGAGGCCGGGGTCGGCCGGAATGTTGGCCGACGGCGGTGGGGGGAAGGTCGACGCGTAACTGACCGATGCATCCCCCTGGCTGGTCGGCGGCCGCGAGGGCTCGGTGGTGGCGGTAGCGGCCGGTGCTGTCACCACCGACCACGATCTGCGGGACGTGACGGATCGGATCGGTGCCCCGGTGGTACCGGTCGGCGCCAGCGAGACCGACGGCACCGGCGCCGGGGTTGTGGCCGTGGTGGGAGAAGAAGGGGTCGAGGGGTCGGTCCCGGCCGCGTAGGTATGGGTGGGCGAGGGCGTAGCGGCGTGGGTGGCGGCCGTGGTCGCTTCCGATGGCGCCATGACGAGTGCGGCGACGATCAAGGCCAGGACGATGCCCCAAGCCACCACCACCTTGGTGCGGACAGGTGGGGACCCGGCGGTCACCGACCGGCCGTCTTCGTAGCTTTGATTGGTGGGTCGTGGTTCCAATGACACTCGCTCGTCATCGCCGACCTGCGTTCTCGGAGGCATCAACCGGGTGGTGCCGGCCGAGGTGCCGAACAGACAGCACGCCATCCTCGGTGTCCACTGGTCGCGTTCCGCCGTCGGGCCTTGCCACGAAAACGTAACCAACCCACCTGGTGATCGGGTTGCCGGTTGGTGACCACGAAGTGAATCTTGCGTGACCACTCGGTGCCGTGGCGCCCGATGAGGCGGGTCGTGGCCCGACGGGACCACCAAGCGGGTGCCGCCATGCCGTAAGATGGCGTCCCGTCATCGATCGGACGATGACCAGCCACCGTGTCGGAGGTCGGCGAATGACCAACCATGAAGCAGTCCACGTCTGTCCGCACTGCGGGTCGCACGAGGTTCCGACGCTCGTCGTGAACAAGTCGGCCACCACCCACAGTGGGATCAGTTGGCGTTGTCATGGGTGCAACTGCTCGTGGGCGGACGAACCCTTCCGCTTGTTGGGCGCAGGCGCCTCCTGATCACCGGCACCCGGGCTTGGTCCACCGCCGGCCGGACGAACGGCGGTGCCGGCTGACGTACGAGCCCCCGGCGCCGACCGGCTACCGGTGTCAGTCGGCGGTGCGCCGCCGGTACAGGTAGGTGGCCAGCGGCGCGAAGATCACCAGCAGGGCGGCCGACCACAGCAGCGAAGCCGCCACGGGGTGCTGCATGGGCCAGGCGTGGATGGTGGCCGAGGGATTGGGGTTGTGCCAGAGGTTGCGGGCGGCGGAGGTCACCGCGCTCACCGGGTTCCAGTCGGCGACGGCCCGGAGCACCGTGGGGCATGCGCTCGGTCGGGACCAGGGCGTTGGACACGATGGCCAGCGGGAAGAGGATGACCAGGCCGACGCCCTGGGCCGACTCGGGGCCCTTGCTCACCATGCCGAGGCAGGCGCAGCCCCACGACAGGGCGTAGGCGAACAGGAGGAAGATGGCGAAACCGGCAACGGTCGAGGCCACGCTGCCGCCCGGTCCGCCAGCCGATGGCACAGTCCGGTGACGGCCACGATGGCGGCGCAGATGGCGGCGGTGGCGAGGTCGGCCAGCGATCGGCCGACCAGCACCGCCGGTCGCCACATGGGCAGGGTCCGGAACCGGTCGATGACCCCACTGTTGAGGTCGGTGCTGAGCCCGACCGCGGTACCCATGGACGAGGTGGTCAGGTTGAGGGCCAGGAGGCCGGCGATGGCGAAGTCGGCGTAGGTGCCGCCCCCGGGGAGGACCACCCCGGCGCCGAACACGTAGACGAACAGCAGCGTGAAGAGCACCGGCTGGACGGTCACGTCCGACAGCTGCAAGCGGCTCGCGGGCGATGTGCACCAGGTTGCGCCCGGTGAGGACCATGACGTCGCAGGCCTGCCGGACCAGGCCCGGCGGTCGCGCCGGGCGGGCCAGCGGTGGCGACCGGTGCGCGGGAGCAGGGCGGTGACGGTCATCGAGTTGGCGGCCTCCAGTTCGGCATGGGACGGCTCGAGCGTCGGCGCCCTCGGCGTCGTCCTCGGCTCCTCGGCGGGATGACCGGTCAGGGCGAAGAAGACGTCGTCGAGCGAGGGCTGGTGGACCTCCACGTCGTCGACGCTGATGCCGGCGGCGTCGAGGGCCCGCACCACGGTGGTGGCCAGTCCGGCTCCGCTGCGCACCGGCGCCCGCAGCCGGCGGCCGTCGTGGCTCACGTGCGACCGGACCGGCGACGAAGGGCTCGAGGGCGCCCGGCGCCGTCGGGTCGGCTCGCTGAGGGTGACCTCGAGCCGGGCCCCGCCGGTCTGGCCGTCTTGAGCTCGGCCGCGGTGCCCTCGGCGATCACCCGGCCGTGGTCGATGACCACGATCCGGTCGGCCAGCTCGTCGGCCTCGTCGAGGTACTGGGTGGTGAGCAGCAGGGTCACCCCGTCGGCGACCAGCCCCCGGATGACGTCCCACATCCGGACCCGGCTGGTCGGGTCGAGGCCGGTGGTCGGCTCGTCGAGGAAGAGGACCGGGCGGTCGGGTCACCAGTCCGGCGGCCAGGTCGAGCCGCCGCCGCATGCCTCCCGAGTAGCCCTTGAGCACCCGGTCGGCCGCGTCGGCCAGGTCGAACTGGTCCAGGAGCTCGGTCGGCCCTGGCCCGGGCCTCGGCCCGGCGCAGGCCGCTCAGCCGGCCGACCATCACCAGGTTCTGCCGGCCGGTGAGCAGCTCGTCGACGGTGGCGTCCTGGGCGGTGACCCCGATGTTGCGCTGCACGGCGGCGGCCTCACGGACCACGTCGTGGCCGGCCACCCAGGCCGATCCGCTGTCGGGCGAGGACAGCGTGGTCAGGATGCGGACCGCGGTGGTCTTGCCGGCGCCGTTGGGCCCGAGCACGCCGAGGATGGACCCGGTGGGCACGTCGAGGTCGACGCCGGCCAGGGCCACGGTGTCGCCGAAGCGCTTCGTCAGGCCTTCGGCCCGGATCATGGAGTCAGTGGGCATGGCGTCCTTACCGGTCGGTTGGCAGAGTTACGTCTTACTTGTCGGATGGTAAGGGCGCAACTTACCGGTTGTCAAGTAGAATAGAGGGTATGAGCCAGATGCGCAACGGGGGCTCGTCGACAGTCGGGACCCGAAGCGGGCGCGGGGCCGACCGAGGACGTGAGCACGCGGGAGCGGATCCTCGACATCGCCCTGGAGCTCTTCACCGACCAGGGCTACGACAGGACCTCGCTCCGCCAGATCGCCGAGCGGCTCGGGCTTCTCCAAGGCGGCGATCTACTACCACTTCGCCAGCAAGGAGGACATCTTGATGGCGCTTGCACCTGCGGCTGCACGAGTTCGGTCGCAAGGCGCTGACCGAGCTCGATCGGCGATGCCGACTGGTCGCCGGCGACCTGTGGGCCAATCTGCTCGATCAGTTCATCGACCAGATGCTCGAGCACCGGGCGCTGTTCATCCTCCACGAGCGCAACCGGGCCGCCCTCGAGGAGCTGCACCGCGACCGGCACGACGCCGAGCACGATGATCTCGAAGTCCGGTTCCGGGAGGCTCTGGGCAACCCCAGCATCGCCCTGCGGGACCGGGTCCGCATGGCCTGCGCCTTCGGGGCGGTGGCGGGCACGTTGGTCCTTTCCGGCAACGTGTTCTCCGATGTCCCCTCGGCCGAGCTCGGGCACATGCTCCGCGATGTCGTGAGCGATGTCATGTCCTCGGGCGGAGACCACCAGTAAGCGACTTGGCTCGACCGAGGCGAGCACTGCCTGTCGTGGCCGACCCGATCAGCGCGAGTCCGAGTACACCCGACGTTCCGGTGTGGGGTTCGACCATTCGCGGCGGCAGGTCCGGCATCTCAGGACCACACTCGGCACCGACGTTTCTGGCCTCACGATGAGGCGTGGGCTGTCCACCGACCCGCAGTCGGGACACCTCGGTGGGGACTGGGCATCTTCCATTTCGCCGACCTCTCAATGGAACCACCGGCCGCCTGCCCTCGCCGCTTGAGGAACGTCACAGTAGCGTCACAGGACTAGCATCGCCAGTCAGAATGACGGCTGTGGTGGACTCGCCCGCCACCCGTGGTCAGGGGGGTCGATGGACACACGAGGACTGCCGACCGGGCGCCGGTCCGGGTCGGGTCGCAGGCGACGGGCTCCGGTGAGGGCCGCGGTGGTGGTGGCGACGACGGCCGCCCTCCTGGCCGCCTGCTCGGGGTCGAGCTCGAGCCCGTCGACCACCTCCTCGACGTCGGCCCCCACCGGCGGGACCGCGTCGGGGACCGGGATCACCTCGACTGAGATCCGGGTCGGTTCCATCGCCACCAAGACGGGCCCCGGCGCCGGCGATTTCGCCGCCTTCATCCCGGGGATGGAGGCGTACTTCGACATGGTGAACGCGGAGGGCGGTGTGGACGGACGCAAGGTGGTGGTGGCCGGAAACTATGACGACGGGGGCAGTCCGTCCCAGTTCACCCAAGATGCCCACACCCTGATCGAGCAGAACCACGTCTTCGCCGCCTTCATCTCGTCGTTCTGGTTCACTCCGGGGCTCTTCATCCAGACGGGCACGCCCACGTACGGATACAACGTGAGCGACGACTGGGCCGGTCCGGCCAACCTGTTCGCGGCGGGCGGATCGATCCAGGACTATCACGCCCTGTCGGCGCCGGTCGCCTACCTGGTGAAGCGTTCGCACGCCAAATCAGTGGCCGTCATCAGCTATGGCCCCGGGATCCCTGCCTCCTATCCCGCCTGCCACACCGTGGCCCAGGACCTCACCAGTGCCGGGGTGGACGTCAGCTACACCGGCTACGACGCCTCGCTGGGCGGTAACTTCACCTCGGCCGTGCAAGAGATGGCCCAGGCCCACTCCGATTTCGTGCTCTCCTGCATGGAGGACTCCGACGACGTCACCATGGCCCGCTCCATCCAGCAGTACGGGTTGAAGGTCCACCAACTGTGGCTCAATGGGTACGACCAGAGCCTCCTGAACGGCTATCAGAACTTGATGCAGGGGATCTATGTGGACGCCAACGGGTTCGTGCCCTTCTCCGCCGTGACCACCTTCCCCGGTGTCTACTCCGGCATGGAGCACTATCTGGCCGTAATGAAGAAGTACCAGCCGGGCTATGTCACCTCCCAGCTGGCGATGCAGGGATGGCAGTCGGCGGCACTGCTGGTGGCCGGCCTCGAGGCAGCCAAGAACAACCTCACCCAGGCCAATGTCATCGCCCAGACCAACCGGATCACCGACTTCACCGCCGGCGGGACCACGGCGGTGGTCAACTGGTCCGAGTCCCACACCACCGCCACTTATCCGACCTGCCCGTCGTTCGTCCAGGTGGCAGGTAGTCGCTTCGTGCCGTTGGTCAGCAGCGGCCATCAGGTTTTCATCTGCTTCGACAAGACCACGAGCCTCACCGACCCGGTGCCGGTTCCCCCGCCGGCCGGGACCCCGGGGTGACAGGCCCCTACGACTCCTGGAGGTGCCCGGGCTGACGTGTGGTCACCGGGGTCGGAAGTGGACGAACACCCGACCGAAGTTGTGGGAGTCCTTCTCGACCCGGTCGTAGCGAGCCTTGATCTCCTTTCGGTCGAGGAAGCACAACACGTGCTTTTTGAGCTGGCCACTGCCTTTCCCGGGGATGATCTCCACCAGCCGGGCCTTCTTCTCGACCGCCTCGTCGATGATGGCCAGCAGCGCCCGATCGATGTCCTCGCCGCGGTTGTAGATCTCGTGGAGATCGAGTTTGAGTTTCACTGGTGACCCCGGGGTGTGGGCGACTTCTGGCGTGGGCGGCCGGCCGCGGTCGATGGCCACGACGCTAGCCCCAGTCGGTCCGCCGGCTCCGGGCCGGACCTCACCGGGCGGCGGCACGAGTGCCCGAAGTCGCTACCATCGCGGCACCCGGCACCCCGGTGCCCAGGTCGGTGTCGAAACGAGGAGGTCGAGCGGTGTCCCACGATGATGCGTTGTTCGACGAGGTCGGAGGGGTCCTGGCGGCCCGGGGGAGCTGGAGGTTCGAGCCGTCCCCCACCCCGGGCGCCCCGCCGTCGTGGTGCCTCGACGTCCAAGGCGAGATTCGGCTTTCCGTCAGCGTGCTGGACGGCACCATCTCTGTCTATGAACCCAGCCGGGACGCCCAGGTGGATGTGGCTGGAATGGACGAGTTGACGGCGTGGCTCAACGCCAACGAGGCGCGGTTCCTCGGCCGTTGACCGCCGTGGCCGGGTCAGTGTGGACCGTCGGCGGGCCGGGGGAGAGGTGCTGGCATACCCGGCCGGCCCGCCACAAAATGTTCATCGAAGATTCAACGTCCCGTTACGGCAGCGGGTATCGACGACTGGTAGAACGGGGATTGGTCCGGAGCACTGATCTCGTGCGGATGTCGGTGGGCCATGAGGTGTGAGCGCCTCGCGGTCGGGCTATTCCCTTCCCCAGCGTGAGGGCGCTCCCTCAACTCGGCCGCCGCCTTCGGCCCGGGATGTCGGCCCACCCCGGAATGCTCGGGGTCAGCTGGCCAGGGGCGTCGCTTGCCGCTGTCGGTTGCGTCGCCAGAAGTGGCCGTGCTCGGCCGGAGAAGACGGGGCCAGCTCGACGTCGGGCGACTGTGGCTGCTCGGCCAGGCAGGTGTCGCAGAGGTAGCTCTCCTCCCGCAGCCGTGTCAGTCCTCGCTGGTGGCACCGGCCGCACAGGCGGTTGAGGTAGACGTCGGCCCCGACGCTCGGGATCTGGGTCGGCGAAAGGAGCTCGTCGAGACGCCGTTGGGCATCGGGCACCAGCTGCCACGGTCCGGCGCCCTCCTGGTCCTGCCGCTCCACCAGCCCCCAGCCGACGAGGTCGCGAAGGAGGGGATCGAACGTCTGAATAGGGTAATGGCGTTGGATTTCCATGACCCGTTCTCCTTTCTCTGGTACTCCCCTCAGTGTGACCGCAAACGCGGCCGTTGTCTCGGCGGGTTCACCGGTGCTCCCGGTGCACCCGGTGTGCCCCGGCTGGCCACCCCCGACCGGCCGATAGCCGGTCCCGCCACACCACACTGACCGATGCTCCGGGCTGGGGCGATGGCTGAGGCCCACGTCAACGAAATACCTGTCATCGTTCGTAGGAGGGGGAGGGGAAACCAACGGTTGGAGGCGCACATGGAACGACAGGTTCCCCGACGTGGAACGGGCATGATCTTCGCCAGCCTCCTCGTCGCCACGGCTGCTCTGACCATGGCCGCCTGCAGCTCGACCTCCACCAATCCCGGGGGAGCGACTCATCCGAGCGGGGACAAGACGGATGCGGACGGGTCGTCGTGCTCGTTGCCGACGGGGGCTCCTTCCATCACCCTTACCGACATGTCGCCCTCACCGAGCGTCACGATGGCGGTCGGAACCCGCCTGGTGGTGCTGGTCCCTGCCTGGAGCGACGAAGAGGAGACCCCGGTCCACCGTGGCGATCCCTCGGTGGTGGCCGAGGAGTGCTCGGTGACCTTGCCCGACCACGGAACCCGCACGATTCTGCTGGCCCGAGCGCCGGGCACGAGCACCCTGTCGGCCACCGTGACACCCGGCAGCGACACGATGATGCCGGCGTGGCTCGGGACAGTCCTCGTCACCGGCCCCGGCTCGTGATGAGGGCGGTTCCGCCTCCCCTCGCTCTCGCTTTTCTCTTTAACCTACCGACGGTCGGTATGTTGAATAGAAATCCGATCGGCCGATGCCCGGCCACGCCCTCGGCCGGACCTCTCTCCCCTCGACAAAGGAGTCCGCGGTGGAGGCTCTAGGACGCGGCGCAGTCCGCGCACCTGCCGAAGATGGCCACGTGGTGGGGGTCGATGACAAACCCCATCTCCCTTCGGGCTCTGCGGGTCAGGTCCCCGAACAGCTCGTCCTTGGCCTCGATGCGCTTCCCGCACTCCTTGCAGATGAAGTGGGCATGGGCATGGGTGGCCAGCTGGTAGGTGAGCGGTCCGTGGCCGAGGTGGGTGTGGACCACCACGCCGAGCCGCTCCAGTTCTTCGAGGTTGCGGTAGATGGTGGAGAGGTGGACGTCGGGTGATCGCCTCTGGACGGTGGTGGCCAGTTCCTCGGCCGTGAGGTGGCGATCAGTCGTAAAGAGGATCTCGAGGAGGGTCCGGCGGGAAGGCGTGGCTCGACCGCCCTGCGCCCGGACCAGCGCAAAGACCTCGTCCACGGTGCCCGGAGGCGCACCTGGGGCGACCACCGGAGCCGGCAGCTTGGGCATGGACCCAGGATAGACCTCGGGTCGTCATTCGGATCCGGAGGCCCAACCCGGGTCACGGTCCTTCTGGGGGGACCGGCGGAAGGAGCACGTGAGGATTGAGGACCTGGTCGGGGTCGAGCGCCCCCTTGAGGGCCCGGAACGCCTCGATCTCGGCGTCGGAGCGCGACAGGTGGAGCCACTGTCGCTTGGCCGTGCCGATGCCGTGCTCGGCGCTGATGCTTCCGCCGAAATCGGCGACCAGATGGAAGATCTGGTCGTCCACCCGGTCGTCGTCGGGGGCCAGGCCACTCACGTTGACGTGGACGTTGCCGTCCCCGGCGTGTCCGAACAACCAGGTCCGTGCGTTCGGGGCCATCGAGTGCACCGTGGCCGGGACCCGGTCGATGAACTCGGCCAGCGAACCCGGTGGCAACGTGACGTCGAGCTTGTGTGGGGGCCCGAGGGTGTTGATGGCCTCGGTGTGGGCCTCCCGGTACCGCCACAGCTCGGCCCGCCGTGACGGCTCCGTGGCCACCACGGTCTCGAGGACGTGGCCGACCGAGTCCGTGGCCTCCGCCAAGGCGGTGGTCGGGTCGGCGAGATCGGCCGCCTCGACCAGAAGGTAGGCCGGATGGCGCCCCTCGAACGGCGCCGGCATCCCGGTCACCGAGCGCACCAGCTCGAGCCCCGACAACAAGAAGAGCTCGGCCGCCTCGAGGGTGGGGAGCGTCCGTCGCAGGAGTGCGGACGCGGCCACGGCGTCCGAGACCGAGGCGAACGCCAGCACGGCCACGGTCCGATGGGTGAGGGCGGGCACGAGGACCAGCCGGGCCGCGGTCACCACCGCCAAGGTCCCCTCGCTGCCGCACATCAGACCGGAGAGGTGGTAGCCGGTGTTGTCCTTCATCAGCCCGCCGAGGTGGGAGACCACCGACCCGGTACCCAGCACGGCTTCGACCCCGAGCACTTGTGCCCGGGTGTCCCCGTAGCGGAGGACGCGGGTCCCTCCGGCGTTGGTGGCGATCATTCCCCCCACGGTGGCCGAGTCCCGGCTGGCCAGGTCGACCCCGTAGGCCCACCCGCCGGCCGACGCGGCCTGGCGCAGGGCCGAGAGCGTCACCCCGGCGCCGGCCGTCACCTGACCGGCGCCGGTGTCGATCGGAGCCAGGTCTTCCAACCGGCGGAGGCTGAGTACCACCTCGTTGTCGAGGGGCACACTCCCTCCGACCAGACCGGTGTTCCCTCCCTGGGGAACGAGAGGGACGCCGAGCTCCCGGCAGGTGAGGACGACTCCGGCCACCTCCTCGGTGGAACCGGGTCTCACCACGGCCACCGATCGCCCTTCGAACCGGCCGGTCCAGTCGGTGGCGTACTGGGCGATGACATCGGGATCGGCGATCACGTGCGGTCCCACCACCTGGCGGAGCCGCTCGACGAGCACCGGGCTGGGGATCACGCCCACTACTCTGCCCCAGCTGGTCCGAGACCGACAGGGCGGGCCCGAGCCACCCGGGCCGGAGCGGGATGCGGCCTGAACTGGATGTTCGTCTTCACGTTGGACGTTCCTCGTTGACACCTGTAGCTTTCCGCGCTGTGGCAACTGAGGCGTCGCCCTTTCGTTACCGACTGCTGGTCCTGCCCGAGCCCAGCAACCCCGACGACAGCCAGGTCCCGGGTGAGGCGGTTGCCGGGTCGGACGGCTGGGAGCTGGTGTCCCAACGCACCACCGGCGACGGCTATGAGCAGCATCTCCTGCGTCGACCGGCGTGACTTCCGCACCCCTGGCCTGACCGGATACCGATTTCCGCTGTCCGGGTGAGCTGGCTGTCGCCTACCCGGCGGGCCGCTGACCGAACCGGATGCCTCCCTCCGGCCCTCGGTGGTCAGGGTCGAGGCAATTCCCGGGCCTGGCTGTCAACCTCGAGGACCTCTGGTTCGTAATGCAGGCGATGAAGCGTGACTCCTGAGGCACCGACCCCCGAGGCACCGGAGTCCGACAAGCCCGAGTCTGAGACCTACGACGTCGCCTTCGAGCGTCTCTTGAAGCGCGCCTACCGGGTGAGCTTCCGGATGCTGAGAAGCCGGGAGGATGCAGAAGATGTGGCAATGGACACCATGGCTCGGGCGCTGCGTGACTGGGACCGGCTCACCCCGACCCCGGACCCGTGGGTGGCGAAGGTGGCCACCAATCTGTCCATTGACCTGTGGCGGAGGGCCCAGCGGAGGAGGAACCATGACCTGCTCGGTCGGCTCGGGACCTCCGAGTACCAGACCGAGGACGGGATGGTACTCAGGCAGGCCCTGGTCAAACTGCCCAAGCGGCAGCGAGAGGTGGTGGCCATGCGCTACTTCCTCGACATGACCGAGCTCGAGATCGCGGCTTCTTTGGGCTGTTCGCCCGGAACCGTGAAACAGCACGCCAGCCGGGGACTGGTGGCACTCCGTCGTGAGTTGAACGACCGTGACATGGGTGATCTGGCCAATGCCTGAACGAGAGATCCCACCGCCGTCGGGGACGTTGGAGCACTACCGGGCCGAGGTGGGTCGTCGGGCCGACGCCCTCGGGCGCCGACACCGACAACGGGCGGTGGGGGCGACGGCAACGGTGGCGGTGCTGGCTCTGGTGGGCGTGGTGACCACCGTCCGGGTCACCGCGCCCCCCGGTCACGTGTCGGCCTCGAGCCCCACCAGTGCTCCTGGGCCTCATGCCGGGTCCGGTTTGCTCCGGGGGCAGAACGCAAACTCGGCCGCGGCTGGGGCGACAGCGGCGGCACCCCAGTATTCTGCCGGCGGCCCGCTGAACCAGGTGACGGTGTACGAGAAACCCAGTGGCACCGTCGTGGCCGCCGGTGTGAACCAGAACGTGCTCGTCGTGCTGGCTCCGATCCCCGGTGGTTGGGGACGTGCCGTCCTCGGGCCGGGTCGGCCCCCGGTCCTGACCCTGGTGTCCCAGGGAGAGGCCGATCAGGTGGAGCGGCTCAGGTTCCGGACCCACGCCGTCGGCACCGCCACCGTGGCGGTACCTCCGACCGCCAGGCCGGCATCGCCGTGGCGACTGACGGTCGTGGTCAAGGGGTCCTAGTCCGAGCACCGGACCCGGCCGCCGAGTCCAACGCCTCCCGCAGGTCGCCGATCAGGTCGTCGCGGTCCTCGAGCCCGATCGAGAGCCGGATGAGCGCCGGGTCGACGGCGAGGGGGGAGCCGACCAGGGAGGCATGGGTCATCCGGTGGGGATGCCCGATCAGCGATTCGACCGCCCCCAGCGACTCGGCCAGGGTGAAGATCCGGGTCGACTGGGAAACGGTGCGTGCCGCCGCCTCGCCGCCGCGCACGGTGAAGGAGACCATTCCCCCGAACGCCCGCATCTGTGACTTGGCGGTGGCGTGGCCGGCGTGGCCGGCGAGCCCGGGAAAGTAGAGACGGTCGACGGCGGGGTGCCCGGCCAGGGCGTCGGCCACCGCCGCCGCGTTCTGGCAGTGTCGGTCCATGCGCACGGCCAGGGTCTTGATCCCCCGCAGGACGAGGAAGCAGTCGAGCGGGCCGGGCACGGCCCCGGTGGCGTTCTGGAGGAAGGCGATCCGCTCGGCGATGCGCTCGTCGGCGGTGGCGACGAATCCTCCGATCACATCACTGTGGCCACTCAGGTACTTGGTGGTGGAGTGCACGACGATGTCGGCCCCGTGAGCGACGGGCTGTTGGAGATACGGCGTGGCGAAGGTGTTGTCCACCACGACCAGCGCCCCGTGGTCGTGGGCCAACCGGGCTACCGGTCCGATGCCGACCACCCGCAGCAAGGGGTTGGTGGGTGTCTCCATGAAGACCATCCGGGTGGTCGGTCGCCAGGCATTGCGAAGGGCGTCGGGGTCGTCGAGGGCGACCGGCGTGAAGGCCAGCCCGGCCGGCGCGTGGACCTGGTTGAGGAGTCGGTAGGTACCCCCGTACAGCTCGTTGCCGACGATGACGTGGTCGCCGGGCTCGAGGCACCGAAGCACGGCGTCCTCGGCCGCCAACCCGCTGGCGAACGCGGCCCCGAAGGCGACGCCCTCGAGATCCGACAGGCACGACTCGAGCGCGGTCCGGGTGGGGTTGGCCGAGCGGCTGTACTCGTAGCGGGGGGCCGATCCGTCGCCGGACTGGGCGAAGGTCGAGGTCTGGAAGATCGGCGTCACCACCGCACCGGTACCCGGGTCGGGTGGCTGTCCGGCGTGGATGGCCCGGGTCTCGAATCCGAGCTCGGTCCGGGGAGAAGCGGAATCCCCGTGTCGGTCGACGTCTCCCACCGGTCAGTGCGTTCCCAAAAAGGCGAGAAGATCGGATCGGGTCAGGATGCCGATCGGATGGCCTCCGTCCAAGACGAGTAGGGCACTGTTCTTCTCCAACCGGGCGGCGATGCCCTCGACCGCCTCGCTGTGGCCCACGGTGGCCAGGGGCGGTCCCATCACCGAGCCGACGGCCATGTCCAAGCCGTCGCGGTCGTGCAGCGCGTGTTCGAGCAACCGGCGATCGGTGATCGAGCCGACCACCTCGGCCAGCGCCAGTGGCGGCTCGGCCTTGACCACCGGCACCTGGGACACCCCGTACTCCTCGAGGAGGGCGATGGCGGCCCGCACCGTCTCTTCGGGGTGGATGTGGACGAGTGGTGGGAGACGGTCGCCCTTGGCCGCCAACACCGCCTCGGCGGTGGAGCCCTGGGCCCGGGCGAATCCGTGGTCGATCATCCAGTGGTCGTCGTACAGTTTCGACAGGTAGCCGCGGCCGGAATCGGGGACCAGCACCACCACCACGTCGTTCGGACCCAACGCCTCACCGATGTGCAGCGCCGCCCACACCGCGGTGCCGCACGACCCGCCGACGATCATCCCCTCGTCGGCGGTGACCCGGCGGGCGGTGAGGAACGAATCGCGGTCGGAAACGGCCACCACCCGATCCACCGTCGTGGGGTCGTAGGTGGTGGGCCAGAAGTCCTCGCCGATTCCCTCGACCAGGTAGGGCCGGCCCCCGCCTCCCGAATAGATGGATCCCTCCGGGTCGGCCGCGATCACCTGGACCGCCGGATTCTGCGACTTGAGGTAGCGGCCGACGCCGCTGATCGTCCCCCCGGTTCCCACGCCGGCCACGAAGTGGGTCACGCGTCCTGCCGTCTGCCGCCAGATCTCGGGTCCGGTCGAGACCTCGTGCGCGGCCGGGTTGGCCAGGTTCCGGTACTGGTTCGGTTGGAATGCCCCCGGGGTCTCCTCGGTGATCCGGTCGGCCACCGAGTAGTAGGAGTCGGGATGGCCCGGGTCCACGGCGGTGGGGCAGATGACGACCCGGGCGCCGAACGCCCGGAGGAGCTGGCGCTTCTCCTCGCCGATCTTGTCCGGCATGGTGAAGATGCACCGGTACCCCCGCTGGGCGGCCACCATGGCCAGGCCCACGCCGGTATTGCCGGAGGTCGGCTCGACGATGGTGCTCCCCCGTTCCAGCAGTCCTTCGGCCTCGGCGGCTCTGATCATGGCCAGGGCCGGACGGTCCTTCACGCTGCCGCCCGGGTTCAGGTACTCGAGCTTGGCCAGGAGGTGGCACCGGAGGTGGCGCCCCGTCCGGCCCAGACGCACCAGCGGCGTGTCACCGATCAGGTCGATGAGGTTGTCGGCCACCTCCATGGCCGGTCCCGGTTCGGTGAGCGGCCAGATCTCGACGCCGGGCGGCACTTCGACCGACCCGTCGCTGAACAGGACCACGGGTAGGCCGGCATCGTGGATGTGGCGGACGACGGGTCCGGTGGCGAGATCTACTCCGACCACGCCGACCAGGCGGGGGATGTGGCCCCGCAGTTCGGCGATGAGGGGGGCCGAGTCGGTGGGGTCAGCCAAGCGGACGATCCACCCGGCTCGGGTCTCGAGCAACGGCGGTGGTGGATCGGACCCCACCACAACCAAGATGTCGACCACTGGCCCTGGCACGGTGGAACGTCCTACCGGCCGTGACCGGGGGGCGGGACCGGGGCGCCGACACACGACCCGAACCGGCGTCCCGATTGCATCCAGAATGTACCGGGCCCGGCCCGGGCGACGAGACGGGCTCCATGACCCCCAATGCTACCGAGCACCGATGGCCGGTTTTCCCACCGGGGGGTCGGGCGACGCCAGCCCCGCCGTAGGCTTGACCCCATGTGTGGCCGGATTGCCCTGTACTCGGACACCCCGCGCCTCGCCCTGTTGTTGGAGGCCGGTCTGGACCCCGAGCTGGCGGACGGTCTCCCTCGGCGATGGAACATCGGACCGATGTCCGAGATCCTGGGTGTTGCCGACGACGGGCACGGAGGGCGCCGCATGAGCGTCTTCCGGTGGGGGCTGGTGCCCGGCGGGGCCAAGGACCCGGCCACCATCCGCAACACCTTCAACGCCCGGGCGGAGACGGTGGCCACCAAGCCCATGTTCCGCACCGCGTTCAGGCAGGGGCGGATCCTGGTCCCGGTCGACGCCTTCTACGAATGGGCGCCGGCGACGCCAGGTCCGCCGGGCCTGCCCGGTCTGCCCGCTCCATCGGTTCCACCGAAATCGCCCAAGCAGCCGTACGCCTTCACGCGGGCCGACGGGGCACCGGTGGTGTTGGCCGGGTTGCGTGACCATTGGCGGGGTCCTGACGGAACCGAGCTCCGCACCGCCACCATCATCACCACCGAGGCGGGGCCGGACATGCCGATTCACGACCGTCAGCCGGTGGTGCTCGACCCCGACAGCTGGGCCCACTGGTTGGACCCCGAGGTGACCGTCGGGCGACGAGCTCGAGGTACTGCTCACCCCGAACCCGGAAGGAACCCTCGTGCACTACCCGGTCAGCCGCGACGTCGGGAACGTCCGCAACGACAGCCCGGAGCTGATCCGTGAGGTGGCGGCACCGTGAGTGGCGGGTGGCGGCCGGCCCAGGGACAGGAACAGCCTTCTTTGCTAACTTCGCTACGCCGCTCGCCGGGACCCGGCCGGCCAGTCATGACAGGAGCAGTCCATGGAGACCAAGAGGCTGGGGACGGTCATCTACACCAAGGACGGGCCGGTCGCCTGGATCACGTTGGACTTTGAGGAGAAGGCCAACATCCAGTCGTCGGATCTGGTGTTCGACGTCGACACCTGCCTCGACGATGCCGAGCATGACTACGACATCAAGGTGGTCGTCCTCAAGGCCAACGGTCCCGGGTTCAGTGCCGGTCACGTGGTGGTGGGCACTCCGGGGACCGAGATGCGCGAGATCCAAGAGAGCACGGCCAAGCTCGGGAGTCCGTGGAAGGGGCAGTGGGACATCTACGGCACCCCGGTGCTGAAGTTGTGGGACCTGCCCAAGGTGACCATCGCCCAGGTCCACGGCTACTGCCTGGGGGGCGGCACGGTCTGGGGGTTGCTCACCGACATGACGGTGGCCTCGGAGGACGCCTACTTCCAGTTCCCAGTGCTCCAGGGCATGGCCATGCCGACCATGGAGACGGGCATCGAGCCGTGGATCTTCATGAACTGGAAGCGGGCCTCGGAGTACATGTACACGGGCCAGGAGCTCAGTGCCCAGGAAGCCAAGGAGATGGGCCTGATCAACCGGGTGGTACCCCGGGACCGCCTCGAGGACGAAGTGAACGAGCTGGCCTTCCATGTGGCCCAGGCGCCCCTGTCGACCCTCATGGCCGCCAAGGCCAACATCCGGCGGGCGTGGGACATGATGGGACTGCGTACCCACCTCCAGCAGTCGAACGACCTGCTGACCGTGGCCTCGGCGTCGCGGGACGTCCAGGAGTACATCAAGGGCGTCTACCAAGAGGGCCTCCGGCCGCGGGACGCGGCCACACGCAACGCCGAGCGGGCCAAGGTGCTGGCCGCCGAATCGAAAGCGCGGGCCCGGACCGAGCCCTGAGCGGTCGATGCAACCGGGATACTACGAGGTTCCGGCGAACCTCCCGGGAGCACAGAACTCGAGCACCTGAGACCGGGCGTCGGCCTCCAGGCCCTCGGGCGGGTCGTCGATTCCGAGCACCTCCCGGGCCACCATCAGTCCACTCAACGGGCCGAGTAACAGCCCCTCCGCACCGTGGCCGGTGGCCACGAAGGCGTTGGTCCATCCCGGGAGCCGACCGAGGACGGGTCGGTCGTCCGGAGTCGAGGGCCGCGTGCCCACCCTGATCTCGGCCACGGTCGACTGGGCCAGGCCGGGAGCTGTACGCAGGCATTCGCGGAGGAGTTGGTACAGGCCGTCGGCCGTCGGGCGATGGTCGAAGCCGGCGCCGGCTTCCATGGTCCCGCCGCAGGCCACCCGACCGTCGGGCCACGGCACCAGGTAGTAACTCAGTACCGGCTGGACGATGGACCAGGCCCGGGTGTCGGCGTCGGGAACGGACAGATGGATGATCTGGCCTTTCAGCGGGTACACGGGAAGGGTGACCCCGAACGTCTTCGCCATCTCGGGTGACCACGCCCCTCCGGCGATGACGACGGTGTCGGCGGCAACGGTCTCCTGATCAGTGACCACACCTTCGATGGTGCCGCGTCGTCGGTCGAGATTCACTCCGGTGGCGCCGGAGCCGATCACCCGGAGCCCTCTGGCCTGGGCCGCCCGCCGGAGCCCGTCGTTCAGGACACGGCCGTCGACCCGACGCCCGGTCGGATTGAACAGGGCGCGACGGACCGGCCCGAGCAACGGGAAGAACCGGGACACCTCGTCCGGTTCGATCTCTTCGGCGAGTCCGGGCGATCGCCGTTCCACCAACTCCACCGCCATCGCCATGGTCTGGTCGTCACCCTCACGCTCGGCCACCAGTAGCGAACCGGTGACGCCGAATCCCGTCTCGGTCACACCGTCGTCCTCCAGGCGCTCGGCGAGGGTGGCGTAGTGGCGGGCGGCGGCCGATCCGAAGGCGAAGAGCCCGGGGTCGGGATCGAGATTGGTCTCGGGGGACAGGATGCCGGCACCGGCGTCGGTGGCGCGGCCCGGATCGTGGCGATCGATGAGGACGGTGTCGGCTCCGGCGGTGACGAGTTCGTAGGCGAGCGACATTCCGACCAGCCCGCCGCCGACCACGACGACCGACGCCCCCGATGGACCCCCGGATCGCTCCATGGTTGCATCTTCGCGGAACCACACCCGGACTGCGTCACCGTGCCGCCCTCTCGATAGTCGACACGCATGACATGCAGGACGTTCTTTCCCCAATCAACCAGCGACCGCTATCGTCGTTACCACGTGATCGAGGTCAATTTGCTCGCTGAAGCGCGCCAGATCGGAAAGGACGTAGCGGCCCGTTGGGCCGCCGACGTGGATGCCGAAGCTCGGTTTCCGGGCGAGACGATGGCGGAGCTACGCCGTTCGGGACTGTTGGGTGCTCTGGTCCCACCGGAGTGGGGAGGCCCCGGCCGGTCCCTGGAGGAGACGTCGGCCATGGTCGTGGCCATTGCCGAACACTGCGCCTCCAGTGGCTTGATTCTGGCCATGCACCACATCCAAGTCGCATCGCTGGTTCGACACGGGACGAAGTCTGCCCTCGACCGCCTCCTCCCGTCGGTGGTGGCGGGAGACCTGCTCCTGGCCAACGCCAACAGCGAGGTCGGGCTGGGGGGCGAACGCCGGACGAGCCTGTGCGCGCTCGAGCCCACCGGCGAGGGGTTCCGTATCGAGAAGCAGGCGTCGACCGTGTCCTACGGCGAGTACGCCGACGGGATACTGGCCACCGCCCGCCGCAGCCCCGAGAGCCAGGGTAACGATCAGGTCATGGCGGTCTGCCTCCCTCCCAGTCTCCGGCTCGAGCCGACGGGGGACTGGGACACCATCGGTCTGCGGGGGACCTGCAGCCGGCCCGCCCTGCTGATCGCCGACGTGCCCAGTGATCTGGTCATCTTCGATTACGCGGACGTGTTCATGAGGACCTCGCTTCCGGTCAGTGCGGTCCTGTTGAGCTCGGTGTGGCTGGGACTGGGCGAGTCGGCGGCCCGACGGGCCCACACATCGGTGCGCACCGAGGCCCGCTCGAACCGGAACTCTTCGACCACCACGGTGTCGCCCACGGCCGCGCTCCGGTTGGCCGAGCTCGGCGTGTACCTCCACCAGTTGCGCGAAGTGGTGTCCGGGGGGGCCATCCGCTACGACCTCGACAAGGACACACCAGAAGTGGAGACGTTCCGGTTCTCCAGCCGGATGGACAACCTCAAGTTGTCATCTTCCACGTTGGTCCTCGAGATCGTGCAGCGGGCCATGGCCATCTGCGGACTCACCGGCTACCACAACCAGTCGTCGGTCAGCATGTCCCGCATCATGCGGGACGCGGCCGCGGCTCCGCTCATGGTCAACAACGACCGGGCTCTGCAGGCCATGGCCCAGACGCTCCTGGTTCGCAAGGAGCTGTAGTGCGACCCCGCGTGGCAGTACTGCACCATGTCCGCTCGTTCTTTCCGTTGGATCTCTTCCAGCAAGTCGGGGATGCGGCCGAGATCCTGTGGGTGGTCGACGGCACCCAGCCCGCAGACGACGGCTCCGCCCGCCTGCTGCCGCGACTCGGCTCGGTCGTGGACATCGAAGGCCTCGACCTCGACCAGGCGGCCAGGACCCTGGCCGCCCACCGTCCCGATGGCATCGTCTCCTTCGTCGACGATCACGTCGAGGCCGCCGCCGCCCTGGCTGAGCGCCTCGGTCTCATCTACCACTCGCCGGCAGCGGCCCACGCCCTGGTGGACAAGCGCCTTCAGCGGGCGGCGCTGGACGACGCCGGCATCCCCGGTCCCCGGTTCTGGCCGGTCCCGGCCGATCTCTCGAGCGACGAGGTGCGCCGGCTGGCGGCCTCCATCCAATATCCAGCCGTGCTCAAGCCGGCCGAGGGCAGCGGGAGCCGGGGCATCCGCAGGGTGGCTGACGCCGCCGAGTTGGTACCTCTGTTGGAGGACGACGAGCACGGTGCCGGCAGTGTGGTGGAGCAGTACCTCGACGATGCCCCGTGGGAGAACGACTGGACGGCGACGTACCTCTCGGTCGAGAGTGTGGTCAGCGGCGGACGACCGAGCCATGTGGCCATCACCGGTCGGTTCCCGCTGGCCGAGCCGTTCCGCGAGACCGGCAACTTCATTCCCGGGCTCCTCGAGCCCCGGCTGCACGAGCCGGTGCTGGCCATGGTCGATGAATCGGTCGAGGCGCTGAGCATCACCGACGCGGTCATCCACACCGAGATCAAGCTCACGCCCGACGGCCCCATGCTGATCGAAGTGAACGGTCGACTGGGCGGGCGGCCCCCGTTCGTCCTTCACGACGTGTCGACCGTCAATCTGTTCCGGGCCGCCTTCCAGGTGGCGGCGGGCATCCCGGTCAGGTTCGAAGGACTCGCCCCCTGCTTCGGTGTGGGCTTCTGGCTGATGTTGCAGCCCCCGATGGCCGCCCGCCGGGTCGAGTCGATCATCGGGCTGGAGGAGGTTTCGGCCCTGACCGGCGTCGACACCGTCAACCTCCGACGCAAGCCTGGTGAGGCGGTCGACTGGCGGGAGGGAACCGACGCTCAAGTCGTCACCGTGCGAGGGCGGACTCCTGATCACCAAACCCTGGCCGAGACAATCGACTCGATCAGGAAGAAAGTAGCGATCGACTACGTCTGTTAGACGCCCACCAGGACGGGGGCGAGCTCCGTCAACTGGAGGAGGGCGGTGTCCAGCGCTCCGAGCGGCTGGATGAGCACGTGATCGGCACCGCCGTCGAGGTGGTCGCGAACCCGAGCGAGGATGGCTTCTTCGTCGCCCCAGGCCACGACGGCGTCGACCAGGCGGTCGCTGCCCCCGTCGGCCACGTCGTCGTCGGTGAATCCCAGGCGCTTCAAGTTGTTTACGTAGTTGGGCAGCCGCAGGTAGCAGGTCCATGTGGGCGCGGGCGATGCGGCGGGCCTCGGAGGGATCGGTGGCCAGCACCACCGCCTGCTCAGGGAGGAGGAGCTTGTCCGGTCCCAGGGCGGCGCGGGCCAACGGAGTGTGCGACTAGCGGCACGAAGTAGGGGTGCGCTCCGTCGGCGCGCTCCCGGGCCAGGGCCAGCATGCGCGGACGCAGGGCTGCCAGCACGTGGGGCACGCGCCAGCTGGCCGGGTGGAGCGTTCGACGGCCGCCGCCTGCATGGCGTCGAGATAGCCGGCCATGCGGGCCAGTGGCTTCGTCGTAGGTCTGCCCGCTCGAGTCCACCATCGGGGCGTGGCTGATGCCGATGCCCAGCGATGAACCGGCCCGGGTAGGCGGCACCGAGCAGGGCCGAGCCGCCCTCCAGGGAGGCGGGGTGCCGGGACCAGACGTTGGCGATGCCGGTCCCGGTCACGATGCGGTCGGTGGCCGCCAGCAGGAGGGCCTGATGGGCCATGGCATCCTTGCCGCCGATCCGCTCGCCGACGAAGATCGAGCCGTACCCCAGCGGCCTCGATGCTCCGCGGCCGCGGCACGCTCATCGGCGACGGATGCCGCATCGAGGACCCCCAGCCACACCCCGACCGGTCCCAGGCGGGCACGGGTGGAGGCCGACGAGGGTCGGCGGCCCCGGGACCCGACCGTCCCGGGCCGGTCGTCAGCCGGTCCGGTCGATGATCCGACCCGGCTCGCCCCGGTCCGTCCCGGTTGGCCGACATCGGACAGCTGGGTGACCAGCTCCGGCAGCTCGCCGACGTCGTCGATCACGTGGTCGGGTGTCTCGGCCACCTGGTCCAGGTCTGACCGACGGAACTTGCCCGTCCTCGCCAGCACTCCGGTGATGCCCACGGCCTGGGCTCCGAGGACGTCGGACACCAGGTCGTCGCCGACCATGACGGTCGACGCCGGGGTCGGCGCCGAGTCCGGACAGAGCCGCCTCGAAGAAGCGAGGTGCCGGTTTCCCGACCACGGTGACCTCGATGGATGCCGCCGCCTCCAGCCCGACGATGAACGCCCCCATGTCGAGAGCCGGACCCCGGTCGGTCTGGAAACGGGTGTTGCGGTGCAGGGCGATCACCGGGACGCCGTCCAGGGCCGCTTGAAGGCGGCGTCCAGCTCGTCGTAGCCGACACTCGGGCCGGCTCCGCCCAGCAGGACCACATCGGCCCGGGTCGGCGTCCACAACCCCGACGACCCCGACGCCTCGAGGTCCTCATCGACGTCGCCCTGGTTGAGGAACAGGCAGCGGGCGCCGGGATAGGTGTCGGCCAGGTAGCGGGCCGCCGACGTCACCGCGGTCTGGATCTGCTCGAGCTCGACTGTCCATGCCCGCCTCGGCCAGCAGGTCGGCGATCTGGAGCCGGGACTTCGAGGAGGTGTTGGTGACCAGGCGGAAGCCGATCCCCTCGTTCTGGAGCCACCGGACCGTGTCGACGGCTCCGGGCAGCGGCTGCCATGACACGGTCAGGACGCCGTCGATGTCGAGCATGACCTTGGTGGCCATGGACGTGACTGTATCGCGTGCCCTCCCCGGCCCCGTCGGCACGGCGGCCGAGCTCGGCGACGGGAGGCTCGGTCGGGACGGCTCGGCAGGCCCGGGCCGGTCGGTCCGGTGCGTCACCCGGCGGACCATGGTGGCTCGGCGCGTCGGCGTCCTTGATGGTCAGTGCGACCGCCGCGCCCAGCAGGGCCAGACCGGCCGCGGTCAGGAAGGCGGCGTGGTACGCCGTCAGGTCGGGACCGAGCGCCCGTCGACCACGTGGGTGGTGCCCGACGGCGGCCAGCACGGTGGCCAGGATGGCGACCCCGAACGCGCCCGCCCAGTTGCCGGCCGCTGTTGAACAGCGACGAGGCCTGGCCGGTGTCGGCGTTGGAGATGGTGGCGAACGACGGCGGCCTGGGCCGAGACGATGACCTGGCCCATGGAGAGCCCCATGCGCGAACATCAACAGCCGCATCCACCACAGGTCGGTGCCGAACCCGATCAGGGACATCAGGCTCATCGGCGATGGCGACGCCGACCAGACCGGCGGCGACCAGCCGCCGGGGGCCGAGCCCGGGGTAGAGCATGCGGCTGGCGATCTGGGCCCCGACCATCACGCCGATCGCCTCGGGGAAGGTGTTGAGCCCGGACTGGAGGGCGTTGAGGCCCAGGGCGATCTGGAAGAACAGGGGCACAACGAACAGCACGCCCGAGGAAGGCGGCCACCGACGATCATCAAGACGACGGTGGTCGATCGGAACAGGCGGTTGGTGAACAGGCGGAGCTGCAGCAACGGCTTGGACGTCCGCAGCTCCACCACGACCAGCGACCCGAGCAGGACAGCCCCGAGGGCGATGCTGCCCAGGATGCCGGCGCTGTCCCAGCCCCGGCTGGGCCCTTCGCTGACGCCGAACATGACCAGCGCGAAGCCGATGCCCGACAGCAGGAACCCGGGGAGATCGAAGCGTCCCGGGTGGGGCTGGCGGTGCTCGTCCAGGAAGAGCAGGCCGAAGGCGAAGGCGGCCATGCCGATGGGCAGGTTGACGAAGAAGACCCACCGCCAGGACAGGTCGGTCACCAGCAGGCCTCCGAGCACCGGCCCGAGAGCGGGAGCCACCGCGGTGGGCACGGTGAGGATCGACGATGCCCGGACCCGCTCCTCGGGCGGGAAGGTCCGGAACAGCATGGCCATGCCCACCGGGGTGAGCATGCCGCCGCCGACCCCCTGGATGACCCGGAAGAACACCAACTCGGGGAGGCTGTCGGCCAATCCGCAGAGCACCGACGCGCCGGTGAACACCGCGATGGCGAAGAGCAGCACCCGCTTGGACCCCAGCCGGTCGCCCAACCATCCGGCCGCCGGGATGAAGACGGCCAGGCTGACGAGGTACCCGACGGCCACCGAGTCGAGGGACGCCTCGGACACGCCGAACTGGCGGCCGATCGAGCGGCAGGGCCACGTTGACGATGGTGATGTCCATGATGTTCATGAACATGGCCGCCACGAAGACCACGCTGACGCTGATCTTCGGGTTGATGCGGACCAGGGGCACGAAATCTGACCCTACCCATCGGGCCCCCGTCCCCGGGCGCCCGGCCGAGCCATGAAAGCCGACTGCAGCGATCGGATTTCTAGGTTTAAGGTGGTGGGGTGAGTGTCCACCTCCACTGGTTCCTGCCGACCACCGGCGACAGCCGGGAGATCGTCGGGTTCGGTCCGGCCGTCGGCCGCCGACCGCCCGGACATCGACTACCTGGCCCAGGTGGCGCGGGCCGCCGATCAGTTGGGCTACGAGGCGGTGTTGACGCCGACGGGAACGATGGTGTGAGGACGCCTGGCTGACCACGGCCGCCCTCAGCCGCGACACCAGGGACCTCAAGTTCCTGGTGGCCTTCCGTCCCGGTCTGGTCTCCCCGACGCTGGCCGCCCAGCAGGCCTCCACCTTCCAACGCATCACCGGAGGGAGGTTGCTGTTGAACATCGTCACCGGCGGGGACGCCGACGAACAGCGCCGCTTCGGCGACTGGCTCGACCACGACCGGCGCTACGACCGGACCGCCGAGTTCATCACCGTCCTCCGGGGGGCATGGGGGGCCGAGCCCTTCGACTTCCACGGCGAGCACTACCAGATCGCCGGGGCCACCACCGTCCACCGGCCCTCACCCACTCCCGAGATCTTCTTCGGGGGGGCGTCACCCGCGGCCGAGCGCGTGGCCGCCAAGCACGCCGACGTCTACCTCACCTGGGGCGAAACCCCGGCCCAGGTGGCCGAGCGCATCGAGCGCATGCGGGGGCTGGCCGCCGAGGCCGGCCGGACCCTGCGGTTCGGCATCCGGCTGCACGTGATCAGCCGCGACCAGGCCTCTGACGCCTGGGAGGTCACCGAACGGATGCTCGCCGCCATGTCCGACGACGTGATCGCCCTGGCCCAGAGTCAGATTCGCCACGGCCGAGTCGGTGGGGCAGCACCGCATGGCCGCCCTCCACGGAGGCACGCGCCACAACCTGGTCATCGCCCCCAACCTGTGGGCCGGCTACGGGCTGGTCCGATCGGGAGCGGGCACCGCCCTGGTCGGGAGCCACGACGAGGTGGCGTCGACGGATCGCCGAGTACCACCAACTGGGTATCGACCACTTCATCATGTCCGGGCAGCCCCATCTGGAAGAGGCCTACTGGTTCGCCGAAGGCGTCTTCCCGCTCCTGCGACGGGACGGCCTGCTCGGAGATGACAGGATCGGCCCGAGCGATCACGCCGCCCTGGTCGAGTCCCCGGCCTGAGGGCGGGGGCGAGGGAGGCCGATCCGATGTCGCTGGTAGCTGTGAGCAGTGGTGACTCAGCCACTTCCAAAACCCGGGCGTTGGCCGCCGCCGCCATCGAACCCGATGGTGGCGGTCGGCTGATCGACCTCATCGACCTCCCGGCCGAGGCGTTGCTGGGTCGACGCAACGATCCCGCCGTCGACGAAGCTGTGGCCGCGGCCGCCGATGCCTCGGTGCTGGTGCTGGCCACGCCCATCTACCGGGCCACCTTCAACGGAACGCTCAAGGCCTTCCTCGACCGCTTCCCGACCGACGCCCTGTCCCGGACCGCGGTCGTCCTGGTCGCCACCGCCGCCACCCCCGCCCACTTCCTGTCCCTCGACACCGGGACCCGCTCGGTGGTGGCCAGCCTCGGGGGCTGGACGGTGCCGACCGTGGTCTATGCCACCGGGGCCGACTTCGAGGACGGGAAGCCGAGCGCCGCCGTCCTCGGGGTGCTGGGGGAGGCGCTCGGCCAAGCGCAGTCGGTAGCGGACGCTCTCAGCCGTCGAGGAAGCTGAGCCGGACCTGGCGGCGGGGGTTGTCGCCGTTGGTGTCGACCAGGACCACGCTCTGCCACGTGCCGAGTTGGGCCCGGCCGGCCAGGACCGGAATCGACAGTGACGGGCTCACCAGCGCCGGCAGCAGGTGGTCGGCCCCGTGGCCCTCGGCCCCGTGTCGATGACGGTACCGGTCGTCGCGGGGCAGCAACCGGCCGAGGGCCTGTTCGAGGTCGCCTTCCGATCCCGATCCCACCTCCATGAGGGCGAGCCCGGCGGTGGCGTGAGGAGCGAACACGTTCACCAGTCCGTCGCGGTGGGATGCGCAGAAGCGCACGATCTCCGGAGTCAGGTCGAGCACGGTCCGGCCGGTGGTGTCGAGCGTCAGCAGCGATGAGTCCATTTCCCATGATCGCACCCGTGACCCGTGAGCGGGCGGGCTGGTCTGTGGGCGGACCGGCCGGCGGTCGGAGCCGCCGGTAAGGTGGCATTGATGGCGGTGGATCCATGAACGGCCCGCAGCTGGGTCGGCTGCGTCCTTCGGGCCAAGCCCCCGACGGTGGTGAAACGGTGGAACTGGTGGCGACCATGGGCGGCGTGCGGGTCGAACACATCCTCAGCGGCGAGCTGGCGGCCCCGGTCGACTACCTCCAGGATCACGACGAGTGGGTCATCACCCTGGCCGGCGGGGCGGTCCTCGAGGTCGGGGGAGTGTCGGTGACCCTGGCCGCCGGAGAGTGGATCATGTTGCCGAGAGGTGTGGCCCACCGTCTGGTATCGACCGAGCCCGGCACCAGCTGGTTGGCGGTCCGGGTCCCATCCGGTCCGGGGTGAGCGGACGGCACCACCAACCGGTGGACGCTGGCGTTGGCCACCGATCCCCACCCCATTCCTGACGGATCGACCCCGGCGATGGACGCCCGCAACAAGCGGATGCTGTCGCCGTGGGCCACGACCACAACGTCGCGGTCGACCTGCTCGGTCTCCAGCCAGTTGGCGAAATCCGTGCAGCGGGCGGCCAGGTCGCGCAGCGACTCCCCATCGTCGGCATGGGCGTCGACGTCGGCGATCCGTCCTCTGAAGATGCCGGTGACCTCGGGCGGCAGCTCGGCCAGTGGCATCCCCTCGAGGGCACCGAAGCTCCGCTCGCGCAGACGAGGATCGGTCCTCACCTCACAGCCGACGTGGTCGGCGATGATCTCGGCGGTGCGGCGGGCCCGGCGCAGGTCACTCGAGTACACGGCGCCCACGTCCTTGCCGGTCAGGAGCGACGCCACCCGGCGGTCCTGGGCGCAGCCCCTGCGGGTGAGCCGGCCGGTGTCGGTGTGGCCCTGCACCCAACCGACGTGGTTCCAGGTGGTCTCGCCGTGGCGTACCAACCACACCACTCGCTGTCTCGGCGCTCGGATGATCATGGACCCATCCTCCTCCCCGTCCCTGAGCGACCACTGGGGAGCCACTGGCAATTGACTGGGACTCCTCTCCCGGTCGCGGCCGATCACGCGGGCGGTGCCGGCCCTTGCGGCCGTCGACCCGTCGAACGGCGTCGTCACGTGCGGGTGTAACTTCGGCCGATGGCCCACAACCGCGCCGGGGGGGACGACCGGGTGCGTTGCGATTGGGCCGACGGGTCCGACGCCATGCGCAGCTACCACGACGAAGAATGGGGCGTGGCATCCCACGATGACCGCCATCTCTTCGAGATGCTCATTCTGGAAGGGGCCCAGGCCGGGCTGTCGTGGTCGACGGTGCTCAACAAGCGGGCGAACTACCGGCGGGCCTTCGACCGGTTCGACCCGGCCCGGGTGGCCCGCTACCGCGAGGCGAAGATCCTGAAGCTCCTGGAAGATCCCGGGATCATCCGCAACAAGCTCAAGGTTCGGGGGACGGTCACCAACGCCCGGGCGTTCCTGGCCGTCGTGGACGAGTTCGGCTCGTTCGCATCGTATCTGTGGCCATGGGTGGACGGCGCCCCCATCGTCGGCCGGCCCGTGCGCACCGCCGACCTGCCCGCCCGCACCGATCTCTCGGACCGCATGAGCAAGGATCTGAAACGGAGGGGGTTCACGTTCGTGGGTTCGACCGTCGTCTACTCGTTCCTCCAGTCGGTCGGTGTGGTCGACGACCACGTGGTGACGTGCTTCAGGAAGGGGCATTTGGCGTGACCGGGCCCGGTGCCGGCATCGGATGAGGATCGAGCCGACGGAATGCGCCGTGCGGCTGGGGAAGGCGGGGCGGGGAATGTTGGCCACCGTCCATCCCCGACGAGGAGTCGATGTGGTCCCCGCCTGCTTCGTCATGGAGGCCGATCTTCTGGCCGTACCCGTCGATACCGTAAAGGAGAAGGTCTCCACCGATCTGCAACGGGTGAAGAACCTCGATGCCGACCCCCGTGCGTCCCTGGTGTGCGACCACTGGGACGCCGATGACTGGGCGCGCCTGTGGTGGGTGCGGGCGGCGCTCGAGCGGATCGACGTGGGCACCGAGACCCGCACCTCGCTCGAGGGAGGGCTGCGGCGCAAGTACCCCCAGTACCGACAGACCGTTTTCGCCGGTCTGTTGACGTTCCGGATCACGGAGATCACCGGGTGGTCGGGCCAGTCGCCACCGCTCGGGGACTAGTGCCCGGTCGCCTGAGTGGGAGGCCGATGACCGGGACTCTCCCGCCGCCCGGCCCGCCGGACGCCGGGAACAGGAGCCCGGGTGTGTGACTCGCTGGTGGCCCTCACCGACGACGGCGTGCTGTTCGCCAAGAACAGCGACCGCGAGCCGAACGAGTCCCAGCTGTTGGAGTGGGTGGCCGCGGCCGACCATCCGGTCGGGAGCCGCACCACCTGCACCTGGATCGACATCCCCCAGGTCGATCACACCGACGCCGTACTGATCTCGAGACCCTGGTGGATGTGGGGGGCGGAGATGGGGACCAACGAGCACGGTGTCGTGATCGGCAACGAGGCGGTTTTCACCAAGGGTCGGAGCGGGCAGAAGGCACTGCTCGGGATGGACCTCGTCCGCCTGGGGCTGGAGCGATCGACCACCGCCGAAGAGGCGGTGACGGTGATGGTGGCACTTCTGGAGCATCACGGCCAGGGCGGGCCGTGCAGTTTCGAGCGCCCCGACTTCACTTACGACAACAGCTTTCTGGTGGCGGACCCGAACGGCGCCCAGGTGTTGGAGACCGCCGGTCGCCACTGGGTCACCGAGCCGGTCACCGGTCCGGGTCGCAGCATCTCCAACGGGCTGACTATCCGAGGGTTCGCCCGGGAGCACGCCGACCCGTTGCGGACGTGGAAGGTCTCGGCCCGGATCCGACGACGGTTGACCGAGCCGCTCGCCGGCCACGCCCGAGGTCCCGCCGACCTGATGGCCGCGTTGCGGACCCATCGGGCCGGCGACCCGTCCGCCCCGCCCACGTGGTCACCGGTGCGGGGCGGACTACATGCCCCTTGCGTCCACGCCGCCGGCTGGCTGGCTTCGAGCCAGACCACCGCCTCGTGGGTGTCCGACCTACGAGCCGGACCCCGTCACTGGGCCACGGCCACCTCGGCCCCGTGCACTTCGCTGTTCAAGCCGGTCGACCCCGGCTCGCCCTTGGACCTGGGTCCCCGTCCGCTGAACGTGTTCGACGAGAGGAGCCTGTGGTGGCGTCACGAGCTACTCCACCGACGCACCATGACCTCCCATGCCGCCCTCCTCGCCGGTTACCGCCGCCTCAGGGACCGGACCGAGGCCCAGTGGATAGCCGACCCACCGTCGTCAGCGGAGGCCTTCGCGCTCGCCGACGGCCTGGAGGCGACCTGGTTGGCCGAGGCCGCCGCCGGGCCGGCGGACACCCGTCCGTGGTGGGTCAGGAGGTCGTGGCGTTCCATCGACCGGGCCGCCCGGATCGATCCCCCCACCGGAACCGCCGCCGGTGCCGGGCCACTGCACTAGTCAGGCTCTACCAACTTCGAACGATCCCGGTCCCATCGGCGGGTGTGGCTCACTGTCGCGTCGCCGCCAAGGCGACGCCCGGCGCGGTCGCCTCGATCGCCTCGACTCCTCAATGGAGCCCGCGGAGATGGTGAGGGTCGGTCCTGGCCGGCATCTGATGTCCGACCCGACAGTTGCCCACCGGTACTATGACGGTTGTGACGTCTGGCGGGAAGCTCATCAGGCGTCGGGAGCGGCGCCTGGCTTCGGCGCCGGATCCAGTCGAGTGGCACTGAGAGGGGGCCTGTGAGTCCGACGCTCTCGGTTTGTTGCCTCACTGCCGGCCCGGTAGACCAGGTGGCGGCCATGTTGTCCTTGTTCAGGGATGTCGCCGACTAGATCGTGGTCGCCGTAGACGACCGGCTGGCTCCCGAAGAACTCGATCCCCTTACCGCCGTCGCAGACGTGGTCCAGCTTGTGGGCGTCGGACTGCCCGGCTCGGAGTGCGTCATCCAGTGGTTGCATCATCCGTGCTCGTCTGACTGGATCCTGCGCATCGACAGCGACGAGGTGCCCTGCACGGCTTTGATCGGGGCCCTGCCTGACCTGATCGCTCGCACCGATGCCGTGCAGTACGTCTTGCCCCGCCGGTGGTGATATCCGGATCCTTATCACTGGATCGACGAACGTCCCTGGGAGCCCGACTGGCAGTCCCGGTTGGCTCGCAATCTTCCCACCTTTCGTCTCGAGGCCCAGCCCTTCCATGCCGGGTACATGCGCATGGACCCCCACCGCTTCGTGCTGTTGCCCATCTACCACTTGGACTGTGCCGTCAACTCCCTCGCCCATCGCCAGCACAAGACCGAAGCGTACGATCGCCTCCGACCCGGTGACGCAACCGAGGACGGCTTCCCTGTCAACGGGTACTACTTTCCAGAGCACCATGCCCGCCGGCCACCCGTGCCGTTGCCCACCGAGGACGCCGAAGTCATGGCGTTCGTCATGGAACCCGGTTCGCGCGTGACTCGCACAGCTTCGTGAGCCGGTGACGTTCACCTCTTCGACCTGGGGCCACCGGTAGGCCGAGGCTAAAGGTCGGGCCGCCACCCGTCGATAACGCGGGACGGCATTCAGGGTGGCCAATCCACCAGAACCGATCGTTGGGACCGGCGTGCCGTCGGGGAGCCATGAGGGACAGGCATGCGGATGGTCAGGACATTCGGACGCATCGTGCGGGGCACCAAGCAACCGGCCGAAGAGTCACGAGAACCCCGCGCCACTCGGAGGCTCCGACCCGGTAGGGGACGGGCCGGACGGGTGGTGGCCTTGGCCGCCACCACCGTCGTCGTGGGTGCCGTCGTGGGGGCCGGATCCTTCACCTCCGCCTCGTGGTCGAGCGCGACCTCATCCACGCCCGGTGGCCAGATCCCGCCCAGGGCGTCGGAGGCCGGCCAGGTACTCAAAGGTGCTCTCGGCCCACCCATGATCGCGGCCGGGGTAGTTCACCGCGGATCGCCGGGAGGACGAGCAACTCCGTCAATTCGCTGAACTGGGCCGGGTACGGTGCCTCCGGCTCCGGCGGCTCGTTCACGACGGTGCAGGCGTCGTTCGTCGTCCCCTCGCTGGCCTCGTGCGGTCCCGACGAGGACTCGTCGAGCTCGTTCTGGGCCGGGATCGACGGCCTCTCGTCGGGCACGGTCGAACAGGACGGCATCGATGCCTCGTGCAGTGACGGCGCCAGCCAGTACTTCGCCTGGTACGAGATCTATCCCCAGATGCCGGTGGTGTTCCCCCAGATCGAGGTGCACAGCGGTGACACCGTGGTGGCTTCGGTCGCCTACGTCGGAGGCAGCTCGTACTGGCTCCACCTCGTCGACTCGACCAACGGCACCAGCGGTTCGGTGGCCGAGTCCCTGGCCGGTGCAGCCAACTCGTCGGCGGAGTGCATCGCCGAGGATCCGGGCACGACGCCGGTGCCCTACTCCGACTACGGCACCGTCTCGTTCACCAGTTGCACCGTGGACGGATCCGCCATCGGTGCTCACTCGCCGGTGGCGATCACCAACGTGTCCAGTTCCGGATCCAGCGTCGCCACGCCCAGCCCGCTGCAGGCCGACACCGCCTTCTCTGTGGCCCGGTCGGTCGGCGCGACAACGACACCTTCATCCGGCCCCACCCCCAGCCCGGGCTCTCTCACCACCCCGGTGGTCGGCATGGCGTCGACGCCGTCGGGCAGCGGGTACTGGCTGGCCGACTCGGCCGGCGGGGTCGATGCCCACGGTGGGGCCAGCTACTACGGATCGATGGCCGGGGTCCGGCTCGACTCGCCCATCGCCCATATCGTGTCGACCAGCGACGGCCTGGGCTACTGGCTGGTGGCCGGTGACGGGGGTATCTTCTGCTTCGGCGACGCCGCCTTCTACGGCTCGATGGGCGGCCGCCCGCTGAACGCACCGGTGGTGGCCATGGCCCCGACCGCCGACGACCGGGGCTACTGGCTGGTGGCTTCGGACGGAGGCATCTTCTCCTTCGGCGACGCCGCCTTCCATGGTTCGATGGGCGGTCAGCGGTTGAACCAACCGGTGGTGGCCGTGACCGAGGACGTCCAGACCGGTGGGTACTGGGAGGCGGCCTCCGACGGAGGGATCTTCGCCTTCGACGCTCCGTTCCTCGGATCGACCGGGTCGGCCTCGCACCTCAACCGGCCGGTGGTGTCGATGGCCGCCACCGCCTCGGGGACCGGCTACTGGTTCGTGGCCTCCGACGGCGGCATCTTCGCCTTCAACTCCCCTTCCTCGGTTCCGGGGGCGGCGAGGCCATTCCCGCACCCGATGGTCGGCATGGCCGGAGACCTGGCGACCGATGGCTACTGGATGGTGGCGGCCAACGGCTCGGTGTACAGCTTCGGCGCCCCGTTCTACGGGACGGATTGAACCGCCAGCGATCGCACCTCCTCGATCAGCCGGCTGAGCTCGTCCTCGGTGTTGTAGTAGTGCGGTGATGCCCGGACCACCGAGGTCGGACCGGGCCCGGACATGTCGAGCCGGGCCGACGGCGCATCGCTGGTCCAGACGTTGATGCCGACCGAGGACGCGGCCGCGGCCACCTCGGCCGGAGCGGCGGCGGCCGTGGTGAAGGTCACGATGCCCGAGCGCCGGTGGCCGCCGTCGTGCACCGTCACCCCTTCGATGGTGCCGAGAGCAGCCGCGAAGATGCTCACCCAGTTCGTCGACCCGTGTGGCGATGGCCTCGACACCGAGCGACAGGGCGTGGTCGATGGCGATGCCCAGGCCCAGATGGCCGGCGATGGACGCCTCCACTTCGGCGAAACGCCGGGCCCCCGGGAGCAGCGAGTAGTGCCCGGCGTCCTCCCACAGGGCCGAGCTCCCGCCGATACCGGGCGGCCGCAACCGGTCGGCGAAGTCGGCTCGGACGAAGAGCAGTCCTGTCCCCCGGGGGGCCCGCAGCCACTTGCGCCCGGTGGTGGTGGCCACGTCGCAGCCGATGCGCTTCACGTCGACGGGCAGCTGACCCACGCTCTGGCAGGCGTCGAGGAAGAAGGGGACACCGGCCCGCCGGCACAGGGTCCCGGCCTCTTCGACCGGGTTGACCAGGCCCCGGTGGGTGCCGATATGGGTCAGCGAGACCAGTGCCGCCGGGCCGGCGCCGAGAGCGCGGTCCAGGGCCCCGAGGTCGAGGCTGCCGTCAGGTCGCGCTCGGCACCGCCTCGATGGCGGCGCCGGTCAGTTCACACACCTGGAGGAGGCCGAGGTAGTGGCTGTCGTAGGCGATCCGGTCGACCAGGAGGCGGGAGCCCTCCTTCACGCCGCCGCCGAGGACGTAACCCCACAGGGCCTTGGACCAGGCCTGGGTGTCCGACCCGGCGACCACCACTTCGCCGGGACCGGCGCCCAACAGGCGGGCGGCCGACGACACCACCGCCTCCAGACGGTCGGTCACCAGGCGGGCGGCCTCGTAGCCGCCCCGTTCCGACTCCAGTCGGAGGTGGCCGATCACCGCGTCGAGGGTGGCCGACGTGGGCAGGGCGGCGCCGGCGTTGTTCAGGTGGGCGACCGTCGCGCAACCCGGGGTGCGATGCCCGCTCGGCGTCGACGTCGATGGCACCGGTCACGGCGCAGAATCTACCAAGGGGAGCATGCCTCCCCCGGACCGTTGGCCCGATGGCGACCTCACCGGCCGAGCCCGGAGCCGGGGTCGGATGCCATTAGGGTCGGAGAAATGATCGAACCGGCAGTGCCACTTCTCGAGGAGACTGTCGATCCCGATCCGCTGGCCCAGTTCCAACGGTGGTTCGACCAAGCGGCGGAGGTGACAGAGGCTCCCGAGGCCATGGCCGTCGCCACCGCCGACGCCGGGGGGAGGCCGTCGGTGCGGATGGTGCTGCTCAAGGGGTGGGGGCCGGACGGGTTCGTGTTCTTCACCAATTACGACAGTCGCAAAGGTCGCGAGCTCGAAGTGAACCCCCATGCCTCCCTGCTGTTCAGCTGGGAGGCGACCAGCCGGCAGGTTCGGATCGAGGGTCCGACCGAACGCACCAGTGACGGAGAGTCCGACGCCTACTTCGCCACCCGACCCCGGGGGAGCCAGATCGGGGCATGGGCCTCCCACCAGAGCCAGATCGTGGCCGGCCGGGACCACCTCGACCTGCGGGTCGAGGTGGTCGGTGCCGAGTACGAGGACCGTTCCATTCCCCGGCCTCCGTGGTGGGGCGGTGTGCGGGTGACGCCCCTGGTCTTCGAGTTCTGGCAGCACCGCGACGATCGGCTCCACGACCGACTCCGCTATACGCCGGACGGCCGGGGATGGCAGGTCCAGCGGCTCCAGCCCTGAGTTGGCGGGTGCACCATCCGATCGGCCGCTTGCCCCGGGGTCGGGGCTCGTCGGCGCAGTATGTTCTTGCCATGGCAGACGACGAGACCATCGTGCACGATCGGACGAGCCAGCTCCTCGAAGAGGTCGATCCCCGGACGGCGCCGGTAGAGAAGTTCCGCTCCCGTCAGTTCGACCTGGGCCTGGCCTGGGTCTCCTTTCCCGAAGGTTACGGCGGACTGGGCCTGCCTCCTGGTCTGCAACGCCAGATCGACCGGCGGGTGGGTGAGGCCGGCGCCACGCCCCCGGGAGCCCGCGAGTTCTTCGGGCTGACCATGGCCGGCCCGACCGTCGTCACCCATGGCACCGACGAGTTGCGGGACCGGCTCCTGCGCAGGATGTTCACCGGCGAGGAGTCGTGGTGCCAGCTGTTCAGCGAGCCCGGATCCGGCTCGGATCTGGCCGGTCTGGCCACCCGGGCCGTCCGCGACGGTGACGAGTGGGTCATCACCGGACAGAAGGTCTGGAACACCTTGGCCCATATCGCCGATCGGGGCATGCTGGTCGCCCGCAGCGATCCCGAGGTCCCCAAGCACAAGGGACTCACCTACTTCGCCCTGGACATGCACGCCCCGGGCGTCGAGGTCCGACCGCTGCGCCAGATGACCGGAGAGGCGGAGTTCAACGAGGTCTACCTGACCGAGGTCCGGGTTCCCGACGCCGATCGGGTCGGCGATGTGGGTGAGGGTTGGCGGGTGGCGATGACCACCCTGTCCAACGAGCGGAGCAGCATCGGCGGCGGAGGCGGCACGCCCACCCGGGGGTCGGGCGCCATTGCCGAAGCCGTCCGCATCTGGCAGCACGAGAACCGCGAGGACCCGGTGGCCCGTGATCGGCTGATGCGCATCTGGATCGAGTCCGAGGTGTTGAGGCTCACCAACATCCGGGCCAGCCAAAACCGGAAGGCCGGCAATCCCGGTCCGGAGGGATCGATCGCCAAGCTGATGTTCGCCGAGGTGAACCAGCGGGTCTACGACCTGTGCATCGACCTGTTGGGATCGACGGGACTGATCGACTACGACTACACCATGCGGCGGGCGGCAACGCTCGGTCTGGTTGGCCCCTCGGGCTCGGCCCGCAAGATGTTCATCCGGTCACGGGCCAACTCGATCGAGGGCGGCACGTCGGAGATCCAGCGCAACATCCTCGGCGAGCGGATCCTCGGGCTTCCTGGCGACGTCCGGGTCGACAAGGAGCTGCCCTGGTCGAAGGTGCCGCGCAGTTGACCGAGCCTGCGGTGGCGGTGGTAGCCGAGCCGGCGGAGCCGGCCGATCGCGCCCCGGCCGTCGAGCCGGCCCCGGCAGTGCCGAACCCAGCGTCCTGAGTACGTGAACGACGCCCGGGCCTTCCTCGGCATGGAGCCGGTGGACGACGATCTGCACTGGCACCTCAGTGTCGTCCCCGAGTTGGCCACGCCCGGCAATTTCCTGTTCGGGGGATGCGGGCTGGGGGCGGCACTGGTGGCCCTCGAGGCGGCCTCGGGTCGGCCCACCGTGTGGGCAACGGCCCAGTACCTGTCGTTCGCTCCCACCGGGTCCGAGCTCGATCTCACCGTGACCCTGGCGGCCAAGGGCCGCCGGATCACCCAGGGCCGGGCGGTCGGACACGTCGGTGACACGGAGATCCTGACCGTCAACGCCGCCCTGGGTCTGCCGGGCGAACTGGAGGCGGGCGGCGTGTGGGCGGTGCCGCCGACGGTGCCACCGCCCGACGAGTGCCCTCCTCGCCGGCTCCCCGACTTCACCACCACCTCGATCTTCGACCGGATCGACGTCAGGCTGGCCAAGGGACGGTCGTTCGAGGAGATCACCGCCGGCACCGGGGTCCCCGGGGACCCCGACAGTGCGTTGTGGGCGCGGGTCCCCGGACATCTCGAGCCGTCGGCGGCCACCCTCGCCATCATCGGCGACTACGTCACCGGAGCGGTTTCACAGCCACTGGGCCGCCGGGTCATGTCCAGGAGCCTCGACAACACGGTTCGGGTGGTCCGTATCGAACCCACCGAGTGGGTGCTGTGCGACATCCGCATCCAGGCGCTCGTCGACGGGTACGGCCAGGGGGTCGCCTACCTGTGGTCGGAGCAGGGAACGCTGCTGGCCACGGCCAGCCAGTCGATGAGCGTCCGCCTCTGGGACCTGTAGGTCCGACCGCACCCGCCCCCGCCCCCTAGTGTCGGGGTCCAACCCGCCCTGTCCGGCCCATCCCCGGGTCGGCGCCGAGTCCCGACGAGGAGTACCGATGAAGATCACCACCATGCTCAGCTACGCCGGGGGCTTCCGCCGGGCTGCCTCCGAGGTCGCCGACTTCGAGCGGGCCGGCCTCGACCTGGTGTGGGTGGCCGAGGCCTACGGGCTCGACGCCCCGAGCCTGATGGGCTACATCGCCGCCCTCACCGACCGGGTGGAGATCGGTTCGGCCATCCTGCCCATCTACACCCGCACCCCCACCCTCATCGCCATGACCGCGGCCGGCATCGACACCTTGTCCGACGGGCGCTTCCATCTGGGCCTCGGTTCGTCGGGGCCCCAGGTCATCGAGGGGTGGCACGGGGTGCCCTTCAACGCTCCGATCAGCCGCACCCGCGAGATCATCGACGTGTGCCGGCAGGTATGGGCCCGCCAGGCCCCGCTCGTCCACCAGGGGACCTACTACTCGATGCCGCTCCCGGCCGACCAGGGGACCGGTTTGGGCAAGGCCCTCAAGATCATCGCCCACCCGGTGCGGTCGAAGATCCCGGTCTGGGTGGCAGCACTGGGCGACAAGAACGTGGCCATGACGGCCGAGGTGGCCGACGGCTGGATCCCCATGCTCTTCATGCCCGAGAAGGCCCGCGACGTCTGGGGTGCATCCCTCGATGCCGGTCGGGCCAAGCGGGATCCGTCCCTCGAGCCACTGCAGATCTCCACCGGCGGGATACTTGCCATCGGCGAAGGGGAAGACATCGTCAAGCTCCGGGAGCTGGGTCGGCCCATGATCGCCCTCTATGTCGGGGGGATGGGGGCCAAGGGCAAGAACTTCTACAACGACGTGGTCAAGCGGTATGGATTCGAGGAGCTCGCCGAAAGGATCCAGGATCTCTACCTGGCCGGCGACAAGGCCGAAGCCGAAGCCCTGGTGCCCGACGAGCTCCTCGAGGCCACCTCGCTGTGCGGTCCCGAGAGCTATGTCGCCGAGCGGATCGCCGGCTTCGCCGAGGCCGGTGTCACCCATCTGCAAGTGGCCCCGATCCCGGTGGGCGACCAGCGACCGGTCGACCTCATCGCCACGGCCAAGAAGCTGGCCGGCTGACGCTCACTCCCCAAACGCAGCTCAGCACTCGATGACCGAACCCTCCACGGCCACCACCACCGCCGGCCGGACCTGGTCCCGATAGCGGTCGACCACGGCGTCGAGCATGTCGTCGGTCCGTTGGGGACTGTGGTGGAACAGGACCACCGTCTTCACACCGGCAGCCGCCTGTCTTCGGTGCTGCGACCGGCCGAAATCGTCAACTACCGCTCGGTGGGGACTACCGGCCGTGCTCGGACGCCTGGCCGCCCGCACGCCGACGGCGCTGGTGCTCCGGGCGGACTGCTGGCCTACGAGGTGGGTGCCGCCGTGGTCATGAGCGACGGTTACCGGTCCGGTCGATTGGCCCGACCGACCGACCGTGGGCACTGTGATGGGTGTGAGGGTCCGATGAGTACCGTGTCTCGATGACTGCCGGGGACGGCGCTGATGTGGTGGTGGTGGGATCGGGGCCGAACGGCCTGGCCGCGGCGGTGACCCTGGCCGGGGCCGGCCTGTCGGTGACGGTGGTCGAGGGCGCCGACTCGGCGGGAGGCGGCTGCCGGACCGAGGCGCTGACCCTGCCCGGATTCCGACACGACGTGTGCTCCACCGCCCATCCCATGGTGCTGACCTCCCCGTTCTTCCGTCAGCCGGCCTTCCAGCAGCTCCGGGCCATCCCTGCGCCAGCCCGAGGTCCCCTTCGCCCATCCCCTCGACGGTGGACGGGCGGCGGCGGCGTTGCCGTCGGTGGAGGACACGGCCGAGTCACTCGGGCGCCGACGGCCGGGCCTACCGGCGGCTGCTGGGCCCGCTGGTCGAGCGCGGCCGGAGCCATCGGCGACGCCATTCTGGCCCCGCTGCGGTCGGTGCCCCGCCATCCGGTGGCCCTGGCCCGGTTCGGCCTCCCCGGGCTGCTGCCGGCCTCCCGCCTGGTCGACGCGGTTCGAGACCGAGCGGGCCCAGGCCCTGCTGGCCGGAGTGTCGGCCCACTCCATGGCCCGGCTCACCGCGCCGCTGACCAGCGCCTTCGGACTGTTCTTGACCCTCACCGCCCACGCCGCCGGCTGGCCGGTGGTGGAGTCCGGGAGCTCGGCGATCACCGACGCCATGGTGGCCGAGCTCGAGCGGCTGGGCGGACACGTCGTCACCGGGCAGTGGGTTCGGTCGCTGGCCGAGCTCCCGCCGGCGACGGCGGTGGTGGTGGACGCGTCGCCCAAGGGACTGGCGGCCATGGCCGGGGACGCCCTGCCGGCCGGCTACGGCCGCTCCCTCGGTCGGTTCCGCTACGGGCCCGGGGTGTGCAAGGTGGACTGGGCCCTGTCGGGCCCGGTGCCGTGGACGGCCGAGGTGTGCCGGCGGGCCGGGACCCTGCACCTCGGGGGCACCTTCGCCGAGGTGGCGGCGAGCGAGGCCGACGTGAACGCCGGGCGGCATCCCGGGCGGCCCTACTGCATCGTGGTCCAGGCCGGGGTGGCCGACCCGACCCGGGCCCCGGAGGGCCAGCAGGCTCTGTGGGGCTACTGCCATGTCCCGTCGGGGTCCACGGTGGACATGAGCGCGGCCATCGAGGCCCAGATCGAGCGGTTCGCCCCGGGCTTCACCGATCTGGTGCTGGCCCGGACGGTCCGCACCGCCGCCGAAGAGGAGGAGCACAACCCGAACTACGTGGGCGGGGACATCGCCGGCGGTGCCTCCACCCTGATCCAGACCCTGTTCCGGCCCACCGTCGCGCTGGAACCCGTACCGAACCCCGCTGGACGGGGTGTACCTGTGCTCGGCATCGACCGCCCCGGGGGCCGGGGTGCACGGTATGTGCGGGGTCTACGCGGCCCGCACCGTGCTCCACGACCACTTCGGCGGGCCGTCGCCGTTCCGGGGGTGAGCCCGGTCAACCCTGACCGACCCCGGCGCCGGTCTTGGTCACTCCTCGGAGACGAGTTCTCCCGCCGACTCGATGCCGTCCCCGTAGAGGCCGATCTCGTCCTCGGGCAGTTCGATGCCCTCGACCGAGAGCTCGAGCGATTCCAACGCCAGGAGCGAGTCGAGCTCGGCCGCCATGGTCTCGATCTCGTCGGCCTCGTAGTAGCTCCGGTTCAAGGTGAGGGTGAGTTGCTGCTGCACAAGGGCCAGGGCGTCCTCGGCCGCCGCTGCCGCGTCGTAGACCGAGAACAGTCGGGCCTGCATGGCATTGGCCGATACGAAGCGAGTCCCTCGTTCCTGCGCCTCGGCGGAAGCGCGCAGTTGATCACCGGGGGTGGGGATCCTCTCATCACTCATGTCGTCCTCCTCGCTCGTCGGCTGTTGGTTCACCTGGTTCACTGCCACTTCCATCACCTTCGGTCCGTCGTCCTTCCGTCTGAGTCACCGGCTACACACTGGCACCCGCTCGATATCTACTTACCCATGTAACACCCAAGTGTCGGTCAATCTTCCGCATCCCCGAAGAGTTCATTCGGACGTAACAGGCCGAACACCACGGCGACTTCGCCCCTGGGCCGGTCTGCGCCCAACCCGACCCGGTCCGCGCCCGGTCGCGCCGAGGGCTGGTGGTTCACCAGGGCTCCGGCCCGCCGTCGGCCGACGGGAACGATCCTGTGGCACGGCCATTGCCCCCCCGTCGGGGCAGTGACCCTGACACACCGGTCCCCGCATTTGGACACGACCTTAGTCGTGACCAGCCCGATTGGCTCTTCCGTTTCCTGGTCGGTACTGTGCCCGCCCGGCGGCCCCGTTGAGCACGGGTTCCGCCACCTGTGCTCCGGGGCCGCCCTTTTTCGTTTGGGGTCGACCGATCGTCCGGGGCGTCAAAGGGGGGCGGGGCAGGTCGATGGGTGGGACCGGCCGGGTGTGGGGCGGGGCAGCAGATGGAGGGGGTGCAGTTTCCCCGCTCCAAAGACCCGGCAGTGCGGGTATCGGCAGGTTCAGGCCGTACCTTTAGCGATTCTTCAAAGTTTTTTTCCGGGGCAAAATACCTGGTCACAGCGGTGGATCGGCCGATTATCGCCGGGAGGGGTCCGTTCCGCCGATGTTCTCGTCCGGATGGGCCGAATCGGTATGGTCGGATGGGAACCCGACCGGGGACCCGGGCAGACGACCACACCGCACCGAAGGGACAGGCCATGGCCGGCGCCATCACCGACAGCGAACGATCCTCCATGCTTCGGGCTGCCGTCTCGAAGGTGGGACGCGATGAGCTGAAGCAGGCCCTGAACCGCAGTTCGGGACCTGATTTCCAGGTCCCGAGGCCGGTCGCCAACCCCCTCAACGCCCTCCGCAAGCACCGCGACCCGACCGAGGTGGTGGGGAAGGCTCCCTACCGGGCCGCCCTGCCCACCATCGCTGCTGCCATCGCCGAACCGTGCCTGTCCCGCACCATCGAGGTACTCGGGCGACAACGCCGACGATCCGACGAGGGACCAGCTCACCGCGGCCCTGGACACCATCGCTCAAGAGTTCCAGCCGAGCGTCATCGCCGTCATGTTGGCCTCAGTGGCAGACAGCGGGATGCCGGCTTCCGATCTCTGCTTCGAGATCGTGGCCACCGACGGGCGGTTCGGCCTGGTCGACCGGTCCGAGATCGATGCCGCTCCCATCCCGACCCCGGCGGTGGTGAAGCCGGCCGGGGGACTCACGCCCGAACAACGCCAGGCCCGCCGGTTGAAGAAGCAGAAGGACGCCGAGGAGCGTCGGCGGCAAGATGGAGGCGGCCCGCGAGCCAGTGACCAGGTGCGCCAGGCCAGAAAGAAGGAGCGGTCGACAAAGTGGGGGCGGCGGACACCGGTCGGAGCCGGAGCCGCCGCCGACGGTCGCCACCGGCACGGTGCCGCGGCTGATCCGACGGGCCGCCCTCACGCCCCTCCAAGAGGAGGAGTTCGACCGTGACGACCCGTGGGTCACCGCGCGTGGTCTCGCCTGGGTGCCGTTCGACCAGTCGATCCGAGCCGGCGAGCTCGACGGCAAGGCGCGGCCGCTGCGTGGTGGTGGCCGGCTCGACGACCCATCTGCTGGTTCGCCCGGGCTACTCCCAAGGTGGGCTGGACAGCCGTGACTGGAAGTCGGTGCCGCTCCGCCACTGGAGGAAGGCCGGGTTCGCCCAGCCCACCTGGATCGGCCTCGAGCTGGTGCGGGTCGCGCGCCAGGCCGACCAGGTGCCGATCGGCTGGCTGACACCCGAGGACTGGAACGCGCTCTGGTAGCCGCCGCCCTTCGGACGTCGGCCGTCCTTCTCGGGGCAGTGCATTGCACCATGCAACCCACTACCATGACGAGATGCGACGCAAGAGCTTCGAAGAGATGAACTGCTCGGTCGCCCAGACCCTCGAGGTCGTGGGCGAGTGGTGGACGATGCTGATCGTCCGGGACTGCTTCCTCGGGATCACCAGGTTCGACGATTTCCACGACCGTCTCGGCATCTCGCGCAACATCCTGACCGACCGTCTCGATCATCTGGTCACAAAAGGAGTGTTGGTCCGCATCCCCTACCAGGAGCACCCGGTCCGCTACGACTACCGGCTCACCGACAAGGGCCGGGACCTGTGGTTGGTGCTGACCGCCATGCGACAGTGGGGCGATCGCTGGGAGGCCGGAGAGGGGCCCCGGTCATCATCGAGCACCGGGCCTGCCAGCACGAGACCACCGTGGTGCCCGTGTGCTCGGAGTGCGGGGAACACCTCGACGTGCGGTCGGTGCGGGCCCGTCCCGGTCCCGGCGCCGAGAACCGCCCGGCTGAAGCCCTGCTCCCGCCGGCCCGCACCGGCTGAAGCCCTACCGGGCCCGGCCGGGAGCGCTCGACCCCGGGGCGGTTTCGACTAAGTTGTATAATGCAACTTAAACAGCAGATCGAACAGAGCAGATCGAACAGAGCAGATCGAACAGAGCAGATCAAGAAGAGCAGATCGAACAGAGCAGATCGAACAGAGCAGATCGAACCAGGAGGCCGGCCATGACCGAGGCGCTGATCATCGACGCAGTCAGGACACCATTCGGCAAGGGTCGCCCCACTGGGGCGTTGGCCCAGGTCCACCCGGTGGACCTCCTGGCCCATCCGTTGCGGACTCTCATCGAGCGCAACGGCGTCGACGCCGAGCTGCTTGATGACGTCATCGTCGGGTGCGTCAGCCAGAGCTCCGAGCAGTCGATCAACATCGCCCGCAATGCCACCTTGGCCGCCGGATTCCCCGAGCGGGTGCCCGCCACCACGGTGGACCGCCAATGCGGCTCGTCCCAGCAGGCCGTGCACTTTGCGGCCCAGGGTGTGCTGGCCGGCTCCTACGACCTGGTGGTCGCCGGGGGAGTGGAGTCGATGAGCAGGGTGCCGATGGGGTCGTCGGTCCAGGGAGCCCACGGCTTCGGGAACGATCTCGCCGCCCGCTATCCCGAGGGGCTCGTGCCCCAGGGGATCAGCGCCGAGCTCATCGCAGCCAAATGGGGCCTGACCCGCGACGATCTCGACCGGTTCGCCGTTCGGTCACAGGAGCTGGCGGCCCGGGCCCGGGACGAAGGCAAGTTCTCCCGGGAGATCGTCCCCATCAAGGCGGTGAACGACGACGGTGACGTGGTCGAGGTGGTGGCCGACGAGGGCATCCGGTCGACGTCCCTCGAGCGGGTGTCGGCCCTGGCTCCGGCGTTCGTCTCGGAGGCCATGAGTGCCCGCTTTCCCCAGATCAACTGGTCGGTGACCGCCGCCAATTCGTCGCAGCTGACCGACGGCGCCGCCGCTCTGCTGATCGCCAGCACCGAGCGGGCCGCCGAGCTCGGCCTGCGTCCCCGGGCCCGGATCTCCAACATGGTGGTCGAGGGGGACGATCCGATCTACATGCTCACCGGCGTGATCCCGGCCACGGCCAAGGTGTTGGCCCGGGCCGGTCTGACTCTGGCCGACATCGACTTCTTCGAGGTGAACGAGGCGTTTGCGTCAGTGGTGCTGGCCTGGGCACGCGAGGTCGGTGCCGACCTCGACCGGGTGAACGTGCGGGGTGGCGCCATCGCCATCGGTCATCCGCTCGGCGCCTCTGGAGCCCGGTTGATGACGTCACTGCTCGGCACCCTCGAGGAGCACGAGGCGCGCTACGGCCTGCAGCTGATGTGCGAGGGCGGGGGCATGGCCAATGCCACCCTGATCGAGCGCGTCGACAGCTGAACCGCCTGGTCGATCGACAGCCCGTGATGATCCGTGCGCTGGGTTCGGCTTGACACAGGGTTAGAATCTCTCTAACAATGGAAGGGTTCCGCTCGGGTTGTCCGCCGAGGGAATGTCCGCCATCACCACGGAGGTGCCCATGCCGAAGCCGATCCTCACCACCGAGTCCGGAGCCCCGGTCGTCGACAACCAGCGCAGCCAGACCGCCGGCCCCGGCGGCCCGGTGCTCCTGCCAGGACCAGCACCTGCTGGAGAAGCTGGCCCGGTTCAACCGGGAGCGGATCCCCGAGCGGGTGGTCCACGCCAACGGCTCGGCGGCCTACGGCACCTTCGAGGTGACCGCCGACGTGACCCGGTGGACCCGGGCCCGGTTCCTCGGCGAGGTGGGCAAGCGGACCGAGACGTTCCTCCGGTTCTCGACCGTGGCCGGCGGCCGGGGCTCGGCCGATGCCGTGCGGGACCCCCGAGGCTTCGCCGTCAAGTTCTACACCGAGGACGGCAACTACGACCTGGTCGGCAACAACACCCCGATCTTCTTCATCCGGGACCCGCTCAAGTTCCCCGACTTCATCCACTCCCAGAAGCCCGATCCCTTCACCAACCATCAGGAGCCGGACAACGTCTGGGACTTCTTCTCCCACTCGCCCGAGGCCACCCACATGTTCACCTGGCTCTTCGGCGACCGGGGCATCCCGGCCTACTACCGCCACATGGACGGCTTCGGCTCCCACACCTACCAGTGGGTGAACGCCGAGGGTCAGCCGGTGTGGGTGAAGTACCACTTCAAGACCGACCAGGGCATCAGGAGCCTGGACTCGTCCGAGGCGGCCGAGCTGGCCGGCCTCAACCCCGACAGCCACCAACTCGACCTGATCGAGGCCATCGAAGCGCGGGCGAGTTCCCGTCGTGGACGCTCAGCGTGCAGGTCATGACCGCTCGAAGAGGCCGCGGCCTACCGGGTCAACCCCTTCGACCTGACCAAGGTGTGGTCGCAGAAGGAGTACCCCCTCCACGAGGTGGGCCGGCTCACGCTCGACCGCAACGCCGACAACTACTTCGGCGACGTCGAGCAGTCCGGCTTCGACCCGGGCAACTTCGTACCCGGCATCGGACCGTCGCCGGACAAGATGCTCCAGGGCCGGCTGTTCGCCTACGGCGACGCCCACCGCTACCGCCTCGGCATCAATCACACCCAGCTGCCGGTCAACGCCCCCCACGCCACCGAGGTCCACAACTACGGCCGTGACGGCCTGATGGCCGGGCACGGCAACGGCGGCCGGGACAAGAACTACGAGCCCAACAGCTTCGACGGGCCGGTCGAGACCGGCATGCCCTATGCCGCTCCTCTCGAGCTGCCACGGCGGCACCGGCACCTACGAGTGGGATCGCCGCCAGACCGACGACTTCAGCCAGGCCGGCGACCTCTACCGGCTGCAGCCGGCCGATGCCCAGGCCCGTCTGGTCGACAACATCGCCGGCGGCCTCGGCTCGGTGTCGGCCGGCCCGATCGGCGACGGCATCGTCGAGCGGAGCATCGCCCACTTCCGGGCGGCCGACCCTGAGTTCGGTGAGCGGGTCGCCCAGGGCGTGAAGGAGCGCCGCGGCTGACGTGGCTGTCTCGCTTGACCGATCGGCTGGTGGACCGGGGATGGCGGATCACCCCGCAACGTCGTGCCGTCATCCAGGCGCTGTCCGGCGAGCACGTGCACCTGAGCGCCGACCAGGTGCTGGCCGGGGCGCGCCGGATCGTGCCCGAGGTCAGCCTGGCCACTGTGTACAACACGCTCAACGAGCTCGTCGGCATGGGCGAGATCAGCGAGATCCGCCTGTCCGACGGCACCACCCGATTCGACCCCAAGATCGGACCCGACCACCATCACCTGGTGTGCGAGGGGTGCGGACTCACCTTCGACGTCGAGCCCCGCGGTGTCGACGGACTGGCCCTGCCTCGGGCCCAGCGGTACGGGATGACGGTCGACACGGTCGAGGTGGTGTTCCGGGGCCGCTGCAGCAACTGCGCCGAGCACGGCTGAGGCCGGCCCGGCCACCGGCCCGACGGGTGTTCAGACCGGCGGAGTCCGCTCCGGTTCGATGATATGGGTGCTGGCCGCGATGGTCCGTCGCCGGCCCTCGGCCATCGAGAGTCCGGGCTGTGATCCCGTGATCACCGCCAGGATGTCTTCCCCGATCAGCTCCTCCCGGTCGAGGAGCGCATCGCGCAGGGCCTCGACGACGTGGCGGTGCTCTTCGAGCATCGGAGGCGCCGACGCCTTGGACTGGGCCAGAAGGTCCTCGACCTCGGCCCGTCCGCTGTCGGTCGACAGCACTTTGGAGACGATCCCCCCGGCCGGGTACTCCATGGCCGAGGCCGAGACCAGGGTGGAGCCCATCCCTAGCTGGCCGACCATCTGGCAGGCGTTCACCGTGGCGGCCTGGAGATCGCCGGCCACGCCAGTGGACGACTCGCCGAAGAACAGCTCCTCGGCCACCATGCCGCCGAAGGCGATATCGATCAGGGCCCGGACTTCCGACTTGGTCTTGGTGAAGCGCTCCTCCGCCTCGGAGTGGCGACAGCAGACCGAGGGCATCCGTCGCTTGATGATGGTGAGGACCTCGAGCTTGCGACCCTTGCCCACCAGCCAGGCCACGGTGGCGTGACCCGCCTCGTGGGTGGCGATGGTCCGCCGCTCGGCCTCGGTGTACTCGACCGGCTGGGCCAGGCCGATCTCCTCGGTCATCTTGGCGTGTTGGAGGTCGTTCCACGAGAACCGGGTCGCCCCGCGGCGCAGGGCCCAGACCAGCGACTCGTCCAGGAGGTGCTCGATCATCACCGGTGAGTACCCAGCCGTCAGCGCCGCCAGCGTCTCGCGGCGGGCCTCTTGTCGAGTTCGGGCTCGTGGGCCTTCTTGCCCAGGTAGTAGTCGATGATGTCCCGGCGGCCGGCCCGTCCGGGAAGGCCGAAGTAGATATTGCGGTCGAACCGTCCCGGGCGCAGGAGGGCGGGGTCGAGATCGGCAGCCCGGTTGGTGGCCCCGATGACCAGGATGTTGGCAGGGGCCATGCGGGGCTTGGCGAACCGGCGGTGGGCCGGGAGCCAGGTGTTGACGGCGTCGACAGCCGCGCCCTTCAATCGCATGGACAACGGGGTCTGTTCGAACGACTGGAGTTGGATCAGCAGCTCGTTGACCACGCCGGGAATGCCCTCACCCTGGCGCTGCCCGACGCCGCGGGCGCCGCCGATGGCATCGAGCTCCTCGATGAACCCGATGGCGCCACCTTCGCGCCGGGCGTGGCGGCGCAGGGCCTTGAAGTAGGCCCGGATCTTCCGGTTGGTCTGACCGTAGAACATCGACTGGAACGCAGAAGAGGACACGAACAAGAAGGGCACGCCGGCCTCGGCGGCCATGGCCTTGGCCATATAGGTCTTGCCGGTGCCGGGTGGCCCTTCGAACAGGATGGCCTTGCGGGGTGAGCCGCCCATCTGTTCGGCGAAGGTCCGGTGGGCCAGGAAGAGGTTGAGGGTCTTGGTCACTTCCTCGACAAGGCCCTCGGACCCGCGCACGTCGTCGAAGGTCATGGTCAACTCATCGGGCCGATAGAGGATGTGGGGCGATCGACCGGCGGCGAGCATGGGAACCACCATGACGAGGAGCAGCACCGTGATGAGGGCCATGGCCGGCAGCAGGGGCTCGAGCGAGGGCGGGAAGTGGGGCGTTGGCAGCGATGCGCCCGGATCGAACAGATCGCGCAGGATCAGTACCGCTGCGATCAGGGCCAGCACCATGGCCAGGCGCTGCAGGCGGCCGCTGCGGGCCCGCTCCCGGTGGGCGCCCACATCGGTCGTTGCCATCCGAGCGACCCCGGCGGTGCCGAGGGCAGCCAGGGAGTCGGCATCTCGTGGCTGGTTGCGACGGCGGCGCGAGCGTTCGTCGGTCTTCAGCCCGAATGCACCAGCCTCGGCCGGCATCTCCGACCCCACTTCGCTTTCCATGACCTACCTCCAACTGGGCTTTCGGGGTTCCCCGACTGCCGAACCTAGATCCTGTAACGGTGTCTTCGCCTCTGCGTGCGCTGTACGTGTGCGCACCCCCCCGGGCAGTGAAAAGTACGCGCCAACGACGGCAAAAACCAGGTGGAATTACCCGGACGGGGGATCGGTGGAGACAGTGGACATTTCAGGGGTGAAGGTGGGGTTTCGGGCGACCCGACCGGACCCCGGGGAACAGGTGCCGGTGGCTAGTGGCCGCTGTCGCTGTAGTCGCCGTTGTCGGAACTGTACGACGAACCCGAGTCGGGCACCGGGAACTCGCGGACGTCGAAGTCCGAGAGCACCGTTGGGCACACGGTGGTATCGGGAAGTGAGCACGACTCCTCGGCGACGTCCACACTGGAACCGTCGGTCACCGCCGGCTCGTCCTGGGGGAAGATGACCGTGCCGGTCACCGCATTTTGGCCACCGGAACTCTCGAGGCTGCCCACCACGCCGGCTGGATCCGTGACCGAAGCCACATCGGGAGTGGGCATCGAGCTCTGCTCACCGGCCGGCTTGTTCGGGGCACAGTTGGCCTGCTGCTGCTGCCAGGCCGGCATGGTGAAGAACGGGCACACAAGGGCGATTCCGGCAGTGTTCCCGGTGTCGTCGAATGTGGCGAAGATGCCCTCGGTCCCCGGCGCCGGGGTGCCGTCCACCGGCGGATTGGGATTGTTGGCCGGATAGACGACCAATCCCCGGGTGCCGTCAGACGCCCGGGTCTGGGCGCAGCTCCATCCGACGGGTCCGAGCAGGATATGGACGCTGTCCGAGTAGAACTCGACCTTGCCCACCAGGGCGGTGGGGATCGGTGCCAGCAGGATGCTGGGTTTCCACCCCTCGGTCCCGAGGGATGCCCCGGTACTCGAAATGCACTCCACCACGGGGAAGGCCACGGCCACTTCTCCGTTGAGGGGGGCGGTGGTCGTCGTCGGAGTCTGCGATGCCGCGGCCGTGGCCACCGTGCTGGCGGTGCTGGTCGTGGTGGCGAACAATGAGCTGCCGCATCCTGACAGAGCGCCGCCCAAGGCCACGGCGGTGCTGACCACCAGAACGGTGCCTGCGGCCGATCGCAGCCGGTGTCTCCGGAGAGGTGAGGTGGTAGCTGTGCTGCTTGTCACTGTCTCAGACGCTAAGCCAACCCCGCCCTCGGGGGGTGCGATCCCACAGGGTCGTCTGGGCCGAGTGAGGGCCCGGCCGTCCCCGGAGCCGGGCCCTTGGGGGTTTTGCCCTTGTCTCGGCCCTCCTGGCCCTCCCGGCCTCAGCTGAATTTCGCGTTTCGCCTACCGGCGGTATGCAGGGGACGGTGCCGCACCAGCTTGCTCTCCGGAGCGTCGGTGCCTATTGTTAGTTGTATGAAACAACTTACCGGTCGCTTCGACCCGTCCGTCCGCACTGCGCCGGTCGGGAGAATGCCGGCGTGACTGATCCGACGCCCACCACAGGGTCCCCGTCCCTGGTCGCCGGCCCACTGGAGGATCCGGGTGAGTTCGTGGCGGCAGCCGGCCTCATCCTCGACGATGTCAGCGGATCACGGGTCTCTGGTCACATCGATCTCGACCGACGACACCACACGCCCTGGGGAATCGTGCACGGGGGTGTCTACACAACCGCCATCGAGAGCGCAGCCAGCATCGGGGCCAGCGCGGCCGTGGTCGGCCAGGGCCAGGTGGCGGTCGGTCTCACCAATACGACGCACTTCCTACGCTCGTTGACATCGGGTCGGGTGCTGGTCGAGGGTATTGCCCTGCACCAGGGTCGCAGCCAACAGCTCTGGAAGGTCGACGTCTCCGATGGAGCAGGAAAGCTCATTGCCCACGGCGAGGTGCGCCTCCAGAACATCACCCCCCCGAACGGGTAACCCTGATCCAGGCGGTCACTCCTCACCTACCAGCAGCAGGTCAAACGCGAAAGTGAACGGCCGAGGCAGCCCCGCGCCCCCACCCGTCCCGGAGCCGCCCCTCGGCCAGGCGCGGCAGGAAACGGAAAAGAAATGGGCGAAAACCGGCTCAGGAAGATTGACGTATGCGTTAAGGTAACTTGACGCTGATGTAATCGACGATCGGATCCGGGTGGGCCAATGGCCATGTGGCAGGGCGTGAAGGAGGGGAGAGCGGCACGCACCTTGCGTGCCGATGGCTCCCTGGCCGATCTCCCTCCTAACTACAAGTGGGTGGCACTGTTCATCTCCACCCTGGGCATGCTGATGGCCACTATCGACGGCTCGATCGTGCTCATCGCCCTCCCCGACATCTTCCGGGGCATCGGGATCGACCCGCTCCAACCGGGCAACACCTTCTATCTGCTCTGGATGATCCTCGGCTTTTTGGTGATTACAAGCGTCCTGGTGGTGAGCCTCGGTCGCATGGGCGACATCTACGGACGGGTGCACACGTACAACCTGGGATTCGCGGTGTTCACCTTTTTCTCCCTCATGCTGAGTATCACCTGGATGACCGGGCACACGGCCGGGGTGTGGCTGATCACCATGCGGGTGTTCCAAGGAGTGGGTGCGGCCATGCTCATGGCCAACTCGTCGGCCATCCTCACCGACGTGTTCCCGGACAACCAGCGCGGCATGGCCCTCGGGGTGAACCAGGCTGCCGCCTTCAGCGGCACGTTCATAGGGCTCGTTCTCGGCGGCCTACTGGCCCCGATCGACTGGCGTCTCATCTTCTTGGTGTCGGTGCCCATCGGGTTGTTCGCCACCGTATTCGGCTACCTCAAGCTCCACGAGACCAGCCCGAAGCGACCGGCCCGCATCGACTGGCCCGGGAACATCACGTTCGCCGTCGGCCTGATCCTGGTCATGGTGGGCATCACCTACGGCATCGAGCCCTACGGTCATCACGTCATGGGGTGGACCAGCCCGACTGTCATCACCTCACTCGTGCTGGGCGTGGCCCTTCTGATCGCCTTCTGCGTGATCGAGACCAAGGTCCCCCAACCGATGTTCCGTCTCCAGCTGTTCAAGATCAGGGCCTTCACCAGCGGGGTGCTGGCCAGCTTCCTGGCCGCCCTCAGCCGTGGCGGCCTCATGTTCATGCTGATCATCTGGCTCCAGGGCATCTGGCTGCCGTTGCACGGCTACACCTTCAGTGTGACACCACTGTGGGCCGGGATCGCCATGCTCCCCCTCACTCTCGGGTTCCTCATCGCCGGACCTGTGTCGGGCGTGCTGTCAGACCGGTACGGGGCCCGACCATTCGCCACCGGCGGCATGGTGGGAGCCGCCATCTCGTTCGCCCTGCTGGAGGTCCTCCCAGTTGACTTCCCCTACTGGGTCTTCGCGGTGCTTTTGCTCTTCACCGGTCTGACCATGGCCGCCTTCGGCTCACCCAACCGGGCCGGTGTCATGAACAGCCTTCCGCCCCAGCACCGCGGGGCCGGCTCGGGGATGAACACGACGTTCCAGAACTCGGCTCAGGTGTTGTCGATCGGGATCTTCTTCACCTTGATGATCGTCGGGCTCGGATCGTCACTTCCCCAGAACCTGCTGCACGGTCTGGTGGCCCACGGAGTACCGAGGAACGTGGCCGAGGGTGCCGCCCATCTCTCGCCGGTTTCGACGCTGTTTGCTGCGTTCTTGGGGTACGACCCCGTCGAACACCTGATCGGTGCCCATGTGCTCAGCCAACTGCCGGTGGCTCAGCAGCACGCGCTCACCGGTCGCAGCTTCTTTCCCGGACTGATCAGCGCCCCGTTCAAAGCCGGTCTCCATGCCGCTCTCGACTTCGCCATCGTGGCCAGCCTGTTCGCGGCGGCGGCATCGTGGTTGCGGGGCGGCAAGTATGTGTACTCCGAGGTAGACGAACCTGACCGGCCGGGCCCCGGCGACGGGGGTGGCGCACCGGCAGCCGAGGAGCGGACAGTCGGCGGTCGCGAGGAGGGCGATCGACCGACCCCGGCGCCAACACCGGGAACGGCCTCGGCACCAGCACCGGGTCGTCCGGTACCGGCGGCCATGGTCGATGCGACGCCGTCGGGTCCGACCGCCACGGGAGGGGCGGAGCCATGACGGCGACCCGGAACGCCACCACGCAACCGCCACCGCTCGTACTCCGGATCGGCGAGGTGGCCAAGCTGACCGGGCTTACCACCCGGACGCTGCGTTACTGGGAGGAGCTCGGGCTCATCCGTCCCAGCAGCTACCGCGGCCGAGGGGAGCGGCTGTACTCGTCGGCCGACATGACCCGTGTGGTCCGTATCAAGGACCTCCAGGAACTGCTGGGCTTCTCTCTGGCCGAAGTGGGCGTGGTGCTGGACACCGAGGACATCGCCACCCTCGACCGGGTGCGTTCGGAGCTCCGTTGGGGAGATTCCTCTCCCCGCCAACGGCGGGAGCTGTTGGAAGAAGCCATCGAGGCCAATGACAAATTGCTCTCCCGGTTGGACAATACGTTGGCCCGCATCGGTGCCTTCCGCGACGAGCGGGCCGCCAAGGCGGTCCGGTTGCGGGAGTTGCGAGACGAGATCGACATATGACCGAGCAGGACCGGCACCGTGGCCGGCACCCGGCCATTGCCGGACAACCGACTAGAGGAGGACGGAAGTGAGCGGAGACGCAATGCGAGCCGAAACCGTGCAGATCGAGGGACACGGCGGTGACCCGATCGAGGCCTACTTTGCCCAACCTCTCGAGGTGGATCCGGCCGGAGGTGTGGTGGTCATCCACCACATGCCCGGCTATGACGATCCCACCAAGGAGATCACCAGGAAGTTTGCCGCCCACGGCTATCTGGCTATCTGTCCGAACCTCTATTTCCGCGAGGCACCAGGGGCCAGTCCCGACGATGCCGCCGCCGCCGCTCGGGCCCAGGGGGGTGTACCCGACGTCCGCCTGGTAGGCGATGTGGGAGGGGCCGCGGCGTTTCTGCGTTCGAGTGGCTCGTCGAACGGGAAGGTAGCCACCATCGGCTACTGCTCGGGCGGCCGCCAATCGTTCCTGGCCGCCTGCCGCCTGGATCTCGATGCCGCCGTCGACTGCTACGGCGCATTCGTGGTGGGATCGCCTCCGGACGGATTCCCGCTCAGCGTCGAGCCCATCGTCCATCTGGCCGAGCACCTGTCGTGCCCGCTGCTCGGTCTGTTCGGCGCCGAGGACCAGTACCCGTCACCCGAGCAGGTGGACGAACTCGAACAGGCGCTGATCAAAGCGGGCAAGGAGTTCGAGTTCCATTCGTACCCCGGAGCCGGGCACGCCTTTTTCGCAACCAATCGCCCCAGCTATCGGCCCGAAGCCGCCAACGAGGGGTGGGCGCGGATCTGGGACTTCTTCGGCCGGCACCTCGCCAGTCACTGACCCCGACTGCTCAGCCGGTTCCTGTCCCATCAGTCATCGAGTCGAACTGACAGCACCGCCACCGAAAGGACACTGCCGTGTGTACTTACCAGACGACGACCCTGACCGTGACCGGCAGCGGCAAGGGCACACAGGGTTGGTTCCCGTTGACCGACGCCACCGTGTACTTCGACCACCCCGTGCACGCCCAGGCCGAGCACACCTTGAATATCGATCTGATCAACCCGTCGCGAGGGCCCGGTGCGCGAGTGGCCGTCGAACTGGAGCCGTCAGCGGCGCGGGCCCTGGCCGAGGGAATCCTCCGGACGTTGGGGTCCGTCCCCACCGCGCTGATGCAGGCGGCCGGCCCATCCGACGTGGGGATGCCCGTCTGAGGTGAGCCTGCCGTGCCGGCCGCCTGGCCGCACCGACTACTGCAACGGTGGCATCTGCCCGGGGGGTGCGGGCGGGGGCCCCTGGCCAGGCGGAGTGGCGGGCGGGGGATAGGCCGGAGGCGCAGCCGGTGGCGGGGGTGGCGGAGGCGGAGCCTGACCGGGAGGTGGGTACCCGGGTTGGGCAGGATAGCCGGGTTGGGCCGGTGGATAGCCGGGCTGTGGCGGGTAGTACTGCGATCCGTAGGCGCCCCCGGCGTTGTTGGCGGCCAGACCGGCCGGTCCCTTGGGACCGAGATAGGTGCTCTTCCCCAGCCACAGGATGTACCAGAAGATCACGGAGAGAAGCACGAGCCCGACCGTGAAGCCGCCGCCGTGCCCGAAGCTCTTCGAGACATCGTGGAGCACGATGATCGACACCACCAGGAGGGCGAGGCTGCCGACGAAGGGCACGAAGACCAACAACAGGAACCAGGCCCAAGAGGCCGGTCGGCCGGCCACCCTGAGGAGCACTATGAAGTTGTAGATGGGGATGAAAGCGGCCCAAGCCGGCTCGCCTTGTGGCGCTGCCTTCTGGTACGACCCGTAGACACCCAGGGCGAAGATGATATAGAGAGCGATGTAGACGATGATGAGTATGCCGGACCCGCCGCCGGATCTCGTTGCCAACAGCAGATGTCCCATGACATCCCCCTTCGGAAACCGTACCCGGGGTTGGGCCGATGCCCATTTGTTAGCACTTCTCGGTTGGTGATGGGTCGATACGCCGACGGGCGGGTGGGCAGGTGGGCAACCGAATTGATGGCGATGTCGGACGGCCGAAGCAAGGGCGGAACGGGTGAGGCCTTCAAACTTCATCACCGCCTTGTCCGGCACGGGTCCGCCTTCCAACAGTCCACCACTCAGCCGACTGCGACGAAACGTATCTCGTCGCGGCCTGCGTCCCGATTCAGGGGCAGGATCTTCTCGGAGGTACGGCCTGAGGTGCACCGATCCGCATCCAACGCCGGTTGCGCGGATTTGGGTGGACCAGTACACTCCCGGCAGCAATCTGAGCTTCAGGTGGGAGGAATCAGATGTCGACGAATCTGCAGTTTGCGGCGGGCGAAATGGACGTCGAGGAGGCCAAATTCAGCCCCTCCGTCATCGTATTCTGGCTGAAGACCCATGTCGGGGTGTCGACCACTCGCATTGTGACGAAGAAGCCCAATACGATCTTCGGAATCATTCCGCTCGGCTATGGGGATGCCAACTATCCGCTGACCAACGTCGCCGGTGTAGGGGTGAACACGAGATTCTCGGTCGCGAAGCTAATTTTTGGATTGATATTCCTGATCGGCGGAGCCGCTTCGGTGGCGAAGCTCCCGGGCCTGGGCATTCTCCTCTTGATCATTGCCGTCGCCTTCCTGGCCGGCACGTTCAGAGCCCGCCTCGTGATCGTGAACAACTCGGGCGGCAAAGATGGAGTGGACGTATCGATATTCGAGAAGTCCAAGCTTTTGCAGTTCCGGGAGCTGATCAATCAGCGGTTGTTCGCTGATCACGCCGCCATACGACACAACCAACACATGCAAGTCCAGAATGAGCAGCTGATGGTTCAACAACAGCAGCTCACTGCTCAGATCATGCAGCAAAATGCCCAGCTACAGATGCAGCCCCAGATGCAGGCGCAGATGCAGCCTCAGATGCAAATGCAACAGCAGCCGCAGCAGGCCCCGCAGCAGCAGGCCCCGCAGCAGCAGGCCCCGCAGCAGCAGGCGCCGCAGCCGACATCGTATTCGTATCCTGACGATCATCCTCTGCAGTTTCTCGACCAGTTTCTGCAGCCTCCAGAAGCTGGCTAGGAAGGTCCGTATTCGGGAGTAGACGGCGGACGCTATTTCCTCGATCTCGGGCGAGGGTGGGAACTGATTGCAGTCGGCAGCGACCCACCGGCAATTGGTCGGGCAACCAACCCGGTGGTCGGGTGAGAGGTGGTCGAGCGTGCACCGGTTCCCAAGTGGTTGTTCGGCCCCCGACCTCTTCCTGCTCTTCCAGCGATCGTCGCAACTGATACTTTCTTCACCGGAGAGGTCGGTGTTTTGATCGACCCACCTGGGCGGGAAGGCCTGCCCGGCGGTGTCTGCACCGGGACATCGAGTTCTCGACCACCTTCCACCTCCACTGACAACCGACAAGAACAAGGAGCGGCGCGGATGGACTACTCCCGGAACGCGAGAGAGTTGGCTACCGAGTTGTCGGACCGCGACGTTGCCGAGGGACTCGCTGAGGCGAATCGCTCCCGACGGCGAGAGAACGCCGTCACCACCAGCTGGATTGGTCTACCGGCGGCGCTGAAGCAGAAGATGATCAAGCGCACCGCCGCCGGCCTCGGCGTGGACGAGGAGTGGGACGTTTCTCACCTTTGCGCGGTCGTCCTCACTATCTGTGGTGCCTTGCTGACTTTCACGTGCTCCGTCGTCACGGCTATCGGCATCCACAGTGGAGGACTGTCGTGGAAAGTGGGACTGTTGTGGGCACTTTCTCTTGGGGCCCTTGTCGTTGGAGCGAGGGCATGGCGGACTGAACGAAAGTCCGTGGACCCTGAGCTGGCCCTGACCCACATGGAGCAGCTGGTAGTGCGCGGCTACCTGGTGGCTCCTCCCAATCTCCTTCAGCCCACCGACCCGGGTAATGAAAGTCGCCTGGCCGCGCTGGCGGCCCTCGCTTCGAGTGAGATCCGCCTGAGCCGCGTGCGGGAGGATGACCGATCGCTAGTTGAGGCGACCCGGTTGGATCTGGATCGGACGGTCGTCTGCGTCTATGAACTCGCTTACCAAATCAGGGAGGCCCGGGCGCAGATCTCTTCGACCGAGGCTTACTCGGACACCGACGACTCACCGAGCGCTTCAGCAGAAGTGGCCGGCGCGTTGGACAGTGCAGAATCGGGGCTGGAACTGCTCGTGACCGAGTTGTGTGCCCATGCGGATTCGTTACTCCAGGTCGACCGGCTGCTTCTCGATGAGGAGCGACTGGCCTCGGTCATGGATCCGACCGTCGACGTCATGATCAATGACCTGTTGGCGTCTGCTGTGACAGCTGAGTACGCCGCCCGAGATCTGAACACCCGTCGTCATGAGGTCGACGGGCTGAAGGATGTGTTCGACAGGCGGAGGACCACCTTGATCGGCTCGTGGCCGGATCACGTTTCTGGGAAGTAGGAGAAACGCCAAAACCGGTCCGAGAGCCAGGGCCGCGGACCTGCGCCTTAGCCGCAGCCAGCCACCGCCTCGGCCGAAGAGCCGGCCCGGGTCGTCCCTCTGGTGGGAGCCGAGTCGGCGGTCACGACGTCACACCTCCTGAGTAGGGTCCTTGGCGATGATGCATCTGCACTCGGCCGACTCCGCCCCGCCACTCGCCGGGCGCCTGGCCGAGGTGCTCTCCGAGCTCCCTCCTGATCCCATGACACCCGAGTGGCTGGCGGTTCCCTCGGACGGTATGCGCCGGTGGCTGACCCTCGAGCTCGCCCGCTACCTCGGTGCTTCGGCTCGCGGCGCCGGTGACGGGATCACGGCCAATTTCATCCGGGCCTATCCGGGCACTCTGCGGAGCAGCATCTTGAACGCGGAGCGTGCCGATCCCCGTGAGGATCCGTGGTCGATCGACCGGTTGGTGTGGTCGGTGCTGGCCGTCGCCGACCGGATCGCAGACCACCCTGACCTGGCCGCCTTCGTTTCCCCGCCACCAGGCGCATCGCGGTACGCCGTGGCCCGCCGCATTGCGGACCTCTTCGACCGCTACCACCTCCATCGCCCGGACATGATCCGCTCGTGGGCCTCCGGCGACCCTCGAGATGGTCGTGGCCTCGAGCTCAACGACGGGGCGGCCTGGCAGTTCAGGCTGTGGCGGCTGGTCCGAGACCAGATCGGTGAGGCCAGCCCACCCGAACGCCTGCCCGCGCTGCTCGAGAGGCTTCGCCGAGGCGATCTGACCCTGGGCCTGCCCCCACGTCTCCTCCTGTTCGGATTCACGCTTCTTCCCGGCGAGGGGTTTCTCGATCTGGCCGACGCAGTGGCCACTCAGCACGAGGTACACCTGTTCCTCCTGCAGCCCAGCCATGTGAGCTCCGGTCGGCCCCGGCCCGGGCCCAACGACCCCGTCAACCATCCGCTGCTGAGGTCGTGGGGGCGACTCCCACGGGAAGCCGCCCTGTTGTTGGCCGAAGCCGAGGCGACGGGCCTCCCTCCGGTCGAGCGGGTCGAAACGGACCATTCCCACCCGTCGGCCACCACGCTTCTCGGGCGACTGCAACATGACATCCGTACCGATTCGGAATCCACACCGATGCCGGTCGATCGTGCCGACAAGTCGATCCGGTTTCACGCCTGCTACGGCCCGCTACGTCAGGTCCAGGCCCTGCGTGACGCACTGCTCCATCTGCTCTCCCAGCCGGGCCGCGGCCTCTCCGAGGAGGACATCCTCGTCCTGTGCCCGGACCTCGACCGGTTCGCCCCCCTCGTCGAAGCGGTCTTTCGCCGATCGTCCGACGGCAACGTCGACGGGGGCTCGCCGACCGGCCAGGGCCCGGCCCTGCGCTTTCGCATCGCCGACCAGTCCATCAGGACCACGAATCCCTTGCTCGGAGCCACGGCCGCGCTCTTGGAGCTGGTGGCCGGTCGGTTCGAAGTGCCGGCGGTACTCGACTTTCTGGCCCTGGCACCGGTGCGTCAGCGCTTCCGGTTCGACGACGACGGCCTGTCCACCATTGCCGAATGGGTGGCCGGCACCGAGGTCCGGTGGGGATTCGACCCCCGCCAGCGCGCCGGGTTCGGGATACCCGAGGTAATCGTGTCCAACACCTGGCAGGCCGCACTCGACCGGCTGGTGCTCGGAGCCACCGTCCACGACGACGACCGGCACCTGGCGGTGGGCGGCATCGCCCCCCTCGGGGTGGAGGGCGGCGACGTCGAGGTGCTGGGCAGTCTGGCCGAAGCCATGCGCCGCTTGGCCGACCTGGCCGAGCGAACCCGAGACACGTTGCCCGTCGAGGGCTGGATCGCCCTGGTGCGCCAGGCGACCGCCGACGTGTTGGCCGCCCCGCCCGACGCCGCCTGGCAGATGGAGGGCCTCCACCGGATCCTCGCCGAAGTGCTCGACGCCGCAACCCGGCAGGGGGCCACCTCGCCGGTGCCCCTCACCTTCGGCGACATCAGGCGGCTCTTCGACGAGCAGCTAAAGGGCAAGGTTGGCCGTCCTGACTTCTTCCGTGGTGGCGTCACCGTCACCTCGATGACCCCGTTGCGGTGGGTGCCGTTCCGGGTCGTCTGCATCCTCGGGATGGACCAGGCTTCGTTCGGCTCGCCGGCGCCGGCGGCCGACGATCTCATCGCCGCGGCTTCCCGTCCCGGGGACCGTGATCCGAGGGCCGAGGCGCGCCAGGCGCTCCTCGAGGCCGTGCTCGCCGCCGGAGACCATCTGGTGGTTGTGCGCGACGGCAGGGATGTAAGAACCAACCAGGAGATACCGCGTTCCCTGGTGGCCGCCGAGCTCTTCGAGGCCGTACTATCGCTGGACGAAGCCGAGCAGCGCCCGGCTCTGGCCGAGGACCTCGAGGTGCGACACCCCCGCCATCCGTTCGACGAGAAGTGCTTCGTCGACGGTGCCCTCGGGGAGGTCGGACCGTGGGGCTTCGACCCGTCCGACCTCGAGGGGGCCCGGGCCCGGCGCAGCCGATCTGCCGGGGCCCGCCCCTTCCTCGTGGATCCGCTCCCCTCGGGTCACCGCGAGGTCATCGATCTCTCCGACCTCCACTCCTTCCTCAAGAATCCGGTGGCCGCATTCGTCGCCCAGGCACTCGAAGCCCGCCTGCCCCGTCGTGAGGAGCGTCTCTCGACCGTCCTGCCCGTGTCCCTCGACGCTCTCGAGAAATGGAAGGTGGGGGATCGCATGCTCACGGCCCGGCTCGCCGGGATGGACATCCGTGCATGGGTCGAATTCGAGCGTGCCCGGGGCACGCTGCCTCCCGGGGTGCTCGAGGACGAACTGGTCGACGGGCTGGCCGCGGTGGTGAGCGCCATCGCCTCCGAGTCGATCATCCGCGGCGTGCGCCCCGGCCCGTCCGAGCCCTACGAGGTGGACGTCGAGTTGGCCGACCGCACTCGCGTTGTCGGCACCGTTCCGTTACGACTCGACCCGGCCACGCCCGGACCGGCCCGCGTCCAGTACAGCAAGGTCCGGGCCATCCATCATCTAGCGGCCTGGTTGGACCTGATGGTCCTGTCGGCCTCGGACCCCGCCACTCCGTGGCGGTCGGTCGTGGTCGGGAGGTCGTCCAATCCGAACGTGGTGGTCGAGTCGGTCGCCCTGGTACCTGCGGCATCCAGTGCGGCCGATGGCCTCGGACCCACCGCCGGGCTGGAGGTCGCCGTCGACTGCTATCGGCGGGGGATGCGGGAGCCAATCCCTCTCTTTCCCGTCCTCTCCCGCGAACAGCACCGGTCGACTGCCAAGCCGCACCACTGGATGTCCTACTCCGGCGGAGGAGACGGCGACGACCCGGCCATACGACTGGCATTCCCGGGCTTCGACTACCGGGCCATCGTGGCACTGCCGTCCCGAACCGGCGACCCCCCGGGCACCGGGGGACGGATGGCACGATTTGCTGATTACCTCTGGGACACCGTTGACCGGTCGGTGGAACTGTTGGCCCCGCCGGACCCGCCGGGGGTCACCGGTGCCATCCCCGCGGGCGAGGGGGTGCAGCGGTGACCGGAACGTCCCGACGTCCCTTCGACCTGGCCGGCCGACTTCCGAGCGGCGTCACCTCCATTGAGGCAAGTGCGGGGACCGGCAAGACCTACACGTTGGCCGGCCTGGCCACCCGGTACCTCGCCGAAGGGGGCGTCTCGGCCTCGGAACTGCTGATCGTCACGTTCACTCGTGCCGCCACCAGCGAGTTGCGGGCGCGGGTGCGTGACCGCATGATCGAGGCCGCAGCGTTTCTCGATGGGACCGGCCGGCCCCCAGCCGAGGACGACGTCCTCCTCCACTGTCTGTCCGCCGGAGACGCCGCCAAACGGTGGGACCAACTGCAGCGGGCCATCACCGAGTTCGATGCCGCCACCATCACCACCATCCACGGCTTCGCCACCCAGGTGCGCCAGACGCTGGGGACCACGGCCGGCATCGATCCCGATTGCCATCTGGTGGATGACGTCGACGAAATGGTCGACGAGGTGTGCGGCGACATCCTGGCGGCGGCGTCGGTAGACGGCGTCGGAGAGCGGGGCCTTCCCACATTCGAGCATCTGCGCTCCGCGGTGAGGGTCGCTGCTGGCCAGTCCGACCTGATCCTGGAACCGAACGATGCAAGTCGTGGTGCCGATCCCGGGCAGGTGCTGATGACCGAACTCGTACGGAGGGCACTGGCCATGTTGGACCGCCGTCGAAGGTCACGGGGGACGGTGAGCTTCGACGACGTGCTGGTTCAGCTGCGCGATGTTCTCCGGGGGCCCGGAGCCGCCGGAGTGATCGAGACCCTGCGCAACCGGTTCAAGGTCGTGCTCATCGACGAGTTCCAGGACACCGATCGGGTGCAATGGGACATCTTCTCGACGTTGTTCGGCGCCGGCAGCGGCACATCGCTGGTGCTGGTCGGTGACCCGAAACAGGCCATCTACCGGTTCCGGGGGGCGGACATCGGCGCCTATCTCGAGGCGGTGGGCCGAGTCGGGACCGATCGCTATTCGCTGGCGACCAACTGGCGTTCCGACGGCGCCATGCTGGAGGCACTGGCAGCCTTGTTCGACGGGGTGACCTTCGGTGACGACAGCATCGGATTCGTCCCGGTCGGTCCCGCCCTCGCCAACCGCGACCGTCGGCTCGGCGACCGCCAGGGTGGCGAGGGCCAGAGCCGCGACCTCCCGGCCCTGATGCTCCGTCTGGCCACCGCGCCGGCCATCGACCGGAACAAGAACACCACCGTGGTGGTCGCCTCGGCCGGCTATGCCGTTGGCCGCGAAGTGGCCGCCTACGTGCGCGAGCTCCTCGGGTCCGCCGAGCTGCCACCGACCAAGGAGGAAACCGATCCGCGTCCTGTTCGGCCTTCGGACATCGCCGTCCTGGTTCGAACCGGGTCAGAGTGCGAGGATATGCAAGCTGCCTTCCGGCGGGAAGGCATCCCGGCAGTGGTGGCCGCCGCCGGCAATGTGCTCGAATCGTCGTCCGCACTCCAGTTGCGCTACCTCCTCCACGCCATGGAGCGGCCGTCTGATGCGCGGATCGTGCGCACCTATGCCCTGTCGTGGTTCGCAGGGTGGAACGCCGCCCGCGTCGCCGTCGCCTCGGATGACGAGCTTGTCCCCCTACAGGAACAACTGGCCGACTGGGCCGCACTGTTCACGGGCCATCCGGTGGCTGAGGTGCTGGCCCGGGTGTGGGCCGACACCGGAGTGGTGGCTCGGGTGCTCGGCGCCCCCGACGGCGACCGCGATTTGACCGACCTCGATCACCTGGCCGAGCTCCTGCACGGCGCCGTCCCGCGCGGCGTAGCCAGTGTTGCCGCCCTGCTGGCGGTCCTCGACGCCGCCCCTGAGCACGACGACGACCCCGAGGTCGAGGTGGACGTTGCCGCCCGGCGGATCGAGTCCGAAGCCGAGGCCGTGCAGATCATGACGATCTGGAAGGCCAAGGGTCTCGAGTTCCCCGTGGTCTGCGTTCCCACGCTGTGGAGGTTCAACAGCAAGCCGGACCCACTCATCTACACGGATCCCGAAACGGGAGTGCGGACGTTCGACCTCACCACGGGTGAGCCGTGGCCCGACAAGGATCACGCCGCCCACAGGAAGATGCTCGCCGCCGATGAACTCGCCGGCGAGCGGCTCCGACTGCTGTATGTGGCCCTCACCCGGGCCAAGCACCAGACCGCGGTGTGGTGGGCCAACGCACCTTCGAGTGGCAAAACGGCTCTGGCCCACGTCCTCTTCGCCCGCTCGGGCGCATCGATCGATCCGGCCGGTTTCGCCGAGCCCACGGTGCCGGTGCCGGCCGACGGGGACATCGTCGAGGCGTTGATGCCGCTCGTGGAGCGGGCTCCCGGCATCATCGAGGTGGTGTCGGTCGATGACCGTCACCCCTCCGCCGTCGGCTGGGTCGACCCCGACGTCCCGACCAAGCCGGCCCGGCTCCGGCTGGCCCGATTCGACACCGTGCTCGACCGTTCGGTGCACCGGTGGTCGTTCTCCTCGATGACCGATCAGGCGACGTCGGGCGGGTTCGACCCCTACGACCAGTCACTGGCCGACGGCGGGGCGAACGACGAGGACCACGGCGGGGAGGAGACCGGTCCGGGCATCGCTCCCGCCGTCACCGCCGATGCCGGCTCGATCGAGCCCGGCGAAGCCGCCCCACCGGCTGCCGCTCCGGTCGGGCCGCTCGCCCACCTCCCGGCCGGCGCCGCCTTCGGCACGCTGGTCCACGCCGTCCTGGAGAAGGTCGACTTCGCCTCCGACACCCTCGACGGGGAACTCGGCGCCGCCCTCGACGCACAGCTTTTGTGGAGCGGGATGGACTTGACCCCAGTTGGCCCGGGAGCGGTCCCGGTGGAGGATGGCTCCTTGCTGGTGGTGGCGGGACTCCGCTTGGCCATCGAGACGCCGCTCGGCGGCCCCTTCGCCGGGCGCCGCTTGGCCGACCTGGCGGAGGAGGACCGGCTCAACGAGGTTTCGTTCGACATGCGATTGGGGCAGGGTGGTCCGCCGCTCCGCGTCGAGGACATCGGTGTTCTGGTCGCCTCCTACCTCGAATCCCCCGACCCACTGGCGTCCTGGGCCGCGGCGCTGGCCGCCGGGTCCATCGACATCGAGCTGAGCGGCTACCTGACGGGGTCGATCGACCTCGTGGCCCGGGTCCGGGACGGTGCCGGTGGGACGCGCTTCGTCGTCGCCGACTACAAGACCAATCAGCTGACCCACCGGGGCAGCGCTCCGCGGGCCGACGACTACGGGCCCGACAAGCTGGCCGCAGCGATGATCGAGCACCACTATCCCCTCCAGGCGCTGCTCTACGCGGTCGCGGTCCACCGTTACCTCCGGTGGCGCCAGCCCGGGTACCGGCCCGAGCTACACCTCGGCGGAGCCTCCTACCTGTTCGTCCGGGGTATGACCGGGCCCACGGTGGCCACCACCGACGGAAGCCCCCACGGTGTCTTCAACTGGTCGATGGCGCCCGAAATGGTGGTCGGACTCAGCGACCTCCTCGACGGACGGGTAACGGTCGGGGCATGAGTAGCACCATCCGGCCGGCACCCGGCACCGCGGGAAGGACCGGCGCTGCTGCCGACCTGGTGCCCTTTGCCGAGGCCGGGGTGCTCGGGCCCTTCGAACAGCAGTTGGTGGAGGCGGTGGCACGGCTCGAGCCCCGGGCCACCCCTCACGCGCTGCTGGCCCTGGCCATGGCGGCCCGGGCCCCCCGATTCGGTCATGTCTGTGTCGAGCTGGAGCGGGTCCGAGACCAGGTGGTCGATGACGATGACACCGCCCTGGCGGACTCGGACCTGCCCTGGCCCGATCTCGGCGCTTGGTCGGACGAGCTGGAGGGATCGTCCATCGTGGCCGGCCCCGACCGGGCCTCCGACGCCCCGCTGCGACCTCTGGTCTGGGACGGCCGACGGGTGTACCTGCAGCGCTACTGGTACTACGAACTGCTCGTGGCCGACGATCTGGCCCGCCGGGCGCTCGCCGATGAGCATGCCCCGGACGGATCGGCCGGGTCCGGGTCCGACCGGGAGGTGGAGCTGACGCTCGACGAGCTCTTCGGGTCCGACGTCGACGCCGAAGGACCGGACCTGCAACGGGAGGCCGCCCGGCGGGCTCTGACCCGGGGCGTCTCCATCATCTCCGGCGGTCCCGGAACCGGCAAGACCCATGTGGTCGTGCGCATCCTCATCGCCGCCCACCTCTTGGCCCAGGCCCAGGGCCGTGACCTCCTGGTGGCCCTGACCGCGCCAACCGGCAAAGCTGCGGCCCGAATGGGTGAGGCCGTGCAGGCCCGACTGGCGGCGCCGCCCGGCCGCCAGGCAATGGACGTGGATCTGGCCCGGGCCCTGGCCGTCACCGAGCCCACCACCGTCCACCGGCTGCTCGGTCGGAGCGACAGGACCCACTTCCGCCATGACCGGTCGCACCCGCTCCCACACGACCTGGTCATCGTCGACGAGACCTCCATGGTCTCGCTGCCGTTGATGGCCAAACTTCTCGACGCCATCCGACCCGATGCCCGCTTGGTGCTGGTCGGCGACCCGTTCCAGTTGACCAGCATCGAGGCCGGCACGGTCATGGGCGATGTGGTCGGACCAACCGGTTGGACCGGAGGCGGGAGGAACGGTGCACCGTTGGCGGGCCGGGTGACCGAGCTACGGAGGAGACGGCGTTTCGCCGACGATTCGGCCATCGCCGCGGTGGCCGATGCGGTGCGGGCCGGCGACCCCGACCTGGTTGTGGGACTTCTGGTCGAAGGCAGCGACCGCGTCCAATGGGTGGCCGACGACACCGGAAAAGGCATGGACGAGGTGCGCGGTGCAGTTGTGTCGGCGGCCGTCGAGGTGGCGGAGGCGGCCGTGGCCGGTGATGCGGAGGCGGCGCTCGATGCCGCCACCCGCATCAAAGTGCTCACGGCGCTGCGGCGCACGCCGTCAGGGATGTACGAGTGGAGCAACCGGATCGAGGCGGCGGTGATCGAGGCGGTTCCCCGGTCACAACGCCTCGGTCGGTGGCGCCTCGGCACCCCGATCATCGTGACAGGGAACGACCCGGTCAACCGGGTCTTCAACGGTGACGTGGGGGTGGTGGTGTCGGCCCAAGGGAGGCTGAGGGTCGCCCTGGCCACTGGCGGCGGGGTACGACTGGCTGGCTCCGGCCCGCCTGGCCCAGTGGGAGGCCTGGTGGGCCATGACCATCCACAAGAGCCAGGGATCGGAGTTCTCCCACGCCGTGGTGTCATTGCCGGCACCCGGCTCGCCCATCCTCACCCGTGAGCTGCTCTACACCGCGGTGACCCGGGCCCAGGAGCGGCTGACCGTGATCGGGAGCGAAGCCACCATTCGCGAGGCCGTCGGCCGGCCGGTGGCCCGAGCCTCGGGGCTCCGTGACCGGCTGTGGCCTGCGGGGCCGACGTGACGCTCCGGCGCTGGCTCGGGGCACCGGCCGCCGGTCGTCTCCGGCGGTCGGTGGTGGCATCCGAAGAGTGACGACCGGGCCCGGCGCCGGACCAGGCGAAGTGGGCGATAAAGGCGTCACCGACCGGCACCGGTGGGCGATCTCGGGGAGTCGGCCATTGGGGCGCCTGCAGGGCCCTGAATGACGATCCATCTCTTGCAGTGGCGACACCTTTTCACGGCGCTCGAGTGGGCAATACGTGCTTGCTCTTCTCACAGGCGCGCCTAGGCGAAGGTTTGCTCTCGAGGTGGCTCCACCCCGTTTCGGTGACCTATGGCCCTATTTCCCGACGAATGAGGAGATCACACTGACCTTGTGGAGGAGAACTCCTCTGGACCCCGGCGAAAGGGAATCTCGATGTCGACTACCGCACTAAACCCACGGCAACCACAATTGCGATCCTGGCCACAGGACGCCCTTCGCATCGGTTTTGGTCTGATCTGGTTGATCGACGCCGTCCTCAAATGGCTACCCGGCTTCCGTTCCACGTACGTGAGCGCGGTGTCCGGTGCTGGGCAAGGGCAACCCGGGTGGCTCAAATGGTGGTTCGACTTCTGGGTCAAGCTGCAGACGCCGAGGCCGACGTTCTTCGCCTATTTGGTTGCCGTCTTGGAAACCCTGGTGGCGCTGGCCATCATTTTCGGGTTCGCCAGAAAGCTCACCTACATCATGTCGGCGGTGTTCGGGATCGTGATCTGGGCGGTGGCCGAGGGTTTCGGAGGTCCCTACATGCAGGGCTCGTCAGACATCGGGACGGCCATCATCTACGCCGTTGTGTCGATGGGTCTGCTCACCCTCTGCTACTACGCGGGAGCCAGTCGGTTGAGCATCGACTTCCACTTGGAGAAGAGGATTTCGTGGTGGTGGAAGGTCGCAGAGATGCGCCGTCCGGGCCCTGACGGACAGGCAATGCCTGCCGCCATCAACATGACGACCGTTGCGACGGCGCCTGTTTCCGGGTTGGCTCCAACCGGCGTCGAAGTGGCGCCGGCAACCACTGATGGCCCAGAGCCCAAGCACCCCGTCGGTGTGGGCTGAAGTCGGTATCACGTGTCGCCGGGATCGACTGGACGAACGAAGTACACATGAATCGGAGCGGTCTGGTCGGTGTCATCGGTGCTGTCGTGCTGGTGGGTGGGGGCCTCGGAATCGGTCTGGCCGTCGCCGGGGGCCACAACTCCAGGAACGGAACGGGAACCTCCCGGACGACACCCGGACCGAGCTACTCGTACTATGCGTCGACGATGGGGCGATTCGGGAGCGGTTCCATGATGGGTGGTTCCGGTGGTTCGACGGCCCACGTTCCGGGCTATGCGTGGATGATGGGGAGCACCAAGGCTCCGGGCTGGATGGATGGTGGGTCGCTGCCGGATGAGATGATGGGATCGGACCGTGATCCGGGGGAAGTCATGGGTCGGCTTTTTACCGATGCTCCCGGAATGCGCATGAGCTCCACCGAGGCCACTCGGTTGGGCAACACCATCCCGGCCGGCGCAGTTGTCGACGCTGGCACCAGGCGCATCGCCTTCTCCGGGGACTCGGCCAGCCTGGTCGTTCTGGCCGGCCCCCTGGGTGGACCAGACGATGCCTTTCGTGTTGCTGGCATGGTGAACCCCACCGTCCAGGTGCAACGAGGTGCCCGGGTCAGCATCGAAGTGGTGAATGCCGACCCCGACACTGCCCACGGGCTGGTGGTAACCGACATCGGATCGGCCTCCAGGCGGATGCCCATGATGACCTCGCCACCGGCTTTCAGCGGGTCGGCGGTGTGGTTTCTCGGCGATCCGACATCGACGGGCATGCACGCCGCCACCGTCACGTTCCGTGCATCTCGATCCGGGGAGTACCAGTATCTGTGTGCGGTTCCGGGTCAAGCCCAGAAAGGCATGTTGGGATCGTTCGTCGTCGACGGCTGAACGGGCCCGGCGACGTCGGGACGATTTCGGAAACGCAACTGCGACGATGTTCACTGGTCCACTCGAACTTCGGCTCAGTCACGACCTGCGCTCCGGAAAAGGGCAGGCACCCGACCCGGCGCCGGTCACCCGTCGAGATCGACCAGAAGCTCTATGCGACGGGCGAGGTTCACGGCATGGTCGCCCAGACGCTCGTAGAACCGGGCCAGCAGGGTGACCTGGGCGGCCACGGCGGCCGCCATCTTCTCATCGGCCACCTCGAGGGTCAGCTTCTCGTGGAGGATGTCCATCTCCTCGTCGGCCGTGACCAGCCGGTTGCTCACCTTGGTTCGTTCGCCGAAGGCGTCGGCCGCCTCTTGCCACATCTTGTTGGCCACCTCGGTCATGAGCTGGACGATGCCCCGGCTCCGAGCACTCATCCGGGTGCCTAGATGGTCGACCGACCTCTGGGCGATGTGCTCGGCCAGATCGGCGCTGCGTTCGAGCTCGGGGATGATCAGGAGCATGGCCACCAGGTAGCGGAGTTCATTGCCAGTGACGGAACGGGTCTGCAGCTCGTCCCAGATCAGCAGCTCGACCTCGGCGCTCAGGTCATCCACCTCCTGGTCGCCGTCGATGACCGTCTGTCCGAGCAGTGCCTCGTCCCCCAACAGCGCGTGGGTGGCCCGGGCCAGGGCCTCGGACACCAGTGCGAACAGCTGGATGACCTTTCGGTCGATGACGGTGGTGCCGGGTCGGGGGGTGGCCATGACACGCAAAGATTACCCAGGTGTTACCGGTACGACACGCTCCACCCTGACCGTTCAGCTGCCGGTCATGCAACGTTTGCCGGCGGACGGCCGGGAGCGCCTCAGGCTCCGGTCGTACTTACCGGAGAGAGAGCGCCTCTGAGACCCGGGCCAGGGCGGCCAGGTGGTCGTCGACGGTGGCCAGGCCCGCTCTCATGGTGTTTATCGACAGATGGGTGGCGCCCTCGTCCCTCCAGGCTGCGGCCCGTCCGGCCAGGTCCTCTGGATCTCCCCGCCAGTCGATCCGGCCCTCCATCCCGATGGTGTTGGGATCACGGCCGGCGTCCCGGGCTGCGGTCTCCACCACTTGACGGGCCGCGTCGAGGTCGGGTCCCGGCTGCACCATGGGGAACCAGCCGTCAGCCAGCCGCCCCATGCGCTGGTAGGCCTTCGGTGACGACCCGCCGAACCAGATGGGGATCGGGCGCTGGACCGGCAGCGGGGCGATCCCCGCTCCGGTCACGTGATCGAACTGACCGGCCATGGTCACCGACCGGGTGGTCCACAGCTGCCGTAGCAGCCCCACCTGCTCCTCGATCCGGCGACCCCGCCGGGAGAAGTCCTGCCCGAGAGCTTCGTACTCGACCGCGTTCCACCCGATCCCCACCCCCAGACGGAACCTGCCTTCCGACAACAGGTCGATCTCGGCCGCCTGCTTGGCCACCAGGGCGGTCGGGCGCTGGGGGAGGATGGTGATCCCGGTCACCAGCTCCAGCGCCGTGCAGGCGGACAGGTAGCCGAACAGCACGAAGGGCTCGTGGAACTGGGTGTCGACGTCGTAGGGCCCGTTCCAGCCCTGGTGCACGTCGGGATCCGCCCCGACCACGTGGTCGTAGGCGATCAAGTGCCGGAACCCCAGCGTCTCCACTCCCTGTCCGTAGGCCCGCACCCCGCCCACGTCGGGACCGATCTCGGTCTGGGGCAGGACCACGCCGATCTCCATCAACGGGCTCCCAGCATCACACCGGACTACCGGTTCAGGCCCCGGCCTCGACCGGCGCGTGCTCGTCCAACTCGGATTGGCGCACCCAGGTGGCGTACATCTCGGCGTAGCGACCCCCGGCCGCAACCAGTTCGTCGTGGGTGCCGACCTCGATGATACGGCCGAGGTCGACGACCACGATGCGGTCGGCCCGCATGGCCGTCGACAGCCGGTGGGCGATGAGGATGGCGGTGCGGTTCTCGAGCAGGACGTCGAGGGCGTTCTCGATCTTGGTCTCTGACTGCAGGTCCAGGTTGGACGTGGCCTCGTCCAGCACCAGCACCCGCGGATGGGCGAGGAACGCCCGGGCCAGGGCCAGTAGTTGGCGTTCCCCGGACGACAGGGTCTGGCCCCGCTCATGGACCACGGTGTCGAGGCCGTTCGGCATCCGGTCCACCACGTCGGTGAGGCCGACCTTGTCGACCGCCTCGTGGATCTCCTCGTCACTGGCGTCGGGGCGGGCGAAGGCGATGTTGTCCCCGATGGTGCCGGCGAAGAGGAACGGTTCCTGGGGGACCACCCCGAGCTGGCTGCGCAGGGAGTGCATGGTCACGTCTCGCAGGTCATACCCATCGATGAGGACCCGTCCGACCGAGGGGTCGTAGAACCGGGTCACCAACTTGGCCAGGGTCGACTTGCCGGCGCCGGTCGGCCCCACAAAGGCCACCGTCTCGCCCGGGGATACCCGGAGGTCGACGTCCTCGATGACCAGTCGATCAGGCAGGTAGCCGAAGGAGAGGTGGTCGAAGACGATCTCGCCTTCGATAGGGGGAAGCTCCACCGCGTCGGCGCCGCTCGCGGACCTCGGGCTCGGTGTCCACCAGGTCACGCAACTTGTTCACCGAAGCCTGACCCTGCTGGTAGGTGTTGTACTGCTGGACCAGCAGCTGGATGGGCTGGAACAGCCGATTGAGGTAGAGGAAGAAGGCCACCAGGCCGCCGAGGGACAGGGTGTGGTCGACCACCATCGAGCCACCGATGGCCAGCAGCACGGCCTGGCCCAGGACGCCGAGCAGCTGGGTCCCGGGGCCGTAGATGGCGTTGACCCGGGCCGTGTAGTTGTTGGCGTCCCGGTAGTCGCCGACCACGTTGCGATGGTGGATCACGTTGTGCCGCTGCCGGTTGTGGGCCGTCACGATGCGCACGCCGTGCAAGCTCTCCGACAGGTCGGCCAGCACGTTGGCGATGCCGTCCCGCACCCGGTCGTAGCCGCGCTCGGAGGCCCGCTTGAACCACACCGAGGCTCCGAACAGGGCCGGCAGGATGAGCACGACGGTGATAGACGCCAGCCGAACGTTGGTGGCGAACAGGATGGCGGTGATGACCACCATGGTCAGTCCCTGGATGGCCAGCTGGGACAGGCCGTCCTGCAGCAGCTGCTGGAGGTTCTCGATGTCGCTGGTCATCCGGCTCATGACCACGCCGGCCTTCTCTTCGGTGAAGAAGCCGAGCGAGAGGCGCTGCAGATGGGCGAAGACCTTCACCCTGAGGTCGTTCATCACCCAGGCGGCAAGGCGGCCGGTGACCTGGACCTGGAAGCGCTGGGCCAAGGCGGTGATGACAACGAAGACCAGATAGGCGATGGCCGCTCCCACCACCACCGCGAAGTTGAAGTGGCCTTTTTCCATCCCGTGGTTGATGGCGTACTCGGTCAGTGTCGGCCCCACCTGGGAGGCCACCGCCACCACCACCACCAGGATCCCGGCCAGGGCCAGCATGCCGGGGTACTTGGTCAACAGCCGCCGCAGGCTCAGGCGCTTGAGATCGCGCTCGGAGCTGTTCTGGCTGAAGACGATGTCGGGATCGGCGTACTCGGGCTCGGTGGCCAGTAGTTTGTCCACCCCGTCCTGGAGCTCGTGGGGGATGCCGGCGAACGGCAGGCCGGAGGCGGCCGAGGCTTGCGCTCCTCCGGGGCCGCCGAAGCCCCCTCCACCGCCGCCACCGAACATCATGACCGGCCTCCGCCCCGGACTGAGTCGAGCAGGTCCCGCAGCTGCTGGCCGTCGGGCTCTGCCGACGCCCCGTCGGTGCCCGACCCCGCCTCCTGCTCGGCCTCGTCGGCGTCGGCCTCCTGTTCGAACTCACCGGCCTGAGCCAGCACCTCGGCGTAGAGCGGGGTGCTGTCGAGCAGCTCGGCGTGGGTTCCGTCGGCCACGATCTTGTGCTGGTCCAACAGGATCACCCGGTCGGCCAGCGAGATGGTGGACAGGCGGTGGGCGATGATCAGCGTGGTGCGGCCCTCCATCTGGACCCGCAGCCCGGCGTGGATCCGCTGCTCGACCTGGACGTCGATGGCGCTGGTGGCGTCGTCGAGCACCATGATGGGTGGGTTGACCAGCAGGGTCCGGGCGATGGCGATCCGTTGCCGTTGCCCGCCGGACAATGTGTACCCCCGCTCGCCCACCACTGTGTCGTAGCCGTCGGCCAGGTGGGAGATGAACTCGTGGGCGCCGGCGGCCTTGGCTGCGGCCACGATCTCCTCGATGTCGGCGGACGGTCTGCCGTAGGCGATGTTGTCCCGGACTGACACCGAGAAGAGGAAGGGCTCGTCGAGGACCACCCCCACATTGGCCCGGAGACTGTCCAGGGTGATGTCGCGGACGTCGTGGCCGTCGATCTGCACCGAGCCGTGCTTGACGTCATAGAAGCGGGTCAAGAGCCGGGCCACGGTCGACTTGCCGGCCCCGGTCCGGCCGACCAGCGCCACCGTCTCGCCTGGGGTGATGTGCAGGTCGAAGTCGGCCAGCACCAGCTGGTCGGCGTCGACGGCGTAGGCGAAGTCGACGTGATTGAACCGCACGTCCCCTTTGCAGTCGACAAGATCGACGGCGTCGGGCGAATCGGTGACGGTGGGTTGCTCGTCGATGATCTCGTAGATGCGGTCGGCCGAGGCCGCAGCCCGCTGGCCCATCATGATCAGCATGCCCAGCATCATGAACGGGGCCTGGAGCATGAGGAGGTAGGCGTTGAAGGCGAAGATGTCCCCGATGCTCAGCCCGCCATGGATGACCATGTAACCGCCGAACAGCAGGACCAGGGCCAGGCCCACTTGGGGCAGGTTCTGGACGAGGGGGGAGAAGCGGGCCCGGAGGTCGGCGTCTTTGATGTAGCTCCACCGCAGCCTGTCGGCCGCCCCCGACAGCGAGCGGAGCTGCTGCTGCTCGGCGGCAAAGGACTTGACCACCCGAACGCCGTTGACGTTCTCGTCGACGATGGTGGCCACGTCGGCCAGTCGCGACTGGATGAGCCACGACACCGGGAACATCGACTTCCGCATCTTCACGCCGGCCAGGTAGACGAAGGGCATGGTGGCCATGGCCACGAAGGCCAGCGGGACGTCGATGGACAACATGAAGCCGAAGGCGACGATGGCGATGGAGCACTGGACCAGGATGGACGGGGCGAAAGTCATGTACATCTGGACCGACCGGATGTCCGAGTTGGCCCGCGAGATGAGCTGCCCGGACTGCACGCGGTCGTAGAAGGAGAACGACATCTTGGTCAGGTGCTCGTAGATGATGTTGCGTAGGTCGTACTCGATGTCGTAGGCCGTCTCGAAGAGGAACAGCCGGGAGATGTAGCCGGCCACGCCGCCCACCAGCCCGATCCCGACGATGAGCCAGACATAGTGGCCGAGCGGCACGGAGTGGCTCTGGATCGAGTTGGTGATGGCGTGGTTGATCAAGTTGGGCACCAGGACCTGCAGCACCAGCCCCACGAAGGAGGCCACCAGCGAGGTGATGAAGATCCCCTTGTGGGCGCCCATGATGGGCAGGACCCGACGGAGCCAGGTGAGGGACTTGTCCGGATCGATGGTGGCCCGGGGCGGATCGTTGCGGGCCACCTCGTCGATAGGGACGAACTCGGTGCCCACCTCGGGCGTCGTCGATGGACGCGGCCGGAGTCGGGGAGCCCTCATCGGGCCGCGCTCCGTGCCCGGCGGTAGGCCCCGAAGGCTCGTCGCCAGGCGAACAGCCCGTCGAAGGCCCTCTGCTTGTCACCTTCGTCCTCGAGGCAGGCGGCGATATCGCCCAGCCGGGTGGCGACGGCCGAGTCGGCCAGGGCCAGGGTGCGGTGGCCAGCCTCGGTGAGGACGTGGTCCACCAGACGCCGGTCGGCGGCCACGTCTCGGCGTTCCACCAGACCTCGGGCCACCAACCCGTCGACGATGGCGGTAACGCTCGGTGGCCGCACGGCCAGCCGCTCGGCCAGGTCGGAGGAGACCGCCGGGCTCTCGTCCAGCAGCCCGAGGACGCGGTACTGGGGTAGGGACAGGTCGGCGGGAGCCAACCCGATCTCCACCTGTTTGGCCAACCACGCCGCCGCCCGTCCCACGGTACGTTGGTCGTCGGTGGCGGGCACCACCCGCGGTGTTACTTCGAGATCCACATAGTTAGACTATCGAATCATCGATGAGCCCCGTACACGGCGGCGGGTGTTCCCGGCGGACCCGGAGTCCGGGCCGGGTCCTCGCCCCAGGCTCTAGTCTCGGCCCTGGCCCTGGCCCCAGTGGGCGGGTTCAGGGGGTCTGCGCCGGGGACCCGCCTAGGCACCGACACCGGTCGGATCGACCGACGGGACCGGAAACATACCTGACCAGCGATTTGGCCCAATCTGCCACCGGCCTGCCCGGCGCCGCTCCACCTGCTGGGGGCAGCCGCGCCGGCGGCTACGAGACGAGCCCGCCGGTGTTGAGATTGAGCCCGTCGGCGCTCTTCGAACGGTGGACCACCTGGACCTCGGTGAACTCGGCGAGACCCCAGGGGCCATTCTCCACACCGACACCGCTCCACTTGAAACCACCGAAGGGCTGTTGGGGGGCCAGGGCCAGGTGGGTGTTTACCCAGGCCGTGCCGCATTCGAGCCGCCCGGCGATCTCGGCCGCCCGGTCGGTGTCGGTTCCCCAGACCGAGCCGGACAATCCGAAGTGGGTGGCGTTGGCCCGCTCGACCACGTCGTCCAGGTCACGGTAGGACACGACAGGCAGGGCCGGGCCGAACTGCTCCTCGTCGACGATGCGGGTTCCGTCGGTCAGATCGGTGAGGATGGTCGGCTCGAAGAAGTACCCGGGGCCGTCCATGGGGGCCCCGCCGGTGGCGGCGGTGGCCCCATGGGACAAGGCGTCAGCCACCAGCTCCTTCACCCGTTCGAACTGGGGGGCGTTGTTGATCGGACCGAGCTTGGAGTCGGCCTCGGTGCCGTTGCCGACCTTGATCGACGAAGCCTGGGCCGACAGACCCTCGACCACGTCGTCATAGAGCGACTCGGGTACGTAGACGCGCTTGATGGCTGAGCACACCTGTCCGTTGTTGTTGAATGCTCCGGCGAAGATGGCCTTGGCCACCACGGCCGGGTCGGCGTCCTCGAGCACGATGGCCGGATCGTTGCCGCCCAGCTCGAGAGTGACACGCTTGAGATCGGGGGCAGCCGAGAGGGCCACCTTCTTCCCCGTCTCGATCGAGCCGGTGAAGCTCACCTTGCGGGGCACGGGGTGGCTGGTCATCCAGGCCCCGAGTTCATCGCCGCCACTGACCACGTTGATCACGCCGGGAGGCACCACGCCTCGCAGGATCTCGGCCGTTTTGAGGGTGGTGAGGGGGGTGAACGGCGAGGGCTTCAGGACCAGAGTGTTCCCGGCCAGCAGGGCCGGGGCGATCTTCCAGAAGGCCAACGTGAGCGGGAAGTTCCACGGGGTGATGGCCGCCACCACGCCGACCGGGCGGCGAACCACCTCGACCAGGGCCTCGGCGTCGTCTTGGATCACCTGGGGCGGCGTCTCCAGGTTGGCGAAGTACTGGCACCAGATGGCGGCGGCGAACACCTCGATGTTGGCGTCGCCGAGCGGCTTGCCCTGCTCGGCGGTGAGTACCGGGGCCAGCTCGCCGGACGAGGCCAGCAAGACGTCGGCCATCTTCAGCAGGGTGGCCCGGCGGGCGCCCTCGTCCGACTTCCAGTCCCGTTGGGCCTTGGAGGCGGCGTCGAAGGCGGCGTCGAGCTGTTGGGGACTGCATTCGGGAGCGTGGGCGAACACCTCGCCGTTGGCCGGATTGACCACTCCGAACGAGTCGACTGCCGGCACGGTGTCCCCGGCAATGGTCATGACGAAATCGGACATCTGCATTCCCCCGGCTGTCGATCGGCGGCTCCCGACGGGAGCCAGTGGGTCCGAGCTTAAACCCCGGGGGGACGGAGGCGAACCGGGTTCATACCGAGACCGGTTCAGGTTCCCTCGGGGGGGTCGGCTCGCCGGACTGGTCGGAGGCCGAAGGCATGTCCGGGTCGACGGCAAGGCGGGGGAGCACCCGGTCGAGCCACGCCGGGAACCACCAGTTCGTCTTCCCGATGAAGAACATCAGGGCCGGGACGATGGCCATGCGGATCAAGAGGGCGTCCATGAGGATGCCGGCGGCCAGCCCGAGCCCGAACTCCTTGATGACCCGCTCCCCGCCGAGAATGAACGAGCCGAACACCAGGATCATGATCAGGGCCGCGGCCGTGATCGTCTTGCCGGTGGCGGCGAGACCCTTGCGAACCGCGGTGGCATTGTCACCGCACTTCATGTACTCCTCTTGGATGCGGGTGATGAGGAAGACCTCATAGTCCATGGACAGCCCGAACAGGATGGCGAACAGCATGACCGGCAGGAATGACTCGACCGGTCCGGGTCCCCCCACCTGGAACACCGATCCCAACCAACCCCACTGGAATACCGCCACCAGCACCCCGAAGGCGGCGCCGATGGAGAGCAGGTTCATGGCCGCCGCCGTCAGCGGAATGATGATGCTTCGGAAGACCATGGCCAGCAACAGGAACGACAGCACCACCACCAGCCCGATGAACAGGGGCAGCTTGGACGAGAGCACTCGGGCGAAGTCCACGAAGATGGCCGTATTGCCACCCACGTAGACCGAGACCCCGGTGCCCGACACCGTCGCCGGGATCGTCACCTGGCGGAGATGGTCGATCAAGGCCGTGGTCTGCGACGCCTCCGGTGACGTGGTCGGATAGGCGGTGATCAACGCCACGGTCTGGCCGTCCTTGGTCGGCAGAGTGACCGGGGGGACCACGGTGGCCACCCCGGGCTGCGCCTTCACTGCCGTCACCAAGCTGTCCAGCGCCGGTAGGTCGGCCGAGCCGGCGTTCTGGGTCACCAGGAGCAGCGGACCGTTGAAGCCCGGCCCGAACCCTTGGGCCAACAGGTCGTAGGCCTCCCGGGTGGTGGTCCCCACCGGGTCGTTGCCCTGGTCCGACGAGCCCAGTCGGAGCGAGAAGAAGGGCAGAGCCACCAGGACGATGATCACGAAAGCGACCAGAGCGGGAACGATCGGTCGCTTCTGGATGAACGCCGCCCACCGGGGCCAGAAGCCGCTGGTGCCCGATCCGATGACCTTGGGGCCGTTTTCGGCCAGGTCCTTCTTCTGGCGTCGGCTGAGCACTCGAGGTCCGATGAACCCGAGGAACGCCGGGAGCAGCGTGAGGGCGGCAAGCATGGTGAACGACACCCCGATGGCGGCGGCGATGGCCAGTCCGTACAGGAACGACACCCCAAGGGCGAACATGCCGAGCAGGGCGATGCAGACGATGATCCCGGCGAACAGGACGGCGCGTCCCGAGGTGTTCACGGCGTTGACGATCGACGATTCGAGGTCGTTCCCGGCAATGAGTCCCTGGCGGTGCCGGGTCACGATGAAGAGGGCGTAGTCGACCCCGACGCCGAGCCCGATGAGCAGGACCAGTTCGGTGGAGAACACGGGCATCTTGAGCACATGGCTGAGCAGTCCGATCACCCCGATGGCGGTGCCCAGCGACGCCAACGCCGACAGCAGCGGCAACAACATGGCAAAGACGGATCCGAACACCAACAAGAGGACGACACCGGCCAGGATGACACCGAGACCCGTGCCACCGAACGACTGCTTGTCGGCGGCTTCGGCCACTTGGCCCGCCACCGCCACCTGGAGGTTCGGCCCGCTCGCCGATTGTGCCGTCGAGACCAGCTGTTTGGCCACCGGCGTCGAGACGTACTGGGCCAACTTGTCGAAGGTGACGGTGGCGAAAGCGGTGGTGGCGTCCTTGCTGATCTGGGCGGATCCGTACGGGCTGTAGGGACTGGTTACGGTGCTGACGCCGGGAACCTGCTTCACCTTGTCGAGCATGGCCGTCACCGGCGACTGCACCTGGGGATCGGTGACCTTGTCGCCGTTCGTGGTGTGGAACACGATCTGTTCACGGTCGCCGGCCACACTCGGTGCCGCCGCCTGGAGGAGGTCGAGCGCCTTGGTCGACTCGGTATTGGGCAACGAGAAGCTGTTGGAGTAGGCGGTGCCCACCGACTGGGAGATGACGGACATGCCGATGAGGGCTGTCAACCACAGCAGCAGGACGATCACACGGTGACGGACACACCAGGAGGCAAGGGCCTTCATGACGGGGGACTCCTCATACTTCGCTGTCGATTACCAAAGGGGGGCCGTGCCACATGGGGTCCAGGGACGTTCGGCCGAAGCGGGCGCTCCCCCCTAGTTTTGCCGAAGAACAGGTCCGAGAGGTAACTGGGCGGAGATCCCGACCGGATTCGACGGCAGCGGGGCCCGAGAACCCCTGGTCCGAGGCACGTCGATCAGGACCTCGCGTGGGTGTCCCCATGCCCTCGCCGGAGGTCGGCCATGATCGGGGCATGAGCAGCCTCCCGCGCCTCCTGCCTCTGGCCGGGGCGTTCAACTTTCGTGACCTCGGTGGCTACCCGGGCCGGGAGGGTCGGGCCACCCGTTGGGGCGTGCTGTTCCGCAGCGACACGCTCCACCAGCTGAGCGGGAGCGACGTGGAATTGCCGTCCTCGCTGGGTCTGACCACGATCATCGACCTCCGCACCTCCCGGGAGCTCGAGCGGACCGGGCGGGGGCCCCTCGGTGACCTCCCGATCGGGTTCCACCACCTGTCGGTGATCCAAGAGGATGGCGGCGAGGCCCTGGCCGCCCCGGCTCCCCCCGGTGAGGAGTTGAGCGAGCGGTACCTCTGGTACCTGGAAAGCGGCAGGAGATCCCTCGTCGTCGCCCTCACCCTGGTGGCCGAGTCCTCGAACCTTCCCGCCGTCTTCCACTGCGCGGCCGGCAAGGACCGAACCGGCGTGTTGGCCGCCCTGGTGCTGGACATTCTCGGCGTCGACGACGAGGTGATCGTGGCCGACTACGTCATCACCGCCGAGCGCATGCCGCTGATCCTGGAGCGCTACCGCTCGGATCCGGCCTTCGCCGAGCGGATGGCCACGCTCCCGGGGTCGCGGTTCGGCGTCGAGGCGGCCACGATGGGGCGATTTCTGGCCGGGTTGCGGGCCCGATACGGGGGAGCCCGCTTATGGGCGCTCTCCTCCGGGGTGCCGGCCGAGGCCCTCGATCGGATGGACGGGGTGTTGCTCGAGCCCCCTACGGCCTGAGTTGCGACCGCCCGGCGGTGGCCGCCATCCCGACCGGGCGGCGGTGGCCGCCGCAGGTAGTTGCCGATCGATCCCGATCTACACTGGTCTGCGTGACCGCTTCGATCGTGGCGTCGATCATTGTTGACGTGCTGATATTCATCGGGCTGATGACCGCTGTCACCTGCACCGGGGCATACCTGCTGTGGCGGTACGGACGGCGCAAATGGCGGGCGTTCCACTCCCATGGAGCGGTGGTGGCGGCGGGATCCCTGTGGGAAGTGGCGTCGTCGGGGTTCCTCCGGGCCCGAGCCCCGCTCTCGGGCGAGGCTGCGGGCCGGTGGCCGGCCCGCAGGGTGCGCAAGGAGATGTGGCGGGCGGTCGACCAGGCCGACGCGGCGGTACGGGCGGCGGCTGGGGTGGGAGCGCCCACGGCATCCCTCCCGTCGCTCTGCCATCGCCTGCGTGAGGCGGCGATCGGAATCGATCAGGTGCTTCGCGTCGATCCGTCTGGTCCGGTCCCTCCGGCGGTGGCCCGACAGGCCGTCGACGTGGTCAGGGCGGCGGGCGACCTCCAGCGGGCTGCGGTGGCATCGGCCAGCGACGCCACCGGTCAACGGGTCAGCGATCTGGTCCACGATGCCGATCAGGAGATCGGACTGCTGGCGGCCGGCCTGGCCTCGGTCCGGACCGTGCTGCCGCCGACCCGCCACTGACCGACATCTCCGATCCGAGCGGGGCCGCTAGGCGATCAGGCCGCTCCGGTGAGGACCTCGTCCACCGCCACGGACAGCACCTCGAGCCCGTCGGCCAGGAGCCCGTCGTCGATGATCAGCGGCGGCAACAGGCGGATGACATTTCCGAAGCTGCCACAGGTCAGTACGACCACACCGGATCGGTGGCAGGTCTGGGCGATGCGTCGGGCCGCGTCCGGATCGGGCTCCAATGACCCGGGACGGACCAGTTCGATCGCCATCATCGCCCCCCGCCCACGGACATCGCCGATGCCGGGATGGGCGGCTTGCACGGAGTGAAGCCGATCGGCGATCGTCTCACCGATGGCGCGGGCCGACGCCGCCAGATTCTCGTCGCGCAATGTGCTTATGGCGGCCAGGGCGGCTGCACACGACACCGGGTTGCCCCCGTAGGTACCGCCGAGACCGCCGGGGTGCACCGCGTCCATCACTTCGGCTCGGCCGGTCACGGCGGCCAGGGGCAGGCCCCCGCCCAGAGCCTTGGCCGTGGCCATCAGATCGGGGACGACCCCTTCGTGGTCACAGGCAAACCAATCCCCGGTCCGGCAGAACCCGGTCTGGATCTCGTCGACCGCCAACAGCACACCCCGAGGCTGGCACCAGTCGGCGATGGCACCCAGAAACCCCGGGGCCGGCACCACGAACCCGCCTTCGCCCTGGATGGGCTCGATCAGGACGCAGGCCATGTTGTCCGCCCCGACCAGGCGGTCCATCTGTTCGGTGGCTCTGGCTGCGGCTTCCTCTCCGGTCATCCCCTCGGGGTCGCGGAACGGATAGGACATCGGTACCCGGTAGACCTCGGGGGCGAACGGGCCGAACTTGTCGCGGTAGGGCATGTTCTTGGCCGTGAGGGCCATGGTCAGGTTGGTGCGGCCGTGATAGGCGTGGTCGAAGACCACCACCGCCGGCCGGCCGGTGACATGACGGGCGATCTTGACGGCGTTCTCGACCGCTTCGGCCCCAGAGTTGAACAAAGCGGTCCGCTTGGGAGTGTCGCCAGGGGCCAGGATGTTGAGCGCTTCGCACACCTCGACGTAGGACTCGTAGGGATTGACCATGAAGCAGGTGTGGGTGAAGCGGCTCACCTGGCTCTGCACGGCATCGACCACGGCCGGCGCGGCATGGCCCACGCTGACAACGGCGATGCCCGATCCGAGGTCGATCAACGAATTGCCGTCCACATCGACCAGGATGGCTCCGGAGGCGTCACCGACGTAGAGAGGCAGGGTCGAGCTGACACCGGCGGCCACCGCGGCTGAGCGGCGGCGATCGAGCTCCCGTGACTTGGGTCCCGGGAGTTCGGTGATCAGGTTGCGCTGCTGCTTGATCATTTCCGGTGCCACCAGGGCAGAGTAGTGGACCGGTCCGATCCCGGTCCGGCCTCGCTGGGGCGTCCCGCCGGCGCAACCGGCCATACCCGGTGTGGTGCGATGTCACGTGCACCGGTGGGCACTGACGGGTGCCGACTAGGGGGAGGCCAGGGCGATGACGGCGAACATGGCGCCGGTCGGATCGGCGAGGACGGCGAAGCGACCGGCCGGAACGTCCATCGGTTCGGCGGCCAGGGTGGCTCCGAGATCGGTGGCGGCACTGACGGTGGCATCAGTGTCAGCGGTCCCGAAGTACGCCAGCCAATGGGCCGGCACCTCAGGAGGGATTCCGGGATTGTCCGGCAACATCCCGCCGATGGTGGTGTCGCCGAGTTTCCATTCGGTGTACTTCATCGGACCCATGTCGGCCGTCTCGCCCTTCCACCCGAAAACCGTCTGGTAGAAGGACGTGGCCCCCTCGGCATCCCGGGTGAACAGCTCGTTCCAGGTGAGGGTGCCGGGCTCGTTGACCAGCCCGGCCCCGACATGCCGGCGGGGTTGCCAGACCGCCGCCACCGCACCGGTCGGGTCGGCGAAGACGGCCATGCGGCCGACGTCGAGCACGTCCATCGGTTCCACGAAGACCATCCCGCCGGCTTGCTTCACCTTGGCGATGCTCTCGTCGGCGTCCTCGACCGAGATGTAGCTGGTCCAGGCGGCCGGCTGCCCCTCCATCATGATCGGGCCCGCACCGGCGACCGGCACTCCTCCGAGCTCGAACATGTGGTAGTGGCCCGCTTCGGCGCCCTGGTCGATGGCGTCCCATCCGAACAGGGAGGAGTAGAAGGCGACCGACGCCGGAAGGTCAGGGCTGGCCAGGTCGACCCACGACGGGGTGCCCGGTGTGTAGCTGGTGATGGTGGGCATGGCCCAAGCTTGACACAGTGCGGCCGGGGACGCTCGGGGCCCGTTCGGGCCGTCAGTTCCCGAAGTTCCAGCTGCTTCCTTCCTCGTAGCGGTGGAGAATGTTCTTGGCCATGAGGATCTTGTGGACCTCGTCAGGCCCGTCGGCCAGGCGGAGCACGCGGGCGGTGAGGTACATCTGGCCCAGGGGCAGGTCGTTGCTCACGCCGGCCCCGCCCCACACCTGGATGGCCCGATCCACCACACGGTGGTAGGCGGCAGGTACGAACACCTTGATGGCCGAGATGGCGGTACGAACATCCGGATCGCCATTGGCCACCTTCTCGGCGGCGTTGATGGTCATGAGACGGGCCGACTGCACATCCAGGTAGCTCTCGGCGATGAATCCCTGGATGAACTGCTTGTCCTTCAGCAGACCGCCGTGGACCTGGCGGACCAGGCTCCGTTCCACCATCAGGTCGAAGGCCCGCCACATCTGGCCGACCGAGTTCATGCAGTGGTACACCCGTCCGGCCCCGAGCCGGTCCTGGGCGGCCTGGTGGCCTTGGCCCACCAGGCCCAGCGTGTTCTCGACGGGGACCCGGACATCCTCGTACCTGATCTCGCAGTGGTCGGAAGTGGAGTGGCCGAAGATGCCGATACCCCGGACGATGTTGACTCCCGGGGTTGCCGTGGGGACGATGATCTGGGTCATGCGGCCCGGGGCCCCGAGCTCGCCGGTGGGGTCATTGGCCCGGCACATCACGATGAAGAAGTCGGCGTCGATGCCGTTGGAGGTGAACCACTTGTGTCCATTGATCACCCAGTCGTCGCCGTCCCGTACCGCCTCGGTCTCGATGGAGCGCGGATCCGATCCTGCGTGCTCGGGCTCGGTCATCGAAAATCCCGATTCCATGGTGCCGTCGATGAGCGGGAGCAGCCACTTCTGCTTCTGCTCCTCGGTCCCGTACTTGACCAGGATGCTGGCGTTCCCCGAGTTGGGGGCGGCGATCCCGAACAGCGTGGCCGCTCCGATCGCATAGGCGAGGATTTCGTACATGTAGGCGAGTTCGAGGAAATCGAGGCCCATACCGCCGTACTCCTTGGGCAGATGCGGTGCCCACAATCCGGCTTCGTTGACCTTCGCCTTCACATGTTCCCGAAGCTCGATGCTCTGCTTCCTGGCAATCTCGCGGTCTTCGGCTCCCAACTCACCTCCCCGTCGACTGCTCCAGAGGATCTCCTCGTTGGGGAGGATCTCGGTGTTTATGAAGTCGGCCGTGCGCCGGCGCAGGTCGTTGATCTGTGGGTCCAAACCGGGTATCGGAGTCACATTGATCGCCACGGCGGCCTCCTCGGTGGGTCTCGGGGTGCGGGCGGCGGGCCTGCACCACCCGCCTTCCATCATGGCCCAGCCGGGGATTGGGGCGTCACGCGAGTCCGGATGCCCGTGACGGCGAGGGGTGCCGTGACGGGAGGTCGCGCCGATTGCGGCCGGATGCCGGCCATACCGTTCGTATGCCGAAACGCAAAAGTGACGGCCCGAGGGAGAGAGCGCCCCGAGTGGGTCAGAAGGCGGTGAGGTTGTAGATGGTCACGCCGTCGACGGTGTCGGCGATGAAATGGGAAGTGACCCATGAGGAGATCAGGGAGGCGTCCGATGCGCCGGTGTTCCCCGTCCGGCCCCGAAGCTTCCGCCGCTGATGTAGTAGTGGATCTTGCCCTCGGCGACGTACTTCTCGAACTGGGCCAGGGTGGGTGCCGGATCGGTCCCGTTGAAGCCGCCGATGGCCATTACCGGATCGTCGGTCGCCAGCTGGTAGCCGGACGCCGAATTGGATCCGGTGATCGCCGCTACCCACGAATAGTGGGAGCTGTCGGCGCTGAGGAGGGCGGTCAGTTGGGGGCCGGGGGTCGAGCCGTTGAGCAGTCCGCCGCCGCCACCACCACCGAATCGACCTCCACCACCGAATCCACCGGGGCCACCGCCACGACCGCCGAATCCGCCCCCAACACCACCGAATCCGCCCCCACCGAAGACGTGGGCGCCGGGTCCGCCGGGCCGGAAGAAGCTCCCGGGGATGTGCAGTCCGTTCTTGATCTTGGTTCCATTGGGAAGGGTGAAGCCCCGGGGCAAGGTGACGCCGCTACGGGCCAAACCTCCGGGGCCTCCGGCGAATCCGCCGCCCCGGCCTCCGAAGCCGCCCGGCCCACCCGGGCCGCCGAACACCGCGCCGGTTTGCACGGCCGGCCCGGCCGAGGGGATGGCCCCGCTGTGGGCGGTGCCGGCTGTCTGGAGCGAGTAGGCGGCCGGCCCGGCGATGATCGAGGCAATTCCGAAACTGGCGATCCCGGCAGCCAACCAGCCCCGGGCCCTCGGAATGAGGGCGATCGTCAATGCCGCCAACACGCCCATCACGAGGATGACCCACCGCAGCGCCGGGTACCACGTCGGGCTCCACCCGAGGATCACGAATGCCCAGGCGATGCTGGCCAGGATGGCCGCGGCCAACGCCAGGCGGGGGAAGACCTGGCGCCGGCGGCTCCAGAGTGTGTACGCCCCCATGCCGACCAGGGCGCCGACGGCGGGAGCGAGGGCGACGGTGTAATAGGGGTGGATGATCCCTTGGGCAAAGCTGAAGACCGCACCGGTGAGTAGTAGCCAGCCGCCGAATATGAGGAAGCCGGCACGGACCCGGTCTGTACGGGGGGCGCGGCGGGTCAGCCACAAGGTGGCGACCAGTCCGATCAGGGCCCCCGGGATGAGCCACGAGATCTGACCACCCATGGAGGTCAGGAACAGTCGATTCCATCCCGTGGGACCCCACAAGCTCCCGCCCCTGGCACCGAAACCACCAACGACACTGCCGGTCTCGTTCCCGGTCAGTCGGCCGAAACCGTTGTAACCGAAGATGAGGTTCAACTCGCTGTTGTTGGTCGACCCACCGATGTAGGGCCGGTCGGCGGCCGGAGTCAACTGGACGGCGGCCACCCACCATCCACCGGCGACAATCAGGGCGATTCCGGAGTAGACGACCTGGAGGATCCGGCGACCGAATTTGGGCGGTCCGGCCAAGAGGTAGACCAGAGCCAGCACCGGCATGAGGATGAAGGCCTGCAGCATCTTGGTGATGAATCCGAACCCGATCAGCGTGCCGGCCAGCACCAGCCACCTCGACCGACCGTTCTCCAGTGCCCGCACGGTGGCGTAGGCGGCTCCGGTGAGGAGGAGGGTGAGGAGGGCGTCGGGATTGTTGAAGCGGAACATCAACGCCGCTACCGGGGTGAGGGCAACCACCGCGCCGGCCAGAAGCGCCGCTCCCGGGGCGAACCAACGGCGCACCGTGGCGTAGAGGACGCCGACGGTCGCAACCCCCTCGAGCGCCTGGGGCACCAGGATGCTCCACGAGTTGACACCGAAGATCCGTGCTGAGATCTCCATCACCCACAGTGCCGCAGGCGGTTTGTCGACGGTGATGAAGTTGGAGGAGTCGGAGGAACCGAAGAAGAACGCCTTCCAGCTTTTGGTGCCGGCCTGGACGGCGGCGGAATAGAAGCTGTTTGCCCACCCCGAACGCCCGACTCCCCACACGTACAAGAACCCGGTACCGATCAGCAGCCCCAGCAAGGCTGGGCGGACCCAGGCCGGATCCTCGGGCTTGCCCCGGACCAGACGGAACATCCGCCCCGACGGACCGGCGGGATTGGGCGGCTCGGTTGGCGGCACACCGTCGCCTGCGACGAGTCCGGTTTCCACCAGAACGTCCTCCGGCATCGGCGTCCGGGTCGTGACCGGGAAGGGTGAAACCGTGTCGGGAGGCGGCGGCAGAAGGCCCGGGCCGGCCGGCCCCGCGGCTGCCGCCGACGTCCCCGCTGTGATCACTGTCGCCACCTCCACCGGGCCACTGGCGGTGGCCTCCGCCTGGTGGCCGACGACGGTTCCGTCCTCGTCCATGGCACGAATCTCCGTCACGACTGCTACTTCGCGTCCTCGTCAGCAGGCAGGTGGGTGCCGAATTCGGGTCTGAACACCCACGTGCGCAGGATACCGAAGCGGATGACAGCAGCTCCCATCGTCGCCGCCGTCACGATGCAGAGCTCGGGGGCGAGGGACCGCAGGCCGGCAGCTCGGGTGACGGCCAGGGCGCCAGTTGAGACGGACAGGCTCACCCCGAACAGGGCCCCCGCAGTCAGCAGCCGATGGCGCCGATCGAGCCCGAGGCGAGCGGTCCCGGACATGCCCCGGTGGGCGGCAGTGTTGCCCAAGCTGCACAAGCCCATGGCCACGGTGTTGGCCCAGTAGCTTCCGAGGGCCGGCTCCAGGGTGGCGAACAGTCCCGCATAGGCGACTGTGCTGGCAGCTCCGACCCCGGCGAACCGGAGGAGATCGTCCGAGAAGACGGCTTGTGCTTTGGCTGCGCCCGGGCCGGAGACCAGCCGCGGGCTCGGCTCGCCGATAAGCGAGAGCGGGGCCCATTCCGGGTATCCCGGCTCGTTCGCCGGCGATCTCATCAGGGTGAGGAGACCTCCGGACCGGTTCGGTCCGTACTTCCAGCCGCCGACTTCGCCGTCGGCGCCTCCTTCCACCGAGGACCCGTTCCAGATCGAATCGGAAGGACGCTGGGTGGCAGAGGCCGGTCGGGCTGGCCGGAGCGCAGCGCGCCGACGGGCGGAAGGACTGAGCATCCTGGCCACGCCCAGGAGATCTCTCATTGCCGTGTCGACGACATTGACGCGCGAGTCCGTGTCGTCGACCCAGTCGACCGGCACCTCGTGGATGCGGAGCCCGATTCGCTGGGCGGTCACCAGGATTTCGGTGTCGAAGAACCATTCATTGTCCTCGACCAGCGGAAGCAACTCGTGGGCGGCGTCGCGCCGCATGGCCTTAAAACCGCACTGAGCATCGGTGCATGCGCTCCTCAGGGCGACTCGCAGTAACAGGTTGTAGCCCCGCGAGATGAACTCACGCTGGGTGCCGCGGACCACATGGGCCCCAGAAGCGAGCCGGGACCCGATGGCCAGGTCGCTGTGGCCGGACAGAAGCGGCGCCACCAGTGGCAAGAGGGCGTCCAAGTCCGTGGCCAAGTCGACATCCATGTATGCCACCACCGAGGCGGTGCTGCGTGTCCATGCGGTGCGCAGTGCCCGTCCCCGTCCCCGCCGAGCGAGATGGATGGCATCCACGCCCGGCACGGTGGCCGCCAGATCGGAGGCGATCCGCCAGGTGGCGTCGGTACTGGCGTTGTCGGCGATGGTGATGGTCGCCGAGAAGGGGAACGAGGTGTCGAGATAGGAGCGCAGGGTGGTGACGCTACGCTCCAGCTGGCCTTCCTCGTTGTGGACAGGGATCACAATGTCCAGGTCGGAGGGGGCTTGGGCCCGGTCTTCCTCGGCTCGGCGAAGTTGGGTCACGCTCACGACGACCACTTTGAGGTCGGCACTTCGGCTCTCCGTTGGAACCACCTGTGGGTTCCCTGTGAGTCATCGAGACCGAGGGTGCCGCAGAGATGACCGATCCCAGTCTCAGTGGCGGGCTCGCCCAGGGGCTCGATCATGGTGCAGGGTCCCGGTCGGGGGAGGTGGCTCTGCCCCCGGAGATTCGGGCCGGGGCCCCGTCGCTCGCCGCCGCCCCATTCGGCGGCGGGTGATCGCCAGCCACGCCGTTGGCGTCGTCGCCACCCACGCCGCCGCCACCACCGCTGTCAGCGGGTGGTAGTTGGAGCATCTCTTGTCCCGTCAACACTTGTTCCTGTTCTGGCGAACCGGAGGGGAGATGCACCGTGAACGTCGATCCCTCCCCGACTCGACCGTCAGCAGACACGGTACCCCCATGACTGGCCACGATGGCACTCACGATGGACAGTCCGAGGCCGGCCCCCCCATGGGCCCGGGATCGTGACGGATCGGAGCGGTAGAAGCGCTCGAAGATGTGGGCGGCCTCCTCCGGCTCCATTCCTGGGCCGTTGTCTGCCACCGCGATGACGGCTCCATCACCCTCGGGCTCCACCGTCACCCGCGTCCTCGTGCCTGGGGGCGTATGAGCCCGAACATTGCCGAGGAGGTTGTCGAGCACCTGTCGCATGCTGGTGGCATCGCACATGACCTCGATGGGAGTTGATGCGTGAAAGGTGACGGGCCAATCCGGTCCCACCGTCGACGCGGTGTGCACTGCCTCGGCACAGAGGGCGACCAGATCGACGGACCGCCGCTCCAAGGGCCGTCCCTCGTCCAGCCGGGCCAGCAGAAGCAGATCGGACACCAGGTGTTCCATCCTGCCGGTCTCGACCCTGATCCCCCCCATCACCCGCTCCAGGTCGGCTTTCTGCTCAGAGGCTCCCCGACCGAACAGCTCGGCATAGGCCGAGATGGCGGCGATCGGCGTCCGTAGTTCGTGAGAGGCGTCGGCGACGAAGCGCCGGAGGCGGGCTTCGGAGGCCCGCAGTCTTCGCTCCGATGCCAGCCGGGCTCCGAACGCAGCCTCGATTCGGGCCAGCATCACGTTGAGCGTCCGGGCCAGACGGCCGACCTCGGTTCTCTCGTTCTCCCCGGGTACCCGCTCGGTGAGATTGCCGGCGGCGATGGACTCGGCGGTCGCTTCCATGTCCCGCAGGGGCCGCAGGCCGATCCGGACCAGCCAGAATCCACCGATCAGGGCCACCACCACCGCCCCACCGGTGACAGCCAGCTCGACCAGGAGCAGGTGGTGCAAGGTGCTACCGGTGTCACCCAGCGGCGCCGCCACGATGAAGAGGTCTCCATTGTGCAGCGTCGAGACGCTGACGCGGAAGGCGGGGCCGTTGGCCTGGGTGGAAGTGGCATTGAAGTAGGCAACCCGGGTTCCGCCCGGTCCCGAGGTGTAGCCGGTGATCGTGGTGGGGATCTTCGGCGTGTAGGCCACACCGTCGACGTAGGCCGGGCAGGTCTTTGACGCGGTCGGACTGCCGGTCGGTGTCCGCAGTTCCTCGGCGTCGACCTGGATGGCGTTCGACGGTTGACCGCCCTTGCCCTTGAAACCACCTGGGCCACCACTGCCGGGCCCGCCGCCCAGGCCTCCGCCTGTTGGGCCCACGAACCCACTTCCCGGTAGCGGCGAACCGGGGGCGAAGCAATTGAGCGTGCCGTCGGCGTTCAACGCAAATCCACCCCGATCGAGCTGCTGGTCAATCCGCTGATACAGGAACGACTCGAGTGACTTGTATGTGACCACGTCGGCAATGGCCAGCGCCACGAGGGCGATGACCCCGATGGCGATCAGCAGTCGGCTCCGGAGGGACATCTGACGCGTCGACCGGGCTGTCTCTACTCGGGCGACGGTTCGCGGAGTGCGTAGCCGACCAGCCTCACGGTGTGGATCACGGGCGGGCCGACTGCCTCGAGCTTCTTGCGGAGATAGCTGACGTAGGTTTCGACGACATTGCCGTCGCCACCGAAGTCGTAGTGCCAGACATGATCGAGGATCTGCGACTTCGAGAGCACGTGGCGTGGGTTGAGAAGGAAGAACCGCAGCAGATTGAATTCCGTTGCGGTCAGGGCCACCGGGTGTCCGGCCCTCGTCACCTCGTGGGCGCTCTCGTCCATGAGGATGTCGGCGAAGCGGAGGATCCCGTCGTCCTCGGGCTCGCTACCGATACGTCTGAGGATGGCGTGGACCCGGGCCACGATTTCGGCCAGCGCGAAGGGCTTCGTCACGTAGTCGTCCCCACCGACCGTGAGGCCGGCCACTTTGTCCTCGATGGCGTCGCGCGCCGTCAGGAACAGGATGGGCACGCGAATGCCGTCGGCCCGGAGCCGGCGGGTTACCTCCAAACCGTCGAGATCGGGGAGCATCACGTCGAGGACGATCAGGTCGGGTGGGCTGTCTTGGGCCGCGGCCAGAGCCAGACGCCCGTTCACAGCCTCGTCGACCCCGAAGCCTTCGTAGCGCAGCGAGGTGGCCACGGCATCGACGATCGAGGGCTCATCGTCGACCACCAGGATGCGTTGGCTTCGGGTGGGCTCCACGTTCATCTCCTTCTTAGGGCGGTCTTAGCACCCGTTTACGCCGGTCATAGCGGGTGCCGGTTCAATCGCCCGTTGTGGGTGGCTGTCGGTCTCCAGGTGGTACCAGCATCGCACCGAGGATTGGATCCAAGGTGTGCGCCGCCTGTGAGCAGCCTGTGAGCCATCCCCGAGAGGTCGACCGAACTCTCAGCCTGCGCACAGCGGAATCGAAGCTCACCTTTGGCCCCGGCGTGTCAAGTGGGTCTCCGACGCAGTTGATGGAGGTTCGGTCGTTCCCAACGGACCGGTCACTCCAACCGGAGAAAGGGTAAGCCATGGTGAATCCATCGGATCGACCTCGCCACGACCACCATCACGCCGGAGTGGCGAGAGACCGGGCCATGGTCCGGGTTCGTCGGATCACGGTCGCCATCGGGATCGCGGCCACGTCGGCCGCGATAGGCCTCGGCGTCGTGGTCGCCGGTGACAGTGGTGCCCGTGCCGCATCAGTGTCGGCCCGGACGACCCCGTCCACGTCGAGCGCTTCCGGTTCGACCACGTCCTCGGGTTCGACCCCGTCCACGTCCTCGGGCTCGTCGGTGACAACCACCACCACCACACCCGTCACCGTTTCCGGACAGACATGAGCGAGCAATCGGTCGGCAGTGCGGCGGATGGCGCCGGACCGGACACCCATGCTCCTCCCGCCACCCGCTCCATGAGGGCCATTGGCACCACGGTGGCGGTAGCAGTGACCTCGGCGGCTGTGGTCGATCAGGCGTTGGTATTGTTGGCCCAGGACCTCCGAGACCTGGACGAGGCCTGCAGCCGGTTCCGTGACGACTCCGAGCTCCGGCGGGTCGAACGGGACGGGGCTGGCCACCCCGTGGTGGTGGGCCCCCTGCTGTACCAACTGCTCGAGGTATCGCGGTCGGTGGCCGTCCTGACCGCAGGCATCGTCGATCCGACCGTCGGTTCGGCGCTCGTCGAGCTCGGTTACGACCGCGACTTCGACCAGCTCGAAGAAGTTGAGACGAAGGGTGACCTCCGACTCGAACCGGCTCCGGGTTGGTGGCAGATCCGGCTGGACCCGGAGCGTCGCTCGGTCTCAGTTCCCCCGGGAGTCCGGGTCGATCTCGGTTCGACCGCAAAATCCTTCGCCGCCGACCGGGCTGCAGGTCGTATTTCGAAAGCGCTCGGCTGCGGGGTACTGGTCAACCTGGGCGGCGACATCGCCGTGAACGGTCCGACCCCACCTGGCGGCTGGGCCGTCGGCATCGCACCAACGTGCACCACGTCGCTCGACGCCGTCGACGAGGTGGTGGCCATCTCGGCCGGTGGACTGGCCAGCTCCGGGACCACCGCCCGGTCGTGGGTCCGAAACGGCCGCACCGTCCATCACGTCATCGACCCGTGGACCGGTGACGCGGCGCGACCCGTATGGTCACTCGTCTCCGCCACCGCCCCGAGCTGCGTGGAGGCCAACGCCTGGACCACCGCCGCGCTGGTCTGGGGTGACGACGCGGTTGGAAATCTCTCCGGCCTCGGGGTCTGTGCCCGTCTGGTGCGTGCCGACGGGTACGTGGTGCGGGTCGGGGAGTGGCCGACCGATGCCGCTGACGAAACGGCTGCCCCAGGCGGGCGCCGGGTCGAAGAGATGGCGTCGTGATGGTTGCCTCAGCGTCACCGACGCTCTGGTACACCACCCGCGCCACCGGCATCGTGGCCCTGGTCCTTCTCACCGCCACCGTGGTGTTGGGGGTCCTTACTGCCGGACGCTGGAAAACCCGGTCGTGGCCGGCGTTCGCCCAGGGGGACCTCCACAAGCGGGTCTCGATCTTGGCCATGGTGTTCCTGACCATCCATGTGCTCACCGCCGTTGTCGACACGTACGTTCACGTCGGTTGGCCCTCGGTCATCGTGCCGTTCACCTCCTCGTATCGGCCACTGTGGACGGGGCTCGGTACCGTGGGGGTCGATCTGCTGGTGGCCGTGGCCGTCTCGAGTGCGTTGCGCCAGCGGATCAGCGCCCGTACCTGGCGCGGCATCCACTGGGTGGCGTACGGCAGTTGGCCGGTGGCCATGGCCCACTCGCTGGGGGAGGGCACCGACGCGTCAAGGCCGTGGATGGTCGGCCTGGCGGCCGGGTGTTCGGTGGCGGTGATCGCATCAGTGATCTGGCGGATCATCGACCACGTGCGGGCCAAGGAGCTGGCTGTCAGCGTCGGCGCCACCACCCGGGCCGTGGCAACCTCTGGCGCTGCCCCTTCCACTGTGGCCGCGGCCCGCCCCGCTCCGGTGTCCGCGGCCCGCCTGCTCGAAAGGGATCTACGGTGAGCACGGCCACGCTGGGAACTCAGGTCCGACTGCTGGCGGCGGCGGTCCCCGGTTCGACGAATGACCTGTCCACCCACCGCTCGGTCCACGGGCCGTTACCGGTTCCATCGGGCCGAGACCGATCCTGGTCCGATGGCATCTACCGGGCGGTGGCCGAATCCGGTCTGCTGGGACGGGGCGGTGCCGGATTCCCGGCCGTGGTCAAGTGGGATGTCGTCCGGCGGGCCACGAGCCCCACCCACGCGCCGCGCTCAGCTCGCCGGCCCTGGTTGGTGGTCGATGCCATGGAGGGCGAGCCGGCCAGTGCCAAAGACGGCGTCCTCCTTGCCCACGCGCCCCACCTCGTGCTGGACGGCGCCGAGACCGTCGCCGCCGTCATCGGTGCCACCGAGATCATTCTCTGTGTGGCCGACGACAACACCACCGCGGCCATGGCGGTCGAGTCGGCCATGGCCGAGCGGGCCCGGTCCGAAAAGTCCGGGATGCGGTTCTCCCTGCAGCGACCTCCGGCCGGCTACGTGGCCGGCGAGGAATCGGCACTGGTCAACTGGTTGGCCTCCGATCGGTCGCTTCCCTTCCTCCGGACCGACAAATCGATGCCGCTCTCCGTCGGCCGGCGCCCGACACTGGTCCACAATGCCGAGACGCTGGCCCAGGTGGCACTCATCGCCAGGCACGGGCCGGGTTGGTTCCGGAGTGTGGGTACGGCCGAGGCGCCCGGTACCACCCTGGTCACGGTCACAGGTGCGGTCCGGTCGCCCGGGGTGATCGAGGTCGAGCTCGGAACACCGATCACCGACATGCTGGCACGGGTCGCGGCCGGCTCCGAGGTCTCGGGGGTACTGGTGGGTGGGTACGGTGGCGGCTGGATCGGTGCATCGCGATTGGGCATTCCCTATGCCCCGGGGCCCCTGGCCGCGGCCGGCGCCACCCACGGCGTGGGGGTAGTGGTTGCGCTCCCGTCCACGTCCTGTGGAATCGCCGAGACGGCGAGGATCGTTCGCTACCTGGCCGGTCAGAGCTCGGGTCAGTGCGGACCCTGCGTCTTCGGCTTGCCGGCCATCGCCGGTGACATGGAGCAGCTCTGGTCCGGCCGAGCAGACGCCGACGTGCTCGATCGCATCGAGCGACGCTCGGCCCGAGTCGACGGCCGAGGGGCATGCCACCACCCGGACGGGGTGGCGCGATTGGTGCGGTCGGCTATGGCCGTGTTCGCGGCCGATGCTCACGCCCATGCTCAGGGTCGTCCCTGTCCCGGGCACGCGGCGCCGACCGTTCTGACTCTCCCGCCGTCGACGGCAACATCGGGGGTGCCGTGAGCTCGGCCTCCAGACGTACCGCCGTCCGCCTGCGGGTGAACCCGATTGCCTGTGACGCGTACGGATACTGCGCCGAGCTCCTGCCCGAACGGGTGACACTCGACGAATGGGGGTATCCCATCGTCGACGGTTCCCCGGTGCCCGGGGATCTGGTGGACCTGGCCACCCGGGCCGCGGCCGAATGCCCCCGCCGGGCGGTGCTTCTCGAAGTGGTGCCCGTCGTGCGCTGAAGATGCGCTCGGGCCTTCGACCCCGACCTGACAGCGGAGTGGAGACCGGAGTCACCATGGGTGGCCGGGATGTGCCGCTGGGTGGCCCGGCCTGCCTCGCCTGCCGGCCTCTAGCCCCACCCCAGGGTCTCCCAGCCCCCGACAGCCACACGGTCCGGCCTGCTCGGAGGTGATTTCTCCGGACTCTGACCGGTGCCCCTAAAGCCGGGAATGATTGCGGGAACAACATGTTGCACTAGCCATGCAGATCCTCAATGTCCCTTCGGGCTTGAGATTGCACTGGGGCGATCGGAACGCGCTCGCGGACCGTGGCGGCCAGGGCCTTGGTTATCGGGGGAGTGGTCGCCTACAACTGGTGGGTGGTGGTGCCCTTCGTGCCCGGCTTGATGCCGTCGGTCAACGGCTTCTTCTCCGATCTCGAGGTTGCCGGGAGGCCCTATGCGGCGTTGATGTCGGACGCCGACATGCTGGCCGGCGTGTTGCTGACGGCCGCCCTGCTGCTCCGGGGCGCCCACGCTCAGGGTGGGCCGCGACAGGAGTGGAAGTGGATGGTGGCCTTCGCAATCGCCGGCGGCATCGGCGGTCGGTTCCCCTATGCCTGTTCGGAGGGCCTCAGCGCCGCGTGCCGACAGATGGAGTGGCATCTGCAGCTGCCCGTGCACCACTACGTGCACGTGGTATCGGGGATCGCCGAGTTCGCCACGCTGACCACCGCCGCCGTCATCGCCATGCGGAGGACGCAGACGGGCTGGCGCGCCCGTAGCCCGGCTGTACGCCTGGGTGGTGAGGCCCTACTGGTCGGCTACCCGTTGCTCGGCATGGTGTACCTCACCGACCGCCTGGGCACATTGGTCGAGCCCGATCTTCTTCGTGGCCTTCTCGGTGATGGTGATGGTCGAAGTGTTCGAGCCGACAGGGCCGAGGCCAGGTTCGCGGCCAATCGACTTGGTCCGGTCAGTTGGCGGCACGAGGATCGACCACCTGATACCAGTCACGTTCCCTGACGACGGGACCGGGGCGAAAACGCACGACGGGAGGCCGGTTCTGACCCACATGGCGTGGTCCGTAGCAACCACGGATTGCCGGTAACCGGGGGCGGCGCCAACGGTCGCGAATCGGCGGTTTGCGCCAACGACCCTCGGTTGCGCCTAGGGTTGTGGGGTCATCGACCCAATCACGCGGGCCGGTGCATGTAGGGCTTCACAATGGATCCCCGCGTTACCGTGCGTGAATTTCAAGGAGACACAGTTATGGGTGTAGGTGCAGTGAAGTGGTTCAACGCCGAAAAGGGCTTCGGATTTATCACGCCTGACGGCGGCGGGGATGATCTCTTCGTTCACCAGTCGGAGATCCAGATGGAGGGCTTCCGCGATCTCGCGGAAGGCCAGCGTGTGGAGTTCGAGACCAAGCAGGGCCAAAAGGGCCTGCAGGCGAGCCAGGTCCGCAAGATCTGAGTCCGCACCCTGTCGGGTGTCGGCCCTACGCTCCTGTCGGTAATCCGATCGGGAGCGCAGGGTCGGCATCCTGCAGCCGCGTCGGCTCGTCGAGAGTTCGGGCGCGGGAGATACAACGTGCCGCTACCAGCCTCGGCAGCCGTCTTGGTCCGGTGGCGAAGACTGGATGCGTTCCGCCACCATGATCTGCTCGTCCTCGGTGGCCTCCGCTCCCTCGGGAGCGAACTCGGTTCCACCATAGGCATCCCAGTTGGCGCGGCTGATGCCCAGCCCGCCACTGAAGGCTCCTCCGTCGGAAGTCCAACTTCCACCTTCCTCGCACATCGCTACCCGTTCCCATGCTGCCCGCTGCGCGGGGGTCACTGTGTCCACGGGACCGGCCGGCACGGCCGGTGCGGCCGCCGGGGCGGCCGGAGTGACCGGAGTGACCGCTGGCGGGGGAGCTGACACCGGAGCCGGGGCGGGAGCCGGAGCCGGTTGGTGGAGAAGCAGCGCTCCTCCAAGACCGAATGCAAGGTTGGACCCATCCGGAGAAAGGTTGGACCCATCCGGAGAAGAGCGCGACACCGCCAGGCTGCGGTACGCGATCAACTGATCGGGTGGGAGTGGTGAACTGTTGACGGCCGATCCCGAAGACGAGGTCGGTACAGCCCCGGTGGACTGCACGGTGGCAGCCTCGAGGATGCTTACGGTGATGACGGCGATCGGAATGATCGCAACGAGTGCAATGCGGGTCCGCACGGCACCTCCCTTCGTAGGGCGCGCGATGGCGCCTTCCTCTGCTCGGTGTTGGCGGGCTCCGGCCTCTGCATACGATCCCCGGACGGCGAGCGGAAAGGCATCGTCCGTCCTGGCTCCACGCCGTAAGGTGTGCGGCCGGTGTTAGTTACGCCCAGTAGTGCGTCGTGGGTGCATCACTCGTTTCTGTTCGGTTCAGGTCATCCCTGCCACGTTGAACCGGTTGCCGGTCCACGTGTGCTCCGGCAACGTTCCGTTACCGTCCTCCGCGCTGCCCTCCGAGGACCGGGACTGCTCCCAATAGGAGGTAGTACCGGTCCGGCATCGACGTGATTTGGGGAGCATAGCCGGTTCCGGTGGTCGTTCTGTGGGCGACCCCAGAAGTAGGGACTGAACAGGACGGATGTCTGAGAATTCCGCAAGTACAGATGGCTACTATCTGTTATTTAGATACCAGGTCTTGACCGGGTTCTTTATGCCATTTCTCAGGCCGCCATCCGACCGGGCGCAGTGCCCCGGCCGGGATCGGGTCAATCGCCGGTCTCGACCCCACTCCGGCGGAACGAGGGGGTCAATGGGGCGATGGTGCGGGCGGAGAGGCACCCGAACCACACGCCGGCCCCGTAGGCGACATCGTCGGCAACCGAGGCTGCGACCCAGCGCAGCGGATCGAGCCGCGGTCGCCGTCGCCACCAGTCGGCCCGGTGGTGTCAGGACCATGAGGCACACGCCAACCGCCTCCGCCTGCCGCCGAGGCCGGCGGCGACCAGCGCGGGCCAGGCCAGCATGGTGACGGCCCGGCCGATGCCGACCACCGTCCAGCCGGCGCCCCCGGCGCTCCAGCGCAGCGTCTGTCCGAGGGGGATGCCGTGGCGCCCGAGATCCGGTGCAGCGCCACTGTCGCCATCATCAGCGCCACCACGGCCAGTCCGGGGGCGCCCGACGAGGATGGCCGCCGCCACCGCGGCCGGCCACGGCCGCAGCTCGACCGGGGCCAGGCGGCCGCGGTGGCGCCGGGCCAGGGGACCGGCCGAGGTGCCGTAGCGGAACCGGCGGGCCAACAGCCCCCCCCACGAGTCCGGCTCGCGGTGGCGCACGGTGACCGACGGCTCGTAGCGGACCCGCCAGCCGGCCGCCACCAGGCGCCAGACCAGGTCGACGTCCTCGCCGACCCTCAGGTCCGGATCGAAGCCGATCGGCAAGACGGCGGTCGCGGGCCACCAGGGCCGCGGTGGGCACGTAGCGGACCAGCCGGCCGGGGCCGACCTCGCTCGGGTCGGGGCCCAGGTCGAGCGCGCGACCGGCGTCGGAGTACCGGTCGAGCACCGACCCGCCGGGTCCGGGACGCCGGCCGCCGGACGGATTCGGGGCGCCACCGCTCCGATCGTCGGGTCGTCGAAGTGGCGAACCAGAGGGGCCAGCCAGCCCGGGTCGACCGCGCAGTCGCTGTCCACGAAGGCGACCAGCTCGGTGTCGATGACGGCCAGGGCGTCGTTGCGGGCGGCGCCGGGACCTCCGTTGACCGGGCGCCGGATCAGCCGGGCCCCGTGTCGTCCGCACACCCCGGCCACCGACTCCGGGTCGTCCGAGCCGTCGTCGACCACCACCACCGTGTCGACCGGCCCCCAACGAGCCGAGACACCGGTCGAGATCGCCGACTCGGTCCCGCACCGGCACCACCACCGTCACGCCGGTCGGCTGCCGGTCCCGGCGGGTCTGCGACCGGCCGGGGGTGGGCCAGCCCGCCTTCACCAGGCGTGCTCCCAGCCGCCGGGCGCCCCGGTGGTGCCGGTCGTCCGGCTACCAGCGAATCGAGGGCGTCGACGCCCGCCCGAGCTGAGGGTCATCAGCCGGCCCGGGTGGCCGCCGACCAGCACCCGTCCCCGGTCGAAGGTCCGGACCGACCGGTCGAGGTCGAGTCCGAACCCTTCCGGGAGCCCGGTCACAACGAGAGGCCGCCGTCCACGGGGATGACCGCACCGGTCAAGCCACTGCTGTCGGGGCCGGCCAGCCACACCAGCGCCGCCGCCACCTCCTCGGGGCGCAGCAGGCGCTTGACCGGCTGCTGGTCGGCGAACGTGCCGGTGCCTCTCGAGCCCGTAGAGCCGGGCGCTCTCGTCCAGGATGGCGGTGGCCGTCGACCCGGGGCTGATGGCGTTGGCGGTGACCCCGGAGTCGGCCAGCTCGGCGGCCAGCCCCCGGACCAGACCGGCCACCCCGGCCTTGGCCGCACCGTAGGCGGCAAGCATGGGCAGTCCCCGGGTGGCCGCGGCCGAGGCCACGGCCAGGAACCGCCCTGACCGCGGTGCCGGTCGGCGGAGCAGGGCCGGAATCCCCACCCGGGCCGCGGTGATGGGCCCCCCGAGGTCCACGTCCAGCACCGCGCCGAGCTGGTCGGCGGGCATCTCCCAGAGCGGGACGCCGCCGGCGATGACCCCGGCCACCGCCACCATGGCGTCGAGACCTCCGAACCGCTCCTCGGCCATCGGCCACCGACGGCGCCCAGCGCCTCGGGATCGGTGGCGTCGGCCAGTGGGCCACGATCCGGTCCCGCTGGTCGGCCCGACTCCGACGACGCCGGTCCGGGCGAGACGGCCAGGGCCGATGGCGACCACGGCGTCGAGCTCGGCTCGGGTGCCCATGGGGTAGGGGAGCCGGGGGTCGTCGGAGGCCGCGGTCGACCGCCACCACCGACCAGCCGGCCGCGGCCAGACCCCGGACGGTGGCGGCGCCGATGCCCCGGGCGGCACCGGTGACCACGGCGACCCGGATTCAACGCGGCCACCTGGCACCCCGATGGCGGCGGCCGTCCGCCGAGCCGCACCGGCCGTGCCCACCAGGTCGTCGACGGCCTGGTCGAGCAGGCGCCGGCCCTCGTCGGCGCTGGCGCCGGCCGGGTCGCCGAGCACGCCGTTGGCGCTCACCGACCGGACGCCCCGGTCCCGGAGGATCGGGGCAGGAGGGCATCGAGGGGCCGCGGGTCGCCGGCCTCGGCCCGGTCGAGGCGGACCCGGTCGGGGGCGATGGCCAACATCAGGGAGGTCTCGGTCCGGCCGGCGTGGAGGTCGCCCGACCACGACGGCGACCAGGCCGAGACCGGATGCCCCTCCTCGGCCAGGCGCTCCATGGCCCGAGCCAGGGGAGCGGCGTTGCCGCCGTGGGCCGAGACCACCACGACGTGGGCGAAGTCGATGACGGCCGACCGGCCCAGCTCGACCAGGAGGAGCTCGGTGGCGTCCTGGCCGATGGAGAGCGTGCCGGGGAAGCCCTGGTGCTCGCCGCTGGCGCCGTAGGCCACCGGCGGGGCCACCAGCAGGCGGTCGTGGCGGGCCGCGGCCCCCTCGGCGATGGCCACGGCGATGTCGGTGTCGGTGGTCACCGGCAGATGGGGGCCGTGCTGTTCGGTCGAGCCCAGGGGGACGAGCGAGGACCTCGTCGGCCGCTCGGCCCGTCGGGCCAGGTCCGGCCACGAGGCACCAGTGCGAGACGGGTCACTGCCGTCGGCGGCCGGTCCACGGCTCAGGTGGCTCGGGCGGCCGGGCTCGAAGCGCGGCCAGCGGGCTCTCGTCGCAGGCCCGGTCGGGACGTCGGGCGAGCAGGGCCACTCGACCGCCGGCCCCGATCGGGCCGACCGCGATCGGCCACCGAACCGCCCGACGCGGCGCACGGCGCGAGTGGTCGAGCGACGGCTTGGGCGGCTGGGCCGCGCCCCGGGCGGCCAGCGCGCTGCTCGCCGTGGCCGAGGACGCACTCGGGGTCCGGTCCGTCGAGGGGCAGGCCGGTGAAGAACTTGGCCGCCATGCACCCGCCCCGGCAGGAGTCGTAGTGGCCGCACGATGCGCAGGCCCCGGCGCTCTGGGGCCGGCGCAGCTCGGTGAACAGGTCCGAGTGGCGCCACACCTCGGCGAAGCCGCCCGGGCTGCGGACGTTGCCGGCCAGGAACTCGTCGTGGATGGCGAACGGGCAGGCGTAGACGTCGCCCACCGGGTCGACCAGGCAGACCACGCGACCGGCCCCGCACAGGTTGAGGCCGGGCAGCGACTCGCCGTAGCCGGCCAGGTGGAAGAACGAGTCGCCGGTGAGGACGTCCTCGCCGTGGGCCAGCAGCCAGTCGTAGAGGATGGCGCTGCTGGTCGGCGGTCGGGATGGAGCTCGTCCCACACGTCGGCGCCCCGGCCGGAGGGTCGGAGCCGGGTCAGCCGGAGCTGGGCACCGTACCGGTCGGCCAGCTGCCTTGAAGTCGTCGAGCTGGTCGACGTTGTGGCGGGTGACCACCACCGACAGCTTGAAGCCGACGAAGCCGGCGTCGGCCAGCCGGTCCATGGCCGTGATGGCCGTGGCGTAGGAGCCGGCGCCCCGAACGGCGTCGTTGACGGCGGCGGTGGCCCCGTCGAGGGAGATCTGCACGTCCACGTAGTCGCTGGCCGCCAGCCGTCGGGCCACCTCGTCGGTGATGCGCGAGCCGTTGGTGGAGAACTTGACCCCGACGTGGTGGTCGGTGGCGTACTCCACCAGCTCCCAGAAGTCGGACCGGACGGTGGGCTCGCCCCCCCGATGTTGACGTAGAAGATCTGCATGCGCTCGAACTCGTCGATGACCGCCTTGCACTCGTCGGTGCTCAGCTCGTCGGGATCGCGCCGGCCCGAGCTGGACAGGCAGTGCACGCAGGCCAGGTTGCAGGCGTAGGTCAGCTCCCAGGTCAGGCAGATCGGTGCGTCGAGCCCCTGCTCGAACCGGTCGACCAGCCGACCGACGCCGACGCCGGCTCCTGCGTCCGGCGGCGCTCGTCGACGAGGGTCACGACGCGTCCCGCTCGCAGATCATCCCGGACTCGGCCAGGGTGGCGAGGGCCCGCTCGTAGCGCGCCGAGCTCGTCCTCGGCCGACCCCGGCGGCCCGGCAGGCGTCGTGCCCGGTGGGCTGGTCGGCCAGCGACTCGACCACGGCCAGGAGCGTCCGGCTCTTCAGGAAGGAGAGCCGGCGGGTCCCGAAGTGGTAGGCCAGCGCCCCGAAGGACTCGGGCCGCAGGGACACCTGGGGGTGGAGCGTCCACGGCGCGCGAGCCGTCGAAGGCACGCCGAGGCCGTCGGGAGTGGTGGGAGGCATCCGGGTGGGCGATCGGCTCAGTAGACGCCGCACATGCCGTCGATGGACACGTCCTCGACCAGCAGGTCCTCCTCGACCAGCAGGGAGCCCTCGTCGGCTCCGGCGCCGGTGATTCCTCCGTCGCCCCGTCGTCTCGTCGGTCCGTGGCGATCGACCCGGTGGTCCGAGCGGTTGAGGTGACGGTCATGTGAGCTCCTGTCGTTCTGGCTCCGGCGGCTGGCCGGCCGCCGCCAGCGGTGCCCGCGAAGGGGTGGTGCGTTGTTCCAATTTATAGCACTCGATGTCAAAATGGAAGTCTGATGGCCGCGTCGGAGGCAGTCGGACCGGACCAGCCGGCGGAAGTGGCCCGTGGGCGACGGCCCAGCACCACACGAGAGGACGTGGCCCGAGCCGCCCTCGATCTGTTCAACCGGCCGGGGTACGACGAGACCACCGTCGACCAGATCGCCGCCGCGGTGGGGGTCAGCCGCCGGACCTTCTTCCGCTACTTCGAGTCCAAGCGGGACGTGGTCTGGGGGGAGTTCGACGCCGAGCTGGTCCGGCTCCGCGACAAGCTCGACGGCGCCCAGCGCCGGACCAGCCGATGATGGACGTCCTCCGCCGGGCGGTGGTGGCCACCAACCGGTTCGGTCGCTGCCGAGCTCGACGAGCTCCGGATCCGGATCGGGCTGATCAGCACCGTGCCCACTCTGGTGGCCCACTCAGCGGTCCGGTACGCCGAGTGGTGCGACGTGGTGGCCGGCTTCGTGGCCGAGAGGATCGGGGGCTCGTCCGAGGATCTCGGCCCCCAGACCGTGGCCCGTGCCGCCCTCGGCGCGGCCATGGCCGCCTTCACCTACTGGGCCGCCGACGGATCCGAAGACCTGTCCACCGAGGTGGACCGCGCCTTCCGGCTGCTCGCCACCGGCTTCGACCAGGACCGGATGGCCCGACGGAGTGGCCGGGCCGATCGGGCCGAGCGGGACGGCTGAGACCGCCGTGCACGCCGCCGGCGCACGCCGCCGATACCGCCGGGGCCTCTGCCGGCCCTCCCAGGCTCGACGCCACCGCCCGATGGCGCGATGCTTGGGGCGTGAGCGAATCGACGGCCGCCTGCTGTCGTGACAAGGGGAGGACCTCCGTATGAAGACGCGCGCTGCTATCTGTTCCGGTCTCAACGAGCCGTGGAAGGTGGAGGAGGTGGACATCGATCCCCCCGGCCATCACGAGGTGGTGGTCCAGATGGCCTATGCCGGCATGTGCCACTCCGACGAGCACCTCCGGACCGGGGACATGAGCGCCCCGGCCGAGGTTCTCCAGGTGTTCGGCGTTGACTCGATGTTCCCGATGATCGGAGGGCACGAGGGCGCGGGCGTGGTGACCGAGGTCGGACCCGGAGTGGAGACCCTCGCGGTAGGCGACCATGTGGCGGCGTCGTTCATCCCGGCCTGCGGTCGTTGCTTCTGGTGTGCCTCGGGTCGCCAGTACCTGTGTGACCTGGGTATGACCATCCTGGCCGGTCCGATGATGAGCGACGGCCAGTGGCGCTACCACCTCGACGGTCAACATGTGAACCGGATGACCCAGCTCGGCACGTTCTCCGACTCGGTGCTGGCCAACGAAGCCTCGCTGGTCAAGGTCGACCCCGGTGTGTCGCTGAAGGCAGCGGCCCTGATCAGCTGCGGCATCTCCACCGGGTTCGGCTCCGCCGTCGACCGGGCCAAGGTCAAGCCGGGCGAGACAGTGGTCGTCGTGGGCTGTGGGGGTGTCGGCTCCGGCGCCATCCAGGGGGCGAGGCTGGCCGGCGCCCGCCAGATCATCGCCGTCGATCCCCTACCGTTCAAGATCGACAAGGCCAAGCAGATCGGTGCCACCCACGGCGCCGCTTCCATCCTCGAGGCCAATCTGATGCTGCCCGAGTTGACCGAGGGTCGGATGGCCGACGTGGTCATCCTCACCCCGGGCGTACTGACCGGTGACCTGTTGGCCCCGGCTCTGGCTCTGGCCTCCAAGGACGGTCGGGTGGTGGCGACGGCCATCGCCCCCTTCAACCAGGACCAGGTCAGCCTCAATCTGTTCAACTTCGCCATGTTCAACCAGGCCCTGCTGGGAACGGTGTTCGGCTCGTGCAGCCCACGGGTCCAGATCCCCAACCTGCTGCGCCTCTACGAGGCGGGTCTGCTGGAGATCGACGGGTTGATCACCCAGGAGTACACGCTCGACGAGGTCCAGAACGGCTACGACGACCTGGCCGCCGGCACCAACGTGCGCGGCGTGGTGAAGTTCGACATCTGATCCGGATCTGCCACCACGGTCAGCTGCCTCCTTCCTGGTCGGGTGACCCCGGCGAGGCCATCGGCGAATGCATAGGGTGTCCCCATGAATCTGGTGATCGGCTCTGACCATGCCGGTTTCGTGCTGAAGGGTGCGGTCATCCAACACCTCCATGACGGGGGGCACGAAGTGGCGGATATCGGTACGTTCTCCACGGTGCCGGTGGACTACCCGCCCATCTGCGCCGACGTCGCCCGCCGGGTGGTCCGGGGTGAGGGGGAGGTCGGTATCGTCATCGGGGGCAGCGGCCAGGGCGAGGCCATCGCCGCCAACAAGGTCCACGGATCGAGGGCGGCGCTGTGCCACGACGAGTACACCGCCCGCTTCGCCCGTCTCCACAATGACGCCAATGTGCTGTCGCTCGGGGCCCGGGTGGTGGCCACCGAGCTCGCACTCGACATCATCGACGTCTTTTTGGTTACCGCCTTCGAGGGCGGCCGACATGTGCCTCGGATCGAGGAGCTGGCCGCCATCGAGGCCCAAGAGTCGGGTCCCGGCGCCGCCGCTCCTCCCGCCTCCCGTTGACGAACCCTTCCGAGACGGGTCCAGGAGCCACCCGGGAGGTTGTCCGCTACACGGCTGATGCCGTGGTTCCCTGTGACCAGCCGGGTCGGGTGCTGCGCCCCGGGTTCGTCGAGGTGGCCGGCGACACGGTCACCGGCGTGGGAGTCACCGCCCCGGATGAATCAGGCGATGGGGTGCGCGTGGTCCCGATCGACGGGGTGCTCCTGCCCGGACTGGTCAACGTCCACTGTCACTCTCCGATGACGCTGTTCCGGGGCACCGGAGAGAACTTGTCCCTGCACCGCTGGCTCAACGAGGTGCTGTGGCCGCGGGAGGCCCTGCTGACCGGGGACGACGTCTACTGGGGGATGACCTTGGCCGCGGCCGAACTCCTGTGCTTCGGGGTGACCACCACGTGCGAGGCCTACTTCTTCGAGGACGCCTTGGCCGACGCGGTGGTGGCGGCCGGGTCGCGTGCGGTGGTGACTCCGGGCGTGCTCCAGCTGCCGGGCCACCCGTCGGACGCCGGCTGGTGGGAGAGGCGCACCGACGAGATCGTCGACTTCCACCGCCGACGCCATGGCGAAGACGGCCGAATCGAAGTCGGCTTCGCCCCGCATGCGGCCTACACGGTGCCCGTCCCGGTGTTGGCCGACATCGCCGCCCGGGCCCGGGAGCTCGACGCCCTGTTCCACATCCACCTGGCCGAGACCGAGGAGGAGTGCCGCCGGTTCGCTGCCGAATACGGCGCCTCCACCCCGGCGGTGCTGGCCGAGGCGGGAGTGTTCGGTGGTCGGGTGCTCGCCGCCCACAGCATCTGGTTGTCCTCCGAGGACGTGGCGATCTACCGTGCCCACGACATCGCGGTCGCCCACTGTCCCCAGAGCAACGCCAAGCTGGCTTCGGGCGTGGCCCCCCTCGTGCAGTTCCTCGATGAGGGGATCAGGGTCGGACTGGGTACGGACGGACCGGCGTCCAACAACGACCTGGACCTGTGGGAGGAGATACGCCTGGCCGCGATGCTGGCCCGCGTCCGGGAGCGCGACGCCTCCGTCCTTCCGGCCGCCACTGCGCTCGACCTGGCCACCCGGGCCGCCGGCCTGGCCATCGGCCGGCCTGACCTCGGTGTGCTGGCGGTCGGGGCCAAGGCGGACATGGTGGCGGTACGGCTGGACGACCCGGCCTTCGTCCCCCTGCTCGAGGACATCCAGCTCGTCGAGCACCTGGTGTGGTCGGCTTCGAGCCGGCTGGTAACCGACGTCTGGGTGGCCGGAACCCAGGTGGTCGAGGCCGGACGGTGCCTGACCGTCGATGCCGCCGAGGCTGCCCTCGAGGTGCAGGTCCGGGCCCGCCGGCTGCAGCGGGCCGGGGGCTGATTCAGCCGCCCTCCGGGCGGTCGGCCCGGTCGTCGGCGTAACCGGTCAGTCCGGTGATGAACCTGGTCATCAGCTTGGTCAGCACCACCTCGAGGAGGCGGCCGGTGCCGGGGACCAGCTCGTCGAACGTGCCCGACCATGTGACCAGCGTGTCGGTTCCATCCGGACCGTCCGGGGCGAGCACCACGTCCGCCCGGTAATGACGGACCGGAAATCCCGACAGGATGACGTAGCCGAGATGGTGGGGAGGATCCCACACCACCACCTCCTCACGTGAACCGATCCCGTGGCTGGTGAAGCGCCGTACCGCCCCCACCCCGTCGGGCAGCGGATCGCCCACTGCCACCAGATCGGTGCGGTCGAGGAACGACCAGTCCTTCCAGCGGTGAGCCTCGCCGATCAGCGGCCAGACGGTACCGACCGGCGCCACCGATCTCCTTTGCACCTCGTAGGACCTCTGTCCCCGCGGCGCCTCGGGAGAAACCGAGCCGGGCCCGGTCATCCCTCGATGTGCTTCTTCAATTCATCGAGCGACTGCTGGTACAGCGTGGTCATGAGCCCGGCCATGTCGTCGGGTGACGCATCCACGACCCAGGTGACGCTGGAGGTATCGCCGGTGGGCGTCACTGTGATCACCGCCTCGTGACTCTCGACCGGCGCGCCCTCGACGATGGCGTAGGTCAGCGTGCGGGCCGAATCGTCTCTGTCCACCAGGTGCTCGGTGATGGTCATTCCCATGGTCTCGATGATGCGGTCTTCGCCTTCGACCCGGCATGAGTCGATGCCCGGCATCCAGCCGGCGATCCCTCCGAAGTCACCGACCAATGCCCAGACATCGTCCGCCGAGCCGGCGATCTCGACCTGTGCTGTTCCCGTTGCCATTGTTCTCCTTGTGTCCGTCTTGTGTGTCTGTCTTGTGTGTCTGTCTTGTGTGTCTGTCGTCCCCGTGGCCGGTCGCACCCGGCTGATCCGGTGGGGTGTCCGGTGTCGTCGCCCGATGGTAGGCGTCCGGAGGCCCTTGGCACGAACGACGGCTGACCCGTAACGTCGTCGCCAGTGGACGCCATGACCGAAGTGACCGCATCTGCCGCCCTGACCTCCCTCATCGGCTGGGCCCTCCGCCTCGGGCACCTGGAGAAGGTCGCTTGACCGAGGCGGACGATATCCGGTCGACCAGCGTGGCCGACCTCCTGTTGGCACGGGCGGAGGACGATCACCCGGGCCTCCGATTCGGTGACGATCAGTGGAGCTGGCGCCAGGTGGTTGCAGCCAGCTCCGAACGGGGCTCCCTGCTCCGGGCCTGGACGGGCTCCGAACCGCTCCACATCGGCATCCTGTTGGGCAACGTGCCCGAGTACCTGTTGTGGCTGGGTGCAGCCGCTCTGGCCGGGACGGTCGTGGTCGGCATCAACCCGACTCGCCGGGGCCAGGCCCTGGCCGGAGACATCCTCCGCACCGACTGTGACGTGCTGATCACCGACTCGGAGGGATGCCGGCTGCTGGACGGACTTTCGTACGGCGTGGCGCCGGACCGACTGATCGTGGTGGACAGGGCCGAGTACCAGCCGATGCTCGACCCCCACCGGGGCGCCGATCCGGTGGGGGTGATGGTGGGAGCTCGTCCCTCTCCCGACTCCCTCTACCTCCTGTTGTTCACCTCGGGTACCACCGGGACGCCCAAGGCGGTCCGCTGCACCCAGGGTCGTCTGGCCTCGATCGCCCTCCGGTCGGCGCCGGCTTACGGGTACGAGCGGGACGATGTGGCCTACTGCACAATGCCCCTGTTCCACGGGAATGCCCTGATGGTCCTGTGGGGTCCCGCCCTGGTGGTGGGGGCCACGGTAGCCCTGGCCGGACGCTTCAGCGCCTCTGGATTTCTGGCTGATGTGAAGCGCTATCGGGCCACCACGTTCACCTATGTGGGCAAGGCGCTGGCCTACGTACTGGCCACCCCCGAGGGCGAGGACGACGCATCCACCACGCTGCGCCGGGGGTTCGGGACCGAGGCGTCGATCGCCGACCATGCCGCCTTCGAACGCCGGTTCGGGTGCGTCCTGACCGAGGGATATGGCTCGAGCGAAGGGGGCGTGGCCATCAGCAGGTCGCCTGACACGCCGGTCGGGTCCCTCGGACGCCCCCCCGACGCCGTGGCCATCATCGATCCCGAGACCCTAGAGGAGTGCCCGCCCGCCGTCTTCGATGACCGCGGTCGCCTGCTCAACGGGGCTCTGGCTATCGGAGAGATCGTCAACCGATCGGGAACCGGCCGGTTCGAGGGGTACTACCGCGACGAGGACGCCACTGCGGCCCGTGTCCGCAACGGTTGGTACTGGACCGGGGACCTGGCCTACCGCGACCCCGGCGGGTTCTTCTACTTCGCTGGGCGTCGCGGCGACTGGATGCGGGTGGACTCCGAGAATCTGACGGCGGGGCCCATCGAACGGGTGCTGGTTCGCCATCCTGACATCGCCGCCGTCGCCGTGTACTCGGTGCCGGACGCCCGTTCCGGGGACCAGGTGATGGCGGCCCTCGAGGTTCTCCCCGACCATGACTTCGATCCGCGAGTACTTTCGGGGCCTTTCTCGCCTCCCAGCCTGATCTGGGGACCAAGTGGTCCCCGTCGTACCTTCGCATCAGCTCCGCCCTTCCTCAGACAGCCAGCGGCAAGCTGACCAAGGACCGACTTCGCTCGCAGGGCTGGTGGGATGCGGATGAGCCCGTCTTTCGGCGGGATTCCGCCAGCCAGGACGGGGAGTACGTGCCGATGACCGATGACGATTGTCGGGGACTGCGGGCCGAGTTCCGGCGGCACGGACGCGAGAGCCTGGTCGGTGGGTAGTGGCCCAGGTCGGGTCGACGAGACCGTGGGCCTGGGCCGCCGGCTGACCGGTCGAGTGGCCCACACCCTCGAACGGGTTGACCGGGCCCAGCAACGCCACCGCCTCACTGCGCTGCCGTGCGCCGTGATCCGCAAGTACTCCGACGACCAGGCCGGTCGGTTGACCGCCCAGATCTCCCACGCCGCTTTCTTGGCGGTCTTTCCAATGTTGCTGGTGTTGCTGACCCTGGTCGGCATCGTCCTCGACGGCCACCGGTCACTCCAGGACGACGTGATCGACTCCGCCCTCCGCCAGTTCCCGGTGATCGGAGCAGACCTGAAGAACAACATCCACGAACTCTCCGCCCACAACAGTGTGGCCCTGTTGGTAGGACTGGTCTGGTTGAGCTACGGGTGCTTGAGACTGAGCCGCAGCGCCCAGGTGATGATGGCCGTGGTGTGGGAGGTGGACCGGGACGAGCTCCCCACTTTCGGGCACTGGATCCCGCGGGCGATCGGGTTCCTGGCGGTGGTGGGAGTGGGGTTCGTGGCCGGCGGCGCCCTGGCCGGCCTGGCGGCATTCGGGCGCCTGGGGAGTGCCTCGGCCTGGGTCGGCCTTGCCGCCTCGCTGGTGGTCAACGTTCTGATGTACTGGGGCGGCTTCGCCGTGCTCATCAGATCCCCAGGGGGAATCGCACCGTGTGGCCGGGGGCTTTCATCGCCGGAGCGGGCTGGACGTTGCTGCAGTTCGCCGGGGCCCAGCTGGTCAATCACCAGCTGCGCCATCTGTCCAACCTGTACGGAACGTTCGCCACCGTCCTCGGACTGATCTGGTGGCTGGCTCTGGCGGCCATGCTCACGGTCTTCGCCGCCGAGTTCAACGTGGTGTCGAACCGCCACCTGTGGCCCCGGTCGATCCGCCGGTCACGGGCCGGGCGCGAAGCCGGGGCTGCTGCGAGTTCGGCGACCGGCGTCGATCCGAGCGCCGCCCGTGCGGTACCCCCTAGCCAGCCCCCCTGCCATCGATGCCCGCCTCGGCGTCGACATCCGACTGGCACCGACGAGCCGGTCGGATCCCTCGGCCAATTGGTTTTCCAAACAACGGGCTCTCGGTATCTCACCGGCCAGAGGTAGGCGAAAGTCGAAAGTGAATGGCCGAGGAGCGGGCCTGACCACTTGCTGTCCGGCCCCGGCCCCGGCCCAGGACCGTCCGCTAGCGGGACAGCCAGGCGTCGGGATCGGTGGTGAGCTTGTTGACCGACTGGGGAAGCGCACCGCTCACGATGTCGGCGATGCTCACCTGCTCGAGGACCAGCCGGAGGCTGGCCCGCACCGCGATCCACACGGTTTGGAGGTGCTCGGCCGCCCCTTCGTAGTTGGCCGCTTCTGGCCTGAGGCCGCGGACCTCGGCCAATGGTCCGTCGAGAGGCCGGATCACATCGGCGACGGTGATGGAAGAAGCCGGTCTGGACAGCCGGTAGCCTCCCTCGGCGCCCCGCTGGCTGAGGAGCAGCCCGGCCCGGCGCATGTCGTTGAGGATGCTCTCGAGGAACTTTGCCGGGAGACCTTGTGACTGGGCCAGCGACTCGGCGGTCACCGGGCGCTCGCCGGCGTCAGCCAGGGTGCACAGGGCTCGCACGGCGTAGTCGACCTTCGCAGAGATGTACACGGGAGTGATTCTGTCAGAGGTTGTCCGCCTGCCGCGGAATCGGGCCCCGACGCCCTCAACTTTCCAGCCTCGGAGTGCGTCGCGCCCGAGCCCTTCAGGCGCCCAGCCGCTCGCCCAGGCGCTTCCGGTGGGCGGGCCACTCGGGCGCCAACATGGAGAAGACGGCCGAGTCCCGTACCGTGCCGTCGGCGGCCGGCATGTCGGCCCGGAGCACGCCGTCGAGGCTGGAGCCCAGTCGTTCGATGGCCGCCCGCGACCGCGGAATTGCGGGCGTCGGTCTGGAGCCGCACCGCCCATACCTCCCACGGTCTCGAAGGCATGGTCCATCATCAGCAGCTTGGCCTCGGTGTTGATCGGGGTCCGCTGGGCCCGCGGCTCGAGCCAGGTGTAGCCGATGGAGGCCACGTCGGGACGGTCGTGGCGCTGCCGGGACTCGGATCCGGGGCTCCGCGCCGACCAGTCCCAGGGGGTCAGGTCGTAGAAGCGGGTCGACCCCACGATCCGCTGCATGGCCACGCTGACAGTTGACGAACGGGCACCTGCTCGCCGGCCGGCGTTTGCTCGATGGCCTGTCTCGACGTAGCCGGTCATGGCGTCCCGGTCTCAGGGGACCGGGGTGTACTCGAAGGTCGACCGGTCCCTGTCGGCCGCCTCCAGCAGACCCGTCGACGTGTTCGATCTGCATGGGCAGGAGGTGGACGAAGCGCCCCTGCAGCGTGAACGGTTCGGACATGACTCCAGTCTCGCAGAGCGGGTCCAGCCGGAATCCAGATGGAGCACGGCTCGAGCCGGGACCGGCGTTTCCGGCCCGGTCACTTGAGCAGACGGGACAGCCGGCGGTCGGCGAGGATCTTTCCTCCCGGTCTGGCAGGTGGGGCAGTACTGCATGGACTTGGTGGCGAAGGAGACCTGTCGGATGGTGTCGCCGCAGCTCGGGACAGGACTCGCCGGTGCGGCCGTGCACCTGCATCGGCCCGCTTCTTGTCGCCCTTGAGCTCGGCGAGACCGAGGGCCGAGGAGCGATCCACCGCTTCGTCGAGCACTCCGACCACTGCTCGTGGAGCCGGGCTACCTCCGCTCGTCGTCGAGGTTGGACGACTTCTTGAACGGGGACAGTCGGGCCCGGTGGAGGGCCTCGTCGGAGTAGGCGTTTCCTACTCCGGCGATCAGCGACTGGGTGGTGAGGGCCGTCTTGAGGGTGGCCGAGCTCCCGTGCAGCAGGGCTGGCCAGGCGGTCGACGGTGAAGTCCGGGCCGAGCGGGTCGACGCCCAGGGCCTGCCACCGGCCCGACGTCGGCCGGCGAGCGGACCACCCACAGGGCCAGGCGCTTCTCGCGTTCCCATCTCGGTGACGTCGAAGCCGCTGCCGTCCTCCAGCCGCACCCGGAGGGCGATCTGGCTCCGGCCCGGGCGGGCCGTGGTGGACGGGACGCTCTCGTACCAGCTGATCCATCCGCCCCGGGCCAGATGCACGACCAGCCACAGGCTCGCCGGCGTCGACGCAGACGAACTTGCCCCGCTCGCTCGACGCCGGTGACCGTCTGCCCTCCAGGTCGTCGAGGGGCGGATCCACCGTCTTCAGGGCGGAGAACGACGCCAGCTCGACACCGGTCGATGCGGCGGCCGGCCGAGCCGTCGGTCGAGGCCGGCGGCCAGGGCTTGGACTTCGGGGAGTTCGGGCACAGGGCAATTGTGGACCCTCGGCGCCCGTAGTATCGCGGTCGGTTCCGAGCCCTCCGACATCCGCCTGACTCGAGAGGAAGTACCCGTTGTTCCGCCCGGTGCCCACCGACGCCGATTTCACCGCCCTCGAGGCCGACGAGCTGGCCCGGTGGGCCGAGCACCGCGTCTTCGAGCGCTCGGTCGAGCTGCGGGACGGTGCCGAGCCCTGGGTGTTCTACGAGGGCCCGCCCACCGCCAACGGCCGTCCCGGCCTCCACCACGTGTGGGCCCGGGTCTACAAGGACCTGTTCTGCCGCTACCGGACCATGCGGGGCTACGCCGTGCCCCGCAAGGCCGGGTGGGACACCCACGGGCTGCCCGTCGAGGTCGAGGTGGAGAGGCAGCTGGGCATCACCGCCAAGCGGCCAGATCGAGGAGCGGTCGGCATCGCCGAGTTCACCCGCCTGTGCCGCCGAGTCGGTGCGCAACTACGTGGACGAGTGGAAGACCCTCACCGAGCGCATCGGCTACTGGATCGACATCGACGCCGCCTACTGGACGTTCTCGTCCGAGTACGTGGAGTCGGTGTGGTGGAACCTGAAGAGCCTCTGGGACCAGGGCCTGCTCTACGAGGACATCAAGGTGGTGCCCTACTGCCCCCGGTGCGGCACCGCCCTGTCCAGCCACGAGCTCGGACAGCCCGACGTCTACCGTGACGTGGTGGACGAGTCGGCCTACGTGCGCTTCCCGCTGACCGACGAGGGGGAGGCCGCCGACCGCCTGCGGACGGCGCTCGGACGGGCACGCTTCCGGCCTGTCCCTCGTGGCCTGGACCACGACGCCGTGGACCCTGCTGTCCAACACCGGTGCCGCCGTCGGCCCCGAGCTCGGCTACGCCGTGGTCGGGAACGACCGTCGTGGCGGCCGACCTGGTGGCCGAGGTGTTCGGCGAGGGGGCGGCGGTCGACCACCGGCTGTCCGGGTCGCGAACTGGTCGGACTGCACTACGACCGGCCGTTCGACGACCTGGCGTCCCGGGACCGGCCGATGCCGGCGCGACGGCTGGCGGGTGGTGGCCGGCGAGTTCGTGGAGGCCGACGAGGGCACCGGCATCGTCCACCTGGCCCCGGCCTTCGGCGAGGTCGACCGCCAGGTCGGGCGCGACCACGGCCTCCCCACCCTCAACCCGGTCGGTCCCGACGGGCGCTTCACCGCCGCGGTGCCCTGGCTGGCCGGCCAGAGCGTGCGGGACACCAACACCGAGATCAACGACCGGCTGGAGGCGGCCGGGCTCCTGCTCCGGCGGCACCCCTACTCCCACCCCTACCCCCACTGCTGGCGGTGCGGCACCGCCCTCATCTACTGGGGCAAGCCCAGCTGGTACGTGCGGACCTCGGACCGGAAGGCCGAACTGGTGGCCCAGAACCAGACCATCGGGTGGCACCCCGAGCACATCCGTGACGGTCGGATGGGGGAGTGGCTGGCCAACAACGTCGACTGGGCCCTGTCCCGCGACCGGTTCTGGGGCACCCCGCTCCCGATCTGGCGGTGCGACGAGGGCCACCTCCGGTGCGTCGGCTCGCTGGCCGAGCTCTCCGAGCTGGCCGGCCGGGACGTGACCGGGCGTCGATCCCCACCGCCCGGCCATCGACGAGGTCACCGTCCCCTGCCCCGAGTGCGGACCCGGGTCCGGGCGAGATGCGGCGGGTGGAGCCGGTCATCGACGCCTGGTTCGACTCGGGGTCGATGCCGTCGGCCCAGTGGGGCTACCCGGTGGCCGAGGGTTCAGCCGAGCACTTCGTCTATCCGGCCGACTTCATCTGCGAGGCCATCGACCAGACCCGGGGCTGGTTCTACTCGCTGCTGGCCGTCAACACGCTGGTGCGGGGGACCACCCCCTACCGCAACGTCCTGTGCCTCGGGCACATCGTCGACGCCGACGGCCGCAAGATGTCCAAGAGCATCGGCAACGTCATCGATCCCTGGGAGATCCTCTCCACCCGGGGGGCCGATCCCCTCCGATGGTGGATGTTCTCCCAGGGCTCGCCGTGGACGCCGACCCGGGTCAGCTTCGAGGTCATCGACTCGTCTATGCGGGACACACTGCTCACGCTGTGGAACACGTGGTCGTTCTTCACCACCTACGCCTCGCTGAACGGGTTCGACCCGGCCGACCCGGCCATCCCCGTCCCCGCCGACCGCTCGTTGCTCGACCGATGGATGCTCTCCCGCCTGGCGGCCACGGTCGAGACGGCCACCGAGTCCCTCGACGGATACGAGCCGTTCCCGGCGGCCACTGCCATCGCCGAGCTGGTCGACGACATCTCCAACTGGTACGTCCGCCGCAGCCGCCGCCGCTTCTGGCGTACCGATCCCGATGCCGACCCGGCCGACTCCTCGAGTGCCCAGGCCACCCTGCACGAGGTGCTGGTCACCGTGGCCCGACTGCTGGCTCCGATGTGCCCGTTCGTGGCCGACCGCATGTGGCGCGATCTCACCGGCGCCGCCGAGACGACTCGGTCCACCTGGCCGACTGGCCAGCGCTCCGGCCCGGGGCGCTCGACCCCGCCCTCGACGCCGGCATGGCCCTGGCCCGCCGCCTCTCGTCCCTCGGTCGGGCGGCCCGTTCGGAGGCGGGGATCAAGGTCCGCCAGCCGCTGGCCCGGGCCCTGGTCTACCTGCCCCCGGGCAGCCCGAGTCCACCGCCCGGGATCGTCGAGGACGAGCTCAACGTGGACGTGGTGGAGGTCCACGGCCGAGCTCGGTGACGTCCTCGCCTACGAGCTGCAGTCCCAACTTCAAGCTGCTCGGTCCCCGGCTCGGTCCCAGGGTCCAGCAGCTGCGGGCGGCGATGAGCTCGGTCGACGGTGTCGGCCGCGGCCGCGGCCCTGGCCGCCGGGCGGCCGGTCGTGGTCGGGCTCGACGGGGGTCCCATCGAGCTCAGCGGAGACGAGATCGAGCTCCGGGTCCGGGCCCAGCCCGGCTTTGCCGTCTCCCGGGACGGGGCCGAGGTGGTCGCCCTCGACCTGGCCCTCGATGACGGGCTGCGGCTCCGCGGTCTGGCCCGCGAGGTGATCCGCAACGTCCAGGATCGCCGCAAGGCGATGGGCCTCGAGGTCTCCGACTGGATCCACCTCCACCTGGTGGGACTGGACGACCTGGCCCCGTTGTTCGAGCTCATCGGCCGCGAGGTGCTGGCCCGGACGGTGGTGACCTCGGCTCCCGCGGGTGGGGGCGAGGGCACTCTCCTGCGGCTGGATGACGGCGACTCGGTGCGGGAGGCCTGGATCTGGGTGGTCAAGGCGTGACGTCGACGCCGGCCGGCAAGCAGCCAGGGGAAGACCACTACGTCCTCGCCGTCGACCTCGGCACCGGCGGCCCGAAAGTGGCGGTGGTGTCGGCCGATGGCCGGATCGTGGCTCACGCCTCCGAGCCCGTCGCCTTGCATCTCCTGGACGGCGGGGGCGCCGAACAGGACCCCGACCAGTGGTGGTCGGCCATCTGCACGGCCGCCGGCCGAGCCCTGGCCCAAGCGGGCGTGCCGGCCGAGCGGTTCATCGGGGTGGGATGCACGGCCCAGTGGTCGGGCACGGTCGCGGTCGGAGCCGGCGACAAGCCGCTCATGCCCGCGGTCATCTGGATGGACTCGAGGGGCAACAAGGCCATCCGTCAGGTGGCCGGCGGCCCGGTCAACGTTCTCGGCTACGACCCCCGCAAGATCCTCCGGTGGGTCCAGGTGACCGGGGGAGCACCGGGACTGTCCGGCAAGGACCCGGTGTCCCACATCTTGTTCATCCGTGACGCCTTTCCCGACGTGTACCGCCACACCGAGATGTTCCTCGAACCGGTCGACTACCTCAATCTTCGCCTCACCGGTCGCCGTTCGGCATCGTTCGACTCGATCGCCGCCCACTGGGTGACCGACAACCGGACCATCGACCGGGTCGACTACGACCAGCGCCTGCTCGAAGTGACCGGACTGGATCGGTCCAAGCTGCCCGACCTGGTAGCCCCGGGGACCGTCATCGGGGAGCTGACCACCCGGGCCGCCGCCGATCTCGGCATGCCGGCCGGGCTCCCGGTGGCCTCGGGGTCGGGGGACGTCCATTCGGCGGTGTTCGGTTCGGGGGCCGTGGCCGACTTCGCCGCCCACCTCTACATCGGCACGTCGTCGTGGATCTCCGCCCACGTGCCATTCAAGAAGACCGCGCCGACCAGCAATGTGGCCTCCATCCCCGCGGCTCTGCGGGGAAAATATGTCATCGTTGACGAGCACGAGACGGCGGGGGCATGCCTCACCTTCCTCCGTGACAACCTCGGATTCGGCCAGGATTTTGACGCCTTGAACGCCATGGTCGATACGGTGGCGCCGGGCAGCGGCCGGGTGCTGTTCACCCCGTGGTTGAACGGCGAACGCTCGCCGGTCGACGACCACACCGTGAGGGGCGGCTTCCACAACCTCTCCCTGTCCACCACCCGGGCCCAGATGGTCCGGGCTGTTTACGAAGGGGTGGCCTTCAACTCCCGATGGCTGCTCGACGCCGTCGAGAAGTTCGCCGGTCGTCGGTTCGACTCGCTGGCTTTCATCGGCGGCGGGGCCAACTCGGACCAGTGGTCCCAGATCCATGCCGACGTGCTGGGCCGGGAGATCCGTCAGATGGACGATCCGGTCCTGGCCAACGTGCGGGGGGCCGCCCTGCTCACGCTGATCGCCCTGGACAGGATCTCCGTCGATGACATCCCGGCCATGGTCGAGGTACGCCGATCATTCAGCCCCGATGGCACGACCAAGGACGAGTACGACCTCCTGTTCGGCGAGTTCGTGACCATGTACAAGCAGACCAAAGGGATCTTCAGACGCCTGAACCGGTTCTGATCCCCGGTCCTTTGGAGCAGGCGGCCGAGCCGCAGACCGGCTCAGGTGGCGGCCGGGGCGGTCGTGCCCACGAAGAGCAGGTCGAAGGCCAGCGTATGGAGCGCCGTTCGTGACGAGGACCAGCGGTTCTGACGGTCGAGCCAGTAGCCCACAGCCGGGAACACCCTCTGGACGCGGCGACTGGGCAGATGGAGGACGTGGAAGGTCAGGGCCGCGTAGTACTCGGCCAGGCAGCCGAGTGCCTCGAACGTCCCCCCGAATACGTGCACCTGGCCGTGCTCGAACACGGTCGAGCCCAGGTGGGCGAGGCCCTGGGCGGTGAAGCGCCAGTAGTCGTTGTCGTCGTGGCGGGGGACGGCCGACGGGACCGAGACCATGGCCGTGCCGCCGGGTTTCAAGATGCGAGCGATCTCCCGCAGGACCGCGGTCGGCTCCGGCACGTGCTCGAGTAGTTCGAGCGACAACACGACGTCCACCGACTGATCGGCGATGGGAAGTGCCGACGCATCCGATGCGAAGTCGACGCTCGGGAGGACTCGGAGATCGGTGGCCATGTACCGGGAGTGGCAGACCGGTTCGAACCGCCTCACCACTCCGCAACCGATGTTGATCACCAGGGCGTCGTCGGGCAGGTCACCGAGAGCGTCGTTTATGAATCGGTCCCGCCTGGCGATGGGATCGTTCGCCGTGGGCGAACTACCGCTTTCGCCGGGACGGGCTCGACGGCGCCGACAGTGGGGGGTGTGGACACCAGTGACAACTCCATCTCGAGCGCGGCCCGCTCCCGGTGGGAGCCTGGCCAGCCAGCCTACGCAGGCAGCCTACGCGGCACCTCTGCCTAGGGGCATGGTAGTCCGGCCGCTCCTCGTTTCCCGCCGGCCATACCCTCAAGAGGCGGTCGACGGGCGTCGCGACGGCATGCGGTTGGCCGCACTGACCACGGCGTGGAGCGATGCGTCGAGGATGCTCGAGTCCATGCCCACCCCCCACCAGGTGGTGCCGTCGGGTCCCTCGGCCTGGATGTAGGCGACGGCTGAGGCGCCGGCGCCGGCGGTGAGGGCGTGTTGGCTGTAGTCCTTGACCTCGAACACCACGCCGAGCTCGTTCCGGAGTGCCGAGACGAGGGCATCGATGGGGCCGTTGCCCTCGGCCATCACCGTGCGCGGTTCTCCGTCGACGAGCAGTTGGGCGGTCACCGTCGTGTGCTTGCCTCCGGTGGTCACCTCGCTGCCGATCAGTCGCACGCTCGGCATCGTCGGGGAGGTACGTCTTGGAGAACACGTCCCACATCTCACCGGCCCGGATCACCGTGCCGCTGTCCTCGGTGACGGCTTGGACCTCCTTGGAGAACTCCACCTGCAGGCTCCGGGGGAGATCGAGTCCGTGCTCGGTGTCCATCACGTAGGCCACCCCACCCTTGCCCGACTGGCTGTTCACCTGAATGATCGCCTCATAGGTCCGGCCCGTATGGCTCGGGTCGATAGGGAGGTAGGGCACCTCCCAGTGCTCGTAGTCCTTGCCGATGGCCGCGAACCCCTTTTTGATGGCGTCCTGGTGGGATCCGGAGAACGCGGTGTAGACCAGGTCGCCGGCGTAGGGATGACGTGGGTGTACCGGCATCCGGGTGGCGTACTCGGCGACCCTGCGCACCTTGTCGATGTCGCTGAAATCGAGGGCGGGGTCGACGCCTTGGGAGAACAGGTTCATGGCCAGGGTGACCACGTCGACGTTGCCGGTCCGCTCGCCGTTGCCGAACAGCGTGCCCTCGACCCGCTCGGCCCCTGCCATCACCGCCAGCTCGGCGGCCGCCACCGCCGTTCCGCGGTCGTTGTGGGGATGCACGCTGAGGATGAGGGAGTCGCGGTTGTCGATGGTGCGCCCGAACCACTCGATCACGTCGGCGTAGACGTGGGGGCCGTACATCTCGACGGTGTTCGGCAGATTGATGATGATCGGCCGCTCCGGCGTGGGCTGGATCACGTCCATCACCGCCTCACAGATCTCTACGGCGAACTCGGGCTCGGTTCCGGTGAAGCTTTCGGGCGAGTACTCGTAGCGGATGTCGGTGCCGGCCAGTGTGGATTCGAACTTCTTGCACAGACGGGCGGCGTTGACGGCGATGTCGATGATGCCGGCCCGGTCCAGGCCGAACACCACTCGGCGCTGCAGTTCCGAGGTCGAGTTGTAGAAGTGGACGATGGCCCGTGGTGCCCCCACCAGGGACTCGAAGGTGCGCTCGATCAGTTCTTCGCGGCACTGCACCAGTACCTGCACGGTGACGTCGTCGGGGATCAGCCCCTCGTCGATGATCTGGCGTTGGAAGTCGAAGTCGGTCATCGATGCCGATGGGAACCCCACCTCGATCTCCTTGAACCCGATGTCCACCAGGGTCTGGAACAGCGTCAGCTTCCGCTCGGAGTCCATCGGATCGACCAACGCCTGGTTGCCGTCACGGAGGTCGACGCTCGCCCATCGGGGGGCGACGGTGATGTCCCGGTCCGGCCAGGTCCGGTCGGGCAGGGTGAGAGGGCGGTAGGGCCGGTAGAGATTGAAGGGCATCGGGGACACGTCGCACGGCATGGCCAGCTTGTGACCCTCGCCGCCGGAGTGCGGTGTCTGGTCGGGGGGGTTGGTTCTGTCGCTCATCGGTGCTCCTTGAAGCTTCTGGTGTCGGTTCAATTCGTGGTGGTCTGGGCGAGCCCCCCCGGGTGGGCCAACAAAAAACCCCCTGGCCGGTTCGGCTCAGGAGGTTGCGGGCGAACGCGATGGGGCGTTCGCCGTCAGGTAAGGAGGAGGCCCGGGTTGGATCTGTGCGTCACAAGATCCATGGTGGCAGGCAGCCCCCCGTCCGTCAAGGACCCCGACGGCCCGGGTGCGCCGAGCCTCCCTACGTAGGGCCCTCAGTCAGATGCGCTCGAAGTTGCGGGCCAGCTCCCAGTCGGTCACCGCCCGGTTGGCGGACGCCCACTCCTGGCGGGCCGTGTTGAGCAGGTGATGGTGCACCTCGGGGCCGAAGGCCTCGGCGGCCACTTCGCTCGAGGCCAGGCTGTCGATGGCCTCGGCCAGGTCGGAGGGTATCCGGGGGACATCAGTCGAGCGATAGGCGTTCCCGGTGAATGCCGGTCCGAGCTCGAGCTCGTGTTCGATACCCCAGAGCCCGCCGGCGATGGAGGCGGCCAGAGCCAGGTAGGGATTCACGTCGGCTCCGGGTATCCGATTCTCCACTCGCCGGTCCGGACCGGTGCCGACCGCCCGAAAGCCACAGGTGCGGTTGTCCTCTCCCCACACCACGGCGGTGGGCGCCCACGAGTCGGGAACGAAGCGGCGATAGGAGTTCACATAGGGGGCGAAGCACCAGGCCAGTTGGTTGGCGGCGAAGAGCTGTCCGGCCACGAACTGCCGAGCGACGGTGGAGAAGCCCGATCCGGGATCGTCGCCGTCGGCCGGTGCCATCAGCGGCGCCGAGGTCGCAGCGTCCCACAGGCTGAGGTGGATGTGGCACGAGGAGCCGGCCGTGTCCATCGACCATTTCGCCATGAAGGTGGCCGACCGACCGAGCTGGGCCGCGATCTCCTTGACCCCGTTCTTGAACACCAGATGGCGATCGGCCACCTCGAGGGCTCCCCCGTAGGTGATGTTGATCTCGTGTTGTCCGACGCCCGCTTCCCCCTTCGAGAACTCGACGGGGATCCCCGCCTCGATCATCTGGTTGCGGATGCGGCCGATGACGTACTCCTCGTGGGAGGTCTGGAGCAGTTGGTAGTCCTCGATGGTGTTCGAGTGGGGGACCACGTCCCGCCAGCCCTTTTCGGCCGCCTCGGCGAACGAGTCGCGGAACAGGTAGAACTCGAGCTCGGTGGCACATTTGATCTCGAGCCCGTGGGCGGCGGCCCGTTCGAGCTGACGGCGCAGGATGCGTCTCGGGGGAGACTTCGACGGGATCCCCTGTCGTGGTGAGGAGGTCGCACAGGACCAGCACGCTGCCCGGTAGCCAGGGCAGGGGCCGAACCGTGTCGGGATCGACGACGGCGTTGAGGTCTCCGTAGCCGGTCTCCCAGTCGGCAAAGTCGTAGCCGGGTAGCGGTTGCATGTCGACATCGCAGGCCAACAGGTAATCGCACACCTCGATCCCGTGGTGGAGGACGTGGTCGAGGAAGAAGGTCCCGGTAACGCGCTTGCCCACCGGACGGCCCTGAAGGTCGGGGAAGGCCACCACCACAGTGTCGACTTCGCCCGACTGGATCTGGTGGGGGAGCGTTTGGAGGGTGAGCATCCGTGCACTCTGACCCAGCAGCGAAGGATCGTCCAGCGCTACTCGGGTGTGACGTAGGCGGCGGTGATCCCGCCGTCGACCACCAGCGCCGATCCGGTGACGAACGAGGCCTCATCCGACGCCAGGAACAACGCCGCCTGGGCGATCTCCTCGGGCCGCCCGAACCGTCCGATGAGGGATGTGGACCAGACGCCGTTGCCTCCGGGCCGGATCGGACAGGAGCTCGGCCAACAGCGGGGTCTCGATGGGACCGGGGCAGATCGAGTTGGCCCGGATCCCTTGCCGGGCGTACTCCACTGCCAGTTCCCTGGTCATGGCCAGCACCCCACCCTTCGACGCGGTGTAGGCGATCTGGGCGGTGGCTGCGCCCATCAGGGCGACGAAGGAGGCCACGTTGATGATGGAGCCCCCGCCGGATTCGAGCATGGCCGGGATGGCGGCCCGACATCCGAGCCACACACCCTTCAGATTCACCTCCATCACCTTCTGCCAGGTGTCGGGTGGGGTGTCGAGAACACCGCCGTCATCGTCGGGGAAGATCCCGGCGTTGTTGAACAGCACGTGGAGTCCGCCGTAGGAGGACTGCGCCATTGCGATCATGCCGGCCACGCCGGCCTCGTCGCTGACGTCCACGGTGACAGCCGTGGCCGAACCGCCACCCGCCTCGATCTCGCGTGCCGTCGACTGCGCCTGGGAGGCCGCGATGTCGGCGACCACCACCTTCGCCCCCTCGGCCGCGAACAGGGCTGCGGCCACTTTTCCGATGCCGCTCCCGGCCCCGGTGATCACCGCCACCTTGCCGTCGAGTCGTGCCATCAGTGCCTCCGTCGGTTGGGGATCGCCAGGGACGTGGTGGCCGGGGTCAGCCATTCGCACCTTATCGGCGGCTGGCGGTGCCGGTGGGATACTGACCGGCATGCCGTCGGCCGGATCACGGCCCCTCATCGGGGTGTCCATGTATCGTCAGGTCTCGGCCTGGTGGGCCTGGGAACGTGACGCGGCGCTGGTGCCGGGCTGCTATCTCGACGTGGTCCACGAGGCGGGAGGCCAACCTCTGCTCATTCCGCCGCCTGCCCCGGCCGCCGCCGGTATCCCGGGTGTCTTCGGTTCCGCCGTCGCCGAACTGGTCGGGGTGCTGGACGCCCTGGTGCTGATCGGGGGAGGGGACATCGACGCCGACCGGTACGGGCAGACTGCCGATTCCCGGAACGGCGGCACCAACGACCAGCGGGACGATCTGGAGTTCGGACTGTTGGACCGCGGCACTGGGTCGCGACCTACCGGTGCTGGCCATCTGCCGTGGAATGCAGGTGCTCAACGTGTTCCTCGGTGGTGATCTGGTCCAGCAGCTTCCCGACCTGGTGGGGTCGGAGCTCCACCAGCCCCGGCCCGGAGCCTTCGGCTCGGTGACGGTGGTGTCTGAGCCGGACACGCTCGTCCACCGGCTGTTCGGCGAACGGTTCGACGTGCTGTGCAGCCACCATCAGGCCGTCGGCTCGCTGGGTCGGGACCTCGAGGTGACGGCCAGGAGCGAAGACGGTGTCGTCGAGGCGGTGGAGCTTCGGGACCATCGGTTCGTGGTCGGAGTGCAGTGGCATCCCGAGGAGAACGGGGACGTGCGACTGTTCGAGGAGCTGGTGTCAGCCGCCAGTGGGACTCGGGGTCGAGGGTCTCACCTGATCGAGGGACGGGGATGAGCGACCGGGTGGTCATCGTCAACCCTGCCACCGAGCAGCCGATCGTGGATCTGGTGCTCTGGGGGGGTCGAAGAGGCCGACCAAGCGGTGGCACGTGCCGTCGCGGCCGGACCCGATTGGCGGCGCATCGCACCCGCCGATCGGGCCCGCCTCATGCGGAGGTTGGCGTCCGAGGTGGAAGATCACGCCGAGGAGCTGGCCCAGCTCGAGACCCGCAACGTCGGCAAGCCGATCGGGGACAGCCGGTCGGAGGTGGCCATGGTGGCCGAGGTCCTCTATTTCTATGCCGGTGCGGTGGACAAGCATCGCGGGGCCACGGTTCCTGTGGCTGGAGGGGTGGACCTGACCTTTCACGAGCCGTTGGGCGTGGTGGCCGCCATCGTGCCGTGGAACTTCCCCATCGCCATCACCGCCTGGAAGGTCGGACCGGCGCTGGCCACGGGCAACACCGTCGTGGTGAAGCCGGCCGAGACCACGCCGCTCACCGCTCTCCGGTTGGCCGAGCTCGCTCTCGATGCCGGCATACCCGAGGGGGTGCTGCAGGTTGTGGTGGGAGCCGGGCCCGACGGTGGGGAGGCGCCTGGTGGAGCATCCCGACGTGGCCAAGGTGGCGTTCACCGGATCGACCGCGGTCGGCAGGGAGGTGATGGCCCGGTCCTCCGGGACGATCAAGCGGGTCACGCTCGAGCTGGGCGGCAAGTCGGCTTCGGTCATCTTCGACGACGCCGATCTCGAACTGGCTGCGTCAGCCGGGCCCGGTGCGGTGTTCGCCAATGCCGGCCAGGACTGTTGTGCTCGGAGCCGGGTCCTGGTCCAAAGACCGGTGTTCGATGCCTATCTGGCGTTGCTGGACGAGGCCGTTCGGGCCTGGAAGGTCGGAGATCCCACCGATCCGGCCAACGACATGGGCCCCCTCGCCAGCGCCGCCCACCGCAATCGGGTCGGGTCGTTTCTGGCCGCGGGCATGGGCGAACCGGGTGGCGGTCCGGTCCGGGCCCATCTCGAAGGGGTGGTTCCCGACGGCCCCGGCTTCTGGTTCCCGCCGACGGTGGTGGCTCCGGCCGGGGCCCAGTGGACGATGGCCCGGGAGGAGATCTTCGGCCCGGTGGTGGCCGTGATCCCGTTTGACGACGAGGACGAGGCGGTGCGACTGGCCAACGACACCCCCTACGGTTTGTCCGGCTCGATCTGGACCCGGGACGGAGCTCGCGCCTTGCGCATGGCCCGAGCCGTGCAGGCCGGCAACCTTTCGGTCAACTCGAACAGTTCGGTGCGGGTCCAGACCAGCTTCGGCGGGATGAAGCAGTCCGGTTTCGGACGCGAGCTCGGTCTCGAGGCCCTCGAGCTCCTACACCGACGTGAAGAACGTATTCATCGCCACCGGCGAATGACCGGGTCGTCGTTCCCGACCCGGGCCAGTGGCCCGCCATGCCACGATCCGGGGACCGGCGGGGACGGGTAACGTCGCGGGCATGTCAGAGCGCTCTCGCAAGATCGTGAAGCCGGCGGCCGCATTCGGCGTGCTCGCCACCATGGCCAGCATCTGGTGGTTCGCCTTGCGTCCGCGACGCAAGCACAAGGCTGAACAGTAGGGTCAGAGCGTCCTGGCCCGGTCCCGACCGGACCGGATTGTGACCGTACCCCCCAAACTGGAGGTACTCAGCGCCTCGGAGGCGGAGGCGGCCCAGCGCCGGGCGGCAGGAGCCCTGGAGCTGGCCGGACTGCGAAGCGGCGATCGCGTCGCCATATGCCTCCCGTCCTCAGCCGCGCTGTTGTGCGCCGTGCTCGGTGGACTTCGCACCGGCGTGGTGCCGGTCTTGTTGAACGCCACCCTCACCGACTCCGAGCGGGATGTCCTCATCGAGGACGCCGAGCCGGCTCTGGTCATCACCAGTGTCGATCAGCTCGCGGCTTTGGACCAGGGGCCGCCGATCGACCTCGCTCCGCTACCTCTGACTCGGCCGATGCACTACACATCGGGCACCACCGGTCGGGCCAAGGGTGTGTGGGCGGGCATCTGGGACGCGGCCACCGCCGAAGAGGCGTTCACCGACGAGGCCGACCTCTGGTCCTTCGGGCCCGACGACATTCACCTGGTCTGCTCTCCCATGTACCACTCGGTCTCTATCCGGTTCTCGGCTGGGACCCTGCTCCGGGGCGGCACCTGCGTGATCCTCAACCACTTCGACGCCGAGCTGGCAAGTGAGGTCCTGGCCGGTCGTCACGGCCCGGCGCCGACCACCACCTTCATGGCCCCGTCCGTACTGGGACGGTTGCTTCGTACCCATGGCCGGACGGGACAGGCGCCCGTGGCCTTCGACTCACTGCGGCTGTTGGTGCATGCCGGGTCACCCTGCCCTCCGGCCCTCAAACGCTCGGCGCTCGAACGAGTCGGGACCGGGGTTCTGTGGGAGTTCTACGGTTCAACCGAAGGCCAGTTCACCGTGTGTTCCCCGTCAGAATGGTCGGCCCGACCGGGCACGGTGGGCCGGGCCAGGCCTGGGCGGACACTGTCGGTCGATGATGACGGCACCATTTGGTGCCGGCCTCCCGCATTTGCCCGCTTCGCATACTGGAGGGATGAGGCGAGAACCGCCTCGGCCTGGCGGGACGACGCCTTCACCGTGGGCGATCTCGGTCGTCTCGATGATGACGGCTACCTCTTCATCGATGGCAGGCGTGACGATTTGATCATCACCGGAGGTGTCAACGTCTATCCCGCCGAGGTGGAGTCGGTACTGTCCGAGGTAGCCGGAGTGGCCGAGATCGCAGTGTTCGGCCTTCCCGATGAGGAGTGGGGCCAAAGGGTCTGTGCCGCCGTCGTGCCCGTCCGGTCGGCGTCCAGGAGTGGAACGGGTCCTAAGCAGTTGGTCGACGCCCTGACTGCCCACGCCACGGCCCATCTTGCCGGCTACAAGCGCCCGAAGCAGTGGGAGGTGCTCGACGAGCTTCCCCGTACGGCCACCGGAAAGGTGCAGCGGAATCTGCTTCCCTATGCACTCGGTTCCTGAGCCCCGGTTTCCGTTCCGGCCGTGACGGCGGACAGGGCGGCCCCCGGCCGACCGGCACCACCTGCGGCCCCCGGCGGACGTGCACCTTGGCCGCTCACTTCCAGAAACAACGTACTGTGAGTATGTTAGTTCGGAAACCAATTGGCGGGCTCAACCAGGCACTGCTCACGACAGAGACGCATTGGCATCAACTCCCACGGAAAGAAGGGTGCCGGCCAGGACCTACGGCACCTCGGGCACGGCGGGAACAGGGTGCGGACGTGAGAGATACTGGGCCCATGAGCCAGGTCGATGCCGGTCCCCCAATCGCCACTATCAACCCCGTCGATGGCGAATTGCTCCAGTCGTTCGAACCCTACGATGCCACCGCGGTCGAGAAACGACTGGCGATCGCCGCCCGGACCGCTCCGGAGTGGGCCAGAAGCACGTTCGAGGATCGGGCCCGGCTCCTGATCACCGCAGCCGAGCTCCTCGAGGGTGAGATCCCCGACATCGCCCACGTGGTCACCACCGAGATGGGGAAGCCCTTTGCCCAGGCCAAGGGCGAGGTGGCCAAGTGCGCCGGCGCGTTCCGGTGGTTCGCGGAGAAGGCCGAGGCCATGCTCGCCGATGAGGAAGTGGAGGTCGACGCCTCACGGGCTCTGGTCAAGTACCAGCCCCTGGGCACGGTGCTTGCCATCATGCCGTGGAACTTTCCCCTGTGGCAGGTGACGCGGTTCATCGCTCCGGCGGTGATGGCGGGCAACATCGGCCTGCTCAAGCACGCGCCGAGCGTTCCCCGTACCGCCCTGTTGCTGGAGGACCTCTTCCGGCGCGCCGGCGGTCCGGAGGGTGTGTTCCAGACCCTGCTGGTCGGCACCGACCAGGTTCCCGCCATCATCGCCGACCCCAGGGTGGCAGCCGTCACACTGACCGGAAGCGTCGGAGCGGGACGGGCGGTGGCAGCCCAGGCCGGGGCGGTGGGCAAGAAGACCGTCCTGGAGCTCGGCGGGAGCGACCCGTTCATCGTGCTCCCCTCGGCTGACATCGCCCGGGCCGCAGAGGTCGCCGTGCAGGCCAGGGTGCAAAACGCCGGGCAGTCCTGCATCGCCGCCAAGCGTTTCATCGTCCATCAGGGGGTTGCCGACGAGTTCACCAAGGAGTTCGTGGCCGGCATGGCGGCCCTTTCGGTGGGCGACCCCCTCGACCCGGCCACGGAAGTCGGGCCCCTGGTGACGGCCCAGGCCTGCGAGACGATCGCGGCCCAGGTGGAGGACGCTCGGGCCCATGGCGCCACCATCCTGTGCGGAGGCGAGCGGGTGATCGGTCCCCGGGGACCGGACAAACCTGGTTTCTTCTACCGGCCCACGGTGATCACCGACATCACCTCGGCGATGCGGGTCGCGACCGAAGAGGTGTTCGGACCGGTAGCACTGCTCTATACGGTCGCTGACGCCGACGAGGCACTCGAGCTGGCCAACGCCTCCGAGTTCGGCCTGGGCTCGAGTGTGTGGACGCAGCAGGTGGAGGAACAGCAGCGGTTCATCGATGGCATCCAGGCCGGCCAGGTGTTCGTGAACGGCATGGTCGTGTCCATGTCCCAGTTGCCGTTCGGAGGTGTCAAGAGCTCGGGGTTCGGGCGGGAGCTCTCGAGGTTCGGGCTGCACGAATTCTGCAATGTGAAGTCGGTGTGGATCGCTTGAGTCGACGACAGCCACACTGCCGAACCAGGCACCCCCGCCGACCGGATGGGACCGACAGGTGACGACCGGCCCCGCTGATCGCCCGCCGACCGAGGCCGAGCCGCGGGCCTATCTCGACCATGCCTCGACCACGCCGATGAGTCCCGAGGCGGTGGAGGCGATGCTTCCTTTCCTGGTCGGAGAGTTTGGCAACCCGTCGGGCAGCCATCGTGAGTCACGGCGGGCCCGGCGGGCCGTCGACGATGCCCGCGAGCAGATCGCCGAACTGCTGGGAGCCGATCTCGGAGAGGTTGTGTTCACGTCCGGGGGGACCGAGGCCGACAACTTGGCCATCACCGGTTCGAACCGGGTGGCCCAAGGGCGACGCAAAGGCGCCCTCGTGTGCTCGGCCATGGAGCATCACGCCGTGCTCAACACCTGTCGATCCCTGGCCGTCGGGACGGGAGCCGAACTCCGAGAGGTGCGGACGGGCAAGGACGGGATCATCGATCTCGACCAGCTGGCCGAGGCGTGTACCCCCGATGTGGCACTGGTGTCGGTGATGGCCGTGAACAACGAGATCGGAACCGTGCAACCTCTGGATCGGGTGGCGTCAGTGGTCCTCCGGGAGGCCCCGTCGGCGCAACTTCACACCGACGCCGTGCAGGCGGTGGCGTGGCTGGACGTCGCCACCCTGGCCGCGCCGGCTGATCTGGTGGCCGTGAGCGCCCACAAATTCGGTGGGCCCAAAGGCATCGGCGCCCTGGTGGCCCGGAGGAGGGCCGACAGCCTCCGCCCCATCCTCCACGGTGGCGGACAGGAGCGCGAGCGGCGGAGCGGCACCCAGAACGTCGCCGGAATCGTGGGCATGGCCGCTGCCCTCGCCGCCACCTCATCGAGGCGGGCCCGGACGGTGGCGAGGGTCACAGCCCAGCGCGACCGCCTCGGAGACGGCCTGCTCGCCACCGTGGCCGGCACCGCAGAGACCGGAGACCGACGGGACAAGGTGGCCGGACATCTCCATCTCCGCTTCGCCGGGGTCGAGAGCGAGGCTCTGGTGGTCCTGCTCGACGAGGCGGGAGTGGCGGTGTCAGCCGGGGCGGCCTGTTCGAGCGGAGCCGTCGAGGCGAGCCACGTGCTGACCTCGATGGGCTTCGGTGACGGCGAGGCCGTCAGCGGGATCAGGTTCTCGTTGGGCGAGACGACCACGGACGCCGACGTCGAACGGGCCCTGGCCGTCGTTCCGGATGTGGTCGCCCAGCTGCGAGACTGAAGACGTGCGTGTGTTGGTAGCCATGTCCGGAGGTGTCGATTCGTCGGTGGCTGCCTCCCTGCTCGCCGACCGGCTGGGACGCCATCAGGTGGTGGGGGCCACGCTCAAGCTGTGGGGGGGTGCGTCGGACTCGGGGTGCTGCTCGGTGGCCGATGTGGAGGACGCCCGCAAAGTGGCCGACCAGTTGGGACTGGTCCACCACGTGTTCAACTTCGCCGCCGAGTTCGACGCAGCAGGTGGTCGACCCCTACGTCCGAGGACACGCCGAGGGCCGGACCCCCAACCCGTGCATCGAGTGCAACCGCCACCTCAAGTTCGACCGCTTGCTCGGACGGGCCCGGTCCCTCGGTTTCGACGCCGTGGCCACCGGGCATCACGCCCGCTGTGTGCCCACGACCGAAGGACGATTCCGGCTGTGCCGGGGAGCCGACCGGTTGAAGGACCAGTCCTACGTGGTGGCCATGCTGGGCCAGGACCAGTTGGCCCGCACGCTGTTCCCGGTGGGCGAGATGACCAAGGACCAGGTACGGCTCGAGGCCCACCGGCTGGGTCTGCGCACCGCAGCCAAGCCCGACAGCCAGGATGTCTGCTTCATCCGCTCGGACGAGGGGCGCCAAGGATTCCTCGGTGCCCGCCTCCCGCTGCACCCGGGCCGACTGGTCGATCACCACAGCGGTGAGGATCTCGGTCCGGTCGAAGCCGTGGAGCTGGTTACGGTGGGCCAGCGACGGGGGATGGGCCATGGGGACGACGGCCGTCGCCGGTTCGTGACTGCCGTGGACGTTCCCAGGCCGGCGGGTCATGCTCGGCCCGACCGAGGCGGCCCACACCGATGGGGTGCGGCTGCACACGGTGACGTGGGTGGACGGTGACCCCTCGACACCACCGGCGGCCGATCCGACCGGCGCACTCCCGGCCCTGGCCCAGTGCAGCGCCCACGGCCGGCCGGTGCCGAGCAGCGTCCGCCGGGCATCGGACGGGCTGGCGGTGAGCTTCGACACCCCGCAGCGCCGGATCGCCCCTGGCCAGACGGTGGCCCTGTACGACCCGCAGCGACCCGACGAGGTCATCGGTTCCGGGATCGCCGAATGAGCAGCGGAGACCCGGCCGGGGAGGCGCCGGGGCGACGGCGGATCCGTCGGCCCGGGCCGAGGAGCTCCGGGCGCTGATCGGTTATCACAACGACCGGTACCACCGTCTCGACGACCCCGAGATCACCGACGCCGAGTACGACGCCCTGGTTCGGGAGTTGCGGGCCATCGAAGCCGACCATCCCGATCTGGTCGTGCCCGACTCGCCCACCGCCGCGGTGGGAGCGGCCCCGTCGACCCTGTTCGCCCCGGTCGCCCACCGGGTGCCCATGATGAGCCTCGACAACGCCTTCAGCCCCGAGGAGCTGCAGGCCTGGGCCGTCCGGCTGGCCAAGCAGGTTCCCGGCCGACACCGCCTTCGTGTGCGAGCTGAAGATCGACGGTCTGGCCATCTCCCTCACCTACCGCGAGGGACGGTTCGTCCAGGCCGCCACCCGGGGAGACGGGCGCACCGGCGAGGACGTCACTGCCAACGTCGCCACCATCGCCGACATCCCCGACCGGTTGGCGACGATCGACGGCCCGCCTCCCGAGGTGATCGAGGTGCGGGGTGAGGTCTACATGCCGATCTCGGCCTTCGATGAGCTCAACCGGCGCCAGGCCGAGACTGGGCGAGCGGCTCTTCGTCAACCCACGGAACTCGGCGGCCGGCTCGCTTCGACAGAAGGACTCCTCCATCACCGCCTCGCGGGCCCTCTCGTTCTGGGCCTACCAGGTGGGAGACCTGCAGCTGGCGGAGGGGGCCACCGGACCCGGACCGGGGCGGTGGGTTGCCCGGTCAGCTGGCCTCCACCCACAAGGCCACCCTCGAGTGGCTCGACCGGGCCGGTTTTCCGGTCAATCCCGAGCGCAAGACTGGTCCAGGGCCTGGACCAGGCCCTCGAGTTCTGCCGGCGGTGGGAGGAGCACCGTCACGAACTCGACTACGAGATCGACGGGGTGGTGATCAAGGTGGACGACCTCGCCCTGCAGCGCCAACTCGGGTTCACGTCGAGGGCACCCCGCTGGGCCATCGCCTACAAGTTCCCTCCCGAGGAGCGGACCACCGCACTGCTCGACATCGCCGTCTCCATCGGGCGTACCGGCAAGGCCACCCCTTTCGCCGTGCTGGAGCCGGTGTTCGTCGGCGGTTCCACCGTGTCGTTGGCCACGCTGCACAACGAGGACCAGGTGAAGGCCAAGGACGTGCGGCCCGGTGACACCGTGGTGGTGCGCAAGGCCGGTGACGTCATCCCCGAGGTGGTCGGACCGGTGCTCGGCCCGGGCAAGCGCCGCCGGCGCCGGCCGTGGAAGTTCCCGACCGCCTGCCCGAGCTGCGGGAGCCCGCTGGTTCGCCTGCCCGGGCGAGAGCGACACGTTCTGCACCAATCTCGACTGTCCGGCCCAGCGGGTCCAGCGCATCGCCCACTTCGCGTCGCGGTCGGCCATGGACATCGAGGGACTCGGCGAGCAACGGGTGCAGCTGTTCGTCGACCACGGCCTACTCGCCGACGTCGCCGACCTCTACTCGTTCGACGCCGGACACGTTCGACGGGCCTGGAGGGGTTCGCGGCCGTGTCCATCGCCAACCTGCTCGGCGCCATCGACGACTCGCGCGACCCGGCCGCTCAGCCGGGTGCTGATCGGTCTCGGCATCCGCCACCTGGGCCAGGTCGGTTCCATCGCCCTGGCCCGGGCCCTCGGCGACATCGACGCCATCATCGGCGCCGACGAGGCGACCCTGGCCGGCGTGGACGGGGTGGGGCCGATCATCGCCGCCAGCGTGGTCCGCTGGTTCGCCTCCGAGGTCAACCGGTCGGTGGTGGACCGGCTGCGGGCGGCCGGCGTCAACCTGACCGAGCCGGGCGGCGGCGCGGCCGATCGGGGGCCGGACGTGCCCCAGACGCTGGCCGGCAGATCGGTGGTGGTCTCGGGCACCCTGGAAGGGTTCACCCGGGAGGAGGCCGAAGAGGCGATCGTGGCCCGGGGAGGGAAGTCGCCGGGCAGCGTGTCGAAGAAGACCTTCGCCCTGGTGGTGGGGGAGTCGCCCGGGGCCTCCAAGGTGACCAAGGCCGAACAGCTCGGGGTCCCGATCGTCGAGGGAGCCGACTTCGTCGCCCTGCTGGAGACCGGCGAACTGCCCGGCTGAGACCGGACGAGGAACCTGCCGGTCAGACCTCGTCGACTGCCACCCAAATTTGGGGATCTTCTCGGTGAAACGGAGTCATGGGGCGCCCGTGGTCATTGATTTGCCGGCCCGGTCCCCGTTAGGGTGCCAAGGCCAGGCAAAGGCAACGGGGCATCATGCACGAGGGGGGATGTAGTTAGGACTTGGGTGCAGAAGGCTTTGCTTGGACATGCGCAAACGGGCAAGGGGGATTGCGCCGTCGTGGGGACGGCTTCACATCTTCACGCTGATGTGCGCGGCCGAGTCCGGGTAACACCAGCACGGGGGACGAACCAGTCGCCCCGCAATCAATACCCGTGGTGACATGGGGGAAACCAATAAGGAGCACGAATGATCAGGAAAATGCTAGTGATCGCTGCGGCGATCGCCATGCCCGTGAGCGCAGTTGCCGTCACGGCCTTCACCAGTGGCGTCGCCGGTGCGAAGACCGTCGTCCCGCCGGACCCCGCCGTGACCTGCAGTGTGAGCGGTACGGTCACGTTCGCCACCTCCTGGCCTGTCGCAGGCCGGTTCGGCTGAAGCGGCCAAGGATTCACGTTTCCACGACGTCCCCCACCTCGTTCGGCGATGGCTGTACGGGTGGCTCGGGTACCGGGTACTCGATCACGTCGAAGTCGGTCAAGTGCGCCAAGAAGGTCCGGCACGAGACCGAGCCGTCGTCCAACCCCGGATGCCAGGATCGGCGAGTACGGATACGACTCGTGGTCCAACTTCGACGTCCGGCGGAACCGCCGCCATCCAGAAGGCCCTGAAGAAGCTCAACTTCACGACTCAACGGCATCGCCTACGAGACGAAGACCGCCAGCGCCGCTGAAGTGGTCTACGGCGCATGTGGGACCCGAAGTCGGGTTCCAGCTGACCGGTACCGTGTCCTCGCCCAAGCAGGACAAGGGTCAGAGCTCGGAACTCACCGCATGCCTGGGTGCAGTCACCGGTAGCGGACTGACATTCGTACACGAACTTCTTCTCCGACTACAACTGGACCGGGGACGGTTGCAACGGCGCAGATCGACCCGGCGGTCAGCACCGTCGGAAATCGACGGGGGAAGCTGACACACCACTCGCCACAGAGCCCGAGCAGTCGGGCCCAGTACAACGACAAGGACGGGGCTTCGGCCCCGTCCTTGTCGTTTCCACAGGGCTGACAGCATCGAATCGCCGAGGCAAGCAGTTGGACGGTCAGAACCCAGCCCACCGGTGCGGCGCCGCCGCGGCCCGGAAGTGGCCGTCGGGCGCCAGTGACCCTCCACCAGTTGCGGGCGGCCACTCGGTACCCTGACGCCAGAACCATGCCGAGTATCACCGACTCCATCGGGCGTGTCCTCGGCGACCGCTACCGACTCGTCACCGCCCTGGGTACCGGTGCGTCCGCGCACGTCTACCTGGCCGACGACGTCTCCCTCCACCGGCGGGTGGCCATCAAGGTCCTCCACCCGGCCCTGGCCGGCGACGCCGACTTCCTCAAGCGGTTCCGGGCCGAGGCCCGGGCGGTGGCCGCCCTCAACCACCCCAACATCCTCCAGGTCTACGACTGGGGCGAGGAGGACGACGAGCCCTACCTGGTCCTCGAGTACCTGGCCGGGGGCAGCCTCCGCCAGGTCTTCGACACCGGTGCCCTGCTCACGCCGGAGCAGGCCGTCCAGGTCGGGCTCGCAGGCCGCCGCCGGGCTCGACTACGCCCACCGACGCGGGCTGGTCCACCGGGACATCAAGCCGGCCAACCTGCTCTTCGACGCCGACGGCCGCCTGCGGATCGCCGACTTCGGGCTGGCCCGGGCCCTGGCCGAGGCGGCCTGGACCGAGCCGGACGGGGCCATCCTGGGCACGGCCCGCTACTGCCGCCCCCGAGCAGGTCGAGGGGTGGGTGCTCGACGGCAAGGCCGACGTCTACGCCCTGGCCCTGGTCCTCTACGAGGGGGTCACCGGCGAGACGCCGTTCATCGGCGACACCACCGTCGCCACCCTGATGGCCCGGGTGGGCTCCCTGCTGCCCGAGCACGAGGCCCTCGGCCCCCTCAACGACGTGCTGGTGTGGGCGGCGGCCCCCGAGCCCGTCCGAGCGGTTCGACGCCGCCCAGCTGGGCCGCCGGCTGCGAGGAGCTGGCCGCCGACCCTGCCCGAGCCCCGCGCCCTCCCCATCGTCGAGCCGTCCCGGTCGACGAGGCCGACGACATGGACCGGGTGATGGTCCGACCGGCCCGCCGGCCGCGACGTCGACGGACGGCGGCCCCGATCCACCGAGCTCGGCGTGCCCGCGGTGGCCGGTGCCACCACGACGGCCGAGCCCGGTCACCAAGGCCGAAGCGGCCGAAGAAGGCACGCCGGTCGGCCGACCCGGCCATCGACGGGCGGCCGATCCGGCCCGCCGCCGCCGGTGGCCCTGGATCGTCGGCGCGTCGTGGTCGTGCTGGCCGCCCTGGTGGCCGCCGGCGTCGGCCCTGGCCGTCCAGGCCAAGCTGTTCACCCCCAGCCACCCGGTGCCCGCTGCTGGTGGGCAAGACGCTGGCCCAGGCCGACCAGGCGGTCAAGGCCGACAAGTTCACCGTGCGCACCACCGGCCACGCCTACAGCATCACCGTCGGGGCCGGGCTGATCCTGAGTCAGCACCGCGCCCCGGTCGGGCGGGCCAGCGGGCCACGCGCCAAGCAGGGCTCGACCATCGGCGGTGGTGCGTCTCCACCGGGACCGCCTCCGGTGGCCATCCCCACCCTGACCTCGTTCACCACCTGCACCGACGCCGTCCAGGCCCTCAAGGCCGTCCACCTGGTCGGGGTGTGCCCGCCGGCCGCGGCCGCAGTACAGCTCGACGGTGGTGGCCGGGGCCGTCCTCGGCACCGTCGCCCACCGGCACCGCCCCCTACGGCTCGACGGTGACCATCATCACCTCCAAGGGCCACGCCCCGGTGGCCATCCCGCGTGACCGGGGCGGCGTCACCTACGCCTCGGCCGCCGCCGCCCTGACCGCGGCCGGGTTCGTCCCCGTCCCAGGCCAACGCCTACAGCCCGACCGTGCCCACCGGCCAGGTCATCGGCACCACCCCGGCGCCGACGGCCGGGCCCCAGCCGTTCGGCTCGAAGGTGACCGTCGACATCTCCCTCGGGCCCCAGCCGGTGATCATCCCCAACGTGGTCGGCCAGTCGGTGGCCGCCGCCACCGCCGCCCTCCAGGCCCTCGGGCCTCAAGGTGGCCGGCCCCTACGGCCCGCCGGGCGTCGACCACGGTGCTCTCGACCGACCCGGCGGCCGGGACGTCGGTCCAGCCGGGCACCACGTCAACCTCTACACCTTGTGAGCGGCCCGGACCGTGATCCCGGAGCGGTGCGAGCTGTGCGAGGCGGCCCGGATCACCGAGTGGTTCCACGAGGACGACGTCTGCTGGGTGGCGGCCTGCGAGGTGTGCGACGTGCCCATGGTGGTGTGGAAGCAGCACGGCAACGAGCCGCCCGAGGCCGAGGTCGACCACATGCTGGCCCAGCTGGGCCGGGTGGCCGACGAGCGGCTGGGGACGGGCGTGTGGTCCTTCGACCGGGTGATGCGCCAGATCCCCGACCACTTCCACGCCCACGCCCGCGACCCGAACTGGTGGTTCCGCCGGTTCGGCCGCCGGTGACGCGTGCCGGCATCGGTGATCAAGTACCTGGGGTCCAAGCGCCGGCTGGTCCCCGCCCTCACCGTGCTGGCCGCGGCCTCGGGCGCCCGGACCGGCCTCGACCTGTTCTGCGGGACCACCCGGGTGGCCCAGGCCTGGAAGCGGACTCGGGATCGACCATGACCGCGGTGGACAGCGCCCGGTTCGCCCACGTGCTGGCCCGCTGCTACGTGGCCACCGACCCGGCGGCCTCTCCCGGTCTACCGGGCCGAGCTGGCCGAGGCCGCCATCGACGGCTCAACGGCTGACCGGGCGCGCCCGGGCTACGTCACGGCCACCTTCTGCGAGGCGGCGCGGTACTTCCGGCCCGAGAACGGGGCCCGCATCGACGCCGTCCGCGACGCCATCGAGGCTGACTACGCCGGCACGGACCTCTGGCCGCTGCTGCTGACCAGCCTGCTCGAGGCGGCCGACCGGGTCGACTCGACCACCGGCCTGCAGATGGCCTACCTCAAGCAGTGGGCGCCCCGGTCCCACCGGCCGCTCGCCCTGCGGGTGCCCGACCTGCTGGCCGGCCCGGGCCGGGCCGTCCAGGGGGACGCCTGCCTGCTGGCCGGGTCGCCCGAGCTCGGGGAGGTGGACCTGGCCTACCTCGATCCGCCCTACAACCAGCACCGCTACGACTCCAACTACCACGTGTGGGAGACCATCGTGGCCTGGGACGCCCCCGCTCACTACGGCGTGGCCTGCAAGCGGGAGGACCTCCGCGACCCCGAACGCCGGAGTGCCTTCAACGGCCGCCGGACCATGCCCGACGCCCTTCGCCGGGTCGTGGCCGACGTGCGCGCCGAGGTGGTGGTCCTGTCGTACAACAACGAGTCGTGGCTGAGCTTCGAGGAGCTGCACGACCTGTGCGCGGCCCGGGGCCACGTCGAGGTGCTGGCCTTCGACTCGGCCCGCTACGTGGGGGCCAGGATCGGCATCCACAACCCGGCCGGGCGGAAGGTGGGCACGGTCTCCCACCTCCGCAACACCGAGTACGTGCTGGTGGCCGGGGATCGGGCCCGGGTCGGCGCATGGTCGGCGGCGGTGGTCGAGGCCGGCCTGGGCCGTCCGGTCGACCGGCCGGTTCCGGCGCCGAGCGGCGCTCCGCCGGGCCCGGTGCCGGTTTGACCGGGGTGTACGGGCCCCTGCCAACGTGGTCGGGCACGGCACGGCCCGATCGGCGTCCCCTCTCGGCCATCCCCCGACAGGAACCGCTGCAGACACAGGGGAACGACCACATGGGAGCACTGGACGGACGCATCGCGATCATCACCGGGGCCGGTCGCGGCATCGGTCGGGAGCACGCCCTGCTCTTCGCCGCCGAGGGGGCCAAGCTGGTGGTCAACGATCTGGGCGGTGCGGTCGACGGGTCCGGGGACGACCGGTCGCCGGCCCAGCAGGTGGTGGACGAGATCAGTGGCTGCCGGCGGCGAGGCCGTGGCCAACACCGACGACATCACCGACTGGGACGGCGGCCAAGCGGCTGATCGACACGGCCATCGAGGCCTTCGGCGACCTCCACGTCCTGATCAACAACGCCGGCATCCTTCGGGACCGGGTGCTGGTCAACATGTCCGAGGACGATTGGGACTCGGTCATCCACGTCCACCTGAAGGGCCACTTCGTCCCCACCCGGCACGCCGCCGCCTACTGGCGGGAGCAGACCAAGGCCGGCAAGGAGGTCAAGGCGTCGGTGGTCAACACGTCCTCGACGTCGGGACTGCTGGGCAACCCCGGCCAGTCCAACTACGGTGCGGCCAAGGCCGGGATCGCCGCCTTCACCACCATCGCCGCCGACGAGCTGGTCCGCTACGGCGTCCGGGTCAACGCCATCGCCCCGGCCGCCCGCACCCGGATGACCGAGCAGACCCCGGGCTGTCCGACATCGTCCAGGCCCCCGCCGACGCCGCCGTGTTCGACAGTTGGGACCCGGCCAACGTCTCGCCCGCTGGTGGCCTATCTGGCCACGGAGGGATGCCCGGCCACCGGCCGGGTCTTCTTCGTCCAGGGCGGCCAGGTCCGCCTGTTCCAGCCCTGGACCATGACCGAGTCCATCGACAAGGACGACCGCTGGACGGTGGCCGAGCTGCAGGCGGAGATGCACCGGCTCGGAGGCTGAACGGTGTCCCCGGTCCGGGGGCCCGGCCGTCCGGCCGGGGTGACCCGGCCTTCGACACCGGCGAGGTGATCGACGCCGAGGCCATGCTCAGCGGCACCGGGGCCGGGGCCGAGGGTGGCATCGTCGTCCCGTGGCCCGTCCTGTTCCGCCACCGGATCCACCGGCGGGTGGCCGGCTCGGAGCGGTACCAGTGGTGGGTGCTGTGGACGGTGCTGGCCGGTCTGCTCTCGGTCAACATCACCTTCACCGTGTTCGTGGTGGCCCTGCCCCAGGTGGCCCACCAGCTCCACACCTCGGTGTCGACCCTGACCTGGACCTCCACCGGGCCGCTGCTGGCCTTCGGCGTGGCCGCGCCGGTGCTGGGCAAGCTGGGCGACCTGCGCGGCTACCGGAAGCTCTACCTGTGGGGGCTGTCCGGCGCCGCCGTCAGCGTGGTGCTCACCGCCTCGGCCCCGACGGCCGGGGTGCTGATCGCCGCCCGCCTGTTCGACGGGGTCCAGGGTGCGGCCACCGGGGCGGCATCGATGGCCCTGGTCCTCCAGGCCTTCTCCCACGAGGACCGGGTCAAGGCCATGGGCTGGTGGGCGCTGGTCGGGGCCGGGGGACCGGTGCTCGGGCGTGACCATCGGCGCCCCGATCATCCAGTACTTCGGGTGGCGGGCCCTGTTCTGGGGCGAGCTGCCCCTCATGGCCATGGCCGCGGTGCTGGCCGTCATCGTGCTGCCCGCGCCGAGGCCGAGCGGTCGACGGACGGGCCGAGCCCGGAGAGTGCCGACCCGGGCCGGGCCGGCCCCGACGCCTGCCGAGCCCGGCCCGTGGAGCGAGCTCGACTGGACGGGCTCGTGGACGCTGGCCCTGGCCGTCACCGCCGGCCTGTTGGCCCTCAACCAGGCGCCGTCGTGGGGTCCGCCGGTCCGGCCACCCTGGGCGTGGCCGGCGTGAGCGTGGCCGCCGGTCGTCGTCTTCGTGGTCCACGAGCGACGGGCCCCCCGGCCCCTCATCCCCCTCCGCTACTTCCGCAGGCGCAACTTCGTCTTCCCCCTCGGGCGCCCGGGCCCTGACCAACTTCTCCTACATGGGCGGGTTCTTCCTGTTCCCCATCCTCATGGAGCGCATCTACCACTACAGCGAGACCCGGGCCGGGCTGGAGTCCACCGCCCGGCCGCTGATGTTCTCCCTCATGGCGCCGGTGGCCGGCTACGCCGCCGTCAAGGTGGGGGAGCGGGTGCTGGTGGTGGTGGGGGCCCTGACCCTGACCGTGTCCATGCTGGTGTTCACCCAGCTGGGGCCCAGTCCCTCCCAGGCGGTCATCCTGGCCGCCCTGGCCCTCTCGGGGGTGGGCATCGGCCTGGCCACGCCGACCACGGTGTCGTCGTCGTCCAACGAGGTGGCACCGGACGAGCTCGGGGTGATGAGCGCCGCCCAGCAACTGATCACCCAGATCGGGATCGTCGCCGGCATCCAGGTCATGGTCACCGTCCAGGCCTCCGCTCACGGTGGGGTGGGATCCCTGGCCTCGTTCCACCGGGCCTACGCCGTCGGCGCCGTGGTGGCGGTGCTGGCCGGGGTGTCCGGCTTCTTCATGCGCGACACCCCGCGGACGAGGGTCGGGCCCGGGGGCGGCAGGTCCGCCGATCGGCTGACCGTCCTGGCCTCCTCCCGGTCGGTCGGTCGGTGCTACTCGGTCATGGCCAGGATGCGGGCGGCGATCTCGGCCGCGGTCGGATCCGGGCTCGATCGACTGGAGGGCCATCAGCTTGGCGATGTCGCCCTCCACCTTGATCTTGCCGGACATGAACGCCTGGATCCCGGCCTGGGGATTGCCCTCGATCAGGATGGCCTTGGCCACGTCGTAGTCGAGCGAGACCTTGAGGTCGACCGGGTCGATGTGGCCGGTGTCGAGCACCAGCTCGCCCGAGGAGGTGTCCACGTGGGCGAGGACGGTGCCCTCGCCGAAGGGGACCTCGCCGATGATCAGGTTCATCCGGATCGAGTGGTCGATGGGCGCACCCTTGCCGTCGAACTCGGCCCGGATGGCCCGGGCCTCGTCCAGCCACTCGTCGCTCAGAAACTGATAGGTGGCCATCGCTGCAGTGCTCCTTGCCCTTGGGTTGGCTCGTCCGGTGGGCCAACACTAGCCCCGGCTCCGGGCAGGGTCATCTGGCACCGGGCCATGGCCGTCGCCGCCCTCACGGTGCCATTAGCATCCCGTGGCGTGACCGCTCCGATCATCCCAGGTGCCGAGCCGTGGTCGTCCGACGGCGGATCCCACGGCGTGCTCGTCCTCCACGGGTTCACCGGCAACCCCCAGTCCATGCGGCCGCTGGCCGAGGCGGTGGCCAAGGCGGGGTTCACCGTCGACCTGCCCCTGCTGCCCGGCCACGGCACCGCCGTCGAGGACATGATCCCCACCCGGTGGGAGGACTGGTCGGGTGCGGCCGAGTCCGCCTACCAGGCCCTGGCCGCCCGGTGCGAAAAGGTCGTGGTCACCGGGCTGTCCATGGGGGGCACCCTCATCGTGCTGGCTGGCCGAGCATCACCCCGACATCGCCGGCATCGCCCTGGTCAACCCGATGATCGACCCCCCGCCGGCCGAGTTCCGACCTGGCCCGCAGCCATGCTGGCCGCCGGGCGAAGAGGTCATCGACGCCATCGGCTCGGACATCGCCAAGGACGGGCTCGGTCGAGGCCGCCTACCCGGGGCACGCCCCTGGCCCCGGCCCTCTCCCTGTTCGAGGGCCCTGGACGCGGTGTCGGGCCGGCCTGGACCAGATCCGCTGCCCCGTCCTGCTCCTGTCCAGCCGGGAGGACCACGTGGTCGACCCGGTCTCGGGGGACATCCTGGAGCGGTCGGTGGGCGGTCCGGTCGAACGGGTCCACCTCGAGAAGAGCTTCCACGTGGCCACGCTCGACTGGGACGCACCCCTGATCGAGGAGAAGGTGGTCGACTTCGCCCTCCACGGTCCTCGGTGGACCGGGCACGCCGTCTCCGTGACGGCCCCGGCCCTTCGATGACCAGCGCCCGAGCGACTGACCCGCGACGAGGTCGCCCACGTGGCCGCATCTGGCCCGTCTCGAGCTCACCGAGGAGGAGCTGGACCTGTTCACCGGCCAGCTGGCCCAGGTGCTCGACCATGCCGCCGACGTGGCCTCCCTGGATCTGGACGGGGTGGCCCCCACCGCCCACGCCATGGCCGTGACCAACGTGCTCCGTCCCGACGAGGTGAGGCCGGTGCTCGACCGGGACGAGGTGCTGGCCCAGGCCCCGTCGGTGGAGGACCACCGGTTCCGGGTGCCGCGCATCCTCGGGGAGGCGCCGTGACCTCCCCCCGCCCCTCGTACCACCTGGCCAAGCGCCGTCCGCTCGGGGGCCCGGTCGGCGCTCGACGTGGTCGAGGAGCACCTGGCCGCCATCGAGGCCGGCGACGGCGAGATCCACGCCTTCAACCTGGTCACGGCGGACGGGGCCCGCAGCCAGGCCGTCGAGGTCGACCGGATCGTGGCCAACGGGGACGATCCCGGACCGCTGGCCGGGGTGCCGGTGGCGCTGAAGGACAACCTGTGCACCCGGGGCGTGCCCACCACCTGCTCGTCGCGCATCCTCGAGGGCTGGCTCCCGCCCTACGACGCCACCGTGGTGACCCGCCTGCGGGCGGCGGGGGCCGTGGTGGTGGGCAAGACCAACATGGACGAGTTCGCCATGGGCTCCTCCACCGAGACCTCGGCCACCGGGCCGACCCGGAACCCCCACGACACCAGCCGGGTGCCCGGGGGATCGTCGGGCGGATCGGCGGCCGCCGTGGCCGCCGGGTTCGTCCCCCTGGCCCTGGGCTCGGACACCGGAGGGTCGATCCGCCAGCCGGCCGCCCTGTGCGGGGTGGTGGGGATGAAGCCGACCTACGGGACGGTGTCCCGCTACGGCCTGGTGGCCTTCGCCAGCTCCCTCGACCAGATCGGTCCCTTCGCCCGCTCGGTGGCCGACGCCGCCCTCCTCTTCGATGTGATCGGTGGCCACGATCCGGCCGACTCGACTTCGCTCAACCGGCCCACCCCCCGGGTGCTCTCGGTGCTGGACGACGGGGTGGCCGGCCTCACCGTCGGCGTCATCACCGAGTTCCTCGACGGGGCCGCCCCCGACGTGGTGTCCCGGGTGGGCCAGGCGGCCGACGCCCTGGCCGCCGCCGGGGCCCGGGTCGAGGAGGTGTCGGTGCCCGAGGTCACCTGGGGCCTGTCGGCCTACTACCTGATCGCCCCGGGTGAGGCGTCTTCCAACCTGGCCCGCTACGACGGGGTCCGCTACGGCCTCCGGGTCGACGCCGAGGACACCGCGGCCATGAACACCGCCACCCGTTCGGCCGGCTTCGGGGCCGAGGTCAAGCGACGCATCATGCTGGGCACCTATGTGCTCTCGGCCGGGTACATGGACGCCTACTACAACCAGGCCCTGCGGGTCCGCACCCGGATCATCGAGGGGTTCGCCACCGCCTACCGGCGCTGCGACGTCCTGCTCGGTCCGACGGCGCCCACCACCGCCTTCCCCCTGGGGGAGAAGACCGGTGATCCCCTGACCATGTACCTCTCCGACGTGTGCACCATCCCGACCAACCTGGCCGGCCACCCGGCCATCAGCGTCCCGTTCGGCACCGGTGACGACGGCTTGCCGGTCGGGGTCCAGCTGCTCGGACCGGCGCTGTCCGAGGGGACCATCATGAAGGTGGCGGCGGTGGTGGAGGCGGCGGCACCCGGCCTGGGCCCACCGGTGCTGTCGGGGGGAGCCCGATCGTGAGGCCGGGGTGGGAGATGGTGGTCGGCCTGGAGGTCCACTGCGAGCTGAAGACGGCGACCAAACTGTTCTGCGGCTGCCCCAACATGTTCGGCGACGAGCCCAACACCAACGTCTGCCCGGTGTGCCTGGGGCTGCCCGGATCCCTGCCGGTAATCAACCAGCGGGCGGTCGAGCTGGCCATGGCCATCGGCACCGCCCTGAACTGCGAGATCCGGCCGTCCACCTTCCACCGGAAGAACTACTTCTATCCGGACCAGGCCAAGGACTACCAGATCAGCCAGTACGACGAGCCGATCAACGTCAACGGCCACCTCGATCTGCCCGACGGCACCCGGGTGGGGATCGAGCGGGCCCACATGGAAGAGGACACCGGCAAGACCACCCATGCCGGCTCGTCCGGCCGCATCCACGGGGCGGACTACTCCCTGGTCGACTACAACCGCTCGGGCGTGCCGCTGGTGGAGATCGTGAGCGCTCCCGACATGCGGTCCTCGGCGCAGGCCCGGGCCTACGCCACCGAGCTCCGGGCGGTGCTGGTGGCGTCGGGTGCCTCGGACGGGAAGATGGAGGAGGGATCGATGCGGGTCGACGCCAACGTCTCGGTCCGCCGATCGTCGGATGAGCCCTTCGGGACCCGGTGCGAGATCAAGAACCTCAACTCGGTGCGCTCGCTGGGCCGGGCCATCGAGTACGAGGCCGAGCGGCAGATCGCCCTCATCGAGGCGGGGGACCAGGTCGTCCAACAGACCCGTCACTGGGACGAGGATGCCGGTCGGACGGTGACCCTGCGTTCGAAGGAGGACGCCTACGACTACCGGTACTTCCTCGAGCCGGACCTCGTCCCTCTGGTTCCCGACGACGAGTGGATCCGGGCGGTGGCCGACACCATGGCGCCGATGCCCGCTGGCGCGGCGTTCCCGGCTGGTCGGGCTGCTCGGCGGGCCCGAGGGCGTCACCGAGGCCCAGGTCGACCAGGTGGCCACCGTGGTCGATCTGGGGCTCGACCAGCTGGTGACGCCACGCGGTGGCCGCCGGGGTCGGCGCGGGCCTGGCCCTGGCCCGCACGGCCAACGAGGCGGCCACCGACGCCGAGGCGGCCCGCCGTCTCGATCTCGAGTCCTACATGGCCCTGTTGACCATGGAGGCATCCGGAGGGCTGACCGCCACCCAGTCCAAGGCGGTGCTCGCCGAGCTGCTGGCGGCCGGCGGCGGTGATCCGGCCGCCATCGCCACGGCCAAGGGGTTCGAGGCCATGTCCGAGGACTCGCTGGCCGCCACGGTGGCCGAGGTGGTGGCGGCCCATCCCGATCGAGTGGGCCCGGTTCTGCGATGGCGACGAGGCCGACCGAACGAAGATGTCCAGTCACTTCACCGGGCTGGTGATGAAGGCCACCCGGGGCCAGGCCGACGGCAAGGCCGTTCCAGCCGAGCTCCAGCGCCTACGGGGCTGACCGACCGGACCGTCCGGATTTGCGGAGTTCACGGTGCTGGTGGAGTTCACCGGGCTTGCCGCCAGGCTGGGGGCGGCCCGCCGGCGGCCAGATACGGGCCGAGTGGTCCGAAGCCGATGCGGGTGATGTCGACCGGTCGCTGGGTGACGAAGGGCAGAGGCGCGTACTCGGCGTGTAGAGCATCCACACCGCTCCCAATTCGTCGAAGAAGGATGGCTTCCCCGGGCCCCGTTCCCTGGGCGTTGGTGGCGATGAAGGGCTGGCTGGTGAAGTCCGCGCATGGCCCGGTCGGTCCGTCGCACCGCGCCACGCCGATGGCGTAGTCGGCCTGGTTGAACCAGTTGGCCGAGTAGGTCAGCCAGTAGATGCCGCCGGACTCCACCATGTCGGGTGCCTCGACGATGGTTCCCTGCCACGCCTCGTCGGGGCGCATGAGAACAGAGGGAGCCCGATCAGGGCCTGGCCGTTGGGACTGAGCTCCTGAGACCACAGGGTTGTCGGGGTGCTGGCCCCGTTGGCGTTCTGGTCGGACTTCCAGAGCATCCAGTTGGTCCCGGTGCTGTCGGTGAAGACGCGGGGGTCGATGGAGCCGCCCATGGTCAGCTGACAGATGAAGGGGGTGTCGGTCGCCGTGAAGGGTCCGGTGGGGGACGTACCAGTGGCGATGCCGATGCACTGTCGCCCATTGGCCTGTACCCCGGCGGTGAAGTACATGACATAGGCCGAGCCGAACTGGTGGACGTCCGGTGCCCAGGTGAAGCCTTGCTGGGCCCACCGGGGAAGGGCCGGCAGGGCGTCGGTGACCTGGCTCCAGTGCTTGAAATCGACGCTCGACGAGACCGGCACGTTCACGATCTTGGTCGAAGTCGTCGAGGCGATGTCACTGGTGTAGAGGTAGTACCGGCCGTTGTTGAGGTAGAGGAAAGGGTCGGATTCGTTCTCTCCCGAGCTGACGGTGATTCCGGGTGCCATCGGATCGGGATTTGCCGCCGGGGCCAACTGGAGCTGCTGGGCTTTGTTCGGCTGGGTTCGAACCGTGTCGCTCAACGAGGAGGAGCCAAGCGTCGGCGTGCGTCGCGGATCGGCCTTGGCGTCGTGCGAGGTGAGTGCCAGCGTCCCGGCGCCAAGCACCACCGCGGCGACCACCACCGCGGCTGCCACCGCCACGCTGGTCCGTCGGAAGGCGATCGGGCCCGATCGTGCCCGTTTGGGGCGGGAACGGATCTTCGAGCGGCGCTTTGGCCCCTCGGGCTGAGGAGCGGCCGCTGGTCCCGACGGGGACAGGCTCTCCGGGGCACCGGTAGCAGGCGCAGGTGATTCCGGGGGCGCTGTCCGGGGGAGGCCCGCAGCGGTTCCGGCCGGGGCGCGCCCCGGTCGTCGGATCGGTCGCCCGGCCGTGCCTGCTGAGACCCGGGACTCCGGGTCTCGGTCGGCAAAAAGTCCGGACGGATCGCCCCCGGTGCCGCAAGAGGAGCTGCCGCAGCGGGCGGAGGAGCCTGAGGTTGATCCTGAGTAGGACGCTTGATCAGTCCGCTGGCGGCGTAGAGCGGCTGCCCGGCCAGGTCGCCGAGACCAGATGCCTGCTGCGGTTTGGCCGGGCCCGACCCAGGCAGTGGAGGGTTCTGCCGGACCGCGGGCGGACCCGACGCCGAGCTCGACGCGCCCGCTTGTGGAAGATCCGGGGGCGGGCTCTTCGTGACCACGGCGGTACGCTCCGGCAACGGAGCCTCGAGAAGACTGGCGATGAACTCCGGAGACGGGTCCTTCGGAGGACGAGGGCGCGGTGTGAACCATCTCTTCAGGCCGGTCCGGCGGGTCCCCACCAAGTAGATGTCCCGGGGCGGGCTCGCCGACGCCCGGGCCGCTTCCTTGGTGGATGACGGGGCCGGGCTGCCCGACACCGGTGGCGGCAACGGGGCGCCAGAATCGTCGGATCGCAGGGCCCGGGGGGGACCGGCGGGATCGAACGGAGGCAGGGGCGGGAGGTCGGTACTGGTAGGGGCGGTCGGGGCGGTCGTCCCGCCCACGGGGCCGGTGCTGGAGGGTGGACTCGCTGCTGAGCTGGTGCGGGGGCGATCCCGCCTCGGATCTGCGTGAGGGGACGGCTCGAGCCCCAAGAAGGCGTTGATCGACTCTTCCGGTGACAGCGCCTCGGGCGCCGAGGCCTCTGTGGCTGACGCCTGAGGCAGCTGAGGACCCGGCAGTTGTGCCTCAGGGCCTTGCGGGGCCACGACTGGCTCCTGGCTCTCCAGGAGGTTCGCGATGGCTTCAGGCGGCGTACCCTCGTTTGCACGAGTGCGTGGCGAGAAGAGGCCTTTCAGGCCCCGCCGGCGAGTTGTCGTCGAAGGGCCGGGCGGGCCGTCCGGATCAACCTCCAAACGCAGGGGTTCGAGGTCAGCGGGAGGAGGCGCAGCCACAGGAGTCGACTGTTCGGTTGTCTCGTCGACTTGGGGCGCATCGGGTCCGCCATCGGCGATTCCGCTCTTCTCGAAGATCCACGGAGATCCTGGTTGGGGACCCGAGAGACCATTCGGCGGTCGCTCCGCCCATGGGCCGGCCGGATCACCCGAGGGGCGATCCGGCAGTGCATCCGGAGCAGCAGCCGCAGGCGCTTTCCGGGGCGGACCCACAGTGCCGCCCGGTCGCGCCGATCGGGGCGGACCGGTCGGATTGACTCGAGGTAGGGGTGGCAGGTTCGTGCTGGTGGGCGGAGCCGGCATCGAGCTGGCAGGGCTGGACGGCGGTCGCTCCGCCGGCTCACTCGGCACCTGCCCAGACGGGGCTTCGGGCGTCCCGATCGACTGCTCGTGCGCCCGAAGTTCCCGTGGTGGATCCGGGGAAGGCGGGGGCTCGAGTCCCAAGTACGCGCTGATCGACTCCTCCGGCGAGAGCGACGGCGACTGGGTCGCCCTGCTGGTGTCCTCCGAGACCGCCGCCGGCTCCTGTGGGCGGCTCGCCGGGGATTCGGGCGAGGTGCTCGTCTGGAAGCTGGCTCTCGATCCGAACAGCCTCTTCAGGCCTTTCGGGCGCCCCGCCGGCGGCGCCTGAGGTGTCGATTCGCTCTCTTCGGTTGCCTTCGGTGGCTTGGGTTCCGAAAGCTCACTCTCGCGAACGAACTCTGAGGTCTTCGGTGGTGGCGGCGCCGGACTCCCCAGAATGCTCCATACGACCTCTGGGGTGCGTAAATCGTCGCTCGACGGTCGATCGGGCAGGTCGCGGTGCTGACCCCTCGAGGGCGCCTCTGGCAGTGCCTTGCTCAGAACGCTCCATATGGGATCGGGTAGTAGGTCAGACTGCTCGGCGCCTCGCCGATCCTGCCCGTTCGACCGAGCTTCGTCCGAGGGCGAGGACGGGGAGGGCTTCTGATTCGTCGACGCGCTGGAGCGGACCTCTTTAATTGGGTCTTGTGGAGCAGTGGGCGGTGGCTGTGAGGACGGCACAGGAGTCGACACCGTCGAGCCCGAGGAGGCGGGCGGTGGCAGGGGCGTTGCTCCCGAGGGTGAGGCCGGCGGCACAGGAGTCGACGCCGGTGAGCCCGAGGAGGCGGGCGGTGGCAGGGGCGTTGCTCCCGAGGGTGAGGCCGGCGGCACAGGAGTCGACGCCGGCGAGCCCGAGGAGGCGGGCGGTGGTGGCAGGGGAATTGCTGAATCGGCGGCCGGACCCGATTCCGACTCCTCGACCTTTGGTGCGTTCGTACGTCGTGCGAACAGCCGCTTCTTGGCGCGGGGAGGGGTTTGCGACGGTTGCTTCGTGACGCTTGATTGCGGAGGTTCCGATGTCGCTCGGCCCGTGCCCGGAGGCGCTACTTCAGGGGACGGTTCGACCGCGCCATTGACCTGCGACTCACGCACAGTCTCCTCGCTGATACTGCTCCGTGTGGTCGTGTCGGCTCCGGACTCTGCCTCCTCATCAGACCCTACCGCCCCGCTCGCCGACGGTTGGGGACCGGTCGCGCTCTGCTGAGTGGAGACGCTTGGATTTGGGGGTTTGGTTTCAGCATCGCCCTCGGTCGGGGAGGCCTGTTGGTCGGAGGGGGGTGAGGGAGCTTCCGTCTCGTCTTCGGGCGCGCTTTCAGGTTCGAGGAGCTCGAATAAATTTTGTTCCTGCACCGACCCCCGACCCCTTCGCATCGCCCTAGAAGGCTAGTTCTTTCAAGGGGGTCTGGGGAAGAACGGTGGACATCTACCCAAAATCTGGGGACGCAATGAGAAATCTGGAGGAAAAGGTAGGGATTTCGCGCAGACGCTATTGACCCGAGAATGGCCACCGATCACAGTGTCAATTGTTCGGGAAACCGAAGCTCCACCGGAAACCGGAGGAGGTCGCAGGAAGGGCCGAAAGGCCCACCTGGAGGCCGACTTGCAGGGACGAGGGAGCCGTAGGTGACCGAAGTGGTGGTCCGGGGACGGGCCGAAGTGCTTGCGAAGGCGCGGAGGTTCGGTGCTCGTTGCAGGGTCGTCCGACACGGCCAGGCACGGGTGAGGCCGGATCGCTGCGAACGTGGCCCCGAGGAGCTCGGGCGGTTTCGGCCGTTCGGTTACTCGGGGCTGAGTTCGCGTCCCGGTATGGTTCCGTTGACCCCTCAGGTGACAACCCGGGGGATCAGTGGTGGGTTGTCGAGATAGTTGCCGGAGTGTGGGTCTCCATCCGGCAAGGGTCGTCATCGTCGTTGCACCGCTCACACTCCAGCTCGAGCGTGCTGTGCGAGATGGCGAACGGTGACGGCGATGGTCTGCTTCACCTGCTCGCCCACGACTTGGGCCTCCTCGAGGGTGGGATGGCCGGTGAGGACCATGTGGGCGGAGAGCACCCGCATCTCGCTCGACAGGCTCCAGACATGGAGGTCGTGGACCTCGCTCACACCCGGCACGGCGGCCATGGTCCGCAGTCAGTTGGCCCAGGTCGACGTCCGGCGGGCGTCGACTCGAGGAGAACGGCGACGCTGCCCCGGAAGACTCGAGACGCCTGGTAGACGATGATGGCGGCAACGACCAGCGCCGACACCGGGTCGAGCCAGGTGGCCGAGGGTTGGATGAGCATGGTGGCACCGGCCACCACCACGGCCAACGAGGCCAAGGCGTCACCGGCCATGTGCAGCAGCGCCGACCGCATGTTCAGATCGCTGGAGCCGTCCCGGAGGACCAGGGCGGCCAGCCCGTTCACGATCAGTCCGACCGAGGCCACGATGACGACGATGCCGGCCCGGACCGGCTCGGGATGGCCCAGACGGTGGACGCTGTCGATCACGATGAGGACCGTCACCACGCCATCAGCGCGGCATTGGCCAGGGCGGCCAGAATCGTGGCCCGGTGGTTGCCGAACGACCGGCGGGCGCTCGGGGGTCGGAGGGCCAGCCGTACGGCCACCAGTGAGAGCGCCAAGGCACCGACGTCGGACAGGTTGTGGCCGGCATCGGCCAGCAGGCCGGTCGAGTGGGCCACGAGGCCGAACCCGATCTGGACGATCACTAACAACCCGTTGAGGGCGAGGCTGACAGTTAGTCTGCGGGTTCTGTCCATCGAGTCTCCTCCTCTGAGACTACCAACGATGTCGGCCAGCTCTCCGATGAAGCTCCTGCTCGGGCCAGGGGCCGGTAGCCTTCTGCGCATGAGCAAGACCCGCTGGACGGTGTGGGGCGTGGTGCTCACAATCTTCGTGTCCCTGGTCCTGTTCCTCCTCGTCGTGTTTGTGGTCGGCACCGCCCGTCTGTTCCTGTGGCCACCGACCGATCAGCCGGTGAAAGCGGACGCCGTCGTCGCCCTGGGAGGGGATGCCGGCCAGTTGCGGGAGAAACTCGCCATTCACCTCGCCAGATCGGGCTATGCGCCGATCGCCGTGATCTCCCTCGGGGGCAAGAAGGCAGTTCCCTGCCCCCGCCCGGTGGCGGGCATCAGGATCATCTGCTTCCGGGCCGACCCCCTCGACACCCGGGGCGAGGCGGAGTACGTGGCCCGGCTGGCGGCCAAGCGCCACTGGCACCGGATCATCGTGGTGTCCGAGCGGACCCAGGCGACCCGGGCCCGGCTGCTGTTCAAGCGGTGCACCCGGGTGCAGCTGGTCATGGTGCCGGTCACCGAACCCCGCGAGGACTGGCGTACGACGTGGTCTACGAGTGGGGCGCCCTGACCAAGGCCCTGGTGCTCGAACGGTCCTGTTGACTCAATCGGGCCCGCCCCGGCCCTCCGGGCCGATCCGGGCGATGCCGGCCCGGTCGAGACGGCGGAGGAGCTCGTACTCGGGCTCGAGCCGGGCCCGGAGGCGCTCGGTCTGTTCGTCGGTCAGGTGCGAGCGCGCCCCGTGACCCGGGCCTGTCGGACGCCCAGGGGCAGCTGGAGCCGTGTCCCGAGCGCGGCCAATCCGTCGGCGAAGTTCTCGGTGAAGAACACGCTCGAGCAACCGGCGATGCGTTCCGCCGCTTCTGACACATCCCGGCGATCAGAGAACATGGCCAGCTGGGTGAGCAGGTCCCAGACGGGGACCCGATCCAAAAAGGCGTCGAACCCGTCCCGGGCCAGGAGGCGTTCTCGGTCGACCACCTTCCCCGGCATGTCAGGCGGGTCGCCGGCCACCAGGTAGTCGAAGTAGGAGTGGACCCGTTCGACGGGATCCCGCAGGATCGTCACCGTGAACGTCCTCGGTGCCAGGGGCTGATCGGCGAAAGCACGGTGGGAACGCCCGAAGAAGTACGAACCTTCGGCCAGGACCCTCCGGTTGTTGGAAACGAAGGTGTAGCCGGCGCTGAAGGTCCGTTCCAGCCTGGTCCGGGCCAGGCGGCGCCACACGTCCATGGGATCCTCGCCCCCCAGGGCCATAAAGCTCAGAAAGAGGCTGGTGCCTGCGGTTTTGCGCACGTGGTAGCAGTAGATCCGCTTGCTGCCGTCGGGGAGCTCGTATCCTTTTGCCGCTCGTCGGAAGGAAGCATCGCTGTGCAGCTCCCACTCGGTGCGGAGTTCGCTGGCTCCCCGCCGGATCCGCTGGCGGGCCCGGGTCGCTGCGCTCTTCTTCGGGCGGGTCGTGCCTGGCCCAGCCGGTCCGACCCCTTCCCCCACGGGCGGTCACTATAGCGGCGGACAGCGCCCCCTCGGGGCCAAGCCCGGGCGTCGTAAACGGCGTGACCTGCCCTACAATCCAGAGAACCATGTCGCAGGGCACCGAGACGGATCGACTGTCCATCTGCTTGTGGCCGAGTCCCGGCACCGAGCCAGGCCACCCGGCTCGAGGGGTGGCGCGCCATGCCCCCGGTGGAGGGACGGGCCACCGTAGGGCAAGACGGTGGGAGCAGGCGGCCGGCGTGGACTCCTCGCGGTGATCGACGGGAGACCGGGGGGACTCCTCTCCGACGATGCATCCGGGGACGGCCCGCCCCGGCCCGTCAAGATGGTGGTCTGGGACCTGGACGGGACGCTGTGGGACGGCACGCTCAGCGAGGGTCCGGTGGTGCTCCCGCCATCCCGTGTCGACGTCGTGCGAACGCTCAACCGACGGGGGATCGTCAACTCCATCTGCTCGAAGAACGACGAGGCCGAGGCCTGTTCCCGGCTCGAGGTTGCCGACCTGTGGAGCGAGTTCGTGTTCGCTCGCATCGACTGGTCGCCGAAGGGCGGCCGCGTGTCCCAGATCATCGAGGACGCCCAGCTCCGTCCCTCGGACGTGCTGTTCATCGACGACCTGGCCCTGAACCGCGAGGAGGTTCGCCACGCCGTGCCCGGGATCCGGACGGCCGGTCCGGAGATCATCGATGACCTCCTCTCCCGGCCCGAGTTCACCGGTAAGGACGACCGCGGGTTGTCGCGGCTTCACCAGTACCGCCTGTTGGAGACCAAGCTCGCCGATCGCGTGGCTACCACGGGGTCGAACGAGGCATTCCTCCGCTCGTGTCAGATCCGCATCGGTGTCTTCACCGACACCGACAACGAGGCCGAGCGGCTGTTCGAGCTCCTGAACAGGACCAATCAGCTGAATTTCACCAAGCGGAGGCTGGAGTGGGAGCAGTTCGCCGCGCTGGTGGACGATCCCCGGTATGCCACCGGCTACGTCCGGGTCCGCGACCGGTACGGGGACTATGGGATCTGCGGCTTCTACTCCGTCTCCCTCGACGACAACCAGCTCACCGACTTCCTCTTCTCGTGCCGGGTGCTCCACATGGGCGTGGAGCAGTGGATCTACGACCATCTGGGCCGTCCCCCGGTCACCGTCGTCGGGGAGGTGGCGGCCTCGTTGGACGGGAAGGTGGACTGGATCACCATGGCCAACGAAGAGTTCTCGGCCGAGCACGACGACCGGATCGAAAGCCCCTCCGACGGTCCGGCCGGACTGACCCAGCCCAACCGGGTCCTCATGGTGGGAGGATGCGATCTGACCAACGCCGCCCAGTTCCTCGGGGGCGACATCGTCACCAATTTCTCCCACACCGGCCCCACCGGGGCCTTCATTTATGTCGGCCACACCGAGACGGTCCGCCAGTCCGCCACCGGCCTCTCGGTCGACCAGGGCGCTGTGATCGACCGGATCCCCTTTTTGGACCGCGAGGTGTTCGCATCTCCGGCGATCGTCCGTCCCCAGTACGACGTGCTCGTATATAGCGTCCTGACCGACTACACCCAGGGCCTCTACCGCCACCGCCGCTTGGGCCTCATCGTCCCTTGGCACCAGTTCGTTGTGGACGCTACCAACCCCGGCAACTGGCCCATGCTGGAGAAGAGGTTCACCCGTGAGGGGATGGGGCGCGAGTTCTTCGAGTGGTTCGCCCAGGAGTTCGAGTTCCTCGGGGGGATCGAGGTCGACCGCTTCCAGTGAGAACATCCGCTGGCTGGCGGCATCGATCCCCGGGCAGCCCGACTGATCCTCCTCAACGGCGCCGAGGTGCCTGTGGACAACCCCAAGGAGCCCCGGCGTCACCTCCACCACCAGGTGATGAACGCCGCCCTCGACGAGGTGACGGCTGAGCTTCCCAATGCCACCGTCTGCGATCTCCGGACGTTCGTGCTCGGTCCGAGGACGATCTGGCTACGGACATCCGTCACTACAGGCGCCACATCTACCTGCGGATGGCCGACGAGATCCGTGCCGCCGGCTCCCGAGATCTCGTCGTCCAGCGCGATCGGGTGGCGGCCCGGCTCTACCGCGAGACGTGGAAGTTCGCTGGTCGCCGCAGGTTGCAGCTGAGGAAGTTGTCCAAACGGTTGCGAGGGGTGACCCCCGGTCGGTGACCAGGGGTCGTCGGCATATTTCTTACGCCGTGCTCCCGCCCGCCCGGCTCACGAAGCGTGACTCGACTGGTCGCGAAACGCCCCGCAGCTGTTGGCCACCGCCACCGCGGCCAGCTGGGAGCGCACCTCCAGCTTTCGCAGAATCGACCGGATGTGGGATCTGACCGTGGCCAACGACACAACCAGGTCTTCGGCGATGTCCTGGGCGGCCTGACCCGTCGTGAGATAGAAGAGGACCCGGCGTTCACTCGAGGTCAGCTTCAACAGTGCACTGAGGGGTGAGTGGGCCGCATGGCCGCTCCCGGCCGTTGTGGGGGTGCCGGTGGTAGTTCTGGACCGGCTCAACGCCATCAATTCGACCGGCAACGCGTTGAAGTCGAAGAGCACCGTGGCACCCTGTTCGATGCAGCCCACCAGCGCCCCGGCGGTGGCGCCCGAGCTCACCGCCAGGACGTCGATCCCCTTCGAGCGGTATTCACGGGTGAGTCGGGCGGGTACGCACCATGTGCTCGACGACCACGAGGAGGGTCCACCGGCGGGCTCGGCTCCGACGACCAGCACCACCAGGTCGACGGCGGTGCTGTCTACGTCGGTGGTCAGCTCGTCGTCGGCACCCAGCGACGCCACACCGGTCTTGAACCCGAGCCGACCGGCCAGCGAGGCGGCGGCGTGGGCCGCCAACCCCGGGGCGTCCTCCGCTCTCGGATCGGGATCGACCACCAGCACCGTCCCGGGGTGGTGGTCACCGGCGGTGGACACCAGATCGTCGTGGCGGTTGCCGTATCCGGCCACGTTCCCGGTCGAGTACCGGACGATCGTCCGGTGGAGCAGCACGGGGGCGGGGCCGTGCCATCCGACCGACGGGCGCCCCCAGGATCCGGCCGGAGACACCCGGGGAGCGGTGTGCCCACCCCCGCCACCGTCCCCGACCAGTCGATCGACGGTGACCACCGTGGTGGAGGGGATGGTCCCGGTCATGGTCGGCCGGGCCGACCGTCGGTCCCGGCCGGCGGCCTCCGTCCCATCGTCGGCGATGACGCCGCCCAGGCCCTGGCCCACCGCTCGGGCCAGACGCTCTCCCAGCCGTTTGGGCGCCACCGCGTCTGCTTCGGGTCCGAATACCACCGCCACTTGGGACACCCCGTAGGGACAGATCCGATCATCGGGCCGCACCGTCCGTTCGATGCTCCTTAGCGCCAGGCGGAAGACTGCGGTCCGTCCCGTCGGCCCTCCGGTCTGGGCGTCCGGGCCCTGGCTCTCGGTGGTGGACGACGGCGGCCGGAGGTCCACGCGGGCCGTCGTACGCGGGCCCGGCTCCGACCAAGTGTCGCTGGTCTGCACCGTTTGCCTCACACCGATCGACATAGTCCCCCCGTCCACCGCCTGTTCGTCCCGGCCCAAGGCCATTCCTCGCGGTGCCACCCCTGGTCGGACCATTGTAGCTGTCTGAGCACCGAGGGCAAGGGGGCGATCATCAAAGATGATGAGGTGGCACGAGGGCCACCCGTCATGGGCCTTCGGACCGCTCCGGTCCGGTACCACCCGGTCCGGCATCACCCGGTCCGGCATCACCCGACGGCCTGGCCGCGGCCCGTCTTCGGTGCCGGACCTGTCCGAGGTGGAGGACCCCGTCGACCAGGATTACGATGCCGACCCCGAGCACCGCTCCGCCCAGCGCATCGCTGGGATAGTGCCACCGGAGACCGGTGACGGCCACGCCCATCGCCACCGTGACCAGGGCCCCGCATGCGATGACGGCTAGTCGGGCCCGACGGGGCACGGCCAGGGCCCAGGCGGTGGCCAGTGCGGCCACATCGGCGGTGCTGCCCGACGGGTAGCTGAGCACACCCTCGAAGTGTCTCCCCACCAACGGTTTGAAGGAGTACTCGACCAGAAGGGCGGCCAGCAGGGGGCCGGCCAGGCAGGCCAGGGCCCGCATCCGGTCGTGGCGGACGACCACCGCCGCCAGCAGGGCCCCGGCGAACAGCACGACCGGGCTCCCGAGATCGGTGATCCTGACCAGCACGACCGAGTGGGGAGCATGGGGGGCGGCCCGGAACCCCCACCGGTCCAGTGCGTTCGGTCCCGGGTGGACGGAGACGGCCACGGCGGCCCCGATCGACACCGCCACCATGACCGCTCCCACCAGGGTCTCCACCGCCCCGGGGTGGGCGGCGGCCCTGATGGGGTCGTCCGGCGCCGGTTGGCTCGCTCCGGGAGTCGGTCGGGATGTGATCAGCGCTCCTCCGAGAGCCACGCCACGGTGGCTCGAAGCCCTTGTTCGAGATCGACCGGTTCGATGTCGGGGAACAGGCGCCTGAGCCGGCTCTGGTCGGCCTGGGAGTCCCGTACGTCACCGGCCCGGGGCTCGGAGTGCTGACGGGGGAGCGACCGGCCCAGACACGCCTTCGAGCCGGTCGATGAGCTCGAGGAGGGACACCCGGGTCCCGAAGGCCAGGTTGACCGGGTTCGAGGTCGGTCACCCGCCGCACGACGGCCTCGGTCAGCACGCCGGCCACACGTGCCCACGAAGGTGAAGTCCCGGGTCTGGCGGCCGTCGCCGTGGACCGGGATGGGCTCGTCTCGCAGCGCCGCGGCCACGAAGGCCGGGACCACGGCCGCGTAGGCGTGGTCGGCCGGCTGCAGCGGGCCGAAGACGTTGAAGAAGCGGAAGGCGAGGACGGGCAGGCCGAAGGAGCGGCCGTAGGCCAGGGTGGCGGCCTCGGCGGCCAGCTTCCCGGCCGCGTAGGGGCTGACCGGCAGGGTGGCCATGTCCTCCCGCTTGGGCAGGGCCGGGTTGGCGCCGTAGACCGAGGAGGACGAGGCCACGACCACATGGGGCCGTCCTGCCTCGCCGGGCGGCCTCCAGCACCTCCATCGTGCCGGTGGCGTTGGTCAGGTGGCTGGCCATGGGGTCGCTCGAGCGACCGGGGCACCGACGGGTCGGGCGGCCAGGTGGACGACGGCGTCGGCGCCGGCGACCAGCTCGGTCGAGCAGGCCGGCATCGAGGATCGACCCCTCGACCAGCTCCACGCCGTCCACTCCGTCCAGGTTGGCGCGGGACCCGGTGGACAGGTCGTCGAGGGCCACGACCTCGGTCGATCCCCGGCTGCGCCGACGAGCGCCCGGCACAGGTTGGCACCGATGAACCCGGCCCCGCCGGTGACCACCACGTTCATGGTCGCGTCGGTCTCCGTCTGACACCGGTGGTCTCTCCGTTCGCTCGACCGCCGGAGACTACAGCCGTTCGACGTTGGGGCCGTCCAGGCGGTTCCGGGTGTCGAGCACGTAGCTGGCGTGCAGCCGGACCAGGTCGTAGTCGAAGGCGTCGTGGTCGGTGACGAGGACCACCCCGTCGGCCGCCGCCGATCTCCTCGGCGGTGAGATCGACCAGCGGGTAGGGCACCGAGTCCGGGGCCAGGTGGGGGTCGGCCACCCGGACCTCGGCGCCCAGGGCGGCCAGCGACTGGGCGATGATCGTCCCGGGCGCTTCGCGGGCGTCGCCGGTGTTGCGCTTGTAGGCCAGGCCGAGGAGCAGGATCCGGGAACCCTTGATGGTCGCGACCCAGCCGGTTGAAGGCCAGGAGCAGGCGGCGCACCACGTAGTCGGGCATGTGCTCGTTGACGTCGTTGGCCAGCTCCACGAAGCGGAACGGCTGCCCGAGGCTGCGGCGGACCTTCCACGACAGGTAGCTCGGGTCGATCGGGCAGGCAGTGTCCGCCCACCCCGGGCCCGGGGGTGAACCGCAGGTAGCCGAACGGCTTGGTGGAGGCGGCGTCGATGGCCTCCCAGACGTCGATGCTCGAGCTCGGCGGCGAACATGGCCAGCTCGTTGACCAGGGCGATGTTGACGTGGCGGAAGGTGTTCTCGAGCAGCTTGGTCAGCTCGGCCTCGCGGGTGCCCGACACCGGGACCGTCCGGTCCACGATGCGGTCGTAGAACGCGCTGGACGGCCGCCAGCGAGGCGGCGTCGATGCCCGACACCACCTTGGGCGTGTTCTCGAGCTGCCACGTCGGGTTGCCCGGGTCGATGCGCTCGGGGCTGTAGCCGAGGTGGAAGTCCCGCCCGGCGACGCAGGCCCGAACCCTCCTCGAGGATCGGGCCGACCAGCTCCTCGGTGGTTCCCGGGTAGCTGGTCGACTCGAGGACCACCGTTGCCCCCGGGCCGCAGGTGGCGGGCCAGCGGTGGAGGCGGCCTCCTCGACGAAGGAGAGGTTGGGCACTCCGTCGCGCAGGGGCGTGGGGACGTCGATGACGGCCACGTCGAAGCCGGCCAGTCGCTCGGGGTCGTCGGTGGGCTCGGTAGCGGCCCGAGGCCAGCGCCGCCGGCCAGCCGTTCGTCGGTGATGTCCTCCACGTAGGAGCTCGCCGGCGGCCAGCTGCTTGATCCGCTCGGCGTCGAGATCGAAGCCGACGACGTCGAATCCGACCTCGACGGCCCGCAGGGCCAGCGGCAGGCCGACGTAGCCCTGGCCGACGACCGACGAGCTTGGTCGGGTCGGCCGCTCGGGCTCACCCGGTCCGGATGTCCGGGCAGCAGGGTCACGCCGGGACCTGATCCTGCTGGCCGGCGGGGTCGCCGCCGGGAGGATGCCGGTCGTCGGCCCGGGGCCGTGGGTGACGGCCGCCCGTTCGCTCGCTCGGCGCGGCGTGGCCGGGCTCGCCGGTTCGGTGGCACGTCGGCGACTGCGCCACGCGAGAACAGGAGCTCCTTGACCACGGTCGGCGTCACGATCGTCGGTGGCCTGCCGGAGCTGCTCGATCCCGGAGGCGAACTGCTCGGCGGGGGCGGTGATCGGGATGAGCTGGTTGATGTAGGGATGGTAGGTGGTGAGGACCTCCTCCTCGGGGGCGGTCAGCTCCTCGTCGAGCTTCTCGCCCGGACGCATGCCGACGATCTCGATGGGGATGTCGGTGCCCACCTGGTAGCCGGAGAGCCGGATCATCCGCTCGGCCAGGTCGAGGATGCGGACCGGCTCGCCCATCTCGAGCATGAAGACCTCGCCACCCCCGTCGGACAGCACCGACGACTCCAGCACCAGCTGGACGGCCTCCTCGACGCTCATGAAGAAGCGGGTCATCCGCTCGTCGGTGACCGTGACCGGGCCACCGTTGGCGATCTGGCGGGCGAAGGTGGGGATGACGCTGCCCCGGCTGCCGAGCACGTTCCCGAAGCGGACGGTGCAGTAGGAGGCACCCGTAGGGTGCCCGCGACAGCACGATCTGTTCGGCGATCCGTTTGGAGGCCCCCATGACGCTCGAGGGCCGCACCGCCTTGTCCGTCGAGATCTGGACGAAGCGCTGGACCCCGACGCCGGTCGCCGCCGTCGACCACGTTGAGGGTTCCGAACACGTTGGTGGCGGCCGCCTCGATCGGGTGGTGCTCGAGCACGGGGACGTGCTTGTGGGCGGCGGCGTGGAAGACCACCTCGGGGCGGTAGCGGTTGAAGGCCTCGATCACGGCCGACCGGTCGGTGATGTCGACGAGCGCCTGCTCGCACGGGACCGGCACGGTGGCCGCGGTGTCGTGGAGGTGGGTCTCGTCGTGGTCGAGGAGGACCAGCAGGGCGGGTTCGAGCTCGGCCACCTGGCGGCAGATCTCCGAGCCGATCGAGCCGCCGGCCCCGGTGACCAGCACCCGGCGTCCCTCGAGGGACCGGCGCACGGTGGCCAGGTCGATGGGCACCGGTTGCCGGCCGAGGAGGTCCTCGATCCGGGGCTCGCGGGCCTGGCGGAGGGAGCGCCATCGGGTGCGGCCCCGCTCGACCAGGTGGCTCACCCCCGGGAGGACCTTCATGGTCAGGCCGGCCTGTCTCGCAGGCCTGAAGGACCCGCTCCACCGTCTCGGGGGGTGGGTTGGGGATGGCCAGCAACACCTGTTGCAGGGTGTACCGGCTGGCGGCGTCCGGGATGTCGTCGATCGGAGCCCACCACGGGCACGCCCACCATGGACAGCCCGTGGGCCCGGTGTCGTCATCGAACACGGCCACCGGCACCAGTCCCGCCCCCGGGCTGCGCAGCATCTCGCGGATGGCGGCGGCGCCGGCGTCCCGACTGCCCACCACGGCCACCCGCAGGCCGACCCGGCGTGCTCCCGCGCTGCCAGGCGAACAGGCGCGAGTGGAACCGCAGGACGCCCATGCCCAGGGTGGCGAACATGCACCCGACCACGATCACCGTGATCGGGACGTGCTCGAATCCGTACGGCCTGCCGAGCGGGTAGACGACGACCAGGACGCACACGACCACGGCCGCCGACAGGATCAGCTGGCGGGCCTCCTCGACGCCGGCGTGGCGCCACATGCGGCCGTAGAGGCCGAAGAAGTGGTTGGCCAGCAGGGTGACGACCAGGGCCACCAGGAAGAAGGCGGCGAAGTGCTGCCAGTAGAGCCCGGGGCCTTGTCCCGGAAGTAGGTGACCTCGGCGAAGCTGTAGCCGGCGAAGACGCAGAGGGCGTCGAGCAGCGTGAACACCAGCCGCGAGCTGACCCGGCTGGCCCGAACGGCGACGGTGGTCTTGCTGCGGCGCGACCGGCTGGTCGAGCCCGCTGTCAGGAGCGCGATCCATCCTTCGACGTCCGTTCCTCCGGCTCAGTATCACCCATGCCACTAGCCCCCTGGTCAAAAGTCCCGACCGCTCTCCACCCGAAGCGAACTGCTCCGATCAGTGCGATGTCGCCCGCTACCGGCCGAAGCTCGACCGACCTGATGCTGCCTCGGCTCCGACTCCCCGTGCACTACACTTCCCCACCGGTGTGCTGACCCTCCGTGACCGACAGACCCGACCCGTATTCCAGCCCACGGTCGGCCGGTCGACGGCTCCGGCACATTCGCCACCATACGCCTAGCGCGCCATCGCAGTGCCGACGGCCTCGTCCGTGCCTCCTGGCGACGGCCTGCTGGGCACACTGGTGTCGAGGTTACCGATGGGTGCCTCGACGGCCATCCTCAATATTGGGTATCGGCAAGACCCGGCGAGTACGGTCCCTCGCCTACCGAATGGACCCGATCGTGCTGTTCCGAACCGACGGGCCGGGTATATGATCGCCTGTCTACGTCGGGCAGGGAGTGGGAGAGCGATGGAGCCGATCGACTATGCGGGTGCGCTTCGGCGCAGTTGGCGATTGCTGGTGGTGATTGGCCTTGGTCGTGAGCCATCATCGCCGTGCTGGTCCCGGTCGGGCACCAAGAAGGTGAAATCGGCCTTTCCCTATGAGGCCAGCGTCATGGTCGGGAGCCCGCCGGCCGGCACGGCAAAGCCCCTTCGGGCCGGGGTCACCAGCAGGCAGATCCTGTTCTTCGCCAACTCGACGAGCCTCGACAGGCGGTGCAGAGCCGCGGTAGGGCTGAAGTTCCCGCCGCCTCCCTTCCCAGTGCCATGATCGCCGAGTTGATCCCCGCCACCGGCGTCACCACTGGGGGCCTCGGCCATCGCCAAGCGGAATGCGCCCACCGATGTCGACTTCAGCGGGTACGGTGCGACCCCGGCCGAAGCGGTCGTCCTGGCCAACGCGTTCGTGAGCCAGACCCAGCAGGCGATCGAACGCACGGGATTCCAGTTCGACTCCAAGACCGGCGGCGCCAGCACCGGCATCGAGCTCCGCCGATCGCCAGGCGGCGTGCCAGCACCGCCGTCAAGGGGGGCAAGACCAGCCTGGGGTCCAGCCGGAAGGTCCGCGGTCTCGCCGGTCTGGTCGTCGGTGCGGTCATCGGGCCGGCCATCGTGCTGCTGCGGGAGCTGCTCGACAAGCGGCTCAGGACGCGCGGCGAGGGCGGAGGCCAATTTCGGGTTCCCGGTCATCGTCGAGATCCCCATGGCCGCACTGGTGGGGCCGGCGGTCCGCGGCGTGATCCCGGTGGTCGATGTCATCCGAGATCCGGATTCGCCCGGGGCCGAGGCCTACCGGATGCTGCGGATGTCGGTGATCTTCGAAAAGCTGGCGCCCCTATCGGCGGCCGACAGACCCGTTCGACTCGCGGCCTGGAGGGCGGCATGGCTGGCCTCTCTGCCGGATGGCGGCGGGCTCCGACACGACACCGCCTCGGAGATCGGCGAGCCGGCAGGTGGTCATGGTGGTGTCGGCCGGCTCCGAGCCCACCCGGCCGCATGTGGCCGCCAACTTGGCCGCCATCTACGCCGAGGCCGGCCAGCAGGTCGTGGTGATCAGCACAGGTGACATCGAGGCGGCCGTGGTCGCGTCCGGCGGGCTGAGGGCCGGCGAGATCCGGACCGAGGAGGTCCAGGCCCGGTTGCAGCCGTCGAGGCTGGAGAACGTGTCTGGCGCCTGCCGCTGGGCCCGTTCGTGGCCAACAGCGGGCAGCTGGTCAACCGGGCCCCGGCCATCCTGGAGGCGGCTCGCAAGCTGTGTCGATGTGGTGATCGTGGAGGTGCCGCCGATGCTGGCCGTGCACCACGCCGAGGCGCTGGTCCGTGCGGTCGATGTGGTGCTCGTGGTGGCCGAGTGCAAATTCACCACCTTCGCCGACGCCCGACAGGCGGGTGATCTGCTGCGTCGCATCGGGTGCTCCGGTGCTGGGCGTGGTGTTGACCAACGTCCGGCTTCGCACGGAGCGATATCCGCCAGTCGGCGTTGTTCCGTCCGGCCGCGGTCGACCCAGACGCCAAATGGCGACCGGCAGCCAGCCCAAGCATGGGCCGGCGCCGGCGATCGGCGGTGGCGTCGGCGGTGGCTCGACCGGCTCGCAGTACGCAGGCCTGATCTCGGACCCGGCCGCTCCCCTCATGCTCATCGCGGCCGAGATTCCCTCCGAGCCGTTCGTCGCAGCTGGTGGTGGCGGTCATCCTGTTCGGACTGGGCCGGTTGTCATCCAGCGGGTGGCCTATTGCCGAGGCCAACCCCTGGCTGGTACAGGTCATGACGTTCAGCCTGATGCTGCACCTGCTGGCGGCACCCGCCCAGATCTTTGTCGTCGATCACTTCTACCACGGCATCGCCGACTGGAACCGCTACGTCCACCAGGGGGCGCTACTGGCACCGAACTTCCGCCGGTTCGACTTCACCACCGCCGGCGCCGACATCCGTCAGATCGTCAACGACGGATCTGTGAGCATCGCCGCCGGGATCGCCATGGCCATCGTCGGTATCAACCAGCTGGCCACGTTCTTGGTGTTCAGCTGGCTGTCGTTCATCGGCTCCGTCTTCTTCTTCCGGGCCTTCACTCTGACTTTCCCCGGAGCCGACCATCGCCGCTACGCGCTGATGCTGTTCTTCATGCCGTCGCTGATCTTCTGGACGGCGGACATCAGCAAGGAATCGCTCATGATGTTGGCCTTGGGCATGATCGCCTATCGGCGCGGCGAAATTCCTCGCCCGCCAGCGAGGTGGGTTCGCGTCTGGTCGTGCCGGGAGCGTTCATCGGTGTGTACGTCCGCCCCAACGAACTGCTGCTGATCGTGGCCGGCTTCGTCGTCGCCATGATGATCCCCACCGCCGGGGCCCGGAAGAACCTACGGCGGCATCCGTCGCCTACTCAGCCTGATCTTCCTGGCGGTGCACTCTTGTACGTGGCGGTCGTGGTGACGGTCCGTTATCTGCACCACGGGTCTGAACTACCACCTCGCTCACAGACCACCAACGCCGACAACGCCGACACCGGGTTCAGCGGGGGCATCCCTTACTCGTCGAGTCCGGCCACCTACCCGCGCGACATCTACGAGGTGCTGTTCAATCCGATGCTCTTCAACGCTCACGGCTTCGGTGAAAGGGTGGCCGCCCTCGAGAACACCGCGATCGTCGTCTTGATCCTGAGCTCGCTGCGGAATCTGCGCATGGTGCCCCGGGCCGCCTTCGCCCGACCCTACGTGATGCTCTGTGCTGTCTACTCCGCCACGTTCATCTACACGTTCGCCGCCCTGGGCAACCTGGGACTGATCGAACGGGAACGGACCATGATGCTGCCGTTCATGCTGGTTCTGCTGTGCATTCCGCGGGCTCCCGCGTGGCTCACCGCCCCGTTACGACTGGGAGCTGCCGGCGGCGAGCCCGACTCAGGCTCCGGGCGCATGCTGGAGCAGCGCGCCCGGGGACCGGCGCCCCGGCGTACCGACGGCATAACCGGCTCCCTCGGTGCCGTGTCCGCAGCTGGCGTAGTGGGCGGCCATCCGTCGACGGGCCAGCTCGTCGAAGCGGCCTACTCGTCGAAGCGAGTAGGACTGCAGGACCTCGTACTTGTCGATCAGCCGCTCGACCCCTTGTCACTCGTAGGCGCGTCCACTCGACCGCGTCGCGGGTCCGGTTGGTGCTCGGCCAGACGATTCCGGCACAGGCATCGAGATAGGAGTCCTCCGGCTCCACGCCGATGAACCGGCACAGCTCGGCCCAGCGACGGAGCGGGATCGCCGACGAACGTCTCGTAGCGCACGTCGAGCAGTTCCGACGGGTCGAGCAGGGGCCGCACCATCGCTGATCGCCCGGCAGATCTGCTCGTACCATTGGGTGGCCTCGGCGAGGGACATCTTGTGCCGGCGGGCCTCGGTGGCGATGTTGTCGAACGGGTTGCGGGTCACGTGGAACACCCTGATAGGGACCTTGACCCGGCGCTGAGCCGGTCCATCAGCCTCGGATCGTTGAGCGATCTGGAGGACCGAGGAGCGAGCTCTCTTGTCACCGATGACCCGTAGTCGCTCGAACCGGCCCTGGAACTGATCAGGGATCTCGTACTGGTATCCGGACCAGGTGCGACCGATCGACCCGAACTGCTGGTCCCGCCGGAGAAGGAGCGAGTACAGCTGACGTCGGGAGAAGCGGTGCCTCACGAACCGGACCGCGTCCAGCTCGTGGGCGATGACCACCTCAGGGTGGGCATTGAGCATGGTGGCCACCAGCGTGTGGCCGCTTCGGGCGTAGCCGATGAAGAACGAGAAGTAGGCCAGGTCCTCGAGGTCAGGTCCCGTCCTGGCGTCGAGGATCGAGTCGAAATAGAGCCTGGCCCAGTCGCCCTGGGACTGCGGGTCTTTCACTCCGATCGGGAGTGAACCCCGTCGTCCGGACAACATGGTCATCTGTCCCCCCCGGGTCCTCATACAACCAGGCAAGCTAGCGGAGAATTTCCGCAGGGTCGACCCACTGGTACCACAGGGTCTGGTCAACGGTGTGAGCGGGACGACCCCGGGCCGTCCAGCAACGGTCCAAGCGCGGCCGACCACTGTTCGGCCACCGTGTCGAGGTTGAAGTGGCTCACGCAATGCCGGCGGGCGGCCCCGCCCATCGAGGCCCGGATCTCCGGGTCGTCCAGGAGCCTCCGGACGGCGCCGACAAAGGTGTCCAGGTCGTCGGGGCCGACGACGAACCCGGTCACCCCGTCGTCGATGATCGAACGCACCCCAGGCACGTCGGTGGCGACCACCGGCAGGCCGGACAGCCCGGCCTCGATCAGTACGCCCGGCATGCCCTCACCCGAGGGCAGGCTGGTGAAGGCCACGAGGTCGGCCTGTCGAAGCAGGTCGGCGACGTCCGGTCTCGATCCCAACAGCTCGATTCCGGCCGCCCTGGCCGGATCGGCCAGCCGTCCGGCCAGCGGACCGGCCCCGACCATAGCGGCACTGAATTCCGCACCCCTGGGCCCGGAGCCTCCGGACGGCGGCAATGAACCGCTCGGGTCGCTTCCCAGCGGTGAGGGCGCCGACGAACAGCACCCGGGGGGGCGCCGGTTGGGGACGTCCGGTCCGCGGGCGGAACGCCGCCGGGTCACGGCCGTTGGGCACGAAGACGACGCGACGCTCGGGAACACCGAATCGGCTGATGCACTCGGCCCTGACCTCCTCGCCCTCAGCGATGATCAGGGCCGGTCGGCCGTACAGGAACTTCCAGGCCCGCTCCTGGATACGACGGCGTGATCCCGAGTAAGTTCCGATGGCGTAGTACACGATGGGCAGCCGGCGGCCGGTCGTGGCTGCCACCAGGTACTTGAGCGGCTCGCTTCCGTGAGCGATGACGGCTTGTGGACCAGGTCGGTTAGAAAGGCGCGGAGTCGGAGCACCAGGTGCAGATCCATCCCGATACCGGGCCCAGCCCGTCCGGGTGGTCGAGGGATAGATCGGCCGGGACCTCGGGGGAGCCCGGCGAACATGGTGAGCACCCGATGGCGTCGGCGGCCGGGGCGGTCCAGACGGTCGGCGAGGGCCCGGGCCTCCCGCTGTGCGCCCCCGGGCCGGCGGCGGAGGGGATCACGTGCACCACCGCGGTACCGCGACGGGGTCGGCGCCAGGCTCACTCTGCAGACCAGCGATCGACCATGTGGGGCCCCCTCCACTCAACCCGTGAAACCGAGCCTCGGACGTTACCGAGGCCGTTGAGTACCATGATCGGGCCCTCGGAGAGTATCCGGTGGCGGGCCATGTCCGCGACCGTCGGAGCCGACCGCGAGGATGTCGATGCGAACACTGGTCATAGCCGGCGACTACCCGTGGCCGACCGAGACCGGCAGCCCGGATCCGCCTGGCTCATGATCCTCCGGGGGCTCGTCCGCTGCGGCCCCACCGAACTGTTCTCGGTGATCTCGAAATTCCGCACCGACTTCGGTACGGCCGAGGACACCGAGGGACTGGCCAAGGTGGGACAGGTTCGGCTTCGACAATCGGATCCCGGCGGGTCGGCCGTTACTCCCCACCCTGTGTGCGGCCCTCCATGCCGCTCGGCATGCCCTGGCGGGACCGCCCCCAGGTCCACCAGGCCGTGGAGCGCTTCACCTCGGGCCACTACGACCTGGTCTGGTTCTTCGGCATCCGCCCGTGGGTGCTGGCCGGTGGACGTCGTCGTCCACCACCGTGATCGATCTGGTCGATCTCGAGGACCAGAAGATCCTGGCCCGGCTGGCGTGCCCCGACCTCACCCGACCGGTCCGGTGGCGACGTCCGTCGGTTCGGGGGAGACCTGGTCTCGCGGAGGAGGTCCGGCGGTGGCAGAGACTCCAGGCGAGCGGCGGGGAGGAGTGCCGCACCGCGGTGGTGTGCAGCGAGCTGGATGCCCGGAGGGCGTCGGCTGGGGGGTGCACCGGGTCTCGGTGTTCCCAACGGCTACACCGCCATCGACCGGCCGCTCGGTCGGGACACGGTCGGCTCGCCGCCGGTCGTCCTCTTCCAGGGCCTGCTCACCTATCCCGCCAACGTCGAAGCCGCCCGTTGGCTGGCCGGCGACATCGGGCCCGCCCTCCGGGCCCGCGTGCCGGACGTGCAGATCCGGTTGGTGGGGACGCACCACCGGGATCTCGACGTCCTGGACGATCCTCCTCGTGTGGTTCTCACCGGCAGGGTGGCCGACATGGACGACGAACTGGAGCGCGCCGACGTGGTGGTTGTCCCCTGCGCTACGGCAGCGGTACCCGCCTCAAGATCCTCGAGGCCTTCGCCCACCGGATCCCGGTGGTGGCGACCGCTCTCGGTGCCGAAGGCCTCGGCGTGGAGGACGGTGTCCATCTGCTGGTGGCCGAGACGCCGAGGGGCTGGCGCAGGGGTGTGGCCGCCTGCTCACCGATCCCGACCTGCGTGCGGACGATGGTGGCGAACGCCCACCGTCACTTCCTCGAACACTTCGAGTCCGGCGTCAATCGATGGCCGAGATCGGTCGACTGGCCCGTCGTGCCGCCGAGGCTGCCTCCCCCCCGCCAGCGGCCCGGCGCAGCAGAGCGTCTCAGTTCATAGCAGCGTTCGGTAGAGCTCTCGATCTCGGCGCTGGCCCTGGCCACGTCGAACCGGCCACGGTCGCCGGCGGCACGGCGCCCGAGCGCGGCCCGAGCTCGGGGTCCGAGCACAGGCGTTCGACGGCCACCAACTGGTCGGGTCGACCAGGAGGCACGATGAGTCCGTTGGACCCGTCCGTGATGACCTGCGGCACGCCCCCGACCGAGGTGGCCACGATGGTCGCCCCCACGCTGGTCGCTTCCATCAGTACGACCGGCAGACCCTCCTGGTGCGGGGGAAGGATGACCATGTCGGCCGCCGCCAGGAGCGCCAACGCGTCCTCACGATGGCCGAGGAAGCGGAACCGGTTCCCCAATCCGAGCGCCTGGTGTCTGGCGCCTAACTCGTCGGCCAGGGATCCGGTGCCGGCGGCGGCGAACACCACGGGGAGCCGGCGTTGGGCGGCCAGGCTGGCGCACTCGAGCAGTACGTCGTATCCCTTTTCGGAGCGGAGGTTGGCCACGGTGACGGCCAACAGTTCTCCTTCGGGCACCTCGAGCTCGGCTCGGACGGCCTTTCGGACGTCACTGCGCCGGGTGACCAGTTCTTCGGAGGAGGAGAGATTCACGCCGTGCACCACGACCCTGGCTCGTCGCCTGACGGGACCGGGCAGTGCGTCGTGAGCGGCCTGTGAGACGGCGATGACGTTTCCGTCGAGCGGGATCGTCACCCGGTTCAACAGTTTCACCAGTGGGGACACCCTGTGCCACAGGCTGTGTTCGGTGTACAGGGTGATCGGCCGTTGGCTCCGGGGCATCGAGAGCACCACCGGCCGGCCGAGGGCGGCACTGTAGGGGAGGTGGAAGTGGACGATGTCGAAGTGGTTCTCCGCCAGGAGACGACGAAATGCTCCCATCCAGCGGACATCGAGGTTGTGTTTGGCTCCAGCCGGTGCGCGACGATTCCCATCGACTCGATGACCGGTACGAACGCGTTCTCCGAATCTAAAATGTAGGCGACCTGGTAGTCGAAGGCGGCGCGGTCGCCGGTGGCGACCAGGTCGACCAGGAGTCGTTCGGCACCTCCGTGGCCCAGGCTCTTGGTGACCAGCAATACGAACTGAAAGTTCAGCGGTAGGCATAGA
>CAVVGQ010000010.1:0-172661 GCA_963747825.1 uncultured Acidimicrobiales bacterium
ACCGTATACGGTGACGTAGGCCTGAACGGTCACCCAGTATTGCACTCCGTTGGTGAGCCCGCCCACGAAGCAGGTAGTTGCACCTGTACAGGTTGGAGGAAACATTGAATCATTGCCGTTGACGGTCGCGGTGTAGCCGTCAATCGTGTAGGAGCCCGTCTCTGGTGTCCACGTTATATCGAGCCCGCCGTTGGCGGGGGTGACCTGGACATTGGTCGGCGTTCATTTGGCGGCGGTGGTGGCGGTGGCGGCGGCGGTGGTGGTTCGGTAGTAACGGACAGTGAGATCGGCTTGGCCTTCACAGTCTTTGCTCCGGTGACCGATAGGTGTAATCGGTACTTTGTAGTCTTCCTTCCTAAGTTCGTTGGAACACTCACAACTTCAGAAACGGTGCCGTTCGAACACTGGACTGCTGCCGGCAAACCAGTGATGCCTGGCTTGTTGGACGTGAACAGACAGCTGGTGGCACTAGTCACCTGAGCTGACAAAATGACCGAGCCACCGGCGGAATTCGGGAAGACGGCGTTGCAGCAAACGACGACACCGTGGGCTTGACGGGTCCTGCCTGGGCCACTGAGGGCAAGCCGAGCGCCGCCAGTGCGGCGAACATGAGGGTGACCACCCCTCCTACAAAGGCCAAACGGAGCACCTCGTGGAGGTTTCCGACCTTGCCACGGGCTGGGTCCACGCCGATGGCGGACTTCAGACGATATCTGCGCATCGTCCACCTCTTATCTGAATGCTTAGATAGCGAGACTGGCCTCACGGTAACACGCATCGCCCGAGCAGACTCTCGAGCATCCCTGATCACCGGTTAGGTCGGGTACCCTTGACGCCCGTCGTCCGGTCAGCGAACCCACTGGACCGAGGTCAGGGCGGCCCGGTGCCCATCGCACGCCTCGACCGTGTGCCACTTCCCGGCGGCGTCCTGGAACCGTCCTCGCCATGCGGTCAGGTAGGGACAGCGCTGGGCATGCCCAGTTCCGTCCTCAGCCTGGATGAACCGGAAGCAACGCTGAGAGAGTAGGCAGAAGGCGTTGGCATAGTGCTGCATCGGCTCACCACAGGCCCTGATCGTTGACCCCTGCGGGGTCGGGCTAATCAGCGAATGCGGTCAAGCTGACCGGCAATGCCTTGCTCAGCCTCGGTATAGCTGGCATCGTCAGCGGCGACTCTTCGGCGATTCGCGAGAGAATCACCTGATTCTCCTGAATTCGCAGGTCAATGCGGGCGATTTCCGCCTCGATGAGTTCCTCAACCATTTCCGTCACCTCCCTCTGGGGACAGAGCAGTCGTTCAGCGAGTCCAGCGGCGGATCGAGGCTGGCTTTTAGCCTGCTGATCTCCCCCAAGGCGGTCTGAAGTAGCCCCCGACAGCTCTGAAGGTCGGCATCCGTCGATCGGAGCTGTAGCTGCATTAGGTCTCGTTCTCCGACCGCCTTGCGGTGGAGGGTGTTAGGGTCGCCATCCGTGTGTCGACGTTCTCGGCGACCTCAGCCCCGGTAACGCCGATCTTGATAATCGGCTGACCCCTCGACTGCCAGGAGTACTACCGAAAAGACAACAAATCCGGCGGCGAATAGAAGAGCTACACGCATTGCCGCGACAACCAGACGACTGCTAATCAAAACGTCCCAGAAGCTCGGTTTGTTGATCGACGGCGGAGCGCTCGACGCAAAAAACAACCAGAGCGCAATGGCAAATGATCCCGCCACTATGTCCAGGCGATTCGCTTTTTTGCGGCTGTCCAGAATCCAGGTTGGGCGGGGGGATCCAAGGGTGATGGCACTGAAGGCGAAGGATTCGGTGCGCCGCCAGAAACTGGCATTGGTGTCGGAGTTCGGTGACGATCAGGGTGGAGTTCGGGGGGGGGGTACCAGGCTTGCAGATCAGACGCCTGCCACCCTCCTTCACCCTCCGCGCTGTCGCTCACCGATCTCGCCTCCCTCCAGCAAACCGCTATCCGACAAAGAGCGGAAGCCGCCCGGTCTCTCCACGCATAATTTCCCTTTACTGAGCCTAGATGTCGTGCAGCACCGAACGCCCGGTCGAAGCGCGACTAGACCCAAGGCAGCAGGTGACGATCCCGGGGTTGACAATGACAAACCCAGGGTTTGCAGTCTCCCCGACCGTCGAAATTCGGAGGAGGTCCGATGGAGGATGAACTGGAGCGGTTAGTCAACGCACTGTTCGATGAGGTGAAGGCTGCCGAACAACCGATGGACCGGATTCGATGGCGGGGATGTCGAACATGGCTCAGTGGCGAGCACAGAAGTTGGGGCAGCTCCGACAGTTCATGCCAGTGGCTCAGATCGCAGATCGGCTTGGCGTCAAACGTCAGGCCATCTATTCAGCGCTCAATGAACCGATTCCGGATCACGAACTAGATCCCCCAGCCCGCACCCCGCTTCCTGAGCGGTTGAGCAGTTACGCCAACCAGTTCCGTCGGTATGTCGCTGCTGAAAAGCCAGTCTCAGTGGGTCCGGTCGGTGGTGGCTTCTTGGTCCGAGACCTCGATGAGGCAGTCGAGTCGTTATCCAGGAGATCTTACAAGGGGAACGAACCCTCCGCTAGTTCGGAGATGTAAGGAGAACAGAGTGAGCAAGAGAACCTTCGGATCGACTCGCAAGCTGCCCTCAGGTCGCTACCAGGCGTCCTACTGGCACGAAGGGATCCGCTACACCGGACCCAAGACCTTCGACACTAAGGCCAACGGTAACGCCTTCCTCTCGGAGACTGAGACGAATCTCGGAAGCAGCTTTGGATCGATCCCGATGCGGGCGAGATCACCTTCCGCCAGTTCGCCGACGAATGGCTTGAGGCCCGTCTCGGACCTCCGGCCGACCACCCGGAGCCTGTACCGCATACTGCTCGACAAGTGGCTACTCCCCCACGTCGGCGACAAGTCGATCGGAGCATGACGCCGGAAGTCTGGAAGCGCTGGTTCATGAAGGTGGCACGGCCCATCCGGGCAGCCTGCAACCGGGCAAGGCGTACAAGCTCGCTCACACGATCCTCAACTCCGCCGTTGCCGACCGCCGCATCGTCGTGAATCCTGCGTGGTGAAGGGCGCTGCCGACGAGGGGAGCCCGAACGGCCCACCGCGACCATCGAGCAGATATTCGCCCTCGCCGATGCCATCGAGCCGATACCGCGCCCTGGTGCTGATCGGTGCGTTCGCATCGCTCCGTTTCGGCGAGGCTGCCGGCCTGCGTCCGGCGGAATGTCGACCTCCTCCACCGGACGCTCACGGTGGAGGATCAGGCCATCGAGCTGGCTGATGGAAGCACCGTGTTCGGGCCACCGAAGACAGCGGCAGGCGTGCGCAAGGTGGCGATCCCCGATTCTGTCTTCGCCCCATCGAAGACCACCTGGACACGCACGTCGCGGCCGACCCTGACGCGCTGCTATTCACTGCCTCCAACGGTGCGCCCCTACGCCGTACGAAGTTCCGCTCCCGGTGGCTCAGGGCGTGCAAGCAGGTGAACATGACTGGTCTCCACTTCCACGATTTGCGAGGTTCTGGGGCCACCCTGGCGGCTCAACAGGGCGCCACCATTGCTGAGCTGATGAACCGTCTCGGCCATAAGTCGGCGACCGCTGCAATGCGGTACCAGCACGCCACGCCGAGCGCGGATCGGGGCCTGGCCGATGCCGTAGGGAAGGCGACCGAGAATGCCAAGCCGCAGCCGGTGGCGAAGATCACGGCAATCGGATGACATCGCGCGACGAATCGCGCACGCCGGACGCTTTGCGCAATGTGCGAACGCTGATGCCGCGAAGAACTCCAGGTCAAACGTGGGTGTCGGAGGGGGGACTTGAACCCCCACGCCCTTGCGGGCACTAGCCCCTCAAGCTAGCGCGTCTGCCTATTCCGCCACTCCGACGAAGTGGCACCGATATCGCTATCGGGGCGACTGGCATGGTAGCGCGCCGCCAGCCTGGCCCAGGACACCGCCGAGGTCGCTGCCGGACCCGGCGCCGTCGACGTGGCCGAACGACCGGCGACCATGACGGGTTCACTGTCCCGGCTTGGCCGGGCCCGGCTTGAGGGTGTTCCACAGCGAGACGTTCCACAGGATCCCGTCCACCGACGGGTTGTACACCATGCCGGCGATCTGGACCCCGTTGGCCAGAAGCCCGGTTCCTCGAAGAGCGGCAGCGCGACCATCTGGTCCCAGAGCTGGTCGTCGATCTGGTCGTAGACTGACGCCCCGGTGACCGGATCGAGCGCCTGTGCCGCCTGGGCGAACAGCTGGTCCACCTGGGGGTCGTCGAACTGGCTCCAGTCCTGCTCGTCGTCGGCACCGATGCCTCCCTGGTCTCGGAGTACCAGCCGGCCGTCACCGTCTGGAACGGGCTGGCGACCCGGGTGACCAGAGCCATGTCGTAGGAGTTGGCGGCGGCCAGCGCCGCCAGACCTGGCGCGCCGGCCACCGGGACGATCACCACGGCGATACCGGCAGCGTGCAGCTGGGCGGTGATCTGGTCTGCCACCTGGCTGGTCCACGGATCGCCCTGCTCCACGGCCATGCGGAGGCGTGAGGGGTCTTCCCGGCGGCGTCGACGTAGTCCCCGAGCAGGATCCCGGCGGTAGCCGAGGCTCCTGAGCAGGCGGTCGGTGGCGACCAGGTCGGCGCTGGTGTACTCCCCGGCCGCGGAGGACGGGCTGTAGCCGACTGGGACTGGCGTGGCCAGGTGGTCCTGATTGACCACCAGGTCGGGGTCGATGGATCCCGAAGACATGGCTCAGCAGGGACGGTCCGGTCGATGGCGTGGGCGACGGCCTGCCGGCGCACGCCGGGTCGGGAGATTGGCGACGAGCACGTTGAACTCGAGGTCGAGGAGGTCGAGGAGGGCTTGATCTGCGCTCTGGGTGTTGGGCAGGGACGAAACGGCGTCGAAGAGCGCTGCAGGTCGAAGCAGGTCGGCTGGACGACCGTCTGGTTGTTCGCCGCCAGGCCGAGCCCACGTCCGGGTACTGGGGGCGACATTGACAGTCACCCGGTTGAGGATGGCCGGCGTTCCCCACCACTTCGGGTTCCGGGTCAGGACCGCCTGTCGCCGGTCGACGGAGCGCAGCACGTAGGGGCCCGGCGGAGAGGTCGATGGCCGGGTTGAAGGTGTCGAACCCGTGGTTCCAGCCCACCCGGCGGGCGATATGGGCCGGCACCATGTGGTCGAAGAGGTCCCGCCAGTCGGTGTACGGCGTGGAGAAGACGACCGTCACCGTCTTGCCGTCATGGCTGGGCGTCACCGACGACACGTCGTCGTAGCCGAGCGTCGACGCCACCTGGTCGGGCTGACCGTCGACGTCGACCCCGTCGCCCCGTTGGGACTGCCACGCGTACACGAAGTCGTCGGCGGTCACCGGCACGCCGTCGGACCAGACGGCCTTGGGATTGATCACGTACTGGATGGTGAGCGGCGACGTCGAGGTCGCCTCGACGCTCAACAGCAGGTCGGAGTTGACCTCGGGGATCAGCTTGGAGTTGATCACGTAGGCGCTGGGAAGGACCGAGGTGAGCAGGGTCGGGGTGCTGGACGTGGCCCCGGCCGGCGTGTTGGGGTTGAACCCCGACCACGGGCGGTCGAGCTCGACCGTCGCTTCTCCCCCGGTGGCGGCGACCAGCTGCGAGGTCGACGCTTGATCGACCTGGCTGATCCGGTGGGATCCCAGGTGGTCGACGAGGGCCACCGCTCCGATGATCACGATGATGACCAGAGGCAGGGTCCATCTGGCCCGGTGCTTCTGCCAGATCGAGGCGATGCGGGGCCGGCGCGAGGCGGACCCGGCGCCGCTACCGCTCACTGCAGGCGCAGGATGAGGATCAGATTGGTGAAGGCGAAGATCACTGCCACGGTGACGGTGATCCGGTCCAGGTTCTTCTCGACCACGGTCGACCCCGCCGCCGCCGATCCGACCGAGCCGCCGAACATGTCAGAGAGCCCCCCGCCCTTCCCGCTGTGCATCAAGATGAGGAAGATCAGCGTCAGGCTGGCCAGGATCTGCAATACGACGATGATTGCGGTCAGCACGCGACGTTCCTCCTCAGGCTTTCGACCGCTTGGAACGCTAGCAAACTCAGCGCAGGGCCTGGGTGGCAGCCCTGATGATCCCGACGAACGCGGTCATATCGAGACTGGCCCCGCCGACCAGGGCACCGTCCACATCCGGACATTCCACGAGGGCACCGGCGTTCTCCTCGGTGACCGACCCCCCGTACTGGATGCGCACCAGGTCGGCAGCCTCGGCGCCGGCTGAGCGGCCCACCACCTCCCGGATCCACCGGCTGGCGTCCTGGGCGTCCTCGGGCGTGGCGGCCTGACCGGAGCCGATGGCCCACAGCGGCTCATAGGCGATCACAACTCCGGCCACCACCTCGGGGGCCAGCGACGAGACGGCCGACTCCACCTGGTGAGCCAGTAGGTCCTTGGTCGCGCCGACCTCCCGCTCATCCTGGGTCTCCCCCACGCAGCACACCGGGGTCATGCCGTTGCGCAGGACGGCTCTCAGCTTGGTGGCCACCAGTTCGTCCGACTCGCCGAACAGGCGTCTGCGCTCGGAGTGGCCGACGATGACATACTCCACGTGGAGCTTGGCCAACATCAGGGGACTCACCTCGCCGGTGAAGGCCCCGGAATCCTCGGTGGCGCAGTTCTGGGCGCCCAGGGCTACCGGGATACTCTCCGGCTCGATCACCGACTGAACGGTGCGGATGTCGGTGAAGGGTGGGTGCACCGACACGTCCACCGCGGCGACGTCGGCCGGCTGCAGCCGCAAGCCCAGATCTCGCACCGCGTGCAGGGCTTCGTGGTGGTCGAAGTTCATCTTCCAGTTGCCGCTGATCAGCGGTCGTCGGACCGCGGCGGCCGTCACCGGTCGGTCGGGGCCTGGCGGTCGCCATCCTCGGTCGGCGGGGCATTGCTGGCACCCCGCAGCGCGGCCAGTCCGGGGAGATCGCCGTACTCGAGGAGCTCGAGCGAAGCGCCGCCGCCGGTGGAGATGAAGCTGATGCGGTCCTTGACGCCCAGCGCGTCCACCGCCGCCGCACTGTCGCCGCCACCCACGACCGTATACCCGGGGCACGCCGCCATGGCCAGGGCCACCTGCCCGGTCCCGGCCGAAAATCGGACATCCTCGAATGCGCCCATCGGGCCGTTCCACAAGACGGTGCCGGCCGATTCGATCCGTTCACAGTAGGCGTCGGCGGTAGCCGGTCCGATGTCCAGTCCGCGCCATCCGTCGGGGATGTCGTTCCCCACCGTCTTGGTGGCGCCGCCCGTGCAGTCGCAGCCGAAGGCGGCGCCGGCTTCGAGGGCGACGATGTCGGTGGGCAACAGGATCGGCTTGCCGGATCGGAGGAGCTCCGCACACTCGGGTATCCGCTCCTTGTCCACCATCGAGTCGCCGATGTCATGGCCGGCGGCGGCGAGGAAGGTGAAGGCCATCCCACCACCGACGACGAGAGCGTCGACCCGCCGGAGGAGCGATCGGAGCACCCCGAGCTTGTCGGCCACCTTGGCTCCTCCCACCACCGCCACGAAGGGGCGGGCCGGTGACCCGAGCAGGGCGCCGAGAGCCTCGATCTCGCGCTCGCAACAGGAGCCCGGCGGCGCTGGGTAGCCGCTCCGGAGGGCCGACCACCGAGGCGTGGCTGCGATGGGACACGCCGAACGCATCGTTGACATAGGCGTCGTGCCCGTTGATCAGCTTGTCCACAAAGGCCGGATCGTTCTGCTCCTCGCCGGGATAGAACCTGAGGTTCTCCATCAGCTCGACCTGGGGGACCAGCCGGGCCAGCTCCTCCCGCACCGGAGCCAGGTCGTAACGAGGGTCAGGGGCGCCGTCGGGTCGTCCCAGGTGGGTGCAGGCCGTCACCGTGGCCCCCCGGGCCAGCAGATACTCGAGGGTGGGTAGGGCGGCTCGGATCCGGAAGTCGTCGGTCACCGTGGCCGGAGCGTCGGCGCAGGGCCGGAGCGGCACGTTGAAGTCGACCCGGACGAGGACGCTGGCGCCGTTCAGGTCGGGCAGATCCTCCAGCAACGGCAATCCCCTGAGTAGTGGATTATCCGAGTCACCGCTCATTTCCTGTTTCCCCCTCTTTCCCTGTTTCGCTGTCTTCCCGGTCAGGAACCGGCTCCGCCGACGAGGAGCGAGAGGTCCACGAGGCGATTCGCGTACCCCCACTCGTTGTCGTACCAGCCTTCGACTTTGACCAACGTGATCCCCGATGCCGATGGCATGACCATGGTCAGCCCGGCGTCGAACGTACACGAGGCCGGGCTGCCGACGATGTCCGAAGACACGATGGGGTCGTCGGTGTACACCAGCACCCGGGACAGCGGCCCCGAGGCGGCCGCGGCCGCGAAGGCCCCGTTCACCTGCTCGACGGTGACCTCGCCGGGGATGACGGCGGTGAAGTCGGTGATGGAGCCGTCGGCCACCGGTACCCGCAGCCCGATGGCGTCCAGCCTCCCCTTCATCGACTGGAGGACCAGGCCGGTGGCGCGGGCGGCGCCGGTGGAGACGGGGACGATGTTGACCGCCGCCGCCCGGGCCCGCCGCAGGTCCCGGTGAGGGAGATCCAGCAGGTTCTGGTCGTTGGTGAAGGCGTGCACGGTGGTCATCAATCCGCTCTCGACTCCGAAAGCGTCGTCGAGCACCTTGACCATGGGGACGAAACAGTTGGTGGTGCATGAGGCGTTGGAGACCACGAAGTCCTTGGCCGGGTCGAACTCGGAGTCGTTGACGCCGATGACGAATGTGGCGTCGACCCCCGCGGCCGGGGCCGAGACGATCACCCGGGATGCCCCCGCCTCGAGGTGGGACGCCGCTGTTTCCCGAGTGGTGAACAGCCCGGTGGACTCGATGACCACCTCTACGCCCAGCCGATCCCAGGGCAGGGCCTTCGGCTCGCGCTCGCTCAGTACCTCGATGGGACCCGAGTCGAGAACGATCGACGAATCGGAGACGCCGATCTCACTCCCGAACCGGCCGTGGGTGGAGTCGTAGCGGAGGAGATGGGCGAGCGTGTCCGGCGACGTGAGGTCGTTGACGGCCACGATCTCGATATCGGCATCGACAGCCCGCACCGCTCGGAGATAGTTGCGACCGATGCGCCCGAACCCGTTGATACCGACTCGTACCGTCATTGCCCTCGTGCCTCAATTCGTCCTGCATGTCCACTGTGCCCTACTACGCGTTGACGTCCCCTCCGGCGGACCGAAAGCAGCAACCACGCTAGGCGAAATTGGCGGTTCACGGCATCATCCGAGCAGATCAGAGAGGGCTGACGCCAGTTTGGGCGGATCGTGGGCCAGGCCATGGGGACGGCCGAGAGGCGTGTCGACCACCGGCACGGGTGCGTTTCCGAGGGGTAGGGCCGACGTGTCGCACAGCACCACGTCGAGGCGTACACCGTGTGCTACCAGCGCTTCCACGTGCATTCCGACGTCGAAGGCCTCGGTTTCGGGTACCTGGGGACGGAGGTTGCAGACGTAGACCTTCTGGGCCGGAGAACGGTTGATTGCCTCTCTGATGGCGGGCACGGCGATGGCGGCGAGAACGCTCGTGAACAGCGAACCGGGCCCCAACACGATCTGGTCCGCTCCCTCGATGGCGGCGATGGCGGCCGGAGGAGCCTCGGGGTCGGCGGGCACCAGTGACACGGTGCGGATGTTGTCGGTCGCCCCCACCGCCACCTGACCGGCGACCTGGCCGCCGTCGGATTCGGCCTTGAGTACCACCAGGTCGGTGGTGGCGGGCAACACCCGCCCCCGCACACCGAGCAACCGGCAGGCTTCGTCGAGGGCGACGATCGGATCGCCGCTCCCGTCGATCAGGCCGGCCAGCACCAGGTTGCCCAAAGCGTGACCGTTCAACTCCTCGTCGGTGAACCGGTACTCGAACGCCGCCGCCAGTGGCGAGCCGGGCTCGGCCATGGCCACCAGGCACATTCGGAGATCGCCGGGCGGGATGATGTGGAGGAGCTGGCGGAGGCGCCCCGACGAACCGCCGTCGTCGGCGACCGAGACCACGGCGGTGACCCGATCGGTGTAGGTGCGCACGGCTCGCAAGGTGGCGGCCAACCCGTGTCCCCCCCGACGGCCACCACCGTCGGTCGCCCGACCACCGTCTCGTTCCCCCGCCCGCTCATCGTTCCACGTCCCGGTGGAAGACGGTGGCGGGCAGGCCGTGGTCGTGGAGCCGGCGGGCCAGCTCCTCGGCCAGGACCACCGACCGGTGGCGGCCGCCCGTGCAGCCCATGGCCACGGTCAAATAGGACTTGCCCTCTTTGATGTAGGCCGGGATCAGCATGGACAGGAGTTCATCGAGCTTGTCGAGGAACTCGGACGTCTCGGGACGGTCGAGTACGAACGCCCGGACCTGCGGCTCGAGCCCGCTGTGGTTGCGCAACGTCTCGTCCCAGTAGGGGTTGGGGAGGAACCTGCAGTCGAACATCAGGTCCACGTCGAGGGGCACCCCGTGCTTGAAGCCGAACGACAGGATGGAGGTCTGCATGGTGGAGCCGGGCTCTTCGCCGCCGAACACCTCCATGAGCCGGGTCCGGAGCTGGTTGGTGTTGAGGTCGCCGGTGTCGATGACCAGGTCGGCCCGATCGCGCAGGGCCTGGAGGAGGTGGCGCTCGTCGGTGATCGAGTCCACCACACCCCGGGCCGCCTGGGGGTGACGGCGACGGGTCCCTTCGAACCGGCGGATCAGCACGTCGTCGGCGGCGTCGAGGAACAGGATCCGCACCCGGTTCCGGCCCGATTGGAGCACGTCGACGGCGGGGAGCACCTCGTCGAGGTCTCCCCCGCCCCGCCCGACGACGAACGCCACCCGTTCCATCTCCGAACCCGACCCGGTCACCAGCTCGGATACCTTGGAGATAAGGGCGGACGGCATGTTGTCGATGACGAACCAGCCCAGATCCTCGAGGGTGGCCCCCGCGGTAGACCGACCGGCGCCCGACATGCCGGTAACCACCAGATACTCGCTCATCGGTCCACCTTCTCGCCCCTGTCGGCGGTTCCATTCCGGGCCATCGGCGTGTGGAGCCGGTCGTACACGGCGGCGCCCACACTGGCCGGCAACCACGATACGCCCAACAGCTCGTCGCGAGAGGCATTTCGAAGGGCCCCCAATCCCCCGAACTGTTCGATGAGCCGGGATCTCCGTTTGGGCCCGAGTCCGTTCACCCCGTCTAGGGCACCGAGGGTCATCCGCTTGCCCCGCAGGGTGCGGTGGTAGGAGATGGCGAAGCGATGGGCCTCGTCCCGCAGCCGCTGGAGCAGATAGAGGCCGTCGGACTGGCGGGGGAGCCGGATGGGGTCCGCGCTCCCCGGTCGGTAGATCTCCTCGAAGCTCTTGGCCAGGGAGGCCAGCGAGATGCGCTCGGTCAGTCCCAGCCTGGCCAGCACCTCCACCCCCACGTTGAGCTGCCCGAGGCCTCCGTCCAGCAGGATCAGCTGGGGCGGATAGGCGAACCGCCGCCGTGACCGGCCCGCGGTCGGCGGCCCGTCGTCGCCGTCGGGCTTGGTCGCCCGGGGCTCCGACTCCTCGGCCACCAGGGCTGTGAGGCGTCGGGTGAGCACCTCCTCCATGGCGGCGTAGTCGTCGTTGCCCCCCACCGTGTTGACCCGGAAGTGGCGGTAGTCGCTCTTCTTCGGCAGTCCGTCCTCGAACACCACCATCGAGCCCACGTAGTCGGTGCCCTGGAGATGGCTCATGTCGTAGCACTCGATGCGCAGCGGGGCATCGGGCAGGGACAGATCCCGCTGCAGGGACTCGAGGGCGCGGGCTCGGCTGTTGTGGTCAGAGGTGCGGTGCAGGCGGTGGCGGACGAAGGCGTCGCGGGCGTTGTGCTCGACCGTCTCGAGCAGGGCCCGCTTGGCTCCTCGGAGCGGGACCCGCACCGCCACCGGACCGCCTCGTCGGTTTTCCAGGTACTGGGTCACCGCCTCGGCGTCGGCCGGCATGGTCGGAACCAGTACCTGCTTGGGAACGCCCGAGGCGGCGTCGGCGTAGATGTCGACCAGGATTCGCTCGACCAGCTCGGCCGAGGAGAGATCCTCGACCTTGTCGACGAACAGGGCCTGGCGACCCACCACCTTGCCCGACCGCACGTGGAACACCTGGGCGGCTGCCTCCAGTTCGTCCTCGGCCAGACCGAGCACGTCGAGATCCTCGGGTCGTCCGAAGTCCATCTGTCGGACGGCGTCGGCGGCCCGCACCGCCTCCAGCTTGTCCCGAAGCACCGTGGCCCGTTCGAAATCAAGGGCCCCTGACGCCTCCCGCATGGAGGTCTCGAGCCCCCGTTCCAACGGACCGGTGTCCCCACTCAGGAAGGCGATGAGGTCGGCCACCAGGCGGTCGTACTCGGCGTGGTCGATGGATCCTACGCACGGGCCCGAGCATCGCTCGATGTGGAACAGCAGGCACGGCTTCCCCAGCCGCTGATGACGCCGGAACTTGGTGTCCGAGCAGGTTCGTACCGGAAACGACCGCAGCAGGAGGTCGAGCGTCTCCCGGATGGCCCCGGCGTTGGGGTACGGCCCGAAGTAGCGCACCCCGGTCCGCTTTCGCCCCCGGACGACCGCCGGCCGGGGCCACTCGTCGCTGACGGTCACGGCCAGCCACGGATAGCTCTTGTCGTCCTTCAGCCTGACGTTGTACCGGGGCTGGTACTGCTTGATGAGGCTGTGCTCGAGCAGCAGGGCCTCGGCCTCGGTGTCCACCACCATCCACTCGACGTGGTCGGCCTGGCTGACCATCTGGGCCGTTCTCGGGGCCAGGCCGGCGGGATCCTGGAAGTACGAGTTGAGCCGCTGGCGGAGGGACTTGGCCTTGCCCACGTAGAGGATCCGGCCGTCTCGGTCCACGAACTGGTACGAGCCCGGCCCGTCGGGGATCGAACCGGATGGGGGACGTGTGACCACGACACCAGTGTGCCGTGCCGCCGGCTCCGACCAGTTCACCGCTCCATCGATCGGCCGGTCGCCTACACTGGGGGACGAGCCGGCCTGGTTTCCGGCGACATCTAGCGCTCCGGGGCCGACATACCCGCGGACGGGCGACCAGGCTGTCCCCGCCGGCCACTGACCGGAGCGCCTCCATAAGGGGGTCACACCCGACATGCTCCGGCTACAGACAGCGCTCCCCGATCGCTACACCACGGCCCTCCCCGACCAGCTGAACCAGTGGATCGGGACGGCCAAGGCGCAGCTCGGAACCCGCGTGATCATTCTTGGTCACCACTACCAACGCGACGAGGTGATGGCCTGGGCCGATGCCCGGGGTGATTCGTTCGGCCTGTCCCGAATGGCCGCGGCCCAGACCGAGGCGGAGTTCGTCGTCTTCTGCGGCGTGCATTTCATGGCCGAGTCGGCCGACGTGCTCACCGGCCCCCACCAACAGGTGATCCTGCCCGATCTGAACGCCGGCTGCTCGATGGCCGACATGGCCGACATCGACTCGGTGGAGGACGCCTGGGAGACGCTGGCCACGGTGACCGATATCGAACGGATCGTCCCGGTGACCTATATGAACTCGTCGGCTTCGCTGAAGGCGTTCGTGGGACGCCACGGCGGGGTGGTGTGCACCTCGTCCAACGCCCGGGCCGTGCTCACCTGGGCCCTCGGACCCGATGCCGACGGCCGCTCCCGGGGAGACCAGGTCCTCTTCTTCCCCGATCAGCACCTCGGCCGCAATACCGGCTACCAGCTCGGCTACGGCCCCGAGGACATGGTGGTATGGAATCCCCGCCTCGACCGCGGTGGCCTCGACGACGGCACGCTCAAGTCGGCCACCCTGTTGTTGTGGAAGGGCCACTGCTCGGTCCACCAGCGGTTCCGTCCCGCCCATGTCGAGGCGTTCCGAGCCGAACACCCCGACGGGATCGTGGTCGTGCACCCCGAGTGTGCCCACGACGTCGTCGAAGTCGCCGATCAGGTGGGCTCCACCGACTACATCATCGGGGCGGTGGCAGACGCCCCGCCCGGCTCGGTGATCGGGGTGGGCACCGAGATCCATCTGGTCAAGCGGCTCGACGACGAGTCGCCGGACAAGAGGGTGGTCTCGCTCGACCCGCTGGTCTGTCCCTGCTCGACCATGTTCCGCATCGACGCCGCCCATCTGGCCTGGGTACTCGAGGGCCTGGTGGAAGGAGAAGTCCGCAATCGCATCACCGTGGACGGTGAGACTGCCTCGTGGGCCCGGGTCGCCCTCGAGAGGATGCTGGCCACGGTCTGAGATCCCGACCGGACGGGGACCGGTGGCTCAGCCGGCCGCCGCCGCCACTCGTCTCGTCGGGGTCTTCTTGGCCGACTTGGCCTTGGTCTTGGCCGCCGACACCTTGGGCTTGGCCCGGCCCAGGGCCTTGGGCTTCGCCCGGTCCAGGGCCTTGCCGGCAGTGGCGGTCCTCGGGCGCCCTGCCCTCTTCCCCCTGCCGCCTTCGATCCCCAGGAGCGGGGCCAGGACTTCGCCGGTGTAGCTGTTAGGAGCCGACGCCACGTCCTCGGGGGTGCCCACGGCCACGATGTAGCCGCCCCGGTCGCCGCCCTCGGGCCCGAGGTCGATGATCCAGTCGGCGCTCTTGATCACGTCGAGGTTGTGCTCGATGACGATCACCGTGTTGCCCTGGTCGACCAGTCGACTGAGCACGTCGAGCAACTTGCGCACGTCGTCGAAGTGGAGTCCGGTGGTCGGCTCGTCCAGCACGTAGAGGGTGTGCCCGGTCGACCGCCGGCTGAGCTCGGAGGCCAGCTTCACCCGCTGGGCCTCGCCCCCGGACAGGGTGGGGGCCGGCTGGCCCAGCCGGATGTAGCCGAGGCCCACGTCCACCAGCGTCTGGAGGTGCCGGGCGATGGGCGGTTGGTGGGCGAAGAAGGCCAGGGCCTCCTCGCACGAGAGCTCGAGCACGTCGGCGATGGTCTTGCCCCGGAAGGTGACCTCGAGCGTGTCACGGTTGTACCGGGCCCCGTGGCACACCTCGCACGGCACGTAGATGTCGGGCAGGAAGTGCATCTCGATGCGGATGGTCCCGTCCCCCGAGCACGCCTCGCACCGGCCCCCCTTCACGTTGAAGGAGAAACGACCGGGCAGGTAGCCCCGCACCTTGGCTTCCTGGGTCTGGCTGAACAGCCGTCGGATGTGGTCGAACACACCGGTGTAGGTGGCCGGGTTCGACCTCGGGGTGCGTCCGATCGGGGCCTGGTCGACCTCGACCACCTTGTCGATGTTCGACACACCGGTGATGGTCCGGTGCAGGCCGGGGATGGTCTTGGCCCGATGGACCTGCTTGGCCAGCGACCGCAGCAGGATGTCGTTGACGAGGGTGGACTTTCCCGAACCCGACACGCCGGTCACCGCCACCAGCCGCCCCAGGGGGAACTCGGCGTCGACGTCGTGGAGGTTGTGCTCCCGGGCGCCCACCACGGTCAGCACCTCGCCGCTGCCCGGGCGTCGCACGGCCGGGACCGGGATGGACCGGGCCCCCGAGATGTACTGGCCGGTGAGCGAGTCAGCGTTGGACTCGAGACCCCCCGGACCGGTCACCGGGCCCGAGTGGACGATGCGCCCACCGTGCTCCCCCGCCCCCGGCCCCACGTCGACCACGTGGTCGGCGACCCGGATGGTCTCCTCGTCGTGCTCGACCACGATGACGGTGTTGCCCAGGTCGCGGAGACGCTTGAGGGTGCCGATGAGGCGTTTGTTGTCCCGCTGGTGCAGGCCGATGGACGGCTCGTCGAGCACGTAGAGGACCCCGACCAGGCCGCTGCCGATCTGGCTGGCCAGCCGGATGCGCTGGGCCTCGCCCCCCGACAGGGTGGTGGCCGACCGGGCCAGGGTGAGGTAGTCGAGACCCACGTCCAGCAGGAACTGCATCCGCTCCCGGACCTCGCGGAACACCCGGTCGGCGATCAGGTGGTCCCGGTCCGACAGGTCGAGGGAGGCCACCACCTCGACGGCCTTGCCGATCGAGAGGGAGCAGAGCGCGAAGATCGAGTAGCCGCCCACGGTGACGGCCAGCGATTCCGGCCGGAGGCGGGCCCCGCCGCACTCGGGGCAGGGCACCTCTCGGAGGTAGCCCTCGAGGTTGTCCCGGAGGAAGTCGGAGTCGGCCTCGGAGTGACGGCGCTGGAGCCACGGGACGATGCCCTCGTAGAGGGTGTGGAACGACCGCTGGCGGCCGTAGCGGTTGCGGTACTTGAGGTGGACCTGCTTGGTCCCGCTCCCGTAGAGGACCAGCTTCTTGTCGGCCTTCTTCAGCTTCTCCCACGGGGTGTCCAGGGAGAAGCCGCCCAGGTCGGCCACGGCCGCCACCAGGCGGGAGAAGTACTCGCTGCGGGCCCCCGACCACGGGGCCAGGGCCCCCTCGGCCGAGGGACTTGGTCGGGTCGGGCACCACCAGCTCGGGATCGACCTCGAACCGGGTGCCGAGGCCGGTGCAGGCCGGGCAGGCCCCGTAGGGGGAGTTGAACGAGAAGTTCCGGGGGGAGGGGTCCTCGAAGCTGAGCCCGTCGTAGGTGCAGGCCAGGTGCTGGCTGAAGGTGATGGCCTCCTCCTCGGTGCCGTCGGCGGCCACCACCACGACCTCGGCCACCCCCTCGGCCAGGGACAGGGCCGTCTCGAGCGACTCGGTGAGCCGGCGCCGGATGTCGTCCCGGCGGACCAGGCGGTCGACCACCACCTCGATGGTGTGCTGCTCGTAGCGGGCCAGGTCGAGCTGGCCCCGGTCGGCCAGCTCGATGGTGGCCCCGTCCACCCGGGCCCGGGCGAAGCCCTGCTTGGCCAGGTCGTCGAGGAGGGCGCCGTACTCGCCCTTGCGGCCCCGGACCACCGGGGCCAGGACCAGGAAGCGGGTGCCCTCGTCCATGGCCAGGATCCGGTCCACGATCTGCTGGGGGCTCTGGCGGGCCACCGGGCGGCCGCAGTTGGGGCAGTGGGGCTTGCCGATCCGGGCGTAGAGGAGCCGGAGGTAGTCGTAGACCTCGGTGACCGTGCCCACCGTCGACCGGGGGTTGCGCGACGCCGACTTCTGGTCGATGGAGATGGCCGGGGACAGTCCTTCGATGAAGTCGACGTCGGGCTTGTCCATCTGGCCGAGGAACTGGCGGGCGTAGGCGGAGAGCGACTCCACGTACCGACGCTGGCCCTCGGCGTAGATGGTGTCGAAGGCCAGGGACGACTTGCCCGAACCGGACAGCCCGGTGAACACGATCAGCCGGTCCCGGGGCAGGTCGAGCGAGACGTCCTGGAGGTTGTGCTCGCGCGCGCCGCGTACCACCAGACGATCAGCCATTGGGTGAGGATACCGGTGCGGGGCGCGGGGTCCCGGCGGTCAGGATCGGCCGCCGGGCCTCGACGTCGGCGGTGTCGCCGGCCAGCACCGGCGTGCCGTCCACCGGGTCCCGGACCAGCAGGGCCCGCAGCTCGGCGATCTCGTCGCGGAGCAGGGCGGCCTCCTCGAAGCGGAGCTCCTCGGCGGCCCGGTTCATCTCGGCGTCGAGCCGGTGGATCAGGCTGGACAGCTCGTCGGCGTCGGGACCGAGGGCCTGGCCATCTCGGCGGCCGCCGCCCGCGGGTCGACCGCCGCCCCGCCGGCTCCGCTTGGCCGGGCGGCTCGTTGGCCCCCGAGGTGATGGCGGCCGAGCCGACCGCCGTCGCCCCGCACCCGCTCGAGGATGTCGGTGACCGACTTGGTGATGGTCTGGGGGTCGATCCCGTGGGCCTCGTTGTAGGCGATCTGGCGGGCCCGGCGGCGCTGGGTCTCGCCGATGGCCGCTGGTCATCGAGTCGGTGATCGGTGTCGGCGTACATCACCACCCGGCCGTTGACGTTGCGGGCCGCCCGCCCCATGGTCTGGATGAGCGACGAGCTGGAGCGGAGGAAGCCCTCCTTGTCGGCGTCGAGGATGGCCACCAGGGCCACCTCGGGCAGGTCGAGGCCCTCCCGGAGCAGGTTGATGCCCACCAGCACGTCGAAGGCCCCGAGCCGCAGGTCCCGGAGGATCTCGATGCGGGCCATGGTGTCCACGTCGGAGTGGAGGTACTGGACCCGGACGCCCTGCTCGGCGAGGTAGTCGGTCAGGTCCTCGGCCATCTTCTTGGTCAGGGTGGTGACCAGCACCCGGTACCCGTCGGCCACGGTGGCGTCGATCCGCTCCCGCAGGTCGTCGATCTGGCCGGTGGTGGGGCGGATGTCCACCTCGGGGTCGACCAGCCCGGTGGGCCGGATGACCTGTTCCACCACGTTGGCGCTGTGCTCGAGCTCCCAGGGGCCCGGCGTGGCCGACAGCAGGATGACCTGGCCGGTCCGCTCGATGAACTCCTCGAACCGGAGGGGCCGGTTGTCCAGGGCCGAGGGCAGGCGGAACCCGTGGTCGACCAGGGTCTCCTTGCGGGACCGGTCCCCGGCGTACTGGCCCCGGAGCTGGGGCACGGCCACGTGGCTCTCGTCCAGGACCACCAGGAAGTCCTTGGGGAAGAAGTCGAGCAGGGTGAACGGGCGCCTCGCCCGGCGGCCCGGCCGTCGAGGTGGCGGCTGTAGTTCTCGATGCCGCTGCACACCCCGGTCTCGGCCAGCATCTCGAGGTCGTACTCGGTGCGCATCCGGAGCCGCTGGGCCTCGAGCAGCTTGCCGGCGCCGTCGAGCTCGGGCAGCCGCTCGCGCAGCTCGGCCTCGATGCTCTCGACGGCCTTGCGCATCCGCTCGTCACCGGTGCCGTAGTGGGTGTTGGCGAAGACCACCAGCTCGTCGAGGTCGTCGCCGATCTCGCCGGTGATCACGTCGAAGGGCCGGATCCGCTCCACGGTGTCGCCGAAGAACTCGATCCGCACGGCCTGGCTCTCGTAGGCGGCGTGGATCTCCACGGTGTCGCCCCGGGCCCGGAACTGGCCCCGGGACAGGGTGGCGTCGTTGCGCGAGTACTGCAGCTCGACCAGGCGCCGGAGCAGGGCCCGCTGGTCGTGGACCTCGCCGGGCCGGAGGGCCACGATCCGGTCGCGGTACTCGTCGGGCGAGCCCAGGCCGTAGATGCAGGAGACCGAGGCCACCACGATGGTGTCCGGCCGGAGCAGGAGCGACGAGGTGCAGGCGTGGCGGAGCCGGTCGATCTCGTCGTTGATCGACGAGTCCTTCTCGATGTAGGTGTCCGACGAGGGCACGTACGCCTCGGGCTGGTAGTAGTCGTAGTAGGAGACGAAGTACTCCACCCGGTTGCGGGGGAAGAACTCCTTCAGCTCGGCGGCCAGCTGGGCGGCCAGCGACTTGTTGGGCTCGATGATCAGCGTGGGCCGCTGGACCGCCTCGATGGTCCAGGCGATGGTGGCCGTCTTGCCCGACCCGGTGATGCCGAGGAGGGTCTGGTAGCGGTCGCCGCGCTCGAGGCCCTCGACCAGGCCGGCGATGGCCTGGGGCTGGTCGCCGGCGGGGCGGAAGGGTGAGACGACCTCGAAATCGGGCATGGGTCCGATGGTACCGGTCGGGTGTGACAGGCAAGCTCGGTGCCGGGACGTCCGAGCCCGACCGGTCCCCGGCCGGTGCCGGTCCTACCGGAGCGGGTCCGGCGGTCCCGGAGCGGTCGACCAGCTGCCGACCAGACCCGGTCCACCTCGTCTGCCAGGTGGTCCTGGTCGCCCGAGTTGTCGACCACCAGGTCGGCCCCGTCCAGCCGGGTGGCCCGGTCGGGCTGGGAGTCGATGCGGGCCTCGGCGTCCTCCCGGGTCATGCCCCGCTGGGTGACCAGCCGCTCGAGGGCCAGCTCGGTCGGGGTGTCGACCACCACCACCGCGGCCAGGTCGAGCAGTCTCGCGGTGGACGGGCCGGAGCAGGGGGATGTCGAGGACCACGATGTCGTCGGTGTCGGCGAACCGGTCCCGCCGGGCGATCATCTCCATCCCGATGGCCGGATGGGTGATGGCGTTGAGGTCGGCCAGGGCCTCGGGGTGCCCGAAGACCAGCGCGGCCACCTTGGGGCGGTCGATCGCGCCGTCGGCGTCGACGATCTCCGGTCCGAAGCGGTCGATCATGGGCTGGTAGGCCGGGCCGCCGGGCGCCACCACCTCGCGGGCGATCAGGTCGGCGTCGACCAGCTGGGCGCCGCGGTCGACCAGGAGCTCGGCCACCGTGGACTTGCCCGCCCCGATGCCGCCGGTGAGGCCGACTGCCAGCATCCGGGCCCGGCCCCGATCAGGCCGCCCGCCGCGGCCGGGAGGCGGTGGCGAAGAGGACCATGGTGGTGGCGTCGAGGTCGTCGGTGACGAAGAAGTCGTCGGCGGTGATGCCGGTCGTGCCCCCGGCGTCGCCCCGGGCGATCACCTTGTAGGCCAGGGGCAGGATCCGGGTGTAGGCGGCGATGTACCACGACCGCGGGATCCGGTGCCGAAGGTCGAGGACGTCGAGGCGCGAGCACCTTGTCGGCCTTGACCCGGCGGGCGGTGAAGTCGGCCTTGACGTGGGGCACGGCGTCGAGGCCCTGCACGGTGACCTGGTGGAAGTGCCGGCTCGAGCAGTCGGCGGAGCTCCGGTGGCTCGAACAGGTGGATGTGGAAGGGGTTCTCGAAGTCGGCCGGCGCGTTCGGGGTGAGGAAGAACACCGTCCCGTCGTCGGCCAGCACCCGGGCGAGCTCCCGGACGTGGCCCTCGGGGTCGTCGAAGTGCTCGATGAGGTGGGAGGAGCACGCCCAGACGGAAGCGCCCGCGGCCAGCCCCAGGGCCAGGGCGTTCATCTGGGCCACGCGCAGTCCCTCCGGGCCCCACCGCCCGGCGGCGGCGCCGACGGCCTCGGCGCTGTAGTCGGCACCGACCACCGTGCGGTCGGCCGCCAGGAACCGGGCCGACTCGAATCCCTCGCCGCAGCCCACGTCGAGCATGGGGCCCGGTCCCAGCCGTTCGATCACCGTCCGGTAGCCGGCGGCGTGCAGGGCCAGCAGCGAGTCGGGGGTCACCCCCTCCTTGGGCCGCTCGCCGGTCAGGCGCCCGGCCGGTCCGCTCACGACGGGCGGGGCCGAGCCCGCCGCGTCGGCTCGCCGGTGTCGGACGTCTGGCTGGTCATCGGGCTCCCCGTGGTGTCGGTGGCTCGTCCTGGTCCGGCCGACGGTGCTGCCTCGCGACCCTCGGGTTGCCTACACTACCGATCACTCGTGCCGGATCCCCAACCCTCCGCCGTCGCGCCCCCGGGCGGTTCACCGGCCGCCCCGACTGCGGCGGACCGCATCTGGTGGCCACCGGCTCCGCTCCCCCAGCCGGCTCCGGGCGGTGGTCGACTACCTGCCTGGTGGCCGCTGGTCGCCTTCGTCCCCATGCTGGCCTCCCAGCCCGGCGTGGTCACCGACGACACCAAGACCTACCTCTACCTCGACCCGGGCCGCTACGTGCGCCAGGCGGTCTCGCTGTGGGACCCGAGCGTGGCCCTCGGGGACCGTCACCCACGAGAACATCGGCTACCTCCTGCCCATGGGCCCCTTCTACTGGGCCCTGGCCGAGCTCCACGTCCCGCTGTGGGTGGCCCAGCGCCTGTGGATGGGCCTGCTCTGTTCGCCGCCGGCGCCGGGGCCCTCTACCTGTGCCGGACCATCGGGCTGTCCGGGCCGGGCCGGTACGTGACCGCGCTGGGCTTCATGTTCACCCCCTACGTGCTCCAGTACGCCGGCCGCATCTCGGTCATCCTCATGCCGTGGGCCGGCCTGCCGTGGATGGTGGCCTTCGTCATCCTGGCCCTCCGCAAGGGCGGCTGGCGGTACCCGGCACTCTTCGCCCTGGTGGTGGCCCTGGTCAGCGGCATCAATGCCAGCTCGATCCTCTACGTGGGCATCGCCCCGGCCCTGTGGCTCCCCTACGCCGTGGTGGTGGCCAAGGAGGCCACCTGGCGCCGGGCGTGGGCGGTGGCCTGGAAGGTCGGCCTGCTCACCGCCCTGGTCTCGCTGTGGTGGGCGGTCGGCCTCCAGGTGGAGGCGGCCTACGGGGTCAACGTCCTCAAGTACACCGAGACGGTCCCGTCCACCAGCGCCGCCTCGCTGGCCTCGGAGATCATCCGTGGCCTCGGCTACTGGTACTTCTACGGTGCCGACCGGGTCGGGCCGTGGACCCAGACCTCGATCGCCTACACCCAGAACGTCTGGCTGATCGCCGCCAGCTTCCTCGTGCCGGTGCTCTGGCCTTCGTGGCGGCGGTGTTCTCCCGGTGGCGCCACCGTGCCTACTTCGTGCTGATCGCCGTGGTCGGCATGGTGCTGGCGGTCGGGTCCCAACCCCTACACCGACCCCTCCACGGTCGGTTCGGTGATCAAGGCGTTCATGGTCGACACCACCGCCGGGCTGGCCCTGCGCTCCACCGACCGGGCCTCGCCGTTGGTCATCCTCGGCCTGGCCGTGTTCCTGGGGGCCGGGGTCAGCGCCGTGGCCAACCGGGTCCGCACGACCGGCCTGGTCGTCGGCGGGCTTCGCCGCCGCCGCCGTGATGGCCGGCGTCCACCCCGCTGTGGACCGGGGGGATCATCGCCAACGGGTTCACCCAGCCGGCCGTGCCCCCGCTCTACGTCCGCCAGGCGGCGGCCGCCCTCGACAAGGTCAACCCGGCGACCCGGGTCTACGCCCTGCCGGGGAACAACTTCGCCGCCTACCGGTGGGGGGACACCATCGACACCGTCTACCCGGGCCTGATGACCCGGCCGTTCGTGACCCACGAGCAGCAGATCATGGGCTCGCTGCCCACCGCCGACGTGCTCCAGGCGGTCGACACCCCGCTCCAGGACGGCGTCATGGACTGGAACGCCCTGGCCCCGATGGCGTCCCTCATGAGCGCCGGCAACGTCCTCGTCCAGTACGACCAGGCCTACGAGCGCTACGACACGCCCAACCCCCAGCAGCTGGCGGCCGACCTGGCCGTGACCCCGGCCGGGCTGATCCGACCCGGTGTCCTACGGCCAGCCCCGTGCCCGAACGTCCCCCTCATCCCCCACTTCGACGAGGCCTGGCCTGGCCCGGCCGCCCAACCAGGGCTGGACCGCTCCCCTGGTGTCCTACACGGTGGCCGATCCCCGCCCGATCGTCCGGACCGAGTCCACCGCCACCCCCCTGGTGGTGGACGGGGACGCCTCGGGCATCGTCAGCGCCGCCTCGGTCGGGCCTGCTGGCCGGCAACCCGACCATCCTCTACGCCGGGACCCTCGACACCGACCGACCACTGGCCAAGGACACGCTGGGCCGGCCGGCCGACCTGGTGGTCACCGACACCAACCGCAAGCAGGGGTTCCAGTGGAACTCCCTCAACGAGAACACCGGGTACACCGAGACGGCCGCCCAGCCGCCCGACACCACCGATCCGAGCGACTACCCGATCGACCTCTTCCCCGGGGCGCCCGGCCGATGCCCAGACCACGGCGGTGTTCCAGGGGATCTCGTCGGTGACGGCCTCCTCCTACGGATCGTCGATCACCTACCTGCCCGAGGACCAGCCGGCCGCCGCCCTCGACGGGAACCCCAGACCGCGTGGCTGGACGGACTCGTTCGGCGACCCGCGTCGGCCAGTGGTGGCAGGTCGACCTCGACCGTCCCCGCACCGCGACGTCGCTGCGTCTGGTCCAACCCCAGACCGGCGACCCCGACCGGTGGATCACCCGGGTCACCCTGACCTTCGACGGCGGCCGGCCGGTCACGGTGGCGCTCGGGCCCGGCGTCGCGGCAGCCGAGCGGCCAGGAGATCACCTTCTCCCCCCGGTCGTTCACCACGCTGCGCATCACCGTCGCCGGGGTTGCGCACCGACCCACGACGACGTCCCGGTCGACTCGCGGAGCTCGGTCGGCTTCGCCGAAGTGGAGATCCCCGGGATCTCCGTGCATGAGACCGTGGCCATGCCCGAGGACCTCCTGCGCCGGGCGGGGACCGCGTCCATCTCCGACCGGCTGACCCTGGTGATGACCCGGCTCCGGGCCTCGGGCGTGCCGCCCAGGTCCGACACCGAGACCTCGATGGCCCGGTCGTTCTGGCTTCCCACTCCGCGCACGTTCTCCGTGACCGGGAGCGCCCGGATCTCGCCGCTGATCCCCGACGACGAGATCGACCGGTTGGTGGGGCGACCCGGCGCCGACGACACCGGCATCGTGGCCTACTCGCTCGGACGGCTGCCCGGCGACCTGCGGGCCGGGGCCATCGCCACCCTCGACGGGAACTCGGCCACGGCGTGGTCGCCCGGTTTCGGCGCCACCCACCAGGCCGGGCAGTGGCTGCAGTACACGCTGGCCTCGCCGATCACCTTCGATCAGCTGAACCTCCAGATCGTGGCCGACGGTGAGCATTCGGTCCCCACCCGGATGACCGTCTCGACCAACAGCGGGACCACCACCTTCACCGTCCCCGCCATCGCCGACAGCCCGGTGGCCGGGTCGGTGGTGGACGTGCCCGAGCGGTTCCCGGCCCTCACCGGCTCGAGCATCCGGATCACCTTCGACCGCGTCCGGCTGGAGTACACGCCGAACTACTACTCCGAGTCTCCGATCGCCATGCCCCTGGGCATCGCCGAGGTCGGCATCCCCGGCCTGCAGGCCGCCCCGGTTCCCGCCGCCATCCCGACCACGTGCCGGGACAACCTGGTGGCCGTGGACGGCAAGCCAGTGTGGGTCTCCGTCACCGGCACGACCGCCACCGCCCTCGACCGCCAGGCCCTCACCGTCTCGTTGTGCGGTCCCGACGCCGGGGGGCTGGCCCTCGGCCCCGGAACCCACACGTTGACCTCGGTGGCCGGTCAGGCCAGTGGCTTCGACATCGACCTGCTGGCCCTGGACTCGGCTCCGGGCGGCGGCGCCATGCCGCTGGCCGACGCCACCACCCTGGCGGCCCCCGCGGTGTCGTCGTCCCCCCGGGCCCACGTGGTGAGCCAGTCGGCCACCTCCATCCACCTGACCCTCGACGGGGTGGGAACCGGTCCGGGAGCGGACCCGTTCTATCTGGTCCTGGGCCAGAGCATCAATAGGGGCTGGAAGGCCTCGGTGACCGGGGCCGGCGACCTCGGCACCCCCGTGCTCATCGACGGGTTCGCCAACGGGTGGCGGATCGACCCGTCGTCCCTGGGCCCGGCAGTCCAGGGCGGGAAGCTGTCGGTGGTGCTGACCTGGCAGCCACAGAGACAGGTCGACGTGGCGCTGATCGTCTCGCTGGCGGCCATCGTGGCCTGCCTGGTCCTGGCCCTGCGGCCGGCCGGCCGTCGCCGGAGAAGGAGGAGGCGGGCCGCCGGCCGCCACAGTCGTCAGTCGGGGGCGGAGTCCTCGGATCCTCCCGAGCCGGTGGCCGTGCCCGGATCGGACGGCGCCGACGGCCCGGAGCGACCGACCCTCGCCCTCCCGTTCCGGTCGGACGGCCCGCCGGCCACGGTGGCGGTAGCGGCGGTGGGCGGGGTCGTGACCGGTGCCGTGGCCGGAGCCATCTCGTCCGGGCTGGCCGGCCTGGCCGTCGGCGTGGCCACCGTGGTGGTGCTGCTCGTGCCCCGGCTACGGATCATCCTCGGCGTGGTGGCCGTCGCCGGCATCGTGGTCGCCGGCGCGTACGTTGCCCTCCATCAACATGCCGACCAGGTGCCCCCCGGAGGCGACTGGACCATGTCCTTCGGCACCGCCAGCGGACTGGCGTGGGCCGGCGTGGTGTTCCTCGGGGCCGACGCCGTCGTCGAGGTGGTCCTGGGGGCGGGCGGAGCGAAGACGGGCGGCCAGGACGGATCCGGTCGGGATGAGGGTGATGACGGGGGGGATGGAGCCGGGCCCGGGAGCCACCCCGCTGACGGCTATCCGGGGCCAGTCCCGGAGGCCCAGGGGGCACCGGGGTCGACCTGAACGGGCGGACCGGGGCCTACCGCCCGGACATCTCCTCACGGGACAGGGCCTCGGTGCCGAGCGCGGCCAGAGTCCCCCGGGCGGTGGCGTCCCAGGTGAACCGGGCGGCGTGGTCCTCGGCGGCGAGGCCGAGCCGCTTGCGCAGCACCTCGTCGCGCAGGACGGCGTCCAGCCCGCCGGACCATGTCGGCGGTGTCGTCGGCCAGAATGCCGGTCACCCCGTCGAGCACGGCGTCCTCGTGGCCACTGATGCTCGAGACCACCGAAGGGGTCCCGCACGCCCCGGCCTCGGTGACCGTCATCCCCCACCCCTCGCGGAGCGAGGTGGAGGCCAGCACCCAGGCCCGGCGGTAGAGGCCGACCAGGGTCGTCCTCGGGCAGGTAGCCGGGCAGGGAGATCCACGACTCGGCCCCCCGGCGCCGGATGAGGGCCTCGAGGGCGGGTCGCTCGTAGCCCTCACCGGCGATCACCGCCTCGAGATCGGGATGGTCGTGCTTGAGTCGCCACCAGCGCTTCGATCAGCAGGTGGAACCGCTTGACCGGCACCAGCCGGCCGACCGCCACCACCAGGGGCACGTCGGACCGCTCGCCCGCCGGTGAGAACTGGGGCTCGACGCCGGGCGGAGCCACCGACACCTGGTCGACCGGGATGCGGAGGCGCTGGACGATCTCCTGCTTGGACGACGCCGACAGGGTGACGATCCGACTGCGCCGGTAGACGGGGGGCGCGACCCGGTGCTCGATGGCGTACCCGCACTCGGCCATCCCGGTCGGGAGCACCATCTTCCACATCTCGGCGTGCACGTGGTGGAGGAAGACGATCGTCGGGCAGTGGGCCCACAGTGGGGAGAAGAAAGGCATCCCGTTCCAGATCTCGACCAGACCATCCCCGGTGCCGATCCGGCCGAGGGCCCCCGACAGCATGGTCCGGGGGAACACGGAGTACCGGCCGGCCCGACGGACGACCCGGTAGCCGTTCCGGCGGACCACCGACCGGCCCTCGGGCACCGAGGACGTGGTCATGGAGACGTCCAGGCCCGCCCGGGACCAGGCCGACATCACCCGGTTGGCGTGGAGCTCGGACCCGCCGGCCTCGGGGTCGTCGAAGTCGCGCCACGCCACCACATCGATGCGTTTCAGGCCGGCCCGCTCGGCGATCTCACCGATGGACATGCCGTCGAACAGCCCGAGCGGTGAGGCCAGGGAGGGCAGGGCCCGCCCACCGGGCAGTCGGAACCCCAGCGTCGGTGCCACCGTGTCCCGGCCGCCGCCATCGAGATCGGGCACCGATGTCAAGCGTGGAAAATCCTCGTGGAGCGATTCCGGCATCGGACCCGACGCCGGCGCCGCTCCCGCCTCCCCCGTCACAGGCCTCATGCTCGGACTTCCCCCCGTTGCCCTTTACCGCTGGCGACTTGCCACTTTGCCAGACCACAGTCTACCGGCAACGGGCGTTTTTCACAGTTTTTGGGCGTCCAGGCTACGACGGGAGGGACCAGTCGGCGGCCTTGGTCCGCCGCCGCCGGCCGGCGGGAATGTGCCAGCTGTGGCGACCGTGCCGGCGGTGGATGGCCACGAAGGCCACGGTCATGCCGAGCGCCAGGACCCCCTGGGCCACCAAATCGGCCCGGGCGGTGGCCACGATGTGGCCGTGGGCCAGGCTGATCAGGCCGAGGGCCAGCGACGAGCCGCCCGCCAGCAACAAGACGATCCAGCGGGATCCGGTCCCGAAGAGGTAGTTGGTGATCAGGACCGAGATCGAGAGGAAGATCATGGCGCCGACCAGCGAGGCGAAGGCCGGGGCCCCCGCACTCAGCTTGGCCGAGAAGATCAGGGTGAGGAACTGGCGGGGCACGAAGACCGCGATGACCAGGAGCACCCCGGCCGGGACGGCCAGGAAGATGAGGGTGACCCCGAGCTGGCGCACGGCGTGCCCACCTTCGTTCCACCGGATGGTGGCCTCGGGAAGGAGGTAGGCCCCGAGGGCCAGGGCACCGAAGACGAGGGCCTTCGAGGCCACCGAGATGGCGGCATAGGGACCGACATTGGCATGGTCGAGCCGGCCCAACAGGATCACATCTACGTTCTGGAGCAGCCCGAGGAGGGCCAGCCCCACGAAGGCTGCGGACACGTCGGCCATCAACCTCCTGCCGCACCAGGGCGGTGTCGGCCCCGGGGTCGAACGGCGCCGCCGACCCGGGACCGACGTCCGGCCCGTCGACCCGGTCCCGTTCGACCCGGTGTTGGCCGACCCGGGGGTGGCGGGCATCTCCCTCCAGGCCCGTGAGGCCAGCCACCGGGCGTGGGCGGTGGCCGTCACCTCACTGATGAAGACACCCGAGCGCGTAGCCGGCCACACCGAGATGGGCGACCACCAGCACCAGCACGAAGACCGGTGCGGACCGTGCCCTCGAGCAGCAGGTTGCCGGCCAGGGGCCGGTAGCTGCGGTGGGCCTGGAGCAGACCGCGGTCGACGCACAGGAGGATCCAGATGCCGGCCGCCACCAGGATCAGGACGATGCCGTCGCTGTTGGGCAGCGACAGCTGGCGGGCGATCCACCCCTGCAGCACCAGGACCAGGACCAACTCAACGGCGATGGCCGCGATCAGGATCCGGTGGACCCGGGCGATCCAACCCCGCACCAGGTGGCCGTGGCCGGCGTTGTGGAGGGCGGTGACCCGCCGGACCACCCCCACCAGCACGGCCGATCCGGGCATGGACAGGATGAAGAACAGGCCCAGAAGCTGGGCGATGGCCCCGTAGGCCTGTGGTGTCACCAGGCGGGCCACCGCCACCACCAAGAGGGCGGCGGCCCCGTTGACCACCAGCCCCGCCACCGCCACCGGGCCGGCCTGGCTGAGGCCCGACCGGATCGAGTCACGGGCCGGGGCGGGCCCCGTTTCGACACCGGTGGCGGGAAGGGTGATCATCGGTCCGCCGGCCACGGCGATGCCGACCGCCGGCGACATCGACACCGACTCGGTGACCGGCTCGACCACCTGGTCGATCTCGTCCAGGATCACGTCGAGGCCGGCGGCAGGACCTCGGCCGCGCCCGGGGCCGTGGCCGGAGCCGGCCCGGTCGGGCCCTGACCCTCCCCCGGGGACCGTTCGGGTGGACTGTCCGGCTCGGTCACAGGAAAGGAGTCTCCACTACCGGGAGGTCCGGCTCGAATTGCGCTCGGGACGGTTCGCTGCCCCGGGCCGGCACTAGATGGCTGCGGGCCGGGGGCGGTCGCGGCGGGGCAGGATCGGGGCGTCCCGGCCGGTCGAGCCGGCGGCCGGAACCGAACGGCCGTCGTGTTCCTCGTGGTACTCCTCTTCGACGTTCACCGACCAGATGTCGTGGTTGGCCCCGTGGATGTTCTCGACGGTGAGCATGGCCGTGTACATCGAGTGGTCCTGGTTGTTGTACTTGTGCATCCCGTTGCGGCCCACCGGGTGCACGTTCGGAGCGTGGGATTCGAACCAACGGCGGATCACGTCCACGTTGTCGCGGTAGGCGTCGTCGTAGACCGGGTAGGCCTTGGGCATCCGCACCACGTAGCCCACCTCCACGTCGGCAGGATCGACCAGTCCGATGTGGGCCAGCTCCTTGGTGGCCAGGGCCACCAGCTCGTCATCGGAGCACTCCCACAGCTCGTCGCCCTCGAAGACGAAGTACTCCATGCCCAAACAGGTGCGTCCGTCCTTTACCAGGTAGGGCGACCACGACCCGAAATTCTGGATACGACCCACCTTCACGTCCGGGGAGTGGATGTAGATCCAGCTGTCGGGGAAGCCGCGCTCGACCGGGACCACCAGGGCCACGGTGAGGAAGTCCCGGTAGTGGAGATCGTCGGCGGCGGCCAGCACCTCGGCGGGCGCCGGCGGGTCGACGATGCGGGCCAGGGAGGTGAGGGGCATGGACGAGATCACGTGGGAGGCATCGATCCGTTCCGTCGTCCCCCCCGAGGCCACGGTGACCGCCACCGCCGCCCCGTCCTCGACGTGGACCACCGTGGCCGAAGTCTCCATGCGGACCGCACCCCCCATAGCCACCACCTGGTCGGCGCAGTGCTCCCACATCATGCCCGGCCCGAACTTCGGGGTACTCGAACTCCTCGATCAGACTGGTGACCTGCTTGGACTTGTCCCGGCGTTTGCCCGCCACCGAAGATCGGATCGGCTCCCACACCGCGTTCCACAAGGACATGCCCTTGATCCGCTGGGCCCCCCAGTCGGCCGAGATCTCCGAGGCGGGGACGGCCCACACCTTCTCGTTGTAGGTCTTGAAGAAGTGGTGGTAGAAGCGCCAGCCGTAGTTGGAGACGATGTAGCCCTCGAGGGTGGTCAGGTCCTTGGGCGGTCGGATCCGCACCCACAGGAAGGACAGGCCGCACAAGAACGCTTCGATCAGGCCCAGGTTGGACAAGGCGTTGCCGAGCTTGATGGGGTAGTCGTAGAACTTGCCGTCGTAGAAGATGCGGCTCATCCGGGGGCGCAGGAGGAAGTCCTCGGGCGCGCAGCACCTCGTGCCAGAAGTCCTCGACCGGCTTGACCTTGGTGAAGAACCGGTGGCCGCCGATATCGAAGCGCCACCCGTCGCGTTCGACCGAGCGGCTGATGCCCCCGACCACCGAGTCCTCCTCGACCACCACCACCGGGTCGCCGACCTGGGCCAACCGCCGGGCTGCGGTCAGGCCGGCCGGCCCCCCTCCGATGACGACCACGGGAGCGCGCTCGGGACCACTCCCCGGTCGGGAGTCGGCCGTGGTGTCCACGACCCCCGGCGACCCGCCCGCCCCTGCCTCATCGTTCGCTCGTGCCACTGGGTGGTCCGTTCTCCTCTGGAAATCGCCGGCGCCCGGCTGGCTCTCGTTCCCCCCCGGGCGGTGGGCCCGGCCGACGTGAGGTCCGGCCGGCGCGCCGGACGCCACAGGGGGACCTCGGTATAACCTTGGTGAGGATAGTGGCTCGACCGGGACTTTAGGCGGAACACCCCTTCTGAGCCTGCGGCCGGACCAGGGCCTGGACACCCCTCCACGGCCTCTCGGGCCGGCCTCGGCCCGCGGTCCGCCGGTGGGTCGGGCCGTCTCAGGACGGTGTCGGGGTGAGCTGCTCGAGCCACATGGGCTGGTAGAACTGGGTGCCGTTGCCGGCTATGACCTGTTTGGCCTTGAAGTCCGGGTCGCCCTGGAGGGTCTGGATGATTCCCTGGCACTTGGTCCCGAACGTCTGGTAACCGTTGGACCACACCACGAAGATGCGGTGCCCCCCGGCCGCCATCGTCTCCAGGCGCCGGGCGAAGGCCACCGGCGAGGCGGCATGCGTGGCCGATGCGTAGTCGATCCAGTCGACGTACTCGGGGCTGGTGTCCCGGGGAAAGGTGATCTGGGCGTAGCGACCGGCGGGAAGCAGTCGGTTGACGGCCGGGCCGAGCTGGTCGGGGCAGTAGGCGATGACGTCCCCGGGCTGGGCGTGGGCGGCGATGACGGATGCCACCTCACCGGCCTGGGTCCGGTTGGTGGTGATGTTGGGGAAGGAGCCGACCAGGCCGGCCACCACGGCCACGGCCAGGACGGCGGTCCGGATCCTCCGGTCTCGCACGGTGATCACACCCAGGGCCACCAACAAGAGCAGGGGAATGAACACCACCGACGCGTAGCGGGCGTCGAAGGTACTGTTGGAGATGTAGCCGCCGGTGATGGCGGCGGCCATGGTGCCGACGACGGTGATGGCCAGGGGGCGGGCCCACGGCCGGGTGCGGACGTCCAGGTCGATGTGGAATCGGTCGGAGGCCACCCCGAACAGGCCCAGCCCGGCCAGGCCGAAGAAGAGCAGCCCCAGGGCCCGGCCCTGGTCGGTGCCACCACCGGCAAAGGTGGCCACGGCGTTGACCATGGCCGCGAAGTTGGCCGGAGTGGCCCACGGTGTACCGGTGTGGCGCGACTGGAACACGAAGGTCGGCACCCAGGGAAGGAACGTCAGGCATCCCACCCCGCAGGCCACCAAGGCGGCCCGGGCCCCGGGGCGCCACTGGGACCGGCCCCGCCAGGCCACCCAGGCCAGCCACACCATGACCGTACCGACCAGGTACAGGGACCAGTAGTGGGAGTAGAGGAGCAGGCCGGCGACGGAGGCGACGGCGATCAGGTTGCCGGGCCGGGGTCGTGACAGGGCCCGGTCGAGGGCGAGGAACCCGAGGACGGTCAGGAGGACCACCAGCGAGTACATCCGGGTCTCGGTGTCGTAGCGGACGGCGAAGGGCGAACTGGCCAGCAACAGCACCGCCGCCCAGGCCGCTTTGCGCCCGCCCAACCGCTTTCCGGCCAACCAGGTGAGCGGCAGCGTGGCCACACCGAACACGCCGGGCAACGACCGCACGGCGTAGTCGGAGGTGCCGAACATCTCCATCCAGAAGTGGAGGAGCACATAGAACAGTGGCGGGGCGCCATCCCGGTGCAGGAGCGACGGGATCTGGTCGAGCGGCTGCCGGGCGATGTTGACGGTCAGGGCCTCGTCGAGCCACAGGTCTGACCGGGTCCAGAATCGAAGGACCAGCCCGACCACCAAGACGGCGACCACAGCCGAAGCCAGGGCCACGGCGGTGGTCGGGGCGAATGGCGGACCTTCGGGGTCGTCGACGGCCGACCGGGACCCGGCGGCCAAGGGGTCCCCCCGGAACCGTTGGTGGCCGCACCAGGTTCGGCGGTGACCGGGACGCCATCGACCTCGTATCCGGTTTGGGGCGCGGTGCCGACTCCGGTGGTGGGCGCGGCCGTTCCGACCGGGGATTCGGGCACGGCCACGGGTGCGGAACCAGGAGTGGCTGCATCCATGGCGAGCATGGTACCCAGCGGCGCCGCGGATCGGGTGCAGTCCCGTTCCGTGCACCTCCTGGCCACGGGGCACTAACCTGCCCCCACTGCCGGGCGTGATTGTGACAGAGTGCATGCCGTGTAGCGGCCGTCGCGACCACGCGCCGGCTCGGGGCACAAGATGGGGGGATGTCGGTGACGTCAGACAACGGAATCAGCCGTCGGACCTTCCTGTCACGGGGGGCCATCACCGGCGGGGCCGTGGCCCTCGGTGCCGCCGGGCTGTCGGCCTGCTCGTCGGGCTCCGGCTCCGGGACCAGTAGCGGAAAGGCCGGCGTCGGCACCGGCTCGCCGGTGCGGGGCGGCTCACTCACGGTGGGGACCCTGGCCGAGATCGACGGCTTTTATCCGGCCACGAACCACTGGGACACCAACGGCTTCCTCTACGCCAACTCCATCTACGACCCGCTGATGGCGGTGGCGGCGGACGGAACGGTCAAGCCGTACCTGGCCGAGTCCATGACTCCCAACTCCACCTACGACACGTGGACGATGACGCTCCGTCCCGGGGTCAAGTTCAGCGACGGGTCGGATCTGACGGCGGCGGTGGTCCAGGCCAACTTCTACGCCCTGGTCACCTCGGTCCTGGTCGGCCCGGCCCTCAAGCAGATCGTGTCGGTGACCCCGTCGGGCGACCTGACCGTGGTCTACAAGCTGGACGCCCCCAATCCCACCTTTCCGGCCGGACTCACCCAGCAGCCGGGCTACGTGGTGGGCGAGGCGATGATCAAGGCCGCGTCGAGCAGCTCGTCATCGGCCCCCAAGCCCATCGGCACCGGGCCGTTCACCTACTCCCAGTGGCAGCCCAACGACTACTTCACCGCGGTGCGCAACCCCCACTACTGGCGCCACGGGCTTCCCTACCTGGACTCGATCACCTTCAAGCCGATCCCCGACACCACCCAGCGCGAGGCCACGCTCCGGTCCGGCGGGGTCGACATGATCGAGTCGACCGACCCCGGCACCATCAACCGCTTCACCGACTCGGGCTATCAGCTGGTCGACAGCCGGACCGGGGTCATCGGCGAGCCGACCATGGCCTTCATCATGCTGAACACCGATGTGTCACCCACCAACGACATCCGGGTCCGCCAGGCGCTGGCCAAGGGGCTCGATGTGGCCGTGATCCAGAAGATCTTCGGGGGCGGGTTCGCCAAGCCGGTCAACGGGATCTTTCTGCCCGGCTCGCCGTTCTACAGCGACACCGGCTACCCGAAGTACGACCCGTCGGGGGCGGAGTCCTTGGTGAACGAGTACAAGGCCGAAAAGGGGACTCCGACCGTCAGTCTGGTGACGATCCCCGATCCACTGGAGATCAAGTTGGTCGAGATCATCCAGCAGATGTGGCAGAAGGTCGGTTTCGTGGTCAACATCAGTGAGGTGGAACAGGCCACCATCATCGACGACTTCGTGCTCGGCAAATTCCAGGCGGCCACGTCCTACCAGTTCGGGGCGGTCGACCCCGACCTCAACTACGTGTGGTGGAGCACCACCACCCTGTCCCCCATCGGCGAGATCGGCCTCAACTTCACCCGGATCGACGATCCCAAGATCGAGACCAACCTGCTCATCGGTCGTCACACCGCCAACAAGGCCGACCGCATCGCCGCCTACAAGGCCGTCAACGAGCAGTTGGCGGCGGATCTGCCGTACCTGTGGATCGACCAGTACCTGTTCTCCGAGGTCGCCGACACCCGGGTCCAGAACTTCGACGCCTGGACCTTCCCCGACGGCACCTCCGGCTACGGATTCGACGAGGGCATCTTCGTCCCCACCCAGACCTGGTTGGCCAGCTAGCGACTGGGTCGACCCGACCGGCGCCTCCCCACCATGGCCACGTACTTCCTGCGAAGGTTCGTTCAGTTGGTGGCCGTGACCTTCATCATCTCCGTTCTGGTGTTCCTGCTGGTCCACCTGCTGCCCGGCGACCCGGCCACCGTCATCCTCGGGTCCAGTGACACCCCCCACAACCGGGCCGTGCTCTACAAGCAGCTGGGGCTCAACAAACCGCTGATCGAGCAGTACTTCACCTGGTTGGGCGCGGTGTTCCACGGCAACCTCGGCCAGTCCTACCTCGACCACGAGACGGTCACTCACATCATCGCCACCGGATTCCCGATCGACCTCGAGCTCATCATCATCTCCCAGATCATCGCCTTCGGCGTGGCCCTCCCCCTGGCCCTGCTCACGTCGCGTCGGCCCAACGGCACCTTCGACAACGTCTCCACCACCACCACCTTCGGGATGCTGGCCCTCCCCCCCTTCGTCATCGCCCCGATCATGGTGGCCATCTTCGCCGTCGGCCTGGGCTGGTTCCCCGCCACCGGCTACGTCCCGTTGTCCCAGAGCATCGGGACCAACCTGCACGACATGATCCTCCCGTCCCTGGCCATCACGGCCGGCTCGATCGCCGTCTACTACCGGCTGTTCCGCTCCGACCTGATCAGCACCCTCCAAGAGGACTACATCACCATGGCCAGGTCCAAGGGCCTCTCCAACCGGTCCATCATGCTGCGCCATGCGTTCCGACCTTCGACCTTCTCCCTGCTGGCAGCGTCGGGGGTCAACATCGGCGCCCTCCTGGCCGGTACGTTCATCGTCGAGTACCTGTTCGCCATCGACGGCCTCGGGTACTCGCTGGTGGTGGCGGTGCAGCAGCGGGACTACCTGGTGGTGCAAGGAATCACCCTGGTGGTGGCGGTGGCCTATGTCGTGCTTCAATTCTTGATCGACTTCCTCTTCACGGTGGTCGATCCGAGGGTGACCCGGGAGTGATCAATGCCTGACGACCGAGAGCTCACCAGCACGCACGCCTCCGGCCAGCTCCTCCGGAACCAGGTGCCGGGGATCGCCGCCACCGACGAACTGGTGGTGTCGCGTCAGAGCGAGACGCTGGCGTCGGACGACATCCTGCTCCGCAAACCGCTGGGCCTGCTGTTCTGGCTGGCTCTGGGGTGGGTGGGACTGGTGGTGGTCCTGGCCATCGTGGCCAACCTGCTCCCGTTACCGGGCCCCGACTTTCAGAACTACTCCGCCATCAACGCCTCCCCCAGCATCCACCACCTGCTCGGCACCGATGACCTGGGTCGCGACCTGCTCAGCCGCCTCATCTACGGGTCCCGGGTGTCACTGATCGTCGGGTTCGGCTCGGTGGCCATCGGCATGGCGGTGGGAGGCACGTTGGGGCTCGTCTCGGGGTACCGGGGCGGTCGCCTCGACCTCGGGCTCAATGCCGCATCGTTCGTGCTCCTGGCCTTTCCGGCCATCGTGGCCGTCATCGCCGTGGTGGCCTTCTGGGGCTCGACCCTCCCCAAGATCACCGTCATCATCGGGGTGGCGGTCATCCCTCTCGAGTACCGCGTGGTGCGGGCCTCGAGCCTGTCGTTCGCCAACCGCGAGTTCGTGGTGGCGGCGCGGACCATGGGGGCCAACTCGACCCGCATCGTCTTCCGGGAGATCCTCCCCAACGTGATACCGGTGGCCATCACCTTCGCCCTGATCACGGTGGCCGGGGTCATCGTGCTCGAGGGATCGCTGGCCTTCTTGGGCCTGTCGGTGCCCCTGCCCACCCCGTCGTGGGGGAACATGATCGCCGAGGGGAGTTCCAACGGAAACCTGCAAACCAACCCGTACATCATGCTGTGGCCGGTGCTCGCCATGTTCTTGCTCCTGTTGTCCATCAACCTCATCGGCGACCGGTTGCGCCAGCGGTTCGACATCCGAGAGGGACTGCTGTGAGGGTGCGGTCGTGAAGTGTCGGCCGTGAGGGATCCACGGAGGGGACGGCCGTGAGGGGTCGGCGCGGCGGGGTCGAGACGGTCACGCCCGAGTTCCCTGACGCCCGCCCTCCGGATGGGCCACTGCTGGTGGTGGACGACCTGCACACCGCCTTCCGGACCTCCCGGGGGACGGTCCGGGCCGTGGACGGGGTGTCGCTGGCGGTCGACCGGGGCAAGACGCTGGGCATCGTGGGCGAGTCGGGGTCGGGCAAGACGGTCCTGTCCCGTTCGATCATGGGCCTCCTCCCCCTTCACGACGTGATCAAGAGCGGCACCGTCCGGTTCGCCGGTGAAGAGCTGACCACCATGGCTCCCGATCAGTTGCGGCGGGTGTGGGGCGCCCAGCTGAGCATGATCTTCCAGGATCCGATGACCGCCCTCAACCCGGTCAAGCGGATCGGTGTCCAGATCACAGAGTCGTTGCGGCTCCACCTCGGAATGGGCCGCTCCGATGCCAAAGCCCAGGCCATCGAGCTCCTGCGGTCGGTGGGTATCCCCTCGCCCGAGGCGAGGATCAGGTGGTACCCGTTCCAACTGTCGGGCGGCATGCGCCAACGGGTGATGATCGCCATCGCCCTGGCCTGCGCCCCCCGGTTGGTAATGGCCGACGAGCCGACGACCGGGCTGGACGTGACGGTCCAGGCCCAGATACTGGATCTCCTGGCCGAGCTGCAGCGTGAGCGGCACATGGCCATGATCCTGGTCACCCACGACCTCGGGGTGGTGGCCAACCGCACCGACCACATCATGGTGATGTACGCGGGACGGGTGGTCGAGCAGGCCCCGACCCGGACGCTGTTCACCGAGACCCGGATGCCCTACACCCGGGCCTTGATGGACTCGATCCCGCGGCTCTCGGATCCGAGCGGAGTCCGTCTCCAGGCCATCGCCGGGCGTCCTCCCGATCTCATCCACCCGCCCAAAGGATGCCGGTTCGCCCCCCGCTGTCCCTACGCCCAGGACAAGTGTCGCGAGCTCGATCCCCCCTCCGCACGGCGGGATCGCCCGACCACCTGTTCGCCTGCTGGTTCCCATTGGTGAACGGGGTGTCCAGCGCTCCGGTGACGCTGTCAACCAACGGTGCCGGCTCGGTGCCGGTGCTGCCGGCGTTGCCGGACGAGCCGTACCGGGCCGACGACCCGCCTCGACGGCCCGGACCCGGGAACGGCGGGCCACTGTGACCGGGCCCCCGACCGGACCGGCCGTGGCGCCGAGCCCCGAGGAGGAAGCGATCCTGACCGTCGAAGATCTGGTGGTCGAGTTCCGGAACGGACGCCAGACCGTCCATGCCGTCTCCGGCGTCTCCTTCACCGTCCGCAGCGGCGAGACGCTGGGCCTGGTGGGCGAGTCGGGATGCGGGAAGTCGACCACCGGAAGAGCGCTGGTGCAGATCCAGCCGCCCACGTCGGGCTCGGTCACCTATCGGGGCCAGGTCCTGAGCAAGCTGTCGACCCGCGACATGCGCAGGGTCAGGACCAAGATCCAGATGATCTTCCAGGATCCCATCTCGTCGCTGAACCCCCGCCGACGGGTGAAGGACATCGTGGCCGAGCCGCTGGTGATCTGGGGCCGGGGCAACCGGGCGGATCGGTCGGCCAAGGTGCGGGAGATGTTGGAGTCGGTGGGGATCGACCCCGACTCCGCCGGCGACAGGCGACCGGGTGAGTTCTCCGGCGGTCAGTGCCAGCGCATCAGCATCGCCCGGGCGCTGATGGCCGATCCCGACCTGTTGATCTGTGACGAGCCGGTCTCGGCCCTCGACGTCTCCGTCCAGGCCCAGATCCTCAACCTCCTGGCCGACCTCAAGTCGAGGTTCTCCCTCACCATGGTGTTCATCGCCCATGACCTGGCCGTGGTCAAGAACGTCAGTGACCGGGTGGCCGTCATGTACCTCGGGAAGCTGGTGGAGCTGGCCGGTTCGGACGAGCTCTACCACGCCGCCGCCCATCCCTACACCGAGGCGCTGTTGGCCTCCATCCCCGAACCCGACCCCGATCACCATGCCGACCACAAGGCACTGACCGGCGAGCTCCCCTCCCCCCTCAACCCCCCGTCGGGCTGCCGGTTCCGGACGCGCTGTCCCTACGCCCAGGACCGCTGCGCGGAAGAGGAGCCCAAGCTGCGCGACATCGCGCCCGGCCATCAAGTGGCCTGCCACTTCCCCCTGGTCCCCGTACCCGCCGACGCCGGCGACGCCGGTTCAGCTCCGGTCGGGTCCACTCCGGTCGGCCCGGCCGACACCGGGTCGCCGCCGGCCTAGCCCACGTCGTGCCGTCAGGCCGGCTCGGTGGTCTCGGGGGCGGGATCGGATGCCGGGGCGGGACCGGGGTCGGACACGACCGCTTGGGCCTCGGTATCGCCGTCGACCGGGGCCGCGGCTGGCGCTTCGGCGGGAGCCGTCGCTGGTGAATCGACGGGAGCCGTCGCCGCCGCCGGTGGGGCGCCGTCGGCCCCGGGCTCGGGTGCACCTTCGCCGGTTCCGTGCTCGGCCACGTAGTCGGCCCACGCGGCCTGGGCCTCCGTCTCGGGTGTGAACTCGGTCTCGGCGAACTCGAAGGGACCGACGTAGTTCCCCTCGGCGTCGTAGGCGTGCTCGCCGAACGCCTCGCGGTACTCCTCGGAGACTTCGCCACCCTCGGCCGCCTGCTTGATGGAGAGGCTGATGCGGCGACGCTGGAGATCGATGTCGATGATCTTGACCCAGAGCTCCTCGCCCGGCGTGACCACCTGCTCGGGCAGATCCACGTGGTGTCCCGCCATTTCGGAGATGTGGACAAGACCCTCGATGCCATCCCCCACCTGGACGAACGAGCCGAACGGTACGAGCTTGGTGATGCGGCCGTAGACCAGTTCGCCGACCTGATGGGAGTTGGCGAACTCCTGCCAGGGATCGGTCTGGGTTGCCTTCAGCGACAGGCTGATCCGCTCCTTGGACAGATCGACGTCGAGCACCTCGACATCGATCTCGTCGCCAACCGACACCACCGACGACGGATGGTCGACGTGCTTCCACGACAGCTCGGACACGTGGACCAGGCCGTCCATGCCCCCGAGGTCGACGAAGGCGCCGAAGTTGACGACCGACGACACCACGCCTCGGCGGCGTTCGCCCGGCTTGAGGTTGGTCAGGAACTCGCCCCGCTGTTCCTTTTGGGTCTCCTCCAACCATGCCCGGCGGGACAGGACCACATTGTTGCGGTTGCGGTCCAACTCGATGATCTTGGCCTCGATGATCCGGCCCACGTAGGGCTGCAGCTCGCGTACCCGCCGCAGCTCGACCAGCGACGCCGGCAGGAATCCCCGGAGACCGATGTCGACGATCAGGCCACCCTTGACCACCTCGATGACGGGTCCGGTGACGACCTCGTCCGACTCCTTGAGCTTTTCGATGGTGCCCCACGCCCGCTCGTACTGGGCCCGCTTCTTCGAAAGGATCAGTCGCCCCTCTTTGTCCTCCTTTTGGAGGACAAGGGCTTCGATGGCCTCGCCCAGTGTGACGATCTCCGACGGATCGACGTCGTTGCGGATGGACAGCTCGCGCACCGGGATGACGCCCTCGGACTTGAAGCCGATGTCGAGGAGCACCTCGTCCCGGTCGATCTTGACGACCGTCCCCTCGACCAGATCACCGTCCTCGAACTCGACGATGGTGCCGGCCATGGCGTCCTCGAGGGACGCCCCCTGGAGATCGTCTTCGGTGACGGACCGGGGGGTGTAGACCCCGTTCTCGTCGAACGTGCCCATGGCTTCGGGCGAGAGGAGGGCGGTCCCCTCGGGTACGACTTGCGTATCGGACATGTAGTTAGGTAGCTCGCTTTCCGGACAGGTCCCGCGTTGGACAACCGGCGCGGGTGAAGATCGGGGTCACACCGTTGTGACCGGGAATCAAGCGTACTCCAACACCAAAGAGCCCGATGCGGCGGCCGGGTCCCGCTGGCGTCGCGGCCGGGACCGCCCCGGCCCGGTGCTCGGAGGTCAGCCCTCTTTGGCCTCGGCCCACGACGAGCCCCAGGACATGGCCACCTTGAGCGGCACGCTCAGCTGGGCGGCGCCGGCCATGGCCTCCTCGGTGAGGGCGGCCACCGCCTCGGCCTCGTCTGGCGCCACGTCGACCAGGACCTCGTCGTGGACCTGGAGCACCAGGTCGGAGGCGAACCCTCCCTGCTCCAGCCCGGCATCGAGCCGGATGAGGGCCACTTTGAACAGATCGGCGGCCAGGCCCTGGATCCCGGCGTTCATGGCCTGGCGTTCGGCGGCTTGGCGGACCTGGTAGTTGGTCGAGGTGAGGTCGGGAAGAGGTCGCCTGCGCCCGAAGGCGGTGACGGTGTACCCGGCGCCGCGGGCCTCGGCCACGGCCTGGTCCATGTAGTCGCGGACCGATGGGAAGGCGGTGAAGAACGCCTGCAGGATCACCTGGGCCTCCTCCACCGGCACCCCGAGCCGCTGGGACAGGCCGTAGGCCTCCATGCCGTAGGCCAGGCCGTAGGAGACCATCTTGGCCGTCGACCGCTGGGCCGGGTTCACCTGAGTCGCGTTCGACGCCGAACACCTGGGAGGCCACGGTGCGGTGGATGTCCTCGCCGGCGGCGAAGGCCGAAGTGAGGCCGGGGTCACCGGAGAGGTGGGCGATGGCCCGCAGCTCGACCTGGTCGTAGTCGGCCACCAAGAGGCGGCGACCCGGCGAGGGGACGAAGGCCTGGCGGAAGCGCCTACCCTCCTCGGTGCGCACCGGGATGTTGTGCAGATTGGGGCGGTCCGAGGACAGCCGGCCGGTTCGGGCCACGGTCTGGCGGAAGGTGGCATGGATGCGGCCGTCGGCCCCGACTTCGGCGGCCAGGCTCTCCCCGTAGGTGGATCGGAGCTTCTCCACCTCGCGGTAGCGCAGCAGGGTGTCGACGATCGGATGCTGGCCGCGCAGCAGCTCGAGCGTGCGGGCGTCGGTCGAGAACCCGGTCTTGGTCTTGCGGAGCGGGGTGAGGCCGAGCCGGTCGTAGAGGACGGAGCGGAGCTGCGGCACCGAGTTGACGTTGAACGGGACCGCCGGCCAGTACGTGCATGGTGGCCTCGAGCATCGGCGCACTCCTCGGCCAGTGAGGCGGCGATGGTCGACAGCACCGTGCGGTCCACCGGGATGCCCACCACCTCCATGCGGGCCAGCACCCGGACCAGCGGCTGTTCGATGTCCTCGTACAGGGCGTCCTCGGCCACCTCGACCAGGGCCTCGGCCAGCGGGGGCCGGAGGCGGGCCAGAACCAGGGCCAGCCGCACCCCGGCCATGCCTCGCGGCGTCGAGCCCGTCCGTCGGCCGCCTCTGGTTCGGGCGAGTCGTCGAGGAGCAGTACCCCTTGACCCTTTCCTCCGCTGCCGTCGTCGACGACGACGCCGAGGTAGCGGGAGGCCAGGTCGCCGAGGCGGTAGCCGTCGGTGGAGGGGTCGAGCAGGTAGGCGCAGACGGCGGTGTCCATGCACCAGCCCGGCGATGTCCACGCCCAGCGGCAGGAGCGACCGCATCAGCTCCTTCGTGTCGTGGCCGACCACACCGACGCCGCCGCTCGGGACCGAACCCGGCGGCCAGGGCGGCGAGCACCCCGGGATCCTCGAGCAGTGCTAGGGCTCGTCCCCGTGGGGGTGCCGCGGCGGCGGCCCCACCGAGGTGGAGCGCCGGCGCAGTGGCTCCGGCTCCGGCTCCGGCTCCGGCCACGGGCTCGGCGGCCAGGGTCAGGCCGGCCAGCGGCGACCGCCCGGGGTCTCCCGACCCAGCGGGCGAAGAGGGCCACGTTGCCGGTCGCCTCCCGGGCGGCGGCGAACAGCCGTTCGAGCGCCGTCAACGGCCGAGGCCGCGTCGTGCCGGGGACCTCCACCAGTGGCGCGGCCAGCCAGTCGGGCGTGGTCCCGCCGGTCGCCGAGCCCGCCGGTCGCGTTCGCGCGGTCCCGGCGCTCCGACGAGCAGCGGCCGGAGCCCGGCGCCGGCCGGTCGCCGAGCGCCGCCCTCGTCCATGAGGGTGGTGAACCGGGTCCACAGCGAGCGGAGCTCGAACTCGGCGAAGGTGCGCCGGGCCTCCTCGAGGTCCCAGCCCCCGAGGGTCAGCTGGTCGATGTGCACGTCGAGGGGTACGTCACGCACCAGCGGGATGACCTCGGCGTTCTTCTGGACCCGGTCGCGGTGGGCGGCCAGGTTCTCGCGGAGCTTGGGCGAGAGGGCGTCGAGATGGGCGTAGAGGGTGTCGAGGTCGCCGTACTCGTTGACCAGCTTGGCGGCGGTCTTCTCCCCGACACCGGGCACCCCGGGCAGGTTGTCCGACGGGTCGCCGCGCAGCGCGGCCAGCAGCGGGTACTTCTCGGGCCGGACGCCGGTGCGCTCCTCGATGCCCGCCTCGTCGTAGAGGGCGTAGTCGCTGACCCCTCGCCGGTTGTAGAGCACCCGGATGTAGGGGTCCTCGACCAGCTGGTAGGCGTCGCGGTCCCCGGTGACGATGATCACCGGGTGGCCCCGGTCCCGGGCCTCGGTGGCCAGGGTGGCCAGCACGTCGTCGGCCTCGAAGCCCTCGGCCTCGACCACCGGGATGGCCAGGGAGCTCGAGCACGACCGGATCATGTCGAACTGGGGCAGGAGGTCGGGAGGGGTCTCGGAACGGCCCCCCTTGTACTCGTCGACGATCTCGTCCCGGAAGGTGCCGCCGGGCAGGTCGAAGGCGACGGCCAGACCCGCCGGGCGGTGGTCCCGGACCAGGTTGACCACCATGGAGGCGAAGCCGTGCACGGCGTTGGTCACCACCCCGGCGGTGGTGGCGAGGTCGGGCGGCAGGGCGAAGTAGGCCCGGAAGGCCAGCGACATCCCGTCCAGCAGGATCAGCGGGGCCGCGGCCCGGTCCTCGGCCGCCGCGGTCGGTCGGCTCGGCCGGTCGGACTCCGGCGCGGCGGTGCATGGCGGCCACGAGTCGACGGCCCGCTCAGGGTAGCGAGCGTGCCCTCGAGCACCTGGCGGGCGACGTCGATCATCCGGGACCGGGTGCCCATGGCCGTCTTCTGGATGAAGCCGAACGCCTCGGACTCGGACATGCCGGACCGCTCCATCAGCACGCCCTTGGCCCCGTCGACCAGCCGGCGGGTCTCGAGCTTGTCCTCGGCGCTCACCGGGTGGCGGCTGGCCGTCGGCTCCGGCGGCCTGGCGCGGCCTCGGCGTCGATGGCCCACTCCTGTTCGCACCGGGCCATGGCCTGGTCGATGGCGGGCATGAGCTCGATGCGCTGGAACGGCTTCACCAGATAGGCGGCCACGCCGGCCTCGCGGGCCTCGTCGATCAGGTTCCGCTGGCTGAAGGCGGTGAGGATCAGGACGGCCACCTTGAGGTCGAGGTCGCGGATGGCCCGGGCCGCGGCCAGGCCGTCCGAACCCGGCATCTTGACGTCCAGGATCACCAGGTCGGGATGGTGGTCCCGGACCAGATCCACCGCCTCGTCGCCCCGGCCGGTCTCGCCCGACCACGTCGTACCCCTCGTCCAGCAGGATCTCCTTGAGATCGAGCCGGATGATGGCTTCGTCCTCGGCGATGACCACACGCCTGGTCATAGTGACTCAGGTCCTTCCGGCTCGGAGGCGCCGACGACGTCAGCGCGACGGATGCCGCGTTGATGGCATGCACTGGACCTACCGGCGCTGATGCGGAGCGGGCGGTCAACCGGGACCGACCACCAGTCGGTCGAGCAGCTCGTCCTGTCGATGCTCGAGCTCGGCGATCTTGGCGATCAGCGATTCCCTGGTCTGCAGCATGACAGAGCGTGCCGGCTGGCCTCGTCGTGCTCCCTGGAGGCCACCGGGGTCTCGGCCACCAGGGCCCGGAGCCGGGTGTCGTCGGCGATCTCGTTGACCACCACCAGCTGCTCGTCGAGGACGGCGAGCTCGGCCCGGGCGCGCACCAGCCGGTCGTGGGCGTCACTGAGGCGGCGTTCGAGGGTGGCGCGATGCATGGAAGGGCAATTCTACGCATCGTGGCGGCCCCGGGGATACACGGACCGGCGATCGTGCGCCGCCACCGGGCGGACGGCACTCGGCGGCGGGGCCGATCGCCGTCCGATTCCCCGGGATCGGTGCCGGTGTGACCGGGCCCTCACCGGCCGGGTGGCTCGTGCCAGGACCGGTCGGGTCGCCGATCCTCGAGCATGGCCTCGAACCAGGGCGGTACCCCCATTCCCGGACCCGACGGGAAGGATGACGTGCGAGCGGGGCCGTCGGTCCGGCCCGACCCGGGAGCGTCGGTGGCGGCACCAGGTCGACATCGAGGTAGGAGAGGCCGGACTGCAGGTCGCCCGGCCAGCTGAAAGCCGGCAGCGCGCCCAGGGTGGCGTTCACCCCCCGCGCGTAGCCGGACTCGAACATGCCTCCCATCCACAGCGGCACTCCGGCGTCGGCACACGCCTCGATCACCTCCAGGGCCGCCCCGAGGCCGCCGAGGCGGGCCGGCTTCACGCACACCACCGAGCAGGCGCCGGTGGCCAGCGCCTCGGCGGGTGGTCCGGGGTGAGTCCAGGCTCTCGTCCAGGCAGATCGGGGTGGCCAGGCGGGCGGCCAGTCGGGCGTGGCCGGCCAGGTCGTGCGCGGTCGAGGGGCTGTTCGATGCAGAGCAGCCCGAAGCGGTCGAGGCCGGCCAGATGGTCGGCGTCCTCCTCGCGGTAGGAGCCATTGGCGTCCACTTGGACCAGCAGCTCGGGGAAGGCGTCCCTCACCGCTTCGACCGGAACCAGGTCCCAGCCGGGACCGATCTTCAGCTTCACGCGGGAGATCCCGCTGTCGACCAGCCCGGCCACGTCGGCGACCAGGCCCTCGACCGTGGCCGCTCGACCCAGCACCGCCCCGACGGCCACGGTTCGTCCGGACACGCCGAGCATGTCGGCCAGCGACCGTCCCTCGGCCCGAAGATGGGCATCGGCCACCGCCATCTCCAGGGCGGCGAAGGCCAGCGGGGCGTCGGGGGCGGCCCGACGGACCACCTCGAGCTCCGAAGGTCGCCGGCACCCGCATTCCGGCTCGCGGCGCCAGGTCGAACAGGGCGGGAACCAGGGCGTGTTGGAGGAGGCCGAAGGACCGGTCCACGTCCTCGGCGTCGAAGGTGGTGTCGGCCAAGGCGGCGCATTCGCCCCAACCCTCGACCGGGGTCTGCCCCCGATGACCCACCACCTGCACCAGTCACCAACGGCCGGCGGCGATGGACGCCCCTGGCGGTGATGACCGGCTGGTGGAATGGCAGCTCGATCATCCACAGCTGGACGGCGAGCAGACCGAGGGGGTCCGCCCCACCGATCCGTGCCCACCGTCTCGGACAGCCCCTCACCAGCGCGGCTGTCCATGGTCCGAGCCTACGATTTCGTGGGGCCGGGAGCGCACCGGGCCCGGCCGAGCCCGGCGATAGGCTGCGCCTCCGTCGCCCGGGTGGCGGAATGGCAGACGCGATGGACTCAAAATCCATTGTCCGAAAGGGCGTGCGGGTTCGAATCCCGCCCCGGGCACACGATATTTGAGACGTGTGGGCAGGTCAGAGTGTTGGCGGGTCTGGACAGAACAGCACAAGGTGCGGCAAAAAGTCACCGTATAGTCGCAATCGCCCTGTCTGGCGGCGGCGCGACGGCCCCAGTTGAACACGGGGAGCTTGTAAGCCCGGTTACGGCCCTGTTAGCAGTGAAGGCACAACTGACGCCTTTGGCGAGTCAGGCGTCGCTACATGTGGGGTCTTGATTCGGTCGCCGCCCCGTGACGACCGGGCGAAGCGTAGGACTGATGTCAGGTCGGCCCTCGAAAGCTCCGGCTCAAAATTCGCCGGTCGTCCTCCCGCGGATCTCGTGATGGGTACTCCCGCCATGAAGAGTTCACGCGATCAGTGAAGAGGGGTTTTCCTCGGCGGTGACCGTACGCTCCGTCGTCTTCGATGATGGTCCGCTTTCGGCGGAGTCCAACCGTCAGATTGGTGATTGCCGGCAGAAAGACGGACAGGCACCCCACCGAAATTAGGATCAGTCCCAGAGTACGGAAGTCCACGCCAAGAATCCTGGGCCATCCCCGTACGGCGAAGTCTAGAAAAGCGCCGACAGCGATGGCGATGTATCCACCTGGCATAAGAGATATATCGGCAGTTGAGCTCTCCGACTTGACCCGCGAGGGGCGTCTAGGCGCAAAACGGCTCAGCCAACACACAGCCGCTCCTCAGCAAGAAAAACAGCTCTACCGTGGTCTTATGAATCCTGCAGATGTATCCCGGTCTTTTTCTCACTCGTCGGTCGCCTTGATGAAGACAACCATGACCGCGATCGGGATAGTAGCCCTCACTTGGGTGGGAGTCGGCAGTTTCGCCTCAGCTGCTTCTGCGGCATCTTCGACCGCTCACGCCAAGACCACGACCACAACTACCACCATCACCCAGCCGGACTCGGCCGGTACCGTATGGCTGTGTCGTCCCGGACTGGCCGACAACCCGTGCGACGGGAGCATGAGCACGACGACGGTCACGGCCAAGGGCAAGAGGACGGTCCATGCGGACAAGGTCAGCAACAAACACCGTTTCGACTGCTTCTACCTCTACCCGACGGCCAGCAACGAGACGACGACCAACTCGGATTTGACCATCCAGTCCACCGAGACTTCCATCGCCATGGACCAGGCCGCTCGCTTCTCCAAGGACTGCAACGTCTGGGCACCCATGTACCGCCAGATCACCGTCAACGGACTTGGTGCGGCCAACAGCACCGATCCCGGGGCCTACGCGGTCGCCTACGACAGCGTGCTCTCGGACTGGAACGACTTCATCACCAACTACGACCACGGGGCCCCAATCATCTTCATCGGCCACTCCCAGGGCTCGGTCATGCTCATCAAGTTGCTTCAGGCCCAGGTGGACACGAATCCGACCCTCCGGCACCTGTTGGTCGAGGCCATCATCGCTGGGGGCAACGTGACGGTCCCGACGGGCCAGACGGTAGGGACGACCTTCCAGAACATCCCCCTCTGTACGTCCTCCGATGAGAGCGGCTGCGTGATCGCATACTCGTCGTTCCCGTCACAACCGCCGGCCAACGCCAACTTCGGCATTCCCGGCCAGGGGATCAGCCTCAACACCGGACAGACGGCCACCTCCGGTGTTCACGTGGCCTGCGTCAATCCGGCCGACATGGGCGGGGGGACCGCAGATCTCAAGACCTACTGGCCGGTGATCACGCCTCTCCCGATCCCGTCCATGGCACCGCCGGCGCCGTCAGTCACGACGCCGTGGCTCTATTACCAGCACCAGTACACGGCCACCTGCGAAAGCGCCGGCAACGCGACCTGGCTCCAAGTCACCGACATTCCGCACCAGTCGGATACCCGGCCCGTTGTAAACGAGATCGCCGGACCGACCTGGGGCTACCACTTCCAGGACATCAACCTGTCTCTCGGGAACCTCGTCACCGACGTTCATGATGCGGAGACCGCCTACCAGGCTCAATCCTGACGGTGGGGATGGCCGGCTACCGCACCACTGAACGGCCGTCAGATCGGCCCTGTGCTCGTCGCACCCCTCGAGAGGCTTCGCCGGGGTGGAGTTCCACGTCCACACCTTCGCCGGCGTGACCGCTGACAGGGCCAGATGGCCAAACTGCGGATTCCTCTGAGGATCGTGACCAACAAACACCGGCGATGTCTCTCTTGCGCGGCTATGCCCCAGCGTGTGGGTGACTGTCCCGACCCGACCGGTAGACGAGGTTGGCGGTGGATCCGATCGAGCAGAAAGCGGCGCAGATTGGCACTTTATTTGGTGTTCCTCAGCGACGCTTCGCCATTTTCCTGTCTGCGGAGATAAGCGACGAAGACTGGGCGATGGGCGAGCGTACCGTCGGCCACGGTTCTGCAGTCAGGCCCAAGGCGGGGGCCGTTCTATCCGTTCACGAACAAGCTCAGGTGGTGCTCTTTCAGTGTTTGGACCTGCTGTCGAATATATGAAGGCGGAGGGCCGAAGAGCGTCAGCTCAGACAGAGTGTCGTTTCGGATCAAGCGTGGCTCCCGGACCAACTGGGCATATTCCACTCTCGCGCCGTGCACACCGTCATAGAGCCCGAAAGGGATCTGCACCGCGATGGCGATGAGCACGACAACCTGGGCACAGGAAAGGGCAACTCGATCCACCCCTCCACCTCCTGTGCGAGCGTGCCGTCCACCCAAGACCGATGCTCGACGAGGGCCCAACCGATTCGCGGTCTTCTGGCCGGCGTCGATCGCATAACCACGGCCGAGCAGCGCCAAATAGATACCGACCAGAGTGAGCAAGTCAAAGGTCGTGTACCGGGAGAATCCGGCAGCCGCGTACCCGAAGAAGGAGCGGCCTTGTGTGATGAGGGCCGGGAACAGCAGCCCGTAGCCGATCAGGGCGATGCCGATAGGACTGCCTGCTCGTTCGTCACGCCGGAGGCTGCACAGCAGGACAGTTGCGACAGCCAGGAGGACGATGACCAGTCCGAACAGCATCACCATGATGTCTTCAACGCTCAAGGTTGTTCGGCCTGTGATCGGTCTGCCCACCACGTCGCCGACGGTCAGTAGGTAGAACTTGAGAGCATAGAAAGGATAGTGGCGCGCGAATCCCGGATCCGGGGTTGATGCGGAGTTGTAGTTGTGAAAGTAGAAAGCGGTCGAGGCGACGGCGGCCGCGATCCATGTACCGGTCTGTGCCAGCGACCGGCGCCGAAAATAGAGAAGCACGAGACCGGTCGGCCAGATCAACAGTCCTTGGAGCGATGAAAAGCTGCCCACGACCGCGGCCGCCACACCGCCCAACAGAGTGACCCAGGTAAGGACGACGGTGTCCAGGAGTAAGACGCCCACCGCCAAGGAGATCAAGACCAGATACCAACCGACCTGAAATCCCCAGATCGTGTTTCCCTCTTGGACTACGGAAAAGAGAAGGAACGCGACTGGGCAGTAGTAGAGCCACGGAGTAAACGGAGAGCGCCGCTTGTGTGCCCAAAGGAGGCACACCGTGGCCGCCGCCAGCATCAGCGCGCCCAGGTACTCCTCGAACTGAACGTTGAAATGCGCAGTGTGGGTGAGGAGGACCACGATGACATTCTCGAAGAAGATCCGGTTCTCATTGTGCTGGAGCCACATCGCACCCCAGGGGAAGAAGTGAATGTAGGACTGCCTGATAATGGGCACCTCGGCCCACTGGTCGCCCACCACAACGTTGAGGCTGAAGTGCTCAAGGAACCAGAAGTAACCGAAGAACGGGAGGCCGAAGCCGAGGGCAGTCAGGGCGTTGACTACCCTCGGCTCCATTCGGTCAACGAATCGACGTTGAATGGAGCGGGGCGTTTGAACACGAGACTCCGCCAAAAGCTGGTTCGTTGTGCTACTCCCCCCAATGCAAATCGAGCGGTAGCGGCACCGTATCAAGGTTTGGTGGTCTATGCCCCGTCGCTATCGTTCTTATGGACTGCTACCTAGAGACACATGTACGGGGATGTGGCAGACGTCGGCGTTCTCGTAGTGTCGGAGGCTGAGGTGTCTCAATTGTGACCGCCGCAGGCCGGGCAGGCGCAGACGTCGCCCGTCAAGAGGCTTCAAGTCTTCGCACGGGCCAGTTGCCTAAGGGAAGATGCGGTCCGACCGCATTAACGGGGTCGATATTGCGGTCCGAGCGCCGACCATTTCTTCGCTGTACGATCCAAAACGGCGGAGGTGGTGTATGGAAGCAGTCGGGGAGGGTGATGCACCCACTGCAGAGTCGATGCTGGACGCGCCCCCCTTTCTACTCGCCAGGGACATCTCTGGCTCGCCGAAGAGTCGGATCGTCGGTACCTGGCACAATACGGTGCTTACCGTCGCCGCCGCCAGTGTGGCTCCGATCGTTTATCTGCTTTTCATCGATCGCTACGCGACGAACGCCTTCTATGGCGACGATTGGTCCGTCGCCCCGCTCGTGGACGGAGCCCTCCACGGCCATTTCTCGCTGGGCCAACTGTGGAACCAGTACAACGAGTCGCGCCTATTCATGGGAAACGTTGTCGAGGTGCTCTTTGGTCTGGTCGACCGGCTCGACCTCCGATCAGTGATCTTTTTCAGCGTCGCCTTGCTCATTGCGTCATACGGATTCTTGCTAGTACTCGTTCGCGGCTACTTGGGGAGGAGTCTGGCGCCCATCCCCGTCCTCGTCATCGGAGCCATATGGTTCAGTTTGGCAGACGTCCAGAACGCCCTTTGGGCGTTCCAGGTTTCGTGGTATCTGACGGTGTTCTTCTTTGTTCTGATGCTGTTTGCTCTATTCATCCCGGAGAACCGACGCATGCTCTGGTTCGCAGTTGGCACCCTTGTGGCGTTGGCCGCTTCCCTGTCGACCATCCAGGGGTTCATCTGCTGGCCCCTGGGTGTGATCTGCATTCTCTCTGGAGCCAACCCCGGTCGCGCCGCGCCTTCTGTGAATTTGCTGCATGGTCGGGTGCCACGATTGTCAGCATTGTCGTGTACTTTCGGGGATACAGCTCCAGTAACAATGGCTGTTTCCGGGGCTGCACTGCAGGTGCCGCCCTGCACCATCCCCTGACTGCCCTTGGGTTCTTCTTCGCCCTCATCGGTAACATCATCCCTGGTGGTGGCACCGTCTTCAACGGCGAGCTCTTACTACCTGTCTCGGCGGGGAGCGTGGTCCGGTTCGAAATCGTGGGTGTGGTTCTCTTTGCTGTGGCTGTACTCATTCTCGTCCAAAGCATCCGGCGAGCTTCCCGGGAGCGCCTTCCGCTCCCATCACTGTTGATCGCCTTCTCTCTGGCATTCGACGTAACGGTGACATTGGGCCGCAGCGGAGACGGTGGAGGAATCTGGAGTGGCGTCAGCAACAGTCGCTACGTCATGGCGAACTTGTTACTGCTCACGGGGATCGCCATCTACCTTTGGGCACACTTTCCACCCCTCCATGCGCCTGAGGCCAGTGGCCCCTGGCGATTTTTCGTAGCCTTTCTCTCCCTCGTTGCCGTGGTGATGCTCTTACTGGTCCAGATAGTTGTCTCCACGAGTTACGGCTTCACCAATGCCCGAGCTACCAGCAAGTACCTGAGCGAAGACGCTCGCGTCTTCGTCAACGGGGACCGGATTCCCAAGCGATACCGCGCCTGTGAAGAATATGTGGCGATTCTTCTCCAACCGCTCGGGGGCCGGTACTCCCTGTCATCAAAATTCAGAGCAGCAACTCGGAGCCAGCTCGGCGAATTTCGACTGAGTTCGTACCGCTATTACCGTGAGCAAGGACCTCCAGCCCTATACCCAATATGTTCGAAGGCGCCGGCAGCAGCCAAACTCCAGGGACTGACCCGATTGGACCTGCGCCCAGGTGCCGGCGCTGGTCAGCCGGTCCGAGCTGCCACTGCCATCATGCCCGCGGCATCGACTCCAACCAAGGCTCGCACCGTTCGAGCCGAAACTGGCGCTGTTGCCACCCAGATGGTGAGCGACGACCCGCTTCCCTGGACGGGTGGTTGCGACTCACTCGCTAGAACGCGGCGCAAACGCTGGACCTGGTGACGGGGCGGATAGGTCCGGATGGGCTTGGAGGGAGCTCGAATCCCGCCTCGGGGCAGCTGGTGAAGTCGCGGGACGGGAGCAAATCTGTCGCCAGATCTGGGCGGCTGCGCCGTGGACCCTCCAACCCGAACCCAGGCTCGTCGACCAGGTCATCACCAGGTGACCAAGCGGTAAGCACTCTCGGCGCCGTCGCCGTGTCACACTTGTTCGGCCTCGTCGGTCAACGGTGAACACGCGCGTTCGAAAGGAGTAGGTGGTTGCTGGCCTTTACCTTCCCGGGACAGGGATCGCAACGGTCCGGGATGGGTGACGCCTGGGTCGAGCACCCATCGTGGGAAGTGGCGTCGGAGGCGTCGGAGATCGCCGGACGCGACCTGACCAAGCTCCTGCTCGAGGCACCCATGGAGGAGTTGACCAGGACAGCGAATGCCCAGCTGGCTACGTTCGTGATGAGCCTGGTGGTCCTGGACGCGGTCGAGCGACTGGGCCTGTTCCCGGCGGCCTGTGCCGGTCACAGTCTCGGGGAGTACACCGCCTTGGTCGCCTCGGGCGCACTGTCCCTGACGGACGGGACCCGGCTGGTGATGGAACGGGGCGATGCCATGCAGGCCGCTGCAGACGAGCGACCGGGCACCATGGCCGCCCTCATCGGGATCGCCGACGGGGACGCCGAAGCCGCCTGTCAGCGGGCCGAGGACGAGGTGTGGGTGGCCAACTTCAACGCCCCGGGCAGGTGGTGATCGCCGGGACGGTGGCCGGCGTGACCTCGGCCACCGAGCGGGCGAAGGAGCTCGGCGCCCGAAAGGTGCTGCCGATACCGGTGTCGGGGGCGTTCCACACCCAGCTGATGCTCCCGGCCCGTAAGCGGCTGCGCGAGCACCCTCGAGTCGGTCGAGTTCCACTCGCCCGAGGTGCCGGTGGTGGCCAACGTCGACGCCCGCGTGCACACCGATCCGGCTGAGTGGCCGGGACTCCTGTCCGCCCAACTGTGCAGCCCGGTACGGTGGCGACAGTCGCTCGAGGCCCTTCTGGAAGGGGTGCCTCCTCCATCGTCGAGCTGGGACCGGGAGGGGTGCTCACCGGGATGGTCCGTCGAACCACCCCCGACGTGCGGGGGGTGGCGGTGGCGGTGCCCGCCGATCTCGACAAGTTGATGGACACCGTCACCGGCTCCGAGGAGTGGACGGCGTCGGCGCCGGCCCACCAGGGCGAGCACCTCTACACCTCCGAGCGGGTCATCGTGAGCCCGGCTCCGGGCGTGTTCGAGCCCGACGTCGCAGCTGGCCGCCCTGGAGACGCACGGCGCTGGCCGAGGCGACGGCGGCGCCGGGCAGCGGCGAAGGGAACGAGCCTGGTTCCGTACTGGCCGTGGGTGACCGGGTCGGCACCGTCGGTCTCAGCGACGTCCGCACCCCCTTCGACGGGATCCTGGTCCGCTGGCTGGCGGTCCGGGGCGAACGGGTGGTCGAGGGGCAGCCGGTGGCCTGGATCCGCAGTCCGGGGAGAGGTGCATCGTGACCGACGCCGACGAAGCCCCGGGCCGGGTGGTGCTGGTCACCGGCGGGTCCCGTGGCATCGGTCTGGCCTGTGCCCGGTGGTTCCTCGCCAACGGGGACCGGGTGGCGGTGACGTCGCGGTCGGGCCAGGTCGACGACGACCTCGGCGGTGGGCGCCGGAGCGATTCCTGTCGCTGGCCTGCGACGTCACCGATCCGGACCAGGTCGACGGCGGCGTTCGGCGCCATCGAGGAGGCGTGGGGTCCGGTCGAGGTGCTGGTGGCGAACGCCGGAGTCACCCGCGACACCCTGGTCCTGCGGATGAGCGACGAGGCCTGGTCGGACGTCATCGACACCAACCTCACCGGGGTGTTCCGGGTTGACCAAACGGGCGTTGGCCAAGATGATCCGCCTCCACCGGGGCCGGGTGATCATGGTGTCGTCGGTGGGCGCCTTCATCGGTTCGGCCGGGCAGTCCAACTACGCGGCGTCGAAGGCGGGATTGGTGGGTATGGCCCGGTCGATGGCCCGTGAGGTGGCCAGCCGGTCCATCACCGTCAACGTGATTGCGCCGGGCCTGGTCGAAACGAATATGCTCGCGGCACTCGGAGAGGAGCATCGAACGTGCGTTCGAAGCCCAGGTGCCCCTGGGCCGGGTGGCCCGGCCGGAGGAGATCGCCGAGGCCGTAGGGTTCCTTGCCTCCGACGGGGCCGCCTACATCACCGGTGCGGTCCTGCCGGTGGACGGTGGACTGGGCATGGGTCTGTGACGGCGGGTCAGTGACAGGTGATCGTGGGACGTGACATGGTTCGACAGGTTCCGGGGCGGGAACCGAATAACCGTGGCCACGGGGAACGCAGTGGCGTAGGAGACGCAGTGACCAGACCAGGGACAAGAACAAAGGAGCAGTTGCGTGAGTGACGACGAGGCATTCGAGAAGTTCAAGGGATGTGCGGTCGAGGTTCTCCAGGTGCCCGCGGACAAGGTGACCAAGGAGGCCAGATTCGCCGAGGACCTCGACGCCGACAGCCTCGACCTGGTCGAACTGGTGATGGCCCTCGAGGAGACGTTCGACGTCTCGGTCGAGGAGACCGAGCTCGAGGGGATCGAGACCATCGGGCAGGCCTTCGACCTGATCACCGCCAAGCTCTGATGCTGCTGGGTATCGGTCCCGAGGGTCCGATAGCCGGTCGGCGGGTCGCCATCACCGGGGTGGGCGTCGTCTCGTGCTGCGGGATCGGGACCGATGCCCTGTGGACCGGACTGAACGGCGCACCGCCCGGCGGGTGAGCGCCGGGTGCCCGGATTCGACCCGGAACAGTGGTTCTCGAGCAAGGAGGCTCGCCAGCTCGACCGATTCGCCCAGTTCAGCGTGGCGGTGGCCGACATGGCCCTCGAGGACGCCGGCGACACTCGACGCCGACCCGGGCCGCTCGGCGGTGATCATGGGCACCGGCGTGGGGGGCCTGCAGACCCTCGAGACCCAGATCCAGGTGTTCGGGGAGAAGGGCGCCTCGCCGGGTGTCCCCCCGCCTGGTGCCGATGATGATGTCGAACGCCGGAGCGGCCGAGGTCTCGATCCGTCTGGGCTGGCACGGACCCTCCGAGACGATCATCACCGCCTGCGCAGCCGGTGCCCACAGCATCGGACACGCGGCCCGCCTGGTCGCCTCGGGCCGGTGCGACGTCGCCCTCGGCGGCTCAGCCGAGGCGGGGATGACCCCGGTGGGAATGGCCGCCTTCGCCAACATGACCGCCCTGTCCACCTCTGGGAACTCACGGCCCTTCGACATCCGGCGGGACGGCTTCGTCATCACCGAAGGGGCCGGGGCCCTGGTGCTCGAGGCGTGGGACCACGCCGTGGCCCGCGGCGCCCACATCTACGGCGAGCTGGCCGGTTCGGCCAGCACGGCCGACGCCCACCACATCACCGCGCCCATTCCCGGCGGATCCGGGGCCGCCGCCTGCATGACCCTGGCCATGGAGGACGCCGCCGTCGGCCCCGACCAGATCGGCCACATCAACGCCCACGGCACCTCGACGCCCCTCAACGACAAGGCGGAGTCCGACGCCATCGCCAAGGTGTTCGGGGCCTCTGCGCCCCCGGTCACCTCGACCAAGGGCATCACCGGGCACGGCCTGGGCGGCGGCCGGTGCCATCGAGGCGGTGGCGGTGGTGCTGAGCATGGAGCACGCGCTCATCCCGCCCACGTCCGGGTACGAGCAGCCCGACCCCGACATCCCGCTGGACATCGTGGCCGGTGCCGCCCGCCCGTGGGAGCCGGCTCCCGTCCTCTCCAACTCGTTCGGGTTCGGCGGCCACAACGGGTGCCTGGTGATCGCACCGGCCTGATACTCACCGCTGGGCCGGCCCCGGTCGAGCCCGTGCCCTGGCCGGTCGGTCGGCCGAACTGCCGCCTGGCCCCCTACGGTTGAGGTGCCATGGTTGAACAACTGAGTCGAACCGAAGGGGCCGGCACGCCCGGCCATCTCGATCGGGGCCTTCACTCCCGACGGGCCCTGGACCGTCGACCCCGACGCCATGCGGTGGCGGTTCGCCTACGGCGGCGACGGCGACATCGACGCTCTCCGCGGCGATGCCGCCGCTCTGGCCCGCCGGCTGGTACAGACGGCGCCGACTTCCCCCCGGGGTCCGGGTCGTCACCGTCGGGCTGCGCTTCGGCTCCGCCCTGTTCAGGCTGGGGGCTGCACGACCGGGGCACGCCGACGTCGCGGTCCGGGCTGTCCCGTCGGCTCCGCCCGGCGTTCGAGCGACTCGGCCCGACCTACATCAAGCTGGGCCAGATCATCTCCTCGGGCGAGGGCATCTTCCCCGAGGAGCTGGTGGACGAGTTCCGCCTGCTGCGGGACCGGGTTCCGCCCGAACCGTTCGCCACGGTGCGGCGTACCATCGAGGAGGACCTGGGACGCCCCCTGGCCGAGGTGTTCACCTCGTTCGACTCGGTCCCCCTCGCCTCGGCGTCCATCGCCCAGGTCCATGCCGCCACCCTGCGTACCGGCGAGCGGGTCGTGGTCAAGGTGCAGCGACGCACGGTGGCCTCCCTCGTCCGTCTGGACATCGCCGCCATGTCGTGGATCGCCCCCCAGCTGGTCGGGCGGATCCCGGTGGCGGCCCTCACCAACCCTCCGGCTCTGGTGGAGCTGTTCGCCGAGACCATCGTCGAGGAGCTCGACTTCCGACTCGAGGCCCAGAACATGCTGGACATCGCCGCCGTCTTCGCCGGCACCGGCCAGCGGTCGATCGTGGTGCCGCGTCCCCATCCCGAACTGGTGACCAGACGGGTGCTGGTCATGGAACACCTGCACGGCTTCGCCTGGGGGAATGCCGCCGGCATGCGGGCGGCGGGGATCGACACCGCGGCCGTGCTCCGCTCCAGCCTCATCGCCTTCCTGGAGGGGTCACTCCTCTACGGCGTCTTCCACGGCGACCTCCACGGCGGGAACCTGCTGGTCCAGCGGGACGGCACGGTGGCCCTGCTCGACTTCGGGATCACCGGACGCCTCGACGAGCGCAAGCGCCTGGCCTTCCTGCGTCTGCAGATGGGGGCGACCTCCAACAATCTCAACGTGCAGGTCTCGGCCCTTCGGGACCTGGGGCGCTCCCGGCCGATGCCGACGTCGACGCGGTCATCCGCGACCTGGGCCTCGACCGGCCGCCCATCGACCCCACCACACTGACCGCCGACGAGATGGTCGACGAGCTGCGGGACGTGACCAAGGCCCTCCTCGGCTACGGCGCCCGGCTGCCCAAGGAACTGATGCTGTTCGTGAAGGACATCCTCTTCCTCAACGGGGCCATGGCCTCCATGGCCCCCGACGTCGACATCCTCGGCGAGATCCTGGCCGTGGTCACCTACTTCACCGAGCGACACGGCGAGCAGATCGCCCGGGACGTCGGCGTCGACCTGGTGGAGAGCCCGATCGACCTCGACGGCTACCGGGCCGCCCTGGGATTCGCCGACGAGACCGACCCGATCACCTTCCAGGACCTCCAGGAGCGACGGGAGCTCATCCGACGGCGGCTCGAACAGCGGAACGAGCAGCCGGACGCGGCGGTCGTTCCTCCGGGCCCTGTTCCGGGTGGCTCCGTCCCGACCGGGACTGAGTGCGGCACAGCCCGCGGCTGGCCGGCTGTCAGCCGGCGTCGAGGGCCCGGCGCAACGACGAGACGAACGAGGCGGCCCCATCGGGGCCCTCCCCGTCCAGCAGCCTTCTGACCAGGGCAGATCCGACAACGACCCCATCGGCCACCTCGCAGACCGTCGACCGCCTGTTCGGGCGTGGACACCCCGATCCCCACGCACACCGGAAGGTCGGTGGCCGCCGTCACCCGTTCGGCCACCTGGCGGGCCGAGTCGGCCAGCTGGACCTGCTCGCCGGTCACCCCCATCCGACCGACGGCGTAGACGAAGCCCCGGCGACCGGGCGCAGATGGCGTCGATCCGATCGGTGGGCGTGGACGGGGCCACCAGCAGGACGGTGGCGACGCCGGCGGCGTCGGCGGCCTCGGCCCAGGGACCCGATCTCCTCCAAGGGGAGATCGGGGATGATCGCCCCCGCCACCCCGGACTCGGCCATGGTGCCGGCGATCCGCGTCGTGGCCGGCCCGCTCGATGAGGTTGTAGTAGGTCATCACCACCAGGGGGACGCCGGCGTCGATCCGGCTGAGATCGGCGAGGATGCCCTCCGGCGTGGTGCCCCGCTCCAGGGCCCGCAAGCGACGCCTCCTGGATGGTGGGGCCGTCGATCATCGGGTCCGAGAACGGGATCCCCACCTCGATGGCGTCGGCCCCGGCGCCGGCCAGCGCCTCCACGGTGAGCAGCCACTGCTCGTCCATGCCGCCGGTGACATAGGGGACGAGGAGCTTGTGTCCGGCGTCGCGGCGGGTGGTCAGAAGGTCGACTCGAGCGGTCCGGCCCGGTGTGCTCCCGAGACGGACAGATCAGCGCTCACGCGCTCTCCCCGCAGGATGTCCCGGACCTGGGCCACGTCCTTGTCCCCCCGACCGGACAGGTTGACGAGCACGGTCGACCCCGACGGCAGCCGTCGGTGCCGGCATGGGCGATGACCCAGGCCAGGGCGTGGGCCGACTCGAGGGCCGGGATGATGCCCTCGGTGCGGGCCAGCCGTTGGAAGGCCTCGAGGACGTGCCTTGTCGTCGGCCGATCTCGTAACTGGCCCGACCGAGCTGCCCCGAGGTGAGCGTGCTCGGGCCCGATGCCCGGGTAGTCGAGCCCGGCCGAGATCGAGTGGGCCTCGAGGATCTGACCTTCCTCGTTCTGCATGAGCGCGCTGCGCATGCCGTGGAGCACGCCCGGCATGCCGGTGGTCATGGCCGCGCCGCCCTGCGGCCTCCACCGCCACCAGCGACGAGGCTGTGGCGTCGGCGAAGCCGGCGAAGATCGCCGGCGGCGTTGGAGCCGCCTCCGGCACACGCCACCACCACGGTCGGGGTCGCCACCGTCGAGCAGTGAGCGGCACTGCTCGCGGGCCTCGTCCCCGATGACCCGCTGGAACTCGCGGACCATCCACGGGATAGGGATGGGGGCCCATCACCGAACCCAGGCAGTAGTGGGTGTCGCCCACCGAGGCCACCCAGTCCCGCAGTGCCTCGTTGACCGCGTCCTTCAGGGTCCGGCTCCCGCTCGGACACCGGTACGCACCTCGGCACCCAGCAGCTCCATGCGGAACACGTTGAGCTCCTGGCGTCGGGTGTCGACCTCGCCCATGTAGACCACGCACTCCATGCCGAACAGGGCCGCGGCGGTGGCGGTGGCCACGCCGTGCTGGCCGGCGCCGGTCTCGGCGATCAGCCGTCGCTTCCCCATCCGGCGGGCCAGCAGGCCCTGGCCGATCACGTTGTTGAGCTTGTGCGAGCCGGTATGGGCCAGGTCCTCGCGCTTCAACAGGACCCGCACGCCGAGCTCCTCGGACAGGCGGCGGCACTCGGTGACCGGGGTCGGGCGTCCGCCGTAGGACGGAGGATCCCGTCGAGCTCGTCCTGGAACTCCTTGTCCGCCCATGCCGGCCGGAATGCCTCCTCGAGCTCGAGGCACGCCGGCACCAGCGACTCGGGGACGAAGCGGCCGCCGAACTGCCCGAACCGACCGGTCGGGCCGGGATCGCCCATGATCTCGGTGGTCATGAGCTCCCTCTGCCAGTCGAAGGGCCGGTCCGTGGCCGGACGGCGTGCCGTCGCAGCCGGGGGCGCCACCGGTCCGGGCGTGCACCGTCCGACCGGGGCCTCCTTTGGATGCGGCCACCGCCCGGGCGCGGCTGGCGGGCGGCGGCGATGAAGTCCCGCAGCTTGCCGGGATCCTTGACCCCGGGAGAGGCCTCGACGCCACTGGCGACGTCCACGCCCCAGGGCTGGAGGTGCTCGATGGCCGCACCGACGTTCTCCGGGCGGAGGCCCCCGAGACGATGAGCCGTCTGGGGTCGAGGACGCCCTCGGCCAGCCGCCAGTCGAAGAGCTCCCCGAGCCGGGGTTGGACCCGTCGATCAGGAGGAGGTCGGCCCCGTACTCGCTGAAGCGGTCGATGTTGCGGTGACCGGCGGGGAAGGCCTTGATGGTCCAGCCGGCCCGGCTGGCCACCCATCTGGGTGTCGTCGATCGACTCGACCCCGTGGAGCTGGACGGCCCGCAGGCCGATGTGGTTGGCGATCTCGATCACCCGCTTGGGGGCCTCGTCCCGGAACACGCCGACGGTGACCGTCTCGTGCGGCAGGCGCTTGACGATGTCGGCCACCGTCGTCGGTGCCATCTGGCGCGGCGAGGGGGCGAAGATGAATCCCGACGGCCGATGCTCCCATGCCCACGGCCAACAGGGCATCGGCCTCGGTGGTGACACCGCAGATCTTGACGAAGATCCCCTCTTCCTCGTCGAGGTCGGCGCCCGGTGGTCATCGGGTCCCCAGGAGGTCGGCCACGGCGGCACGGCGGTCGCCGGACCGGACCAATGCCTCCCCCACCAGGACGGCCTGGTAGCCGGCCCCGGCCAGGGACGACGACGTCGTCCCGGGTGTGGATACCCGACTCGGCCACTGCCACGACGTCAGGCGGGATCAGCTCCCCCAGCCTCAGCGCCCGGCGATGATCGACGTCGAACGTGTGCAGGTCGCGCTGGTTGACGCCGATCAGCTGCGCCCCGGCCTCGGTGGCCCGCTTCAGTTCCAGCTCGTCGTGGACCTCTACCAGCGCGCTCGAATCGACAGTTCGGCGGCCAGATCAAGAAAGGAGCCGAGTTCGTCGTCACTGAGGGCGGCCACGATCAGCAGGACGGCGTCGGCACCCATGGCCCGGCCGTCGCAGACGTCCAGGCCGGTGACGGTGAAGTCCTTTCGCAGCACTGGTAGCGAGCACGCGTCCCGGGCCGCCTGCAGGTCCTCGGGGGCCCCACCGAAGAACTCCCGGTCGGTGAGGACCGAGAGGCAGGCCGCTCCCCCGGCCTCGTAGTCGGCGGCGACCGCGGCCGGATCGAGGTCCGGATCGAGGTCGCCCTTGGACGGCGACCGACGCTTGATCTCCGAGATGACCGCCATCCCGCCCCCCTCGCTTGCGCGTCGGATGGCGTCGACGAAGGGACCGGGCCGGAGGCAACTCCTTGGCCCGGTCCACCGCCTCCCCGAGGTCACGACCGTCGACGGCGGCCCGGGCCCGGTGCGCGTCGATGATGGTCTCCAAGTAGGCGGACATGGCCTCAGGAGCCTACCAACCGGGGTGGTGGACTCCCTCCCTTGCTCCCGGCCCTGAGCTGGACCGGTGGGGCCAGGTCCTTCGGCCGAGCGTGTGGCCATGGCGCCGGTGGCTACCTCCGGTCCGTTCGGAGCGGCGTTCATTGCCCTCATCGTCCTGTCCGGCGTGGTGGTCATCGGGTCCCTGGTCATGTTCGTCGTAGCTCTCGTCGACATCATCAGGCGACCCGAGTGGCAATGGAAGTTGGCCGGGCAGGACAAGGTCCTGTGGATCCTGCTCGTCATACTGGTCAACTTCCTGGCCATTCCGGCCCTCATCTACTGGTTCAACATCCGCAAGAGGTTGATGGCGGTCGACAGCGCCGCGGCATCGCGCCAGTACGGACCGGGGCACGTGACCTACTCGGGGTGGGAGCCCATGCCTCCGGCGATGCCGCCTCCCGGATGGCATCCGGACCCGAGTGGCCAGCATCGGCTTCGATGGTGGGAGGGAACCCAATGGAGCCAACACACCTGGGACGGGGTATCGGGATCGGGATCGGCCACCAAGTAGCAGGCACGGAAACCGTCGGCGCCACGCTCGGGCCGTTGCGGTTTTGCCCGCCGACGGCACCCATCGGCATCCAACGGGTGGCCGTCCATCCCGGGCTCCATGGACGGTGGACCCACCCCTCGCCGAGGTCTACCATGGCCCCGCACCCCGGTGCGCTCCAAGAGGTCCTTGGTTCCATCAGATCGGAACAGGAGGCCGCCATGCCGTCATTCCGAAAGTCCGGATGGCTCGGTCTGTGTCTGTTGCTGGGAGCTGCACCAGTTTTTGCGCTGGTGGTATTGGCTCCCGCCGATGCAGCCGGAGCCCGGGTCCCGAGTCGCTGCAGCGCTCCACCGCAGCCCGGCGCCGACTACGCCAAATGCAATCTCACCGGCGTCAACTTCGCCGGGGCCGACTTGGCCGGCGCCAACTTCAGCAAAGCCACGCTCACCGGCGTCAACTTCACCGGCACCGACGTGGCTGATGCCAACTTGAAGAATGCGAAGCTGCCCGGTGCCACCCTGAGCAGCGCCGACTTTTCGGGTGCCACGTTGACCAATGTTGTCTCCGGAGGCATCACCGGAAGCCCGGCCTCCCTGCCGTCGGGCTGGAGTGTGGTGGACGGCTACCTGGTCGGTCCCCAGGCCAATCTGAGCGACGCCAACCTGTCCAGTGCCAACCTGACGGGTGCCGATCTCTTCAGAGCCAATCTCACCAGCGCCGACCTCTCGGGCGCCAACCTGACCGATGCCACCGTCAAACGGTCGACATTGCAAGGCACGGTCCTCGCTGACGCCACGCTGACCGGTATCGTCTCTGGGGGGGCCATCAAGGGAACACCCGCCTCCCTGCCACCCCAGTGGGCACTGGTGGGGGCAACCGTGCGCTATCTGGTGGGGCCGACCGCCGACCTCGTCAGCGCCGACTTCTACGGGGCCGATCTGGCCGGAACCGACATGTCAGAGGCCAACCTGTCCGGCGCCAACATGACCTACGCCAATCTGACCGGCGCCAATCTGTCCAGTGCCAATCTGACCAATGTCGTGTGGTCGGACACCACCTGCCCGGACGGGACGAACAGCAACAACGACCAGGACACCTGCGTCAACAATCTTGGCTGAACCGGCACTCCGGACGTTCGAATGGAGTGTCGACGAGCGGAGACGCTCGGGCGGATCCAAGTCAGGTCACGTCGGTACTGGCCCGATGGCATCTTGGGCGTCGGCGATGCGCCAGGAGTACCCCTGATCGGACCGGATCCATCAGGGTCTTGATCGGGACTAGGCGTGCAGGTGCTGAGCCAGAAACGACAACGACGAGGGTTCGTCTGAGGTGAAGAACGGGTCGGTGTGGCACCCCGGGGGGAACTCGACAACGGCATTTTGGGCCAGCATCTGGGCCAGTGCTTCGACGCCGGGGTGAAAGGGGTCGTCGTCGCCCGATGCACTCGTATGGGTTTGTTCCCGAGGAGATGGGCATGGGTGACGGCGTCGTTGGCGTTGAAATCCGCGGCCGAGGCGTAGGCGCCCGGATCGGCGGCACGAGCCTCCGGGTAGCTGGTCCAGATGACCGGGCTGATGGCGGCCACCGATGCGATGAGGTCCGGGTACTCCTCGACCAGCAAGAGAGCGCCATAGCCGCCCACGGATTTGCCCATGGGCCGATCTTGGCTGGGGGCCGTCCCAGTCCCCTGGTCTGACCCATCGGGATCAGTTCATCGATCACCATGGCCATCGGATTGTCGTCCGGGTGCGGATTCCAGTACCCGTCGCCCCCGTCGACAGTTACCAGCGCCATCGGCGCCAACCGACGGCCGTCAACTTCGATAGCGACGGCTTGGGCCGGCGTCATACCGGCCAAGCGCTCATGCGGTTGGCTCCGAACCAGTGGAGCATCACCACCAGGGGCAATGGTCCACCTGGTTCGTGCCCAGGCGGATAAGCGATCGTGTATCCGACCGTCCGCTCCCGTGCCCTCGAATAGAACTGACCGGACACCGACTGACCACGGGCCCGAGAAGGCCACGGTCGTACCGGCCACCGAGCTTGCCCCGTCGAGTTGGTCCAGTCTGTTTTTGCCGGGCAGCACACCGTGGGAGATGAACTCGAGTCCTGAAACTCCGCCGGCAACGAGTGCCGCTGCTCCCCCGACGCCGTAGGCCAGCAGCTTTCGACGGGACCATTTGCCGTGGTCCGGCTCCTCCAACTCGGGATCTGGCCGTGCGCCCGCGCCATCTCCGCCATCTCCGCCATGGGGCAATGATCTCTCAGAGTCGATGCTGCGTGGGGACCTCCGTCTTGTCGATGCGGCGGGAGAAGCCAGTCATCGGCCCGATGTGCCCCCCGCCTGATGCGATTCAGGCGACCGGAGTGTCCTTGGTAAAGGCCCAGATCGGGAGCGAGAGAATCACGGTGACGAGAAACGCGGCGCCAAGAGGGAGGGCGAGAATCAGAAAGGCAAGGAAGAGAACCCCGGAGCCGACGAAGGTCGGCAACGGGCTGGGGCTGCTCCGGACGAGAACCCGACGCAGCGCGGCGAGGTCTACGTCCATGATCTCACCGATCTCGCACCCGTAGGCATTCCTCATGCGTCGTCCCGCCGCAAACGCTTTCATGACGCGGAGGGGCCTGACCATGCCGAGGAGCATGCCGGCCAGATCAAGAGCCCAGGCCGCGGGGTAGGGACCACATCCTCCGCTGGCCAGCTCCCACGCGCTGATCTCGGCTTCACCGATATTTCCGGTGCCGTAGCCGGCCAGTAAGTGGTTCACGTCATGAAGGGCGAGTGCCCTCCGCCGAGCGGACGTATTGAGAAAAGGCATCGGAATGCGGCCCAGTCTGATGACCACCCACCGGTCGGGGACGCCGCCATCGGTCGACGGGCCCGATCCCCGGCGGTGCCGTTCCATGAGCTCCCCGATGGTTCCGATCTCGTGCACGCCTCGCTCAGTTCCGACTCCGGTCAAGAGTGGCAATGAGCTTGTTCGATGCCACCGTTCGGAACGCCTCTTCGCACATGACACCGATCTCCGCCCAGTCGACGGTGCCGTCGAGACGTACCCCGATCCAGCCTCGTCCCCCGACATATGGTGGTCGGAAGAATCGGTCGGGCTCGGTCGTCACCAGGTCATCCTGTACACCGGGCGGGGCCGCGCACCACAGGTGAGGAAAGAGATGATCGTGGTGACCGTCGGCCCAGAGCATCAAGAACTGCTTTCCCGCGAAGAACGCAGGCGCATCGTGGCTGAGTTTCTCCGTCACCCCCGGCAGATTCAGGCAGATCCCACGAATTCGTTCTTCGAGGCCGGCTCGAGGCATCAGCTTGACTCTAGCGGCCGACATTCTTGTCGGCAGGACGACGGTAGCCGGTCGGGGTCACCGGTCGTCAGTTGTCGTCGAGCACTCCGTCGCCCTGAGCATGGGCTGGGTCCGTCGGGGTCAGCTGGCAACCACCCGGCGAGGGTGATAGATGACGGTGTAGCGGTCCTCTGACCGGTTTACGAACAGGGCCTCGTCGGCGCCGTAGGCCCGGGCAAACTTCACGACGTCTTCCTTGTCGGGATCGGCACTCAGTTCCGCTTCGGCACGAATCTCGAGAGTCCGCTGAGGGTTGTGGGGGTCGATGATGAACAGCGTGCAGTTGGGATTCTCCCGCAGGTTCTTGAATTTCTGGCGCTCGGACGTGATCGAGCCTTTGAGCTCCCCGTCGGTGTCCACGATGTACCAGACCGCGGTGGTCTGCGGTCGGCACCTGACGTCGACGGTGGACAAGGTCGCCGTCAGGGGAGCCCGGAGGAGATCCCGGTGGCTGTCGGGTACTTGGTCGAGGACGGGTGGCAAGATTCACTCCGGGGCGTGCGGTTCGAGAACCGGTCGGTTCACCTGCCTCGATTCTACGAGTCGGAATGACCGCCCCGACCGCTGCTGGTAGCAGCCTCGTGAAGCAACTCGTCGATCTGATCGATGGCAGAGCTCATACCTTCTTCCATCCCCATTGAAACGATCTGTGCCATCGCCTCTGACGACGGAAACGTGGTCTCGACGATCATGCGGGTCCCCCCGGCCGCCAACTCGTTGATACTGACCCTGATCCTCATCGACGGCATCTCGGGATTGGGTTGGCCGGAGTCATCGGCGAATCCGCTTTCGAATTCGATACCGTGGGGGGCGTCGAGCGCAAGTATGCGCCACCAACCACACGACCGGTCGCCTTGCGGGCCGGTCATGAAGTACGACATGAAACCTCCCGGAGTGAGGTCGTGGTCAACGAACGTGGCCGGGTATGTCGGGGGTCCCCACCAACGCTCGAGGAGACGCGGGTCGTCCCACAACTCCCATACCCGGGCAACGGCGGCTCCGAAATCAGCCGTGATGGTCAGCGTGTTGGCCTGGTGGTCGAGCTGAACGTCGGTCACGCTCATTGATTTTCTCCCTCCTCTAAGCGGTCGGTGAGAACTTCACCGAACCGTTCGATGCGACGTCGCCACATCTCCTCGAAATGACCGAGGAAACTCATGGCGCCCCGGATGGCGTCGATGTTGCCGGTGACCAGTTGCTGTCTCCCGTCGCGTCGCTTGATCACCAGGTCGGCCCTCTCCAGCACGGCCACGTGCTTCTGGACGGCGGCGAAGCTCATCGGATAGAGGCCGGCGAGGGCGGAGACCGAGAGCTCGACGTCGAGTGACCGCCGGACGATGTCCCGCCTGGTGGCGTCAGCGAGGGCCCGGAAGACGAGATCGGCTTGATACTGCTCCGAAACACCTACAACCATATGGTTGTAGGTTAGCAACTTGTGGTCGGTTGCACAACCGGATCCCGAAGTTTCGGGTATCGGGGCGGCCCACCTAGCGTGGGTCGATGACCCTCACCATCTTCGGGATCGTCGTCCTCACCTTCATGATGGCCATGTACACGTTGGAACGGCGCGGTCCCCCATTCGTCCTGGCGTTCGCCCTGGGCTGCGGTCTCTCCAGCCTCTACGGGTTTCTGTCGGGCGCGTGGCCGTTCGGTGTCGTCGAGGCGATCTGGACGGTGATCGCCCTCCATCGTTACCGGGACACCACCCGGGAGAACGCCGGTGGCGCCTGACCACCCCCCGGGGACGGCGCCGACAGTGGGCGACTTGGGCCCGGCGTTCCGGCCGGCGCCTTGGTCCGGGTCATCGATAGTCCCGCCTGGACGTTCTCGCCCTCTGCCTCCAGTGGGATGTCGGAATAGGTGGTGACCATGGTCCGTTGACCGTCACATGGACCTCGATGCCGCCGTCGAATTCACCCGTTCCACCCGCCAGTCGGTCCTGACGACGATACGGGCCAACGGTCGCCCCCAACTCTCCAACGTCCTCCACCATACGTTCGACGATGGTGTGATCCGGATTTCCATCACGGCCGATCGGGCCAAGTATCACAATCTGGTCCGCGAGCCCTGGGCCGCCCTGCACGTTACCCGGGAGGACTTCTTCGCCTATGCCGTGCTCGAAGGAGACGTCGATCTCACGCCGGTAGCCGCTCGACCCGAGGACGCCACCGTGGAGGAGCTCATCGATGTATATCGGGCCCTGATGGGCGAACACGAGGATTGGGAGGCCTATCGCGCCGCCATGATCGCCGAGCGCCGGGTGGTGGTGCGGTTCCTGTCCAATCGGGCCTACGGGATGCTCGCCCTACCACCGCGGAGCGGTTCCTGACCGTCGGGCCGGCGGTGGACATCGGGTCACCCCGGCCGCCCCGTGCCGGTACCCGACGGCAACGGCCGAGTGCGAGCGCACCGGGTGGGGAATCCATCCGGATGGTGTCCTAGGAACCGGATCGGTACCGGATCCCGCCTCGAGGGGCTCAGACCACCGGATCACACTTTCCTAACTACGACGGGCGGGAGTGCAGCATGAATGTCAGGCTGTCTGGCATGACGGCCGACGAGGACACCCTGGTAGTGATCGAGGATGACGCCAACATCTCCGACCTGGTGGCCATGTACCTGCGTCGGGACGGATTCCGGGTCCTGCAGGCACAAGACGGTGAGACGGGCCTGGCCCTGGTGGAGCGGGAGCGGCCCAAGCTGGTCATCGTCGACATCGGGCTTCCGGGCCGGATCGATGGATTCGACGTCTGCCGAAAACTGCGGGGACCCTCGGCCCCGAGCCCCGGGGGGCGGTCGGACAGGCCGGCCGGCGACCGGCCCGATCGGCGGCGCCATTCCGCTGATCATCCTCAGCGCCCGAGACGACGAGGTGGACCGGGTGCTCGGCCTCGAACTGGGCGCCGACGACTACGTCACCAAGCCGTTTTCGGCCCGCGAGCTGGTGGCCAGGGTGCGGGCCATTTTGCGACGGAGTACGCCGGCCGAGGCGCGCAACACCCCTGAGACCGTGAGCATCGGCCCCATCGAGATCGATGTGGGCCGTCGCGAAGTGAGGCTCAACGAGGCGGTCGTTCCACTCGCCACCCGTGAGTTCGACCTGTTGGCCTATCTGGTGGCCAATCTGGGGCTGGCCCTGTCGAGGCGGCAGCTGCTCAACGGGGTGTGGGGCGAGAACTGGTTCGGCGACGAGCGCACCGTCGATGTGCACGTGCGGCAGCTGCGAAAGAAGCTGGGTAGCGACCTTCCCCTGACCACGGTGTGGGGCGTCGGCTACCGGTTGGGATGAGACTGCGCCTCACCGTCGCCATTCTGTTGCTGGTGGCGGCCACCCTCCTCGTCACCACTGTTTCCAGCTATTACCTCATCCGACGGGCGGCGGTGTCGACCGAACAGCGTGAACTGGACGGTGAGGTCCAAGCCATCTCCGCAGACGTTCTCCCCCACCGCCGCCATCGCCGCCGACAGGCGGGAGTTCAGGGTGATCAAAGAACTGGTGACTTCGAAGGCATCGCTGTGGTCGCCCTCCTCCCGAACGGAACCATCCGTGGCCAACTCCCCTCCGGCCTCACCACCGCCCGGCTCGACGTGCCCGCCCTGCAGCGGGGGGAGGTGACCTCGGGCCACAACGGGACGCTCCTGGTCTATGCGGCGGTGCCCCTACCGGTGACGACCATCAAACGGTACCTTCCGGTCCTGGTCGTGACCCGCCAAGCACAGGATCCCGCCAACGGCCTCCTGTACTTCGGACTGGTGGGGGTGATCGGACTGGCCATCGCCGCCCTGGTGGCGGTGGCCCTGGCCCGCCGGTTCACCCGACCGCTGGTGTCTGCCGTGCACACCACCCGTCGGATCGCCTCTGGCGACCTCGATGCCAAGGTGACGGTCGGCCCCCACGAGCTGCCGGAGTTCGCCCAGCTCGCCGACTCGATCAACTTCATGGGCGCCAACCTGGTGCGAGCCCGGGACCAGGAACGTCAGTTCCTCCTCTCGGTCTCGCACGAGCTGCGCACGCCCCTGACTTCGATCAGGGGGTATGCCGACGCGGTGATCGACGGGGCCACCGATGATCCCGTCGGCGCCGCCCATGTGATCAGCGCCGAGGCGGGCCGGCTGGAACGTCTGGTCCAGGACTTGCTCGACCTGGCCCGACTGGATGCCAATCGGTTTTCGCTCGACCTCCAGAGCGTCGACGGCCGCGAGGTGGTTCAGAGCGTGGTCGGGGGTTCCAGCATCGGGCCCGGGAGCTGGGCCTCGAACTGGTCACGGCGGTGGATCCGGCCGAGCCAGTGTGGATAGTGGCCGATACCGACCGTCTGGGACAGGTGATCGCCAACCTGATCGAGAATGCCGCCTCGTTCGCCGAGCACCGCATCGTGGTCGGGGCCACGTCCGTGGCCCAGGTCGTGAGCCCGGGCGACGACTCTGTCGTGCCCGGCGCCGGCCTGCAGAGCCATCCGGGGGCGGTGGTCGGCCCCGGGGCGACGGCGTCGATTCCTGTGGTCTGGGTGGTGGACGACGGGCCGGGCATCCCGGCCGACGAGCTACCGCTCGTCTTCGATCGCCACTACACCTCCGATCGGGGCCTCGGTCGTCGCCAGGGCCTCGGTCTCGGCCTGGCCATCGTCTCGGAGCTGGCCGCGGCCATGGGGGCCACGGTGCGGGCCGATTCGCCGGTCGCGGATGGAAGGGGCACGAGGTTCGTCGTCTGGCTCCGGTCTGCCCCGGCTCCGTCACCCGCCCCGGCTCCGTCACCTGGCCCGGCTGTCCCGGAACGGTCCGGGGATCCCACCGCCGAGAGGAGCCTCGATGGCTGAAGTCGCTCTCATCTCCGGGGCGTCGGCCGGAATCGGCCGGGCGTGCGCGGACCGGCTCTCGGATCGGGGATGGGAGGTATTCGGTGCCAGCCGGCGTGGTACATCGTCGGGGAGTTGGACGCCCGTGGTCATGGACGTCGACCGCGACGAGTCGGTCGAGGCCGGATTCGGAACTGTCCTCGACCAGCACCGACAGGTGGATGCGCTGGTGGCATGTGCCGGGTGGGGACTGTCCGGGGCGGTGGAGCAGACGTCGCTGGCGGACGCCCGTGACCAGCTCGAGACCAACTTCTGGGGAGCGGTGCGATTGGTGCAGCGGGCCCTGCCGGTGATGCGGGGACAGGGCCATGGCCGCATCGTCCTCGATCAGCTCGATCGGCGGGATCGTCAGCCTTCCCTTCCAGGCTTTCTACAGTGCCAGCAAGTTCGCCATGGAGGGGTTCGGCGAGGCCCTCGGCCTACGAGGTGGAACCGTTCAACATTCACGTCACCCTGGTCGAACCGGGAAACGTCGCCACCGAGTTCACCGCCAAACGAAGGAGTTCGCCGACCGGGCCCGGGGACGGTCCCTACGGATCGGCGGTGGACAAGGCGCTGGGTGTGATGATCGAGGACGAACCGAACGGGGTGCCTCCCGATCGGGTGGCGGTGGTGGTCCAGCGGGTGTTGGAGACCAAGCATCCTCCCCGGCGGGTGTCGGTGGGCAAGGTCGACGAGCGCATCGGGATCCTGGCCAAGCGTCTCCTGCCCCACCGCGTGTTCGAGAGGGCGGCAAAAGGTAGCCTCGGCGTCTGATCAGCCCGGCGCTCGGCCCCGACCGGGGCGCGCCGGCATCCCGGCCGGATGCCGATGGCCCACGAAAGAGGTGAGGGATGGCCAATCCAGTAGGTCCTCTGGGAGCTGCCGACGAGCGGTTCGACCATCAGATCCCCGACACCTTCGCCACCGTCGGGGTCAGCGATCCCGTCCTGGACCGAGAAGGTGTGCGCCATGGCGGCCAGCCGGGACGGGAGCGTGCAGCTCGGGTTCGGCATGGGCAAGTACACCAACCGGAACGTCCTCGACGGGTACGCCGGCGTGTCGAGGGGGGCGGAGCAGATCACCGTGCGGGCCAGCCGGCGACTGTTTCCCTCGCCGGACGTGACGTCGGTCGGGCCCATCTCGCTACGAGGTGCTCGAGCCCATGCAGCGGGTGCGGTTTCGGCTCGAGCCCAATGAGTGCCAGCCCCTGGCCTTCGACTGGATCTACGAGGCCGCCCTGCCTCCCGCCACCGAGGAGCGGACCCATCAGCGGGCACCGCTCGGGTTACCGGGTCAGCGCCGATCTGGTCCGCTACCACCAGATCGGAACCGCGTCGGGATGGGTCGAAATCGACGGTGAGCGCCACCAGCTCGACCCCGACCGATGGGTGTCGACCCGGGACCACTCCTGGGGGGTTCGCTACGACGTCGGGCACGCCGCCTACCGACACGGATCCCTTCGATCCCGTCTCGGCCATGGACTTCCAGATGATCTGGTGCCCGGTCCTGATGTCCGATCCCGACGGGACCAGGTGGGGGCTGTTCATGCACCTGGTGGATCTGCAGGGGTTCGGCCACAGCCACCGGACGGTGACCGGGGCGGTCGAGCACGCTGACGGCCGGGTCGAGCGGATGGCCGACATCCGCCCCGAGCTCACCTTCGATCCGTTCAACCGCAGGCTCCTGGGCGGGGAGGTCACCGTCACCCTCGAGGACGGCCAGGTCCGCCGATTCGAGCTGGAGGTTCCGGCCGCCACCGGCTTCCATCTGGGAGCCGGGCTCTACTTCGGTTGGCAGGGTCACCATCACGGCGAGTGGCGGGGTGAGCTCCACGTGGACGGGGAGCGTCTCGACGACTGCGCCGACCCCGAGCTGGCCCGCCGGTTGCACCAGATCCGCGACACCTTCGTGAGGGTCCACGAGCCGGCCAGCGGCGCCCGCGGGTGGGGCAACTGCCAGCCCATGATCATCGGGGGGTACCCGGAGCGGGGACTGACCGCCGACTCCTCGTTCTGTGAGCGGTAGCCGGCTGTCTCGAGTCCGCGGCCGGCGGAGCCGGGAGAGGACGGCCGGATCAGAGGCTCAACGTCGCCCAGTAGGTCCCGTCGACCATGGCCCGCAGGGTGGAGCGGTGCATGATGAGGTCGTCGATGTCGTCGGGCGCCTCCGCCTCTCCGAAATGGATGGCCCGCTCGGCCACCCGGCGCATGATGGCGCCGTGCCGGACGGCGGCGAAGGCGATGTACCAGGTGCAAGTCGCGGGGAGCCGGACCCGAGGCCTTGGCGTAGCTCTCGGCCACGTCGACGGGCCGGAGCATGGCCGGAAGCCCGGGGGCGCCGAGGTCGGTGGCCAGGTCGTGGAAGAAGAGATGGAGGTAGCACATCCACCCGAGATCGATCTCCGGCGGTGCCACCGACGCCATCTCCCAGTCGAGGACGGCAGCCACTTCATTGTCCTTGAACATCATGTTCCCGATGCGGCTGTCACCCCACGAGAGGGCGTCACCACCGACATCGGCCGGGAAGCGGTCGTCCAACCAGGCCAGGCACTCTTCCAGCAGGGGCGAGCCGGCATCGCCCACGACCCAGGCGACATACTCCTTCCAGTGGTTCACCAGCCGTTCGAGCGAACTTCCTCCCGGCCGGTCCGGCTCGAGGAATCCGAGATCGAAGCGGTCGGGGGTGATGGAGTGGATTCCGGCCAGGGCCCGGACCGCCGACTCCTGGATCGTGTGCCGGCCCGCCTCGTCGGCGTCGAAGACCCAGTTGTCAGCGAAGGTGTAGGGAAGCACGTCGGGCGGCACCAACCCGTCGACCCTGGCCATCACGAAGAAGGATCCGCCGAGGACGGCGGCGTCCGGCTCGAACCACAGGGTCTCGGGGACGGGAACCGACGTGTGCTGGCCGACCAGTCGCATCACCTTGAACTGCATATCGAGGTCGTAGGTGTCGAATATCGGGTAGTCGGTCGCCGGTGGCTCGATCCGGGCCACCAGCCGCCGCTCGACCGGCGCTCCCCCCTCGTCCCACGTCGCCGTGAACAACAGGGTCTCCGAGGACATCCCGTTACTGGCCGGGCTGGACACCTCACTGATCCGCGGCGCCGCCTCCGGCCCCAGCCGGCCCTCCATCCACTGGCGGAGGCTGTCCGCCATGACCTCGGGGTCCCGCGACGAAGTGGTGATGTGGTCGGCGGGCGGCGACACATGGGGAGACACCGGCTCGGTGTCCATGCTCAGACCTCCAGCGGGAGGGGCAGGGCGTCGGCCGACCTCGAGTGGCTGTCTTCACCGGCCTCCCAGCCGACCACCACCGTCTCGGGCGGGACCACCCGTCGGTGCAGGGTGGCCAGGGCCACCACCGCCCGCCGGCCGGGTGACCACGCCGCCGACGAGACACTGCCCACTACGTGGTCCCCGTCGGCGGTGGTGACGGTGGCTCCCACCGGTACCACCGCATCCTCCCGTCCCGGCACCACCAGGCCGCACAGACGGCGGGCGACGTTCGACCCCCGGGAGTCGAGCCTGGCCACCAGCTCCTGGCCGGTGAAGCAGCCCTTGGTGAACGAGACCGTCCGGTCGACGAGACCGAGCTCGGCGGCGATGGACCCCTCGACTACCTCGCGCCCGTTGACCGGCACCCCGGCCTCGATCCGGGCCGCCTCCCAGACCGACTGGTCGCAGCGCACCACGTCGCCGACCCACTGGCTCAGTCCACCGGACGGCGCCGGGCCGAGCAGGTCGGCACCGGCCAGGCCCGGCCACTCCACCGGGAGTACCAGGTCGGGTCGGCCGACCACGGCGCCGGCCGTCCCCGGCCCCCGAACGGCCGCACACACCCAGTCCAGAGGATCGATGTCGACCTTCACCCGCAGCCGGAACCGAAGGAGCCTGGCGATGATCTCCGGGCCGAAACCCTCATCGGTGTCGAGGATGAACCCGTCATCGACCCTGGTGACCCGCAGGAAGACCTCGACCTTGCCCTGTGGGCTCAACAAGAGGGCGTCGGCGGTGCCGCCGACCTCGAGGCCGGCCACGTCCTGACTGCACTGCCCCTGGAGATAGGAGGTGGCGTCGGGTCCGGTCACGCCGACCACGTCCCGGGCCAGCACCCGGACCGCCACCGTCGACCGGAGGGCGGCGTAGGCGGCCCGTCGTTCTTCCTCCGAGGCCCGGTCACCGGTCACAGTGGTCATCCGGCCACCACCGTCTCGGCCCCGACCGGGTCGCCAGAGGCCCGGGCCATGGCCACCGCCGACAGGATCGCCGCCGCCTTGGCCGCGCACTCGGCATTCTCGGAGGCGGGGTCGCTGTCGGCGACGATGCCGGCACCGGCCTGCACCGAAGCGGTCCCGTCGGGGGCCACCGTCATGGTCCGGATGGCGATGGCCGTGTCGAGATTGCCCGAGAAGTCGAGGTACCCGACCACGCCTCCGTACACCCCGCGCTTGGTCGGTTCGAGGTCGTCGATGATCTCCATGGCCCGCACCTTGGGGGCGCCCGACAGCGTGCCGGCCGGGAGGGTGGCCCGCAGGACGTCGATCGGTCCCTTGCCCGGCGTGAGCTTCCCCGACACCTGGGACGTCAGATGCATGATGTGGCTGTAGCGCTCCACCACCATCAGCTCCTCGACCACCTCGGTCCCGAACGACACCACCCGCCCGACGTCGTTGCGGGCCAGGTCCACCAACATGACGTGCTCGGCCACCTCCTTCGGGTCCTCGACCAGCTCGCCCTCGAGCCGGACGTCCTCGGCCGGGGTGTCACCTCGGGGCCTCGATCCGGCGATCGGCCGCGACACCACGGTGCCGTCTCGCAGCCTGACCATGGGCTCGGGCGACGCCCCGACCACGGTGACCTCGGGAAAGCGGAGGAAGTACAGGTACGGGCTCGGGTTGACCAGGCGGAGGACCCGGTAGACGTCGAAGGGATCGGCACCGAGGGCGCCCAGGTCGAACCGTTGGGACAGCACCACCTGGAACACGTCGCCCGCCGTCACGTGCTCCTTTCCGGCCCGCACCGCATCCTGGTAGAGGGAGTCGGACATGGTGCGGTGGACGTCGTAGGGAGGAGCCACCCGCTCGGGCAGGGGTCGGGCCGGCTGATCGACCGGCTGGAAGCAGTCGGTGGCCAACCGGTCGAGCCGGGCCAACGCTTCGTGATGGGCGGCACCGAGCTCGGCCGGGTCCCAGCCGGGATCGATCACCACGTTGTCGATGAGGACGACCCGTTGGCGCCAGTGGTCGAAGGCGGCCAGCTGACCGATGACCGAGAGGATGGCGTCGGGTTGCCCGAGGTCGTCGGGAGGGATGTTGGGAAGGTGTTCGACCTCGCGGACCACGTCGTAGCCGAGGTAGCCGACCAATCCGGCATGGAGGGGCGGCAGGTCGGGCAGTTCGGGTGATTGGAACGTCTCGAGGATCGCCTCCAGGGCGGACAGCACTCCCCCGGTACCGCCCACCCGTCCCCCGGTCACGGCGTCGAGGTCGAGTGGTCCGCTCGACCTCACCTCGGACCCGCGGGCGACCACGGTGGCCAGGGGATTGCGGCCGACGAAGGAGTAGCGACCCCACCGCTCGCCACCCTCGACCGACTCCAGCAGGAATCCGGTGCCGTCCCCCACGATCTGCAGGAAGGCGGCTACCGGAGTGATGGTGTCGGCCACCAGCTCCCGCCAGACCGGCACGATGCGGTGGTCGGCGGCCAGGGTCCGGAACTCCGACTCCCCCGACCCGCTGGACGCCCTCACCGCGGCACGGTGTCGCCGAAGGCCCGAAAGAAACAGGAGCGGTTCCCGGTGTGGCAGGCCCCTCCTCCCTCCTGGTCGACCACGACCAACAAGGCGTCGCCGTCACAGTCGTAACTCACACTCCGGACGTACTGGCGGTCACCGGAGGTCTCACCCTTGCACCAGAACTCCTGGCGGCTCCGGCTCCAGAACCACGACCGACCGGTCTCGAGGGTGCGGCGCAGGGACTCGCTGTTCATCCAGGCGAACATGAGGACGGCACCGTCGCCGGCGTCCTGCACGATGGCGGCCACCAGGCCGTCGGGGTTGTAGCTGACCAGGGTCAGCTCCTCCTCGGTGAATGCGACCGGCGTGGCCGTGAAGGTCTTGGTCTCGGACGTGCTCACGGGTCGTACCCCCTGCGGTATGGTCGCTCCCCCCGGTCGGAGGCGTCGTTTGTCGGTGATGGTTCGGGGCCCTCGGGTGACACCGAGGGCTCAGAGGTACAGCCCGGTACCGCCGTCGATCCGGGTGGCGGCCACGGCATGGATATCCCGCTCCCGCAGGATCACGTACTCGTCGCCTTGGACCTCAACCTCGAAGCGGTCCTCGGGATTGAACAGCACGTTGTCGCCGACCTTGACCGACCGGACGTGGGGGCCGACGGCCACGGCCTCGGCCCAGGTCAGTCGGCGCGACACCTGGGCCGTGGCCGGAATCAGGATCCCGGCTCGCGACCGGCGCTCGCCTTCGGCCTGTCCCATTTGGACGAGGACGCGGTCGGCCAGCACGGAAATAGGCAGCTTGGCCGGGCTGCTGTCCCCGTTCTGGCTGGTCGTCGGCGGTTCCGAAGTCGTCATGGCCACAGAACAAGGCTACCGCAGGGGGGATTCGGGCCGGTCGGGTCGCCCGCCACCGAGCCCGGGCCGGACCGCCACCCCGGCCGCGGTCAGGCGGTCTTTGGCCTGGCCGATGGTGAACTCACCCAGATGGAAGATGGAAGCGGCCAGCACCGCCTCGGCCCGCCCCTGGACCGCCCCCTCCACCAGGTGGTCGAGGGTGCCGACACCGCCCGAGGCGATCACCGGCACCGGGCACGAGTCGGCCACCGCCGCCGTCAACGCCAGGTCGAACCCGTCGCGGGTCCCGTCGCGGTCCATCGATGTGAGGAGGATTTCGCCGGCGCCGATCTCAGCGCAGCGCTGACACCACTGGAGGGCGTCGAGCCCGGTGGCCGTCCTCCCCCCGTGGGTGAACACTTCCCACGCCGGCTGTCCGTCCCCGTCCCGGGGCGTCGGGCGGAGCCGGGCGTCCACCGCCACCACCACGCACTGGCACCCGAACTCGTCGGCCAACTCGGCCACGAGGTCGGGCCGGTCGACGGCGGCGGTGTTGACGCCCACCTTGTCGGCACCGGCCCGCAGCAGCAGGCGGGCGTCCTCGACCGAGCGCACCCCACCCCCCACGGTGAACGGGATGAACACGGCCTCGGCCGTCCGGGCCACGACGTCCACCATGGTCCGGCGGTGGTCGGACGAGGCGGTGATGTCCAAGAACACCAACTCGTCGGCCCCCTGGTCGTCGTAGCGGGTGGCCAGTTCCACCGGATCGCCGGCGTCGAAGAGATCGATGAACTGGACCCCTTTCACCACCCGGCCGGCATCGACGTCGAGGCAGGGGATTACACGGACTGTCCGCACGCCGCCACCCCTTCCTCCACGCTGAGCCGTCCGTCCACGAGCGCCCTCCCGGTGATGGCTCCCGACAACCGGCGGACGGCGACCGGGCCGGGGTCGGTCCCGACGGGCACGGCCAGCCCGGCCAGCGCCTCCACATCCGAGACCGAGCCGACGCCCCCCGAGGCGATCACCGGGAGCCCGGTGGCGCCGAGCACCTCGGCCAGCCCGTCGATGTCGGGTCCGGTGAGCGTGCCGTCCCGGTCGATGGCGGTCACCACCACGGCGGCCAGCCCGGCCGTGGCCAGCTCGTCGAGCACGTCGGCCACGGTGCGACCGCTGGACTCCTCCCAGCCCCGCACGGCGACCTCGGTCCGGCCGTCGGGACCGCGCCGGTAGTCGATGCCGACCGCCACCCGGCCCGGATGGCTGGCGGCCAGGGTCCGGGTGAGCCCGGCGTCCTCGAGGGCGGCGGTCCCGAGGACCACCCGGCGCACCCCCCCGGCGAGCAGTTGGTCGACGTCGTCCTCGGTTCGCACACCTCCGCCGGCCTGGACCGGAACGGCCACGGCGGCGGCGATGGCCAGTACCAGGGACCGGTTGACCGGGGCCCCGTGCCGGGCGGCGTCGAGGTCCACCACGTGCAGCCATGGGGCGCCGGCCCCGGCGAAGCGCCGGGCCAGGGCCACCGGGTCGCCGTAGTGGGTCTCCCGGTCGAAATCGCCCTGGGTGAGCCGGACCGCTCCCCCGTCCCGGATGTCGATGGCCGGATAGAGATCCATCACCCGGCGCCCGACGCCAGGTCGGTGCCGTCCACCGACCGGACGAAGTTGGTGAGGATGTGGAGCCCCACCGTCCCCGACTTCTCGGGGTGGAATTGGGTTCCCCACAGTCGCCGGCGTTCCGCCGATGCGGCCACCGCTCCCCCGTAGGCACAGGTGGAGGTGGTGTCGGCGGTGACCTCGGGGCGCATACGAGTGCACGAAGTACACCCAGGTCGGGGTGGGCACGCCCGCCAGCAGGCCGTGGCCCTCACCGATCCGGTCGAGGACGTTCCACTGCATCTGGGGCCGCTTGACCCCGTCGGCCAGACGGCGTACCACCCCGGGCAGGATGGCCAGGCCCGCCTCGGTCGGATCCTCGTCCGATCCCTCGTAGAGAAGCTGGAATCCCACGCAGATGCCGAGGAACGGCACCCCCCGCTCGATGGCCGAGCGGGCCACCTCGTCCAGGCCGCTGGCCCGAAGGGCCTGGACGCACGGACCGAATGCCCCCACGCCGGGCAGCACCACCCCGTCGGCGTCGGCGGCCCGGGCCGGGTCACTGACCAGAGCGGCGTCGGCCCCGAGGAACTGCAGCGCCTTCTCCGCCGACCGCAGGTTCCCGATGCCGTAGTCGAGGACGGCGATCACCGGCCCGAGGGCCGGCCGGCACCGGTCGGGATGCGGGCTCGGGTGGTACGGCGCCAGCCGATCACAGGGTGCCCTTGGTCGAGGGGATGCCACCGCCCTCGCGACGCACGGCGTCCCTGAGGGCCCGGGCCACCCCCTTGAACGACGCCTCGAGGATGTGGTGGGTGTTCTTGCCCCGGCGGAGGCTGATGTGCAAGGTGATTCCGGCCGACGTGACGAACGCCCGCCAGAACTCCTCGGCCAGCTGGGGGTCGAACGGTGGCGTTCCCAGCGGATTGGTGTCGGGCGCGAACTCGAGCTCGTAGGCGAGGAACGGGCGGCCGGACAGGTCGAGCGCCACTTCGACCAACGCCTCGTCGAGCGGGATGGCCACCGAGCCGAACCGGCGGACCCCGGCTTTGTCCCCCAGGGCTTCGGCCACGGCCTCGCCCACGGTGATCCCCACGTCCTCGACCGTGTGGTGGGCGTCGACGTCGAGGTCGCCCCGGGCGTGCACGACCAGATCGAAGCCGCCGTGCTTGCCCAGCTGGCTGATCATGTGGTCGAAGAACGGCAGACCGGTGGTGACGTCGGTCGAGCCGTTCCCGTCGATGTCGACGGATACGTCGATGGACGTCTCCTTGGTGGCGCGTCCGGTGGCGGCGGTCCGGGGGGTGGGTGGCGACGGGGCGGTTGCGGTCATCGGAGGCTTTCGCTGAGGGCAGTGAGGAACCGGTCGTTCTCGCCGGGTAGCCCCACGGTGACCCGGAGACACCCGGCCAGGCCCGGCCACTCCGAACAGTCTCGCACGAGGACGGAGGTGTCGAGGAGATCCGACCACACCGCCTTGGCCTCTTTGGTGGTGGGCCGGAAGAGGATGAAGTTGGCGTCCGAGGGCCACGTCTCCACCGGCAGGTCGGCCAAGGCGGCGGCCATGCGTCCCCGCTCCTCTTTGATCATGGCCACCCGGGTCTCCATCTCCTCGACGAACCGGAGGGCCAGGCGTCCGGCCAGCTGCTTGGTCGAGTCGAGGTGGTAGGGCAGGGCCACCATCTCGCAGGCCCGCACCACCTCGGGGTCGGCCACCAGGTAGCCGAGGCGTACCCCGGCCATCGACCAGGTCTTCGAGAACGTCCGCACCACCGCCACCCGTTCGGCCCGGGGTCCCCCCGCCGTCAACAGGTCGAGGGCGGACGACGGAGCGAACTGGCCGTAGGCCTCGTCCACCACCACCAGGCCGGGGGCGAGGGACAGTACCGCCTCGACCACCTCGGCCGGTTCGGCCCGACCGGTCGGGTTGTTGGGCGAGGCCAGAAACGTGATCACCGGGTCTGCCGTCTCGACCACCCGCTTGACCTCGTCGAGATCGAGCCGGAAGTCGTCGGTGCGCCGACCGGCCGTCACCGCGGTACCGGTGATGCGGGCGATGTGGCCGTGGAGCGTGTACGTCGGCTCGAACAGCGCCACCGAACGACCGGGTCCGCCGTAGGCCAACAGAAGGGACTGGAGGACCTCGTTGGAGCCGTTGGCACAGAAGATCCGGGCCTGGTCCACGCCGTGGGCGTCGGCCAGCGACCGGCGCAGGGCCACCGCCTCGCGGTCGGGATAGCGGTTGAAGTCGATGTCGGCCAGACCGGCGCGAAACGCTTCCAGCCACGCCGGCGGCGGCGCCAACGGTGACTCATTGGTGTTGAGGCGCACCTCCACCTCGACCTGGGCCGAGTGGTAGCCGTCCAGGCTCGACCAGGTCGGGCCGGACCGGCGGCAGGCTCCCACCGGGCCGGTCTCCGGGGATCTCCCCGGTCCCGTCTAGCCGGGCCATCGTCGTCGAACCGAGTCGGCGTGGGCGGTGAGTCCTTCCGTCTCGGCCAGGGCCACCACGTGTGGCCCGAGGACCTCGAGGGCCTTCTCGCTCACCGTCACCGCGTGGATGTGCTTCCGGAAGTCGTCGACCCGCAGGGCACTGGCGAAGCGGGCGGTCCGGTTGGTCGGCAGCACATGGTTGGGACCGGCCAGGTAGTCGCCGATGCTGGCCGGTGAGCTCGCCCCGAGGAACACGGCGCCGGCCGACGTGATGGAGCCGAGCAAGGACTCGGCCTCGTCGACCAGCAGCTCCAGGTGCTCGGGAGCCACGACGTTGGCGACCTCGCAGGCCTGCTCGGGCCCGTCGACGACGACGGCATAGCCGCCACCATCGAGTGTGGCCTCGAGATCGGCGCGGCGTGGCGAGTCCGCCACGATCCGGTCCACCTCGGCCGTGACCGCGTCGGCCACCGCCTCGGACCAGGTGACCAGCCAGGCCAGCCCGTCCGGCCCGTGCTCGGCCTGGACCACCAGATCGATGGCGGCCAGCTCGACGGGGGTGTCGGGGCCGGCCATCACCACCACCTCCGAGGGGCCGGCGAAGGCGGAGGCCACCCCGACCACCCCGGACACCTGACGCTTGGCCTCGGCCACATAGCGGTTGCCGGGGCCGACGATGACGTCGACCGGCTCGATCGACTCGGTCCCGTAGGCCAGGGCGGCGATGGCCTGGGCCCCACCCACCCGGTACACCTCGTGGCAACCGGCGATGGCCGCCGCCGCCAACGTGGCGTCGTCCACCCGACCGTCGGGGCCCGGCGGTACGCACAGGACGATCTCCTTCACCCCGGCCACGTGGGCCGGGACGGCGCACATCAGCACGGTGGAGGGATAGCGGGCCCTCCCCCCGGGTGCGTAGCAGCCGGCCCGGGCCACCGGTCGCACCAGCTCGCGCACGGTGATCCCGCCCGACTCGAACTCCGCCACCTCGCCGGCGGCCTCGTGGGCGTGGTACTCGAGGATGCGATCGTGGGCGATGTCGAGGGCGTCCAGGAGCTCGGTCGGGAACGCGGGACAGCGCGGCCTGGATCTCCGATATCGGAACCCGTAGCTCGTCCAACCCGATCCCGTCGAACTGCTCGGTCAGTCGTCGTAGGGCGGCGTCGCCGTCGGCCCGCACCTGGGCGATGATGTCCGCCACCGCATCCGAGGACCGGTCCTGTTCGTCCACCGGACCGGGCAGGGCGTCGCGCAGCTGGCGACGGCTGCCGGTAAAGCCGCGGAGGTCCAGGCGACGCAGAGCCATAGCCAGTCGATGCTACCGGAACGCCGACCGAGCCCCGGCCCCTCGCACCGGTGGCCGTCGTCATCGCGCCCCACCGCCGGGTGCCATGATCGGTGCATGCCCGCCAGCGCAGCCGAACTGTCCTCCATCGCCACCGCCCTCGACGACCTGTCCCGGCGGGTGACCGCCCATGCCGACGCTGCCGACCAGTCCGAGGACGAGGAGACGGCACGAGAGCTGTTCGCCATCGAGCGCGCCTTGTCCAGCGCCAATCGGCGCCTGGCCCGCTTGTCGCTCACGCTGGCTCGGCGTTGACCGCCGGAACGCCGGCGGATTTCGGGTGCGGCTTCCTGCCAATCGACCTCCGCCGTTACCCCGAGACGGGTCAGCGGGGGCGGCCCGGTCCACCCTGGGGCCTGGACGCGGCGAAGGCACCCCGAAGGGTGCCTTCGCGCGAGCGGGTCGGGCGGCGGATCCCGAACACCGCTATGCGGAACCGATTGGCGGGAACCGGTTCCGAGACCTCTAGAACACCACGTTTTTGCGCGGAACGCCAGTCAGGAGCCCCGAAAATTTCCGTAGGGAGAACGGTCCCTTTGCTCTCCCTCTCCAAAAGTCCAGGTGGAGCGAGACTTTTTCGGACAGGACGAGATGACTCTCCGGTAACACCTCCCAGGGGCCGCGGGTACGCCGCCAGGATCCACCCCGAGACTCCTCATCCTGCCTGACTCGTCAGGGTGGCACCTGACCGACCGTCGGGTGGATCAGGGGGCCGACGGGCAGAAGTCGGCCAACACACAGGTGGGGCAGCGCGGCGCCCGGGCCGTGCAGGTGGCCCGACCGTGCAGGATCAGTCGAAGGCTGAAGGCGCCCCGCTGGTCGGCCGGCACCATGGGGTTCAGCGCCATCTCCACCTTGACCGGGTCGGTCTCCTCGGTGAGGCCGAGCCGGCGCGACAGGCGCTGTACATGGGTGTCGACCGGGAGTCCCGGTAGCCCGAAGGCCACACTCCGGACCACGTTGGCGGTCTTGCGGCCGACGCCGGGCAGCGTGACCAGATCCTCCATCCGGGAGGGGACGGTCCCACCGAACCGGGTGGTCACCGCCTCGGCCATCCCGACCAGGCTGCGGGCCTTGGCCCGGAAGAAGCCGGTCGAGCGGATCAGCTCCTCGATGTCGATCCAGGTCGGCCCCGGCCAATGAGGCGGCATCCGGATAGCGGGCGAACAGCGCCGGGGTGGTCATGTTGACCCTGGCGTCGGTGCACTGGGCCGAGAGGATGGTGGCCACCAGAAGCTGGAACGGGTCCGAGTGGTCGAGGGCGCACAGATCCTCGGCCGAACCGGGGTACTCGACCGCCAACCGCTCGTTGGTGGTCCGGGCCCGTCCCGACGGAGTGCGGGGCCGGGCCATGGACGGCAGAATACAGGTACGTTCGTCGGCATGGAGCCCTCCGAGCTGGCCGTGATGGCACCACCTGATCGGGAGTCGGTCGAAGAGATCACCGAACTGGTCGACCACGTCACCGCCACCCTCGGTCATCGGGCCCTGAGCGAGCACAAGCGCATGGAGCTCGATCGCTCTGGCCCGCCCGGCCCCCGGTCCGGTGGCGCCGGAGGAGACGGTCGCGCGTGGTGGCGAGGGCCACCGACGGAGGCGAGCCTGCTCGGCTACGCCCACCTCACCGGCGACCGGGCCGCGGCACCAGTACGCCGTCGAACTGGTGGTCGCTCCCGGGTCGGCCTCACCGGTGGGGAGGTTGACCTCGGGGACGATCCCGTCGCCGACGCCCTCTTGGACGCAGTGGTCGAGTTCGTGGCCCGCAAGGGTGGCGGCAGCCTCCGGCTGTGGGTGGCCAAGGCCGGTGCCTCCGACGACGCCCGGGCCGGTTCCCACGGCTTCGTGACCGAGCGAGACGCTCATCCAGATGCGCTGTCCGCTGCCGCTCCCCGCCCCCGTCGCTCCACCGGGCCGTCACCGACCATCGAGACCCGGGCCTTCCGTCCCGGGCGTCGACGAGGCACGCCTGGCTGGCCACCAACAACCGGGCCTTCGCCGCCCATCCCGAGCAGGGCCACTGGGATCTGGCCACCCTGTTGGAGCGGGAGCAGGAGCCGTGGTTCGACCCGGAGGGGCTGCTGCGTGCTCGAGAGCGAGGGCCGGCTGGCCGGATCGTGCTGGACGAAGATCCACGCGCGACACCGATCCCCCGATGGGCGAGATCTACGTGATCGGCGTCGACCCCGACTTCCACGGCCGGGGCTGGGGTCGCGGCCCTCACCCGTGGCCGGACTGGACTGGCTGGCCGGCGCAGGGCCTCACCGTCGGGCATGCTCTACGTCGACGCCGACAACGAGGCGGCGGTGTCGATGTACCGGTCGATGGGCTTCGCCGCGGACCACGTCGACCGCGCCTACCTGGGACCGTCGACCCGGCCTGACGAACCCGGAACCGGTGGCCGTCGGCCGTCACCGCCCGGGCACCAGGCGGTCAGCCGCGAACCCGACCAGGTGCCCGATCGAGTAGGTGACGGCGGCGGCGACGCCCGAGATGAGCAGCTGTCGGTTGGCCGACCACAGCCACGACCGGCCGGTGAAGTGGGCCAGGGCCGCCCCGACGGTGAAGGCGCCCACGGCGCCGAGCGCCACCGACCACAGGGTGGCGGCGGTGCCCGAGGTGAACAGCCACGGCAGCAGCGGGAGGAGGGCCCCGAGGGCGAACATCACGAACGAGGAGCCGCCGCCTGCAACGGGTTGCCCGTCTCGGCCGGGATCGATGCCGAGCTCCTCGCGGGCGTGGGTCTCGAGGGCGAGCTCGGGGTCGCGCATCATCTTGGCCGAGAGCTCGTCGGCCATGTCGGCGTCGAGGCCCCGGCTCTCGTAGATGGCGGCCAGCTCGCGTCGCTCGATCTCGGGGTCGTGGCGGATGGCCTGGCGTTCGACGTCGAGCTCCCGCAGCATGAGCTCGGACTGGGCCCGCATGGAGACGTACTCGCCGGCCGCCATCGAGAACGAGCCGGCGATGAGGCCGGCGATACCGGCCAGGCGGACCGCGCCGGCCGAGGCATGGGCGCCGGCCATGCCCAGGATCAGGGCGACATTGGACACCAGTCCGTCGCTGACACCGAAGACGGCGGCCCGCGGCCCCGCCGCCCTGCAGGTTCCGGTGGCTGTGACCCGATGTCCATGGCCAGCAGCGTACCGACAGGTACCCGCTAAGGAGGCGCTGATCTTGCGAGGAAGGATGACCTCACCCGGCGGGTGCGTCCGCTGCCGCCACCGTCGGTGGCCCGGCGCCGCCGACTCCCGTACAGTCTGGGCCATGGCAACCACCGTGCACGGCATCGAATAATTCAGCGATCTGGTCGGGACAGCATCTGGGCTACAGCGAGTGGCACCGGATCGACCAGGACCAGATCAACCTGTTCGCCGACGCCACCGGCGACCACCAGTGGATCCACGTGGACCCCGAGCGGGCCAAGAGCGGACCGTTCGGCACCGCCATCGCCCACGGCTACCTGACCCTCTCCCTGGCGCCGGTGTTCCTGGGCGAGGTGCTGGTGGTGGAAGGCGCCTCCATGGGCGTCAACTACGGCTGCAACAAGGTCCGGTTCCCCGCCCCGGTCCCGGTCGGCAGCAATCTCCGCCTCGGGGTCCCGGTGGCCGAGGTCGAGGACGTCAACGGCGGGGTCCAGGTGGTCATGGACATGACCTTCGAGACCGAGGGCTCGACCAAGCCCAGCTGCGTGGCCCAGGTGGTCTACCGCTACTTCTCCTGAGCGCGACCTGACTCGTGCCGGCCACCGGCCGGTCGAGCCGGCCGGCCGTCGTGGCCAGGCCACGGACGCGCTCGAACAGTGTGAGTGATTACTCCTAGAGTGGGCGGCATGGAGATGCGGGTCGAACAGCTGTCGGTGCGGTCCGGCGTGGCCGTCGACACCATCCGCTACTACCAGAGCAAGGGCCTGCTCGATCCCCCCCGACGCGAGGGCCGGGTGGCCTGGTACGACGACGGCCACCTCGAGCGGCTGGCCCGGATCCGGTCCCTGCAGCAGCGGGGGTTCACCCTGGCCACCATCGTCCGGCTGGTCACGGGCGAACTCGACGCCGCCGACGAGGCGCTCCTCGGCGAGCTGTCCGGGCTGGCGGACCGACGCCGGGCGCCGAGGTCGGCCACGCGCCGGCCGATCCGGCCACGGGGACGGACCGAGCCGACCCCGGTCGCCGGGTCGGGACGGGTCCGGAGGACCGGCTGTTCACCATCGCCGAGCTCGCCGCCGAGACCGGTGTCCCCCTGGCCCTGCTCAAGGCGGTCGAGGCCGAGGGGCTGCTCATCCCCCGCCGGGTCGGCGGCCAGGACCGCTACACCGAGCCGAGGACGTGGCCGCGGCCCGGGCCGGGCTGCTGCTGCTGGAGTGGGGCATCCCGCTGCTCGGCCCTGCTCGACCTGGCCCGCCGCCACCACGAGGCCACCGAGGCGGTGGCCGGGGAGGCGGTGGCCTGTTCTCCACCCACGTGCGGGGCCCGCTCCGCCAGGGCGCACCGGCCCGGACCGGGCCGGCGTCCGACCCGGCGTCCGGAGCGGACGAGGACGGGTCCCCGACGATCGATCGCCTGCTCCGGGCCTACGCGGAGCTCCTCCCGGCGGTGAACACCCTGGTCGGGCACCACTTCACCCGGGCGCTCGTGAAGGTGGCCCTCGACCACGTCGAACAGGTCGGCATCCGACGAGGAGCGGCGGGCCATCTGGGACCGATCGGCGGTCGAGCGGCGACCGGTGGCCCGTCGCGGCCCGCTCGCCGGATGACGGTCCCACCGTCCGCGACGGCGCCGCCCGGTGTCCCGCCACGCGTCACCGGCCGCCGACGATCGGCGCCACGCGACCCCGCCTCGACCTCGCCGCGCGGGCCGCCGAGGCCGACCTCCCCACCGGCCCCGAGAAGACCGAACTGGTCCGTTCGATGTTCGACGCCATCGCCCCGCGCTACGACCTGGTCAACCGGCTGATGACCTTCGGCCTCGACATCCGGTGGCGGAGGCAGTCGACCCGGGCCCTCGGACTGCCGGCCGGGGCCGCGCGTCCTCGACCTGGCCTGTGGGACCGGCGACTTCCTCGACCATCCTCGCCGTCGGCCGGACTGGCGCCCCTCGGGATGGACCTGTCGTGGGGGATGCTGGCGGCCAACCGCGCCGGCCGCCCCCTGGCCCAGGCCGACGGCGCCGCGCTGCCCGCTGGCCACCGGCTCGGTGGACGGGATCACCTGCGGCTACGCCCTCCGCAACTTCACCGAACTCGCGGGCGGTGTTCGACGAGCTCGGCCGGGTGGTCCGGCCCGGCGGGCGGATCAGCCTGCTCGAGGTGGCCGAGCCCGACGGCGGCGCCGCTGCTGGTCGGGCACCGGATCTGGTTCCGCCGGGTCGTCCCGGTCATCGGTGGCCTGGTCTCCGACCGGGCCGCCTACCGCTACCTCCCCCGGTCGACCGCCTACCTGCCCGCCGACCGCCGAGCTGCGGGCCATGCTCGTCGACGGCCGGATTCTCGGCGGTCAACCACCGGCCGCTGTCGGGTGGCCTGAGCCAGCTCATCACCGCCACCCGGACGGGCGACGTGCCGTGACCGGACCGGACGCCGGCCGTCCGACGCGCCGTGCGGCGTCCCCCTCGATCCGGGCCCGGCCATCGACCCGTTCGCCCTGGCCGGACCGGACGGCATCGTCTTCCAGCTCCGGGCCGGCGGATCCGGGTGGGCCTCGGGGTCGCGCTCACCATCGACCTGCCCCGGGGACTGGACGACTGGACGCTCCGACCGGCCGGGGCCTCGGCCGGCCATCGCCACCGGGACGACGTCTGGCCGACCAGTCGAGTGCGGCCGACCGCGTACGCCACCGGGCTCCAGCGGCGGTGGTCGGCCTTCGGGGCGCTGCCCTTCGACCGGTCGGCCCGGGCCACCCTGGTGGTCCCCGAGCTGCTCTACGGTCGCGGACGGTGACGGGCGAGAGTGGGTCACCGTGGTCGGCGCCGACCGTCACGGGATGCCGCTCGGGACCCGGACCGGCACTGCGGTCCTGGCTCATCCGGGCGGCCGCCGCACCGGTGGACGGACGGTGAGCCGGGCCGCTGCCGGGACCGAGGACCGGAGCCTCGGCGGTGCCGGCCGCCCCGCGTCATCCCCCGATCCGTCCGACGCCGGCTTCCGGGCCATGGTGGCCGAGGCCGCTCGGCGCCATCGACCGCGGGCGAGGTGGCCAAGGTGGTGCTGGCCCGTCAGGTCGACGTGACCATGGGCGCACGCCATCGACGTCGCCGACCTGCTCCGGCGGTGGCACCGGCTCGAGCCCAACTGCACGGTGTTCTCCGTGCCCACCCCCGACGGCCAGTTCGTCGGGGCCAGCCCCGAGCTGCTGGTGGAACGGACCGGGCCCCAGGTCCGGAGCCGGCCGCTGGCCGGGACCACCGGGCGGTCCGGCCGAGTCAGCGGGACGCCTGCCCGGCGAGCTGCTCGGCCTCGGCCAAGGACGGCGACGAGCACCGCCTGGTGGTCGAGGCGATCGACGGAGGCCCTCGCCCCGCTCTGCGCCGAGCTCGACGGTTCCCGACCATCCCGACCTGGTCCACCTCCACAACCATCACCCATCTGGGCACCGCCATCACCGGGACGCTGGCCGCGGCGGCCGGACGGCGCGGCCCCGACCGCCCTCGAGCTCGTGGCCGGCCCTCCATCCCACGCCGGCGGTGGGCGGGGTGCCGGCCCGCGACCGCCCTGGCCCTCATCCACCGACTCGAGCCCGACGCCCGGGGTCACTACGCCGGTCCGGTGGGCTACGTCGACGGCCGGGGCGACGGGATGCTGGATGCTGGGGATCCGGGCCATGACGGTCGAGGACCGATCGGCCCGGTTGGCGGCCGGCGTGGGCATCGTGGAGGGCTCCGACCCCGACAGCGAGCTGGTCGAGACCAACCTCAAGCTGACCGCGGTCGTTCGACGCCCTGGCCCCGGGGCTGCCGTTCTCCACCGGCGACCAGCCGCGGCCCGCGCGGTGGGCTGGCCAGCTGACCGGAGGGTCGGTTCCCCCGGCCTCGCCCCGACGGCCGGGTCCTGACCGGCCCGGCGACCGGCGGACCACCTGCGGCCAGGGCCTCGGGGGCGTCCCGGGCCACGAAGTGGCCGGCCCGGGGCAGCATCGTCAGCTGGGCCCCGGGGATGGCCCGGGCCAGGGTCGACCGCGGCCCGGGGCGGGACCACCAGATCCCATCGACCGGCCACCACGTCGACCGGGAGCGCGAGATCGATCCGAGGGCCGCGGTCACCTCCGGGCAGCTCGTCGATGAGGGCCCGCTGCTCGATCATGAAGGTCCGCCGGTGCCGGCCCGAGGGCCCCGCGGTCGCCCCCGGTGACCCCCCGGTCGGGAAGGGCGGTCTCCACCTGCGGCCGGTAGCGGGTCGGGGACGTACCGGCGCGCAGGGCCGGAGGCGGGGGAGCACGCCGCCGATGCCCGGCCAGGCCGACCACGGTCAGGGCATCGCCGACCACGGGCACGGTCAGCCAGCGGTCGAGGGCGTTGAGGCAGTCGGGGGTGCAGGCCGCCCCGACCAGCACCAGGCTGCGGACCACGGTCGGGACGGCGGACCGCCAGCAGGACGGCCGCCCCGCCGGACCAGCTGTGGGCCACGACGGTGGCCGGGGCCGCCCCCCGCTCCTCGATGAACTCGGCGACCAGGTCGGCGTTGCCGGCCAGGCCGCGGGCCTCGCCGGGCGAGGCCCCGTAGCCGGGGCGGTCGGGGGCCAGCACCCGGAAGTCGGGCTCCAGCAGCCGGTGACCGGGTCCCAGGACGCTCCCGAGCCGGGCTGCCCGTGCAGGAGCACGACCGGCGGGCCGCTCCCCCGGTCAATGGTGGCCAGAGCATCCGTCGACCGGTTCCCCCTCCGTTCGCCGGCGTGCCGTGGCCGTAGACCGGGAGCACCACCTCGAACGTGGCCCCCTCGCCCGACGCTCGGTGTCCACCGTGGCCCGCCCCCGAAGGTCCGGGCCAGGCTGGCCACGATGAACAGGCCCAGCCCGGATCCGCCGTCGAGGCGCTCGGCGTCGCCCCGGTAGAAGCGGTCGAAGACGTGGCTGGCCTGCTCGGCGGTCATCCCCGGGCCGTGGTCGCGCACCTGGAGCACGGCCGTCGGTCGCCGTGGACCGCCACCCCGACCTCCACCGGGGTGCCCGTCGGGCGTGTGGGCCAGGGCGTTGCCCAACAGGTTGTGGATCATCTGCCCGAGCCGGGCGTCGTCACCGGCCACCGGGACCTCGCCGTGGTCGGCGCGTGAGCTCGATGGGCCGGGTCGGCGTCGAGGGTCTCGGGCGTCGGCCACCGCCTCGGCCGCCACCGCCGCGAGGTCCACCCGGTGCCGGGCCGGCTCGGGGCCCTCCCCCTCCCGGGCCAGGACGGCCAGATCGCCCACCAGCACCCCCATCCGGGCCGCCTCCTTCTCGATCCGGGACAGGGCCCGGTCCCGGGCCGGCTCGTTCACCAGGGCGTCCTTTTGGAGCAGCTCGGCGTAGCCCCGGATCGAGGTGAGCGGGGTGCGCAGCTCGTGGGAGGCGTCGGCCAGGAAGCTCCGCAGGCGGTCCTCGGACAGGGCCCGCTGGGCGAATGCCGTCTCGATCTGGTCCAGCATGCCGTTGAGGGCCCGGCCCAGTCGGGCGATCTCCCCGTCGCCCTCGGTGGGCTGCACCCGGCGGGTCAGGTCACCGGCGGCGATGGCGTCGGCCTCCTTGGCCATGTCCTCGAGGGGACGGAGGCCCTGACGGATCGAGCAGTGTCATCAGGATGAGCAGGGCGGCCAGCAGGCCGAGCGAGACGGCCAACTCGATGGTCCGGAGGGAAGTCGAGGGTGGCGTTGACCGTGGTCAGAGACTGGTGGCCACGATCAGGGTCCGCCCGGGCAGCGAGGACGGCCTGCAGCCGGTACTGCGGGTCCGTGCCCGCCGCGGACGCGGCACGTTGACCGAGTCCGAGCTCGGGCGGTAGGCGTGGTCGTTGGTCAGGGCCGGGACCGTCGTCGGTGACCGGTGCAGGGGGCAGGGGCGACGGCAGGGCCGGAGCGGGGTCGGCGCTGGACCTGGGTGTCGCGACGGGCGGGGACCACCGGTGGGTGCCGTCGGAGTCGATGAGCTCGACGTAGATGTCGGGGCCGACGTGGGTGCTGATGGCGGCCGGGGTGACGGTGAAGCCGCGGTCGGTCGGCCCGGTCGACGAAGGTGGCCGATCTGACGGCTGGCCGTGGTGAGCTGGTCGTCGACCCGTCCGTAGAGGTAGGAGTGCAGCGAGGTGAGGGTGATGATGTCCAGGGCGGCCAGTCCCAGGGCCACCAGGATCGATCATGGTGGCGACCAGCCGGCGCCGGAGCCTCATGGGCGGGGTTCGCGCAGGTGTAGCCCACCCGCCGGATGGTGTGGATCAGCGGCGGGTCGAAGCAGTCGACCTTCTTGCGGAGGTAGGAGATGTAGATCTCCACGATGTTGGAGTCGCCGACGAAGCTTCGTGCCACACGGCGTCGAGGATCTGGGCCTTGGACAGCACCTGGCGGGGATTGCGCAGCAGGAAGTGGAGCAGCTTGAACTCGGTGGCGGTGAGGTCGATGAGGTGGTCGCCGCGCCAGACCTCGTGGGTGCCCGAGGTCGATGACCAGGTCGCTGAAGCTGGAGCCGGTCCCGCTCGGGGAAGTCCTCGAGGCCGGCCCGGCGCAGGACGGCCCGGATCCGGGCCACCAGCTCGTCGATGCTGAACGGCTTGGTCACGTAGTCGTCGCCGTGGGCCAGACCGGTCAGCTTGTCGGCGGTGGCGTCCCGGGCGGTGAGGAACAGGACCGGGGTCAGGACGTGCTCGGTCTGCAGCCGCGGCACACCTCGAACCCGTCGATGTCCGGGCAGCATCACGTCCAGCACGAACAGGTCGCACTGTCGCCGCCCGGGCCTTGTCCAGCGCCTCGCCGCCGGTGGCGGCGTCGTCGGTGGCGAAGCCCTCGAAGCGCAGGGCCGCGGTGACCACGTCGATGATGTAGGGCTCGTCGTCGACGACCAGGATGCGCCGTGCCCGCGTCACGGCGGCCACTCATGCCGCGGACGGTGCTGCGGCCGGGCCTCACGGCCCCCGACCAGGCGCTGGAGCCCCCACCAGGTCACCAGACCCAGGGCCTCGACCACGATGAACGTGGACATCTTCGACTCGCCCTCCACCCGGTCGACGAACCGGATGGGCACCTCCACCACCGCGGCCCCGGCCCGCTTGGCCTCGGTAGGTCATCTCGATCTGGAACCCGTAGCCGTCGGCCCGGATCTCGGTCGAGGTCGATGCGCCGGAGGATCGACGCCGCGTAGGCCCGGAACCCCGACGTCGAGTCGGCCACGCCCAGGCCGAGCAGCGCCGAGGCGTAGACGTTGCCGCCCCGGGACAGCAGGCGGCGGTGCCAGGCCCAGTTGGGGATGACCCCGCCGGCGACGTACCGGGACCCCACGGCCAGCTCGCACCGTCGGACAGGGCGCCACCAGCCCGGGCAGGGCCTCGGGCTCGTGGGACAGGTCGGCGTCCATCTCCACGCAGGCGTCGAACCCGCGGTCGAGCCCCCAGCGGAACCCGGCCCGGTAGGCGCTGCCGAGCCCGGACTTGCCGTGGCGGCGCAGCAGCTCGATGCCCCCGAGCTCCTTGCCCAGGGTCTCGGCGATGTCGGCGGTGCCGTCGGGGCTGCCGTCGTCGACGACCAGCACGGTGGCGTCGGGCAGGGCCGTCCCGGATCCGCCGGAGCACGCGGTCGATGTTCTCCGACTCGTTGTAGGTGGGCAGGACCACCAGCACGTTCATGGCGCCAGCTTACGAGACCGGTCCTGCGTCCGACCCCGTGCATCCCGGGGCCTCAGCTGCGGCCCGGCCGACCCGGTGGGCCGATCCCGGCGGCGCCGACCGGGGCTCGCCGGTGGCCCGGGTGCGCTGCCAGATCTCCCGGGAGATGACCTGGATGGCCCCGCCCACCGGGATGGCCACCAGGGCCCCGGTCAGGCGCCCCGAGGGTCGAGCCGAACACGCCCGCCCAGGTTGGCGCCGACCAGCACGGCCAGCAGCACCCACAGGGGGTTCATCCGGACGGTCCGGCTCATGACCACCGGGTAGAGGAAGTGGTTCTCCACCAGCTGGAACCCGACGAACACGATGGCCATGACCACGCCGGCCGTGGGCGAGTGGAGGAAGGCGATGAGGACGCTGGGGACGCCGGCGATCAGCCCGCCGACCAGGGGGATCATGGCCACCAGGGCCACCCACAGGCCGATGATGAGGGCGAAGGGCACCCCGAGGATGAGCAGGGTGATCAGCACCACCACCCCGAAGAGCACGGAGAGGGCGATGGTGCCCGAGCACGTAGGAGGTGACCGAGCGGGACACCCGGTGGGCGACGTCCTCGACTGGTCTGGCGCCGGTCGGGCCGCATGGTCCCGAGGAACGCCCTGCCGGAGCTTGGGCGCCTCCAGCAGCATGAACAGGGTCAGGAAGCCGATGGTGGTGACGGCCAGGATGGTGGAGGCCACCGCCTTCGCCAGGTTGGTGCCACTGAGGGCCGGCTTGGCCAGGTTGTCGGCGGCCGTCTTGAGCTTGGGCGCGTTCTTCTGCACCCAGGACAGGAGGTGGAACTTCTGGAGGGTGTGGGCCAGCCAGCCGTGGCCCTTCTCCACCTGGTCGACCATGGTCGGCAGGCGCCCGGCCACGTGGGTCAGGGAGTTGACCAGCGGGTAGCCGAGCAGGCCGAGCAGGCCGAGGAACACGAGCACGGCCACCGGCCATGACCACGCCGACCGCCGTGCCCCGCCGGAGGCCGGTGACGCTGGAGGAAGTTGACCGACGGGATTGAGCACCAGGGCGATGAAGGCGGCGATCAGGATCCACAGGATCACCTCGCGGAGCCGGCCGAGCAGACGGTAGGCGACCCAGGTGGCGATGACCACGGCGTCGACGGTCAGGATGGTCCGCAGGGGCACGCCCTTGGCCGAGGCCGCGGCGAACAGGCGATCCCGCCGGGGCGCCTCGGGCCCGACCTCGCGGTCGAGCCGCTCGGCCGGGGTCTCGTTGATCACCGTGGTCGGCTCGCGGTGCGGTGACGCGGCTCAGCCGGCTGCCGGTCGCCGGGGTCGCCGTTGCCCGTGTTCACGTCCGGGACCGGGCCCGGAGTTGACCCGCACAGGGGCTCCGACGGAGCCCTCTGCTGTCGTCCGTCGACCGGGTCTGTCACCCAGCCAGCATGTCAGGTCCAGGGGTACCGGTCGTGCCAACATGAAGGGGATGGCGGGCGAGCAGGCAGCACGTGGACGTCGCCGCCGCGCCGGCGGTGGTGGCACCGGGGGCCCTTCGTCCGGCGCGAGGTCCGGCTCAGCGTCGGCACCGTGCTGGTCTTCCTGTTCATCTTCTACGTGGCCCTGCCCCTGCTGGCCAGCCACCGGGCCGAGGTCAACTCGCTGGCCCACATCAACCTCGGCTACCTGGCCCTCGGCGTCCTGCTGGAGATCGGCGCCCTGGCCGCCTACACCCAGCTCACCCACGCCGTCCTCCCGAGCGACGGCCCCCGCCGGTTCCGCCTGTTCCGCATCAACATGTCCACGCTGGCCCTCTCGCCACGTCTCCCCCGGCGGCACCGCCCCGGGGGCGGCGCTCGGCTACCGGCTCCTCACCCAGTCCGGCGTGAGCGGCTCCGACGCCGGCTTCGCCCTCGGCACCCAGGGCATCGGCTCGGCCGTGGTGCTGAACGTCATGTTCTGGTGCTCGCTGGTGGCGTTCCTCGTCACCCACGGGTTCCACGTCCCGTCCAGCCACCACGGCGGGCCAGTCGCAGTCGGCGTCCATCCTGGTCATCGTGGCCGCCGGGGTCGGCGTGGTCCTGCTCGGGGCCTTCGGCGGCCTCTTCTACCTGCTGACCCGGGGCCAGGAGCGGGCCAGCCGGGTCATCCGGCGGGTGGCGGGCCGGATCCGGTTCCTCGACGCCGACCGGACCACCGCCCTGGTCGAGCAGCTGGCCGACCGGTTCGCGCGCTGCTCATGGAGAACCGCTCCCTGACCCGGCGGGCCATCGGGTGGGCGGCGGCCAACTGGCTGCTCGACGCGGCCTCGCTGTGGGTGTTCGTGGCCGCCTTCAGCCACTTCATCTCCCCGGTCGACCTGCTCATGGCCTACGGGCTGGCCAACATCCTGGCCGCCATCCCCATCACCCCCGGCGGCCTGGGGGTGGTGGAGTTCGTCCTGGTGTCGATGATCACCGGGTTCGGCCCCACCGCCGGACAGGCCCTCTCGGCCGTCCTGGCCTACCGGGCCGTCAACTTCTGGCTGCCCATCCCCTTCGGGGGCCTGGCCTACGCCTCGCTCGAGTTCGAGCGGCGACCCACCTACCGGAAGCTCCAGCGACTTCGTCCACCGCCGCAGCGAGCTCCGCCGCCGGCGGGCCGGTCGGCCGACCGGCGCCGACCGCCCGAGTGCCGGGAGCGACCGGCCAGACGAGCGCCGAGGGCTCCCGGTCGCCGGGCCGGCACCACGGCCGCCGCCGATGGCGCCAGCCGGCGGCCGGAGGGCGCCGGCCGCAGCCGGCACCGGGAGTGGCGTCCCGAGCCGGCTAGCGCTCCGGCGACCGGGCCGCGGACGGGACTCGGACACCGGAGACCGACGTCGAGGCGGCCAGGCCCGAGGCCTCGCGTCCGGATCGCGTCGCGGCGAGTGCCGGAGGGATTCGAGGGCCTGCATTTGGAAGTGATCCTGCAGGTTGAACGCCAGGTCGGCCGGCGTTCCGGCCGGCGAGAGTCGCCGCCAGCCCCCGTCGGGCTGCAACTCCCAGCATTGGCCTGGTCGAGGAGCGCCCCGTCGAGGATGCCGACCAGGCGGTCGCTGGATCTCGGGGTCGTCGATGGGCACGACCACCTCGACCCGCCGGTCGAGGTTCCGCTCCATCAGGTCGGGTGAGCCGAGGCCAGACCCGCACGGGGCGGTCCGCCGTGCCCCCGAACCGGAAGATGCGGGCGTGCTCGAGGAACCGACCGACGATGGAACGGACCCTGATCCCCTCGGACAGCCCGGGGACGCCGGGCCGCAGGCAGCACCGTCCCCGGACGACCAGGTCGACCGACACCCCGGCCTGGGATGCCCGGTAGAGGGCGTCGATGATCCCGGGGTCGGTCAGCCCGTTGGTCTTGAGGACGATCCTGCCGTCGGGACCGGCCCGCTCCTCGGCCCCGATGGCCTCGACCAGGAATTCGCGGGTGGACACCGGCGACACCACCAGGCGGCGGAAGGTGGGTGGGTCGCCCGAACCGGTGAGCAGGTTGAACAGCTCGCCCACGTCGGCCCCGATGTCGGGTGCGGCCGTCAGGAGGCCCGAGGTCCTCGTAGCTCCGGGCCGTGACCGAGTTGTAGTTTCCGGTGCCGATGTGGCAGTACCGGCGGACGTCGTCGCCCTCCCGCCGCACCACCAGGGAGATCTTCGAGTGGGTCTTCAGGTCGACCAGCCCGTAGATGACCTGGACGCCCGCCTCTTCGAGGGCCCGGGCCCAGGCGATGTTGGCCTGCTCGTCGAACCGGGCCTGGAGCTCGACCACCGCCGTGACCTGCTTGCCGGCCTGCGAGGCCCGGATCAGCGAGGCGACCATCGGACTGTCGCCGCCGGTCCGGTAGAGGGTCTGTTTGATGGCCAGCACGTCGGGATCCTCGGCGGCCGGGGCCACGAACGCCTCGACCGACGCCGCTGAACGACTCGTAGGGGTGGTGGACGAGCACGTCGCCGTCCGCCCAGCACGGCGAAGAGGTCGGCGTTCCCGGCCAGCCGAGGAGGGGTGACCGGCGTCCAGGGAGGAGCGGCCAGGTCGGGGCGGTCCAGGTCGGTGAGGGGCCGGAACCCGGCCAGGTCGATGGGGACGTCGGCACAGGTACACGTTCTCCTCGGGCACGTCGACCTCGGCCACGAGCATCTCCAGCAGGTCGGTCGGCGATGCCGGCCGACACCTCGAGGCGCACCGCCTGGCCGAACCGCCGCCGGTGCAACTCGAGCTCCACCGCGGCCAGGAGGTCCCCGGCCTCGTCCTCCTCGACCGAGAGGTCGGCGTTCCGGGTCACCCGGAAGATGTGGTGCTCGGTGATGACCATGGCGGGGAACAGGGCCTCGAGGTGGGCGGCGATGACCTGCTCCAGCGGCACGAACCGTCGGCCGTCGGTCAGGGCCACCAGCCGGGCCAGCAGGGGAGGCACCTTCACCCGGGCGATGCGCTCCTCGTCGGTGGCCGGGTTGTGCACCCGCACCACCAGGTTGAGGGACAGGTTCGAGATGTACGGGAACGGATGGCCCTGGTCCACGGCCAGCGGCGTGAGGATCGGCAGGATACGACGCTCGAAGTCGTCGGTCAGGTAGGCCCGGTCCTGGTCGCCGAGCGTGTGCCAGTCGACGATCACCACGCCGGCCGCCACCATGGCCGGGGTGAGCGAGTCCTGGAAGATCCGGCTCTGCCACTCCATCAGGGCCGTGGCCCGCGAGGTGATGGCGGCGAGTTGCTCAGCCGGGACGCAGCCCGTCGGGAGAGCGGGTGTGGAGGCCGGCGGCCACCTGGTCCTCGAGTCCGGCCACCCGGACCTCGAAGAACTCGTCCAGCTCCTCGGAAAAGATGGCCAGGAACTTCAGCCGCTCGAACAGGGGGATCCGGTCGTCGGCGGCCAGGTGGAGGAGCCTGGTGCCGAAATCGAGCCATGACAGCTCGCGATTGATGAACCGGTCCTCCGGACGGGACAGCGCCGGAGTGCGGTCATCGGCCGGAGCATTCGACGCCGTGGCCAGCGCATCTCGGGATTCGGACCCACCTTCCACCAAGGTGGCGGGGCGGGGCGCGGCGAACGACTGTTCGGTCATGGCCGACCCGTCATGGCAGCGCTTTCATCTCGGCGACATCGTATCTTCGTCCCGACGGGGGAGCTCCCCCGTCGGGACGGACCTCCCCCGGCTCGAGAAGTTGCGCCAGTAGGCTCGCCAGGGTGACCGACGCCGCCTTGCCGCTTCCGGATCGTGAGGTCCTGCGCCGCACGTTCAAGGCCCGCCGCCGCACCGAGCTCGGACTGCTGGTGGCGGCGTCGGGGATCATCGTGGCCGCTTACACCCTCATGATCCTCGGCACCACGGCCAAGGTCCCGAACGACGTGGTCCCCCTCATGGTGGCGATGCTGGTGCTCGGAGGGGTGGGCCACATCGCCAACCGGATCTTCGTTCCCAGCGCCCTCCCGGTCATCCTGCCCATCGCCTTCCTCCTCAACGGGTTGGGGTACGTGATGATCGTGCGGATCGACCTCGGGAACGGTTGGTCCTATGCCCCGCTGCAGGCGGCCTGGACCGCCGGCGGGGTCGCGGCCTACGTGATCACGCTGTGGCGTCATCCGCCGCTCCCGTGACCTCGACCGCTACCGCTATCTGCTCTTGACCCTCGGGGTCATCTTCTTGCTGCTGCCCTTGGTGCCCCATATCGGTACTCAAGAGAACGGTGCCCGGTTGTGGGTCCATGTGGGATCGTTCACGTTCCAACCGGTCGAACTCGGCCTGCCCCTGCTCTGCATCTTCTTCGCCTCCTACTTCGCGGAAAAGCGCGAGCTCCTCACCATTCCGACCGCCCGGTTGGGCAACCGGCTGGTGGTCGACCCCCGGCCCCTGGTCCCCATCGTGCTGGCCTGGGCCTTCGCCATCGGGGTCATGAGCCTCGAGCACGACATCGGCTTCTCGGCTCTGTTGTTCACCCTGTTCATCGGCATGCTGTGGGTCACCACGGGCCGGACCGGCTACCTGCTGTTGGGGGTGGCCCTGTTCGCGGTGGGGGCGTACGTCGCCGGCCGGTACCTGGGCCAGACCCACATCCGGGTCGAGGACTGGCTCGACCCCTGGAAGTACTTCAACACCTCGGGCCGGCAGCTGGCCGAGGCGTGGTTCTCGCTCGGCAGCGGGGGGATCGGGGGCTCCGGCCTCGGTCTCGGTGTCGGCGGCGTGACCGACACCATCCCCAATGCCAACACCGACTTCATCTTCGCCATCATCGGCGAGGAGATGGGTCTGCTCGGGTCGACCATGGTGCTGGTGGCGTTCATGTTGTTGGTGGGGGCCGGCCTTCGTATCGCCCAGGTGGCACGGTCCGAGTTCGCCAAGCTCACCGCGGTCGGCGTCACCATGATCATCGGGTTCCAGGCCTTTTTCATCATCGGCGGGGTGGTCCGGCTGCTCCCGCTCACCGGGATCACCCTTCCCTTCGTCTCCTACGGCGGATCGGCCCTCATCTCCAACTACGTGCTCATCGCCCTGTTGATGCGGTTCTCCGACGAGGGCGGATCGGCGGCGGACGCGGCCGATCAGGCTCAGTACGAGCAGTACCGAGAACGCAAGCGCCGTCTGCTCAGCGGAGGTTAGGACGGGGTCCGGCTGACGGTTACGTCCGGGTATCAGCCGGGCGGTTCGACCCCTCCCGGGGGAGCCACGTCCCCGGCCTGCTCGAACAGCCGCCGGTCGATGAGGATGGGGGCCGTCACCGGCTGGAGGAGAGCGATGGTCAGGCCGTCCGAAGGTCGGCACGAGTACACGGCCCGGCCGCTGCGACCCCGGAGATCGAGCTCCGCGAAGTAGACCGCGCCCTGGCGCCCGACCAGTCGTACCGCCACCACGTCGATGTCGAATCCCTGGAGCACCCCGGTCATCAGCTCATGGGTGAGCGGGCGCGGGGTCGGAATGCGGCGCATGGCGTGGGAGAGGACCACCCCGTCCTGGAGGCCGATGGAGAACGACAGATGCCGACGGGGCGTTCCAACTCCCGGAGGACCACGGTGGGGTGCTGGTTGGGGAGGTCCATGTTGACGGCGGTGACCAACGCCATGCTGAACTGGGTGGAGCCGTCCTCTTCGTCGTCTTCCTCGCCGTCTTCGTCGTCGTCCTCGTCGTCCTCGAGGTCGGGCTGGTTGTCCTCCCCGCGGTCGGGGTCGGGCGCGCTCGCTCCCTCGGTCTGGTCCTCGGCGTCGTGGCGTTCGGCCGCAGCCTCGGCCCGGTCGGCTGCTTCCTCGGCCGGGACGTCGACGGCGCCGGATACGGGATCTTCGACGTGGCCGGCGGTGTCGCTCACCGCACGCTCCGGTTATGCACGCTGATGGTGATGCCGATGGCGGCGAAGAACCCGATCATGGCCGAACCACCGTAGGAGAGGAACGGCAACGGAATGCCGGTCACCGGCATGATCCCCATGTTCATCCCCACATTCTCGAAGACCGAGAAGACCAGCAGGGCGAAGACGCCCGAGCACAGGAGGCGTCCGAAGTTGTCCCGAGCCAGTCTGGGCGGTGCGCAGGACCCTCCAGGCCACCATGCCGTAGATGCCCAGGAGCACCGCCGCGCCCACGAACCCGACCTGCTCGCCCACGGCCGAGAAGATGAAGTCGGTCTGCTGTTCGGGAACGTAGGCCAGGTTGGTGAGGGCGCCGTGGAAGAGCCCCCGACCGAAGAAGCCACCGTGGGCGATGGCCTCCTTGGCCTGGGCCACGTTGTAGGTGTACTTCTCAGGGGCGTTGGGTGAGATGAAGCTGGTGAACCGTTCGATCTGGTACTGCTGCAGCAGCCCTACGTTGAGAGCGACCAACACCACCAGCACGGCCCCGGCAATCAGCAACAACAGGTAGCGCCCGGGCATACCGGCAACGGCCAGCATCACCAGCAGGATGACGGTCATCACGATGGCCGTACCGAGGTCGGGCTGTTTGATCACCAACAAGATGGGCACGACCGGCCATCAGCACCAACCGGACCAGGTCCCGGAAATCGAGGCCCTCGGGTCGGCGGGCGCAGTAGGTGGCGATGGCGATGATGAGCACCAGGGTGGCGAACTCGGAGGGTTGCAACTGGAACGGGCCGAGCGGGAACCAGCGCTGTGCCCCCTGGCTGGCCGGTGTGGCCAGCACCGCCAGTAGTGCGAACAGGGTGCCCACGTACAAGCACGGTGCTGATCTGTTCGAGACGGCGGTAGTCGAACAGGGCCAGGGCCACCATCACCGCGATCCCCGACCACCATGAAGACGCCCTGGCGTTTCAGGAAGTACCGGGGATCTTCGCCGTCGAGGGCGAGCAGGCCCCTCGTGGCCGAATAGATCATCACCACGCCGATCAGGGCCAACAGCACAGAGCCACCCGCCAGGACCACGTCGAATCGTGCGGTCAGGTGGCGCGGACGTGAGGCGGCGCTGGATGCGGCGAAGGTGGCCATAGGTTCCGGTCGCCCAGCGTACTTGCCCTCTCCCGACCGGCCCTCTCACCCGAGCATCGGCCGGACCGGGCCGGCCAACCGCTTCTCAGCCGCCACCAGGGCCGTTGACCGCCGCCCACATGGCCTCGAGCGGGGGCTCGAGGCCCGTCCACAACACCAGCTGGAGCGCGGCCTGGTGCACCAGCATCCCGACGCCGTTCGCCACCTGGGCGCCCTGCGACCGGGCTGCCTCCATCCACGGTGTCGACCGGGGGTGGTACACCAGGTCCACCACCACCTGGCCGCGGTGCAAGAAGGCGGGATCGACGGGCCAGGCCGTGCCCCGCGGGCCGGTGCCGTCCATGCCGAGGGGGGTGGCGTTGACCACCAGATCGCACGAGCCGGCGTCGGGCCCGAGGCCGACCCGACCGACCGCTCCGGCCAGGATGGCGGCCGTCCCGGCCCGTTCCGGGGACCGGTTGACCACGATGACCTCCCCGGCCCCGGCCCCGGCCAGCCCGGCGATGACGGCCCGGGACGCGCCACCGGCGCCCACGACCAGGCAACGGGCCCCGGCCGGATCGAAGTGGCGACGGCGGAGGGAAGCGACGAAGCCGGCCCCGTCAGTGCTGTCCCCGAACCACCCGTCCGCCTCCCGCACCAGGCAGTTGACCGCGCCCAGCAGCTCGGCCGTCGGCGATCGCCGGTCGACCGCCGCCGCCACGGCATCTTTGTGGGGCATGGTCACCGACAGACCCCTGATCCCGAGCGCTCCCGCCCCGATCAGGGCGTCACCGGCCCGCCCGACCGGAACCGGAAAGCCGACCGAGACCCAGTCGAGTCCCATGGCCGCGAAGGCAGTGTTGTGCAGGAGGGGCGACAATGAGTGGGCCACCGGATCCCCCATCACCCCCACCACCGATGTGGCCGCCGACAGGGCCACCACCGGTGCCTCCCCGAATGTCGCGTCCATCGGCCCAGTCTTGTCCACCCGGTGTCGGCTCAGGACAGACCCCGTTGGGCGGCCAACGCCTCGTTGGCCTGCTGTTGGGCGAAGGTGTCGGCGAACGCTTCGGTGCCGTCGCTTCGGACCACCACGAAGTAGAGCCACGCCACCGGCCGGCGGGTCGAGGGCGGCCTCGAGCGCCTGGCGGGAGGGGAAGCAGGTCGGTGTCGGGGTCAGGCCCTTGTTCAGGTAGGTGTTGTAGGGCGACTGGAGCTGGAGGTCCTGGGAGGTCACCGGTGCCGCCGTCGCGCCCCTCGGCGTAGAGGACGGTGGAGTCCATCTGCAGGGGCATGCCCGCCGCCAGCCGGTTGAAGATCACCCGGGCCACCGGGCCCATGTTCTTCGTGAGCACCCCCTCCTTCTCGACGATGGAGGCGACGGTGATGACCTGGTACGGGGTGAAGCCCAGCTTGGCCGCCCCGGCAGTGAGCCCGAGCTGGTCGGCCTCGACGTCGAACCGGTCGACCATCTTCGACAGGAGGGCGGTGTCGGTCTCCCCCGGGACCAGGGTGTACTCGCCCGTCCCGAGCAGGCCTTCCAGGTTGGTCGAGCCGGCCGGCTGCCACGGGGAGCGCACGGTGCCGCCGGTGGCCAGGCGCTCGAACGAGGTGGCGTCGTGCCCCGGGAACTGCCCCACCCGTTGGGCCACCTCCGACACGGTGAACCCGGGCGGGACCTCCAGGGCGAACACGTTGGGCCCGGCCGAGATCACGGCGTTGACCGCGGTCGAAGCTGCTGTTCTTGTCGAATGCGTACGACCCGGGCAGGACCCCGGGGGTGCCGTGGAACTGGCCCCAGATCCGATAGGCCAGCGAGCTGCCGATGACGCCCCGGGACTGGAGGGCGGAGGCCAGCTGGTCCACCCCGGTCCCGGAGTGGACGGTGAGCGATGACCTGGGCCCCGGGAGGACCCGACGGGCTGGCCTCGGCCCTGGACCCACAGGGTGCCGGCCACTACCACCACCACGACCAGCCCCAGCCCCACCAGCACCACCGACCTCCACCGGTGGCGCACCCGGCCGTGGGCACCCCGGCGACGGGTGGACGGTGGGTCGACCCGGCCGTAGATGTGCGGGTCCCGGGCCACCTGTTCCTGGCGCGGCGCTCCTCCGTCCCGGGGGAGACCTCCGTCCGGGGGCACTCCCGACGGTCCCCCCGGGTCCCCGACGGTCACGGCCGGTTGCCCGAGGCGTCGAGCCAGGCCTCCAGCATGACGGCGGCGGCGGCCTGGTCGACCACCTTGCGTCGGGCCCGCTCCCCGGCCCCGCCCGGCGGCGAGCGCCTGGTGGGCGGTGACGGTGGTCAGGCGCTCGTCGAACAGCTCGACCCCGATGGCGTGGGCCTCGAGCAGGGCCCCGAGGGCCTCGGCCTCGGCCACTGCCTCGAGTGGCGGCCCGACCCCGGGAACCGTCGAGGGAGAGGGGAAGGCCGACCACGACGGCGACCGCCTCCTCCTCGAGGATCAGCTCGACCAGTGCCCTCCGATCGCGCTCCGGCGTCGCCCGTCCGGACCACGGTGGTCCGGGGCAGGGCCATGGTCCGGGCCGAGTCGGACACGGCGATGCCGATCCGGCGCGAACCGAGATCGATCCCGACGACCCGGCCCCGTCGGGCCGGAGCGTCATCGGTCATGGACGATCAGCCACCGGCGAAGGAGTCGGCGGGCCTCGTCGAGGGCCCGGTCGATACCGGCGGGGTCCTTGCCACCGGCCACCGCCACCTCGGGCGAGCCCCCGCCACCGCCCCCGAGGAGGGGGGCGATCTGTTTGACCAGCTCACCGGCGTGGACCGGGTCGGCGCCCGGAACGGTCGGCCGACACGGCCACCGAGGCCTTGGCGCCGTCGGGGCTGCCGCCGAGCACCACGGCCCGAAGCCTCCCGGTGGACCGGACGGCCTGGGCCAGGTCGCGGAGGCGTCGGGTTCGAGCCCGTCCCGTCGGGCCACCACCACCCCGTCGGCGGCCCCGGCGGCCAGGGAGGCGGCCTCGGCCTGGAGCTCGCGGCTGTGGGCCTGCTCGAGGGACTCGCTCGGCGGCCCGCTGGCGCTCGAGCAGCCGGTCGATGGCCTCGGGCACGTGCTCGGGCTCGGTGCGCAGCAGGGCCGCCGCCTCGGCCAGCAGCCCCTCCCGGGCCACGATGCGGTCGAAGGCGCTGGTGCCGGTGACGGCCTCGATCCGCCGGGTGTTGGAGCCGATCGACGACTCCGAGGTGATGGTGATCGGACCGATCATGCCCAGGGCCCCGACATGGGTCCCCCCGCACAGCTCGATGGAGTGGGGCCCGGCCCGGACCACCCGGACCCGCTCGCCGTACTTGTCGCCGAAGAAGGCCAGGGCCCCCATGGCCTCGGCCTGGGCCTTGGTGGTCTCCTCCACGATGACGTCGGCGTCGGTCAGCACGTCGGCGTTGGCCATGGCAGCCACCGCCGCCAGCTCCTCGGGGGCCACCTTGCCGTGGTGGCTGAAGTCGAAGCGAAGGTGGTCGGGGGCCACCAGCGAGCCCTGTTGGCGGACGTGGTCGCCCAGCACGGCCCGGAGGGCGGCGTGGAGCAGGTGGGTGCCGGTGTGGTTGCGGCGCAGCGCGTCCCGGCGCACCCCGTCGATGGTGGCCAGGGCGTCCTGGCCGGCGAAGAGCTCGCCGGTGATCGTGGGCGCGGTGGGAGGTCAGGCCGGGGAGCGCCGACACCGTGTCGTAGACCAGGGCCGTTCCCGTCTCGGTGACGATGGTGCCGGTGTCGCCGACCTGGCCGCCGCCTTCGGCGTAGAACGGGGTGCGGTCGAGGAAGATCTCGGCCTGGCCGGACGTGGTCGGGATCGAGGTCGGCCAGCACGGCCACCACCCGGGCCGGGGCCGAGTAGCCGTCGGGTCGCTGGCCGACGAAGACGGTCTGGCCCTCGGTGTCGAGCACCGACCGGTAGGCCTGCTCGCCGGCCACGCGTCTTGCCGGCCCGGGCCGCGGCCCGGGCCTGGGCCCGCTGGAGGTCCATGGCCGCCTCGAAGCCGGCCAGGTCGACGGCCACGCCGGCCTCCTCGGCGATCTCCACGGTCAGCTCGATCGGGAACCCGTAGGTGTCGTGCAGGCGGAAGGCCACGTCGCCCGAGACCGAGTCGACCCCCGAGGCCAGCTGCTCCTCGAGGATGGTGGAGCCGGTGGCCAGCGTGCGCAGGAAGCCCTCCTCCTCGCGGACCGACCACGTCGGTGATCAGGTGGTGCTGCTCGGCCAGGGCCGGGATAGGCGCCTCCCAGGACGCCCACGGCCGCATCGACCAGCTCCGGGGTGAACCGGACGGTCGCACTCCGAGCTGGCGGGCCCGGCGCACCGCCCGCCGGATGATCCGGCGGAGCACGTAGCCGCGACCCTCGTTGGCCGGAAGCACGCCGTCGGCCACCAGCATGGACATGGCCCGCCCGTGGTCGGCCAGGATCCGGAGCCCGACGTCGGTCGCGCTCGTCCTGGCCGTAGGTGTGGCCGGTGATCGACTGGGCCGCTCTCGATCATGGGCAGGAACAGATCGGTGGCGAAGATGGAGTCCACGCCCTGGAGCACCGGGCAGGATCCGCTCCAGGCCGGCACCGGTGTCGATGCTGGGCCGGGGCAGGGGCTCGGTGGACGCCGTCGGCGTTCCGGTTGTACTGCATGAACACCAGGTTCCAGATCTCGACGAACCGCTCGGAGCCGCCGAAGGCCGGGCCCGCCGTCCTCGCCGTAGGTCGGGTCCCTTGTCGAAGAAGAGCTCCGAGCTCGGTCCGCACGGTCCGGTGTCCCCCATCTTCCAGAAGTTGTCGTCCCCCAGGCGCTGGATGCGATCGGCGGGGACGCCCACCGCGTCGACGCCAGATCTGCTCGGCCTCGTCGTCGCTCTCGTGGACGGTGATCCAGATGCGGTCGCCGTCGATGCCCAGCACCTCGGTGACCAGCTCCCAGGCGAAGGGGATGGCCTCGGCCTTGAAGTAGTCGCCGAAGCTGAAGTTCCCCAGCATCTCGAAGAAGGTGCAGTGGCGCTGGGTGGTGCCCACCACGTCGATGTCGACGGTCCGGAAGCACTTCTGCACCGAGGTGGCCCGCGGCCACGGCGGCACCTCGTCGCCGAGGAAGAACGGCTTGAACGGCACCATGCCGGCGATGGTGAACAGCACCGAGGGGTCGTGGGGGATCAGGCTGGCCGAGGGCACCGCGGCGTGGCCCCGCTCGATGAAGAACGCGGGTGAAGGCGCGGCGCAGGTGGTCGGCGTCGGGCGCCGTGCCGGGGGTCACGACCGTCAGATCCTACTGGTCCAGCGCGAGCAGGTTCCGACCCCCGGGACCCCCGTCGCCGCCGGCCGGGCCGGCCCCGTCGGGGGTCGCCGGACTCCGTCGCCACCGACGGGACGGCTCCGGGAGCCCGACCGGTGAGGGCCGGGGCGGGCGGCGACATCGGGGCCGGGCCGGTCTGCCACCCCCTGGGCGGCCAGCTCGGCCCAGAGCTCCTCCTCCCGCCGCTGCATCTCGTCCCGACCCGACTGGCCACGGCGTCGCGGACCCGGTCGCCGGCGCGTGCCGGCCACCTGGCGGGCCGAGCGGCCCACCTCGACCACCAGGGCGTCGGGCTGGAGCCTGGCCGCGGCCTGGTGGACGGTCCGACGTACCCGGCGCTCGGCCCACAGTGAGGAGCCGGCACCGATGGCCACGCCGGTGGCCAGCCAGAAGGTCCGCTTGGGCACGGCTCAGTGCCCCCGTTCCGGTGGCCGGACGGACCCGTTGCCGTCGTTCGGTGCCGGACCCGAGGTCAGCCGGCGGATGCCGGTGGCGGCACCGGCCCGCACCGCCAGCACCTTGACCACCGGATTGGCGAAGGCCCGGTAGGCCAGGCTTGGACGCCGAGTCCACGGTGGCGTGGACCGACTCGGTCGAGTCGAGGACAGCTCCGACCCGCTCCATCTCGGTGGCGGCCTGGTCGACCACCCGGTGGGCGTCGGCGACCAGCGGAACGGTCTGGCGCTGCAGCTCGTCGGTCACCGCTCGCAGACGCACGGACCTCCCGGCGCAGGGAGCCGAGGGCCACCAGCAGCCCGAGCACGGCGAGGCACGCTGGCGACGGAGGCCACGAGAACAGCGATCTGGCCGGCGGACATGATCCGCAGAGCTTAGATGGTGTCAAGACCCCGGCGGTTGGCCCGACCGTCGGTCGGGACCCGGACTGTTTCCGACACCGCCGTCGGCTCGAAGGCGGATCAGGTGGGGGCCATGCCCACGATGGGCCGGTTGAGGGTGATCCCGCCCGGTCGAGCCGTAGAACGCGGCGTCCCCGAAGGTGAAGATGCCGCCGTCCGAGGCCACCAGCCAGTAGCCCCGGCCGCCGGGTGTGGCGGCCATGCCCACGATGGGCTGGTTGAGGTGGACGCCACCGGTCGATCCGTGGAAGCCGGCGTCGCCGAAGGTGAAGATGCCGCCGTCGGACGCCACCAGCCAGTAGCCCCGGCCGTCGGACGTCGGTGGCCATGCCCACGATGGGCTGGTTGAGGTGGACACCGCCGGTCGACCCGTAGAACGCGGCGTCGCCGAAGGTGAAGATGCCGCCGTCCGAGGCCACCAGCCAGTAGCCGCGGCCGTCGGGGGTGGCGGCCATGCCCACGATGGGCTGGTTGAGGTGGATGCCGCCGGTGGAGCCGTAGAAGCGGGCGTCGCCGAAGGTGAAGATGCCGCCGTCGGAGGCCACCAGCCAGTAGCCCCGGCCGTCGGGGGTGGCGGCCATGCCCACGATGGGTTGGTTGAGGTGGACCCGCCGGTCGAGCCGTAGAACGCCGGCGTCGCCGAAGGTGAAGATGCCGCCGTCGGATGGCGACCAGCCAGTAGCCGCCGTCGTCGGAGGTGGCCGCCATCCCCACCACCGGCTGGTTGAGGTGGGGCCTCCGGTCGAACCGTAGAAGGCGGTGAGCCCGAAGGTGAAGATGCCGCCGTCGGAGGCCACCAGCCAGTAGCCGGGTTGGGCGTAGGTGTAGCGGTCGCCGCTCCACGTAACGACTGCTCCCGTCTGCGTTGTCGACAGTGATGTCGACCGTCGACCCGCCGGCGCCCGGCGGTGCCACGGCCGTGATCGATCCGGTCGGGTTCAGGCTGAAGGAGGCGGCGGTGGACCCGAAGCTGCACCGAGGTGGCACCCCGGCGAAGTTGTAGCCGGTAGATGGTCACCGGTTCCCACCCGCCGGACGGCCCCTTGGCCGGGTCCACACCGGTCACCACCGGGCACAGCTGGGGGGCGGCCAGAAAGCCCTCCAGCGATGCGGCGTCGGCCGATCCCCATCCGGTGGCCAGGTCGTAGTTGGCGCGTGGCCGGATACCTGCCCTGGCTGGCGGACAGAAAGGCGTTGTTCCCGCATGGTCACGTCGTTGAACGGCGAGTCGGCGCAGGAGCCCGGCGCCGTAGAGGACTGGGTTGATGAACCCGGCCGGGGAGGACAGGTCCTGGTCGATCACCGCGACCATGGCCGCCCACACCGGTGAGGCGCCGCTGGTGCCGCCGTACGACCCCCCAGTCCCCCCGTTGCAGTAGATGGCGTACGCCGTGGGCGGGGTCGGCCGAGGCCGCCACGTCGGGCACCTCACGACAGCTGGCCCGGCCGAGGGCGCGCGCACTGGGCCTGGGCCGCGGGCGAGCCCACGCCCGGGCCCGCACTGCCACGCCGGCATGGGCGAAGTCCGAGGACACCCCGCCCGCCGCCCGATCCGTAGACGTCGTTCCACACCGTCTCGGTCGGGAGCCGGCCGCGAGGAGCGACGTGCCGCCCACTCCGGTCACGTCGGGCTGGTCGGCCGGGTCGTCCACGGTCACCGCGTCGGTGGTGTCGGGCGGGGTGGCGCCGAGGTCGTAGCAGTCGGTCGACCCCGAGTCCCCCGAGGCCGCCACCACCGTCTGGCCCTGGGCGGCCGCCTCGGCGAAGAGGGAGGACTCGGCGGCCTGCTGGTGCCCCGGCGTGGCCATCTCCGGCTCGCACAGTGCCCCAGCTGGTGGTGATGACCTTGGCCGTGTCGTCGGTGACCATCCGGTCGTAGGTGTCGATGGGACCCGATGCCCGACTGGCGGCCCGTCGTACACGGTGACGGTGGCGCCCGGGGGCCAGGCCGGCCACGTCCTCGATGTCGAGGGCCGCCTCGCCCGACTGGGCCGCCGTGCCGGCACCCCCGTCGACCGTCACGTCGGTGACGGTGTTGGTGAGGCCGTAGCAGGTCTTGTAGGCGGTGATGTCGCTGGCGTGTACGGCTCGAGCTCGTAGATCCCGACCGTCTGCCCGGTGCCCTCCAGGCCGCCGTCGTACAGGGTGGTGAGCCCGTAGGTGCGACGCCAGCTGGTCGGCGGTGTAGCCACCGTCGGTAGCTGCCGCCGCGGCCGCGGTCGGACACGCCACCGGTCCGGCATGGGGGGTGGGCACCACCTGCCGCGGCCCGACGACCCGGTCGGGGCCGGTCGCCGTAGGGGCCGGAGAGTCGGGCGATCGGCCGCCGGTGCCCGGCACCAACTGGGGCTGGGGCCTGGCCACCGTGCTCAGGCCGACCACGCCCTGGACCGAGGCCGGCCAGCGACGGCCGGCACCGCCGGGGCGCTGGGGGCGAACCGGGCCACCCGCCCGTCGGACAGCCGGGCGGCGACCACGGACACGTCGAGGGCCTGCTCCATGGCCGCCGGTGCCGGTCACCGGGATGAGGAGTCCGTCGGGCGAGGTGGCGCCCACCTGAAGCCCGGCCGAGGTCAGCCAGGCTCGGGTGGCGGCGATGGTGGCGGCGGTCGGGCCGAAGGTCGAGGCGAACTGACCGGCGGCCAGGTAGTGGTGGTATTGGGGGAGCCCCGGGGTGGACACGGCGGCCACGAAGGCGTCGAGGGCCGCGGTCGTCCGGGGCTTGAAGGGCCACGTCGGACGTGACGGTGGCGGCGGCGTCGGTCGGCCCGGCACCACGGCACCCGGCGGGCAGGGACGGCGCTCGGCCCGGCCAGCCGGACGTCGGGCCGGGCCCGCTCGACGAGGCCGCCGCCGATCCCACCGGGAACGCCCCGGTGCCGAACACGGCGACCGAAGCCAGGGCGGCAACCAGCCACGGAGCTCGGCGTCGCCAGCGTCATGGGGGACAGTCTGGCCTATTCGGCCCGGCTGTGCGGTCACCCGGTGGGCTTTGGGTCGGGTCTTCCCCACCCGGTCGGCCGTCCTTCTCGTCGGGTCCGCCCCGGTGGTCCTGGTCGTCCCGCCAGTGCCGGAGCCGCTCGGCCACCACCGCCTCGTGTCCCCGGTCGCTCGGCTCGTAGTAGCGGTGGTCGGACAGCTCCTCGGGTCGGTACTGCTGGTCGGCCCAGGCGGCGGGCCGGTCGTGGGGGTAGACGTAGCCCTCGCCGTGGCCGATGGTGGCGGCGCTCCGGTAGTGGGCGTCGCGCAGATGGGCGGGCACGTCGCCCCGGGGGCCCTCCCGCACATCCCGCTGGGCCAGGCCGAGGGCCACGGTCACCCGGTTGGACTTGGGCGCGCAGGCCAGGTGGACCACGGCCTGGGCCAGATTGAGCTGGGCCTCGGGCAGCCCGACGAACTCGACGGCCCGGGCCGCGGCGTCGGCCACCACCAGGGCCAGTGGGTCGGCCTCGCCGATGTCCTCGCTGGCCAGGATGACCAGCCGGCGGGCGATGAACCGGGCGTCCTCGCCGGACTCCAGCATCCGGGCCAGCCAGTACAGGCCGGCGTCGGGGTCCGAGCCCCGGACCGACTTGATGAAGGCGCTGACCTGGTCGTAGTGGTCGTCCTCGCCGTAGTGGTGGAGGCGCGAGTGCCGGGCCCGCTCCACGTCCCCGAGCGTGACCGGCGCCGATCCGGCCAGGGCGACGGCCACCTCCAGGGTGGTGAGCACGGCCCGGGCGTCCCCGTCGGCCAGGCCGACCAGGGCCGCCACCGCCTCCGGCTCGGCCGTGGCGCCCTCGGCAGCCAGGCCCGCGGGCCACCACCTGCCTCCAGCTCGTCCGCCGACAGGGGTTCGAGGCGCCACAGGGTCGACCGGGAGAGCAGCGGGGCGTTGACCTCGAAGAAGGGGTTCTCGGTGGTGGCGCCGATGAGCACCAGCAGGCCCTCCTCCACCGACGGGAGCAGGGCGTCCTGCTGGGACCGGTTGAACCGGTGGACCTCGTCGAGGAAGAGGATGGTCCCCCGCCCCTGCTCCCCGAGCGAGCCGGCGGGCCGCCTCGACCACCTCGCGTACGTCCTTCACCCCGGCCGTCACCGCCGACAGGGGGACGAAGCGCTTGGCCGTGGCCGTGGCCACCACCGAGGCCAGCGTGGTCTTGCCGGTGCCCGGGGGTCCCCACAGGATGGCCGAGGTCAGCCGGTCGGCCTCGATCAGGGCCCGCAGCGGTGCGCCCGGGCCGACCAGGTGCTGTCTGCCCGATGATCTCGTCGAGCGTCCTGGGCCGGAGCCGGGCGGCCAGCGGGGCCCTGGCCGCCAGTCGCTCCTCGGCGCGCACCGGAGAACAGGTCGTCACCGGCCACGGCCCGCTCGCTCAGTCCTTGGGGGGGATGAGCCGGAGCCCGAGCTCGGCCAGCACCCCGGGCGCCAGCGGCTTCGGGGCTCCGGTCATCGGGTCCGAGCCCGACTGGGTCTTCGGGAAGGCGATCACCTCGCGGATGCTGTCCTCCCCGGCGAAGATGGCCACCAGCCGGTCGATGCCCACGGCGAACCCGGCGTGGGGCGGCGCGCCGTAGCGGAAGGCCCCGAGCAGGAAGCCGAACCGGGACTGGGCCTCCTCCTCGCCGATGCCCAGCACCGCGAACACCCGGCTCTGGATGTCCCCGCGGTGGATCCGGACGCTGCCCGATCCGAGCTCCCAGCCGTTGAGGACCAGGTCGTAGGCCTGGGACCGCACCGAGGCCGGGTCGGACTCCAGCCGGTCGAGGTCGTCGGGGTGGGGCATGGTGAACGGGTGGTGGGCGGCGACCGGGTGGCCGGCGTCGTCCACGCCGTCGAACATGGGGAAGTCCACCACCCACAGGTAGCGGTAGGGGCCCTCGCTCACCGGGCGCCCACCCAGCTGGACCCGCAGCTGGCCGAGCACCGTGCAGGCCAGCCGGTACTCGTCGGCCACCACCAGGACCAGGTCCCCCGGCCGCGGCGCCGGTGGCGGCCAACAGGCCGGCCCGCTCCTGGTCGGAGAGGAACCGGTCGAGGGGCGAGTCGAGGGTGGCCGGTCCGCCCGCCTCTCCCGCTACCCGGAACCAGGCCAGTCCCTTGGCGCCGAGCTGCTTGGCCCGGTCGGTCAGCGCGTCCAGCTTGCGACCGGGTGAAGGCCGCGCCCTCGGGGATCACGATGGCCTTCACGCACGGCGCCCCGAACGCCTTGACGTCGGTGCCCTCGAACACCGGGGACAGGTCGACCAGCTCCATGCCGAATCGGATGTCGGGCTTGTCCGAGCCGTAGCGGTCGATGGCCTCGGCCCAGGTCATCCTGGGGATGTCCCCGGGCCGCTCGCCGGTGACCGCCTCGGCGGCGTCGAGCACGGCCTCGGACACGAACGCCAGCACGTCCTCCTGGCCGACGAAGGATGCCTCCACGTCCAGCTGGGAGAACTCGAACTGCCGGTCGGCCCGCAGGTCCTCGTCCCGCAGGCACCGGGCGATCTGGTAGTAGCGGTCGACACCGGCCACCATCAGCAGCTGCTTGGCCAGCTGGGGGCTCTGGGGCAGGACGTAACATGAGCCGGGGGCGAGCCGGCTCGGGCACGGTGAACTCCCGGGCCCCCTCGGGGGTCGGCGCCCACAGGAGCGGTGTCTCCACCTCCACGAATCCCTGGCGGTCCATGGCCGCCCGCAGGGCACGGTTCACCACGGCCCGGAGGCGCAGGTTGGACTGCATACGGGGCCGCCGGAGGTCGACGAAGCGGTGCTTCAGCCGGATCACCTCGTCCACCTCCACCCGGTCGTCCACGGCGAAGGGCGGAGGTTCGGCGGCATTGAGCACCGTCACCGTGCAGTCCCCGAGCTCGACCTCGCCGGTGGGCAGGTCAGGGTTGACCGTACCCTCGGGACGGGGCCGGACGACGCCACCGACGGCCACCACGTACTCGCTGCGGACGTCCACCGTGCCCGGGACCACGCACTGGACGATGCCGGTGTGGTCCCGCAGATCGAGGAAGGCCAGGTGCTCGCCGTGCTCCCGGCGCTTGGCCACCCACCCGCACACCGTCACCATCGCGCCCACGTCGGCGAGGCGCAGCGTCCCGCACAGTCGGGTGCGCATGGACGTGGCCTCGGCCTCGGCTTCGGCGGCGAACGGAGCCGGCGGGACGGTCAACAGAGGTCCTTTCGGAGGTGGGGCCCGGGTCCGGGCGTCATGGACACAGTAGGTGGAGACGTGGACCATCATCGACCGGACGGCCCGGCGCACGCGCCTCGACCACCTCGGCCATGGGGACGGAGCGCTGGTCGCCGTCACCCCGCAGCGGCCGCAGGGAGACGGTGCCGGCGGCCAACTCGTCGGGACCGATGATGAGCGCCACCAGCGCCCCGGACCGGTCGGCCGACTTCAGCTGGGACTTCATCGATCGGCCGTCGAAGGCCCGGTCGGCCCGCAACCCGGCCACGGCGCAGGAGGGCGGTGAGGTCCCGGGCCGACCTGGCCACCGGTCACGTCCACGACGAATGCGTCGAGCGGGTCCGGGTCCACCGGGAACACGCCTTCGGCGTCGCAGGCCAACAGCAGCCGCTCGATGCCGATACCGAAGCCGATCCCCGGCGTGGGTGGCCCGCCGAGCATCTCGACCAGGCCGTCGTAGCGGCCGCCGCCCCCGATGCCGTTCTGGGCCGCCTCGAGGGCCTCGGAGGAGAACTCGAAGGTGGTCCGGGTGTAGTAGTCGAATCCCCGGACCAGGCGGTGGTCGATGGTGGAGGGCACCCCGAGAGCCTCGAGGCCGGACTGCACCCGGTCGAAGTGCTGGCGGCACGGATCGCAGAGGTGGTCGGCCAGGGCCGGCGCCCCCGCCGTTGCCTCGCGGCACTCCTGCCGCTTGCAGTCGAGCACCCGGAGGGGGTTGGCGTCGAGCCGGTCCCGGTGCTCGGGACAGAGCTGGTCCCTCCGCTCGGCGAGATAGGCGCCCAGGAGCTCCAGATAGCCGGGACGGCACACGGCGTCACCCATCGAATTGAGCCGGAGATCGAACGATGCCAGCCCGAGGGACCGGAAGAAGGCGTCGGCCAGCCAGATCACCTCGACGTCGAGGTCGGGATCCTCGGGTCCGAGCGCTTCCACGCCCAGCTGGTGGTGCTGGCGGTACCGGCCGGCCTGGGGCCGCTCGTACCGGAAGGCCGGAGTGGCGTACCAGGCCTTCCACGGCAGGGGCGGACGGTGCTGGACGAAGGCCCGGACCAGCGGGGCCGTCCCCTCGGGCCGGAGGGCCAGCGCCCGGCCTCCCCGGTCCTCGAACTCGTACATCTCCTTGCCCACCACGTCGCTGCCCTCGCCGATGCCCCGGCGGAAGACCCGGACGTCCTCGAAGATCGGGGTGTGGGCCAGCCCGTAACCGGCGCCCTCCACCTGGCCGGCGAAGGCGGCCAGCAACGCCTCCCACCGGGTGGACTCGGGCCACAGCACGTCGTGGGTGCCACTCGGGGCGCGCGCCGCCAGCGATCTCGTCGGACATCGGACCCTCAGTCCTTCTTGCCCGGGAGGATGCGGTAGACGTCGTAGACCGCGTCGAGGTGCCGGATCAGGTTGAGCACCGACTCGAGATGGCCGGGGTCGGCCAACTCGACGTCGAACCGCATCCGGCTGATCCGGTCGGGATCGGTCTGGGTGTTGGCGCTCACGATGTTCAGGTGGTGCTCGGAGACCACCTTGGTGACGTCGGTCAGCAGCCGTGACCGGTCGATGGCCACCACCTCGATGGTGGCCACGAACACCCCCGAGGACCGGTGGTCCCACTCCACCTCGATGAGGCGCTCCCGGGACCGGCTGGCCAGCGAGGCGGCATTGGCGCAGTCGGCCCGGTGCACCGAGACTCCCCGTCCCCGGGTCACGAAGCCGACGATCTCGTCACCGGGAACCGGGGTGCAGCAACGGGAGAGCCGGACCATCAGGTCGTCGAGTCCCTCGACGTACACCCCGACGGCCGAGCCCCGCCCGGGCTTGGGCGCAGGTGGGCTGCTGGCGGGCGGTGACCGGCAGCTGCTCCTCGTAGACGCCGCCGCGCAGGTCCCGCAGGATCCGCTGGGCCACGGCCCGGGCCGACACCCGGTTGTCGCCGATGGCGGCGTGCAGGGCGTCGAGGTCGGCGTAGTTCATGGTCTCGGCCAGCTCGGCCAGGGCGTGCTCCGAGGCCAGCTTCTGGACCGGCAGACCCTCGCGCCGGAGCTCTTTGACCAGTTCCTCCCGACCCAGCTCGATGGCGTCCTCGCGCCGCTCGCGCGAGAACCACTGGCGGATCTTGGTGCGGGCCCGTGACGACGCCACCATGCCCAGCCAGTCGCGCGACGGTCCGGCCGTCGGCGCCTTGGAGGTGAAGATCTCGACGGTGTCGGCCGAGCTCAGCCGGGTGTCGAACGGCACCAGCCGCCCGTTGACCTTGGCCCCGATGCAGCGGTGACCTACCTCGGTGTGGATGGCGTAGGCGAAGTCGACCGGCGTGGCGTTGGCGGTGAGGGCGATGACCTTGCCCTTCGGGGTGAAGACGTAGACCTCGTCCTCTTCGAGGTCCAGCTTGAGGGCCTCGAGGAACTCGATGGGGTCGGTGGTCTCGTTCTGGAAGTCGACGATCCGCTGCATCCACTCGACCTCGGCGGTGGTCGAGGAGGTCTCCTTGGCCAGAGCCAGGAGCTCGGCCCGCCGGTCCCGCTCGGCCATCTCGGCCCGCTGGGCCGCCGTCATCGTCGAGTTCTTCCTGGCCCCGACCTTGTCGGCGTCCTTGGCCCCGTCGAGGGTGGCCGACTGGTTCGACCTGTCCGGTTCGGTGCCGGACTTGGTGCCGCCCTTGCCTTTGGTGGCGGGACCGTTGGCCCGTGATCGGGTCGCCTTGGCTGCGCCCGCCTCCTTGGTCTGTTTGGTGGACTTGGTGGACTTGGTGGCTTTCTGGGCCGCGGGCCCCGGGCGTTCGGTTCTGGTCGGGTTCACCTTGTAGCCCCAGTGGGCGGCGATCCCGTACTCGGCCCGCCGGTGCATCTCGTGGGTGCGGACCTGGACCTCGATGGGCTTGCCGTCGAGCCCGATCACCGTGGTGTGCAGCGACTGGTAGAGATTGAACTTGGGCGAGTTGATGTAGTCCTTGAACCGGCCCTGCACCGGCGACCAGATGGCGTGGATCGAGCCCAGGGCCGCCCAGCAGTCCCGCTCCGACTCCACGATGACCCGGATCCCCACCAGGTCGTAGAGGTCGTCGAACTCCTTGCCCCGCACCACCATCTTCTCGTAGATGCTCCAGAGGTGCTTCGGCCGGCCGGTCACCTCGGCGTTGACTCCGGACGCCTGCCAGACGCTCCCGCACCGACACCAGCACCCGGGCCAGGAACTCGTCGCGGAACGGGGCCCGGCTGGCCACCATCTGCTCGATCTCCGCGTACCGCTTGGGATGGAGGGTGGCGAAGGCCAGGTCCTCCAGCTGCCATTTGACCTCCTGGATGCCCAGCCGGTGGGCCAGCGGGGCGTAGATGTCCAGGGTCTCCTGGGCAGTCCGACGCTGCTTCCACTCCGGCATGACCGCCAGGGTGCGCATGTTGTGGAGCCGGTCGGCCAGCTTGATGATCAGGACCCGCCAGTCGTTGGCCATCGCCACCAACATCTTGCGCACGGTGGCCGCCTGCTGGGCCTCCTTCGAGTCGAACTGGAGTCGGTCGAGCTTGGTGACCCCGTCGACGATGAGGGCCACGGCCGGGCCGAAGTCCCGGTCGATGACCTCGGTGGTCACCCCGGTGTCCTCGACGGCGTCGTGGAGGAGGGCGGCCGCCACCGTCTGGGCGTCGAGCCCCAGGTCGGCCACGATGCCGGCCACGGCGATGGGGTGGGTGATGTAGGGCTCACCCGACCGTCGGAGCTGCCCGGCGTGGGCCACCGTGGCCGTCTCGGCCGCCCGCACGATGAGCGAGGTGTCGTCGCCCGGGTGGCGCCGCAGGAACGCCTCGACGACCGGTGCCAGCAACCCGGCGAGATCGGGCGGGCAGCGAGGCCGGCGAGGCGCTCTCATCGCCGGGGCGGTCCCCTCAGCAGGGACTGGTGTGGCCAAAGCCATCGCTACACGGTACCTGTCGAAGGGCCGCGATCGGAACCTTCCCGGCGGGAAAACCGGGAGGATGGGCACCGCAACCAGCCTGGTGGGGTCTCCGTCGTGGTGTTTGTTCTGCGTCTGGCGTACGAATGGTATGGAGGAACAGGCGAGTCGATCCGGGGCCCATCCGGAGCCGGACCGGTCAGCGGCGCTTGCCCTTGCCGCCCTTGCCCTTTCCCTTGCGGGGTCGGGGCGGGGGCCGGTTGCCGCCCGGGCCGGGTCGACCCGGCCGACGACTGGCGCCCCCCGACGAGCTGGACGCGGTCGCCCCACCGAATCGGCCCGAGCAGATCCTGATCCGCCGCCCTTGGCCGCAGCCGAGCTCGTGCGCCGGGCCGCCGACGCGGCTCCGGGACGGATGACCCCTGCGGCCTGGGCGACGGGCCCGGCCCGACGACCGTCCACTACCCCGGCGCCGGCCATGGCCGCGGCCAGAGCCGGCGTGAGCACCGCCCCCCGGTCCCCCGGGTCTCGAGGCGCTGGCGGATGGTGATGTAGCGCGGCTCTCGTTCCTTCATCAGGGCCAGCAGCGGCGAGGCGATGAAGATCGACGAGTAGGCGCCACTGGTCAGCCCGATGACCAGGGCCAGACCGAAGTCCTGCAGCGAGGTGGCGCCGAGGATGAACGAGACCGACCACCAGGACCGACAGCACGGGGATGATGGCCACCAGCGAGGTGTTGATGGACCGGGCCAGGGTCTGGTTCATCGACAGGTTGACCATCTCGGAGTAGGTGATCCGACCGGACGCGCCGAGGCCCTTGGCGTTGTCCCGTATTCGGTCGAACACCACCACGGTGTCGTAGAGCGAGTAGCCGAGCACGGTGAGCACGGCGATCACCGTGTCCGGAGTCACCTGGAACCCGGTGATCGAGTAGATGCCCACCGTGACCAGGATGTCGTGGATCACGGCCACGATGGCGGCCACGGCCATCTTGAACTCGAAGCGGAGCAGAGATGTAGAGCGTCACCGCGATGAAGAAGACGATGAGGGCCTCGATGGCCTTGCGAGGTGACCTGCGACCCCCAGGTGGGCCCGACGTCGTTGAAGTTCACGTTGTTGGGCGTGGTGTGGGCCGCCTTGGCCAGAGCGTCCTGGACGTTGTTCTCGATGGCGGTCCGCTCGGCCGACCGGCTTCGGAGTTGAGGTCGACGGTGACCTGGATCTGCTTGGTGTGGTTGAGCTGGTCGGTCAGCTGGACCACGGTGGGCTGGGTCACGCCGGCCGACTCGGCGGCCGAGGTGGCCTGGGCCACGGTCAGGGTCTGGGAGGTGACCAGCCAGGACTGGCCGCCCTTGAAGTCGATGCCCAGGTTGAGGCCACGGGTGCTCGAGGGAGATGATCCCGAGCAGGATGATGACGGCCGAGACCGCGAACCACCACCGGCGGTCGCCGATGAAGTCGAACGAGGTCTCGCCCCGGTAGAGGCGGAGGAGCACGTTGTGGCGCTTCTCGCCCGCCTCCTCGCTCCTCCTCCTCCTCGGCGGCGAACTCGAGCTCCTCCTCGAAAGCCTCCTCGAGCTCGACGGCGGCTTCGTCGGCGTCGTCCTCGGCCCAGCTCGATATCGTCCGTCGTGCCGTCGCCGTTGCGCCGGGGCTCATGACGACAGCTCCGCGGTCACGCCGAGTCCGCTGGCCATGCTCATGCGCGGCCTCGTTAGCCCCGCGGCTCTGGCCCAGCAGGATCACGAACGGCCGGGTGAAGAAGTAGGTGATGAAGATGTCGAAGACGGTCGAGATGCCGAGGAACAGGGCGAAGCCCTTGACGTCGCCGACCGAGATCTGTAGAGGATGACCGCGCCGAGGAGGGAGACGGCGTCGGCGGCCAGCACGGTGCGGAAGGCACTGGCGAAGCCCCTTGTCCACGCTGGTCCGCACCGTCCGGCCGGAACGGGCCTCGTCTTTCAATCGTTCGAAGTAGACGATGTAGGAGTCGACGGTGATCCCGATCGAGACGATGAGTGCCGATGATGCCGGCCAGGTCGATGGTGGTGTTGAGGGACTCGCCCATGAAGGCGATGGTGGCCCACAGCAGCGCAGCCGGTCACCGCCAGCCCGGCCACCACCACGATGCCCAGCAGGCGGTAGTAGAAGATGATGTACAGCATGACCAGGGCCAGGCCGGCCAGGCCGGAGATGAGGCCGGCCTGCAGGGAGGACTTGCCGAGCGACGGCGACACGGTCTGGACGGTCAGCCGGTCCAGCTTGACCGGCAGGGCGCCGTAGGTGAACTCGGTGGCCAGGGTCTTGGCCTGGTTCTCGGTGAAGCTGCCCGAGATCTGACACCTTGCCGGCGAACGAGGTGAACGAGCCCTGGCTGGGCAGGGTGATGGGGGCCGAGATGACCTGGCCGTCGAGGTCGATGCCGATGATGGCGTGGAACTGCTTGGTGGCCAGGGTGTCCCACTCGGTGGCACCCGTGGCTGGTCAGGTTGAGGTTGACGTCCCACTGCCCGTTGTTGAGTTGGGCGCTGGCCGACTTCACCGCGGTGCCGGTCATGCCGGCCGGGCCCAGCACGTAGCGGCCCGATCCTGCCGCCGCGGCCCGGGCAGGAGCACGGTGTGCATCCTTGTTGTCGTTGTCCGGCGAGGTCGACTGGTAGGAATCGAACTGGCGGTCCGCCTGCGGATGTTGGTTGCTTGACCGGTGCTGGTGTTCGACGGACGAGATTGGTTGCGGTCAGCATGGAGCTGGCGCTGCACAGGTGGGGAGAGGGCCGGTCGACGGCTTGGTTCCCTTGGTCAGCGTGTAAGCCGGGGCGTAGCACAGGGCCGGGCGGAAGAAGAGCTGGGCGGTGTTGCCCAAGGTGGCCAGCACCTGCTGGGTGTTCTTCTCGCCGGGAATGGACACCGAGATCTGGTTCTTGCCCTGGCTGTCGACGGTGGCCCCGGTGGTGCCGGCGTTCACCCGGTCGTTCAGGATGGTCACGATGGTGTCGAGCTGGGCCTGGTTGACCGGGCGGTGGGTCTGGTAGACGACGGCCAGCCCCCCGTCGAGGTCGAGCCCGAGCTTGGGTGACCAGCCGGCGGCCAGGGTGGCGCTGAGGGCGATGACGGCGATGGCGACCACCGAGAGCAGGCTGACCCACAGCGAGCGCTTCTTCTTCATGGGTGCTCAGATGGTCGGCGGGCGGTCGGGGCCGGCCGCCTCGTCGTCCGTCGGCCGATCGGGTCGTTCCGGCGCTCGTCCTGTTCCGTCGGTGGACCCGCCGTCTCCCGACGACGGGTGCCGGTCGGTGTCCGACTCGATTTCGGCTTCCTCGTCCGTTCCGCGGGCGTCGGCATCGCGGTCGGATTCGCTCGTCGGAATCCTCGTCCGGGTCGTCGTCGTACTCGGCGTCCTCGTAGGAGTCCTCTTCCCCCTCGTCCTCGTCGTCGGTGGCGGGGGCCGGCTCCTCGAGGTGCGGAGGACGTACTGCTTGAGGACGACGAAGGACGCGCCCACGCTGGTCTCGAGCGTCACCCGGTCGCCGTCGATGTCGATGATGTACCCGACGATACCGCCGGCGGTCAGCACCTCGTCACCGACCTCGTAGCTGTTGGCCTGTTCCCGGAGGGCCTTGGCCTTTCGCTGCTGGGGGCGGTAGATGAGGAAGTAGAAGCCGGCCCCGATGACCAGGAAGATCAACAGGATGGGACTGCCGCTGCTCGTTTTCTTCGACGTAGCCGCCAGCAACGCGGTGGCGGCCACCAGGGCAGCGGTCATCGGAAGCAGGGAGGGGGATCAGTGGTCGCCACAGCGGTTCGACTGTAGTCCAGGCCTGCCCTGATCAGGCGCCACCCACCTCAGGGGGCCCATACGTCGCCCGTACGCCTGCGCAGCCCGTCGAAGGTTCCGGCGGCGATGGCGGATCCGGGCCTCGGCCATCAATCCGAGCACGAAGGCCAGGTTGTGGATGCTCAACAGGCGCCAGGCGGTGGGCTCCCCCACCCCCAGCAGGTGCCGGAGATACCCCCGCGACCACCGTGAGCACGTGGAGCAGGCACAGGACGGGTCGAGCGGGTCCGTCATCGGTGGCATAAGCGGGCGTTGCGCAGATTGAGCCGGCCGTCGCCGGTGAGGATGGACCCGTGGCGGGCCATCCGAGTCGGCGCCACACAGTCGAACTGGTCGACCCCGAGAGCGACCGCCTCGATCAGCCCGACCGGATCGCCCACCCCCATCAGGTACCGCGGGCCGGTCGTCGGGAAGGTGGGGCACGGTGGCGGCCAGCGTCTCGAGCATGGCCGGACGCGGCTCGCCCACTGACAGGCCCCCGATGCCGTAACCGTCGAAGTCGATCCCGACGGTCCGGACCGCACTCTCGTTCGCGGAGGACCGGATCGGTGCCACCCTGGACGATCCCGAACAGCGCTTGGTCGGCCGGACGGTGCTCGAGGTCGTGGTGACGCCGGTGGGCCCGCTCGGCCCACGCCGCCGTCCGTTCGACTGCGGTCCGCAGCACCTCGGGAGTGGCGGGCAGGGTGGCGCACACGTCGAGCACCATCTGGATGTCGGCCCCGATCAGACCCTGGGCCTCGACCGCTGATTCGGGGGTCAGTCGCACGGTGGCGCCGTCGTAGATCGAGTTGAAGGTGAGCCCGTCGTCGTCGACCGAGGGGCCGGAGCGAGTGGACCTGGTATCCCCCCGAGTCGGTCAGGGTGTGACCCTCCCACCCGGTGAACCGGTGGAGGCCCCCCAGGCCGGCCACCACGTCCGCACCCGGGCGCAAGATCAGATGGTAGGTATTGGCCAGCACCACGTCGGCGCCCAGGGCTTCGAGGTCCACGCTGTCGAGCGCCTTGACCGCGCCCCGGGTGCCGACCGGCATGAACGCCGGGACCGGGTAGGAGCCCCGGGCCGTGTGCACCCGCCCGGTCCGCGCCGCGCCGTCGGTGGCGGCGACCTCCAACTGCAGCCGGGTCACCGCGGTGCCTCGACCGGGTCGTCCCTGGCCACCACCATGGCGTCACCGAAGGACAGGAACCGGTAGCCGTCGGCCAGAGCGGTGGCGTACAGCTGGCGCCATTGCGGTCCGCAGAAGGCTTCCACCAACAGCAGGAGGCTCGAGCGGGGCAGATGGAAGTTGGTGACCAAGAGGTCCACCACCCGGAACGGATAGCGGCCGCGGATGAAGAGGTCGGTGCGCCCGGACAGCTCACCGGTGGCCGCCGCCGACTCCAGGGCCCGGACCGCGGTGGTGCCGACGGCCACCACCCGATCGGCCGCGGCGCAGGCGGCCATGGTCTCGGCCGGGACCGAGTAGCGCTCGGAGTGGATGATGTGCTCCTCGGCGGTCGGGGCGGTGATGGGGCGGAAGGTGTCGATTCCGATGGTGAGGTCGAGCCGGGCGACGGCGGCTCCGGCCCGCCGGCACGGCGTCGATGACCTCGGGGGTGAAGTGGAGTCCGGCGGTGGGGGCGGCGGCGGACCGGTCACCGACCGGCTGTGAGGACGAATAGACGGTCTGGTAGCGCTCGGGGTCGTCGAGAGGCTCCCGGATGTACGGGGGGAGCGGCACCGGGCCGGCTCGTTCGACACACCGTGGGATCGAGCAGACGGACCAGGCGCCGCCCGTCGTCGCAGCCGCGCACCTGTCGGTCCACCCGGAGTACGGGGATACTGCCGTCCGGCTCGAAGAGGGGCGTTCCGGGCGGCAACCGGCGCCCGGGCGCACCAGCGCCTCCCACCATGTCGAACCGGCATCGACCGGCTCCAGCAACAGCACCTCGGCGCGTCCCCCGGTGGCCTTGGACAAGAGGAGGCGGCCGGTCAGGACCCGGGTGTCGTTGACCACCAGCACGTCGCCCGGTCCGACCAGGGACGGGATGTCGGCCACGGTGAGATGGCCGACATCCGGTTGCCGCCCACTCCCGGAGCGACCAGCAACCGGGCCGCGCTCCGGGGTTCGGCCGGCCATTGGGCGATGGCCGAGTCGGGGAGCCCGTAGTCGTAGGCGTCCATGGGCACCGGCCCGCTGATCGGGGCCGGAATGGGCCGGACCGATCCCGGGGGTGACTGTCGGTTCCGACATGGCCACCATGGTGGCAGAAGCTTTGCGGGCGCGGATCCGAGGGCGGTCGAACCCGAGGGTGGTCAGAGCAAGGTGGGCTCGGTCGGAGTGAGCCCGAGATGGGACCAGGCCCGGGGGGCGGCCACCCTGCCCCTGGCCGTGCGCTGGAGCAGGCCCTGCTGGAGCAGATACGGCTCGTAGGCGTCCTCGATGGTGTCGGGTTCCTCCCCGACGCACTGGGCCAACGTGCTGAGCCCGACCGGGCGTCCCGGGAACCGGCGGCACAGCACGTCGAGGATGGCGCGGTCGACCTTGTCGAGGCCCAGCTCGTCGACCCCGAACACGTCGAGTCCGTCCACCGCGGCCGCAGAGTTGATGGTGCCCTCGGCCCGGACCTCGACGAAGTCCCGCACCCGACGCAACAGCCGGTTGGCGATGCGGGGCGTACCTCGGGACCGCTCGGCGATCCGGCGGGCCCCCTCGGCGTCGACAGGAACTCCGAGGATGCCGGCCGACCGGGTGACGATGGTCTGGAGCTCGTCCACGTCGTAGAGGTCGAGCCGGCCCACGAATCCGAACCGGTCACGGAGCGGTCCCGCCACCAGACCGGTGCGGGTGGTGGCACCAACCAGGGTGAAGCGGGGAAGGTCGAGACGGATGCTCCGGGCCGTGGGACCTTTGCCGATCAGGATGTCCAGCTTGAAGTCCTCCATGGCCGGATAGAGGATCTCCTCGACCGACCGGTGCAGTCGGTGGATCTCGTCGATAAACAGGACGTCGCCGTCCTGGAGATCGGTGAGCAGGGCGGCCAGGTCGCCGGCTCGCACCAGCACCGGACCGGCGGTGACCCGCAACCCCGCACCCATTTCGGCGGCGACGATGCCGGCCAGCGAAGTCTTGCCCAGGCCCGGCGGCCCGGCGAAGAGCAGGTGATCGGCGGGCTGATCACGCTTCAGGGCGGCCTCGATGACGATCTGCAGGTGCTCGGTCAGCTGACTCTGGCCCACGAACTCGGCCAGCGAGCGGGGCCGCAGGCCGGCCTCTTCGACCTCGTCGGCGGGCACCGCCACCGGATCGACGGGCCGGGGCTCCGGGCCGGCGACGGGACCCGATCCGTCGGCGGGGTCGGCCGACAGGACCTCCCGTCTTGCCTCCGGGGTCATCGGCTCCGGGCCAGCTCGCGAAGGGCCATCCGGACCAGGTCCTCGACCGAAGCTGCCTCGTCCACGCCGTCGAGGGCGATCCGGATCTCGTCGGGGCCGTAACCAGCTCGACCAGCGCCGCCCTGGCCTCGACTCGGGGGACCGGCCACCGCCGCCGTCGGGCCCCCGGCATCCAGCGAGGGGAGGTCGAGACGGGCCTTCAGTTCGAGCAGCAGGCGGGCGGCTGTCTTCTTGCCCACCCCGGGCACCGTGCACAGGGAATCGAGGTCGTCCTCGAGCACGGCGGTCGACAGGGCGGCCGGTGACATCGACGAGAGGATCCCGAGGGCCAGTGACGGTCCCACACCGTGGGCGCCGAGGAGCGCTTCGAAACAGCGGCGCTCGTCGCGCGTGGGCGAAGCCGAACAGCACGATGGCGTCCTCCCGCACGTGGGTGTGGACGTGGAGGAAGACCTCGCTGCCCGGGCCCCCGGAGCGCTGCCAGCAGCGAGGTCGGCACCGACGCCCGGTACCCGACCCCGGCGACCTCCACGATCACCTCGCCGGGGGCGGGCCGGTCGACCAGCGACCCCCCGCAGGGATCCGATCACGATGGATCCCCGGTGGCCGCGCGCCACCGCCCGCCGCAGGGGCTGGGTGGTGAGATGGCAGGCGGCCAGGGCCAGGGCGTCGGCCACGTCGGGCGGCCGGGGGGTCTCGGCTCAGGCCGAGGACCGAGGCCACCATCCTCTGGACCTGGTCCTTGGTGGCGCCGCCGTAGCCGACCAGGGCCAGCTTGACCTCGTTCGACGTGTACTGGGCCACTTCGCAGCCGAACTCGGCCGCCGCCACCAGGGCGACTCCGGCGGCCTGGCCGGTGGCCATGGCGGTGCGGGCGTTCACCTGGAAGAACACCCGCTCGACCACCACGGCATCGGGAGCGAACTCGGCCACCAGCGCCCGCAACTCCTCCGACAGGGTGTGCAGCCGTTGGGGAAGGGGCACCGACGGATGCGGTGGAGATCACCCCCCCGGCCACCGCACGCCAGGGCGCCGCGCCGACGGGTGACGATGCCGTAGCCACAACGGGACAGGCCGGGGTCGACTCCCAGGACGAACATGCGTTCGATGCTACCCCGTCCGGAGGGACGGGCCGGGGGATCTCGACCGGGGACTTCACCCCTCGATAGGCCGCCATCACCGCGTCGGGGATGTCGAAGTTGGCATAGACGTTCTGCACGTCGTCGTGGTCGTCGAAGGCCTCGATGAGCCGCAGCACCTTCTTCGCCTCCGACTCCGACGACACCTCGACGGTGGTGGTGGGCACCATGGTGAGCTCGGAGAGCACCGGGCTCGAGGCCGGCCTCTTCCAGTGCCGTGTGGACCGCGGCCAGCTCCGAGGGGGCGCTGGTGACGAGCCACCGCTCATCTTCGTCGGAGAGATCCTCTGCGCCCGCTTCCATGACGACCTCCAACACCCGCTCCTCGTCGAACCGGGAAGGTACGGCGATCACACCTTTGCGCTCGAACTGCCAGCTGACCGCGCCCGGCTCGGCCATGGCGCCGCCGTTCTTGTTGAAGACGTTCCTGATCTCGGCTCCGGTCCGATTGCGGTTGTCCGACAGGCACTCCACGATCACGGCCACACCGTCCGGCGCGTACCCCTCGTAGGAGATCGACTCGTAGCGGACGCCCTCCAACTCCCCCGAGCCGCGTTTGATGGCCCGCTCGATGGTGTCGATGGGCACCGAGGCATCGCGGGCCTTGGCGTACATGGTCCGGAGGCTGGCGTTGGCGGTCATGTCGCTGCCACCCTCGCGGGCCGCCACTTCGACCTGGCGGATGATCTTGGCGAACACCTTGGCCCGGGCCGAGTCCTGGGCCCCCTTGCGGTACTTGGTGGTGGCCCACTTGGAGTGTCCCGACATCGACTAGCGCCTCTCCTCTTTGGTCATCTCCACGAACACCTGATGCAGCCTACGGTCACCGGTGAGCTCGGGGTGGAACGAGGTGACCAGCACCGGACCCTGGCGGCACACCACCGGTGGGTCGGTGCCGGTCCGGTCCGAGGGTTGGGATGGGAGCGTGGCCAGCACCTCGACGCCGGGGCCGGCGCGCTCGACCACCGGAGCCCGGATGAACACGGCATGGACAGCTCCCCCCTCCAGGAGGTCGACGGCCAGCTGACACTCGAACGACGCCCGCTGGCGGCCGTAGCCGTTTCGCCTGACCGTGAGGTCGATGACTCCGAACCGCCGCTGATCGGGACGTCCGTCGAGGACCTCGGCGGCCAGCATGATCATCCCCGCACACGTCCCGAAGACCGCCATCCCCTGTTCGAACGCGGCCGCCAGCGGCTCGAACAGTCCCGAGGACTCCATCAGCAACGACAAGGTGGTGGACTCCCCGCCCGGGATGATGATCCCGTCCAGCCCGTCGAGGTCGCCGGGACTGCGCACCAGCACCGCCGGCTCGCCCAACGAGGACAGGGCGTTGACGTGCTCACGCACATCACCCTGGAGGGCGAGTACCCCCACGGTCACCGGAAGGCCCCCGCCCGCGGCTCAGGCCGGCCGGCCCCCCGATCACCAACCACGCTCGGCCAGGTGGACGCCGAGGGTGCCGATCTCCTGACCGGCCATGGCCTCACCCAGGCCGGTGGACACCTTTGCCACCAGGTTGGCATCGGTGAAGTGGGCAGTGGCCTCGACGACGGCCCGAGCCATGCGGGCGGGATGGCCGCTCTTGAAGATCCCCGAGCCCACGAACACGGCTTCGGCCCCGAGCTGCATGACCAGGGACGCGTCGGCCGGGGTGGCGATGCCACCAGCACAGAACAAAGGCACGGGGAGGCGGCCGGTGTCGGCGATCTCCTGCACCAACCCGATCGGTGCCGCCAGCTCCTTGGCCCATCCGTACAGCTCGGCCGAGTCGGCCTGGGTGACCCGTCGGATGTCGCCGAGGATGGACCGCAGATGCCGGACCGCCTCGACGATGTTGCCGGTGCCGGCCTCCCCTTCGAGCGGATCATCGCCGCTCCCTCGGAGATCCGGCGGAGAGCCTCGCCCAGGTTGGTGGCACCGCACACGAAGGGAATGTCGAACGCCCATTTGTCGATGTGGTGGGCCTCGTCGGCCGGGGTGAGCACTTCGCTCTCGTCGACGTAGTCCACGCCCAGGGCCGCCAGTACCTGGGCCTCGGCGAAGTGGCCGATGCGGGCCTTGGCCATGACCGGCACGGTCACCGCTGCCTTGATCCCCTCGATGAGGGCGGGGTCGCTCATGCGGGCCACGCCGCCGTCGCGCCGGATGTCGGCGGGTACCCGCTCCAGAGCCATGACCGCCACTGCCCCGGCGTCCTCGGCCACCTTGGCCTGATCGGCGTCGACCACGTCCATGATCACCCCGCCGCGCAACATCTCGGCCAAACCGCGCTTGACGGTGAATGAACCGGTGGGACGGTCGGTGGACACTGCGCTGTCGCTCACAGGATCAGCCATGGTTGCATGCTACCTCCGGCCACCGTGTCCCCGGCCCGGACAGCTCACCGGGCGCCCCGTCGGGGCGTCCGGTGAGCTGGGGATCTGCGTCCTGCCCGCTATCAGGACCGGAGCACTGCCTCCAGTTCGATCTGGATGTCGACCTTCTTGGCCACGACGAGACCGCCGGCCTCCATGACGGCGCCGAAGCTCACATTGAAGTCGTCGCGGTTGATGCTGGTCGAAGCACTGAATCCGACACGTATCTTGCCGTAGGGGTCCTTGACGACGCCCTCCAGGCTGACGTCCAGGGTGACCGGCTTGGTCACGCCCGCGGATGGTGAGGTCCCCGTCGACCTTGAACTCGGCCGGGCCGTCGGGCTTGATCGACGTGCTCACAAAGGTCCACTTCGGGTGGTTCTCGACGTCGAAGAAGTCGTCGGTCCGCAGATGGTTGTCCCGGTTCTCGTCCCGGGTGTCGACGCTGGTGGCGTCGATGGTGACCGTGGCCTTGGTGTCCGTCGGATCCTCGCCCAGCTCCAGGGTTCCTTCGAAGGAGCTGAGGCGACCCCGTACCTTGGACACGGCCATGTGCCGGACGGCGAAGCCGAGCTCGGTGTGAGAGGGGTCGATGTCGTAGGTGCCGGCCGGGGGGTACTCGACGCCGTCCACGGTTCTGATGGCTGCTTCTGGTTCAGGGGACATTGGTTTCTCCTTTGAGGTGTTTGGGATGTCGGTGATGTGGGCACTGATCGACCGGGTTGGTGATGACGTCCAGTCATTTGTTGTTGGCACAACTATATCACAGGTAGTTGCGTTCGCAAATACCTTTCGCATACCTGTATCATGCGGTCATGGGACAGTTGTCGAGCACCGAGGAGGAGCGGCTCACCACGGTGGGCCTGCTCATGGAGTCAGCGGCCGGCCTCCGCCGAGCCATCCAACGGAGGACCGAGGCGGAGAACGCTCTGTCCAACCAGTCGTTCGACGTCCTGATCCGACTGGCCCGGAGCCCGGGTTCAGAGCTCCGGATGAGCGAGCTGGCGGCCCAGACCACCCTCACCCCGAGTGGCCTGACCCGGTCGGTCGATCGTCTGCAGGACCAGGGCTTGGTGGCGAGGCGCATCTGCCCCGAGGACCGACGGGGCGCCTTTGCGGTGCTGACGCCGGCCGGCCGGGCGCTGATGGACCGGGCCATCCCTGAGCACGTCGCCCACATCGACGAGCTGCTGAGCAGCTTGTTCGCCCCCGAAGAGGAGGCGACCCTGGCCGGGCTGTTGCGCCGGTTGCGGGACCACCTCTACGACGCCGACTCCGAGTGGGGTCTCACCCATGAGGACGCCGATCTGTGCCCCGAGGCGGACTAGCCGTTCCTGCCTGGTTGGGCAGACCTGAGGCGATCAGCTCAGTAGAGCGACAGCGCCGCCGGCCCGCACGCGGGTGTCGTCCAGGTTTCCCTCCGGTGACTCTCCCCCGGCCGCACCGACCATGGGGTCGATCCACAGCCACCGGGTGAGGACGGCGGCACGACCTCGCCCGGGCGGCCAGGCCACACGGGTCGGGGTCCGGGACAGCTCGACCATCACGTCGAGGGCCGAGCCGATGCCCGGCGGGTAGCGGACGACGCGGGCCGCCCGTTGGTCGGCGTCGTAGGCCCTGCCCCTGCCCGATGAGCCGGTGGACGCGTTCGGCCCCGGCGACGACTCCGGTGACAGCCGCCAGCGGAGCCGTGGTCGCCACCGCCACCCCTGCCACCACGGTGTCGTGTCGCTTGATGTGCACCAGCTCATGGGCCAGCACGCCCTCCAGCTCCACCAGGGTGAGCGAGCCTTCGAGACCGGAGGTGACCACCAACGAGGCGCTGCCGGGGTCGTGCCCGACGGCCATGGCGTTCGGCACCGGGCTGTCGACGATGCAGATGACCGGAGCCGGCAGTCCCATGGTGGCGCACAGCCCGTCGACCAGGTTGTGCAACCGGGGATGCTCCCATTCACGACTGGGCCGGGCCCCGATGGCCCGGAGCACAACCCGGGGGGCACTCTGCCACTGCCACACGACCAGACCGACGGCCACCACCACCAGAGCCGCCGCCCCGACGGCCACCGGGAGGCCGAGAGCGATCACGACCACACCGACGACGATGCCGGTCACCACTCCCGGCACTGCCACGATCCGGATGGCCTTCATCCGGTTGGCCCTGACCGCCGCCGCCTCGTCTCCCCCGTCACCCCGCTCGACCACCCGGGCAACAGGAGCCATCACCGGCGGTGGCTCGGCGATGGCTCGGGCACCCGCGGACCGGGGCGAACCGGACCGGGACTGGTTCCGATTCCCGGACGGCGTACGCGGGGCGCCACCGGTGGGCTTGGTTCTCGAGGACGGGCGGTTGCTGTTGCTGGTATTGCGACCGGTTGCGCCCGGGCCTGTCGTACCTGACCCGCTGGCTCCCCCGTCCCTGGCGGAAGTCGCTCCGCCCCCCCTGTTCCGGTTGCGATTTCGATTGCGGTTGCGGTTTCCGCCGCCACCTCCCGATCCACCCGAACCGCCAGTCGACCGACCAGCTGACGCCGGGCCGCCCTCGGGTCCAGGGCTGCCGCCGCCGGTGTGGGTACCGGGTTCGGGCTTGGGAGGGACGTCTGTCATCGTTCGAGCAGTGTACGGCGGCTCAGCCCCGGGGGCGGACCATGGCCGAGCGGTAGTAGTCCTCGTACCGGCCCGCCAGCCGGCTCATGGAGAACTCCGAGGCCCGCTCGGCGGCCACATCCACCCACCTCCTCCGTCTTTCGTCGGTGGTGGCGCCACCCTGCGAAGCCGCCACCTCCCCCGGGTCGATCACCGCCAATCGTCCGGCCAACACCCCGTTCAAGGCGTCGGTGAGGGCGCCGGCGTCGCCCGGAGGTACCAGCACCGCGTAACGACCGGCGGCGGCCCGGTACCCGTCGATGTCACTGGCCACCACCACGGTGCGAGCGGCCATGCCCTCGAGCAGCACCATTCCGAACGATTCGCCCCCCAGCAACGGCGCGCACAAGACGTCGGCCGCCACCAGCCTGCGGATCTTCTCCTCCTCCGAGAGCACGCCCAGCCACTCGATGTCCACTGAGTCGGGATGGTGTCGTCGTAATGTGCTGGTCTGGGGTCCGTCTCCGGCGATCCACAGTCGTGGTCGGCCACTGGTTCCATGGGGGTGAGCGGTTCCGGTCACCTCGACCAGATCGGCGGCCGCCTCCAACAGGTTGTGCAGGCCCTTGCGTTCTTCGTGGCGTCCGAGGAACAGCACGGTCGGTCGATCCGAAGGCCACGGCTCCACCTGCCGATAGCAGTCGACCTCGACGCCGTTGAACGCGATGTCCACCGTCCCGCCCAGGGCCCGGGAGGTGGTGGCACTGGCGGCCTCGGACACCGCGCACTGGACGGCAAACCGCCCGGACAGTTTGCGGGTGAGCGGACGCAGCATCCGGTAGAAGACACTCGGCCCGCTCCGGTGGAAGGTGGCCACCACCGGCGGGATCCCCCGTCCGAGCAGCAAACCGTAGGGAACACCGGGGGTGAACGGCTCGTGGACATGGACCACGTCGAAGTCACCCGATGTCAGCATTCTCCGGGCATACCGGACGGCCCGCAGCGACAGGGTCACCGGGGCGACCGAGCCGTTGGCCGGAAGCGCCACGGAGCGGCCGGTGACCACCAGGTCGATGTCGGAGGGAGCGTGGGAGACGGCGTCGAGGGGTGCGAAGACGGTCACCTTCACGTTCCGTTCGGCGAGCGCCCGGGCCAGACCGATGGCCTGACCCTGCACCCCACCGGGGCGCGACAGGCTGTAGGGGCACACCATTGCTATGCGGAGCGGGAGCGGTGTCGCAACCTCGCCGGAAGGCACCGGCCGGTCAGTCCATCATGGATCGTCGCTCGCGGCGCCGACTCCATTTGACGCCGTACATAGCGTCATCGGCCCGGCTCAGCAACTTGGACGGATCGGTGTCGGGGTTGTCGGCGAACACTCCCCCCACCGAGGCCAGCACAGTGAGGGTGCGCCCGTCGATCCGATACGGCCTGGCCAGTGCGGCCGAAATGCGGTCGGCGATCCTGAGCATCTCTTCCTCGCCACTCTCGATGTCGCAGACAACCACGAACTCGTCACCACCCAGGCGGGCGACGGTGTCGGACGGGCGCACGATAGCTGACAGGCGGCGCGCCACCGCCACCAACATGTCGTCACCCACTTCGTGGCCGAGAACGTCGTTGATCTCCTTGAACTCGTCGAGGTCCAGCAGGTAGACGGCCACTCCCCGCATGATCCCGGTGCCGTCGGGCGGTACGGTGGTCCGGGCCTCGCGGTCGAGGGCGTCGATGGCCTGTTGCAGGCGCTCGGCCAGTAGTGTCCGGTTGGCCAGTCCGGTCAGCGGGTCGTGCATGGCCAGCTCGGCCAGGCGCTCCTCGTTGAGCTTCTGTTCGGTGACGTCGTGCATGGCGACCACGGCACCCAGCCTGTGGCCCTCCTCGTCCACCAGAGGCTGGCCGTTGACGCTGACCTTGCGGTTCGCCCCGGTGTGGGACTCGAGCACGAGCTCGACCTCCCGGAGCTGCTCGCCGGACATGGCCCGGATGAGCGGGTTCTCCCGCTGGGCGATGTGGCCCCCGTCGGCCCGCCGCAGACCCTGGTCGCTCGGGATCCGGCCGATGGGATCGATGTCGTCGGTCAGTCCGTGGAGGCGACGGGCCGAGGGGTTGAACACGGTGATACGGCCCTCGGAGTCACAGGCCACGATGCCCTCGTCGAGGGTGTCGAGCAGCACCTGAAGGAAGCGCTCCTCCCGGCGGAGCCCGGTCGCCGAAAGACGGGCGTCGGTGATGTCGCTGAAGGACGACACCGCTCCGCTCAACGATCCGTCCGACTCGTACAGAGTCTGGGAGTTGGCCTTGACCCACATCGGAGGTCTCCCGTTCCGGTGCAACCCGAGCACGACCCCCACCGAGCGCCGACTCCCACCCACTCCGGCTATCAGCGGGAGACCCGAGGGATCGATCTCGGCCCCATCGGCATTGGTGACGACGAGACCCTGCCGGACGGCGGTCTCGATCAAGTCGACCAGGCGCCGACCCAGAATCCGGATCCGGGGAGCCTCGAACATCACCTCGAATGACTCGTTCACCTGGACGAGGGTCCCCGACGCGTCGACCACGATCACCCCGTCGGCCAGCGAGTCGATGATGGTGGCCTGATGGAGCTCGGTGACGTCGACCCGCTGCTGGGGCTGGTGGCGGTCGGTGACGTCGCGGATGTTGACGACGATCCCGCCGATCGGGTCGTCGAGATGATTCGCGGCGACGACAACGATGTCGATCGGGGTGCCGTCGGCCCGGTAGGGTGCTGATCTCGAGCGAGACCGAAAGGCGCCGTCTGGATACCAGGTCACTGAACAGGGCCCGCACCGGCACGGCGCTGTCCGAGTCGAACAAGCCGAAGACGTCGAGCCCGACCACGTCGCTGATGTCGTACCCGAACAGACGCTCAGCTGACGCACTGACGAAGATGAAACGCCCGTCCTCGCCGACCACGGCGATCACGTCGAACTCGTGCTGGTTGAGCGAGTGGAACCGGGGCTCGCTCGCTCTCCCGTTGCCGTTCCCGTTGGCCAGGTCGGGGCCGGGCCGAGACGGACCATCGGGGGAAGCTTCGGGCGAAGACACCGTTACCGGGCGGCCCAAGGGCCCGAAGGCCGCCTCGCCCGGCATCTCTCGAGCTTCGAACCCGGTCATGCCGCCTCGGCCCCACGATCGGACAGCCACAGCGGCTGGAACACATGCCACTGTTCGGGGGCGCGGCGAATGAGCCCCTCGAGCCGGGTGGCCATCTGCTGGGTGAGTCGGGACACATCCTTGCGAAACGAACCGGATCGGGTGGTGTCGAGGGGGGGCTCGACGATGGCGCGGTGGTCGGCTCCGGGTCCGCTGTAGACCGCCCCCGTGACCAGTACCGCCCCGGTGCGCAGGGCCAGGGTCGCCGGACCGGCCGGCATGGTGGTGGCCTCGCCGAAGAAGTCGACCTCGATGCCGTTGCCGACCAGATCCCGGTCGCTCAACAGTCCGACCAGGCCGCCGCGCCGTAGGGTGTCGCTGATCGCACCCACCGGTGCGTCCATCGGCACGATGGTCAGTCCCATGGCCGCCCGCTGGCGGACGAAGTAGTCGAAGAGCTCCGGGGGCTCGAGCCGTTCGGCGACCGAGGTCATCGGCATGTCCTGGGTGGCGAGGAAGGCACCCCCGTACTCCCAGCTCCCGATGTGCGGCAGCGCCATGATCACGCCCTTTCCGGCCGCCATTCCCGCCACCAGGTGCTCGAAACCCTGGACGAACGTACGCTCCTCCACCTCGACCGGCGATGTGGTGGCCAGCCGGGCCCCCTCGACCCAGTAGCGAGCGTAGGCCCGAAAGGAGCGTCGCGCCCAGCGATCCAGGACCTCGGCGTCGGAGGCATCGGCACCGATGACCCGACGCAGGTTGTTGGACACCATGCGACGTTGGTCGCCGCGGATCCGGAACAGCACGTCCCCGGCCAACGAGCCCACGGCCGAGCGCGGCCGGCTCCGGCATGGCGGCCAGTACCCGACCGAGGGTCGTGTACGTCCGAAAGACTGCTTGCCCCTTGTTCACGAGCCCTCGTTCTCGATCAACCGTGTGTCCGGATCGGTCAGGATTGACGGCGGCCGGCCCGCTGGCGGATGCCCTGTCTGGCGTGACGGGCCCGCCAGGTCCGACCTGACCGGCTGGCCAACTCACCTTGACGACGCGCCCGCCACCGGGACGGGGAGCCGACGACTCCTTGCGTCCGCCCGACCGGGCGGTGCTCCGTACCCGGCGACTCCGTCGCGCCGAGTAGGTGGATACGGGCGCTTCGGCCAGGCGCCAGACCTTGGCGAAGCGACCCAACGCCGTGACGATTGTCAGGCCGAGCATGACCCACAGCACCGGTACCAGGAACGCCGGCGACAAGAACCCGATGCCGAGCAGGATCATCCGTTCCGCCCGCTCCATCAGCCCGCCCTTGGCCGAGATTCCCAGCGACTCGGCCTTGGCCCGCTGGTACGACACCAGCGAACTCGCCGCCAGCACGGCGAACGGCAGCAGGACCAGGTGCCCGGGATGGCTCGAGACCAGGTACCAGGCCACTCCGCCCAAGATCAGGGCGTCGGAGACTCGGTCGGTGACCGAGTCGAAGAAGGCGCCCCTGACCGACGAGGTCCCCGAGGCCTTTGCCACCGGCCCGTCCAACAGGTCGTGCAGTCCGGTGAGCAGGAGGAGGAGGATGGCCAGGTGGAGGTGGCCGGTGGCTACGGCGACGGCGGTTGCGGCCGCCGAGACCAGCCCGGTGGCGGTGAGCATGTCCGCGGTGACCCCGAACCGCTGCAGCTGGCGGCCCACAGGACCCGTCCCACGGTCAACCGTGTCGCGCCATCGCCCGTCGAACATCGTCACTTCCTCCAGAAAAGTTCCCCAAACCCTACCATCTGCTAGCTGGAGTGAGCGGTGCCCGGTCGGACCCCTCGTCCAGCTCAGACCGGTCGGTCGCCCTGTCAGGCCACCGGTCCCAGTCGGGGCTGGCGGGAGGTCTCGAACCCCGCCGGCTCCCCGCGGGGGGACGGCCGGCGCACCTCGGCCACCAGCCACAGGACCAGCACCCCCGCGGCGCCCAGCACCAATGAATTGGAGGCTACGTCAGCGAGGATGGTGTGCCGGATCCACAGGTAGGGGGCCAACACCGCCAGCGCCACCACGATCGCCTGTGCCACTGCGACCGACCGGTGGACCCGGGCCACGCTGGCGGCGGTGATCGGGGCCAGCGCCAACCACGACCAGTGGTGGGTCCACGACACCGGGCTGACCAGGACCTCGGTGAGAGCCAGGACCATCACCGCCTCGGCGGTGCGGACCGCCGCCACCAGGCGGCGGGTGAGAACGACGCCGACGGATAGGGTGACCAGCGACAGGACGACCCAGAGGGCGGTGCCGAGGTGCCCACCGTCGAACGGGGCCCGGTGCAGCATGCCGTTCCACGACTGGTTGCTCGGGATGCCGAGCGGACCGGTACGTTTGGCGTCGTAGAACTCATGGAGCCAGTACTGGTCGGATCCGGAAGGCAGGACGGCCCAACTCACCCCGGTGACGACCACGAAGGTCGCAGCGCCCCTGAGCAAGGGGCGCCATTCCCTGGCCACGGCGAAATAGACGAGATAGATCAGGGGCGTGAGCTTGACGGCAGCCGCCAGCCCGACCAGCACACCGCGCCCGCGGCCCCGGACCCAGGTCAGGTCGGAGACCACCATGACCATCAAGATCACGTTGATCTGGCCGTAGTCGAAGTTGCTCCGCACCGGCTCGAGGGCCAGGGTCGCCACGCCGCCCAGCACCCCGCCCACCGCCCAGGCCCGCCTGGCCGGCATGGCGAACGCCGAGATGAGCATCAGCGCAGCCGCTCCCACCAGGCAGACCGCGCTCACCGCCCACCAGATCGACTCCACCAGACCGAGCGCACCGAGCGCGAGCGGACTGAGCACCAGCAAGGCAAACGGCGTGTAGGTGAAGGGGAGCTGGCTGGCGGTGAACAGGTCGGTGAAGGGTGATCCCCCGTGATAGAGCGATCTTCCCGCGCCCCGATAGACCCGTAGGTCGAGGTGCCACGACCCGCCGAACCGGATCATGTAGGCGGCGGAGAGGAGCCACACCGCCACGGCGGCTCCGGTGATCCACGGGGTAGGCACCCGCCCGGCCCATGCCACCAGTCGCCCCCAGCCAGCTCGGCGGCCCTCGAGGTCGGATCGGGCCATCGGCGAAAACTTAGCGCCCAGGCCCGGGCCCGCCGGTGCTTCACCGGGAGGTGCAGATGCCTGGGGCCGGAGTGAAGGTCGGCTGGGCTGGAGCCGGTTGGTGGCTAGACCCGGCTGGAGTCGGCCAGAGAGGTCAGAGAGCCAGTGGCTTGATCGGCGCCATGACCAGAGAGGGGTCGGCTTTCCAGTCGACGCCGGGGACGTCGATGTACAGCTCGATCTCGTTGCCGTCAGGATCGAGGATGTAGATGCTGTGGGTCACCGTGTGATCGCTCGCTCCCACGATGGTCACGCCGGTCTCGTTGAGCCGGGCCACCACCTCCCGCAGCTCCTCATCGGTATCGCCCACCTTCAGCCCGAAGTGATAGAGGCCGAGGTGACGGCCCCGTGGCAGCGGCGAAGCATCCTCCCCGACCTCGATCAGGAGCAGCTCGTGGTGGGTGCGTCCCGATGTGAAGGCCGCCGCCGGGATGCCGATGGTGGCCGGGAACGCCGGCTCCCATCCCGAGCACGTCGCCGTAGAAAGCGGCCGACCGCTGAACGTCCTCTCACGTAGAGCACCAGGTGCCCGAGCTCCTTGACCTGCATGGCTCCTCCGTCTCTGGTCGGTTCCTCGGCCATGGTAGGCAACGCCGGCCGGACCGGAAGGATTCCTTCGTGCTCTTCTGGGGTCATGTCTCCTTCGGCCACGCATCGTGGAGCCGTTGCCAGGTGACCGCCAGTGTCTCGGGCAGCACGCGGGTCTCGGCCACCGCCGTCATGAAGTTGGTGTCACCCAACCAGCGGGGGACGGCATGGAAGTGGAGGTGACGGGGGATTCCCGCCCCGGCCGCCTGGCCCAGGTTGGCTCCCAGGTTCATGCCCTCGGGGACGTAGGCCGTCTCCAGGGCGGTCACACCCAGGTTGAGGCCGGACCACAACTCCGCTCCCTCCGGCTCGGTCAGTTCGGTCATGGAGCTGACGTGGCGGATGGGGAGCACCATCAGGTGGCCGCTGGCATACGGATAGGCGTTGAGAACGACGAAGGTGTGGGCACCCACCCAGAGCACACCGTTGTCGGGCGACGGCGGTCCACTGGCGGCGATCCGGCAGAAGATGCACGCATTCGACAGATGGGCGATGTCGTGGGTGTCGGTCGCCTGGGTGGAGCCGGCCGACGCCACGTACTCGCCCCGCCATCCGGCCCACAGGTGGTCGAGGCTCACCGGTTCTCGAGGACGTTGCGCTCGGTGACCTCGCGCTCCAGTGCGTTGGTGAAGGCGGTCAGCTCCACCCCGCGGTCCGGATCGCTGCTCCCGCGGCGGTTCACACCCACGGTGCCGGCATGGACGTCATCGTCACCCACCACCAGGATGTAGGGAAGCTTGAGCACCTTGGCCCGACGGATCCGTGCACCGAGCGGTTCATCAGCCGGATCGACGGTGACCCGGGCTCCGACGGCCCGCAGGCGGTCGGCCACCTTGTGGGCGTATTCCTCGTGGTCGCCGCGCACGCCGAGCACCCGGACCTGTTCGGGTGACAGCCACGTCGGCAGGGCTCCGGCGTAGTGCTCGAGGAGAATGGCGAAGAACCGCTCCACCGAGCCGAACAGGGCGCGGTGGATCATGATGGGCCGGTGGCGGCCGTTGTCGGTCCCGATGTACTCCATGTCGAAACGTTGGGGCATCTGGAAGTCGAGCTGGATGGTGGACATCTGATGGGTGCGGCCGATGGCATCCTTCGCCTGCACCGAGATCTTCGGGCCGTAGAACGCACCACCTCCCTCGTCGAGCACAAGTTCGAGATCCATGCGCAAAGCGGCCGTACGTAAGGCCTCGGTGGCCTCGTCCCACTCTTCCTGCGTGCCCACCGCCTTTCCTTCCGGTCGGGTGGACAGCTCGAGATAGAAATCCTCGAGACCGAAATCGCGCAACAGCGACAGCACGAAGGACATGGTCGAGTGGAGCTCGGCGTCCAACTGGTCGCGCCGGCAGAAGATGTGGGCGTCGTCCTGAGTCATCCCCCGCACCCGGGTGAGGCCGTGGACGACACCGGATTTCTCGTACCGGTAGACCGATCCGAACTCGAACAGCCGCAGGGGCAGTTCCCGGTAGGAGCGCTGCCGGCTCTTGAAGATGAGGATGTGGAAGGGGCAATTCATGGGCTTCAAGTAGTACTGGTGGGTTCCGTCCACCTCCATGGGAGGGAACATGCCTTCGGCGAACCAGTCGAGGTGGCCGGAAGTCTCGAACAGTTCCGCCTTGGTGATGTGTGGCGTGTAGACGAACTCGTAGCCGGCGCCCTCGTGGCGCTTTCGGGAGTAGTCCTCCATGAGGCGCCGCACCATTCCCCCCTTGGGGTGGAAGACGGGCAGACCGGAACCGATCTCCTCGGGAAATGAGAACAGATCGAGCTCGGCGCCGAGCTTGCGGTGGTCCCGCCGTTCGGCCTCGGCCAGACGGTGGAGGTGCTCGGCCAGCGCCTCTTCCGATTCCCAGGCTGTTCCGTAGATACGTTGCAGCTGCTGGCGGTGCTCGTCCCCACGCCAGTACGCACCGGCCACCCGCATCAGGGCGAAATGGCCGAGCCGCTTGGTCGAGGGGACGTGGGGGCCCCGGCACAGGTCGGTGAAGGCCGGCGAGTTCCAGTAGGTGGAGACCTGCCCTCCGGTGTAGGTCTCGGCCGCGGCGTCGACCTCATCGTGACCGGCCCCCACTGCTTCGATGATCTCCCGTTTGAACGGCTGGTCCTCGAACAGGGACAGTCCCTCGTCGATGGTGTGTTCGTGGCGGACGAACGGTTGGTCCTCGGCCATGATCTCCCGCATGACGGTCTCGATGCGCCCGAGGTCCTCTTCACTGAAGTGGGCACCTCCGGGCAGTTCGAAGTCGTAGTAGAAGCCATCCTCGATGACCGGGCCGATGGCGAAATGGGCTCCGGGCCACAGCCTCAGCACGGCCTGGGCCAACACGTGGGCGGTGGAGTGGCGGAGCACTCCCCGTCCGAGTTCCGAGTCGCCGGTGATCACGCTGACCTGGGCCCCATCGGGCAGTGGGGCGTCGAGATCGATCTCGACGCCGTCGAAGGCGGCGGCAATGGCCGCCTTGGCCAGGCGGGGGCCGATGGCCTCGGCGAACTGTCGGGCAGTCGTGCCCTGCTCGAATTCCTTGGTCGAACCATCGGGAAGTCGAACGGTTACGCCTGCCATGGGGTGTCCTTCCTGTTTCGGGTGTTTCGGATGATTCGGGCGTTGCCGGTGAGCGGTTGGCCCGGGTGATCAAGGGCTCGAAGACCGGGTCGGCCTGGGCGAGATCCGGCACCGTCGGGAGCGATCCGATCCGCGTGGGTTGCTCGAGCTACAGGGTAACGCCCAGGAGGCGGGCTGCCCGGACCACCGGGCGCCCGGTCGGACGCGGCCCGGTCGAGTGCGGCCAAAGCGCCCGGTGTGTCCAGATCCTCGTCGAGTGCCGAACGGGCCCAGCCAAGGGCCACGTCGTCGCCATCGGGAGGTTCCCCGGCGGGAGCCGAGCGCCAAAGTTCCAGCCGGCGGGCGGCCCGGGGCATGTCGCTGTCCGTCCACTCCCAATCGGTGCGGTAGTGATGGTCGAGCAGTGCCAGTCGAAGGACCGACGGTTCCCATTCCTTCAGCAGCTCTCCGACGAAGACCAGGTTCCCCAGTGACTTAGACATTTTGGTGCCGTCCAGCCCGACCAGGCCGACGTGGAGCCAGTGCCGCACGAACGGCCGACCGGTCACCGACTCGGACTGGGCCGTCTCGCACTCGTGGTGGGGGAAGACGAGATCACGTCCGCCGCCGTGGACATCGAGCGTCTCTCCCAGTTCGCGCAGGGCCAGCGCCGAGCATTCGATGTGCCATCCGGGACGGCCCGGACCCCACCGTGACTCCCACGATGGCTCATCGCTGAGTGACTGCTGCCACAGCACGAAGTCGAGTGGGTGTCGTTTGTTGGGATCATCGGGATTCCCCCCGTGCTCGGCGGCCAAGGCCAGCATGGTCGGGCGGTCGAAGTGACTCACCTCTCCGAATCGTCCGAAGGTGGTGACGTCGAAGTAGACGGCCCCCCCGGACTGGTAGGCGTGTCCCGAGTCGAGCACCGACCCGATCAGGGTGAGGATTTCGGCGATGGCCGAAGTGGCTCGGGGCTCGGACCACGCCGGGATCAGGCCCAGAGCGGCCATATCGGCGTCGAAGCGTCTGATCTCTTCGGCAGCCAGGTCGAGATAGTGGACGCCGAGCTCGCGGGCTTTGCGCAGAATGTCGTCGTCGACGTCGGTCACATTGCGGACGCACCGGGTCTCGTGGCCGAGATCACGGAGCCTCCGCTGGAGGATGTCGAAGGTCAAGTAGACCTGGGCGTGACCCAGGTGGGCCGAGTCGTACGGCGTGATCCCGCACGAGTACAGCGTGACCAGCGGGCCCGGGTCGAGGGGAACGATCTCACCCCGGGCGGTGTCGTACAGCCGAATGCCCACTACCCGGTCCGGTCCGGTCCCAAGATCTGCGTCCCCACGCACGGTGTCAGTTAAGCCGCTTCTGGCCGGTTGCCGGGTCAGTCGTCTTCCCGCCGGCGCTCAGGCTCGTTGCGGCCGGTCGTGGTAGCCGGCCAACTGCACGGCGGCGTGGACCTTGTGGCGGATGTTGATGGTGATCAACGCCGCGGTGAAAGCCTCGATGGGAGCGGCCTGGGCCAGACTTCCTGCATCCACCCCTCGAAGTCCCTCGATGCGGTCGACCAGACCCACCGTGGCGGCGGTGGCTTCGGCGTGGTCCGAACACACCAACACGTCAGCAATGATCGGCGTGCCCAGCTTCTCCATCTGGGACGCCGGCAGGTGATGGAACGACGCCGAGACCAGCGAATACGGCAGCGCCGCCTGGATCGAGGCGGCCACCGATCCCCGTGGTGGCACCAGCGCAAGGAACTCACGCCCCTCCTTGGCCAGGGCATTGGCCATCGAGACCACCACCTTGCCGGCCAGCCCCGTGGCCAGTGGGCCGACGGTGGCGACCGCGCTCTCCCACGGGGTAGCCACGACCACAAGGTCGCAATCGACTGCCCTGTCGTTCGAGGCACCGGTGACCGAAAGTCGATGGTCGGGCCACTTCCCCACCAGGTCGGCGGCGACAGACTCGGCCCGGGCCGCTTCCCTGGAGCCGATCACCACCTGCTCACCGGCTGCAGCCAGTCGTACGGCCAGGCCGCGACCGGCCGGGCCGGTACCTCCCACAATTCCCGTTCGCATGGGCACCACCCTTGCACAGCGCCCCATGGCCGAAGGAAGGGATAGCGATAACCTGACCGGCGCATGGGACTACTGGACGGAAAACGGATACTCGTCACCGGTGTGCTCACTGACGCCTCGCTGGCCTTCGCCGTCGCCCGCCTGGCCCAGCGGGAAGGGGCAGAAGTGGCACTGAGCGGCGCCGGCCGTGGACTCTCCCTCACCCGGCGCACAGCCAGAAAGCTGCCCACCGAGGCGGAAGTGCTGGAGATCGACGTAACCCAGCCCGACCAACTGACGGCCGCCGCCGCCAGTCTCTCCTCCCGGTGGGAACGGATGGACGGGATGCTCCACGCCATCGGCTACGCACCGCCGGAGTGCCTGGGAGACAGCATGTTCGAGGCCGACTGGGACCAAGTTCAGGTGGCTCTGCACGTCTCGGCCTACTCGCTCAAGGCGCTGGTGGAGGCGTTCCGGCCGCTATTGGTGGCGGCCGGCGCCGACGGGGGCGCGGGCGCCTCGGTTGTCGGACTGGACTTCGATGCCACCATGGCCTGGCCCGCCTACGCCTGGATGGGAGTGTCGAAGGCGGCCCTCGAGTCACTGTCCCGGTACCTGGCCCGTGACCTCGGCCCCGAACGGATCAGGGTGAACCTGGTGGCGGCGGGTCCGATCAAGACGATGGCGGCCAAGTCGATCCCCGGGTTCCACTCCTTCGAGGACACGTGGGCGGAGAAGGCGCCCCTGGGCTGGGACGTGCTCGACACGGACGTCGTGGCCCGGGCGTGCGTGGCCCTCTTCTCCGACCTTCTTCCCATGACCACCGGCGAGCTACTCCATGTAGACGGTGGCGTGCACGCCATGGGCGCATGAACCCTCCCCCCGTACCGTCGACCAGGAGGTCACCGGCGTGTTGAACCCAGACGAACTCCGGGCCTCGATCACCACCTATGTGGATGCGGTCAACTCGCGTGACCCGCATGTCATCGCCGCCCTGTTCACCGAGGACGCGGTCCAGGCCGATCCGGCCTCCAATCCCCCCAACGTCGGTCGCGCTGCCATCGCCGCCTTCTTCGAGGGAAGCATCGGCGCCAGCGACTCATGGACGTTCACGGCCAGAGCCGTCCACACCTGTGCCACGAACGTGGCCATCGACTTCCGGATCGACGTGGTGACAGGGGGGGCGGCCATGACCATCGACGGCATCGAGGTCTTCACCGTCGACGATGACGGCCTCTTCACCTCCGTTTTTGCCTACTGGGACGACGCCGACCTCACGTTCGCATGACCGACAGCGCCGTTCAGATCGGCAATCTCATCGCCCGCTACGCCGAACTGATCGACGCCGGCGACTTCGACGCCGTGGGCCGGCTGCTGAGCCGGGCCGGGGTCGGAGGCCCCGACGACTCGTCCCTGCTCACCGGACAGGACGCCCTGACTGCGCTGTTCACGTCGACGACTCGTCGGTATCCTGACGGGACGCCCGGCACCAAGCACGTCACCACCAACCTCATCTTGGAAATCGACGAGGAGGCCGGAACCGCCTCGGCCCGGTCCTACTGGACGGTCCTCCAGGCCGTTCCCGGTCTCCCGCTACAGCCGATACTGGCCGGTCGCTACCACGACCGGTTCACCCGGGATCAGGGCGCCTGGCACTTCTCCGAGCGGCGATACCTGGTCGAACTGGTCGGCGACGTGAGCCACCACATGATCAGCGGGCTCCCCACCTCCTAGCGGGTCGAGCTGGTCGGCCCCGGGCCGGTGCTCGGCGGCGCTGGCGGCGGGGCCGGTGGTGGCGGGTCGACGGGAACTGGCACTAGGCCAGGGGCGTTGGTCGGAAAGCGACCAGGGCCAGGAGCGCCGGGTCGGCGAGCCTCGTCAGTTTGTTTTTTCAAACGGCGTACGCTCGGTATGTGGGTGGGGCGCACCCAACCTTGACCGGCAGGTCACCAGCCCCCTACGTTCGGGCCGGTCCATTCGCCGATCATGAGGGGGAGCCCAGTGGGACGACTCGACGCGGCCGTGGCGGTGGTGACCGGCGCGGCCTCGGGCATCGGAGCCGCCAGCGTCGAACGCCTGAGGGCGGACGGGGCCATCGTGGTCACGGTCGATATCGTCGGTGAGGTCGATCATCACCTCGACGTGAGGGACGAGCCCGCGGTCGAAGCTGCATTCGCGTCGGTCATGAGCGACCACGGCCGCTTCGACATCGTCGTGAACGCGGCCGGGGTGGCCGGTGGCGGCCCCGTGCACCTGCTCGATGCCGACGAGTGGGACCGGGTGATCGACGTCAATCTCAAAGGGACCTTCATCGTCGACAAGCACAGTGCCATCCACATGTTGAACCAGGGTCGGGGCTCCATCATCAACATCTCCAGCATCGAGGGGATCGAGGGAACCGAGGGTGGCACCGCCTACAACGCATCCAAGGGTGGCGTGGTGACCCTGACCAAGAGCATGGCCATCGACTACGGCCGGCGAGGCATCCGGGTCAACTGCATCTGCCCGGGTGGGATCACCACCCCCCTGCTCGAGTCCATCATCGGCGCCGAGGGGATGGATCTCTACCGCGACACCATGCGGGAGCGACATGTCCTGGGCCGCTTCGGGACACCTTCTGAGATCGCGGCCGCCGTCTCATTTCTGGCTTCCGACGACTCGTCGTTCATCACCGGCCACGCCCTGGTGGTGGATGGCGGCTTCACCGCCGGCATGCGGGTGGGACTGCTCGACCAGATGGGCATATGACGGCGGCCGTCCGACGTTTCGAACAAGATCGGGGAACGCCATGACCACGCCAGTGACCATCAACGGAGTTGAAGCGGCTCGCACGCTTCGTGGGCTGACCGCCGACGAGGCCGGCGTCTCGGAGCGCCAGCGCACACTCACCGACAGGACGGTCGAAGCCCTGTGGGCCAGCGGACTCATGCAGTGGTGCAATCCGGTCGAGGCGGGCGGCAGTGAGCCCACATTCCCCCAGATGATCGACACGTGGAGCGAGCTGGCCTGGCAGGACGGCTCCCTCGGATGGATCGGGATCGCCAATCTGCCCTCGGCCGCCGCTTGTGCCGCCTACCTGCCGCCAGACGGTTTCAAAGAGGTCTTCACCGCCAACGACAACCGGGTCACCGTGGGTGGGCAGTTCTTCCCCAACGGGCTGGGAGAGACGGTGGACGGGGGGTACAAGATCTCCGGAGCCTGGAACTTCGGTTCGGGGACCGGCCACTCCCACTTCGTGGCGGCCGGATTCATCCCCACCGTCGACGGGGAGATGAAGCTCGATGCCGATGGCATCCCTCCGCTGCTGGTGGCGGTCATTCCCCACGACGAGATCGTCTTCACCGACGGCTGGCACGTCCAGGGCCTGAAGGGGACCGGTTCCTACGACTACAACGTCACCGACCTGTTCGTTCCCGCGTCCCGGACCTTCGAACTCTTCACCCGCACGCCGCATCGGGGGAAATCGCCCGCTTTTCGGATGGGACTCATTCCCATCACCGGAGCCGGGCACGCCTCGTGGGCCCTCGGCGTGTCCAAGAGTGCACTGGATGACGTCACCGAGTTGGCGGCCACCAAGGTACGCATGGGGGACGAAGGCTCACTGGCCCACCGGACCACCTTCCAACGCAACCTGTCCCATCACACTGCGATGTGGAAGGCGGCCCGTCTGTTGGTCGTCACCACCTTCGCAGAGGTGGAGCAGGCGGTGGCGGACGGCCGGCCGCTCACTCCCACCATGAGGGCCGACATGCGCATCGCCGCCACCTATGCCACCGAGGCGTCCCGGGAGATCGTGCAGTGGGCCCATCTGGCCGCCGGCACGTCGGCCATCCGGGAGGGGACCCGCCTCGAGCGGGCGTTCCGCGACATGTACACCGGCACCCAGCATGTCTTCATCGGGGAGAAGACCTACACCGACGCGGCCCGGATCTACATGGGCATCATCGAGGACCAGATCGGCTTCTGAGTGAGGTCGGTCGGCTCGGGTCTCAGAGCTGGAGCGACTTGACCTCGAGGTACTCTTCGAGCCCGAAGGCCCCGAACTCCCGCCCATTGCCCGACTGCTTATAGCCGCCGAACGGGGCCAGCGGATTGAACCCGCCCCCATTCACTTCGACCTGGCCGGTCCGGAGACGCCGGGCGACGCTCTTGGCCTTGTCGGCGTCACCTGACCACACGCCACCGGCCAGTCCGTAATCGGTGTCGTTGGCGATATCGACAGCCTCCTCCTCGGAGTCGTAGGGAATGATGACCAGTACCGGACCGAAGATCTCCTCACGGGCGATGGTCATGTCGCGGGTGACCGAAGAGAACACCGTCGGCTTCACGAAGAACCCCTCCCCCAGCCCGTCGGGCGCTTCGATACCTCCGGTGAGGAGGGTGGCGCCCTCACCGATCCCTTTGTCGATGTAGCCGCGCACCCGTTCACGCTGGACGGCCGATACCAGCGGTCCGAGACGGGTCTCGGGGTCGAAGGGGTCGCCGGGTGTCCAGCTCTCGGCGGTGTCGGCCGCCAGCTTCTCCACCTCAGCCAGACGCTGGCGGGGCACCAGCATCCGGGTCAGGGCGCTGCAGGTCTGTCCGGAGTTGAAGTAGCACTTCCCCACACCGTCGGGCACCGCCTTGGTCAGGTCGGCATCATCGAGGATGACATTGGCGGATTTTCCGCCCAGCTCCAGGGCGACCCGCTTCACGGTGGCGGCAGCCACTTCGGACACCCGCCGACCAGCCCGAGTGGAGCCGGTGAACGAGACCATGTCCACGTCGGGATGAGCTGCCAGCGCTTCGCCCACCACCGGGCCGTACCCGGTGACCAGGTTGAACACTCCCGCCGGCAGTCCCACCTCGTCCAGGATGTCGGCCAGCACGAATGCGTTGAGGGGGGCCACCTCGCTCGGCTTCAGCACCACCGTGCACCCTGCGGTCAGGGCCGGCGCCACCTTGGCCGCTATCTGGTGCAGCGGATAGTTCCACGGAGTGATGGCTCCGACCACGCCGATCGGCTCGCGGACCACGAGTGAGTTGCCCACGGTCTGTTCCCAGGTGAAGTCGTTCGCCACCTGTGCCATCGAGGCGAACGAGGCGGTCGGCAGTCCCACCTGGACCAGTTGGGACAGGATCCTCGGCATGCCCACTTCGTGGGTGATCAGGTCGGCCAGGTCCTCCTTGCGGTCGTCCAGGGCCTGACTGACCCTCGTCAACAGCGCCGTGCGCTCCGCCACCGGGGTGGCGCTCCAGGCCGGGAAGGCCGAGCGGGCGGCGGCCACGGCCCGGTCGATGTCGTCGGCGGTCCCCTCCGGTACCGTCCCGATGATCTCTTCGGTGGTGGAATCGAACACTTCGATCGAACCGGTTCCCGACGAGGGCACCCATGACCCCCCGATGAAGAGCTTGTCGTGCACTTCGGTCTTCCAGGTTGGCATCGGACCCCCTTGCCGCGTGTTTCCGCCCACTCTACGTCCGGCTCAATCCAGAAGACAGAGGCGGCCTGGGAACCCGTGACCAACTTGCATAACGCTTCCAATATTTCTAAGGTGGTCGACGTAGGTGTCACCGGCACCACCACCGGGGGAACGTGGCTCAGACCCAACAGGAACGTAAAGCGCAGACTCGGGGCCTGCTGTTGGCCGCGGCCGCCGATCTGTTCGCCGAGCACGGCATCGACGCAGTCTCGGTCGACGCGGTGGCCGAGGCTGCCGGTCGGACCTCAGGAGCCGTCTACGACCACTTCGGAAGCAAGCAGGGACTGCTCCTGGCCCTCCTCGACTCATGGAAGGACTCGGTCCTGACCGTCCTGCTGGCCGAGGTGGCGGTAAGCGAGTCTCCGTCGGGCCAGTTGGCGGCAGTCTGGGGCAACCTGGCGAGTCCCCCGGACGACCAGTCGGCGCGGTGGTCCTTGCTCGAACACGAACTGTGGCTACGGGCGGCTCGCGATCCCGAGGTCGCCGACGTGATCCGGGTCCGCAACGGCGAGGCCCGCCGCTACAGCGCCCGCCAGGTGGCCTCGTGGGCGTCGTCGGTCGAGGCCAGACCGGTGGCCGGTCCCGAGGACACGGCCGTCCTGATCAAGGCGCTGCTGACCGGTCTGGCCATGCAGCAGCGGCTGGAGCCCGAAACGGTGAGCGACGAAGTCGCCGTCCGCGGTCTGTCCGCGCTTCTGGGCCTGGCCGAGCCGTCCGCGGTGGCCAGGCCGTCCCGGTCGAGCCGGCCCAAGACCGATCGCCGCCCCTCTGACCCACCGTCTCTCTCGCCAAACCGACATCGCAAAACCAAGGAGCCACGTCATGAACACTGAGATCCGCCGCAAGCTCGGCATCGAGTTCCCCATCTTCGCCTTCACCCACTGTCGCGACGTGGTCGCCGCAGTGTCCAACGCCGGCGGCATCGGGGTGCTCGGCGCCATCGCCTTCACCCCCGAGCAGCTCGAGGTCGAACTGACCTGGATCGACGAGCATGTCGGTGACCGCCCCTACGGCGTCGACATCGTCATTCCCGCCAAGTACGAGGGGATGGAGGAGATGGACCCCGACAAGCTCGAGGCTCAGATCCGCGGTCTGGTACCGGCCGAACACAAGGAGTTCGCCCTCAAGATCCTGGCTGACCACCACGTGCCGGAGATCCCCGCCGACGAGCAGCGTTCCAACGGGATGATCGGGTGGACGGCGGCCCATGCCGCCGGCCTGATCGAGGTGGCGCTTCGCCATCCCAACGTGAAGTTGATCGCCAACGCGCTGGGCACCCCCCCGCCCGATGTGGTGGAGAAGGTCCAAGGGGCGGGCCTGATGATCGGCGCCCTGGCCGGATCGGTCAAGCACGCCCTCAACCACAAGGCCGCCGGCCTCGACTTCATCATCTGCCAGGGCTCGGAGGGGGGCGGCCACACCGGAGATGTGGGCAGCATCGTCCTGTGGCCGGAGGTGGTCGATGCGGTGGCTCCGATTCCGGTACTGGCCGCCGGCGGGGTTGGCAGCGGACGCCAGATGGCGGCGGCCCTGGCGCTGGGTGCCCAAGGAGTGTGGTCGGGAACGTTGTGGCTCACGGTGGAAGAGGCCGACATCCCACCCAAGCAGATGGAGTCGTACCTGGCGGCTTCGAGTCGCGACACCGTCCGTTCCCGCTCCTTCACCGGAAAGCCGTGCCGGATGCTCAAGAACGACTGGACCGAGGCGTGGGAGGCCGACGACACACCGGATCCGCTGCCCATGCCGCTGCAGATGATGGTGGCCATCGAGGCGGTCTCCCGGGGCCACCGGTATCCCGAACAAGCCCGTGACGTGAACTTCAATCCGTGCGGTCAGGTGATCGGCCGGGCCACCACCGTGCGCAAAGCCAAGGACGTGGTGTTCTCGATGGTCGAGGAGTACATCGAGGCCACCGAACAGCTGCATGAGGGAGTGACGGTCTGAGCCGACGCCCGGCTGGCAGCCACCGGCGTCCGCCCGGTCCGACGTAGCTCTGACAACGGGCCTCGACGGAGCCCACGGAATGCCTCCCGGGTGCGCCCGTCCACTCTATGTCTAGTATCTCTATCGATTTGCCTGTCTATGGAGAAGCGAGGTGGGCCATGTCCGTCCGAGACGAAGTGATCGAGGCCAACGAGAGGTACGCGGCGAACTTCGGCGCCAAGGGGGATCTGTCCCTCCCCCCGGCCCGGCAGTTCGCCATCCTCACCTGCATGGACGCCAGGCTCGACCCGGCCGGGTACGCCGGGCTCAGCGAGGGCGACGCTCATGTCATCCGCAACGCCGGTGGCCGGGCCAGTGATGATGCCATCCGATCGCTGGTCATCTCGTACAAGCTGCTCGGCACCCGGGAGTGGTTCGTGATCCATCACACCAACTGCGGGATGGAGTTCTTCACCGACGAAGTCATCCGGGGCCTGCTGGCCAGGAGCCTCGAAACAGCCGAGCTCGGCCCCGACGGTTTCCGGGACGTCGGGCGGGGCCCCGGCTCGTCCGAGGCCAACTACGTCGACTGGCTGACCATCAGCGACAACGAGCAGAGCCTGGTCGAAGACGTGGCCCGGATCCGTGCCCATCCGCTGGTGCCGGGCACCATCCCCATCTACGGCTTCATCTACGACGTGGCCACCGGCCGGTTGATCGAGGTGGCTGAGGCGACCAAAGCCGGACTCCCGATCTGATCCCACCACCGACCCCGGTGCCGGTCGCCCTACGCTGGGTGGATGCGTTTCGTCATCATCGGCGGCGGCCCGGCGGGAAACCAGGCCGCAACCCATGCGGCCATGCTGGGCGTCGAAGTGACGCTCATCGAGCGGGACGTGGTGGGCGGTGCCGCCAACCTGTGGGATTGCATCCCGTCCAAGGCCATGATCGCCAGTGGTGGCGCCATGTCCACCTTGTGGCGGATCGGGGGGATGGGCGTCGTCGGTGCCCAGGGCACCATCGAGCTCGAGCTGCTCCGGGACCGCATCTCGAAGATCGTCGACCGCCTGGAACAGACCAACGAGAAGATCCTCCGTAGCCAGGAGGTCGACCTGGTCCGAGGGGAGGCCCGGCTGGTCGACGCCCACACGGTCGTGGCCGACACCACCGAAGGCGAGCGAACCTTCGAAGCCGATGCCATCCTCCTGTCGACCGGGAGTCGGCCCCGTGTACCCGACTGGGCGGCTCTCGACGCCGATCGGATCCTGTCCACCCGGGACGCCTACCCGCCCAAGGTGCTGCCCGACCACATGGTCGTGATCGGTTCGGGCGTCACCGGGGTCGAGTTCGTTCACCTCTTCTCGTCTCTCGGCTCCGAGGTGACACTGATCGTCAGCCGACAACAGGTCCTCCCCAACAAGGATCCCGAGGTTGCCGCGGTACTAGAGGCCGACTTCACCCAGCGAGGCGTCCGCCTGTTGAAAGGGGCACGGGCCATCGGCGTCGAGCGCACGAACGACGGGATCCTCGTCCCCTGCGACGACGGCCGCAAGATCGAGGGCTCCCATGCCCTCCTGGCCATCGGCTCCATCCCCAACTCCGAGGGCCTGGGCCTCGAACAGGCCGGGGTGGAGGTGGACGCCGGCGGCTACGTCCCCATCAATCGGCACTGCCAGACCTCAGTCCCCCACATCTTCGCCGCCGGCGACCTTTCGGGAAAGCTGCTGCTGTCCTCGGTGGCCTGGATGCAGGGACGTCAGGTCGCCGAGTACGTCGTCGTCGGGCATACCGCCTCCCACCGTCACCCCAACTACGACAGTGCGCCCTCGGCCATCTTCACCGAGCCGGAGATCGCCGACGTAGGTCTGGCTGAGGCGGACGCCTTTGCCGAGGGCCGGAAGATCCGCGTGACCAAGGTTCCGTTCGCGGCCAGTGCCCGAGCGCTGATCGACAACGATTCCCGCGGGTTCGTGAAGATCATCACCGACCCGTCGACCGGCATCGTGCTCGGCGGGTCGATCGTGGGCCGGAACGCCTCCGAGCTCATCTCGGTGCTGGCCGTGGCGGTGACGGGCCGGCTGAAGGTGGTCGACATCATCGAGTCGATGCTCGTGCATCCGACGCTGTCCGAGGCCCTGGCCGAGGCAGCGGAGTAGGTCGCTCGGGGAGAGATCCGACTCACCGGGCCGGGAACGGCATCGGCTGGAGTTCAGGCGAAGACGACGGTGCGGGTACCGTTCAACAGCACTCGGTCCTCCAGATGCCAGCGCAGCCCCCGCACCAACACCGACCGCTCGATGTCCCGGCCGACTCGGAGGAGCTCCTCGACGGTGTCGGCATGGTCGATGCGGGTGGTGTCCTGCTCGATGATGGGACCGGCATCGAGGTCGGCGGTCACGTAGTGGCAGGTGGCGCCGATCAGTTTGACCCCCCGTTCGAAGGCCTGGTGGTAGGGCCGGGCGCCGGCGAACGAGGGGAGGAAACTGTGGTGGATGTTGATGATCCGTCCCGGGTACCGGGCACAGACGTCGGCCGGGAGAATCTGCATGAACCTGGCCAGCACCATGACGTCGCCGTGTACTGCATCGAACCGGGAGACGACCTCGGCGAAGGCCTCGCTCTTCGGGTCGGCATCGAAGGGAATATGGCTGAACTCGATGCCATGCCACTCCACCAGCGGGCGGAGGTCTGGATGGTTGGAGATCACCAGGGGCAGGTCGCAGGGGAGCTCGCCGTGGCGCCACCGGTGGAGGAGGTCGGCCAGCAGTGGTCCTCCCGGCTGACCAGAATGACCACCTGCTTGCGGGCCTCGGTGTCGCTCACGTGCCAATCGAGGTCGAATGACCGAGCCACGTCGGAGAACCGCGCCCCGAACTCGGCAATGCCGAAGGGAAGCGTGTCGGCGAGCACTTCGATGCGTTGGAAGAACCGGCCGGTGACCAGGTCGCCGTGCTGGGCCGCCTCCACCACCCACCCCCCGTGCGAGGCGATGAAGCCGGTGACGGCGGCGACGATACCGGTTCGGTCCGGACAGGTGACTGTCAGTACGAAACGCCGCATCTTCCCATCATGGTCCCCCTTCCCCGTCGAGCCAAACGATCCGGTGTCGACCGACGACCTCAGGACGGCGCCCGACCGCGAGCCCGATGAGGCGGGCCATGCACCAGCATCGGTGGCCGGCGGGTTGCATGATGGGTCGATGGAGTTCGACGATCCCGCCACGTTGTGCCCCCGGGTGGGGACGGGCCCGGGGTGAGGGCGACCATCGGCGGAGTCGTGCTCGCCGTCGTGGGAGTTGTCGTCTGGGGTCAGGTGGGCGCCGGCGCTACCAACGCGGCGGCGGCCCGACCGCCCTCCGGCTCCTCGTATGCCCGTGCCACTGGGGCCGAGACCTTGGCCGGTACCGGCACCCCCGGTTTTGACGGGAACGACCGCACGGCCACCGACGCTGAGCTCAACGACCCCGGCGGGATTGCCGAGGACGCATCGGGCGACCTGTTCATCGCCGATACCGGCAACTGCCGGGTCCAGGAGATACCGGCCAGAACCGGTCGGGCGTTCGCCACGATGGTGCACCAGGGTGAGCTGGTGACGGTGGCCGGGGGATCGTGTCGCAACCGGGCCGACCCGCCCCCGACCGCAGTGGCAGTCGATGGGGTCGGCGACCTGTTCGTGGCCTACGGTCCTGCCAATCGGGTCGAGGAACTCCCGGCCCGGAGCTCCCGCCAGTTCGGATTGCACCTCACGGCGGGGAAACTGGTCGCTGTGGCCGGTACCGGTACGCCCGGATTCGCCGGCGACGGGGGAACCGCCCCCACCGCCCAACTCGATGATCCGACGGGTGTCGCCGTGGACGGCTCGGGGAACGTCTTCATCTCCGACACCGCCAACTGTCGGCTCCGCGTGGTGGCAGCCACCACCGGGACCCGGTTCGGCACGGCGATGACCGAGGGACATCTCTACACGGTGGCCGGGAACGGGATCTGTGGCTCATCCGGCGATGGCGGCCCGTCGCTCCAGGCCGAGCTCTGGGATCCGGGAGCGTTGGCGATGGGCCCGGGCGGTCAGGTGTTCGTGGCCGATCAGGGTAACCGGACCATCAGGGTCCTGGCCCCGCAGACCGGTACCTATTTCGGGGTTTCCCTCATCGCCGGAGAGCTGGGTACGGTGGCTGGCGCCGGATCATACGGCGCCTATCTGACCGATGGGCTCTCAGCTATCGGCGGCCTACCCGAGATCAACTTCCCGACCGGGATCGCCCTCGACCGGGAGGGCGATCTCTACATCGCCGATGGCGAAATGCACGTCATCCGGTTCGTGGCGGCCTCCGCCACGAAGCTGCGGGGCAGCCCCGTCCAGGCTGACGACATGTACACCGCGGCCGGGGCCGCGTCGACGGGAACCCTGCACGACCGGACCTCGTGGGTCCAGACCAGGATGATCGATCCGACCGGCGTAGCCGTAGGGCCGGGCGACCGTCTGATCTTTAGCGACGCCGCCGCCAATGTGGTGAGGGAGCTGCCGGCAGGAGCCTGAGTGGCGGCTCACGCCGTCCTCACTTCGAAGCCGTAGGTTCCCGACCCGACGGCCAGCGTCACCGAGTCGGAATCGGCGGCCACCAGGCTGACGCCCGGGACCTCGAGCGCCGGCCTACCACCTTCGGCCACTTGGGAAGCGACGGTGCCCGGAAACGTGCAGTGGGCCATGGCGTTCGGGGGCACTGAGATCGACAACTGCCGGCCCGGGGTGGAGCCCGCACCGCGCCACGCCACCGTGTAGGTCCCGGCCGGGGACGGGATCGATCCGGCCGCGTGGGCCAAGCCGCCCGAGGGCGGGGTCACGGCGATCTGGGTGGTCGGCCCGTCGGTGGCCGGCGCCAGGGGGACAGCACCGAGCAGAGCTTCTTGCACGGCCACCAGGGCGGAGGAGCCCCATCCGTGGGACATGCTGTCGCCGATCAGGTCGCTCGGCGTCCACGTCTCCCAGGTGAACGTGCCGCCCGACTCGATGATGGCCGCCCACCCTGGGAATGAGGGATCGGTCAGGATCCGCACCAGGTCGGAGTCCCGACCAGCGGCGTGAAGTGCCCGGAGCAACTCCATTCCGTGGTCGGGCTCGACCGAGATGTCGAGGGAGGCGACGTGCTCCGCCACCGAGGCCATATGGGCGGCTGGCGCCACGCCGTAGGCCAGGGCGGCCAGATTGGCCAGCTGCGACGAGTGGTCGCTTTGGGTTCCGTCGGTGCGCAGCCCATCCACGTAGAGTCCGTCCGCGGCCACCAACGACGTATTGATGGCCGAGGTGAGCGCCGACATCCGTTGAGCCTGGGCCCAGGCCGCGTCATCGTCTCCGGCCAGGAGGGCGATGTCGGCGATCCGGCGAAACGAGTTGACGGTCAGGATGTTCAACGTCGTGTCGGCATTTGTGTCGTAGTCGTAGCCGTACTCGTTGTCGCCATTGGTCGAGAGTGGCTGGCCTGAGACGAGACCGGTGGCACTGTCGATGGTCCCGACCAGGTAGTCGGACAACAGCTCCAAGGTGGGCAGCAGGCCGACGACGGTGGCGCCGTCACCGGTGGAGAGGTAGTAGCGCCACACCCACTCGGGGTAGAGAGCGGTGAAGGTGGGATAGTCCTGAGGGCCGTCGTCGTTGGGGTAGATCTCGTTGACCTCTCCGCTGTAGGTCCAGTAGCGACGTTGCGCTCGGGCCATGTCACGGATTCCCTGCCAGCTGAGGTTCTGATCCCCGTAGGTCCGCATCACCGTCTGGGATTCGTTGGCCGCATCCCACAGGAACTGGCCTTTCTCCCGGGTCGGGGTGTCTATGAACTGTTCCTGGGACGTGTAGAGCCCCGAGTGGGCACACATGGCCCAGACCTCATCGAGCATGCGGTTGGACGACGAGAACGTCGCCGTCGGTTGGTCCGGCATGGTGGCGTGGCGGGCGGCCAGCGAGACCTGGTCGGCACTGATCGATTCTCCCGGATCGTCGATCTGGAGATAGCGGAACCCGAGATACCAGTAGGGATCGAAGGTCTGGACACCGGCTCGCTGGATGTAGGAGAAGGACAGATCCGTGATCTGGGTGTTGTGGGTGGTGGAGACCGAACCGTCGGGGTCGAGCGTGTAACCGACGTGCATCGGCACCGTATGGCCGTCGGTCCCCTGACGGAATGAGACGACGGGCCGGCCGGCGTAGACCTTGCCGAAGTCGACCACGACCGATCCGACAGGAATGACACCCACCGATACCGGTGGAACGTCGTGCTCGACGATCCGGGTGCGCTGGGTGAACAGGTTGGTGAAGGGGGCGGTCCCGACCGGGCCCAATGTCGTCACCGGAACCCAGTCCCCGTCGTCGAAGTGGGCTTCGGACCAGCCGATCGGAGTCAGACGACCGTCGATCCATTCCACGAAGTCGCCGCTGTCGGTCGTCCGTTGGGGGGCCGGCAACCACTCGGCCGGGTGAGTGGTCCAGGTACCGTCAGACGCCACGGTCACGACCCGTCCGTCCTGGTAGTGGAGGACCAACTGCACGAGAACTCCCGGAGCCGACGTCGGGCGGCCACGGCCCGGCCCGTACCAGTGATGCAAGACTCCCACCGCGTTGGGCCGACCGGCCACCACCGACCCGGTGACATCGGTCGCCTGGTAATACTGCTCGTCGGGAAAACAGAAGCTGGGACCGGTATCGAGTCGGGTTCCGTTCATCCACAGCTGGTACTTGTGGGCCCCGGCCACGTAGGCGGTGGCATAGGCAACCGCACCACCCGGCAGCGACCGGGTGGTGCGGAGATAGGAGTACTCCTCCTGGCCGGGATCAGCTGGCCCCGGACGCAACCAGCGCGCCGTCCAGTCGCCCTCCCGCAACCCGGTGATGAAGGAGGCTGCGGATCCGGGTTCGCTCCACCGGCCATCTCGGTCCGCCGTCGTCACGGTCCAGTGGTACTGCGAGTCGCCAGACAGTGTCGGTCCCCCGTAGTCCACGAAGGCCTGACGGTCGGAGACCACTCGGCCCGAGTCCCACACCGTGTCGGTGTCCGGCGCCGGACCGGTGACGACGATCCTGTACCCGCTCTGGACGGCGCCACGACGGTCGTCGCTCACGTGCCAGGCGAACTGTACGCCGTCGGGATCGATCCCGACCGGTGAGCCGGCCCCGCCGGTGGTCAGCCGGACGGGCGGCCCCGGTCGCGTCGAAGTGACTGCCGTATCATCGTCGGTGGACGCGGCGGCGGTCGACGCCCTCCCCGCCACCACACCGGCGACTCCCAGCGTGGCACCGAGCTTCAGTCCACCGGCGAGGAATTCGCGGCGGTCTAGCCTGTCCATCCTGGCTCCGTCGAGATGGATGAGATGGTACCGGGACCACTGCTCCGAGGGAGGGTGGCCGGTTGGCACCCCTGGATGGCGGCAGGCACTGTCCGACGGCCCTTCACCGGGACCACCGGTGCCCCTCCTAGGCTTGGTCGGGTGGAGCTGAGCCACCGTGACGCCGGAACACCCACTGCATGACACAGGACGATTCCGACCCCCAGGTATCGACCAGCGTGAGCACGGTCGGGACCCGCTCCGACGTCCCCGGTCACTCTACAGACCGGTCAAGGTGGAATCCCGTTGCCATCTGGGTCTCCCCCAGCGACCAGCCCGGGTGGGCTCGTCCCGCCCTCCTGACCGTGGCCGTCGTATCGGCCTTCCTCTACGCCTGGCGGGCCGGGACCTATCTCGAGACCTACTACGGGGCCGCGGTCCGAAGTATGTCGATGAGTTGGCACAACTTCTTCTTCGCCGCCTTCGACCCGGCCGGGACGGTGACCCTGGACAAACTGCCGGGTGCTTTCTGGGTCCAGGCGATCTCGGTCCGGGTCTTCGGTGTGCACACGTGGGCCATCGTGCTCCCCCAGATCGTCGAAGGTGCGCTCTCCGTTCTCGTCCTCTACCGGATCGTCCGCCGGCTGTGTGGGCCGACGGCGGCGATCCTCGCCGCGGTGGTTCTGGCGCTCTCTCCGGCAGCCGTGGCACTGAACAGGGGCAACATCTCCGACACCCTCATGTTCTCCTCCTGTTGCTGGCCGGCGACCGGGGTGGCGGCGGTGACCGAGGGTCGGTGGTCGACGCGATCTTTGCCGGCTTTTGGGTGGGGCTGGCGTTCCAGGCGAAGATGGTCGAAGCGTGGATCGTCCTGCCCGCACTGGGGCTCGTCGTCCTGATCGCCGCCCCGGGGCCGTGGGGCCGGCGGTTGGTCCCCACCGTGGCGATGGGAGTCGTCGCCGCGGTCGTGTCATTGGCCTGGATGACGGTGGTCACGCTGACCCCCGCCTCGGCCCGCCCGTATGTCGACGGAAGTCAGAACAACTCGATCTACCACCAGGTCTTTGTCTACAACGGCTCGGGCCGGCTCGACCAGGAGTCCCCGAACCAGCAGCTGACCCAGTCCATCGGGCTCGCCATTCCGCCGCCGCCACCGCCGGCGTGGAACCGGTTGCTAACCGGCTCATTCGGACGAGACATCGGGTGGCTCCTTCCCGCCTCTCTCGTCGCCTTGGTCGGAGGACTGGTGGCGACCAGAAGGAAGCCACGCCACGACACCATCAGGGTGAGCTTCGTTCTGTGGGGAGCGTGGCTGCTGGCATTGGCCCTCACTTTCTCCTTCAGTTCGAGCATCAACTCCTACTACACGGCCGCGCTGTCACCTCCTATTGCCGGATTGATCGCATCCGGGGCACTGGTGGCCTGGAGAAGACGCCGGTCGGCGCGTGTACGGCTCGTGGTCGGACTGACGATGGGAATCTCGGTGGCCTACGCAGCGTGGCTCCTGCCGGAGACCGGTACCGGCCTGCCCGTTTGGTTGTTCCCCGCCCTGCTCGTATTAGGAGTCGTTGCCACCGTCGCCCTGCTACTTCCATCATGGTTCGCCGCTGGCTCTCGCCTCCTGCTCTTGGGTCTCGCCACGTCGCTTGCCGCCGTCATGATCGTGCCTGGAGTGGCATCGGCTTCGATCGCGGCCAGTCGCCTGGGCCCGTTCGATACTCCCTTCCAGCCGGTGGCAGTCACCGACGGTGTCCGGGCGTTCTTCGGGGTGACCGCCACCACCGCCGCGCTGATTCCCCGATTGGAGCGGGCCCGCAACGGGGCGCCCTATCTCATGGCCACCCAGACGTCGGCTCTGGCCGCCCCGTTCGTCTTCGTCAGCGGCCAGGAGGTGCTACCCATCGGAGGGTTTACCGGCACCATCCCCGAACCGTCCTTGTCCACCATCAGATCGATGATTCGAACGGGGGAGTTCCATCTGGTCCTGCAGTCACCGAGGACCACCGATCCGCGCTTCGTCTGGATCGCTCATCATTGCAACCCGGTGGCCCAACCGACCGGCACCGACATCCCCTCAGGACAGCGCTTCGCCATCTTCTTCTGCCTGCGTTCGGCCTGAGTCACCCGACCCGGACGCGACACAGCAGGGTCGGTCGACGGATGGCAGGACCACTGGCCGCCGGGCGGCGCCGCCTGCAAAGGGCCAGACGCGGTCGCCGACCACCGTCATCCTGCGTTGTCTTGCCAGCACCGTCCGTGGGGAGAGTGGCACGATGCTGGGCACAATGACGCCATCTAGTGATTTCTTTGGCCAATTGCAGTGGTTTCTTTGCCGAATGGTAATTACGCTCTGGTTATGACCACTCGACAGGATTTGGATGGACTGGTTCGCCAGTTCATGACCAAGTACGGCAATCCAGCGAATTCCACCGACCAGGCCAGGACGGCCGCCGCCGCGGCGGCCGCGATTTCGGGCGCATTCCTGCTGGCCGACGCTCTCGATGGCCTGGTCGATCGCATCAACGATCTCTACGGGGAGAGTCTGGACAGGCCGGTGCCCGGTTCTGAGGGAGACATCTTGGGCCAGCCGGTACCCGGTCCCGAAGGCGAGGGCCTGGGCCAGCCGTTGGGCGGCCAACGGAGGGAGAACCTCGCAGAACAAGTGGACAAGCTCAGAGCCGAGTTCGATGAACTGAGCCATCGTGTTCTCGAGCTCGACCAGAGGGACCTCGGGGAACAGGTCGACGGCATCAACTCCGAGTTGGAAGAGCTTCAGGGACAGTTCAAGAAGCTCAGGAAGAAAGTGAAGGACCGGTGAGGAACCATCTTCTGGGTGACACCAGTACCACCGGGTTGGCTTCACCGCACTGACCTGCGGGGGGTGATGGCCTAGCCTCCGTTCGTGCGACGGCTCGCCGGCTCTGCCCTTGTTCTCGGGCTGCCCTGGGTGAAGGCCTGTCTGGACGTCGCCCTCCGCACCGTTCCTCGTCGAAGCTGCAGCTCGGCGAAGCTACGGGTACCGGTGGCACGACGAAGGTCGAGCCGTCACGGTCGCCGACGCCAGGCCCGCCAGATCTCCGAACGCGACCGCGTCACCCCCGTCTGGGATGCCCAACAGGGTGAGTGGCACCTCACGCTCCCAGACCGGTCGGTGATGTGGTGGTCCGATGCACACTCGCAGGCTCTGGATACGGCCCGGCGGTCCAGGCCGGTCTGGCCGGTATCGCGGTGTGGCAACTGGTCCAATCTGACCCCCTGCCCCGGTTGGGCTGAAAACTCACGACGCCCCCCAACGCCCGGTCGGCCCCGCTGGAGGATGGCGGACGCCCACCCGACGTCAGAGGATCACCACGACCCCAGAACCGGTCCGGCCACCGGAACCACCGAACACCCGGTCTTGGCCGCCGGCATCCTGTGTTGGCCTAGTGTCCCTGTCGTACACTCGAGCACCCTGTCGAATGGCAGCTATCAACCCGATGGTGCCGGACAGGGCGCACCGAGCGCAGCCACCCCATCCCCAACATCATCATCAAGGTCGAACCCTCCTGGACAGTTCGCACCTGAGCCGGTAGTCCGGCGGTCCGGCGAGCCGCTGCCGTTAGCCACAACCGCCAGGCGAGGAGCGCCATGCAGGTGATCATTCTGGGGAGCGGAAGTCCACTTCCCGATCCTGATCGGGCCGGACCCTCCACGCTCGTCCGTACAGATGCAGGTGATCTGCTGTTCGATTGCGGGCGCGGGGTCCTCATGCGTGCCGCCGCAGCGGCATCGGGGGCGGCCGCCATTCGGGCTTTGTTCCTGACTCACCTCCACAGCGACCACATCACTGACCTGAACGACGTCTTCACCATGCGGTGGGCCCTTTCGTTCGTGCCCAACCCGTTGCCGGTGTGCGGCCCCCCGGGGACACAGGCTCTGCTCCGAGCCACCGAGGCCATGTTGGAGCCCGACATCGGCTATCGCCTCGCCCATCACGAGGACCTCCAGTGGCGTCCCTCTTCCGTGGTTACCGAAGCAGAGCAGGGACTCGTCTTCGATGATGGCGCCACGCGGGTTACGGCGGCTGCGACCGACCATGCGCCCGTACGGCCCACATTGGGATTCCGGATCGACGAGGGGGACCTGTCGGTGGTCATCGCCGGCGACACGGTGCCCTGCACCGGGCTCGACGAACTGTGCGCGGGGGCGAACGTGCTCGTGCACACCGTGGTGAGGCGCGACCTCATCGAGCAGATCGGCCTCCCCCGACTCTCGGATGTCCTCGACTACCACTCGTCGGTGCCAGACGCGGCACAGACCGCAGCCCGAGGCGGGGTCGGCACGCTGGTGCTGACACATCTCGTACCAGCTCCTGCCCCCCAGGCCGAACAGGAGTGGATCGACCAGGCAGAAGCTCATTTCGGCGGCTCGGTGGTTGTGGCCAGAGACTTGACCACCGTGGATGTCACCAAATGAAGGATGCGGCGGTCGTGCTCCGGCTCCCCTTCGTGATCTTGAGGGCACCAGCACTCTTCGAGTTGACGCCCACCGAGGAGGCGGCGGCTGCGCCTCGCTCCGGAAACGGGCAAGCCAGCCCCTAGCCGACCGGTGACAAGTCCCCTGGTCACCGCACCCGCCTCCACTTCTGGCTTGTCGACCGGAAAGATCACTCGTTGGTACACCACGAACTTGGCAACCCAAAAGACGATGTTCACCGCAAGGAACCCGGCACCGACGGCGACCAGGTGGAAGCGCATTCCGGTCGGCACCAGCCCAGCGATGGCGCCGGTCGAGAGACTCGTTCCGGCAATGCAGACAACCGAAGTGATCCAGTACCAGGCCATCTGACGGCCGGCCCGGGCTCGGGGCGCCTCGCTCCAGATCCAGTACCGGCTCATCAGGTACGAGGGGATGGTGGCGACAAGATTCGCCACGACCGCGGCCACCGTCGCTCCGGTCACCCCGCGCCCGTAGAGCACCAGGAGCGTGACCTCGCTCACCCCGAAGGCCACCACCGAAGTGGTGGCGTAGCGGGCCAAACGGGCGATCGTGAGCCGACGGCTCGGGACGGGTCTCGATCCGGAGAATGCACGAATGATCGGTTGGAACCCCATGAAAGGAGCATTCCGCCCCAACCTTTGAACCAACTGTGAGCGGGCTTGGACAGTCCCCTCATCGACCGCCCCATCGCCCGACAGGACCACCCGCGACACGGACCCGCTCTGGCGGGACCGCGCCCGATCAGGTTCCGCCGGCTGTCGTCACCGGTACCTCGACAAACCCCCTCAACCGCCAGGCGCGTTCAGTACACCGGCGATGTCATCGATGGCTGCCTGCTCGGCCTCGGACACCTCGACGCCGTGCTCCCGGTGAGCAGCTGCAACTTTGTGGGACAGCGTGAGGATGAACCGGCGATATTCGTCGACCTCTTCGGGCGTGGCCTTGCGCTCGAGCAAAGCGACAGAGTCGCCCAGGTGCTTCAGTCCGCTCTGCTTCAATTCATCGGGAGAGTGATAATGAGTGTGGTCGCGCTCGGGCTTGGCCTCGACGATCTCGTCCAACAGTTCGCTGTCGCCGTGCTGTTTGCGAGCCTCCACGTAGGCCTTGGCTATGGCGATGCTCTCGCGGAATGAGCCCCCTCGCTGAGCCGTGACCACGATCATTCCCGCACTTGGCGGTGCTTCCAAAATGAGCTGCCATTCCTCAGTAGTGAAATCGGACTTCGCGGTCACGTCGGTCTCCAATCGTCGGTAGCCTTGCCCGTTCGTTGTGCCCACCGTACCGAGATATTCCGCCCAGATGGGCGCTGGGCTTCGGTGTCTCGACCGGTCACAGCTGATCTGTCTATCAGAGGTATCCGGGTGGAGCCCTCCACCGGAGGTCCGGGTTTGACGGGGCGACTCACTCGGCCGACGGTTAGGGTTGCCCGATGACCAAAACCCAGAGCCCCTCGCCGATGCTCGAGCTCTTCGTTCGCAATGTGCGAGAGCAGTTTCCGGAGGTGGAGGTGACCAAAGTCGAGCCCTTCACCGATGCGATTTCGAGGTCGACCTCGGACGCGGACTCCAAGCGGGCCAGACGATGCTTTCACTGGGCGTTCGAGATGGCGGACGACAAAAGCCGAACCCATCCGAGGTGGCGCGAGATCAAAGAGCTTCATCAGGAGTGGAAAGACACCTGGTTCGGATTTGAGTTCGGACTGACCGGTAACCAAGGGGTCAAGCACCACCCGAGCGAGGACGTGCACATTCGGTGGGTCGAAGACGCGGTCGCAGTGGCGAAGGTGCTTGGACAAGAGGACGGTTGGGACAAGTCCCCCTGGGAGCAACTCTTGGGTGAGCTCGTCGAGATGGATGCCTGAAAAACTGGAATCCGACCAGGTCATCGCGCCCGAGCACTCGATGCCGGCGGATCGGACCGGGGCGGAGATCCTAGGAGGAGGAAGTCCTCATCGCCGATTCGTCGATCGATTTCGGCCGACGCTCCCACGGACGCTCCTCGTACTGATCGCCGCTCTGGCCGGGCTCTCCTACGGGTGGGGCATCAGCCAGGACGCCCTCGAGCCCTTTTATGCGGCGGCAGTCCGGAGCATGGCAATCAACTGGCACAACTTCTTCTTCGGCTCCTTCGACCCGGCCGGAACGGTTACCGTGGACAAACTTCCCGGTGCGTTCTGGATCCAGGCGCTGTCGGTTCGGATCTTCGGGTACCACACCTGGGCGATTGTCCTTCCCCAGGTGATCGAAGGGGTCCTGAGCGTCCTCGTCCTCTATCGGGCGGTGAACCGACTCCGGGGAACGACGGCTGCCCTCATTGCCGCATTCATCCTGGCAGCGAGTCCCGCTACCGTCGCCCTCAACCGGGGCAACATCGCCGATACGGCCATGACTCTCTTTCTGGTTCTGGCCGCCGACGCCGTTTCGGCTGCCATCGCGTCGGGGCGGCAACGACACCTCGTGTTCGCCGGGTTGTGGATCGGAATTGCCTTTCAGGCGAAGATGCTCGAAGCATGGCTGGTGTTGCCGGTGTTCGGTCTGGCCTACCTCTTCGGGCGGACGGAAGGGTGGGGCCACAAGCTGCGACAGGTGGCTGTCGGTGGGCTGGTGGCGGGTGTGGTTTCCCTGTCATGGATGACCATCGTGACTCTCACGCCGGCCGCCGACCGTCCCTATGTGGACGGGAGCCAGACCAACTCCGTTTACGAGCAGGTATTCGTCTACAACGGCTTCGGCCGCACCAACCAGCAGAACGGATTCGAGCAATTCCTCGGAGGGCTCCATCTGCCGCCGGAGATTCTCAATGGGCCGTCCCCTGGGTGGAATCGGCTCGTGCAAGGAGATGTCGGGCGCGATATCGGCTGGCTACTGCCGGCGGCCCTCGTGGTCGGTGTGGGCGGGTTCTTCACCCGCCGCCGGAGCTACTTCATCCTGTGGACCGGGTGGCTCATCGCCATGATCCCGGTCTTCTCCGACGTCTTCATCTTCCACTCGTACTACACAACGGCGCTCTCGCCGCCGATAGCGGCGATCATCGGTGCCGGGGTCGCCGGCCTGTGGGAGTCCCGGACCGAGGTGCGATCTGTGGCGGCACGTCACGGCGCGGCGGCGGCCGCGGTCGTGGCGGGAACCGTCGCCTACGGCATCTGGTTGACCCGGTCGTCAGGGGCGAGCCCGCCAAGTTGGCTGTGGCCGCTGGCGGTCTCACTGGGAGCAGTGGCCATCGTGCTGCTGGTGGTTTCGGCCGCGGCCTGGTCCAACCGAAAGATCCTGGCTGTGGCGCTCGTTGCCGGCACCGCTGCCGTCCTCGTCCTTCCAGCGTCAGGTTCCGCTCAACTCGTGCAAAGACAGCGGGGTTTCAGCGACACCCCGTTCGAGTCGGCCAAGACCGCCGCACTCTACGAAGCCCTACTCGGACTCTCGTCGAAAGGGTTCGGATCGTTCATTCCGCAGCTCGAGAAGCTCCAAATGGGAGCTCCCTACGTGATGGCGGTATACACATCGGCGGTTGCGTCGGAGTTCATCTCGGCCACTGGAAAGGAGATCCTCCCGATAGGTGGCTTCACCGGCGCCATCCCCGAGCCAACCGTCAAGCAACTCGAGACCATGATCCGGGCTGGGAAGTTCCACCTTGTGCTGTTACTCGGCAACCATGACCCCCGCCTGACCTGGATCGCTTCCCACTGCCAACACGTCGGGCCGGGCGGCGGAGCCGCGGGTCTCTTCTTCTGCAGCCGGAAAGACGCTCCCGCCGTTCGAGGATGACGACCGTTCCACCTATCGACTGACTGCCTCGGGGCGTGCCCTTCGATCCTCTGGCGTCGGGTCGGTAAAGGCAGCGGATCTTGCTCAACGTCGACGATGACCGTGGTCACTACCTTGTCAGCGGCTCCAACCTCAGGCAGAGTGCGCTCGCTGCCGAAGACGAGGAGGTGACCGGTCCCGATCAGCATTGGCGCCAGCGTGTCGCCCGAAGACCACCAACATGGTGCTGCTGCCTTTAGGGACCCAACGTCTCGACCCAGCAATCCGGACGGGGCAAATCCTTGCCTAGCGTCCGGTCTCACCGTCGACTATCTCACGCAGAACATCGGCGTGCCCGGCGTGCCGGGCGGTTTCCTCCAGCAGATGCATCAACACCCAGCGAAGATTTACTGGTGCTTCATCTCCGACATCCCGGCACGGCTCACCAAGGCTCGAAGCGGCGGCCACGACCACATCAGTGCGCATACAGGTCTGCTGGTAGGCGGTGATAGCGGTCGGCACGGTGTCCTCTGGACCGACCCGGTCATCATCGATGACGACATCATGACCGGCGAAGCGGCGAAGTAGCCACAGGGATTCAGCATGGGCCATGTGCTTCATGAGCCACAGGAGACTGGTCCCGCTGGCCACCGGTGACTGCCTGGCTGCCGCCTCACTCACTCCCTTGACCTTCTTGACGAACGAGTCGCGCTGGTACTGAAGCAATGCCTGAAGCGTCTCTCGTTCATCCCCCGCTAACCGTGGTGGCTTCTGGTCGCCCACATACACATCCTACGTTCGGGCATAGTGCACCCGGCGATCAAACAGGGACCCTTCCGACCGTCAGCTATGCGCCGGCAGTCATACGGTGGCGCAACCGGTCCAGCTCCCTTGGACATGAACGGTCCCCGTGGCCTGGTTGTTCGCACTGCTACCGCGGGTGCCAGGAGGAGCTGGCGCCAACGTCATGTCAATCGTCCCCGCCGACCCTCCGGAGGACACGGTCACGTTCCCGCTGCTATTCGCCCAAGAATAGTCTGCGCTGGCTGTGGCCAAGCGAACAGCTGCGGAGGCAGACGAAGCCGGATACGTGGCGGAGGCACTGGTCTTCGGCGCATAGACGACCAGGGCCAAAGGCGATCGCGAGACCTTGGAGACATCGGGAAATGCCACGACCACTTGGTTCGGATAAGCATCGGTTCCAAGCGAGCACCCTTTGGTGTAGGTCGCTACGACATGCCCGCTCAAAGCAATTGTCACCGATCCCGCTAGCTTCGACGACTTGGTCGTCTTCGACGGTGACGAGGATGAGCCGTTGGTACATGCTGCCAGCGTCATGGGCAATGCCACGGCTGCTACTCCGACAAGCACCACCTTCCGAAGGTTCCTCGGTGAACTCTTTCTGACTTCCCGGCGTATTCTCATCCGATCATTATGACGCAATCTCATCCGGTACGTATTGAACATCAGACCACCTGTGACCAGCCGCCTGCGACCGCCGGTTTTCGGGGGCACCTGACGCTAACGTCGACGAACGTCCATGTCTCGCCAGGTCGCTTTGCCGGTCTGATCAGGGAGTGTCAAGTTCCTCTCAACCGGAATCATGGTGAGGCGATGGAACCGGCTCCGAGGTGCACCAACCCCGTTGAATAGACTCGGTCGAACCGGCGGTCATGGACATTTAGAAGGGGCAAGGTGTCGGTCCATTGAGCCTGGGAGTTAGCCTTTTACTGCGTAGAGCTGCCACGTCCCGGGTACGCCCTTTAGTTGGCGTTCGCCACGGTCTTCGAAAACAATTCCTGACCCAGTGACAAGATCCCGGACCGTGCGAGACACCAGCACCTCACTTGCGGATGCGGCCGCGGCCACCCGGGAACCGATGTGCACCGCCATCCCGGCAAGATCGCCTCCATGGCGTTCGACTTCGCCCGTGTGGAGCCCAGCGCGAATGTCAATGCCGATTGTCCGGACCTCGTCGCGAATGGCGCACGCACACCGAAGAGCCCGTGCTGGGCCATCGAAGGATGCGAGAAACCCGTCTCCGGTGGTGTTGACCTCATCCCCGTGAAAACGCTCCAGGTTCTTGCGAATCACAGAATGGTGCTCGTCGAGAATCCCCCGCCATTTGCTGTCGCCCAGTTCAGCCAGGCGTTCGGTCGACCCGACGATGTCAGTGAACAGAACAGTTGCCAGGACTCGATCGAGCAGGGGTTTGGGACGCACTCCGGTGAGAAATCCCTCTACCTCATCGAGGAGCTGTTCGTCTCGACCTGCGAAGGGCAGGTGGTCGTCCCCAGGCAGTTCGAGGAAGTTGGCACCCGGGATGAGGCTGGCGACATGTCGACCGTGTTGAAAGGGAACATGGCGATCCCCCCGTCGGCTGATGACAAGCGCGGGTGCCTGTATGGCGGGTAACACCGGGGACACATCGCTGTCGAACACAGCTCGGGTGGCTGCTTCCAGTACGTCCGGAGTCGCGGTCAGACGCTCGACGCGGCCCCACCGTCTGCGCGCCTCGTCGGTTGGGACAAGCGACGGAGCGAGGTTTTCAAAACAACCTCCGAAGCCCCAGATGTTCTTGATGGCACTGACATAGGTGGGAATGAGGTTCGCGGGCAAGCCCCAGGGCGTGTCCCCGCTGCGGACATATCGGGCGTAGGCGTTGACGAGCACCAGGCTGGTCGTTCGCTCGGGGTAGGTGGCGGCAAAGAACATCGTCGCACCCGCCGACTCGCCCCAGGCGAGGAAGGACGCGTTTTGGCAGCCTGCCGCGTCCATGACGGAAACGATGTCGTCCTTCCACATCTGGACGGCCGGAATCGAGTCGGGATCCAAGCGCCCGGAGCTGCCGAACCCCCTGGGATCGAAGGTAATGAGACGCGAGAAGGACGCCAACCGTGAGATGAAACTGCTGAAGGCCGGCTCATCCCAGATCAGCTCGACGGCTGCGCTACCCGTCACGGGAACAACCAGATCGATGGGTCCAGTGCCCGAGACCTGGTAGGCGAGATACGTGCCCCCGACCGTTGTGGTGTAGCGGGTTGACAAGGGCTCGACCATGGCGTGGGACAGTCTGTCCCGACTCGACCTGTATGGTCGAGTCGATCCCGCCCCCTTCCGAAGACGTCGGTCGCTGAAAAACGCTCGTAGGGGCAACCTGATCCCGGGCAAGCCGGCCGCCAAGGTCTGTAAGTCACCGTTGATTTATGCTGCGGACCGAACTGTTCTTGTCCAACGACAAACAAGGTCATCGTTCCGGCAGTGTCGATTTCGAACCCATAGGGACACCGCCCCGGCCGGTTGGGCTCGGCATTTGGGGGACGGTGATGGATCGGTCTCCCTTTCGATCGACAATAGGATGGCGGTCGAGCCGGTGGCCGCAAGGTTCATCCGTTTTGACATCGCCGCCAACGGTGATGATCAGTGGGACTCGGCACCAACTTGATCGGGGGTGAATCGGTCAGCCACCTCGGATCACGATGCGATTCTCTTAGGATTCATCCATGAAGAAGAGGAACAGGACCGTCGCCGAGGTGAGGTGGTCAGACGACAACGGCGGACTAATCAAGGTCATCACTGCCGCTGGGACCATAGATATCGCTCTCGGCACCATGCCGGAGGCGCGGACGATTGCTGAGCGTCTGTGGGGCCCCGACAAGACGGAGGTTGAAGTCTTTCGTGGCCGTTCCTGGGCGCCGTCGTAGGCAACCCTGCAGCCCGGTCCGAGGGCGTCCCGCCCTCCCCCAATGGAGAGCCGACCTCCGTGCTCGAGCCATCTACCCCTGCATCGCAATGTGGTCGGTGCGAACAGTGATTCGGATCCGCACTTCGCCTTCACGGCGCATGGGGTACGTGTCGACGCCGAGATACTTCTGGGCCAGAGCGTCGATGTGCTCGTCAGCACCCTCGGTCGTCGTGTTGATCACGGTTCCTCGAAAGACCACGACGTTGTACGGGTCATCGGGGTCGATGACGGACACCGCCACCCTGTGGTCCTTCTCGAGGTTGCGAGCTTTGACTCTGCCCCGGGCTGTGTTGAAGACCACGTCCTCACCGTCAAGATCGATCCAGAGTGGAGTCACTTGGGGAGAGCCATCCGGGTTGAGTGTGGCCAGTGACGCCAGCACCGGTCGGGAGATCAGCTCCCGAGCCTTGGTTGAGAGAATGTCGGACATCTGCGTCCTTTCCACGATGTGATGGAGAGACCTCAGCGCAAGAATAATCCGCCGACGCCCAAACGATGCCGCTGCGGTCCCAGGGACCGCTCTCGATTTCACGGCCGTCACCGGATGACGTTCGACCACCTGGCCTGGAGGTGGCCCGGGGCGCCGGATCATTGGCTCGGGTCCGACCTCGACTGCGGCATCGAGGTAGCCGGCCCATTTTTTTGCCCATCCCTTCGAGATGAGCACGGAGGGGCCACCTGACCGGAATCGCCGGTTCCGTCGTCGGTGGGCAGGAACTGGCCGATCCTGAGAAACTGGCGTCTAACTGTGGCTACTATGGCCAGGCATGGGGTCGAGGGATGGGTTCTTTAGACGGGTCGTTCGAGTGTCGCGCTCCACTTCCCGTTTCCTGACGTGCCTCGGTCTGCTGCTTCTGGGTCTGTTCGGAGCCGCGACCACCGGGCAATCCGTCGCAGGTGCCGCCACCAAACCGGCGGCTCGCGCCGCCAAGGCCGCCGGCACCACCCCGTTCCCGGCCACTGGATATTTCAGCGTGGCTCAAAACAATGGGCGGTGGTGGTTGGTCACGCCCCAGGGCGAGCCGTTCTACGCGGCCGGCATCGATACCGTCTCGCCGGTTGGCGACACCGATCGAGTCACGGGGTTGTGCCTCTACTGCGAGGCGGTCGCGAGCGAGTATCCCAATGACAATGACTGGGCAACGGCGACGCTGGCCCAGCTCCGGTCTTGGGGCTTCAACACCCTCGGCGATTTTTCGGACGACAGCCTCCTCGGATCGCAGATGCCTTACGAGGTGCAGCTCACGATGGCCGGTACCAGCGACGAGGACTGGTTCTCGCCGTCGTTCGTCACCCAGGCCGATCAGGTGGCCGCTACTCAAATCGCTCCAAGTTGCGCGAACGATCCGAACGTGATCGGCTATTTCACTGACGAGGAGCTCAACTGGGGTCCTCCCGACTCGAGCGTCCTTCTGGACCAGTACCTGGCCCTGCCGGCTGGCTCGCCCGGCCTCGCCGTCGCCGAGCAGTACGCAGGCGATCCTAACGAATTTCTCTATGCGGTGGCCACCCGTTACTTCCAGGTCACCACCGCGGCCGTCCGCATGTACGACACGAATCACCTCATCCTCGGGGTGAAGGCTGAGGGCCAGGAGATCCAGTCCCAACTGCTGCAGGCGGCAGCGCCGTACGTCAACGTCTTCAGCCTCGAGGACTACGCGCTGCAGCCTGGTCTTGACGCTCTCATCGACAAGTTCTGGCCCCAGATGTTGCCCGACACACCGAACCTCGCCGACATGGAGCAGTACGTGCAGCGTCCCCTCATGATCGGTGAGTACGCCGCCATCGCCGCAGGCCCGCAAGACCCGAACACCGATCCCTGGCATCTATGCAGTGAGTCCCAACCAGCAAGCACGTGCCAACGCATACGAGAACTTCATCGCTCCCCTCTACCAGGACGCGCCATGGATCGTAGGGGACGATTGGTTCGAGTACTACGACGAACCCCGGGTGGTCGCCCTGGAGATGGGGAGAACAACGATTTCGGAATGGTCAACGTCGAGGACCAGCCCTACCCGACGATGGAATCCGCCATGGAGCTCATGCACTCCAACATCGCGCCCAACAGACTCAGGACAGACCGGTCCGGTCTGCGACTCGTGGGCCAATGGTCCGAGCGGAGTGACCTGTAACGCCTACATGCCTCAGGCCAGCTATCCGGTGACGATCGTCACCGACTCGCTGCCGGGCGGAACCCAGGGTACGAGTTACACAAACACGGTCTATGCCGGAGGGGGAACGGCACGCTATTCGGCCTCGACGCCCGGTTATACGTTTGCGCTGTCGCAGGGCTCCCTCCCCAAGGGACTGAAGCTCAGCCGCACCACCGGGATCATTTCGGGTACGCCAAAGGCCGCGGGGACGTCGCGTTCACTGTGCAAGTCACCGACTCGGCCGGATCCCAGACAGCGCAGCCACTCTCCATCTCCGTTGCCCCGAACATCCCGGTTGCCATCAAGACGGCCAACCTCCGCACCGCCCACGAGAACGTCGCTTACGCAGAGACGCTGGCGGCTAGCGGTGGGACCGCACCATATACGTGGGCGATCACCGCCGGCGCGTTGCCCACCGGGTTGTCTCTCGGGACATCCGGCCAGATCTCCGGGCAACCGTCGGTATCGGGAAGCTTCCAGGTCACCATCCAGGTGACCGATTCGACCACGCCGGCGGGGACGGCAACACGGAACTTCAGCCTGGTCGTCAAAGCACCTCGCTGAGCTCGATTTCCCCAACGGAATCGTTCACGGAGGACCGAGCTGGGAGCTACGGACGGGGTGCCGCGTGGTGTAAGGATCGGGCTCGGACCGTGCTACAGGACCAAAGGGACCGGCTTCGGCAATGAGTTAAGCCACGGGGTGAGACCCATGAGCGCACCACCGACCCAGTGATCAGTCACAGTAGGGGCCGAAGGCTCCATGCCCAAGTTCCCATTGCGCCGGTTCGTCGAGCGAGCTACAGCCCGTAGGACTCAGCTTGTGTCATTGCCAACGAAGTTATGCCCGTCGAGCATTGGCCGGAGTGTTCGCCCCCTCCAAGGAGAAGAGTCGCACCGGACAAGGGGTACGAACCGGTGACTGTATCGACACCGCCCGGACTGACCAATGGGGTCGACAAAAACACTTCCGGTGAACTTACTCACCTTGACCGGACTACTGCAGGTGAGCTTCAGCTTCGCCGTGGCGTAGTTGCCGTTGGAACAGCCGTTTCCCCCATTCGGAAACGTCAGCTTGCCGGAAACGGTGACGACCCCCGGACTGGGGGAACCGTACAACCTGAGATCGAGGCGGCAGCGGTCGCCTTCACGACTCCCTTTCCGGTCTGGGCTCGGAACGATCAGTCTCGGCACGGGCACGGCCAGCTTGAAGTAGCACCAAAGGCACGAGCAACGGTCTCGCTGGCGCTCCTTGCATGCGATGTAAACACGGGTCTTCGCTCGCGCTAATGGGTCACGCAAGCCGTCAACTGGCAAACACCGGCGATCAGCGGGGTGGCGGTGGGCGGGCTGACGACGCCGAGCTACCCCGTCGGCGGCGTTCTGAAGTTTCGGGTCATTTCCTCGGCTTTGGTGATGTAGACCTCTACGACGTTGCCCGGTCCGGTCTTTCGGATCTTCCACCCCAGGTATTCCCCCGGTGGTCCTTTTTCGAAGAAGCTGGCCACGCCTGTTGGGCTACAACGGTTCGGCTCAGTCTTGCAAAATGTCGGTAGTAACCCGACCACCCGGTGACCGTCCACCGTGAGGGGACCGGAAACGGGGCTGTTTGTCCGCAGGTAGTAGCAGCTGTATTTGTCGCTGGAGGGACAGACGACCTTTCCGAGCGAAGCCCTTCCGGGCGTAGCGGACGACGACCCGCACGCAGCCAGACCGATTGCCACCACCGTCAGCGACACCGCCACCACGAACCTCCGCCCCATATCCGCAACGCTACCGATGTGTTCAATCTGGCACCGAAATTGGCCCCCTCACACCTCTTTCGCCCTTCTGTGCACTGGTTTGACCGCCGAG
>CAVVGQ010000011.1:0-151563 GCA_963747825.1 uncultured Acidimicrobiales bacterium
TGTGGAGCTGATGCCGGCTTCAGCTGCTGGACGCCCGGATGCCGAGTCATGACCGATCGCCAGCCCGTCCTCGAGCTGCGGGGGGTGACCAAACGCTACTCGGGGAACGACGGCGATGTCGAAGCGGTCGATGCCGTCGACCTCGTGGCCGCCGAAGGCGAGTTCGTGTCCTTGATCGGTCCGAGCGGGTGCGGGAAGAGCTCCCTGTTCAATATCGTGGCCGGCCTCCAGACGCCACCGGCGGCCAGGTCCTCATCAACGGCCTCGAGCTCCAAGACCGGCTCGGGGCGAGCGCCTACATGCCCCAGCACGACGCACTCCTCGATTGGCGGAGGGTGGTCGACAACGTCGGCCTCTCGCTCGAGCTCCAGGGAATCCGGCGCCAGGGAGGCGCGCCGGCGGGCGCTGCCCCTCCTCGAGCGGTTCGATCTGGGCGGGTTCGCTCGGGCCTGGCCCTGGCAGCTCTCCGGCGGGATGCGCCAGCGGGTGGCATTCCTGCGGACGGTGATCGCCGGCCGCTCCCCGATGCTGCTCGATGAGCCGTTCGGGGCGTTGGACGGCATCACCGGGTCGATCTCCAGCGGTGGCTGAGCCGGGTCGTGGGCCGAGGTCGGCTCCACCGTCCTCCTCGTGACCCACGACATCACCGAAGCGGTGTTCCTCTCCGACCGGATCTTGTCATGAGCCCCCGCCCGGGCCGTATCACCGCCGCCTCGACGTCGACCTGCCGAGGCCCCGGACGGGCGCATCCAGCGTGACCAACCGGCCTTCGTGGCCATCGAGCAACGGCTGCGCCGCGAACTGAACTCGGCGATGCTGTCGTGGGCGAGTTCTCGACCACTCCCCGGTGACGGCCGGCTGGCGTCGGGACCACGCAACCGGGCGCGCTCTCACCGGCGGACGAACCGGTCTCCCCAGATATCGCCGGATGCCGCCCCACTGTTGTCGACGACCAGATCGGCACGATCAGGTGCCCGCCCCGTCCTGGAGCGCAGACTCCTGCTGGCTCCATCCATCGAAGTGCGGGGCGTAGTGGACCCAGTCCTCCCGGGCCTCGAGCCGGCGCCGACGATCGTGGGCCGGCGTGTCCAGCCAGACCAGAAAGGAGAGGTAAGCCGCCACCGGCGGGACTCCCACGCAGCATCCCTCGATCACCAGCACGTCACAGACGGTACGTCGATCCATTCCGCCGGCCGGTTCTCGACCCAGTCGAACCGGCGCCAACGTGCCGGCTCTCCCGGGCCAGGGGGTCGAGGATCCAGTCGACCAGTCCTTCGAGTGATGCCTCCAGACCGTCCCAACCGGGCACCAGCCCGTCGGAGCTGACGCAAGGAGCGGACAGCTCGGCCGACAGCCGGGCGGCAAAGCTGGTCTTGCCCGCTCCGGAAAGACCGTCCACTCCCACCACCAGGCAGCGGTCGTCGCCCGGATGGCGTCGGGCCCTGATCGACTCGGTGAGCGCCTCGAATGTCGTGGTCGGCACCGGTTCATTCTCATCACAGTGGCCCCGATCGGGCCAAACGACGACGACCGAGACCAGGGCCCGGCCGGAGGGCGCCGTTCCCCCCGATTCTTGAGGGTGTGCTCCCTTCATGCGCAAATCCGTAGTGCCGATAGTGACGGCAGAGCTCGCCACGACACCATGAGGTAGGGGGACCAGTTGGGTGCTCCGACCACCATCGGCCCAGAGAAGAACTCTGGTGCGCCAACGGCGTAGGTGGCTGATCGTGGCCGCCCTGCTGATCCTGGCCGGATCGGTCGGGTCGGCGCTGGGCGCCGGCGCCATCGCCCGGAAGGATCGCAGTCAGTCCGAGCGGACCGCCACCAATTCGGCCACCGAGATCTCGGTGGCGGTCATGCGGAACATCCAGCACGAGCAGGACCTGGTCGACCTGGCCGGGGCCTTTGTGAACGGCGATCCCGATTTCTCACAGGCCGACTTCACCGGGTGGGGCAATGCCGCCCAGATTTTCGAGCGCTATCCCGAGCTCCAACGCCTGGGCGTATTCGTGTACGTTCGGGCTGGCGACCTGGCCGAGTTCGAGTCGGTCCACTCGCTGGTGACGGCCGGATCGCCGGGGGCCAGCCCGTCCAACCAGGTCTTCCCGACCGGGGCCCGGCCGTTCTACTGCCTGTCGTCGATGTCGCTGGAGCGCCGGGGACAACTGTCGTCTCCGCCCGGATACGACCTCTGTACGGGCCCACTGCGGGCCGGCCTGCTCGGGGCCGCCACCTCGGGGGTGAGCTCGTACGTACCGGTCAAGACCGCCACCGGAACCGAGCTGGCGTTCGGGACCCCCATCTACCGGGGTGGGCCCGAGCCGTCGACCCCGGCCGCCCGCCAGGCGGCGCTGGTGGGTTGGACCGGGGCCGAGATCAGCCCCGACGTCATCTTGGAGGACGCGGTCGTCGGACCGCCCCGGCACATCAGTGGCGTTCCACTACGGCAGCAACGCCACTGGAGCCACCTTTGCCTCCGGCCCCCATGTCAAGGGCGCCCAGGTCACCACGTTCGGGCTCAGCAACGGGTGGCGGGTACTGGTGTTCACCCCGCTCGGCGGCCGGACCATCTCCGCCCTGTTCGTGCTGATCGGCGGAATCGTGATCAGCATGTTGGTGGGGCTGGTGATCTACCTGCTCGGCGCGGGCCGCTCCCGCGCCCTGCTGCTGGTGCGGGAGCGGACCGAGGAGATCAACCACCAGGCATTCCACGACTCCCTCACCGGGCTCCCCAACCGGGCCTTGATCCTCGACCGTATCGACCAGATGGTCCTTCGCTCCCGGCGGGAAGGCACGTCGGTCGGGCTACTGTTCCTCGACCTCGACGACTTCAAGTTGATCAATGACACCCTGGGGCACACCGTCGGCGATCAGCTCCTCATGGCCGTCGGGGGCCGGCTGTCGGGGATCCTCCGGGGCCACGACTCGGTCGGACGTCTGGGTGGGGACGAGTTCGTGGTGCTGGTCGAGGGCCGCTCCGGTCTTCCCCGGCTCGATGCCGAGGTGGTGGCTGGCCGCATACTCGCGGCGCTGGAGGTTCCATTCGACATTGCCAGCAGCGACACGCCGCTGATCGTCAACGCCAGCATCGGCATCGTCAAGTGCGACGACGAACCGGCCGAGGCCCTGCTGCAGAAGGCGGACATCGCCCTGTACGGCGCCAAGGCCGCCGGCAAAAACCGCTCGCTCGTCTTCTCCCCGTCCATGCAAACGGACCTCGACGATCATCGCCAGCTGGAGCTCGACCTCCATGGGGCTCTCGAGGCCGGACAGTTCTTCCTGCTCTACCAGCCCACGGTCAGCCTCTCGACCGGAGCCACCACCGGCGTCGAGGCCCTGCTGCGATGGCACCACCCCCAACGGGGCGTGGTACAACCGGACCAGTTCGTGCCCATGCTCGAGTCGAGCGGCCTGATCGTGGCGGTGGGCCGATGGGTGCTGGAGACCGCTTGCCGGCAGAGCGGCCTGTGGCGCCGACCCGGACGCCAGTTGACCGTGGCCGTCAACCTCTCGGCCGTGCAGCTCGAGAACGACAGGATCGTCGACCACGTCCGGTCGGCCATGTCGGCCGGCGAATTCGAGCCGGCCCTTTTGACCCTGGAGTTGACCGAGAGCGCCCTCATGCGCGATCCGGAGTCCACCGGATTGGTACTGGCCCGACTCAAATCACTCGGGGTCCGCCTGGCCATCGACGACTTCGGTACCGGCTACTCGTCACTCGCCTACCTCCGACAGTTCCCCATCGACATACTGAAGATCGACCAGAGCTTCGTGGTGGAGCTCGGAGAGTCGGACGAGTCGGAGGCCATCGTCCACACGTTGGTCCAACTGGGCAAACTTCTCGGGTTGGAGACCATCGCCGAGGGGATCGAGACCCCCGACCAACTGCGCCTGCTCACCGAGGAACAGGTCGACACCGGGCAGGGGTTCCTCTTCGCCCGGCCGCTCGATGTCGGAGCCGTGGACCGCCTCATCATGGAGGATCCCGACTACTTCGCCACCGTCACCGCCCCGAAATGAGCGATTCCGGCGGCGGCCCGGGCAGGCCACGCCATCCTCACAGGCACCGGATCGAGCGCTTGTCCGGGACCGGCGTCGGTCGGCCGACCAGGGTGTCGATGAGCTCGGGGGTCATCGGTCTGGCGAAGTAGAAGCCCTGGCAGAACTCGCTGTCCAAGGCGGCCAGGACATCGATCCTGTTCGTGGGACTCCACCCCCTCGCAGACCACGGTGAGATCGAGCAGGTGGGCCAGCTCGATGGTCTTGGACACGATGGCGTAGCTCGACCGGTCACGGGCCACGTCGGTGATGAAGGTCTGATCGATCTTCACGATGTCGACCGGGAAGCGCTTGAGGTAGCTGAGAGACGAGTAGCCGGTGCCGAAATCGTCGAGGGCGAGTTGCAGCCCCAGGCGTTTGAGCTCGGTCAGTACGATCAGCGCCCGTTTGGTGTCGCCGACCAGCGCCCCCTCGGTGATCTCGAGGGTGAGCACGTCCGGCTCGGTCTCGTACTCGGCCAGGATGGCGGTGACCATGGCCACGAAGTCCGGGGCCATCAATTGTTGGGCCGAGACATTCACATTCATGGCGAACGGCCCCTTGCCGTCGACCCGGCTCCACCGCTTACGATCGATGCAGGCCTGCTCGATCATCCACCGCCCGAGCTCGACGATCAGACCCGACTGCTCGGCCAGCGGAATCATCGTCGACGGCGGAATCGGACCGCGGATGGGATGGTCCCACCGCAGGAGGGCCTCGACCCCGTGGACCCGCCCGTCGGAGGTGCGCACGATGGGCTGGTACTCGACATGCAGCTCTTCCCGCTCCACCGCCTTGGACAGGGCGCTCCGCAGACCCAGGTCCTGGTCGGCCAAATTCTGCACGCGCAGGTCGATGATCTGGTAGCTGTCGCCACCTTCGTGCTTCACCTGGTACATGGCCAGGTCGGCGGCGTGGAGCAGTTGATCGGGATCATGATTGGCCTGTCCGGCGAAGGCGATGCCGACGCTGGCCGACACCTCGACCGCGGTGTGGGTCAGTGAGAACGGTCGGGCCAGGGCCTCGACCACCCGGGAGGCGACGATCTCGACCTGGGAGGCGGCATCGAGCTCTTCGCACAGGATGACGAACTCGTCGCCGGACAGGCGGGCCAGGGTGTCGGCCGGCCGGAGCACCCCCGAGAGCCGGGCCACCAGGGCGATCAGAAGCTCGTCGCCCGTCTGATGCCCGTGGGCGTCGTTGACATCCTTGAAGCGGTCGAGGTCGATGAAGAGCAGCGCCACCAGCTTCTTCGAGCGGCCACTCCTGACGATGGCGTGCTCGATCCGCTCGAGCAGCAGGATGCGGTTGGGCAGACCTGTCAACGCATCGTGGACCGACCGCTCGTGCGAGCGGTCCGACGAGTCCTGGAGGTCGGCCCGGGCCTGGGCATTGACGAGATAGGCGGCGGTGACGTCGGCCAGTGTCTGGGCCGAGGTGAACTCGGCCGCGCTCAGTGTGCCCGGCGAGGTCCCGGTACAGGTCGAGGGCACCCAGCCGCTTGTAGCTCTGGCGGAGCGGGAAGGTGAACACCGCGGCCAGACCGATCTTCATCGCCCGGGGCGCGAACACGCTGAAGCGGTGCTCATCGAGAAGGTCGGGCACGATCACCGCATCACCGCTGTGGATAGGCGGCGAGACACGGGCCTTCGCCGAGCTCGGTCTGCAGTTCCTCGAAGTGCAGGGCCGAGGCATCGGAGGCGGCCACGTACCGGGGAGCGGAAGCCGAGGAGATCAGGGTGACCCCGGCTCCGCTGATGGGCAGGACGTCCACGATGCGCTGCACCAGGTGTTCGAGGATCCCCTGGATGGGGAAGTCGGTGAGCATGGTGCTGGCGAACTCGCTCAGGACACTCGAGAGCTCCCGTTCGGCCTCGTTGGTGGTCGAGGTCACTTCGATCGGTGCTGTGGCCGCAATTTCGGCAGGAATGGGCATGGTGGCTCCGCCCCTCCACTCGCTCGCCCTCACTGCCGAAGGTGCCACCGAACTTATCCGATGACTTCACCCCGATCCACGGCGGGCGGGGGGGTCGGCCCTACGAATTCGAAGGGTCTGCACGGTGATTTCGACGGCACCGTCACAGATGGATATCGCCGCCCGCAGCGATGGATATCGCCGCTCGAATAGTCATATGCTGCTCGCAGGGGAAGTGGCGGTTGTTGTGACTTTTGGGTCCCTCGATGGCGCGGCAGGTCCGTCGTCCCCCGGCGACAAGGAGCCAGGCGATGACCGACGAAGAAGCTCCGATCAGGGTGTTGCTGGCGTCGGACAGCTTCCTCATCGGAGACGGACTGCACGCGCTCCATGGCGGACGTCCCCGACATCGAGGTAGTCGGCCGGGCGCGCAACCACAGCCAGTTGATCGACCTGACCGCGCGAGCTGGAACCCGATGCCGTGATCATCAGCATCCGGGCCCCGGTCATCTCCACCATGGAGACCATCGACATTGCCAGGCGCCTTCGGGCCGAGCACCGCGAGATGGGGATCGTCGTGATCTCCGAGCGGGCCAACGGATTCGCCCTGGAACTCCTGCGCGGTGGCGCCTCGAGAATCGCCTTCCTTCTCGACGAACAACTTCCCGACACCGCCACCGTCATCGGTGCCCTTCGAGCTCTGCGCGAGGGCCAGTCGGTACTGGACCCGAGCGTGGTGGACTCGCTGGTCCAGCGGGGCAGCAGTAACGCTCTCAACGACCTCACCCCCCGCGAGAGTCGACGTCCTCGAACAGATCGCCCACGGGCTGTCCAACCGGGCCGTGGCCTCCGAGCTCAATGTCTCGATGAAGGCGGTCGAGAAGTACGTCACGATCATTTTCCGAAAGCTCGGGCTCTCCGATCACAGCCTGGTCGACCGCCGCGTCATCGCCGCCCTCATCTTCCTGCGTACCCAGTCCAACCCGTTCAATCCCCTACTCGATCCCCGCAACCGGGATCCCCACGTCATCGCCCCCACGATGTGGACCGGCTGCTGTCCCAAGTCCGGAGCCACCCGAGGAAGTAGCGGACCGAACGGAGCCGCACGCCGCCCGTCGAGCGCGACCGGCGGTGGGCGGGCTCAGCGAGTCGACAACAGACTGGTCAGCATGCCCTCTTCGAACTCGGCGTACCGGTCCCCTCCACCCTCCTTGGCGCTGTACATGGCCAGGTCGGCGTTGCAGAGGAGCTGATCGCCGGTGCATTCCGGGCACCGTCGAAGGCGATCCCGATACTGGCGGTCGCACGCGCACGGTCTGGCCGAGCCACGGGTAACGGACGGCGGATAGCGCGCCAGCACCCGCTCGGCCAACCCGATGGCCTCCGCGGTCCTGCGATCTCCTCCACCAGGATCCCGAACTCGTCCCCGCCCAGGCGGGCCACGGTATCGAAGTCGCGCAGGCAGCTCCGGATCACGTCGGCCACCGGCGCGCAGGAGGGCGTCACCGGCAGCGTGCCCGAGAGTGTCGTTCACCACCTTCAGGTTGTCGAGATCCAGGAAGAGCACGGCGAGATGGCTCCCGGTGCGGTCGATCCGGGTCACCGCGTGCTGGAGCCGGTCCTGGAAGAGCGCCCGGTTGGCCAGTCCGGTCAGCGAATCGTGGAACGCCTGGTAGGACAGTCGCTCCTCCAGCCGCTTCCGGTCGGTGATGTCCCGGAAGCTCCATACCCGTCCGACGATGGCGCCGTCCACGGTCTGGGGCTTGGAGACCCGCTCGAACACCCGGCCGTCCTTGAACTCGAGGACGTCGTTGCTCTCGGCCTCGCGATCGTCGGTAGACCTGCTTCACCTCGGTGACGAACTCCTCGGGCTTGAGACAGCTGGTCGCGCACATAGGCGGTCACCCGAGGCGCTCTGCGCGACCGATCAGGACCGCATCGGGGACCTGCCACATCTCGGCCAGCCGCTGGTTGAAGCTGACCATCCGGCCGTCGGTGCCCACCACCAGGATCCCGTCGGCGGTGGCATCCAAGGTCGCCTGCAGCAGCGACAGGGCCGTGCGCAGCTCGCAGATCGGCCATCCGCCGCTCGGTGATGTCGTGACCGGTGACGACGTACCCGCCCACCGTCGGGTCGTCGATCAGGTTGACGATGGACAGCTCGAAGGGGAGGGACTCCATGTTGCCGTGGCGGATCAGGCGCAGGGTCGACCGTCACCGGACCGGCCACCGAGGCCCCCCGCGACGCCCGCTCGAACGCGCCTTCGAGCGCGGGACGATCGTCCTCGGGCACCAGGTCGGCCAGCGGCCGACCCTCGATGACTTCGGGATCGTGGCCGAGCAGCCGGGTCACGGCGCCGGATACCGACTCGACGCAGCCGTCGGGCGAGACCAGCATGGTGATGGCCGCGGAGTTGTGGACCAGCGAGCGCAGCCGGGCGTCGTGGTCGTGCACCAGCTCGAAGCGCCGCCGCTGGGTGAGGTCGCGGATGGTCGAGCAGGACGGCCCCCTCCTCGAACCACGGGACCGGGGACCCGACCAGCTCCATCAGCCGCCACCCGCTGGTCGTCCTGCAGCCGGATCTCGATGGGAGCGCCGACGTCCTTGCTCCTGCACGCTGGACAGCGACGGAGTACCAGCTCCAGGTCGTCGGGATGGACGAGATCAAGGCCCGAGACGCCGATGGACTCGTCGATCGAGCGCTGGAACATGCAGACCGCGGTGGTGTTGCCCCACAGGATCCGGCCGGTGGCGCCGACGATGACGACGGCGTCGGGGAGACGCTCGACCAGTCTGGCCAAGAGGTGTTATTCAATTGGTCGTTCTCGCCCGCCGAGCCCGTCGAGACGGGCCGATGCTCACCGATGGGCATACGTCCTTCATCGACCCGTCGGCCGACCTGCTTGAGCAGGGGATGTTTGCCGGGGCGGGCCGGCCGTCCCGACTCGCCACCGCCCGGAGAGGGAGGGGGTCGGGCGGGGTCGGGCCGGACCGCTGGGGCACCGACCGAGTCCCGATTTCGGACCTCCGGGAGCCTCGGGCGAGAATCACCGCCGATGAAGGTGCGGGTGGCATTCCTCACCCACAGCCACGTGGGATCCCCCCGGTGTTCTGGGTGGACGGGCCCGTGAACTGGGATTTTCTGTAGCCGAGTCCCACCGGGCCGACCCTGGCCCGGGACGGGCTGCCCGCCGCCGGCACGTTCGATCTACTGATGGTGATGGGGTCGGACCGGTCGGCCACCGAGCCCGGTCCGTGCGTCTGGATCGGGCCCGAACGTCGACTGGTCGACACCGACCGACCCCGGACCGGAGCCCACCGCGTCCGTGGCTGGTCTGGCACGGGGACCGCTCCACCGCTCCCCCGGGCGCCGACGGGGTGGCCCGGACCGGGGCGTCCCCGCACGCATTCGTCCTGGGCGTCCACCCCGGGGTCCAATTCCATCCCGAGGTGAACCGCCGGATGGTCCGTCGCCGGGTGGTAGACGCCCGGGCCGAGGACCTGTTGTTCGACCCGACGACGGCCGAGGAGCTCCTGGGCGGATTCGGACCGGACGGGCGGGGACCCGAGGACCAGGCCCGCCAACTCTTCGACGACTTCGTCAGGCGGGCCGGCACCGAGCCGCGACCGGCCGGTCGGCCGAAGCGGAGCGGCGGATGCTCCCGTGAGCTGGCAATTCATCGTCGACCCGGAACTCCAGCCCGGACGGGCCGGGCCGTCGCCGCCGGTCTCCGGCGGCCGACGATCCGCCCGTCCGGGTGTTGCACACCTCGCTCAGACGTGGTTTGCTGTTAGCACTCGACAGTGCAGAGTGCTAACCACTACGGAGGAACACCAGATGGCCAAGTTGATCACGTTCGACGAGGAGGCCCGCCGAGTCCCTCGAGAGCGGCATGAACAAGCTCGCCGACGCGGTACGCGTCACCCTCGGACCCAAGGGACGAAACGTCGTCCTCGACAAGAAGTGGGGCGCGCCCACCATCACCAACGACGGCGTCTCCATCGCCAAGGACATCGAGCTCGAGGATCCGTTCGAGCGGATCGGCGCCGAGCTGGTCAAGGAGGTCGCCAAGAAGACCGACGACGTAGCCGGTGACGGCACCACCACCGCCACCGTCCTGGCCTGGGCCATGGTCCACGAGGGCCTGCGCAACGTGGCCGCCGGGGCCAACCCCATGTCCCTCAAGAAGGGAATCGAAGCCGGGGTCGAGGCCGCGGTCTCCTCGCTGCGGGGCATCGCCCGCGACACCGACTCCAAGGGCCAGATCGCCCAGGTCGCCTCCATCTCCGCCGCCGATCCGGAGATCGGCGAGATGATCTCCGAGGCCATCGACAAGGTGGGCAAGGACGGGGTCATCACCGTCGAGGAGTCCCAGACCTTCGGCATGGACATGGACCTGGTCGAGGGCATGCGCTTCGACAAGGGCTACATCTCCCCCTACTTCGTGACCGACCCCGAGCGCATGGAGGCGGTCCTCGAGGACACCTACGTGCTGCTGGTCGGTTCGAAGATCACCGCCGTACGTGACCTGCTGCCCCTGCTGGAGAAGGTCATGCAGGGCGGCAAGCCGCTGGTCATCATCGCCGAGGACCTCGAGGGCGAGGCCCTGGCCACCCTGGTGGTCAACAAGATCCGGGGCACGTTCCGCAGCGTGTCGGTCAAGGCCCCCGGATTCGGCGAGCGCCGCAAGGCCATGCTCCAGGACATCGCCATCCTCACCGGCGGCCAGGTGGTCACCGAGGAGGTCGGCCTCAAGCTGGAGAACGTCGGCCTCGATCTGTTGGGCACCGCCCGCAAGGTCGTGGTGACCAAGGACGAGACCACCATCGTCGAGGGCGGCGGATCCGACGACGAGATCAAGGGCCGCATCAACCAGATCAAGGCCGAGATCGACAACACCGACTCCGACTACGACCGGGAGAAGCTCCAGGAGCGCCTGGCCAAGCTGTCCGGAGGCGTCGCCGTCATCAAGGTCGGGGCCGCCACCGAGGTGGAGCTGAAGGAGAAGAAGCACCGGATCGAAGACGCAGTGTCCACCACCAAGGCCGCCATCGAGGAGGGCGTGGTTCCCGGCGGTGGCGTGGCCCTGCTCCGGGCGCAGTCAGCCGTGCTCGACACCGCCGACAAGCTGGAGGGCGACGAGGCCACCGGTGCCCGCATCGTGGCCCGCGCCGTCGAGGAGCCCCTCAAGCAGATCGCCGTCAACGCCGGCCTCGAGGGAGGGGTCATCGTGGACAAGGTGCGCAACCTGAAGAAGCCCACCGAGGGTCTCAACGCCGCCACCGGCGAGTACGTCGACCTGTTCGACGCCGGGGTCATCGACGCCGTGAAGGTGACCCGATCGGCCCTGCAGAACGCCGCCTCGATCGCCGCCCTGTTCCTCACCACCGAAGCGGTCATCGTGGACAAGCCCGAAGAGGGCGGCGCCGGCCATCCCCGGCGGAGGCATGGACGACTTCTAGGTCCGACCGGACTGCGCCCGGACCGCGGCCAGCCGGGGACCAGCACGTGGAACGAAGGGCGCCCGAGCGGGGCGCCCTTTGTTCTTTCCCTACACTGGGCCCGTGACCGAACCCCTCGTTCCATCCGTCGGCTGGGGCGTGCTCCACCTGTTCTGCAAGCTGCCCGGCCGCGCTCGGCCGCGCCGGCCGGCCGGGACGTCGACGCGCCAGGCCGTGATCCAGGCGGTCAAGGCGGCCGAGGCCGACGGCGTGCAGGTGGTGACGGTGGCCATGCTCGGCCACAAGGCCGACCTGGGGTTCATGGCCCTCGGGGCCGACCTGTGGCGCCTGCGCCGGCTGCAGTCCGACCTGCAGGCGGCCGGGCTGGTGGTGGTCGATTCGTACGTGTCGCTGACCGAGGTGTCCGAGTACGCCGACGGGATCCCCGACGAGATGAAGCAGGCCCGGCTGTATCCCCACCTTCCTCCCGAGGGCATGACGGCGTTCTGCTTCTACCCGATGTCCAAGCGGCGGGGCGACACCGAGGGCTCCAACTGGTTCACCATGCCGTTCGAGGAGCGCAAGGCCATGATGTACGGGCACGGTACGGCGGGACGGGCCTTCAAGGGCCGGATCGTTCAGGTGATCACCGGCTCCACCGGCATCGACGACTGGGAGTGGGGCGTCACCCTCTTCGGGGTGCATCCCGACGACCTGAAGGACTGCGTCTACACCATGCGGTTCGACGAGGGTTCGGCCCGGTTCGCCGAGTTCGGCCCGTTCCTCACCGGAATGGTTGCGCCGGTGGAGGACGGTCCTGGCCCAGGTGGCCGTGGATGGGTGACCGGACCCCGGCGGGCGACCTCGAGGGCGCTGCGGGCCGAGCTGCGAGCGCATCGGTCCGCATGGTGGTGGCGTTCAGCGGGGGGGCCGACTCGGCCTTCCTGGCCTGGGTGGCCACCGACACCCTGGGGGCCGGGACCGGTCCACTGCGTGACCGCGGTGTCCCCGTCGCTGGCCCCCGAGGAGCTGGCCGACTGCCGGGCCCTGGCCGGCGAGTGGGGGCTGCACTTCGACGAGGTGGAGACCGACGAACTGGCCGATCCGGCCTACTCGGCCAACGACGGCTCGCGCTGCTTCCACTGCAAGACGTCCCTCATGGAGGCCCTGGGGCCCATCGCCGCCGGCCACGGCGGCGGCCGGCCGGGCGGCGACGGTGGTGCTCGGGGTCAACCTCGACGACCTGGGGGACCACCGTCCCGGTCAGCGGGCGGCGGCTCGAGCCGGGGCCCGCTTCCCCCTGGTGGATGCCGGGTTCACCAAGTCCGGACGTCCGGGCCTGGTCCCGCCGGCTGGGTCTCCGTACCTGGGACAAACCCGCCGCCGCCTGTCTGGCGTCGCGGGTTCCCTACGGCATCCCGGTCACCCTGGGCACCCTGCACTCGGTCACCCGGGCCGAGTCGGGGCTCCGGGCGCTGGGCTTCCGCCAGCTGCGGGTGCGCCACTACGGCGACACCGCCCGCATCGAGGTCCCGCCCGGCGGACCTGGCCGCCGTCGTGGCCCGCCGCGGGAGGTGACGCCAGGCGGTCCACCGGGCCGGTTACCGGTACGTCACCCTCGACCTCGACGGGTTCCGCTCCGGCAATCTCAACGACGCGCTGGCCGATCGAGGGGAGCCACGTCGCCGGCGGCCGGCTCCGGTGATCGGGGTCCGGGTCAAGCTGACCTTTCCCGAGGAGCTGGTGCGGGAGCCGATGATCGCCCGCATGATCAAGGAGTTCGACGTCGTCCCCAACATCCGGCGTGCCGACGTCGGCGAGGACAGCGGCTGGATCATCTGCGAGCTGGACGGTGACGCCGCGCACCGTCGACCGGGCGGTGGCCTGGCTCCAGGGCGAGGGCGTCCAGGTGGACCTGCTCGGCGACGTCGTCGAGAGCTGAGTCCGCCGGACGGGCGCGCCGGGCTCAGGAGCTCGTCGGGCGTCCGGATGGTCCAGCCCGCGCCGGACACCTTGCGGGGCTCGTAGAACAGGCACCCTTCCGGGCAGGCGAACGGGATCTGCTCATTGGCGCCGATCCGGCACCGCTCGAGCTTCTCCTCGTGGGCGGTGGTCTGCATGACGTAATGGCGACAGTCCTCGTTCACGGCCACACTCCATTGTGCCCGATGGACGCGACCGGGCGTTGGCAGGGGTAGCGTCGGGTACGTGGATCCGACTCCCTCCACCAAGCAGCTCCTGCGCTGGAGCGAGGCACTCGCCGGCATCGCCCGGACCGGCCTCGGCTTCACCGAGTCCCTCTACGAGCAGGAACGGTTCGAGGAGGTGCTCCGGGTGGCCGCCGACATCCGGGTGGCGGCCGACCACGGATCAGAGGGGGTCGAGGACGCCGACGGGCTGGTCGAGGAGTGGCTGGGCTCGGTGGGCAAGGGCGTGCCCGGCTACGTGACCCCCAAGGTGGCGGTGGGCGCGGCGGTGGGCAACGACAAGGGCGAGATCCTGCTGGTGCAGCGGGCCGACTCCGGCGTGTGGCTCTACCCGACCGGGTGGGCCGACATCGGGTACTCGGCGGCCGAGGTGGTGGTCAAGGAGGTCGAGGAGGAGACCGGCATCGAGGTCGAGGTGGTCCGGCTCATCGCCGTGCTCGACGGGCTCCGGATCGGCATCAGCCGCATCCCGCTCTACTCGCTGGTGTTCCAGTGCCGGGCCGTCGGCGGCGAACTGAAGGCCCATCCCCTCGAGTGTGCCGACGTCGGTTGGTTCGCCCTCGACGAGCTCCCCTTCCCGCTGGCCGGCGCCGAGCGTTGGGGCCAGCACGTCTTCGCCGCCCTCCGCGGCGAGCCGATCGAGGTGCTCTACGACTCGGTGCGCTCCCGATCTGGCGTGGCGATCCCGAGCGGACCTGATCACGGTGGTCGACCGATCCGGGCCGGCCGCGGGCCGTTCCGCGATCTCGCCGGTGAGGCTGGCTACACTCGCAGCCTGTGACCGCATCGGGCGCAAGTCGGCCTCCGCCGGCCCGGGTCGCTCGCCGCGGCCCCGGAGTGGCCGTCACCGAGGTCAGCGAGGTCACCGAGGTGGACGCCGAACTGGTCGAGGCCTTCGCCCGGCTGGTGCCCCAGCTGTCGTCCTCTTCTCCCCCGCCCGGCCACGACGCAACTGGCCGAGATCGTGGCCTCCGACGCCTCGGTCCTGCTGGTGGCCCGGACCGACGCCGGTCACATCGTCGGCTCGCTGACCCTGGCCATGTTCCGGGTGCCGACCGGTCTGCTGGCCTGGATCGAGGACGTAGTGGTGGACGAGGCGGCCCGGGGTTCGGGCGCCGGTGAGGCCCTGGTGACGGCGGCCCTGGAGCGGGCCCGAGCAGGCCGGGGCCAAGTCGGTCGATCTCACCTCCCGTCCCAGCCGGGAGGCGGCCAACCGGCTCTACCAGCGCTTGGGCTTCGAGTCCCGGGCCACCAACGTCTACCGCCGCACCCTCGAGGTCCAGGGGCGGACCGCCGACTGACCCGGAGGACCGCCGCCGCCGACGGCAGGAGGGTGCGCCCCGGAGATCAGTTGATCTTCAGCAGGTCGACGATGAAGACCAGCGTGTCATCGGCGGCAATGCCGCTCGATCCAGGGGCACCTGGTCGCCATAGCCCAGCGCCGGCGGAACGATCAGCTCCCGCCGGCCACCGACCCGCATCCCCACCACCCCTTCGTCCCAACCGGGGATGACCTGTTCCGGTCTGGAGTCGAGCACGAAGCTGAACGGCTGGCTGGTCCACGACGACTGGATCTCCTTGCCGGTCGAGTACGTGGCCAATACGTACTGCACGGTGACGGTGTCACCCGGCTTGGCTGCCGGACCGGTGCCGACGATGAGGTCCGAGCTCTCCAGCCGGGCCGGAGGTGCTCCGGGCGGGACGTCGACGGCGGGCGCGGTGCCACTGGTGCCCACCGGCGATCGGTCCCGGACAGGAATGGTGGCCACCGTGACGGAGTTCCTCGACGTCGTGGGCGTCCCCGTCGTCGTCGACGTCGTCGACGACGACGAGCTGCTGCACCCGGCCAGACCGAGAGCAGCCAGCGCCAGTACGGCGGCCGACCACGTGGGCACACGGGACATGCGCGGTTCCTTTCGGGTTGTGGAGATTCCCGGTTGTGGGGGCTCCTGGAGCGGAGCAGACGGACGCGACCGGGCCGGTCACGCCTGCACCCCAGACGGTAGTCGGCGTCGACACCTCCGAACGGGCATCCCCACCCGTCGACGGCCGTGCCTCATCCATGGTGGAGGGTCGCCGTTGGTGGTGTGGCGCAGTTGGTGGTGTGCCGCAGTCGGTGGTGTGACACCCCCGTGCCCCCACGAGACGCGCCGTCAGGCCGGGTCGTCATCCCCCGGATCCGGGGCGATGCTCAGCGGTGTCGGCTGCGGTTCGGCCGCGCCGTCCTCGGATCCGCCGTCGCCGGCCGGTCCGTTGGTCCGACCGTCGTCGGCGGGGTCCATCGGTGCCAAGCCGGTCACGGCCGGACCGTCGTGTTCTTGTTGCCACAGCGCCTCGGCCCGGAACGCCACCTCCCGCAGCGACGCACCCGATCGGCGGGCCACCCGGGCCACGTCCTCGTACTCGGCCTTGACCCGGCCGGCGCCGACCTTGACCCTGATCATCTGGCCGTCTATCCACACCGACTCGATCGTCCTGGCCGCCGGCCACCGCTCGCCCGAGGACAGGCGGACACCCAGAGACCCGGTGGCGGCCCGAAGGACGTCGCGGACCACCGGGACCCGGGACGGATCGCAGAGGGCGTGGACGACGGCACCCGGGCGGCCCTTCTTCATCACCACCGGTGCCAGCCAGGCGTCGTGGGCCCCGGCCTCGAGCAGCTCGGCCACGGCGTGGGCCAGCTGCTCACCGGTGGCGTCGTCCACGTTCACCTCGAGATGGGCCACGGGCTGGCCGGCGTCGGCGTCGCCGTCGACGGACACTCCGGCATTGGCGCCGAGACCGCCCTCGCCGATGGTGCCGATCCCCGCTCCAGTCAGTCGGTCCACACGCACACCGATCACCACCTGGGTGCAGTTGGGCAGCTCATCGAGCTCGCGGCTACCCGCTCCGAAGCCCTGGGCCGTCACTCGCATGGGTGGCATCGGGCCGAACCCGGACGACAGGGCGGCCAGCAGCGCCGCCCCGGTCGGGGTCGTGAGCTCGGTCGCCACCGGCCGGCCCCAGGTCGGCACCCCCTCGAGCAGGGCCACCACCGCCGGGGCCGGATTGGGCAGGAGGCCGTGGGCGCTCTTGACCATGCCCAGGCCGGTGGCCACCGGGCTGGCCTGGACCTCGTCGATGCCGAGCACTTCGAGGGCGGCGGCCGTTCCCACCACGTCGACGATGGTGTCGTGCCCGCCGACCTCGTGGAAGTGGACCTGGTCCACCGGCCGGCGGTGCAGCCTGCCCTCCACGTCGGCCAGGGCGGCAAAGGTGGCCAGGGCCCGGCTGGCCACTCGCTCGGGTAGGCGAGCCTCCTCGATGAGGCCGACGATGTGGGCGTGGGTGCGGACCACCACGTTGTCGTCCACGGTGACGACCGCCTTCGACGCGGCGATGCCACCGCGGAGGACGGGCTCGATCTCCAGTTGCCAACCCGGCAGCGGGAGTCGCTCCAACAATCCCATCACCTCGGCCAAGTCGGCGCCGGCATCCACCAGACTCCCGAGGGCCATGTCCCCGGCGATCCCGGCGAAGCAGTGGAACCAGGCCAGGGTCCGCATACCGGGGACGACCGGCGTCACCCGGGCCGACCCCGTCGCCTCCGAGTTCGTCGCGGTCGGGCCATTCGACACCGCCGGCCAACCCGGACCGCGGCCGACGGTCACGGCAGTATCCGGGCGATGGCGCAAGCGGCGCCGAACCCGTTGTCGATGCCGACGACGGTGATGCCGGCCGCGGACGAGGCGTGCATGGCCAACAGCGCCGTGATCCCTTCGAGCCCGGCTCCATAGCCGGTGCTGGTGGGCACGGCCACCACCGGCGCCGGGGTGACTCCCCCGATCAGGCTGGCCAGTGCCCCTTCCATTCCCGCCACCACCACGATGGCGTCGGCCTCGGCCAACTCGTCGGCCGAGGCCAACAGGCGGTGGACGCCGGCCACCCCGCAGTCGGGCATGAGGGTCGGGCGCAGTCCGAGAGCGGTCAAGGTGGCCTCGCACTCACGGGCCACCGGCAGATCCGAGGTGCCGGCGGTGACCACCAGCGTCCGGGCCGGACGATTGGGCGCCGGCCGCCACACCACCGTCGACAGCTCGCCCCGGACCTGATCCCCCCCGGTGGCGGTGCCGGTGATGGTGCGGGTCCCGCCGGCATGACAGTTCATGGCCAAGGCCACCTGGGCCTCATCGGCCCGGGTCAAGATGACCGGGGCTCCCTCGGGCGGTACGGGTTCGTCCCCTCGTCCGCTGGCTGCGGAGTCGGCCGGGTGGCGGCCGCCGACCGCCCCGTCGAGCAGTTCGCCGACGATCGCCGAGCACTGTTCGGGCGTCTTCCCCTGTCCGTAGACGGCCTCGGGAAGCCCCTGTCTGAGTCCGCGGTGGTGGTCGACCTTGGCAAACCCCAGGTCGGCAAAGGGAAGCCGGCGTAACCGGAACACCGCCTCGTCGGGGGTGCAGGCCCCAGAACGGACGTCGGCAAGCAGTCGAAGCAGTACGGGTTCATCCATGATGTTCACTATCCTGCCTGGGTATGGCGTCAGACGCATCCTCCGGGCCGCGGCCCGGCTCCGCGCTCCGGATCGGGTTCCTCGGTCCCGAGGGAACGTTCACCGAGGAGGCTCTCCTCGGCGAGCCCGCCTACGCCTCGGCCCAGATCACCCCCTTTGGATCTCTCGTCGATGTCCTCGACTCGGTCCGGGACGGCCAGGTCGATCTGGGATTCGTGCCTCTGGAGAACGCCATCGAGGGTACGGTGCGCGACATCGTCGACAGTTTGATCTTCGACTTCGATCTACGTATCCAGCGCGAGGTGGTCCTCGACATCCATCTCCATCTGATGGCGACCCCCGGCACCGAGCTGGCCGGGATCGAGCGGGTGGCGTCGATCCCCATGGCCACCGCCCAGTGCCGCCGCTTCCTCAGTGATCGTCTCCCCGGGGTCGAGCTGCTGGCCACCAACTCGACGGCCGAGGCGGCCCGGTTGATCGGCGAGCACGATGCCGCGCTGTCGGCTCGTCCCACGGCCGCCATCGCCCCCCGGTTGGCGGCCAAGCTCTACGGCCTGGACATCCTGGTCGAGGACGTCGAGGACCATCCGGACAACCAGACCCGCTTCGTCTCGTTGGCCCGCGCCGGCGTCCCCACCCCCACCGGTCACGATCGGACCAGCATCGCCTGCTTCCAGAACGCCGACCACCCCGGCAGCCTCTACGCCATCTTGGGCCACTTCGCGGCCCGCAACATCAACCTGACCAAGCTCGAGTCGCGGCCGACCAAGAAGACCCTGGGCGACTACTGCTTCATCATCGACTTCGAGGGCCACGTCGCCGATGCCGTGGTGGCCGACTGCCTCCGCGACCTCCACGCCGAACTGTCGGCCGTCAAATTCCTCGGCTCCTACCCGGCCGCCGGCGCGGCCGGACCGGCCATACGCAGGGAGGTCGAATCGTCAAAGCGGGAGGCCGAAACGTGGATGGAGGGGTTGACGGCAGAGATCCGGGCCGGCGGCGACCACTGAGACGGACCCACGTCGGGACGACGACCGCCGAGTACCCTGGCTGTCGCCCGGAGGGATGGCAGAGCGGACAAATGCGCGGCTCTTGAAAAGCCGTGAGGTGCAAGCCTCCGTGGGTTCGAATCCCACTCCCTCCGCCGTGTGATGTCGCCAGACATCGGAGACAGATGTCTGGGGACATCGTAGACAATCCGGCTCGGTCCGGGCTGGGGCTGGTGGTCCTTGGTGGAATCCAGCCTCAGCTTCCTGAGCGCCCAGCTGTCGAGACCGGGGATCTGGGCGTCCGGGTCGGCGACGCATGATGACCCGGCAATCGGTGTAAGCCCGGCCGACGCCGATGTGGTGGAGCCGGCTCCGATAGCGGAGGGTGACGCAGCCGGTCTCGTCGAACTTGTCCCGGCAGGGAGCTTCCGACACCGTCCATCCGAACCGGAGTGGACGACTTCGGTGGCGGCCCCGACGGTCAACGGATGATCTCCTGATCGGCCGCCGTCAAGTCCAACGCCTCCAGGAAGGACAGGATGGCGGCCGTGGTGAGTTCCGGCTGCTGGGATTGCGGATAGCGCCCGGCGTCAGGAACCATGACGACGGCCGCCTTCAACGCCTCGGCGACCCAACCTGCCTCATCGGAGGGATCGGGGAAGTCCGGGTCACGCTCCCCCATGATGACCAGGGCGGCAACCGACACATCTGACAGTCGAGCTTCGGCGACGTCGTGATTGGTGCGAGTCGTGAGGGAGAACGACTTGGCGCACCCAGGACGGCAGAGACTCGCCACCACCTTGTCCCTGTAGTCGTCGAAGTCCACCGGACGGCGGCCGGCATAGAGCTTCGGCATGTACGACTTCCAGGCTGTCGCCGCTCACAGCCTCGCCATCGCCACCCCCAACAGCCCCCGCTGGATGCCACTGGTCTTGCCGTTGCGGACAAACGGACCGACGAGGACCAGACCAGCCACGAGTTCCGGTCGGTCGGCGGTCACGATTGCTGCAGCTCCGGCGGCCATGGAGTTACCGACGATGACCGCGGGACCGTCGAGCGCCTCGATCAACCCGGCGATGTCACCCGCGGTCTCCGCGTCTCCGTAAGAGACAAAGGTCGGATCGCTGTCGCCGTGCCACCGCAGGTCGGTGCACGCCACCCGGAAGCCACTGTCCCTCAGCCCCGGGCCGAGATAGCGATAGCCGCCCCGGAGATCACCCATCCCCGGAACCAGGACCACCAGGGGTCCTGTGCCGGCAACCTCGTAGCCGATCTTCCCCTCTGATCGGTCCAGGAATTCGGTCACCTGTTGTGGGGTGCCGGTGTCGGAGTTCATGGTGAGTCCTCTCTTGGTGTCCGATTGATGCCGCAGGTCTGGGAAACGAACTGCCCGGTGATCAGGCCGCCCGACGGGCGGTGCCGGGGGAAGCGGGCGACCTCGCCACTGCCCGGATTCGTCCCCGGCCGTGACTCGATCCACAAGAGCCGGTTCATGAGCTCACCGTGGGCCTGTCCGCCGCCAGGACGGCCACCGGCACCGATGGCCGGTCCGGGGCGACCGGAGAGGGAACCGGCACAAGTGCAGGACGGCGGACGAAGGGGGTCCACCAGGCCGCCGATCCGAGCAGCTTCATCACGGCCGGGACCAGCACGGCCCGCACCAGGGTCGCGTCGAGGATGACGGCGAACGCCACTCCCAGACCGATCTCCTTCACGAACACCAACCGGGACAGCACCAGGGCTCCCATGGCCAGTGCCAGGCAGCAGGCCGCCGCGGTCACGATGCCCCCGGTGTGGGCCATGCCCAGGGCCACCGCCTGGTCTGGCGAGGCGCCGGCATCGTGCTCCTCCTTGATCCTCCCGAGGAGGAAGACCCCGTAGTCGGTCGACAGACCGAAAACGACGGCCAGGATGATGATGAGCGAGGTCGACTGGAGTGCGCCGGGAGTGTGGAAGCCCAACAGATGGCTCAGGTGACCCTGCTGGAAGCCCCACACCAGTACCCCGTAGGTGGCCAGGATGGTGAGGAAGTTCATCACCACCGCCATGACCGGGAGCGTGACCGAGCGGGTCATGGCGAACAGCATCACCAGTGCGATCAGCACGATAAGCCCGAGGACCATCGGCAGGTGGGACTTCAGGCTGTGCTGAAGGCTGAGGAAGGAGGCGGTCTGCCCGATGACCGTCACCTGGCCGGGACCGGGAAGCGCCTGGATCGCCTCGACAGTCCGCTGGTCAGTCGGCGACAGGGGCGCGGCGGTGAGCACCACGCTGGACTCCCAAAGCGACCCACCCAGGTGCCGGAAGGCCGGCACCGACTGGACGCCTGGCAAATGGGACACCGCGGCGGAGTAGGTGGCGAGCGCGGCTGGCGTCACCTGGCTCGAATCGACGAGGACACCCGCTGGAGCCTCGGAGAAGGACGGGAACTGGGTCCGGACCAGGGTGTAGGCCGCGGCGGCGGAGCTGGTCGAGGGCAGAGCGCTGGCATCGGCACCGGTAAAGGCGACACGGAGGAATGGTGAGGCCAGAACCACAAGCACCAACATGGCCCCCGCGCCCCAGATGACCGGTCGACGCATGACCCTTGTGGCCATTCCGTACCAACGGCGCCCGGCGGCGACCTCTGATGCAGGCCCGTTCGCCGAGGCTGAGGGCTGCAGTGCGATCCGCTTGCCGAACACGGTCAGGATCGCCGGCAGGACGAGTAGGGCGAACGCACCGGCGGCAAGGACGACGATGGCGCCGGCAACCCCCATTGAGTAGACGAAGCGCTCGGGGAAGATGGCCAGGGTGGCCAGAGCTGCGGCAATGGTCAACGAGCTGAACAGGACGGTTCGACCCGCCGTCCGACGGACCGTGGCCAAGGCGGTGTCGATCAAAGGATCCCGGGCCAACTCCTCGCGGAAGCGCGAGATGACCAGGAGGCTGAAGTCGACCGACAGGCCGATCCCCAGAGCGATGACCAGGTTGAGGGCGAAGATGGAGAGTGGGACCAGCACCAAGGCGAGGCCCATTACGCCGAGGGTGACAGCGATGGCGAACACCGCTCCGACCAGCGGCACCGCCGCGGCCCGGAGACCCCGGAACACGAAGAACAAGAGCAACAGCAGGAATGGCAAGGCGTAGAGTTCCGCCCGGCCGAGGTCCTGCGAGGAGACAGCTGCGATCTGGACACCGGCCACTGTGGGCCCGCCGAGCCAGGTGTTGGCCTTGAGCGAAGGTTGGGCCGCGATGGACTTCTGCAGGGCGGTGACGGCCTTCTGTTCGTCCACGGCGCCGACGGTGGCCACCACGGTGGTGAGTGTCCCGTGGCTCGAGATCATGCTCGGGTCGCCAGTGTTGGCGTAGTCGAGGACACTCTTGACCTCCGGGCGGGCCCGGAGGATCGAGACGACCTCGGCCACCCGGGCCGGCAGGACCGAGGACCCGCTGATGGGCGCGGCAGTGCGAACGACGACGATGTACCCCTCTTCGGGATTTGCCCCGGTCGCCCGCTGGATCTGATGCTGGGCCAGCACCACCGCTGATCCCGGTGCGTCGTAGTCGCTCAGTGAGGACGTGAGGTGGGCCGACGCGACCCCCCCGCCCACCAGGCCCACGAGGGCTATGGCACCGGCCAGCCACAGGACGAGCTTGGCGTGTCGTCGCTGGTCACCTGAGGACGATCGAGGAGTTGAGGGGCGATGACTCATGACAGGGGTCCTTTCCGAAGTGGCAATTGCAGGTGAAGTGGTGGGGCGAGTTCGCCCGAGGCGAGGTCAGGCATGTTCTTCGAGCACTTTGAGGAACTCGAGCACGCCGGAGAAAGCCGTCCAGTCGCCAGCGAGATCGGCGCCAACGGTGCCGATCCGGCCCTCGATTCGTCCGTCCGAAGTCCGGTTGACTTCGAGAAGCAGGCGCACAGTCCGCCTCGGCGTTGATGAGGTGTCCATGGGTACCAGTCAACGGGAGGAACAGGGCTTTGTCCCCAGGGAGCCACCCTAGGTTTGACCCTGGTTTTCTCTGGGATCGGAGCGAACGCCGAGGTGGAGCGCCATGGCCTGGCGTCGTGGACGAGCGATCTACTCAGCGGAGCCGGTCGGTCAACTCCCGCCGGGAGGCGACGTCCAGCTTGATGAAGCAGTTGCGGAGGTGGTACTCGACCGTCTTCATCGAGACGTAGAGCTCGCCGGCGACTTCGCGGTTCGTCAGTCCGGTGGCGACGAGTCGGGCCACAGCCATCTCGGCCCTAGTCAGGCCGAGCATGGCCGCCGGGCTCTGTGCCGCAGCAGAGACCTCCATGAGCTCGAGTTCCTCAGAGCATCGCCGCACGTAGGGGTCGGCCCCCAATTCGGAGAAGAGGCGGTGGGCCGTCTCGAGACGGGTCACGGCGTCAGGGAGCTTGCCCATCGAACGCAGCCGACGGCCGTCGTCGAGATGGAGGAGGGCCTGTTCGAGCGGAATCGGTGTCCCTTTCGCCATGGCATGTCCTCGCCCGAAGGCAGCGTCGGCACCGGACGGATCGCCGCGTGCGGCCGCCAGATTGCCCTGGCAACGGGCAAGGGCCAGAACCGCCGATGGGGGGTTCGGCGCCGGCACCGCCTCCTCGAACTCGCGGAGTGCAACTTCGGCGTCGGCGAGCCGGCCGATGCCGATGAGTGCGTCGATCTCGCTCGACCGCCAGTTGAAGGCGCCTGGCAGGCCACCTACCCCGAGGCGATTGGTGGCACGGACCGGTTCGGTGGCCGCAAGGACGCCCGCGTGGTCCCCGCGAGCCGAGGCAACAGCAACGCCGGCGACCGCACAGGTTGCAACCGCCAACACCACGGGAAATCGACCCGTCGCCTCTCGAGCCGCGACGACCCGTTCCTCGGCCGCGGACCACTGACCGCGGTTCCCGAGAACTTGGGCTGATCGTGCATGAGCCCGGACCAGATCCAGAGGGCGGTCGGCATCCTGGGCCACCGAGGTCGCGAGCCGGGCGTAGGTCATGGCCGCGTCCCAGTCGCCCCGACGGAAGTGAGCTTCGCTCAAATGAGACAGACACGGAACGGGATAGGTCGCCGGGACTCCGGATCGGAGCCGAGCGGCGGCGGCGCCCAGGTCGGCGATGGCGCCGGACAGGTCGTCTACGTAGACCTTCAACATCCCGCGCATGATCAGTGCGTCGATCTCGGTCCGAGGTACCTCGTTTCCGGAGGTCGGCAGAAAACTGAGGACGGTCAGACCCTCGGGCACCTGTCCCGCCTTCCCCAGCGTGTAGGCGTGCGCCGTGCTGGCCATGGCCCACAGGGCTGAGCCTGGGACGGTACCGGCTACGGCCCTCTCCGCCCATATCGCCCCCTCGTCAGGCCGTCCAGAGATGACCATCCAGTTGGCCAGAGAGGTGGCGGCACGGGCGCCGATGCTCGGTTCGGTGTCGGGGTTATGGGCCGACCACGCTGCGACCAGTCGCTCCTCCGCGTTTGGCGATCCCGTGTACACCCCAAGAAGGCCGAGCAGAGCATCACGACGGGCGCTGGGGACCTGACAACTGATCAAGACACGTGCCGCGCCGTCGTTGTCAGCCGCCCCCAGATGAGCGACTGCGGCATCAAGGAGCCGTCGCTCCCGGCCTTCACCGGCTGACGACAGTGCGGCGGCTTGCTCCAGAGCCCATGCCGCCGCAACCGCGTCCCCGTCAGCGTCGCTGATCGCTGCCGTCGACTCGAGCTCGTTGGCGAGGACTTCGTCGATACCCAGTGTGGCGGCCACCCGGTGGGCCAGGCCCGCACGACCTTCGACAGCATCTGCCGCCAGCGAATGAAGTCGTCGGCGGTTGGTCGGACTGAGATCGGCATAGATCGCCGCCCGGTACAGCGGGTGGGCAAAAGTGAGCTCCGACGGTGGTCTCTCCACCAGCAAGCCGGCAGAAACCGCCTCGTCGCACCCGCGGTGAGCATCGGACAGACCAGCCACCGTGGCCGTGGCTGCGATGCGGGCGTGTTGGCCCAGAACCGAGGCGGCGGCCAGGAAGATCTGGGCTTCGCTCGACAGGGCCACGACACGCGTCAGGATGACCGCAGAGAGATCTCGCGGAGCCGGCAGTCCGCCGCCATCGGTGGCATTGAGGCCGGCAACGCCGATCTCTTGAAGCAGAGCTCGAGAGTAGAGAGGGTTTCCCCCGGTGTGGGCAACCAGTCGGGCCGCCCCTCGTCTCGAGAGAATGCCGAGCTCGAGTGCACTGGCCATTTCGACGAGATCGCCCTCGGTGAGGCCCTCCAACCGGATCCGGGTGACTCGCGAGTCGCCCGCCACGAACCGCGCCCAGCCAGGGTCGCTGAGTCCCTCCGCCCGGGTCGCAACCACGGTCAGCACGGTGTCGGCCCGCAATCTGCGCAGTGCGAACAGCAGCGACCGAGACGACGGACGATCGATCCACTGGAGATCGTCGATGACCAGGATGACGACTCGGCCGTCCGCCTGGAGGCGGTCGAGCCGGTCCACGAACTGTTGGCCGACAATCATCGGATCGGCACCGGGTTCGGTCAGGTGGCCGGGCTGAAGCTGATCGATGATCCCGTAGGAGAGCAGCGCCTCGGCCTCATCGGCGCACACCTCGAGAACCGCGCCGGCTGTGACCGAGGCCAGGAATCGGGACAGAAGGGTCGACTTCCCGAACCCGGCGTCCGCCTCGATGTAGACGACCTGCGGGCGACCAGCTCTGGCAGCCGCAAGTGCCTCCTCGAGGACCCGCAACTCGCTCTGACGGCCGACAAATTCGACCTGACCGGACACCGACCTAGCCAGAGGGGTCTGATAGGGGCGTTCCATCGCCCAGATGGCATGGTCTCCGGGCGATGAACTCACCCCTGCCAGCCCAAATCGGTCCAGGCTGAAATGCCCAACCCGGCACTTCGTCGCGTCTATCGAAAGTGCGACGATCCATGTGCGTATGCTACTTGTGCAGGGGCTCGGCGTCCCTTGGGCGTTCACCGGAGATCATGAACGGTCGGATCCGGCGCTCACTGGGGGCGATCTCGATCAGAGGACCATTGTGACCCCGGCCAACGGCGTCGATGAGGGACCACTTCGCTGGGGGATGCTTGCCGTCGTCGGCGTGGGCGTCTTCGCCCTCACCTTGAACTGGTTCGACGTGGCCACGGCCTTCCCCTTCATCGGGGCGGAGTTTCACGTGGGTCTCGGTTCACTGAGCTTCCTCATCTCCCTGTACATCGTGGGCTACGGGCTCTCGCACATTCCCGGGGGCATGCTGGCGACGCGCATCGGGATGAAACGGACGATCGTCCTCGGACTCGCCGTCCAGGGGGCAGCCGGCGTCATGTCCGGACTATCGGTGAGCTACCCCGAGCTGGCCTTCTTTCGGGTGATCAGCGGAATCGGTGGCTCGGTGTTCGTGGCCGTGGGCATGGCGGCCATGTCCATCTGGTTCCGGGACCACGAAGTCACCTTGGCCCTGGGTATCACGGGGGGTGCGGCCTTCAGTGCCGGGGCCGCCGTAGCCCTGTATGTCTGGATCTATGTCCAGCGGGCCGTGGGGTGGCACACGTCGCTGGTTCTGGCCGGGATCTTCGAGCTCGGGGTCATGGTGATGACTCTCGTCACATTCGCGATGCCGCGTGGCTTGCAACCCTTCCTCGGCGCGAGATTCGACCGTTCGGCATTGCGAGCCTCCCTGGCCAGCAGAGACTTGTGGATTTACGGCATCGCCCTGTTCGGTGGCTATGGCGCCTACTTCACGACCTCCCAGCTCTTCACCGAGTATGCGACCCAAGACCGGCACCTCAGTGCCTCCTCGGGCGGTCTACTGTCCGCACTGATTCTGCTGGCGGGGATTCCCGGCAGCCTGCTCGGCGGGTACTGGGGCGACCGGAGCAAGAACCTGCGACTGTTCGTCGTAGGGCCACTTCTCGTCGTTGCCGTGCTCTTGGTCATCATCCCCGTGGTCCCCGACGGAGCCCTCTGGGTGCTCGGGATTGGCATCGGCTTCTTCTTGATCTTCGGCTTCGCCGCCTGGCTGGCGGTGCCAGCACGAGTAAGCAACATCGAGCACGCCTACATCGGAACGGCGACAGGACTGATGCTGTCGCTGGCCGCTATAGGTGGCTTCTTTATCCCGATCATTTTCGGCCACCTCGTGCCACATACGAACTACAGCACCGGCTGGGTGTTCTTGGCGATCACCTCCTTCGTCTGCGCGCTCTTGGGTTTGGCCGGAGGGAATCCGGCAACTGCTTCGAAGCGCCCGAGGCCGGTCCACCAGTCGATATCGGACCGATCACAGGTCAACGGTATAACTGTCCCGGCCAACAACTCACCCGTCCGCTGAATCGACCGACATCGGAGGATCGAACGCACCGGCCCATTCGTGACATCACCCTCAGCAGACGCGTTCGTCACTAGCCGGGTGTCGAGCGACGAAAGTAGGTGTGCATGCGCATCGGCGTCTGTTCGCCGGGATCGAGCGCGTCCACTAAAGCCAACAACGCGGTGAACCCCGGCTCTCCGAGCTTTGTCATCAACTCGTCTTCGATTGTCCGGACCGCCGCCCGCTGGGCCCCCAGGTAGTCGATCCCGCGCTCAGTGAGGGCGACCGACTTCTCCCTCTTGCTGACAGCTGAGTCGGCGACGGTGACGTAACCACGATCGCGGAGGTGCTCTACCACCTTGGCCGCCCCCTGGCGGGTGATGCCGAGCTCGCGCCCGATGGCCGAGATCGTCGACCCGCGTTCACCCGAGCACAACCGGAGAACCCGTCCATCGGGAAATCGTCGCTCGCCGAAACCGGCGTCAGCCATGGCGGTGTCCAGCCGGAGTTGATAGCCGAGCCAGGCCCGCCTGAGCGCGGGACCGAGACCGACGACGGACGGCCCACTGGCGGCGTCAGTTCCGCCGTCGGGATTCGGAGCGGGCAAGTGGGAGGGCATTCCGGGATGTTAGCGAACTGTTAACTTAGTTGACAGTTCGCTCCTTTGGCTCGATACTCAGAGCATGAAGGTCCCATCCATGACCAGTCGCACCTGGCCCCGAGGGGCACTGGTACTGGCATTGGGATCGGCTCTCGTGCTTGGTGCCTGCGGCTCTACGAGCACAGGCTCTCGGCCGCCGCCCACCTCCGTCGTCTACCGGTTCGGCGTGGTCGGGAACCGCGGCCCCATCAGCCAGCTGCAACTCGATCGGCCGACTCCGGTGGCTGGAATCAGCGGACGGGTCGTGCAGATTGCCACCTCCAACTCCGATGGCTACGCGCTGACCTCGGACGGCACCGTGTGGGCTTGGGGGGTGGCCAGTTACGGCGAACTCGGCAACGGGCAGCAGCCGGCCTACTCCACCCGGGCGGTCCGCGTCGGGTTTCCCGCCGGGGTCCGGATCGTCTCGCTGGCCAACCCGATGCCCTTCGATGGCGCATTGGCCATCGACGCACACGAAGACGTCTGGGGGTGGGGCCTCAATGCCAACGGCGACCTGTGCTTGTCGGGCCTCATGGAACGCCGTCCCCGAGAGCTCGCCCTCAGCGGCGTCACCCTGGCCACCGGGGCGCGCACCCACTCGCTCTTCTATTCGGGCGGCAAGGTGTACGCCTGTGGCTCAGGTGAGTACGGGGTCCTCGGAACCGGTTCCACCGCCGACAGCTCCACCCCGGTCTCCGTCATCGGGCTGCCGGACACCGCGCCAGTCACAGCCCTTACCTCGTCGTGGGAGGGTAGTGGGGCGCTACTCGGCAACGGCGACTACTACAACTGGGGTTACAACGCCGCCGGGCAGCTCGGCGACGGCACCACCACCGACAGCGCCGTACCGGTGCATGTCGCCGTTCCCGGCCCCGTCCGACAGGTGTTCCAGGGTGGCAGTGGAGCCAAGAACGGCCAGACCGTCGCCATCGTGGCCAACGGCTCGGTGTGGGCTTGGGGTGACAACGACCGGGGCCAGTTGGGCGACGGCACCAGGACGAGCTCCGATTCTCCCCTGCGAGTGGCGGTGCCCAACGGGGTGAGCTTCGTCAAAGTCAGCTCAGGCGGCTTTGCCAGCTACGCCATTGACCGAACGGGTCGGTTGTGGGCCTGGGGGGACAACCGGAGCGGCCAGCTGGGGACGGGGAGCGGCACCCCCATCGCCACCACGCCGGTCAGTGTCGGCATCCACCTGACCCAGATCTCGTCCACCGCTCAGAACGTGGGCGGCGTCCAGGACGGTGGCGGGAGCGGTTGATGGGCACCGGGCTCCTGGCGGCTGCTGCCACCTGGCTACTCGGGTTCCCTGGACCGTCTACTGGGGATGCAGGGCCGACTTGACGGCGGCTGCCGCGCCCGATTTGTGGATGTGCAAGCCTGACCGCATGAAGGGTGTACCAGCGCCATGTCCATGATCGACTACGACGCCCGGCCGGTCACTCCTCAGGTTGTACTGGTGGGGCACCGGGCATCCTCGGCCGGCTACGGCATCCGCGACTTTCTCAGCCGTAATGGTGTCCCCTACGAGTGGGTTGACTTGGACGACACGGCGCGGGTCGAGGCGTTGTTGCCCGACGACGAGGAATTCCAGACCACCTACCGGTCTGCGTCCTCCCCAACGGAGCCCGACTGGCCCCGGCCACGGTGGAAGGCGTGGCGGCCGGACTGGGGATGGTGTCGGCTCCATCGCGGTCGGAGTACGACCTGACCATCGTGGGCGCCGGACCAGCCGGGTTGGCGGCGGCGGTGTACGCCGCCTCCGAGGGATTGCGGGCCGTGACCATCGAAGCGGTGGCCCCCGGAGGACAGGCCGGGACGACCTCCATGATCGAGAACTATCTCGGATTCCCCCAGGGGATCAGCGGAAGTGAACTGGCCACACGGGCAACCGCACAGGCCAGGAGATTCGGAGCGGAAATTCTTCTCGCCCGTCGGCTCGGGGGCATCACCAGGGGCGAGTCCGGTTATGTGGCCCACCTGTCCGACGGCACGGATGTGGGATCACGGACCATGCTCGTGGCCAGCGGGGTCGACTGGCGTCGTCTCGAGGTCCCGGGCATCGACGAGCTCGTCGGTTCCGGTGTGTACTACGGCGCCGGTCCGAGCGAGGCAGTCACCTGTAACGGATGCCGGGTGGCCATCGTCGGGGGCGGGAACTCAGCCGGTCAGGCGGTCGTACGGTTCTCGCGGTATGCAGCTCATGTGACCTTGCTGGTCCGAGGTAGCTCGCTGGAGGCGTCAATGTCCCAGTACCTGATCAGCCAAGTGAAGGAGCTCGGGAACGTCGAGGTCCGGACGAATACCGAAATCGTCGAGGTCGAATCGGATACTCGCCTGCGAGCACTGATGATTTCTTCAAAGGACAAGGTCGATCGTCTGTCCACCGACGCGCTATTCGTGTGTATCGGCGGGGTGCCACGAACCCAAGGTGCGCCCCTGGGGCTTGCTCTCGATGACGCCGGATACGTGCGCACCGGGGCCGACCTCAGCCCGTCGACCGGCGCCCTCGACGGATGGTCGTTGTCCCGTCAGCCCTTGCCCCTCGAATCGAGCCTGCCGGGACTGTTTGCCGCCGGCGACGTCCGGAGTGGATCGATCAAACGCTGCGCAGCTGCCATAGGCGAGGGGTCGATGGTGGTGGCGTTGGTCCACCAGCGTCTGGCGGAACTAGGCGGCGAATGACATGGACACCCCGCCGACGACCGACCTGCCCGGCGACCCCGCCCCACCGGCCCCCAGCCCCCGGGCGGAGGCCGAGTTCTCTGTGGCAGCCTCACAGGACCAAATCCGCGCCGTGGCCGATGCCCTCGGGGGCAACGGGATCACCTGCGTTCTGGTCGACTCCGCCGAAGAGGCAAGAGAGGCGGTACGCTCCATCCTCCCGGTGGGAGCCGAGGTCTACAACAACACCTCCCGCACGCTCGAAATGATCGGGGTGGCCGAGGATATCGAGCGATCCGGGCTGTATCAGCCGCTCCGCCCCCGTCTCTATCAGATGGACCGTCAAATGCAGGGGCGGGAGATGCGGCAGCTGTCCGCCTCGCCCGATTGGCTGGTCGGCAGCGTCCACGCCCTGACCGAGAACGGATCGCTTCTTGTTGCGTCCGCCAGTGGAAGCCAACTCGGTCCCATCGCTTCCGGGGCCGGTCACGTGATACTGATCATTGGCGCCCAGAAGATCGTGCCCGATTTCGACACCGGACTGAGACGCATCTACGAGTACTGCTTTCCTCTCGAGGATCGGCGGGCCCGGCAGGCCTACGGGGTTCCCAGCGGGGTGAACTCCGTCCTCGTCATCAACAAGACGGTCGCCTCCGGCCGGATCACCGCGATCTTGGTGAATGAGGCGCTGGGGTTCTAGTCCTGGAGGATGCCGACGGAATCATCTCGGGCCGCTTGGGTTCCGGATGGGCGGCAGCCGGAAACTGAATTTCCGAGATTCGAAACCCCTCGGCTGATCGCCAGTCGTTCACGCAAATGTCACCAAAGGTTCGTTTGTTGCCGTCGCGGCAGGTCGATACCGTCCCTTCAACAGTTTCCAGGCGAAGGGCGGCAGCGGATGTCGATTCGGAGAACGATCCGGGATGGCCACCTGGGGAGGATCTGCCGGCCCATCGCTAGTGGGCTGGCAGGATCCCTGGTGTTGGCAGCCACCCTGGCCGGGACGGTGGAACCGGCTTTTGCTGCCAGTCCCCCCAGTGGGACCGTGTACGCCTTCGGCCAAAACTCGAGTGGTCAGCTCGGGGACGGGACCACGACCCAGCACGCCACCCCGGAGCCGATCGCCCTGGTCTCCGGTGCCGCCGCCACCGCCATCGTTGCCGGCCCCATACACAGTGCCGCCATCGGGACCGATGGGAACCTCGACGAATGGGGAACCAACACAGTCGGCCAGGTCGGAAACGGCACGTCGGGCGCCAACCAGGAGGTCCCCGACCAGATCTCGCTGGCGCCCGGCGTCACCACCCTTGCCACCTCCGCCGGAGCACAGTTCGAACTGGCGATCGGCTCCAACCATGAGCTCTACGCCTGGGGCGGCGATCAATCCGGCCAACTCGGGGACGGCGGTTCGACCGAACAGAACAGCCCCGAGGAGATCTCGCTGTCCCCGGGGGTGACCCCGGTGGCAATCGCGGCCGGCACTCTGGCCGGCTACGCCATCGGATCGGACGGCAAGCTCTATGCCTGGGGCAACAACACCTATGGCCAGCTCGGTGACGGCACTACCACTGATCGATCGACACCCGAGGTGATAACCCTGGGATCGGGTGTGAGTCCCGTCGCCATCTCGGCCGGTTGGTTCCATGTGTTGGTGATCGGCTCCAACGGAAACCTTTACGCCTGGGGACACAACGAATCGGGCGAGCTCGGCGATGGCAGCACCACCGACCACTACACCCCGGAGGCGGTCACGTTGGCGCCGGATGTGTCCCCGACGGCCGTCGCCGCCGGCGTAAGCGACACGACGAACCAGTACGACCCCACCAACCAGTTCGGCTTCAGCCTGGCCATCGGCTCGGACGGGAAGCTCTATGCCTGGGGGGACAACTCTGCCGGCGAGCTCGGCGACGGCACCACCACCGACCACAACACCCCTGAGGCCATCACGTTGGCGTCAGGGGTGACGCCGACAGCCATCGCGGCCGGGAGGAACCACAGCCTGGCCATCGGCTCGGACGGGAACCTCTATGCCTGGGGGGACAACTCCGCCGGCGAGCTCGGCGACGGCACCACCACCGACCACGACACTCCCGAGATCATCACCCTGGGGTCGGGTGTGGTCCCCACCACGGTAGCAGCCGGGGACTACCACAGTCTGGTGATCGGCACCCCGTTCGCCATCTCCACTACTGCGTTGCCCGACGCCACTCCCGGCACGTCGTATGGTCCTGTGACCCTCGCCGCCCAGGGCATCGGCACCAGCACCAGTCCCTACACCACCACCTTGAAGTGGAAGAAGATCGCACTGCCGAAGGGGTTGAAAATGTCATCGGGCGGTGTGCTGTCGGGGACACCGAACAAAAAACTTGCCGCCGGTCCGAATTCGGTCACCGTCCAAGTGACCGAAAAGGTCACCACCCTCAATGGCAAGAAGAAGGTCAAGACCCCGACAACGGTCCAAGCCACCATTCCCCTGACCATCAACTGACCCACCTCTGCCCTGGATCGCCCGGGTTAGATCGAGATTGATCGAGTCCGGTCTCACCGGGCGACCCGTGGGCAGTGCCCGGACGCCTCGAAGCGCCGTTGCTCGCCTCGTAAGCTGTGTCGGTGACCGGACCCACCGGCAGGGACGACGACGGCCGGTCACGTCCGGCACGCCCAGGCCGCTGCTGGCCTCGAGGTTCGAGGGGTTCGGGGTCACCATCTTCGCCGAGATGTCCATGCTCGCCGAGCGCACCGGGTCCATCAATCTCGGGCAGGGATTTCCCGATTCGGACGGGCCCGCGGTCATGGCCGAGGCCGCCATCAAGGCCATCCGGGACGGGCACAACCAGTACCCCCCGGGGTTGGGCACTCCCGAACTACGCCGGGCGATCGCCGCCCACCAGCAGCGTTTCTACGGCTTGGAGTACGACCCGGACCCGAAGTGCTGGTGACGGCCGGGGCCACCGAAGCCATTGCCGCCGCCGTGCTCGCGCTGTGCGAGCCCACCGACGAGGTGGTGATGTTCGAGCCCACCTACGACTCGTACGCTCCGGCCGTGGCTATGGCCGGGGCGACTCGTCGGGTGGTGCCCCTCCGGCCGCCGTCGTGGGACTTCGACGTCGATGAGCTCTCTGCTGCCATCAACCCGCGAACCCGACTGCTCCTGCTCAATTCCCCTCACAATCCCACCGGAAAGGTGTTCGATGCCGCCGAACTGGCCGATATCGCCAAAGTATGCGTGGAAGCCGATCTGTTGGTGGTCACCGACGAGGTGTACGAGCACCTGGTGTTCGAGGGGCGCCATATCCCGTTGGCCTCGTTGCCCGGCATGGGCGAACGGACGTTACGGTCTCGAGCGCCGGGAAGTCGTTCTCCTTCACCGGATGGAAGATCGGATGGATCTGTGGACCGGCACCGATGGTGGCCGCGGTGCGTACGGTCAAGCAGTTCCTGACCTACGTCAACGGCGCCCCGTTCCAGCCGGCGGTGGCCGTCGGTCTCGGCCTGCCCGACGAGTTCTTCGCCCGGGCCGCCTCCGACCTGGCCCTCCGGCGCAACCGGCTGTGTGACGGGCTGATCGGGGCCGGGTTCGAGGTCTTCGTGCCGATGGCGACCTACTTCGCCATGACCGACATCCGGGCTCTCGGAGACGAAGACGGCGTCGAATTCTGCCGCCGGCTCCCCGAGCGTTGCGGTGTCGTCGCAGTACCGGCGTCAGTCTTCTACGACGACCCAGAGACCGGTCGGTCCCTGGTGCGCTTCGCCTTCTGCAAGAAGGTCGAAGTGATCGAAGAGGCAGTTCGGCGACTCCTCACTCTCGGGCACCCGCAAACCGGTTGAGAACGAGATCGCTGAGTCGTCCAGCGGTGCCCGGGCTGGCACCCGATGAGTCTGGCCGCCCTTGTCCGCCACGCCAACTTCCCGCTCATGTCCTGACACACCCCCAGGCTGGTCCACCCTTCCGGCCCCAGGGACGCTTCTATGGACCGATATTTACATACATGTGTCAATGTATGTAACATGGGATCAACCACAGCTCGGGGGTCCCGCATGTACTCACGGCAGAATGAAAAGAGGGCGTCGAGCCGGCGGCATTCGATGAGAACGCCGTCGTTCGGCGCTACACCGGCGGGGTGGGCTGGCCCACCGTCCTGCTCGCCATCGGATTGGCGGTGGGCGAGGTCGGCACCGTCGTCCTGTGGGAGAAGGGACTCTTCCCCATGTGGCTCGGGTTCGTGGTCAACTCGTTGATCGCCTACGCCTTCTACACGGTGCACCACGATGCGACCCACAAGGCCATCAGCGGAAGAAGTCCGCAGTGGCGTTGGCTCGACACGCTGTGCGGGAACGTGGCCGCCTGCTCGCTCAAGCTCGAGTTCCAGGGTTACGCCAACAACCACTTGCGGCACCACGCCCGCACCAACTCTGCCGGCGATCCCGATCTGCTGGTCAAGGGTCCTTTATGGCAGGTGCCGTTGAAGTGGGCGACGTTGGTGGTCCTCTCGACGATGGCGGCACTGCCATTCGGTGAACGGCTGATGGTGCCGATCATCCGGCGCCTCGACCCCGACTCGGCCCCGCCGACCTCGAAGCGTGAGCTGGCAAGCAATGCCCGACTGCGACGTTTCGCCCAGATCGGGTTGGTGGTGCTGGTGGTAACCATCCCATTCGGCGCCTTCTGGCCCACGCTCGTCTTGTGGTGGATTCCGGGATGGGTCGGGATACTGATCCTCATGGTCCTCTTCCAGTGGCTGCCCCACTTTCCCTTCGATCGGACCGACCGGTTCGGTGCCACTCGGGTGAACCGGTTCGTCGGCTCCCGGTGGGCGGTGATGCAGCAGGATCTCCACCTCGTCCATCACCTCTACCCGTCGATCCCCTGGTATCGGTACCGCGCCGCGATTTCCGCGAGTTGCGCCCGTTCCTCGAGGCGAACTGCGCCACCATCCAGGGGATCGGCACATCGCCCCATGTGCCCATCCAACTCCGCCACCCCCGGCCGGCGGCGTGACCACGGTGCGGCGCACCCAGGCGGAGCGCAGTTCCGCCACCCGGTCCCTCCTGATCCAGGCCGCTCTCGACTCATTGGTGGAGCGGGGCTGGGCGGCGACGACTGTGGTCGAAGTGTGTGCCCGGGCCGGCGTGACCAGGGGGGCCTTCAACCACCACTTCTCGTCGCGCCCCGTCCTGCTGGCGGCGGCGCTCCAGTCGGTTTACGACCAGATGGCGGCCCGCTCGGAGCCCAAGCCGGCGAACCTCGAGGAGCTGCTCGAGTTCACGTGGCGGTCGATCGACTCCCCCCACTTCAAGGCCATGCTCGAGGCGTGGCTGGCCATGGCCAACGATCCGGGGCTGGCGGAGGAGATCGGCCCGGTGGTTCGGCAGTTCGCCCGCCTGGCCAGTCCCGGTCAGATGACGGTCGGGTCGATCGGCGGGGACGACGAGCGCCGGACCTACTACCTCATGGCCCGAGAGGCCATGATCGGACTGGCCGTCGGAAGATCGACCAACCACGGACGGCCTCTCGGACACGAGTCGGCAGTGCTGGCCGGATTGCGAGCCGGGGCGTCGAGACTCGACGCTTCGACCGCGTGACAGGGTGAACTGCACTCGCCCCAGACCCTGAGCCGGTCCACGGATCACGTCGAGTCGAGATACGGTCAGGGAGGATCAAACGGCTGCCAGGTGTCCTCGGTCACATGCCGATCGGGGATTGCCGCAACGGTGGCCCTTTCCGTCGGCGGTCGAATAGATGAGGGTCACCGGGTCCGGATCCATGACCGGGGGCCACCGATCGCCCGCCGCGGTGGCCACGCCGACCTCACCTGTCACCGAGTCCGCAGTGCAGCCGTCATCGACGCAGCCGGCGAGCGGACCATTCCGGTCACCTCCCGGGGCGGCTGAATCGACGATCTCCCGAGCCGGTCCCGCCCGGATGCACTGCTGCGATGGCGGATGTCTCACCTTCGACCGCCGGGTGTAGACAACAGCTCGGAGAGCTGCAATATTGAGCTGACCAACGACCCTGGAGCCTTGTGGAAATGGCCGTATCAGCCGACGGATTCTCTCCACGAATCGTCGACAGCCTCGTTGATGCCTTGGTGGTCATCGAGGACAGCGGTCGTGTGATCTACGCCAATCCAGCCCTCCAGCGCCTGCTGGGGCACCGGGTCGACCGTCTTTTCGGTATGCCGTTCGCCGACTTCCTCCCAGAGCAGGTACGCAGCCGGTATTCCGGCGAATTCATGAATTGGATGAGGATGGACCCGCCACCCCGCAGCCCCGGTCCCACCCGCATCGCCCTGCTCCACGCCGACGGTTCAGAAATACCGGTTGACGTCGCCACCTTCCTGGTCGCTCCCGAGCACGGGCCTCGCTTGGTCATCGCCGCCCTGTGGGATGTGCGGCTACGCATCGACGTCGGACGGTTCCAACGGGTCGCCGATGATCTGATGGCGTTTCTGGCCGAGGCCTCGGGAGACAGCCAAGAGGTCGTCACCGAGCTACTGGGAGTCATCGCCGGCAGCCTTGACTTCGATGCCGCCACCGCCTGGCGATGGGATGCAGAAGAAAAACTTCTCTCCTGCGAGCACGCATGGAATCCGGACGGGTCCTGCGATGCTCTGGTCGGAGTGTCATTGGGAATGACCGTCCGCCCAGGCGAAGGTCTTGCCGGTCTGGTGGCTGATTCCAACAGCCCCCAATGGTTCGGCGACTTGGCCCAGTCGCCCCATCTCCGTCGCCACGATGCCATCGTGGAGGACGGGCTGAAGAGTGCCTTCATCTTTCCCGTCCGCACCAACGATCACTTGGCCGGAGTGGTCGAGCTGTTCAGCAAGACCAAAGCCCGACCGGACAGAGCCCTGTTCGGTGCCGTCGCCGAGATCGGGTCGCGCCTCGGGACCTTCCTCGAACGTCTGGAGTTGGAGGCCGAGCGGAACAACCTTCTGGTCCAGCTCGAGACCACCCGGGCCGAGCTGGCGTTTCTGCTGCAGGCCAACGTGGCCCTGGTGCAGGCCCGGAGCTTCGAGGAGACCGTGCGCAGACTGGGCGAGGTGGCGGTACCGACGCTCGGGGACATCTGTCTCATCGACGTCGTTGGTGCCGATGGCAGGCTCGAACGTCTCGTGGCGCGCCATTCCGACCCCGAATTGCAACCTCTTGCCGATGGGCTTCTTGGTCATCCTCCTGATTTGGCTGGTTCTCACCCGGCCGCTTTGGCTGTGCGTAGCCAGGAGCCCCAGTGGTCAGTGGCCATGGATCCGGACTTCATGACCAACACGACCCAGGATCGAGGCCACTTCGAACTCACCCAGACCCTGGGATTCCGATCCTTCGTCTCCGTACCTTTGATCGCCAGCGGTGAATCGATCGGGGCCTTGACGGTCGTCGCTACCGACAAAAGTCGCTCGTTCGGTGATCGAGAGCTGCATCTCGCCCAGAACCTGGCCCGTCAGGTAGCACAGGCTGTTGAAAGGGCTCGATCCTTTGACGAGCAGTCCACCATCGCTCGGAACCTGCAGGCCAGTCTGCTGCCCTCGGTGCCGGCGAAAATCGGGAGCGTTGAGATCGCGGTGCGCTACGAGGCAAGCGCCCGCGGTGCACAAGTGGGCGGTGACTTCTATGACGTCGTTCCCCTGAACAACAACCGACTCGCTCTGATAATCGGCGATGTAGAAGGCCATGACATGGCCGCGGCCACGGTCATGGGGCAACTGAGAAGTGCCATCCGGGCCTATCTGTTCATCGCTGAAGATCCAGGGGAAGTGCTGGGTTTGGTCGACAATTTCCAGGTTGCCCAGCAAGCAAGTCGCTTTGCCACGGCAATCGTCGCCGTACTGGAGACCACGTCTGGGCAGATCGCCGTGGCCTCGGCTGGACATCCGCCGCCGGTGATTCAACGTCGGGACGAGCCGCTCATCTCGGTTGACCTGACTCCGGGCCCTCCACTCGGAATCGGCCCCGGGATCGAGCGCTATCCGGTGACCACCACAAACCTGCCGGATTCTGCCGTGCTCTGCTTCTATACCGATGGCCTCATAGATGTCGGGCAAGCAAGTTCTGATGTTCGCATGGAACGGTTGGCTCAAACACTCTCGGCCTGTGCTTCTCGATCGAGCGATGAGATCGCCGAGACCGTCATGCTCCGACTCAAGGAGGTCGACCAACTGATCGATGACGGCGCCCTCCTGGTCGTGAGGAGTACTGGGACCACAACCGGTTCGACCATGGAAGGTCAGATACGGGGGTAAGGGCAGGAACGGGATTTGAATTCGGCGGCCGATCTCAGGAGGTTGCCGGTGAGGTTAGAGTGCAGTAGCTGAGTCGTCATTCCGCCTTCGGACCTGTGAGGCTCACGTTGAACTCAGGACACTTCACCAAGGACGAATGAGCAGAATTTCGATCGGCAGGGGCCAGCGCGCACATGTAGTCGGGATGCCCGGCAGTTGAGCTACAGCTGTCGGCCGTACTGTCGACATTCTTATTGCCCGCCGCGGACGCACCCTGACGATCCGTTCCAGGTCTTGGTCCGGGCGTCCAGCGAGAGAACCGGAAGTTGCGATATATCCCGGAAGAGACGGTCGAACGAGCCACGGAGCGTGTCGGGCCGGATGCCGAGTAGAAGCAGCGCACCAGCTGCGCGATCAGAGGAGGGGGAAGAGCCAGAATGTCTTCGGAACCGTTGACGGTCGACGTCCGCCAGGTGGGGGAGGCGCAAGTGGTGACTCTGGCCGGCGAGCTGGACCTCGCTACCGGCCGGGGCCTGGCGGACACCTTGGCTGACATTGCTGGACCAACGGTGGTGGTCGACTTGGCCGACGTGACCTTCATGGACAGCTCGGGAATCGGCGCCCTGGTTCGAGCCAGGCAGCGGATCAGCGCCCGGGGTTCTTCGATGATCATCAGCCGCCCCCAGCCCAGAGTGGCCAAGACCCTGGAGATCATGGGACTGGCCAGCTGGGTTGCCCCCTGGTCCAATGACTGGGACTAGGTGGCAGGCAGACTTCCCGTCAACGGTGCAGGCTGACCCCCTCAGCGAAACGTCGCCCACACCGTCTTTCCCGAGCTGTTCTCTTGGACGCCCCAGGAGTTGGCCAACGATGCGACGATGGGCAAGCCTCGACCATGCAGGGAGAATTGGCCGTGTGGGAGTTCAGTCAGTTGATCGTGGCTGAAGTCGCTGACCTGCACCCGCACATCCTCGGGAGCAACTACTAGCTCCAACTGACCCCCATTGGGAGTGTGCAGGATCACATTGGTCACGAGTTCACTGGTGACCAGCACTGTCCGTTCCCGCACATCCTTTGGGTGAGATCGGAGTCCTCGCTCGACGAAATTCCGGCATTCGGCGACACACCTCGGGTCCTTGGTGAAGCGCATCTTCGTCACTCGACCTCCACGCCAGGCGCTCAGCTGGGGACTGGTTCAGCGGAGCGCTGTCATTCCGACCAACTCTGTTATGCCCACGAATCAGGATCCCACTCCGAATACTTTGGACCCGACGCCCACCATTCGGTGCCGGTCGGCCGGCACCACGAGCAGCCAGGGCCCGTGCCGGTGGAACTGGCCGAACGAGGGGCCAGGCCGGGTTTCGGCGGGTCCCGGTCCGGGAAGGGACAGAGATATCGAGGCGCCAGTGCGGTCGGCATGGAATGAGGGAACAGAATCATGCCAGAAGTGGGTGTATTTCTCTCCAGCAGGAGCACGGGGCGAGCGGTCTCTCGATCAGGCCAGTCAGTCTGAGGAAGCCGGATTCGAGTCCTTACTCCTATCCGACCACTTTCACCCGAACCCCGGTATCCGGGCCGGGCCGACGGTCCCGATCGGTTCTGCTGTCGGCTTCGACCCACCCCTACCGTGTTCCTCCACGATCGAGGGGTGATCGATGCCATACGTCGAGGAGGAACTCTGGCTCCACATGGTGGACGATTCGTTGGAGTCCCACCTGGGCGCCGATGACCTCGTGAGCCTGATCGCCGCTCAGCGGATAGTTGGTTGTCCCGCGCCAGTGGACGGCGACAAGAGTCCCCGTCGGAGTAGATGTGGCTGAGACTCGATTCATGATGTGTTCGAGCGTGGGCCGATCGAAGTAGTAGGCGATCTCACTCAATACGACGAGGTCGAACGGTCCCGTCGGCCAATCCTCGGGAATGGCTCGAGTCTCCACGCGGACGCCCGCAAAGGCTCGGCAACGTTGGCGGGCACGCTCCAAGACATCGGGAACGATGTCCGTGGCCAACAGAAGATCGCATCGTTCGGCAAGTTGCGAGGTTAGGACGCCAATCGAGCACCCCGGTTCGAAGGCCGACCGATATCGGAGCTCGGGCAGGGCGGCCAGCGTGAGGGCGTATTTTCTCTGCTCGTACCGACTCGACTCGAACTGCCACGGGTCCGGGTCGGCCTGGTACATCTCATCGAAGTAGGTCCGGCTCATCGAGACCATCGACTCCACCTCCTCCCACGAAGACCACCCAAGGTGCTCGGTGAGCGCTTGCCACCACAGGCCGACACGGAAGCATCACCCAGGCCGGCTGTGCCAGTCGGGACCCCGTTGGCCCCATCGACGATCAGCTCCATCGCCGGTCCCCGACGGTGAGGCGGCCCAGGCTGGTGGCGTCCGGACCCCCATGGTGCTGAGCCAGATACACGTAGAGATCGGCGGCTCTTCGGGCTTGGGCGGGATCGTGACAGAGCGGGCGGGCGCCGCCGGCCGCGGCCGTGTGTCGGAGGACGGCCTCACATGCCTGGTGCACGATCTGGCGAACGGCCAGGGCGCGGGCCTTGGCCCGATCCCCCTTGTTCTCAGGATCGACATCGATGGCCATCGCCACGCTCCGGAGGGCATCATCCATCGCCTGGAGTTGGCCGGCCGCTTTGCCGATCTCCATCAACACGAGTTCTTCCGGCTGGCGGCCGAGGCTCTGTACAACCCCGTGCAGCAGACCTCGAGCTCCGCCGTACCAACAGGCTGCCACTCCCGACGCCCCGAACCAGAATCCGGGTCGATCGGTGTAGAAACCGGGCGGACCGACGGCGTCGGCGTCGGGGACCGGCGGGCCACCGAAGACCAGAGTCTCGCTGAGCGAATCGGCCATGCCCACGGCCGGCCACGAGTCGGGCACCGTGTCGTTCACCACATCGGCGGTGGCGATGTCGAAGAGCCGATAGCCGTCGGGGGCCTCGGCCGTGACGAGGGCCCGGTCGAGCATCCCGCTGCCGGAACAGAAGGGCTTCTGACCGGCGAGCCTCCAACCGCCGGCGACCGGCGTGGCGGTCACGTTGGCCGTCCCGGTTCGGGCCGCCCACACGCCGTAGCTTGCCCCGGAGTGTCGGGCCCCCCGACCCGACTCAGCCAGGATGGCCAGGGCGTCGGCGTGCCCCTCCCCGAGCCGTGCCAATGACAGATCCTCCTCGGCCAGCGAGGCGAGGGTCTCGAAGCGTTCCCAGGTGTCTCCGTGTCCCGGGAGGGGGAGGCGGGCGAACGCCCCCACGACCTCGAGGAATCGTTCGAGGATCCTCGGGGTGTCAGTCGGCCCCGGTCCTTGGCGTACGCCTCGGTCATGGTTGACCAGTTACCGGCCGAGAGCGGTCAGAAGATCCTGCACGTGCTCCTGGGTTTGTTCGAGCAGCGGCCGCAGTGCCTCCCCCACATCGGCCAGGCCCAGCTCGGTGGCCTGGCCGAATCGATCACGGTACCGCTCGAGCTGCTCCTGCTCGAGACGGAGATCGGCCTCAAGAGCGCCATGAGAATCCGTCGTCTCAGGGACGCGCCGCACAGTGGTGGTCGGCTGCCGCCCAGGAACGACACTTGAGCAGCCAGGACCCGGGCGTGGTCGAGCTCTTGGGACAGATGCTTGGTCAACTCGGCAATGGTGCTGACGAACTCGGGTCCGGTGACAGTCGAGATGTGCAGGTTGTACTGGACGATCGATTGGTATTCGGAGCTGAGGTCTTCGTTCAGGAGTTCGGTGAATTGTTCTGGTCCATGGTCGTGTTCCCTTTCATGGTTGGGACAACGCATCAGTTGAAGCGTCACCCGGTTTCGGTCAAGCGAGTGGATCCCGGTCTCGATTTCTTTCCGCTGTTCCGCCGCATTGGCACCTGTGCCTCACGGGGCAGTGAGCTCGACTTCATCAGCCACCGGCGGGAGGGCCCGGGCTTCGATCGAATTCAGGGCGTGGGCGAAGCCCAGGGGAGCTCGTGCCTCGCGACGAGCACTGGTGGTGACCCGGATCATTGGATCGTGCCGTATCGCCGCCCCGAGTGCGACGACTTGCTCGAACAGGGCTCGGTCCTCGCCGGTCGGCATGCCTTGGAACCCACCGGCCTCAAGATACGTTGCCGCATCGATGCCGAAGTTCGCCCCGTGCACGGGCAAGGACTCAGTTTCGTACTGGCGACGCCACGCTCCCGCCGTTGTAGAGGCGCGGCCCGTCCAGTCACGGACCCCCACCGCCCCTATCCACACCTGGCTCCCCTCGTGCCGCATCCGCAGCTGGCCGGATATCCAGTTCGGGGGAACCTCCGAATCGGCGTCGGTGGTGGCCAGCCAGATCCTGCTCGGGGCAACGTCGGACCATCGGTGGAGCAGTGCCTGGCAGCCCACTCTTCTGGCCTCACCGACACTGTGGACATTCGTCTCGACGATCTCGGTGTGATGCCTCTCGAGATGGGCGGCTCGGCGCCAGTCCTCGGCAATGTCGCGGCTCCGGTCACTACAACCATCGAGCACGATGGCGACGCCGATAGACGCCGGGTAACGGCGCGACCGCGTGGCAGATGGCCCGATCCAGCGAAGCCAGGGCCGCGGGGAGATGCTGCTGCTCATTGTGTACCGGTACCACTACCCCGACCCGGGTCCATTCCGTCGAGGATCCAGTTGCCGGTCGGTCCGTTCTCCATCGGCGAGCTGCTCGGGCCACGGCTGTCTCCACGACTACTCTCCCGAGACGGGATTGGTAGGCCGATCCCAGTGCCGATGCCAGCCAATGGCTTCGATCAGTGCGTTGGAGAAGGCACGGCCGGTCCTCGGCGCGGTGACCACACCGGGAGCATCGGAGGCCACCGAACAGGACCCCAGGACATCGACACCGTCTCCCCATGCCCCCACCGTCTTGTAGTGGCGGAATGCCTCGCCGAGGTTGACGGCCAGATAAGGGTCTCGGGCCAGCTGGTGGGCGCCGGCTCCGCCCGCCACCACGACGGCGTCGTACTCGACCGACTGGGTGGTCAGGGCGCTCTTGGTGACCTCGATCGACGACCCGTCCTCCCCTGGATGGATCCACCGTGGGAGGCGATGACCACGACCGACGCACCAGCTCGCTCGAGTGCTCGGCTCACCGAGACGAGACCGGAGGCATCGACCCCGTCGCCGGCGAAGATGCCGACCACCCGACCGGCGATCGGGCCCGGCTCGACGGGGAGCAGCGACAGGGCCGGCGACGGCTCGAAGTTCCGGGCCGGCTTGCCTTTGGGCGGCCGTCTTGCCCAGGCTGGCGGCCACCCTCGATGTCAGCGTCGGCGTCGACGTTGGCCAAGATTGGCCAGCATGCGGTCTTGGATCTCTTCGCTGAGGCACTTTCCCAGCTCGAACGAGAACGCCGCCACGATGTGCTCCTGCTCCGGTTCGCTCATGCTCTCCCAGAACAGGGTGGCCTGGGAGTAGTGGTCGGAGAACGACGCGGCCCGAACTCTGCACGCGCTCACCGGACACCTTGCGCCGGGCACGTGGACGTACCCCTCGCGTACCGGCCGGGAACGGGCATCCACCCCCGAGGGAGTTCGGGTTGTACGGGGCGGTCCCTTCTGGCACGGCCTGCTGGCCGAACCCGTCCCGCTGGGTGGTGTTGACCGGTGAATGGGCCCGGTTGATCGGGAGCTGGTCGAAGTTCGGACCTCCGAGCCGGGTGAGCTGGGTGTCCAGGTAGGAGAAGTTCCTGGCCTGGAGCAGCGGGTCATCGGTGAAGTCGATGCCCCGCGGCACGTGGGCGGTGCAGAAGGCGACCTGCTCGGTCTCGGAGAAGTAGTTGGTGGGATTCCGGTTGAGGGTGAGCCGACCGATGATCTCCACCGGGGCCAGCTCCTCGGGCACCAACTTGGTCGCATCGAGCAGGTCGATCCCTTCGAACATCTGATCCTCGGTGTCGGGGAAGACCTGGATGCCCAGGTCCCAGGCCGGGAAGGATGCCGAACTCGATGGAGTCCCACAGGTCCCGGCGGTGGAAGTCCGGATCGATGCCGCCGAGCTTCTGGCTCTCCTCCCACACCAGCGAGGCCAGTCCGGCCACCGGCTTCCAGTGGAACTTCACCAGCGTCGTCTTGCCCTTGGCAGTTGACCAGCCGGAAGGTGTGGACGCCGAAACCCTCCATGGTCCGATACGACCGGGGAATGGCTCGGTCCGACATGATCCACATCAGCATGTGGGTGGACTCGGGCGTCAGCGAGGCGAAGTCCCAGAAGGTGTCGTGGGCGGTCTGGGCCTGAGGGATCTCCCGGTCGGGCTCGGGCTTGGCGGCGTGGATGAGGTCCGGGAACTTGATGCCGTCCTGGATGAAGAAGACCGGCATGTTGTTGCCGACCAGATCCCAGTTGCCCTCCCCGGTGTAGAACCGCACGGCGAATCCCCGGACATCCCGAGCAGTATCCGCCGAACCCCTGGAACCGGCCACGGTCGAGAATCGCACGAAGGTCGGGCGTGTCGACGCCGGTGTCGCAGAGGATCGGGGCGCAGGTCGATCGATTCGATGGACTGGGTGAGCTGGAACGTTCCGTGCGCCGCCGCTCCCCGGGCGTGGACGACCCGCTCGGGAATCCGCTCATGGTCGAAGTGCATGATCTTCTCGCGGAGATGGAAGTCGTCGAGAAGGGTCGGGCCCCGGTCACCGACCCGGAGGCTGTTGTCGGTGTCATCGACCGGCACACCGCTGGCAGTGGTGAGCACGGTCACCACCCTGGGCCCACTCTGGTGCGACGGCCTCTTCCGGTGCGCCCGGCGACATCGCTGGCTTCCGGCGATTCGCGGCCGAGGACTTTGGGCGATTTTGGGTACGGGCCATGACCTCGGCCTTTCAGTTCGGGGAACGGACAGCGACCACGGCCCAGCGGGAAAGACTGGCAGACGAGGTCACCAGAGTGATACCCGATCTCGGCAATTGGCAAACCCAGCGACCGTTCGGCCACACATGCAATCGTCAGTCGAGTAGCAGAGCCAGCGGCGTGGTCGAGAAACTGCCGGAGGAGTCTCCTCTACGTCCCGGTACGACCTGACGGGCTCCCGCCTCACTGAGCTCGTGTCGACTGAAACCTCCGGACTCCACTGCCAGACAACCGATCCCGGCCGCGGCGAGCCGCCTCCACGTCCCAGACACTGTCTCCGATGGCCAGCGTGCGGGACGGGTCCAACGAAGCCACCTTCATCGCCGTCAAGAACACCTCGGGGTCGGGCTTGGACGTTTCGATATCGTCAGCCGTTGTCATGGCGTCCACGACGTCGGCGATATCGAGGACGTCCAGCACCGAGTCCAGCTCATCAGCCGGTGACGAGGTGGCCAGGGCGGTGGTCAGCCCGAGTTCGTGCACGGAGGCGACCAGCCCTCGGCCCCGGGGAACGGGCTGACATCACCAAGGAGTTCTCGATAGCGATCGGATCGGGCCTCCACCGCCCGAGGACAGTCGTGTCCGAGAAGTTCGGGAATCAGGTTTGTCCCCGCCCATGCCCACCAGACGGTGGATGGCGTTCATGGGAGCCCACTCACCGGCCTCATCAAAGCTCGAGACCAGGCCAACGTGTGGAGGTAGTTGGTGTCGACCAGCGTCCCATCCACGTCGAACAGACACTCCTGCCTGCTCCGTGCCCATTGGGGCCCCGTCAGGTCGCTCACCGCTGGTTCTGCCTGGGGAAGGCCACTTCCTCCAACAGGAGGTGGATCGTGGCTGCGATGGGAATGGCAATCAGGGCCCCGATGATCCCGAGCAGCGATCCTCCGATCAACGTGGCGATGATGGTGAGACCGGGGGATACCTTCACCGTGTGTTTCATGACCCTCGGGTTCAAGAGATAGTCCTCGAGGAACCGGTAGGTGATGTAGAAGCGCCGCCGTGGCAATTCCCACCGGCAGTCCCTTGGTCAGCGCCACCAAGGAGACGATGATGCCGGCAATGGTCGATCCCACCATGGGGATCAGATCGAACACGGCCACCACCAGAGCCAGCAAGAGAGCGTAGGGAACACCGAAGATGATCAGCCAGAGGTAGGTGCCGACCGCCGAGATCACCGAGGTCAGCAGGTTCCCGAGCATGAAGCCCCCGACCCGGTCGAACACCTCGTCGGTCAGGAGGGCCACCCGCTCACGCCGGCTGCGGGCGATGAACGAGAGCCACAGGTTCTTCACGCCGGGCAGTGCAATAAGGAAATAGATGGTGAGGGCCACCACGCTCACGGTGGCCATCCCCTAGGGAGAGGAGAACTCGCCCTGCTCCCAGTATCCCCCCCGCCACCGGGAGCTTGAGCTTCGCTCTTGCCGTTGAGATAGCCGGTGAGGTGGAACTTCACCGCCAGTCGGCCGGCCCACCCTTTGCCGGCGACGAGCTCCGCCTTGTAGCGGGGATAGCTCGTCACCAGTACGTGGAACTCGTGTGTGATCGGTGGAATGGCAACCACCACGAACACCGCCGACGATGACCAGGAAGCCCAAGCGTGACGATGGCCACGGCCGCCCCCCTGGACAACGAGTGGTCGATCAGGCGATCGATGATCGGATTCAGCCCGATGGCGATGAACAGGGCCAACCCGACAATCACGAGGACGCTGGTGATATCGGCGATTCCCCGGAACATGATGTAGGCGACGGCGACCCCGAAAGCCCCGGCCAGACCGATGAAGAAGGGGTGTCGTCGATCGAACGGGCGTCCCTGGGTGCCCAAGGTCGGTTCGCTGTCTTGGTCGAGCTCGACATCGCGGGGGAGGATCAAAAGGTCTGGATGGCCCTCGTCTGTGGTGTCGGTCGCAAGCTGCTCGCCACCTGCATCCGGCTGGTGGATCATGGCCGAACGACCGCGTCTGTCGATCTCGGACGCCCACCTTCAGTTCCGAACGATCCTTTTGCGAGGATCACGTGCTGCCCCATGGAGACGCCATGGCGCCTTGCTATTCCCTGCTGCGGCGGTCGCAAACGAGCGCCACCACCCGAGGCTTCGCTCCTCGACCATCGAATTGACCGGATGGGTTTGGATCCCTACCGGCCGGGTACCCGACTGATCCATGGAGATCGGCTACACGATGATGTGCGAGCAGAGCGGGCCCCGCCAGCTGGTTCGCGACGTGCAGGCCGCGGAGGAGGCCGGATTCGACTTCTCGGTGATCTCCGACCACATCTTTCCCTGGCTCGACGCCCAGGGACATTCCCCCTATGCGTGGTCGGTCCTGGGTGCCGCGGCCCAGGCCACCAGCCGGTTGCCGCTGATGACCTATGTGACCTGTCCGATACGCCGGTACCACCCGGTGGTGGTGGCCCAGAAGGCGGCCACCATCCAGATTCTCTCCGAGGGCCGGTTCACCTTGGGACTGGGAGCCGGCGAGAACCTGAACGAACACGTGGTGGGTGGTGGTTGGCCCAGTGTGGACGTGCGTCACGACATGCTGCGTGAGGCGGTCGAGATCATCCGATCACTCTTCGAGGGCGGGTACGTGGGTTACCAGGGCCGGCACTTCGAGTTCGACTCGGCCAAGCTCTGGGACCTGCCCGAGACGGTCCCCCCGGTGGGCATCGCCGTCTCCGGCCGATCCTCGGCCCAGCTGGCCGGCACGCTGGCCGATCTGATGATCGCCGTCGAGCCCGAGGCCCAGCTGGGACAGCTCTTCGACGGAGCCGGTGGCTCGGGAAAGCCCCGGTACGGCCAGCTGGCCGTGAGCTTCGACGAGGACTTCGACGTGGCGGTGGAGCGGGCGTGGGAGCAGTTCCGCTGGTTCGCCGGAGGCTGGAAGATCAACTCGGAACTCCCCGGCACCGCCGCCTTCGCGGCCGCATCGCACTCGGTGCGCCGGGAGGACGTGGCCGAGCAGATTCCCTGCGGGACCGACATCGATCGGCACCTCGACGGCATCCGCCGGTTTGCTGACGCCGGCTTCACGCACCTGGCACTGGTCCAAGTCGGCGGCGATCATCAGCAGCCGTTCATCGAGTGGGCCGCCAACGAGCTTCTACCCCTGGCCCGCAAGGTATAGCGGATGGACGGCCGAGGGTCGCCAGGTGGCACGCCCAAGGAAGCCTTACGAGAGGAGCCTCACGAAAGGAGACCGACGTGAGAACGAACCAGACTCGCCAGGACCCACAGGACAAAGCGTTCGGCGCCTCGGCCGCCGAGGATCAGGAGGTCGTCGACCACCTCGAACACGAAGGGGCAACCGAGGACGAGCTACCCGATCCGATGACTCAGCCGCCGAGGGCTGGGGGCAAGGCCGAACCGGGCTGACCGGTCCCGATTTCGATCGAGCAACGATCCGACTTCCCCGGTCACAGTGAAGACAGTGCTGAGAGCGAGGAGGAGCAATGCCTGCTGCATGGTCCAAGAAGCGGGAGCGACAGTATGAACACATCAAGCAAGGCCTGGAGAGTCGGGGGGACTCCGAGGACCTGGCTGAAGAGATCGCCGCCCGCACGGTGAACAAGGAACGGGCCCGCTCCGGAGAGGCCAAGACGGCCTCCAAGAGTTCCACCGACGACATTTCTTCGGGACGCCGGGGTGGCCTCCGTTCCCATCAGGGTCCCGGTGGCCGCACCCGGGACCAGTTGTATGCAGAAGCGCGCCGCCAAGGGATCTCCGGACGCTCCAAGATGAGCAAGCAGCAGTTGCTGAAGGCGGTGGACAAGTGAGTGGGATCTTCCGCTGACGCCAGGGTCGTCCTTCGACCTGTGGACGTGAGGTTGATGCGACCGACAGCCAGGCACTGACCTCACATGGCAAGCCGTGCCGGGGCCGACAACTCCCGATCACGAGCGGGCGGTGCGGTATCGACGGGTGGCCAGGGGAATGAAGACGACCAGGAGGAGGGCGGCCCAGGCCAGGGTGGCCATAATCGGATGCTGGAGGGCCCAGGTGCTGTCATGGGTGTCGACACCGGGGTTGCCGAACAATTGCCGGCAGGCGCTGACCAGGCAGCTGACCGGGTTCCAGTTGGCGATGTCCTGCAGCCAGGTCGGCATGCCGCTGGTCGGCACGAAGGCGTTGGAGATCATGGCGATGGGGAAACTGAGAGGCACCAAGGCGTCGGCGGTGGTGGGGTTGCGGACGAGGAGCCCGAGGTAGACGCCCAGCCAACTGAGGGCGTAGCGCATCAGCAGCAGGAGCCCGAAGGCGGCGGCGGCGGCGGCAATGCCGTTGTGGGCCCGCCACCCGACGGCCAGGCCGCAAACGGTCAGGACGGTCAAGTTCAACAGGCCGGTGGCCAGGACGGCGCCGGTGCGGCCGAAGGGGATGGCGGATCGGGCGATGGGCATGGAACGGAATCGGTCCATGACCCCGCGGGCGTGGTCGTCGGCCATGGCCAAGGCGGTGACTCCGACCATGACGACCTGGCTGAAGGCGAACAGTCCGGGCATGAGGTACTCGCGATAGTTCCCGCCCGGAGTAGCGATGGCGCTGCCGAAGATGTAGCCGAACAGGACCACCATGACGGCGGGAAAGAAGAGTTCACCGGCCAGTTCCGACGGGGTGTAACGCAGCTGGGCCACGTCTCGCCGCACGATGGTCCACCCATCGCCCAGGGCCAAGCGGAGGCGGATTCCACGGGCGGGGGCGATAACGACGGTGTCGGTCATGGCACGGCCTCGGGCTGGGGGTCGGACGTGGTCTGGTGGCCGGTGAGGCGGAGGAAGACATCGTCCAGGGTGGAGCGGCGCAGAGTCACGTCCTCCACCCCGAGGTGGGCCTGCTCCAGTTGGGCGACAGCCGCCGCCAGTGAGGAGAAGCCGTCGGTGATGGGAACGCTGACCCGGCGCCGGACCGGGTCGACGTGCGACGGCTGGCTCAGGGCCTGCCCGAGGACGGAACTGGCGAGCCGAAGGTCGGCCGGATGGTGGAGGACGATTTCGAGATGGTCGGTGCCCACTTGGCGTTTCAGTTGATCGGGGGTGCCTTCGGCGATGACCCGCCCGGCGTCCATGACCGCCACCCGTTGGGCGAGATGGTCGGCCTCGTCGAGGTACTGGGTGGTGAGGAGCACGCTCGTCCCTGTCTCGGTCAGTTCCCGGACCGAGTCCCAGACTTCATTGCGACCGCGGGGATCGAGCCCGGTGGTCGGCTCGTCGAGGAGTAGCAGTCGTGGCGAGACGATCAGGCTGGCGGCCAGATCGAGGCGGCGGCGCATCCCGCCCGAGTAGGTCGAGACCAGACGATTGCCGGCCGCGGTGAGGTCGAAGCGCTCCAACAGTTCGTCGGCCCGCCGTCGGGCACCCCGCTCCCCCAGGTGGAACAGCCGGCCGAACATCACCAGATTCAGCCGACCGGGCAGGCGCTCGTCCACTGCCGCCTGTTGGCCGACCAGGCCGATCCGGCGGCGGACCTCGGTGGGCTCACGGCTGACGTCGAAGCCGGCCACCAAGGCCCGGCCGCCATCGGAGACCGCCAGGGTGGCCAGCACCCGCACCGTGGTGGTCTTGCCACAGCCGTTCGGCCCCAACAGCCCGTAGACAACGCCGGGCGGCACCCTCAGGTCGAGGCCGTCGAGGGCCGCGGTGGCACCGAAGTGCTTGGTCAAACCCTCGGTGACGACCACATCATCGGTGGTACCGGCCATCTCCCACTCCTCTTCCTCGTACGGTGTTCGCAGTAGACTGGGTTCACTGTACACTACTGGGAACATCGTTCGCATTAGCTAGGGGGAAATGGTGCCCAAGAACCGGAAGGAAGACGGCCCACGGGAGCACACCGTGATCTGGGCTCGTCCGGAGCGGGCCGCCAAGGGTCCTGCCCCGTCCCGTAGCCGGAACCAGATCGCCGCCGCCGCGGTGGAACTGGCCGACGCCGAGGGCCTGGGGGCGGTGTCGATGCGCAGGGTGGCAGGGGCGCTCGGGATCGGTGCGGCCTCGCTCTACCGCTACATCGAGAGCAAGGACGAGCTCTACGACCTCATGGTCGACCGCGTCGAAGGTGAAGACGGTCCTCCTCCGCCCCTCACCGGCGACTGGCGCCACGACCTGCCGCGCCTTGGCCCACAAGACCCGAGGTGCGATCCACCGCCACCCCTGGTTGGCCAACCTGGCCGCGGGACGACCCACCTTCGGACCGAACTCCCTGGCCTGGGCCGAACACGGTCTGGCCGCCCTCGACGGACTGGACCTCAGCATCGACGAAATGCTCGTGGCCGGCGAGATCCTCCAGGCCTTCATCCGTGGCTTTGTCATCGGGGAGTTGGCCGAACAACAGGCACTGCAACGATCAGGCTTCACCAAAGAGGAGTGGATGGCCGCCCTCGCCCCCTACATGATGGCCGTGATGGAGCGGGGCGAGCACCCCCATCTGGTTCGGGTCATCATCGACGCCGAAACCCCGCACGCCCCCGACCGCAACGACGTGGTGTTCGCGGCCGGACTGGAACGGATCCTCGACGGCCTGGTCCCCGAGGCCGGACGGGCTGAACCCGGATGACCAACCGCCGACGCCCTCCCCTTCCTCCGTGCCGGTTGGTGGTCCCACAACCAGCCGGCGGCGATGGGAGGCGCCGGCCCACCGCCCCCGTCCGGTCAGGAGGTCTCGGTAGGGAGGAGACGGCGGGTGGCGTCGGCAGCATCACCAGGGTCCGCAATCGGCTGGCCCGGATGCACGTTGATGAGGATTCCGGCCACCAGAGCGGCCAGGATGAAGATGCCCGTCGCCCAGGCACTGGCCGTGGCGTACCCGTGCACCGTCGCCGTGGCCACCTCGTGAGCGGTACGGGCGTGCGTGGCCAGGTAGGTGGTGGCGGCGGCAGCGGCGATGGTATTGAGCAGGGCGGTGCCGATGGAGGCCCCGATCTGCTGGGACGTGTTGGTCATGGCCGAGGTCACCCCGACGTCCTTGGGATTGGCATTCTGGGTGGCCGTGCTGATGCAGGGCACAATGGCGAGCCCCAATCCCAGGCCGACCAGGATCTCACTCGGCAGCACGTGGCTGACGTAGGCGGCTCCCGGGGTCAGGGTGGTGAAGAGGGCGACGCCGACGGCCGACAGCAGGAGGCCGGGCACGACGAGAAGGCTGGTCCGGACGTGGGGCATCAGGCGGCTGGCCACCTGCGTCGCCGCCAGCCCGTTGAGGGCCAGGAGGGGGAGGAAGGCCACCCCGGTCTTGAGCGGTGAGTAATGGTCGATCGTCTGCAGGAGATAGGTGAGGAAGATGAAGGTGCCGAACATCCCGGTGACGGCCAGCATGATGGTCAGGAACGAGCCGGCCCGGTTCCGGTTTCGCAGGACGCGCAGCGGCAGGAGCGGATTGGGGCCCTTGCTCTGCCACAGGACGAAGGCGGCCAGCAGCACACCGGCCATTACGAGGGCCACGATCACGTCGGTGCCACCCCACCCCCCGTTGGAGCCGGCCTCGCCCAGCCCGTAGACGAGTGAAACCAGGCCGCCGCAACCGAGGACCACGCCGAGCACGTCGAGCCGTACGCCGTGCACTCCCTCGCGCCTGGGGATCATGGTGAAGGCTCCGACCAGCACCAGTGCGGCGATGGGCAAGTTGACGTACAGACACCAGCGCCAGTCGACGTACTCGGTGAGGAAGCCACCGAGGATGAGGCCGAACGCCGAGCCGGCGATGGCGATGGTCGCATAGATCCCGAAAGCCCGACCTCGTTCCCGCGGGTCGGTGAAGGTGGACGTCAGGAGGGACAGCACCGACGGGGCCAGCAGCGCACCGAAGAGGCCCTGCACCCCGCGGGCACCGATCAACATCAGGGTGGTCTGGGCGGCGCCGCCGACGGCTGAGGCCAGAGCGAAGCCGAGGACTCCGGTCATGAGCACCCGCTTGGGGCCGAACATGTCGGCGATCCGCCCGCCCAGGAGGAGGAAGCCGCCGAAGGCCAGCGTGTAGGCGGTGATGACCCACTGTCGATCGGTGTTCGAGAATCCCAGGGCGTGCTGTGCCGACGGGAGGGCGATGATCATGATCGTCGAATCGAGCACCACCATCAGTTGAGCTCCGGCGATGACGACCAGGATCCACCAGTTGGCCCGGGTGGTGCCGTCCGGTGCGGTGTCGGGGCTGGCGCCCTGCAGCGTGGTCACCGACTCACCCGAGCGACCTCCGCCGAGGACGGAAAGGGGTTGGAGAGGATCCGGTCAACCTGTTTTTGGCTGAGGGGACGATGGGCCAGAGAGTCGTCCGCCGGCCGCATGCCGGCGACGAGGAGGTCGAGATGCCGCCTCCACGCTTCGGGGGCGTTGGTTCGGGTGGTCTCGAGCACCCCCCGCATCGACCACAGCACGAGCGAGATGTCGGTGCTGGTCAAGTCGGAGCGGACCCGGCCGTGGGCCTGGGCCTCGGAGAGGAGCCCGGCGATGAGGTCCCGCGCCGTCTTGACCAGATGATGGTCGGTGTTCCAGAGCTTGGGGAGACAGCCCAGATGCTCGGCTTGATAGGAGCTGGCCGCCTCCAGGAAGTGCTCCAGTCCCGTGCCGTCCGGCCACACCGCCGCCTCGCGGGCCATGCCGATCGTCACCTCCAGAACCTCGGACACCAGTGTCTCGATGAGCGCCTCCTTGGAGGCGAAGCATCGGTACAGCGTGCCCATCCCGACACCTGCCGCCTGCGCCACATCGGTCACGCTGGCTCCGAGTCCCTTCTCCCCGAAGACCTGGCCGGCCGCCACCAGCAGGCGCTCCCGGTTCTTCACCGCGTCACGGCGCGTCCGTCGGCTGACCGTCGTGATGGTCGGCCCGGCCGTCGGCCTCGTATCCGGAGACTTCACTCCGCTTACCCTAGCCTGCAGCTGAGCGATCCAGTTCACCTGAAGGGTTCGGCGCGACGGGCCCCGGCTCGTGCCGTGTCGGCAGTCTCGACCAACAGCTCCTCGGCGACGACCGCAAACGGTGTGAAGTGTGCCGCTCAGCCGACTCCGACCAGCCCTACCCGGTCGGGATTTCCCGCCGACTCGCGCGGCCACTGACGGGCTTGCACCGTCTCGCCCATCCCGCTCAGCGCCGTGAGCTCACCTTCCCACCGGTGCGCTCGACGGATCCACCTACGCTGTGGCCGCAGGTAGGCGCGGACACCTCCTCGGTGCGAAGGGATCATGTGGGAGTCGAGACCGGTACTGCGGTGGTGACGGGGGCCAGAGGCGTCGGCTACGAAGTCGGGCGGGGCCTGGCCCGGGCCGGGCTGGCGGTCATCTTCGGCGTCCGCAACCCCGAGCACGGGGACAGGGCGGCGAATGCCATCCGCACCGAGGTCGAGAACGCCGATGTGACCTACGAGCTGGTGGACCTGGCCGATCTGGAGTCGGTGGCGGCCTTCGGCACCCGCTTGCGGGCCGGCCACGACCAGCTCGACGTGCTAGTCAACAACGCCGGCGTCGTCATGCCACCGAAGCGCCAGACCACCGCCGACGGGTTCGAGTTGCACTTCGGCACCAATCATCTCGGTCACTTCGCCCTCGCCTCGGCCCTGTTGCCGTTGCTGAAGGACGCCGACGCTCCACGAGTGGTGGTGGTGGGAAGCCTGGCCCACCGCCGAGCAGAAATTGACTTCGACGACCTGCAGTCCGAACGGCCGTATCGGCGAGTGAGGGCCTACGGCCAGTCCAAGCTGGCCAACCTGTTGTTCATGACCGAGCTGCAGCGGCGCAGTGATGGCGGCGGCTGGGGCGTGACCGCGGTCGGCGCCCACCCGGGTTTCGCTCGTACCGAGGCCATCATGCGCCCTGACGACAGCCTGGCCAAGCGGGCCTTCACCAAGGCGGCGGCCGGACTCATCCCGACGGCCGAGAGCGCCGCCCGCCCGATCGTCTATGCCGCCACGTCGCCCGAGGTGACCCCGGCCGGCTACTACGGCCCCTCCGGTCCGGGAGAGATCGGCGGCCGAGTGGGCCCCGCCAAGTTGGCGGCCCGGGCCCAGGACCCGGCTCTGGCCGCCAGACTGTGGGACGTGTCCGAAGCGCTGGCGGGAGTCGACTTCGCCCCGTCCTGATCTACGTGGGATCCCGACGAGTGAAGTCCCGAATACCTGTGGGCCAGCTTCGAATCGGTCCCCGGGCCCCGGAGTCGCCGCAGTCCTCGTTACGCCGTCGAGCCCACCGGTTCGGCCACCACCGGCTCGGGAGGTGGCTGCTGGGAGGCGACGAAGTCCCGGGACCGGATGAAGGCCAGGGAACAGGCCGCTCCGACCAGGGCCAGGCCGGCGCTCACCACCAAAAGGACGTCGAGGCTGCTGGCGAAGGCACCGTGCATGGCCACGATCAGTGGTCCCCGTAGGGACGGCGGCACCGAGCCGATGGCCTGGGCCGCATTCCCCTGCTGAATAGCGGAAACGATCCGGGGCAGGTGGTCGTGGAGGGCGGGGGTGCCGACCAGGGCCTGGCCGAGCTTGTGCTGGAGCGAGGAGGCGAAGATCGATCCGTAGGCGGCGATGCCGGTGGCGATGCCGATCTGGCGGAAGGTGGTGTTGACACCCGAGGCCATGCCCGAACGTTGGGGGGTGACGACGCCGACGGCCGTGGACGCCAGTGGCGGGTTGACCATTCCCGACCCGGCGCCGGCCACGATGAAGCCGGGGATCAGGTGGGTCCAGGTACTGACTCCGTCGAGCCCGGTCATGAGCAGCAGTCCGACCCCGACCAGGAACAGGCCGGGCCCGATGAGCCAACGGACCGGCATGTGGGTACTGAGCCGCCCGGCGATGGTGGCGGTGACAAGGGTCACTCCACTCATCACCAGCAGCCGGAGGCCCGTTCCCAGGGCCGAGTAGCCGAGGTCGTCCTGGAGATAGAGGACGAGGTACAACAGCATGGCGTAGAGCGAACCGTTCATGGCGAAGGCGGCGGCCAGTCCGCCGCTGAATGTGGGGATCCGGAACAGCGACAGGTCGAACAGCGGGTGCTCGGCCCGGAACTCCACCGCCACGAAGGCGGCCAGGAAGACCGCCGCCAGCACCAGGCAGATGACCACCCCGGAGTCGCTCCAGGCGATCTCGCCGGCCCGGATCAGGCCGTAGACCAAACTGACCAGCCCGGCGGTCAGGGTGGCGAACCCGGCCCAGTCGGGCCGGCTGGCGTGGGGGGTCTTGGACTCGTCCACCCGCCATCTGGTGATGGCCAGCGCGGCGACGCCGATGGGCAGGTTGACCAAGAAGATGCCCCGCCAGCTGATGCCGGTGGTGATGATCCCGCCCAGCACCGGTCCGAGCCCGACCGCCACACCGGTGACGGCACCCCAGATACCGAAGGCCACCCCGCGCTCATGGCCGTGGAAGCTCTGGGCCAGAAGGGCCAGGGAGGTGGCGAACAGGATGGCCCCGCCGATACCCTGGGCGCTGCGGGAGAGGATCAACATGATCGGCGACTGGGCCAGCCCGCACAGCAGCGAACCCAGGGTGAAGATGACCAGGCCGATGGTGAACAGCAATCGCCGCCCGTACCGGTCGGCCAGCGAGCCGGCGGTCAGCAGCACCGACGCCAGCGTCAGGGCGTAGGCGTCGACCACCCACTGCACCTCGCTGAAGCTGGCGTGGAGTCCCGACTGGATGGTCGGCAAGGCCACGATCACGATGGTGACGTCCAACAGCAACATGAAGGTGCCCGCACACACCACGACCAGGGTCCACCACTTCTTGTCCATGCCTACAGTGCTGCCGGTCCGACCCCTTACCCACCATCACTTTCGCGATTTCTGCTTGTTTACCCTTTGAACTAGGCTACGCCGGGTGGGATCTGCCACGATTGATCTCTTGGACCGAAGAATCATCCAATGCCCTCTACATCGACCCCCGAGCGCCGTTCAGCCGGTTGTCGGAGGTCCTCGGACCCTCCGAGCAGACCATCGCCCGCCGCTACCGGCGCCTGTTCGACGGCCCGGGTGGTGCGGGTCGTCGGCCAGCTCGACTCCCAGCGGCTCGGCCAGTCCGACTGGGCCGTGCGGATCCGCTGTGCTCCGGGATCCGCACCCGCCGTCGCCACCAAACTGGCGGAGCATCCCGACACCGCCTGGGTCCAGCTGACCTCAGGAGGAACCGAGATCTTCAGCACCATTCACTCCCGCGACCGCCAGCTGCGGACCCCGATGCTGCTCAGCCAACTCTCGGTCGGCCGTCAGGTCGTCGCCCTCGAGGCCTACTGCCTCCTCCACCTGTTCGCCACCGCACGCCACCCCACCTCCGGGCTCGGACGACCTCGGCCCAGAGGAGATCGACCGGCTCCGGTCGCCGGTACGGGCCAGGACGCCCGTCGACCGGTCGACGGTGACGCTGCAGGACACCGACTTGCCCCTCGTCCAGGCCCTGGCCGAAGACGGCCGCGCCGCCTACCGGCAGCTGGCGGCGCGTACCCACTGGCACGAGTCGACGGTCCGGCGCCGGGTCGAGGAACTCGTGGCCTCGGGTCTCCTGTCCTTCGATGTGGACCTCGACACCGTCGCCGTCGGAATCCGGTCCCCGGCCCTGTTGTGGATGTCGGCCGTCCCGGCCCGGCTGGCGGAAGTAGGCCAGGCCCTGGCCGATCGGCCCGAGATCCCCTTCGTGGCCGCCACCACCGGGTCGACCAACCTGGTGGCGGCACTGCTCTGCCAAGACGACCGCTCCCTGTACGAGTACATCACCGGCGAGATCGCCGCCCTCGACGGCCTGACCCACGTGGAGGTCGCCCCGGTGATGCGAGCGGTCAAGATGCACGCCACCATTGCCCCGCCCCGATCGAACAGGCTTTAGGGGGAGCATCGCTGCTGTTTCACCATCACCTTCACCATCACCTCGCCCCACGGCGAGATCCGATGCCGTCCGGACCTACGGGCACCCTGTCCCGAGGTTGCTCCGATCGCCGGCCCCGTTGCCTGCTACCCCGATCGGGTCGATGTCTCCACCGAGTCGGCCTCGCTCCGATCGACCGACTGCAGCAGGTGCTCAGCCGCTCGAGCACCGGGATGGCCTGGCGGACCACGTCGCTGCTCGTCCTCGCTCAGCTCGGCCAGGGCGCCCCGCAGGGCCTCGGTGTAGCGGGCCCGGAGGTCGTGGAGGAGCGCTCCCCCCTCGGGGCTCAGCCGGACCAGGCTGGCCCGACCGTCGTGCGGGATCGGGCACCCGCTCGATCAGGCTGCCGGTCGGCCAGGCTGTCGATGACCCGGCTCATGGTGGCCGCCGTGGTCCCCTCCAGCTCGGCCAGCGAGCCGAGACGCACCGGGCCGGCCTGCTCGATCCGGGACAGGGCCGAGGACTGGGACGGCGTGATGTCCGAGCCGGACCGGGTGCGGAGCTGGCGTTGGATGCGGACCAGGGCCACCCGGAGGCCCGAGGCCTCCTCCACCGCTCCCACCTGCTGGTTCCTGGCCGATGCGTCGTCCGCACCGTTCTCCCTTGTACCACCGCTCGTCCGCCACCCAGTATACTTAGTTACACACAACTATCTATCTGCTCTCCCCAGGCGCCCCGGACCGGGCGCCGCCGCGGGACGGGCCGGATCCATGCAGGAGACGGCATGCCCGATCGTCGAGTCGAAGAACTACAAGTGGGTGGCCCTGACCAACACCACCATCGGCATACTGATGGTCACCATCAACGCCTCGATCCTGCTCATCGCCCTGCCCGACATCTTCCGGGGCATCGGCCTCAATCCCCTCGCCCCGGGCAACACCTCCTACTTCCTGTGGATCCTGATGGGCTTCCTGCTGGTCACCTCGGTGCTGGTGGTCAGCTTCGGGCGGGTCGGCGACATCTTCGGGCGGGTGAGGATGTACACCCTGGGCTTCGCCATCTTCACCGTCTTCTCCGATCCTCCTCTCGGTCACCTGGATGAGCGGGCCCGACGCCGCCCTGTGGATCATCATCATGCGGGTCGGCCAGGGGGTCGGCGGGGCCTTCATCTTCGCCAACTCCATGGCCATCATCACCGACGCCTTCCCGGCCGGTGAGCGGGGCTTCGCCATCGGCATCCAGGGGGTGGCGGCCATCGGCGGCTCCTTCATCGGCCTGCTGCTCGGCGGGCTGCTGGCCCCGGTCGAGTGGCGGCTGGTCTTCCTGGTGTCGGTGCCCTTCGGCGTGTTCTCGACCCTGTGGGCCTACTTCCGTCTCCACGACAACGGCGTGCGCATCAAGGCCAGCATCGACTGGATCGGCAACATCGCCTTCGCCGTCGGCCTGGTGGCCGTGCTGACCGGCATCGTCTACGGCCTCCAGCCCTATGGTGGCCACACCATGGGATGGACCAGCCCCTTCGTGCTGGCCTGCCTGATCGGGGGCATCGCCGTCCTGGCCGGGTTCGTGGTCATCGAGCACCACGTGGACGACCCCATGTTCCAGCTCCACCTGTTCCGGTCCCGGGCCTTCACCATGGGCAACCTGGCCGGCCTGCTCGCCGCCCTGGCCCGGGGTGGACTGCAGTTCATGCTGATCATCTGGCTGCAGGGGATCTGGCTCCCCCTCCACGGGTACAGCTTCGAGCGGACCCCGCTGTGGGCCGGCATCTACATGATCCCGCTGACCGTGGGGTTCTTCATCTCCGGGCCGCTGTCCGGTCGACTGGCCGACCGCTTCGGCCCCCGTCCCTTCGCCACCGCCGGCCTGGTGCTGACCGGGATCAGCCTGCTCGGCCTGCAGGCCCTGCCCATGAACTTCCCCTACCCGCTCTTCGCCCTGATGCTGCTGCTCTTCGGCCTGTCGCTCGGCATGTTCGCCGCCCCCAACACCAGCGCGGTGATGAACAGCCTCCCGGCCAACCAGCGCGGCGCCGGCGGCGGGATGCTCAACACCTTCCAGAACTCGGCCAGCGTCCTCTCCATCGGCTTCTTCTTCACCCTCATCACCCTCGGCCTGGCCTCGGCCCTGCCCCACGCGCTGCTCTCCGGACTCACCGCCCAGGGGGTGCCGGCCACCGCCGGCCCGTTCCATCTCCCACCTCTCGCCCATCGGCAGCCTGTTCGCCGCCTTCCTCGGGATCAACCCCATCCACGAGCTGCTCGGTGCCCACCTGCTGGCCCAGCCCGGGGTGCACGCCAGCTACCTGACCGGCAAGAGCTTCTTCCCCAACCTCATCGCCGGTCCCTTCGGCAAGGGCCTCCGACTGGCCTTCGTGATGGCGGCGGCCATGTGCTTCCTCGGCGCGGTGTTCTCCTGGCTCCGGGGGCCGGGCCAGTCGGTACAGATGCACTCGGTGGCCGAGCGAGGCCGAGGAGGGCCTGGCCGAGGTGGGCGACGTGGCCATGGCCGAGGTGGGGGCGGGATCGAGCGGCTCCTACTTCGACCCGGAGGCACCCACTCCTCCCGATCGTCCCTGAGCCACCGGCCCGGGCCGCGGTCGGTGGGCGTGCCGGCACCGCCACGACCGGTAGAAAGGGGACATGACGCCACCCGAGCTCGGACTCGACCACCTCGACCAGGACGGGCTGGCCACACTGGTACCCGAGTACCTGCTGGCCGGCCACCTGATCGACCGGGCCGGCATGCCTCACCTGATCGGCGCCTTCGGACGGGACGTGATGCGCGACATCGCCATCGAGGAGTGGATGGGCGCCAGCCCGGTCTACACCCGGCGCATACAACGGGCGCTGGGGTTCGGAGGCGACTCGGTCGAGACGATCTTCAAGGGCATGCAGATCGACATCGGGGCCCCTCCCCAGTTCATGGACTTCCGCTACCGGGTGATCGACCACGACCACGGTGAGTTCTGGCTGGACCACTGCGGAGCCCTCATGGACGTGGAGCCGATGGGCCCCGACTACGTGGTGGCCATGTGCCACGACATCGAGGACCCGACCTTCGAGGCGACCGCGGCCGCCACCAACCCGCGGGCCCAGGTCCGCCCCATCCACCGGCCCCCCCGGGTGCCGGCCGACCGGGTGCCCCACTGCCACTGGAGGGTGACGATCGCCGACTCCCACCCCGAGGTGCCGGTCCCCCCCGAGGCGGTGGCGATGGCGGCGACCCGGGCCGCCCGGGTGGCGCTGGCCCCCATCGATCCCCACGATCCCGGAAGGCACGACTACGCCGGTCCGCTCCTCTCCGATCTGCTGTTTTCCGACTGGTCGGCCTCGGCCCTGCGACGCATGGCCGAAGAGGTGTGTCTCCAGGGTCATCTGCTGGTGCTGGCCTTCCTCCGGGCCACCCGGGCCCGGACCGGCAGCGATGCCGCCACCGTCGACCTCGGTCGGCGGCAGTTCACCGGAGCGGCCGGGGTGGCCGCGGCCCGGCTCGGGAACGCCCTCCACCTCGGGAACACGGTGGAAGATGCGGCCAGGTTGCTCTCGCTCCACCCGGCCCTGTTGCCGGACGCCTACGTCGGCTGCCACGTCGAACTGGGTGAAGGGCTGGTGGTCCACCTCGACCGCGCCTCCCCGGCGGTGGCCGACGGTGCCTGGCCGGCCATGGTCGACGGCGACCACCTGGGACCGTTGGACGCCATCGTCCAGGCCGTCGACCGGCGACTCCGATGTCGGGCCGTGTCCGAGGGCCCTTCGGGTCTGGACGTCGAGGTGGTGCAGGACGACGCCGCGGCACCGGTGCCCGAGGACGAGGTCCTGGCCCGATTCAGCACCGGAGCCGATTTCGCCTTCGAGGTCCGGGGCACACCGGTCGAGCTCCGCCGGAGCTGAGCGTCCTCCGGCCGGCCACCGGATTGTCCAGTTTAGTTAGTTGACACTTACGTAAGCACTAGCTTACTATTGGATCCATGGACACGGCATTTCGGGCGTTGGCCGAACCCCGACGACGCGACATCCTGAGGTTGGTCTGGGACGAGGAGCTCCCGGCCGCCCAGATCGCCGCCCGGTTCCCCGACGTCACCCGTCCGGCCGTCTCCCAGCACCTCAGTGTGCTGCGAGATGCCGAGCTGGTGCTCGAGCGGCGGGAAGGAACCCGCCGGCTCTACCGGGCCAACCACTCCGAGCTGGCCAACGTCCGCCAGTTTCTCGACGGGTACTGGTCGGGGAGCCTCGATCGGCTCCAGCACCTGTCCGAAACCGCCCAACAGAAGAAGACAGCCCAACAGAAGACCGCCCAACAGAAGACCGCCCAAAAGAAGAAAGGAAACAACAATGGCTGAAGTGATGAGAGAGGTGGTGGTGGACGCCGTTCCGGCCACCATCTTCCCGTTCCTGACCGACCCCGAGCTCCACCTCAAGTGGATGGGCACCGAGGCCGAACTCGACCCCCGCCCCGGGGGGGCCTACCGGGTGAACGTCCAAGGCATCCACCCGTCGGTGGGTGAGTTCGTCGAGGTCGTCCCCAATGAACGGGTGGTGTTCACCTTCGGGTGGGACGAGCCCGACCACCCGATACCGGCCGGCTCGAGCCAGGTGGAGATCACCTTGACCCCCGACGGCGACAAGACCCGGGTCCGGCTGGTGCACAGCGGGATTCCGGCCGACGCCGTCAGCGACCATGGGTCCGGGTGGACGCACTATCTCGACCGCCTCGCCACCGCCTCTGTCGGGGGCGATGCCGGGCCCGACGCGCCCCCCGGCTGAGGGGCGCGGGACCACGAATCCGGCGGCCAAGGTCGGCCCGGCGCCGGGCCCGACCTTGGCCCGCCTCCGGTTCAGCGCAGGGCCAGGATGGCGTCGATCTCGGCCAGCTCGTCGGAGGAGAAGTCCAGGCCGTCGAGGGTGGCCACGTTCTGCTCGAGCTGGGCCAGGCTGCTGGCCCCGATCAGGGTGGAGGTGACCCGGGGATCGCGCACCGTCCAGGCCAGGGCCATCTGGGCCATGGTCTGGCCCCGTCCCTGGGCGAGGTCGTTGAGGGCCCGCACCTTGTCGAGGATCTGCTCGTCGAGCTGGCTCTGGTCGAGCGTCCCGGGCTGGCTGGCCCGCGAGCCGACCGGCACCCCGTCCAGGTACCGGTCGGTGAGCAGCCCCTGGGACAACGGCGAGAAGACGATGCATCCCACCTCGAGGCGGCCGAAGGTATCGAGCAGCCCGTGCTCGATCCACCGGTTGAACATCGAGTACGGCGGCTGGTGGATGAGCAGCCGGGTCCCCAGCCGGTCGAGAATCTCGGCCGCGGCCTCGGTCTGCTCCGGGGGGTACGAGGAGATCCCGACGTAGAGCGCCTTGCCCTGGCGCACCGCGGCGTCGAGGGCTCCCATGGTCTCCTCCAACGGCGTCTCGGGATCGAACCGGTGCGAGTAGAAGATGTCGACGTAGTCGAGTCCCAAGCGGTCCAAGCTGGCTTCCAGGCTGGTGAGGAGGTACTTGCGCGAGCCTCCGTCACCGTAGGGACCGTCCCACATGTCATAGCCGGCCTTGGTCGAGATGACCAGCTCGTCCCGGAACGGCGCCAGCGAGCCGCTGAGGACCCGTCCGGCACTGGTCTCGGCGGCACCGTAGGGCGGCCCGTAGTTGTTGGCCAGATCGAAGTGGGTCACGCCCAGGTCGAAGGCCCGGGTCATCATGGAGTCGACCTCTTCGGGGCGTCGGGCCTGGCCGAAGTTCTGCCACAGGCCGAGGGACACCAGGGGGAGCTTGAGGCCGCTCCGACCGCAGCGGCGGTACTCCATGTGGTCGTAGCGCTGGGGATCGGGGGTGTAGGGCACGGCACCAACGTAGACAATCGTCCCGTCCCGTTTCAGGTCCCCGGCCGGCTCCGTGCCTGCCGGGGCCCCCGGTGCCCGGCTGCCCTAATGTGGCACCGGACCCGTGGGGTGACGGGTCGACTGGGGAGGAGCCGTCATGATCGATCTGCCCGAGGCCATGCCGGCAGCCGTCTACCGGCAGCCCGGCCAGGTGGTGGTGGAGGAACGACCGGTGCCCCGGCCCGGGCCGGGCGAGGTGCTGGTGGAGGTCGACCACTGCGGCATCTGCGGAACCGACATCCATCTGCTGCTCGAAGGCTGGGGCCGGCCGGGGATCGTGGCCGGCCACGAGTACACCGGCCACGTCGCCGGTCTCGGACCGGGGGTGGCCGGCTGGGAGATCGGCCAACCGGTGGTCGGAGGTACCTCCCCGCGGTGCGGGCGGTGCCGGCGGTGCGTCGAGGGAAAGCCTTCCCAGTGCGAGAACCAGGGATCGATCACGGGAGGCGGCCACGACGGGGCGTTCGCCGGCTATGTGGTGGTCCGGGCCGAATCGCTCCTGGAGTTGCCGGCCGGGCTGACCACCCGCCAGGCCGCCCTGGCCGAACCGATGGCGGTGGCCCTCCACGGGATCACCCGTTCCGGGGCCGCCCGGGGCGACCGGGTCATGGTGATCGGGGCCGGCCCCATCGGCGCCCTGTCCATCGCCGCCCTGGTGGCCGGAGGCATCGGCCCGGTGATCGTGGTCGAGCCGGGCGAGAGGCGGCGCCGGCTCGCCTCGGACCTCGGAGCCGACGAGGTCATCGGGCCCGACGACCTCGAACGGTTCCCGTCCTGGGAGCCGGAACGGTTGGCCCGGCGGGCCGTCCACGTGGTGCTGGAGTGTTCCGGTCGCAAGGAGGCCATCGAGACCGGCTTCCACCAGTTGCTGCGGGGCGGAACCCTGGCCCTGGTCGGAGCCGGGATCGAGCCGCTCGCCTTCGACCCCAATCGTTTCGTCCTCAACGAGCTGCACGTGGTGGGGTCGTTCCTCTACGACCAGGACGGCTTCGCCCGGGGCCTCGAACTGCTGGCCTCGGACGGCTTCCCCATCGACCGGCTCATCGAGGCCGACGACGTCCCCCTCGACCGGCTGTCCGACGCCCTGGCCGGCCTGGCCGACGGCCGCTTCGCCGGCAAGGTGCTGGTGGTGCCCCGCGTGTCGGGCGACGACGCTTCCCACCACGGCGGGGCCGAGAACGAGAACATCGACCCGGACACCGACACCGACCCGAAGACGGAGAAGGAGAACCGATGAGCCACCCCTACTACCCGAGCGGCACCCCCCACTTCAACCATGTGGCCCTGAGCCTTTCCGCCGATCTGCTGGACGAGCGCCACCGGACCGACATCTGCCGGTTCTGGAGCGACGTGTTCGGGTTCGAGGAGTTGGAGGTCATGACCGAGGACCGGCGGCGCCTCATCCTGTCCTGCGTCCACTGGGACCAGTTCATCTTCCTCATCGCCGACGACCGGCCGATGGACTGCCCCCGCATGGACCACTTCGGCTTCTCCGTCGGCTCGCGCCAGGAGCTGCAGGGCATCCAGGACCGGGCCGCGGCCTACCGGGCCCACGACGACCGGGTCGATTTGATCGACCTGCACGTGGATGACCAGACGGTGGTCAAGATCCACTCGGTCTACGTTGGCTATCTTCTGCCGATGCTGTGTGAAGTGCAGTGGTGGGAGTTCGCCTCGTGAGCGTGGCCGTGCCCGGTGCGGTCGACCGGCCCGGGGGTCTGCAGTTCGGCGTGTTCGTCCCCCAGGGCTGGAAGCTCGAGTACACCGGCTGGAGCGGGCCCGACGCCTGGGACCGGTCGGTGCGACTGGCCGGCCTGGCCGAGTCGCTCGGCTATGACCACCTGTGGGTGTACGACCACGTCGAGACCGTTCCCGAGCGGCGGCCGACCCACGTCTTCGAGGCGTACACCATGCTGGCCGCCATCTCCCAGCTGACGTCGCGGGTGGGTCTGGGCCAGCTGGTCACGTGTGGGTCGTACCGGAACGCCGGCCTCCTGGCCAAAGAGGCGGCCTGCATCGACGTGTACTCGGCGGGACGCCTCATCCTCGGGTTGGGGGCCGGATGGTTCCACCAGGAGTACAACTCCTACGGCTACCAGTACCTGTCCGATCGCGACCGGCTGAGCGTGCTCGACGAGACGCTCGAGGTCGTCCGGAGGCTGTGGACCGAGGAGACCGTCACCTTCGACGGTGCCCACCTGCACTTCGACGGTGCCTACTGCGACCCCAAGCCGGTCCAGCAGCTGCCCCCGGTGCTGGTGGGAGGGGGCGGCGAGCAGGTCAACCTCCGGATCGCGGCCCGGCGGGCCGACCTGACCAACTGGCAGGTCGGGATCGACGCCTTCATCCGGAAGTCGGGTCTCCTGGCCCGGTACTGCGAGGAGATCGGTCGCCCGAGCCACGAGATCATCCGGACCCACGGCCCCGACTGCCGCATCTTCGACTCCGAAGCTGACACGCAGGCCTGGTGCCTCTCGGACGGCGGTGGCGACCTGTGGGGCGGCACGCCCACCGAGCGTTACCTGGCCGACAACCTGGTCGGTACGGTCGAACAGGTGATCGAGAAGACCCAGGCCTTCGTGGATGCCGGCTGTGGCGGGTTCATCCTGTGGCTGCGCGACTTCCCCGGCGACGAGACCCTGCAGCGCTTCATGGCCGAGGTGGTGCCGGCTCTGACCGTGCCCTAGCCACGCCATCCGCCCGGACCTGTACTGCCGCCGCCGACCGGCCCGACCGGCCCGACGGCCCGGCCGCGTCCCTCAGTCGGGCACGTGGGCGAACGTGTCCGGGTCCGGTCCGGTGCGCTCGTCCCGGTTGAGTCCATCGATGGTGGCCATCTCCTCGGGGCCGAGTTCGAAGTCGAAGATCTCGAAGTTCTCCCGTATGCGCGCGGGTGTCACCGACTTCGGGAACACGATGTCCCCCCGCTGGATGTGCCAGCGCAGGACCACCTGGGCCGGGGTCCGGTCCACTGCGGCCGCCACCTTCTCCACCCCGGGGTCGTCGAGCACGGCTCCCTGGGCGATGGGCGACCAGGCCTCGGTGGCGATCCCGTGGGTGGTGTCGTAGGCCCGCAGACCGTTCTGGCTGAGGTACGGATGGATCTCGATCTGGTTGACGGCCGGCACCCGACCGGTGTCGGTCACCAGGCGATCGATGTGGTGGGACTGGAAGTTCGACACCCCGATGGAGCGGGCCCGGCCGTCCTCCTTGAACCCGATGAGGGTCTCCCACGTGGACACGAAATCGCCGTCGTACAGGGTGGGCAGCGGCCAGTGGATCAAGAACAGGTCCACGTAGTCGAACCCCAGTTCCTCGAGGGTGGCGTCGAAGGCCCGCCTGGCGTCGTCAGGCCGGTGGTAGCCGTTGTTCAACTTGCTGGTGACGAACACCTCCGAGCGGTCGAGGCCCGATGACGCCACCGCCTCTCCCACTCCCCGCTCGTTGCGGTACATCTCGGCCGTGTCGATGTGCCGGTATCCGATCTCGAGGGCGGTCGAGGTGGCCTCGGCGGTGTCGGCGGGCGGGATCTGGAACACTCCGAACCCGAGCTGCGGGATCGACCAGCCGTCATTCAGCTCGAGGTTGGGCACGGAGCCCGTCGGGTCTTGCGGCGCGTCCTGTAGTCCCATGGCTGTCTCCTCTTCTCTTCTTCTGCCGGTCTCTTCTTCTGCCGGTCTCGGTCTTCTGCCGGTCTCTTCTTCTGCCGGTCTCTTCTTCTGCCGGCCCGCCCCACCGGCCGCCAGAGCCAGACTATGACCCGTCGCGGACGGTGTCCTGGCGAGGACCGCTCGCCCCCGGTGCCCATACCCGGGCCGGCGGTCGGCCAACCCGCCGGCCGTAGGTTCGGCCGCCACTCACCGTCGTCGAGCGGGGTGGGTGGCCAGGTAGTCGCCGACCGCCTCGTCGACGCACGCCTCAGTGTCGGCGAGGGCCCGACCCTCGCCGAAGCGATCGGTGAGGGACACGACATGGCCGCCGTGCCGCTCCGCCTCCCGCCGCCCGTCGGGTGTGGCCCGTCCCACCACCACCAGGGCCGGCACGCCGAGACCGTCGGCGTCGGCCAGCACCGACCCGACGACCTTCCCCCGGAACGACATGGCGTCGAGGGCCCCTTCGCCGGTCACAACCAACGAGGTCTGCGCCATGACCACGTCCACATGGAGGAGCTCCCTCACCACCTGGTACCCCGATCGGAGTCGTCCCCCCAGCGCCACGATGGCACCACCCATGCCGCCGGCGGCTCCGGCTCCGGGCACGGTGCGGACGTCGACGCCGAGGTCACGTCGGTAGCGGTCGGCCAGCGCCGACAGTCTGGTTCCGAGCTCGACCACCTGGCCCTCGGTCGCACCCTTTTGCGGGGCGAACTCCGCCGCCGCCTCCACGAACCCGATGTCGACGTCGCAGGCCCCGATCAAGATGACATCACCGAGACCGCCGACGGCCTGGACGGCGGTGAGCGCTCCGAGCCCGCCGTCGGTGGTCGCCGATCCCCCCAGCCCCACCACCACGGTGGCGCCCGGAGTGGTGGACACGGCCCGGGCGGCGGCAACCATGAGCTCTCCGGTCCCCCGGGTGGACGCTCCCATGACGTCGTTCCCCTCGGCCCCACCGGCCAGGGCCAGACCGGAGGCCTGCGCCATCTCGATGACGGCCAGGCTTCCGGCCTGCAGCCAGGTCGCCTCCACCGGGCCGCCGAGCGGTCCCTCGACCCTGGTGGTCACCAGGCGCCCGCCCAGTTCCTCGAAGGTATCGAGGAAACCCTCTCCCCCGTCCGACAGCGGGACCCGGCGCGACGTCCAGCCGCGGCGCCCGGCCCCCCGGGCGATCGCCTCGCACACCTGACCGGCGGTGGCGGTGCCCCGGAACTTGTCCGGCACCGCCAACAGGGCCGGCGGGCCAGCTCGGGAGTCGGGCGCCACCTCCCCCTACTCGCCCAGCAGGAGCCCGTAGTTGGCACCCCGGCGCAGATGGTGGCCCCCGTCGATGGGCAGGCTCACCCCGCTGATCCACCCCGACTCCGGACCGGCCAGAAATCGGACTGCGTCGGCGATGTCCTCCACCGTCCCGAGCCGGCTGATCGGCATTTCGGCCAGGTAGTCGTCGAGCAGCGGACCCGCCGGCGGTGATCGGCGCCATCAGCTCGTCGTCGACGATGCCGGGCTGCACCGAGTTGACCCTGATCCCACTGGCACCGAGCTCTTCGGCCGCGTACTTGCACAGCATGTCGATGCCGGCCTTGGCCGCCCCATAGGCCCACAGGTACCGGTGGGGGAAGGCACCGGCGCCCGACGACATGGCGATGATCGAGCCCCCGGGAGCCGCACCCCCGTCGACCCCCGTGCCCACCCCGGCCGCCATCAGCGGGGCGGCGTGCTTGATGGACAAGGAAGGTGCCGACCAGGTTGAGGTCGACGGTGGCCCGGACCTGGTCGGCATCGGCCCCGGCGATGGGACCCATGTGCATGGCTCCCCCGGCATTGGCGAACAGGATGTCGAGCCGGCCCCGCTCGGCCGAGGCGGCGGCCACCGCCGCCGCCATCTGGTCCTCGACCGTCACGTCGGCGACCACGTAGGCGGCGGTTCCCCCGGCCGGGGCCGCCGGCGTCCCGGACGGGTCGGCGGCGGCCGCCTCGAGAACGCCGACCGCGGTGCGCAGGCGCTCCTCGGTCCGCCCGCAGATGGTCACATGGGCGCCGTCGCGGACCAGACGGATGGCGGCACCGAGACCGATCCCGCTTCCGCCCCCGGTGACCAAGGCCGTCAGGCCGCCGATGCCCCCCTGGGTGCCAGTGCCGTCAGCTCACCATTCGGTCCTCCCGTGGTCCATGGTCGGCCCCTGGGTTTCCGCCGCGGCGGCGGGACGTGCTACAGAGTGTCCGACTGACTGCAGCATGCTAGGGGCCGGCCCGCCGGCCGTACATCTGGCCACGACGCGACGCCAGGGGGAATGGGGTCATGGGTTGGCCAAGGACGACAGGGGGGTGAGGCGATGAGTACGAGGCGGTTCAACCTGGCCGATCTGTTCGAAGTGGTGGTCGACACCGTCCCCGACCGCCTGGCGCTGGTGGCGGGGGCCGAACGCCTCACCTACCGCCAGCTCGACCAGCGGGCCAACCGGTTCGCCCATCACCTGGCCTCCTCGGGTGTTCCCACCGGCGCCCACGTCGGCATCCTCGCCTACAACCGGGCCGAGTGGGCCGAGGCCATGATCGGCTGCTACAAGGCGCGGGCGGTACCGGTGAACATCAACTATCGCTACGTCGCCCCCGAGCTCCGCTACGTGGTCGACAACGCCGACCTCGACGTCCTGGTCTTCGAGCGGGCCCTGTCCCGCCTGGTGGCCGAAGCGCTGACCGGGCTCGAGCCGACGGGATCCCTTCACCTGGTGATGATCGAGGACGGTTCGGGGATCGACGCCCCGAGTCCCGACGTCGTGGCCTACGAGTCGGCTCTGGCCGCCGGCTCCCCCGAGCGCGACTTCGGTCCCCGGTCGCCCGACGACATCTACGTGCTCTACACCGGCGGCACCACCGGCATGCCCAAGGGCGTGCTCTGGCGCCAGGAGGACATCTTCTTCGCCGCCATGGGCGGTGGCGGGTGGGGGGCGGAGCCCATCGCCGAGCCCGAGGAGCTGGCCGGCCGGCATCAACCCCGACGACGCCAGCCGGGTGGTGATGCTGGTGGTGGCCCCGCTCATGCACGGCAACGCCCAGTGGGTGATGTGGAACGGGTTCATGATGGGCGCCACCGCCGTGCTCTACACCGAGCACCGCTACGACCCCGACTCGCTGCTGCGCATGATCGGGGAGGAGGGCGTGGTGTCGGTGGGGCTGGTGGGGGACGCCATGGCCCGTCCTCTGGCCGACACGCTGGCGTCGGCCGAGCCCGGGACCTACGACACCTCGACCCTGGTGGTGGTGGGGTCGGGCGGGGCCATGCTGTCATCGACGGTCAAGGACGAGCTGAAAAAACAGCTCCCCACCATCATGGTCCTGGACAATTTCGGATCGAGCGAGAGCGGGGCCCAGGGGGCGGTGGAGGCCGGTGCCACCGGCCCCCGGTTCGCAATGAACAAGGACACCACGGTGCTGGACGACGACCTGGTACCCCTCGTCCCCGGGGACGGGAGGATCGGCCGGCTGGCCCGGACCGGCCGGATCCCGCTCGGCTACTACAAGGACGAGGCCAAGACGGCTGCCACCTTCCCGGTCGACGGGGCCGGTGTGCGATGGTCGCTGCCGGGCGATCTCGCCTCGGTGGAGGCCGACGGCACCATCACCGTCCACGGGCGGGGGTCGGCGTCGATCAACTCGGGCGGCGAGAAGATCTTCCCCGAGGAGGTGGAGGCCGCGGTCAAGTCCCATCCCGGCCGTGTTCGACGCCATCGTGGTGGGCGTCCCCGATGAGCGGTTCGGAGAGCGGGTGGCGGTGGTGGTGGCCCCCAAGCGTTCCGATGCTCCCCCCGGGCTCGACGATCTCCAGGATCACTGCCGCTTCCACATCGCCGGGTACAAGATCCCACGACAGATGCTGGTGGTGGAGGCGGTGCCCCTGACGGCGGCGGGAAAGCCCGACGCCAAGGCGGCGCGGGCGCTGTTCTGAGCCGTTCCGTCGATCAGTTCCAGGCCGGTGACGACAGCCGGGCCTCGACCACGGCGGCTACGCCGGTGACGACCCGGTCGGCCGCCATGCCCAGGGTCTGCTGGTCGATGTCCACGCTCGAGTGGAGTCCGGCGTCAGGCCACAGGCCCACCACCCGGGCCGGAACGGGCCGGGTCGGAGCACGCAACCCGGCCACCAGGGCCAGATAGGCCAGCTCGTCGTCCCAACCGGGACCGGGACAGCCCGACGACACCGACACCAGGGCCGAGACCGGTCCCCCCGGGCGTGGCCGTGTCCGACCAGTGCGGCCGTCGACGAGCGGGACCCGTAGCTCGGCCCGGGCCTTGAGACGCGTGGTCCGCATGGCCGGGCAGATCCACTGGTCGTCGGCCCCGCCGATCCGCGGCGGCGCGGCGAACACCCTCCAGTCCAACGACGACCACAGCGTCGTGGCCCAGGTCAGGGTTTCGGCCAACACCACCGCCCTGGCCCCCGGGACCAAGCCGGCCACCCACGGCTCCCAGTGGAAGGTCCTCCAGCCGGTCCGCTCCCACTGGGCCACCGCCTCGTCCGCCACCGGACCCACCGCCTCGGCCGGGGTGCGGAACCGCCCGGAGACACAGGCGTCGACGACGGCGAGACCCAGGGAGCGACGGACGAATGCCGGTTTCCAGACGAACGGCTCCTCGGGTCGGGCCAGCAGGTCCGGACCGGCGCCGGCCTGTGCGGAGCAGCGGCAGGGTCATCACCAGCTGTTCACCCGGGGGCAGGCGCTCCACCACCGGCGGCAGGGCCGCGATCAGTCGGTCCCGGATCCGAAGCAGATCCGATGCGTCGACCCGGCCCCCGGCCGGTGCCGACACGTCGAGGGTCCGCTGGGCAGCGGTGGTCATCGAGGGGCCCGAACCTCGGAGTCCCGACCGACGGGTCCGGTGGGCCACCACTGGTCGGGGCTTGTGGCCGAAATGGCCATGCACCGGCTGCAGTGGCTGTTCGGCGTCGGGCGCGGTCCGGCTCCCGAGGCCGAGCCCAACCAGGGCGCGGGTGCCGGCCAGCGTGCGCCGGGCCGAGGCGGCCAGGACCTCCTCGGTGATGGGCTCCACGTCCAGCTCGCCGGACCTGGTGTAGTAGGTCGCCACGACGAAGGGAGGAGCCGAGCTGCGCAGCGTCTCGATCAGGGCATAGAAGTGGAGGTCGGCCGAGTGGTGGGCTCGACGGGACCCGGACTTGACCTCCACGATGGCCACCGACGCCTCGTCGACCGCCGGCCGGCCGATGGCCAGGTCGACCCGGGCCGACAGTTCGACCGCCCCTCCCGCCAGCGGGGCCCGCATGGCCTCCTGTGTGCGCGGGAGCCAGCCCGGCTCCAACGAGGGCCAGCGACGCCGCAGCCCCTCGGCCTGCCGCTCGACCTCGGACCGGAGCTCGGCCCGATCGACGGCCGGCAGCCGTTCGATCCAGTCGCTCAGGCCGCGCTGACGCTCGTCCACCGACAGGGCGGCCATGCCGTCGGCCATCGGATCGTCGCTGGCCCCGACCGTCACCAGTTGCCGGAACAGGACATCGATCATGGCCCCGCACGCCATGGCGGTGGTCGGGGTGCCTCCACCGGACCCGGTGGCGATCCGATGGGCGTCGCACGCCAGTTTCCGGTTCAGCCCCTCCTTGGTCACCACCAGCGCCGGTCCCGACCGGCGCGGTCCCGACCCCGGTGCATCGACGCCGCAATCTCCGGTTGTCTCTGCGAGCTCGGCCCTGGCGGCCACGATGCCCTGGTCGAGCCGGGCCCGCAGGCGATCGGCCAGCTCCGGATCCACGCCCGGACGCCGCCGCCCGGTCACCCGCAGGCGCTCGAGCAGCCCGTCACCGGTCAGGGGATGCCATCGAGGGGCACCGTGCCTGAGGGAGGGCGCCGGCCGGAGTCGCCCAACCCCCGCCGGGCCTCCGGCCGCGGGGGCGCCCACCACCGCTGCGAACTCTCCGGTCACCCGCCCCTCGGGGCTGTGACCAACATCGACGACAACCATGGGGTGAGTGTGCACCGAGGGTGTGACTACAAAGAGGCGCCGATACCGAGAACGTCCCCGACCGGGTGCCACCGGTAGCCTTTGTGGCGATGATGACCGAGGCCTCCGACACTGCGTTCGTCGTCGTCTTCACGTTGTTCGTCGTGGCCTCGCTGGTACTGATCGTCCTGGTCGATGCGGTTCATCCTGCAGCGGGCCTCGGCCAGCCGGGCCGGTTGGTTGCGTGAGCAGGACGGCGACGGCGACGACCCGGAGGAAGAGGACGAGGAGGACCATCGCCCGATCACTGCCCTGGTGCTGGCCGGGGGCGGAACCCGGGGGGCGGTCCAGATCGGCATGCTGCAGGTCCTGACCGAGCACGGGTTCGTCCCCGACCGCATCTATGGGTGCTCGGTCGGCGCCATGAACGGCGTGGCGTTCGCTTACGATCCCACCCGACGCGGGGTCGAGCGGATGACCGAGATCTGGACGGGGCTGACCCGTGACGCCGTGTACCCCCAGGGACGGCTCCACGGGCCGTGGCTCTACGTCCGCCAGCGGGACTCGGTCTACCCCAACAACGGCCTCCGCAAGGTCGTCGAAGAGGGGATCGGACTGGAGCGGCTGGAGGAGGCGGTGATCCCGGTCGAGGTGGTGGCCACCTCCCTCACCGACGGCCAGGAGCGGTGGTTCACCTACGGGCCGGCGGTGGAGGCGATCCTGGCGTCCTCGGCCATTCCCACCATCTTCCCGCCGGTAGAGATCGACGGTGAGCGGTTCATCGACGGGGCCGTGGTCGACAACGTGCCCGTCCGCCGGGCCATCGACTGCGGTGCCACCAGGATCGTGGTCCTGTTGTGTGGACCGCCGCGGTACTCGCCGGTTCCGACCCGCCGGCCGGTGGAGGCGATGATCGACGCCCTCTTCATCTCCATCCATGCCAGGTTCGTGAGGGAGATGGCGCAGATCCCGGCCGGCGTGGAGGTCATCGTCTGCAGCGGCAGCGAGACCAGGACGCGCGACTTCGACGACTTCTCCACCACCGAGGCGCTCATCGCCGAGGGCCGCAAGGAGGCCGAGGAGGTCGTCCGCCGCTACGGGCTCGGTCGGCTGGGACCCGCACTCAGTGCCGGGTCGGGCGGACCGGAGGGGTCGGGCCCGCCGGCCGGATCGGACGGGACCGGCAACGGTGCCGGCCCCGGCCATGCTGCCCCCTCGGACACGGACGGACTGGCGGGGACGGGGACGCCGTCGGTCCCGTCCTTGTCGGCCGAGTCTCCGCTCTCCCATCCCGACCCGGGCACGTAGCGGCGGACCACTCGGGCCGGCACACCGGCGATGACGCAGTGGTCGGGGAACACCCCCCGGACCACCGCCCCCGCTCCCACCACCACGTTTCTGCCCAGCTCGGTTCCGGGCAGCACCACCACGCCGGTGCCGAGCCAGCTGCCGGTACCGATGCGCACCGGGACATCGGTCGGCCACTGGGTGTGCACCACCTGGTCGGGGTCGTCGTACCCGTGGTTCTGATCGGTGATGTAGACGTAGGGACCGGTGTGCACGTCGTCGCCGATCTCGAGATCGAAATGACCGACGATGTGGCTGCCCCGTCCGATCATGCACCGGTCACCGATCCGCACCACCGGATCGGTGATCATGCGCTGACCCGGCACCATGCCGGCCGAGATGCTCACGTGGGGACCGACCAGCGTGTCACGACCGATCCGGATCCACTGTTCCCCGAAGATGGCCCCGGGCGGAAAGGCCAGGCAGCTGCCGTGGCCGAAGGCGCCGAACCGCTCGGCCAACACATCGCCGGGACCGACGGCTCCCTGGTTGTTCAACCAATCCCAGCCGGCGTGCACGAGGGCATTGATCCACCGCCGGTGGACGGGCCGACGTGCCGGCGGGCGCACCTCGGCCCCGGCCGATCCCGACGTCGCACTGCGCTCGGGGCGCTGGGGCCACGAGCCGTTCTCGTCCGATCCTGACGATGCAGGTAGGCCGGGGCCAGGTGGAGTCACTTCCCGACGCTAACTGATCGCCCTGCGTCAGGGCGATCCGACGGGGTCGGTCTTGTCCGGGGACTCGGGACAACGTCCCGGTCGGCGGCTCGGGCCGACTCAATAGAGTTGGTCCCGTGGACAATCCGGTGCACAGGACCGCGGCCGGCGGGACCCGGCTCGGACGGGTCGGTTTCGAGACCGGTTCGGACGTCTACGAACGGCGCCCGTCCCGGCTACCCCGACGAGGCCGTGGACCACCTGGCCTCGGTGGCCGGGATCACCGAGGCCAGCCGCATACTCGACCTGGCGGCCGGAACCGGAAAGCTCACCCGTCAGCTGCAGGCGCGAGGTGCGCAATGCATCGCCGTCGAGCCGTCCGCCTCCATGCGTGAGGTGTTCTCCCGGATGGTCCCGGGGGTTCCGGTGGTCGGCGCCACCGCCGAGCAGATCCCGATTGCCACCGGGGCGATCGACGTCGTGGTGGTGGCCCAGGCCTTCCACTGGTTCGACGCACCCGTGGCTCTGGCCGAGATCGCCCGGGTACTCGGCCCGGTGGTTGGCTGGGACTGATCTGGAACGAACGGGACGAGTCCGACCCGATGGTGGCCGAGCTGGTGCGGATCAGCAAGTGGGACACGTCAGCCCCGTACCCGGTGGGCATGGACTTCGGTGCCGTCGTCGGACGAAGTCGGCCTCTTCGGTCCCATGGAGCGGACCAAGTTCGCGTGGGAGCAGTTGCTGGATCGGGAGTCGTTCGTCGACCAGGTGGCGTCGCGGAGCTACGTCCGGGTGCTTCCCGAACCGGAGCGACAGGCACTGCTCGACCAGGTGGCCGCCTTCGCGCTCGACCTTCCCCGAGCCCATCGCCATGCCCTACGTCGCCGACCTGTTCTGCGCCCAGGTCGCCGGCTGAGCCGTCGAGCGGCGGCCACGTGCCGCCGAGGCGCGCTGACCGGCCGACGACCTACGATCGCACCGCCCCCGCCGTTCCGGAAGGACCATGCCGATGATCAAGCTGACCTGTCTGTTGAAGCGCAAGGAGGGAATGAGTCCGGCCGAGTTCCAGGCCTACTGGCGGAACAATCACGGGCCGCTGATCGCCAACGGCCAGTGCGGAAGCCACGTCATCCGCTACGAGCAGAATCCGCGGCCGCTGGCGGACTACCGCGGCGACGACGACCGGTCGGGATACGACGGGGTGACCGTGCAGTGGTTCGCCTCCATGGACGAGTACTTCGCCCACATGAACGAGACGGACTCCCCGGCCATGTTCGCTGACCTCCCCAAGTTCCTCGACACCGACCACCTCGAGTTCGTCCTCACCGAAGAGCCGTGGGTGGTCATCGACGGCGTCGTCGACTGGAGCACCTGACCGGCCCTACCAGATGGGGCCGGCCGGCCCGGCGGGGAGCGGAGGTCGACGAGCGGGTCCGATGAGCCCCGACAACCACATTGGTACCGTGGGCGGTGCGCATCGTCTCGCTGCTGCCGTCGGCCACCGAGATCCTCTTCGCCGTCGGGGCCGGCGACCAGGTGGCCGGCGTGACCTTCGAGTGCGACTTCCCCGAGGAGGCGAGGGAACGGACCGTCGTCTCCTCGACGGCACTGACCCCGGCGGACTGACGCCGGCCGAGATCGACGCCGCCGTGCGGGCCCGCATCGCCGCCGGCGAGGACCTCTACACCCTGGACGAGGGCGCCCTGCGGGCCATCGACCCCGATCTGGTGGTGACCCAGGACCTCTGCGCGGTATGCGCCGTGGACGTCAACGAGGTCGGTGCCGCCCTGGAGCACCTGGGCTGCCGGGCCGACGTCCTCACCCTGGACCCGATGACCCTGGAGGAGGTGCTGGACTCGATCGGATCAGGTCGGTCGGCGCCACCGGGCGCCAGGCCGGGAGCGCACGGTTGGTGGACCAGCTCCGGTCCCGCCTGGCGGCGGTGGCCGAGGCGGTGGCCGGAAGGCCACGTCCCGAAGGTGGCCGTGCTGGAGTGGACCGACCCGCCGTTCTCGCTCGGGCCACTGGGTGCCCGACATGGTGGCGGCGGCCGGGGGTCGCTCGGTGCTCGGGACCGGGCCGGCGCGCCGCTCGGTCCGAGGTGAGCTGGGACGACGTCACCTCGTCGGGCCCCGATCTCATCGTGGTGGCCCCGTGCGGGTTCCGGCTCGCCGGGGCCAGCGGCCCTGGCCGGGGACTGGTGGCCGGGGCCGGCTGCCGGCCGGCGTCCCGGTATGGGCCGTCGACGCCGACGCCGCCTTCGTCCGCCCCGGGCCCCCGGCTGGTGGACGGGGTAGAGACGCTGGCCGCCATCATCCACCCGGGCGCGGCCCCCATCGACCCGAGCCTGGCCACGCCGATCTGACCTCGGTCGGCCACCGTCCTGGGGCCGAACCGGGCGGGTTCGGTCCCGCCGGCCTGCTCCGACCACGCCCCGAACCGGCTCGGCCCCACCGTACCGGCCGGGGCCGCAGCGCCCCGGTGGTTGACTCTCCGCCACACCGGACTTAGGATCCAGTTAATCGGACAGTGTGTCCGATCCAGAAGGTAGTGCGTCCGACCGAGAGGGTGCCGACATGTCCCAGACCGAGATCGATATCAGCGAGGTCGGCTTCGACGACATCAACCTGCTGGACTCCAAGACCTTCGCCGACGGTGTGCCCCACCAGTGGTTCGCCTTCCTCCGGGCCAACGCCCCGGTGTGGTGGCACGAGGAGGAGGACGGGCCCGGGTTCTGGGCGGTGACCTCCCACGCCGACGCCACCACGGTCAACCGTGACTACGAGCACTTCTCCTCGCTCGCACGCAGGCCACCTTCCTCTGGGAGCTGGCCGACGACGACCTGGCCCAGCAACAGATGCTGATGTTGAACATGGACCCCCCCTCCACACCCGTTACCGCCGGTTGGTCAACAAGGGCTTCACCCCCCGGATGGTCAACCAGCTCCACGATCGGATCAACGCAGGCGGCCGACGACATCATCGACTCGGTCATCGAGACCGGGACCGCCGACTTCGTCACCGACATCGCCGCCGAGCTGCCCCTGGTCGTCATCGCCGATCTGCTGGGGGTTCCCAACGAGGATCGGCACCGGATGTTCAACTGGTCCAACCGGATGATCGGCAGCCAGGATCCCGAGTACCAGACCGGCGACGAAGCGCCCCAGCAGGCGGCCATGGAACTCTATGCCTACGCCTCGGAGTTGTTCGCCACCAAGCGGATCGATCCCCATGACGATCTCATGAGCGTACTGACCGAGGTGGAGGTGGAGGGAGAGAAGCTCAACTCGATCGAGCTCGAACTGTTCTTCCTGCTGCTCACGGTGGCCGGCAACGAGACCACCCGGAATCTGATCTCCGGTGGGATGGCCGCCTTCTTCGAGCACCCCGACCAGTGGGAGCTCCTGCGCAACGACCGCTCGCTCCTCCCTTCGGCCGTCGAGGAGATGCTCCGCTACGTGAGCCCGGTCATGAACTTCCGCCGGCAGACCACCAGTGCCTTCGACTTGGGTGGCCAGCACATCGAGGCCGATCAGAAGGTGGTGTTCTTCCACATCTCGGCCAACCGGGACGAGGCGGTCTTCGCCGACCCCCAGACCTTCGACATCACCCGCGACCCCAACCCCCACCTGGCCTTCGGGGCCGGTGGCCCGCACTTCTGCCTGGGCGCGAACCTGGCCCGCATGGAGATCCGGGTCATGTTCGAGCACGTGCTCGACCGGATACCCGACCTGCGGCTCGACGGCGAAGTGGAACGACTCCAGTCGGCCTTCATCAACGGGACCAAGCACATCCCGGTGGCCTTCCCGCCGGCCGCCCGTCTGTCTGCCTAGATGTCACCCCGCCGCGCCCCGGTCGACCTCAAAGAGGTCATCCGGGACTTCCGCCGGGACCAGGTCGTCAACGTCGCCCGTCGTCTGTTCGGCGAGCGGGGCACTACCGAGGTCTCGATGGACGACATCGCCGCCGAGGCCGGGGTGGCCCGATCCACCGTCTACGTCTACTTCGCCAATCGGGACGAGCTCCTGCGAGCGTGCCTCAAGGGAATGCACGACCAGCTGCTCGAAGACATCGCCGAGCTCGTGGGCGAGCGACGACGAGCCGGGCCACCGCCTCGAACGGCTGATCGAAGGCCTGCTCAACCGGATCGACGACGACCCCGGCTTCTTCCGACTGGCCATCGTCACCCAGGGGACCCTCGTCCAAGGAGGCGAGGCGGTCGGAACCGAGCTGGCTCTGATCAGTCTCAACATCGCCCGACTCATCCAAGATCTCTATCTCGACGGCCTGTCATCAGGCATCTTTCGGGAGTTCGATCCGGACGTCGCCGTCGACCTGATCGGCCAACAGCTCTACGGAGTGATGGCGGTGCGAGCCGCCAACCCGGTCCCCGAACCGGCACCGCTGGTCGCATCCAGGGTCTGCACGTTCATCCTGCACGGCCTCGAACGCTGACCCCAGGCCGATTGGACCGGTCGGCCTCCGGCCGGTGGTGCCGGTCAGGCCCCGGCGACCGGTGTCGAGACATGGTTCAGGGACTCCACCGTGCCGTTGGCCGTATCGCCCCAGCGACCGACGCCGGACGCTGACCGAGCCATTCGGTTCTCCCCCTGGTGACCGGTGGTGATGACCACCGTGGATCCAGGACCCCTACTATTCGGGTCATTCCCAAGTTCGAACGGTCGCCGTGATGGCAACCCGGAGTCGCGGTCGGCGGCTGCTCGTGACGGTGGTCGTCGTGGCCCTCGGGGCGGCGGCGTGCGGTTCGTCCCAGGGCAGTTCCACCAGCTCGACCAGTGTCACCGGCAAGTTCAAGGCTCCGCTTCCCGCCGGCAAGAACCCTTCCCAGGTGTCGCGAGAGGTCTGTAGTACCGAGGCCCCCCACGACGTAGCCGAAGCCTTGGGGGAAAAGGCCGTCGTCTCGAAGCCGACGTGGGTCGACGACCTCTACACCTGCCGCTACTCCTATGGAACGTCCAGGGCGATGACACTCTCCGTCAAGGAACTTTCGAGCTGGCCTCAGACCTTCGCCTACTTCGACGGACTGGGGACCCAGTTCGGCATCTCCCGCCATCTCCAGGGGCTCGGTCAGGGTGCCTTCCAGACCCCCAATGGCTCGGTGGTCGTCAGGAAGGATTGGAAGGTTCTGTTGGTGGACGTGGCCCAGCTCCCGCCGTCCTTCGGCAATCCCCCCACCAACCCGGGCGTGATCGCCGTGGCCGTCGCAGACGTGGTTCTCGGCTGTTGGGCGGGCGACTGATCGCCGACTGGACCACTACCGACCCAGCCCCGCGCCGGTTGCCGGTCAGCCTCCGGCCACCGCCGGAACGATGGAGAGGGTCTCGCCGTCTGCCACCGGGGTGGCCAGACCGTCCAGGAACCTGACGTCCTCGTCGGCCAGGAACACGTTGACGAAGCGTCGGAGGCCTCCCGACTCGTCGAAGATCCTGTCGGCAAACCCGGCGTGGGAGGCGTCGAGTGCCTTCAGCACCTCACCGACGGTGGTGCCCTCGACAGTCACCTCGCCACTGCCGCCGGTCAGCGTACGTAGTTGGGTTGGAATTCGGACCTTGACGCTCATCTTTCGCTCCTCGTTGTGTGTTCAAACTTCTGTTTCGTGTTCGCCGCCTATCGCTTCGGCAAAGGCTTCGAGCGTCGGGGCGATCGTGGCTGTCGGTTTCACAGTACCCGAGAGGGCTTCGACCGTCTTCAGACCGTGACCGGTAACCATGGCCACCACCCGCTCATCGGATCGGATCACGCCCTCGGCCGCCAGCTTGGCCAATGTGGCGATGGTCACTCCCCCGGCTGTCTCGGCGAAGATCCCCTCGGTCCGGGCCAACAGTCGGATGCCTTCGATCACCTCATCGTCAGTGACCGATGCACACGATCCTCCCGAGCTCCGGATGGTGTCGAGGGCATACCAGCCGTCGGCCGGATTGCCGATGGCCAACGACTTGGCGATGGTGTGGGGTTTGACGGGACGGATGGCGTCGCTGCCCTCGGCGAAGGCGGTGGCAACCGGGGAGCACCCCTCGGCCTGCGCCCCCGAGACCCTGACCGAGGGCTCCTCGTCCAGCAGTCCGACTTGCCACAGCTCGCGGAATCCCTTGGCCACCTTGGTCAACTGACTTCCCGATCCGATGGGCACGACCACGTGGTCCGGGGCCTGCCAACCCAACTGCTCGGCTACCTCGAAGGCCAGCGTCTTCGAACCTTCGGCGTAGTAGGTGCGCACATTGACGTTGACGAAGGCCCACGAAGGTTGTTCACTGGCCAACTCGGCGCAGAGCCGATTGACGTCGTCGTAGCTCCCCTCGACGGCGATGACCCGGCCGCCGTACACCCCGGTCATGGTGACCTTGGCCGTCTCGAGGTCGTTGGGAATGAGGACGACGGACTCCATGCCGGCCCGGGCGGCGTGGGCCGCCACCGAGTTGGCCAGGTTCCCCGTCGAGGCGCAGGCGGCCACCTTGAACCCCAGTTGGCGAGCTTTGGTGAGCGCCACCGACACCACCCGGTCCTTGAAGGATCCGGTGGGGTTGGCGGTGTCGTCCTTGATCCACAGCTCACCCAGTCCGAGCTCGGCGGCCAGACGGTCAGCCCGCACCAGCGGAGTGAACCCGGCACCGAGGTCGACCGGATGGTCGTCGACCACCGGCAGCAGGTCGGCGTAGCGCCAGATCGACCGGGGCCCGGCGGCCACACGCTCTTTGGTCATGGTGGCACCCACGCGCTCGTAGTCGTAGGTCACCTCGAGGGGCCCGAAGCAGTAGTCACAGACGTGCAGTGCCTCAGCCGGATAGCCGCGTCCGCACTCACGACAGCGCAGCCCAGAAACGAAGTCCACTTTGTCTCCTCATCGCTCGGGCATTGGCACCTGGTACGGATCCGCATTTCCCTGGGGAATCTACGAATCTCGCTCTGGTTGCCGCGGCGTCGCTGGGCCCGGTCCCTCAGCCGCTCTGGATGATGGACTCCATTGTGGCCGACGATGTGCCGACTCGTCAATCGGCGCCGGCCGCGGGCCCGACGGGAACGCACCTGCCCCGGGTGAGCGATGATGAAACCATGCCGATCGTTGGGATGGCCGGAGCGGACGCCGGCCGGTTCGACCACAGCCACTTCGACGCCGACGCCCTCGTCGACATCAAGGGCGACCGCCGTGTCTCGGTGTGCATCCCGGCCCGCAACGAGGCCGAGACGATCGGCCCGATCGTCCACGCCATCGTGACCACGCTGACCGGGGCTTCCCGGGGTGTCCCCCTGATCGACGACGTCGTGGTGGTGGACGACGGCTCGGTCGACCGGACGGCCGACATCGCTCGCCAGGCCGGGGCCAGGGTCCTTCTCACCGGTTCCCGGGGCGGAGGGAAGGGGCAGGCCATGCGGACCGCCCTCGACGCCGTCCGGGGCGACCTGGTCGCCTTCGTCGACGGCGACGTCACCAACTTCGATCCCCACTTCGTCACCGGGCTGGTCGGGCCCCTGCTGACCGATGAGTCGCTGACCCTGGTCAAGGGCTTCTACCGGCGACCCCTCCACGGTGCGCCGGACGGCGGGGGCCGGGTCACCGAGCTCGTGGCCAAGCCCGTGATCGATCTGCTCTTCCCCCACCTGGCATCGATCGAGCAGCCGCTGGCCGGCGAGACCGCGGCCCCCCGGTGGGTGCTGGACAAGTGCGGTCTCGCCGACGGGTACGCGGTCGAACTGGCGTTGCTCATCGATGTCGCCTCCCGTTTCGGCGTCGGCACCATCGGCCAGGTCGACCTCGGGGTCCGAGTCCACCGCAACCGGCCGCTGGCCGAGCTCCGGCCCCAGGCCACCGATGTCCTGCGGGCCGCCCTGGCCCGGGCCCCCCTCGATCACACCGGACTGAGTCCTCCGGAGTCCTTCGACATCGGAGGGTGCGGGTCAGGTGGACGCCGTCGCCTCGCACAGGGGCCGGTCGGACACCGCTTCGACTCCGGGCCAGGGACCAACCGATTCGTCCCCGCTCGTCCCGGCCGGCACGGCGAGCTCCTCTGCGGCCACGGTCGGCGGCCCGCTGGCGTCGCCGGCCGGGCACGATCAGCGCGGCGACGACACCCACGGCCACCACGGCGGCTCCGGCGTAGACGGCGGCGGTCATCCCGTGGACATAGTCCTCACCCGAGCCGTAGCTGCCGTGGCTACTGAAGACAGCTCCGAGCACGGCGATGCCCAGTACCCCGCCCAACTCCCGGAAGGCGGCATTGGCACCCGAGGCGATCCCCTCGAGTGCCCTGGGAACTGCGCCGAGGACCAGCGAGGCCAACGGCACGAAGAACAGCGTCATCCCGACTCCGCAGATGATGAACGGGACCACGACGTCGGCGTAGGGCGTCGTCGGCGTGATCACTGTGGCCAGCCAGGCCAACCCCAGGGCCTGCAGAGCCAAACCGGTGACCACCAGGGGCTTTCCTCCCCAGCGCTCGGCCAGATTGCCGACCACGGGGCCAACAGCATGGGCATGGCCGTCCACGGGAGGATCCGCACCCCCGCCGCCAACGGCGAGAGGCCTTGGACGACCTGGAGGAACTGGACCAGGAAGAAGATGGCGCCGAACATGCCGAAGCTGAACAACAGGGCCGTGACGTTCACTGACGCGAATCCGCGATGGCGGAACAGCCGGATGTCCAACATCGGGTGGGACGAGCGGAGCTCCCAGGCGATGAAGGCGGCCAGGGTGACAGCGCCGACGACGAAGGAGCCGACCACCGATGCGCTCGTCCACCCGTGGCTGTTGCCCCGGACCAGACCCAGCACGACGCCGAACAGTCCCACGCTGACCAGTCCCACGCCGACCAGATCGAGCCGTGACGCGATCCCTCGGGATTCCGACAGCTTCCACCAAGCCAGCGGGATGAGCACCACACCCACCGGCACGTTCAGCCAGAAGATGTACTGCCACGACCAGCCACTCGTCACCGCTCCCCCGACCAAGGGTCCGAGGGCGACGGCGGCGCCACCGATGGCACCCCATATCCCGAGGGCGGCATTGCGCCGTTCGGGTGAGACGGCCGCGCTGAGCAAGGTCAGCGACAGCGGCATGATCATCGCTCCCCCGGCGCCTTGGACGGCACGGGCCATGACCAGCACCCCGATGGTCGGCGCCAGCGCCGCCACCGCCGAACCGCCGGTGAACACTACGAGGCCCAGAACGAAGATCCGCCTGCGACCGAAGCGCTCCCCGATGGCGGCCGCCGTCAGCAACAGCACCGCGAAGGTGAGCGTGTAGGCATTCACCGTCCACTCCAACCCGGACAAGCCGGCATGGAGATGGACCCGGATCACCGGCAGAGCCGTCGACACCACCAGGTTGTCCAGCGAGGCCATGAACAATGCCATGCCGGTGATCACCACCGCCCACACGCCACGGGACCGGTCCCGGCGGACGCGGGACGACGCCACGGCCGGGTCCACTTCCCCCGCCTGCCCGTGGACCGCGGGCCCGGAGTCGAGGACGCCGGAAGCCTGATCGCCGGCGGACACCGACTGGACTGTGGCCTGAGAGGCCCGACTTGGCACGAGCGGGGTGGCTCCGGCCATGGCCCCGTCCGATGGGAGCAACCGACCGCCACCGTCGGTCTCTTGCACCCGACCCCACCGACGGTGGCGTCGGTGGGCAGCCGGAACCGACCGCCACCGGTTTGGTTGTGAGTAATCACTAGCTTTGCGGGGCAAAAAAAGCGGGACGGTGAAGGGCTGGTTCATGCGGGGACCTCCTCATTGGCGGCCCGGTCGGCACGCTGCTGTGCCTGGAGGGCCTGGGTTGCGGTTCTGATGGCCTCGGATTTCTCAGATGCGGAACACAGGTTCTGTGCCCACTCGTCGGGTATGGACAGAAGATCGATGGCCGCCATCACGTTGATGAGCATTCCCATGGCGAAGAACTCGCGGAGTTCGTCGTCGGACAGGTGGGTCCGCTCGGTGACGACCTTTTGGAGCACTTCGAAGGTGCGCCGGCAGCTCCGGGCGATGTCCGGGTCGACCGGGGCTGCGGCAAACCCGTGCAGCTGCACCTGGAGCAACTCGGGATCCTGCATCAGCTCGAGGTAGGCCGCGCCCATGGCCGCCAGCGCCTCTTCCCCCTCGAGGCCTTCGCCGGCCCGGGTGAGCTCGTTGATGATCCGGTCGCCCACCAGGTCGTAGGTGGCCACGAACAGGTCCTTTTTGGTGCCGAACAGCCGGAAGAGATAGGGCTGGGAGATCCCGGCCCGGGAGGCGATGGCCTCGGTGGAGGTTCCGGCGTAGCCCGAACGGGCGAACTCGGAGATGGCCGCGGCCAGCACCGAGGTGCGCCGCTCGTCTGCCGTCTGCCGAGTCGAAGCCATCATGTGTCCATTGTGAGTGGTCACTCACTAACTTGTCAAGTGTCGCCCCGACCCCAGGCCCCACCTGGTCCGGACCCGACCCAGCGGGTAGCGTCCCCCCATGGCCGTAGACCCTAGCCAGCACGGTGAGGACGGTCCGCTAGCCGACACCGTGCTGGTGTCCAACCGGGGCCCGCTCGCCTTTCACCTGGAGGACGGCGTCCCGGTGGCCGGGTGAGGTCGGCCGGGGGCCTGGCCGGCTCCCTCCGCCCGCTGGTGACCGGCACCGGTGCCACCTGGGTGGCGTCCGCCATGGGCGAGGCCGACCGGGCGGCGGTGGCGGCGGGGTTGATGCACGACGACGGCCTGCGGATCGAACTGGTCGAGCCCGAGCCGGACATCTACAACATGGCCTACAACGTGGTGTCCAACGCCATTCTGTGGTTCTGCCACCACCACTTCTTCGATGCGGCCCGCCGCCCGCGGGCCGACCGGCGGTGGATGGAGGCATGGGACGCCTACCGCGAGTTCAATCTGCTCTTCGCCCAGCGGGTGGCCAAGGTGGCACCCGAGGGTGGTCGGGTACTGGTCCAGGACTACCACCTGGCTCTGGTGGGATCCGAGCTGGCCCGGCTCCGTCCCGACCTGCGCACCTCCCACTTCACCCACACCCCGTTCGCCGACCCGTCGGTACTGCGGATGCTGCCCACCTCGGTGGGCGTCGAGCTGCTCGCCGCCATGTCCGGCTTCGGGACCTGCGGGTTCCACACCAACCGTTGGGCGGCGGCCTATCGGGCCTGCCAGGCGGATGTCGGCGAGAGGGGAAGCGGCAATCGGCCGGTCCCGACTTTCGTGTCGCCGCTCTCGACCGACCAGGCGTCACTGCGGGCCGAAGCCGAACAGCCTGTCCGTGTCCCAGGCCCTGGGCACGCATCGAGGAGCTCATCGGGGGATCCCGACCGCCAGGTCATCGTCCGGGTGGACCGGATGGAGCTGTCGAAGAACCTCCTGCGGGGGTTCTGGGCCTTCGAGGAGCTGCTGGAGGGCGACCGCATCGGTTCCGGGAACGAGTGGTGTTCGTGGCCTTGGCCTACCCGACCCGCCAGGGCCTGCCCGAGTACCTGGCCTACGAGAACGAGGTCGAGTCGACGGTGGCCCGCATCAACGAGCAGTGGGGGACGCCGGGTTGGACCCCGATCGTCCTCCTCGTCGAGGACGACTATCACCGCTCGCTGGCCGCCCTGACCCGTTACGACGTCTTGCTGGTGAACCCGGTGCGTGACGGCATGAACCTGGTGGCCAAGGAAGGGCCGCTGCTCAATGCCCGGAACGGAGTGCTGGCGTTGTCTCGGGAGGCCGGTGCCTTCGACGAGCTGGGGGCCGCCGCCCTCGAGATCAACCCGTTCGACGTGACGGGTACCGCCGCCACCCTGGCCCAGGCGCTGACCATGACCATCGACGAGAGGGAGTCGAGATCCAATTCCTTGCGGCGGGCCGTCCTGGCCCGTCAGCCCTCGGACTGGCTGAGCGACCAGCTCGAAGCCCTGAACTGACCGCCCGGCTGCTACTCACCGTTCCGTTCCGGCCCTGGCCAGTCACCGTTCCGTTCCGGCCCTGGCCAGCCATTCCAGGACCGCCAGGGCCTCAGTCGGTCCGCGCAAGACGACGTCCGCCGCTTCGAGCACCTCGGGCGGGCTCTCGTCATCCGCCACCGCCACTGCCACGGTGGCGGCTCCGTCCTCGGCGGCAGCTTGGGCGAGAGCGGCGAACGCCGGGAGATCTCCCAGGTCGTCCCCGAGGTAGCACCCGGCCGTGCAGCCATCGAGCAGACGGCGAACCACGGAGCCCTTGTCGATGGCCAACGGCGGGCGCAACTCGAGTGACATGCGTCCCGGGTGGGATCGGAGGCCGGTGGCCTCGGACTCGGCGGCCGTCGCCGCCGTCGCCCATGACGCGGCGTCCGGGGCCGCCCTCCAGTGGACGGTGACAGCCAGACCCTTGGCCTCGACGAAGGCACCGGGGGTGCGCCCGGATCCCAGCCGACCCACGACGTCGTCGATCACCGGTCGCCACCGCGCCGCTTCCGGTTCCGGGACGATCGTGCCGTCGCCGGTGGCCTCCTCGAGTCCGTAGAGACCGACGAAATGTGGGGATGGCGCATCCGAACGAGCCCTGGCGTCGAACTCGGCCAGGTGCTCCACCAGAAAAGAGGCCGGTCGGCCGGAGACCACGGCTACCAGACGAAACCGCCGGGCCAGCCGGGCCAGCACGGCGACCGCGCCGTCCACAGGCCTGGCCTCAGCGGGATGATCGACGATCGGTGACAGCGTGCCGTCGAAGTCGGAAACGATGGCGGTGGTGGCCGGATCGACCAGCAGCGGCGCCAGGGCCCGGCGGACGGCAGCGGACGGCGGCCGCGGACGAGACGGTCCCCCTCCGGCCATGGGTCGCCTATCAGCCGGCGGTCGTGGCCGTGGTCGCTGGCGGAGCGAACTTGTTGGCCACGTCGGGCCCGACCACCACCAGCACTTGCGCCGTACCGATCGAGCTGATCGGCGCGGCCGTGGTGTAGGGGATCACTGCGGTGGCCGGCAACTGGAGCGTGGTGGCGATGGCTTTGGCCTCGGGCTCGAACCCGGCCAGATAGTAGACGTGCGAGGAGGTCTCCTGGGCGGTGGCATTGGTGGGGGCGAGCAGGTTCCAGCCACCCGGCCGCAGCTCGGCGGTGACAGCCGCCGCCGCCCCGTTCACCCCCGAGGCGTTGGCCACCAGCACCGGAACCCGGCTGGGCGGAATGGTGGTGCTCGTCGTCGACGAGGCATGTCCGGGCTTGGTGGTGGTCGTCGCCCCGGTGCCGACAGTTGTCGTCGAGGTCGAGCTCGGGGTCAGAGCGACGCCGGGGCTGGAGGCCGAGGTAGTGGGATGGATGACTCCGAGCAACAGCACGGTGGAAGCCACGAAGAGGGCCAGCACGATGGCGGCGCGGAAGACGGGTAGACCCCCGCCTCGTTTGCCAGGTCCACCCGATGCTGTTCCATTACGCCCAGAAGGATCGGCCACTGCGTGCCAGCCTGCCAACCTAGGACCGGAGAAGCAAGGGTTTCCGATCGTCGGCTACCTGGTCCGGTCCTCGAACGGGCTGCCGGCCCCCCCGGGAGAGGCGGTAAATGGCCGTAGAATGACACACGGCACCGGGAATTCCCGGCTCCGGGCCGGTGTGGCGCAGTTGGTAGCGCAGACGACTTGTAATCGTCAGGTCGTGGGTTCGATTCCCACCGCCGGCTCCAATTGGTTGAGCAGATGCTCGCTGACCTGGCAAGGTGACGTTGCCAGTCGGCGAGGTACATCCCCAGATTCCCGTTCGGGTGACGTTGAGCCGTCACAGTTTGAACTCGCTGACCACCCACTGAGGGGCGACCACTCCGACCCAGTATCGCGATTGCGCCGTGTGGAAGTGACCCCCAATGGCGCCTATGCCAACGCGTCAGAGATCAGTCATGCCCGGCACCTGGATAGTCAGGTTCCAGGTTTTTCCCCACGGCGTCGAGGGCGGAATCCCCCTCGACCGCCGTAGCCATTACCGCACAACGGCCCACCGGCGCACTTGCCGACACTCGCGAGTCAGCCGCGTGCCGCAATGACGACGGCCCCAGAAAACGTCAGGTCGCCAGGGGCGGTGCGGATCGCGTTGCCAACGTTGGAGTGTCCCTCCTACCGCTCAAACGGACGCAGCGAGCTTGAGGATGGCCTCGATCACCACGTCGGGCTGCGAGAGCATGGCAACGTGACTGCTGGCAACCTCATAGGTTGTAGCGTCCATCCGCTTCGCGACGAACCGTTCCAGTTCCGGATTCACGGTGTGGTCCTCCGTCCCGACGATGTACGCGCACGGCTTCGACTTCCAGGCGGCACCGGGGATCTTCTGATTGAACAGGTCTGCAACCGGGACGCCCTGGGTGGCCCAGACGAGCTGCTGTTCCTTCGGCGACAGGTCGCCACAGAAGTACCCGATGCCCTCGCGCTTCAACCAGATACGGCCGTCCGCGACTTCGATGTGATCCAAGACATCTGTCTTGGGGAACTTTTCCTGCAGGCTCTGGGACGTCTCGTCGTCGTCCGGGGCGAGCGCGCAGATATAGACCAAACCCACGACGCGGTCGTCGGTTCCAGCCGCTGTGATGACGGTTCCGCCATATGAGTGACCGACCAGGATGGCCGGGCTCTTGACCTGCCCCAGAGCGCGCTTCACCGCTGCCACGTCGCCCTCCAGCGAGTCCAGGCTGTTCTGGGCGGACACCACCTCGTGCCCATCCTCGATCAAGGCGGGGATCACTTTGCTATAGCACGAGCCGTCAGCCCAGAGCCCGTGCGCGAACACGACGCTCGGCTTGCTTTCCTTCGACATAACTCCTCCCTTTCACTGGACGCGAATCGGGCGATTCGCGTCGCCTAGGAGCCCGATGCTTGCGCCAAAACCCCGCCACGTCCACCGAACGCTGGGAGCACTCTGACCTGCACTTTTAGTTCGTAGGGCGATTTGCAACCGCCATGGACATCTGGGTATCCGAGTAGGGCGGATGGGTGGGGCACTGCGGGTCCCCAAGCTGTCGAACCGGTTCGATACCGTAAGTGTGAATGAACGGAGGCCCCGTCGAGATCTCCCGCGCCGGTAAGTCCCGGCTTCCATCGCTTGCATCGGTCTTTGCCCGGGCATTCGTGGACGACCCAATGATGCGCTGGTCCCTCCTCGGAGAGCAGGAGCAGCAGGAGGTGCTGAACCTGTGCTTCACCTACTTCCTGGAGATTGCGCTCGACCTGGGACTCGTATGGGAAGCGGGGGACGCGAATGGAGGTGCCGTGTGGATTCCGCCCGGTAGCAACGACGGGTGGGAGGAGCACCCCTGGATTCAGCCACGCATACTCGAACTTTCCGATGACGGGGGTGGCAGATATGAATCATTCTGGGATTGGGTCGAATCCCACATCCCTGACGAACCCCTCTGGCTCCTTGATTCGATCGCAGTCGACCCGCGAATCCAAGGGAAGGGTTACGGGAGGGCGCTGATCGAGGTGGGCCAGTCGATGGCGGCGACCACGGACTGCGGCGCAATCCTGTCAACGGGGACCGAACGGAATGTCCTGATCTACAAGAGGTGCGGCTTTCACATCGTGGATCACATCGATGCGCCGAACGGAGGGCCTCACATCTGGTTCATGAGATGGGACCCAAAATGAACAGAGCTGCCGGAGCTGTCCTCTATAACCGGGATCGGTGCGCTGAGACCGTCACCGGCTCCGCTCAGGATGGCTCAGGTGTCTCGCACTGGGCTGGGTCGGAGGTAGCGGGTGGGCAGAGTCAATAGTCAGATGGCTGGTTGAAAATTACAGCCAGGCTGACGATCTTGTTGTCCCTCACGCTGAAATAGCTCGACATGATCAGTTCCTCGGGCAGATTGGTCTTCTCGTATGTGCCGTCGAACTTGGCGCGTATGATGGTGTCGCCGTAGTGGTCGAGCACCTCGCGCACCTCCATGGTCACGTGATCGCCGACGAACTCTTTTGTCATGAACCGGCGAATCGCGTCGATGCCGTTGATCTCGCGACGGTTGTCATTGACGTAGGCGTCCTCGGCGAAGGTCGCGACGATGGCATCGATGTCAAGCGCGTTTACCGCCGCCACGTAGTCTGCGACAACGCCGGTGAGTTCGTTGGTCATGGTGTTGGCTCCTTAGTCCCGCTCAACCTTGTGGCCGGGCTAAGTCCATGTTCCCTGCTCCCCTGACAGGAGAGTCAAGACTTTGCTTGGCGGTTGTATCTCCCCTTAGGGGAGATTGCATACTGGTGCCATGAATGCTTCTCTGGCTATCGGCGACTTCTCCCGAGCCACGCATCTGAGCGTCAAAACGCTCCGGCACTATCACCGGATAGGGCTACTTGAACCGGCTGATGTCGACGCCGACACTGGTTACCGTCGATACGCCGTCTCACAGATCCCAACAGCCCAGGTGATCAAGCGCTTTCGTGCCCTTCAGATGCCTCTGGACGACATCCACGGGGTCCTGTCTGCGCCAAACGTCGATGCTCGCAATGAGGTCATTGCAGCGCACCTAAGGCGACTTGAACAAAGTCTTGCCCAAACCCAAGAGGCGACCATCTCCCTGCGCAGCCTCCTCCAGCTGCCCTCAGGTGCCGCCAATATCGAACACCGCAGCGTCGAAGCGGTCACAGCGGTCGCAGTTTCGGAGGTGATTGATGTCGGAGACGCATCGTCCTGGTACCAGGGGGCGCTCGGGGAACTGTATGCGACCTTGGCTGCCCAGAACCTTCCGACTGCAGGGCCCGGAGGGGGCATATTCTCTGATGATCTCTTCTCACATGAACGCGGGCTGGCAACAATCTTCGTTCCCTACCGGGGAGACTTCCGCCCGCTGGGCCGAACGACCTCGTTGACCATCCCAGCCGTTGAGCTTGCCACGACCGTTCATGTCGGAACCCACAACGACATCGACCGTGCCTATGGAGCGCTCGCCACGTACGTCGCTCAGCATGCGCTTGCCGTCGACGGGCCGATCCGTGAGTACTACCTCGTCGGGCAGCACGAGACCGGCGACGGGACACAGTGGCGAACCGAGGTCGGCTGGCCCATCTTTCAGACCAGATGACGCCTCACCTGTCCCAGACGCCGGGACACGGCGGCCATCACCTGCCATCCAACGGCACCATGGGGACAGGCGCCGACCGCTGGCTTCGGCGCATTAGCCTCGAGAAGAACGACAGGTCCAAGGACGGAGCATGATTGACCTCAAACCAGCCTGCGACCAGATGATCGAGTTGGTTTCGGGTATTGCGAAAGAGCATCTTTCAGATCCCACCCCCTGCACCGAGTACACGGTCGGCGATTTGATCGACCATGTCGATCTGGTGGCTCAGGGAGCAACGGCGCTCGCTCGTGGCACCGAGCTCTCGGGCACCGGCTACTCACACCTCGAACCAGACTGGCAGGACAACTTCGTTCACCACGTGCAGGCGCTAGGCGAGGCATGGGGGGACCCGGCTGCGTGGGAGGGCAGCGGCAACGTGCCGGGGTCGGACCTGCCCAACCTGACGTGGGGCAAGATCACACTGACCGAGCTGGTCGTACACGGATGGGACATCGCTACCGCCGTCGGACAGCCGTTCGATTTGCCGGAACACACGCTCCAAGCGTGCTTTGACCATGTGGCCGTGTTCGTCCCCAATGCCCCGTTGCCCGAGCTATGGGGTCCTCCGATAGAAGTTTCGCCCGACGCCGCACGTCTCGTCCGCATCCTGGCGATCACCGGGCGTGCGCCCCGGGGACAGGGGCGATATGAACCGCCCCGGGTTCCGTGACTGAGTGTCGAAGTTCCCTTTCCGGCTTGAGTTCGACATCGTTCCGGTCGTCGACATCATGGATGCCGTGTCGGTCCTCGCGGCGGGAGCGGAGTATCGCGAATCGATCCGATTCTTAATCGGCGAAAGCCTTGAAGGGTCGCCCCTATCAGCGGGGGTGTGCCTCTCCTGGGGGGACTTCAGGACCTCCTTGGACCAACGCCAGTGAGATCCATGGACATACAGATGCTCGTTGAGCTGCCGACGTACTCACCAAATCGTTCGCATGGCGAAAACCCACATCTCAAGTACAGAGCCCGAGCGGGGGCGAAGACATCCATCGTCCCAGTCTCCAACAGAAGTGTGGAGCAGCCTCGTGCGAGGGCTTCCACAATCAGCCTCTCGACGAGAGCTCTACCAACACCCTGGCCCCTTGATCCTTCCAGCGTGTGCATGGACTTTAGTTCGGCAATCCCCCCTGGCAGCATTTTGATCGCACCGATGCCCAGCAGTACTCCGTCTTGTCGAGCGCCGAACAGCGTGACTGAAGGATCCAAGAGTCCGGAAACATCTAGGGCAAAGACACCATTGGGAGGCGTAGCTGCGTTCGTGAACCTGAGATGAGAATCCAGCACAACCTGGACCTCATCGGTGCGGGGGTCCTCGATAGTGAAATCCAACGTCACTATGTAGTGATACCAACTTCAATATGCCTGGTGCAATCTGTTTTGCCCGCCCCATGACACCGGATCATGGCCCGTTCCGCCGAGGTTACGGTGCGGCCGCCACAGCAGATTTATCGCCCAAGGTCTAGCCTGTCTGCTGTTATCCGAGCCCGATTCAAGGAGGTGACCCGTGCCCCAGTACGTGATTCTCATGAACCACTCTGCCGATACGTGTCCGAGCGCCAGCGAACGAGTGCGGAAGTGGACCGAGGAGGCCCTCGGGGAACGACTACCGAAGAAATGCGTCGAGCTTGGCGTCCAGATAACCCTAGGGCCGTTGCACCTTGATCCGAGCCACCGTACTCTCACGATCGCCGACGCACCGAGCATCGAAGCCGTAAATCAAGCATTGCAAGAGGGAGGTCTGATCCACTTCAACGACGTCGAGACCTTTTCTGCTACTCCGGTTCCGGAGCTTCTGGAGCGGATGGCGGACGTTCCTCGCATCTTCGACTGAGTGGCACCAAATCGGATCTGAATTGGGGTGACCAGAGTCCCGGGTGCCTCAAAGGACCCGTGGGGGGGTACGCAGCTGCGCCGCCCTCGATCCGGACGGCCCCGGTGGGAGTTTTGCGACCGTGACAAGCGGGTAGCCCCCGAACAGGTCGGCGGGACACTGATTTTCACCCGGCACTCGTCACCTCGGTCCACCTGTGTGACCGTACCGGTATCGTGCGAGATGATGGCAGAAGGGAGACCCAATGAACAGCGATGAGCTGAAGGCGATGCAGGCTCCCATCAAAGCGCGATATCGAGAACAGCCGGAAGCTGCGGTTGTGACTTTGAAGGCTGAAGGCCAACTTGGCGACGACCTCTCATGCTCGGTGCAGACAGGCCGGGCACTGGTAGAAGCTGGGCTCCACCCAGCAACGGGGGGCGACGGCTCTCAGGCTTGTTCCGGAGACATGTTGCTCCAGGCACTCGCGGCCTGCGCGGGGGTGACGATGCGCTCAGTAGCTACTGCGCTTGGGATCGGTGCAGTCGGCACGGTTAGAGTCGAAGGCGATTTGGACTTTCGGGGGACGCTGGGCGTCGACAAGTCCGCTCCGGTCGGGTTCTCGGATATTCGCTTGACTTTCGATCTTCAGAGTGAGGCCTCAGAGGAGCAACTCGACACATTGCTACGCCTTACCGAACGGTATTGTGTTGTACTCCAGACGCTGGCGAATAGCCCCAGGCTGAGAGCTTCGATTGGTTGAATCCAAGTTCGATCTGGGACGCCGGTGTAGATCACCGACTGAGCACGAGGATCCCTTTCGGACATCGCCCGTCACTGGGTCGAGGCGAAGGGTGCCCTTAGCGAGTGGACTTCCGCCGGGACGCCTTTCCTTGCTCCCATGCCGCGGCACACGTTGCGCAGTAGTGGTGATCGACGGGCTGATCTGGAGGCAATGAAGCCCTGCAGTCGGCACATCGGCCTCGGTGCCCTTTTAAGAGCGATTGAATCTTGACTTTCAGCCAGGCGTCACCAACTAGCACTCAACTGCGACTTGGGACGCGTTTGGTCCGCTCACAAGCCGGGCACTCTGCAGATGTCCCTTCGGGTGGGTTGCGATCAGCTCCTGGTGGACGGACCTGCAGCTTCGTTAACGGTCGCCCGGAGGTGGTTACGAATAGATGCTCCGGACCGTTCGTCCGGCAGTTCCGCGGCTGGAGTCCGGGCAAGTTCTCGGAGACCATCCTCAGTTATCTACCGACGACGAGGAGGACAGGACAGGACAGGACAGGACAGGACAGGACAGGACAGGACAGGACAGGACAGGACAGGACAGGACAGGACAGGACAGGACAGGACAGGACAGGACAGGACAGGACAGGACAGGACAGGACAGGACAGGGCAGGGCAGGGCAGGGCCTCGGGCCGGGACGCTGACGTGCCCGCGGGTGTCCAAACCGCCAAACCGTTGAGGAACTCTCCTCGACCCACCTCCAAGCCACCGAGCAGGGGGCAACGTCGACCTTCGGTCAAGCTCTAGTCTCGGCCCGTGCGCTCGCCTCGACCTTCCTCCACGTCGGCACCGTTCGCTCCCGGCTCAGTTTCGATGCGCCTCTATCCTCACCATGAGCTCCCGGCCACCGAGATGGTGGCCGAGCTGTGCGCCCAGGCCCGGCTGGCTCTCGGCGAAGGCTTCGACGGGGTCATGACCAGCGAGCACCATGGCGGGTTCCCGGGGTATCTGCCCAATCCGCAGCAAATGACAGCGTTCATCCTGGCCGACGGGCCGGCGGGCTGGGCGGCGGCCTCACCGTTACTCCTCCCACTCCGACCGACCGCCCTCGTGGCTGAAGAGACGGCATGGCTGGCTGCCCGTCATCCCGGCCGGGTGGGCCTCGGAGTGGCTGCCGGCGCCCTTCCTCTGGACTTCGAGGTCATGGGCGCCGACCTGGCCAACGCGCCGACCCGGTTTGCCACCGAACTTCCCAGACTGGTGGCCATGTTGCGAGGCCGTGATCTCGGCAAGCTGGACCGTGACCCTGCGCTGGTCCGGTGCGGCGACCATCCGGTCCCGGTGCTCAGCGCAGCGGTCTCGCTGACCGCGGCGCGACGCGCCGCGGTCAGCGGAGCCGGCCTCCTGATGGAGGGAATGTCCGATCCGGACCGACTGGGCCGGTTGACCTCGGCGTACGACAAGGCCGGCGGTCAGGGGCCCAAGGTGCTAATCCGCAGGGTCTGGCTGGGGAATGTGGCCCGCGACTTGGTGGACCGGCAGCGTCAGGTCTACGACTCGGTGACCGGAGACCCCGCCGCCTTCGGCACCGACCAGACGGTGGCCGCCGAAGCGGCCGACGAGCTGGCCGATCGGCTGGTCGACGTGGTCCGACGGATCGGCGCCACCTCGGTCGACCTGCGGGTCCACCTACCGGGGGTGGCAACCGCGGCGGTGCGGAGGCAGATCTCGCGACTGGCCGCCGAAGTGGTGCCCCTCGTTCGTACCGGGCTCGGGGGGGCCGGCGGGGGCCGAGCACGCCTCATGACAACAGGTCACGCCAAATCTCCCGATGCTCCCGATGCCGTTGAGGACCAGCTGCGAAGCGACGGACCCTGAAGGCCATAGTCGCTTGTTCGCAGGCGCCCCAAGGACTGCAATGGCAGACTTCCAGGCATGGCCCCGACGATCCCCGGTACGCAACTGGTCGACCCAGCCGTGATCGACGAGCCTTACGGGTTCTACGAGGATCTACGGGCTGGTGCGCCGGTGTGGGAAGTACCGGGCACAGGGATCTTTGCGGTGGCAAGCTTCCAGCTCCTGGCCGAAGCCGCGGGCCGAGTGGACGACTTTTCCTCGAACTTGAACTGCGATCCCGCCGTGTTCGATCATCCCGAGACCATCGACCTGACTCGGCAAGTTCCGCGCCGACATGTTGCGTTCGGCAGGGGCATCCATCACTGCGTTGGGGCATCGCTGGCTCGGGTTGAAGCCAAGAGCGTGCTGGGCGTGCTACTTGGCCGCACGAGAGATATCACCCTCGATCCCCAGCGTCCACCGAAGTGGGCCAACAACCTGATGGTCCGCCGCCATGAGGAACTCCACGTGCGCCTGGCGGCCTACTGAGCGCCGTCCCCAAGGTGGGGCTCAGCCACGCTCCATAGCCGACCGGTCCCGGTCATTGTTTGGGAACAGTCAGCCTGGTCGTGGGACGAAAGCCCAGATAGCTGCTGGCGTCGATCCAATCGTCAGAGTCGAAGCCGCACTCTCCGCACCCTTCGGCACTTACGTTCCTGATTCCGCCCCACTGGCTCGTCCCAGCTTCCCGGGGCCAGGGCAGGCAGGACTGGGAAATAGCCACCGACCGTGACTTGGCGGCCGCGAACCTTGGATACGGACTCCGTGGCGTCTCGCCAGCATGACGGCAGTGCCGGCTACGAAGAGGATCATGGCGATCGTGTAGGAGTTGCCGATCAACATTTGGGCGAACGAATCGTGGAGTTCTTCGCCGTTCCCATGTGGCGTGCGCCATATGGCTCCGTACCAAAACCAGACGATGGCAAGCCCAGACCAACACCTCCCGAATGCAGGGCGATCATCGGCAAGACTCAGCCAGAGGACAATCGGGGCGATCCAAACCAGATGGTGGCTCCAGGTGATCGGGGACACGATGAGGCCAGTGACGGCGCAGACCAGAACACCGAGCATGACTGACGAGATTCGATACGCCCAGCCTGCCACCCACAAACCGGCGCCCCCCGCCAACAATACCGCCACCACGATCAGGCTCTGCGGGGCGTGACCATCACTGAACCTGACGATTGTGCTTCGGAGGCTCTGGTTGGAGATGAAGACGACTCCCCCAACTCGATGCACATCGAACATGTACCGAGTCCAGTAGGACCACGATTCCGAAGGGGTGACGATAGTCATCCCGATTCCACAGGCGAAGAACACGCCGAGTGCCATGCACCCCGCCCGGATCTGCCTGGTGACGAACAGAAAGAGCACGAAGATGAGAGGGGTCAACTTGATGGCGGCTGCGATACCGGTCATCACACCCCGAGGGACGTTGCGGCCGGCGATGGAATATCTACCGGTCAGATCGGCTACGACAAGAAGAGCCAGTACAAGGTTGATCTGACCGAAGCTGAAGGTCATGGCGATCGGATTCAGCACGGCCAAGGGAAATGTGAGTACGAGGGCGGCAAGGGCCACGTCTGTTCGCCGCCAGTCGCGACAGATCGCTCGCAGTGACACGGCCAGGAATGCAACAAAGACGAGCACGGATGCAACTGCCCATGCGGCCTGGGCCTCAGTTTCAGAGAGCGCCCTGAGCGGGACGAAGAAGAGTGCGGCGACTGGAGGATACGTGAAGGGTTCCCTGGGTATCGATCCGTAAGTGGTGTACAGATGGCCCGAGAAGATCTGATGGGCTCCCATCAGATACACCCCAAGATCGACCTCGTTCTCGGTGACCGCGATGTAGACGACGCGGGCCACTGCGCTCGCCACGGAAATGGCACCTACTATCCAGATCGCCGTGCGGACCGACCCAGGTTGGAGCAGTCGATCATGCGCCCTGGATTTCCGATTCGGTATCGCCGTCATTGGCCTCGTGGGTGACTGGTCCGCTGGGTCATGCCCCCGGAGCGCACGATCGGACCCAGCGGCACGGGCCGACCGAAGACGACGGAGCGTTCATCGACGAAGTTAGCGGGAGGCCGGGGCTCGGTCCAGATGATGGCCCGCCTCCGACCACGGAACACGGGGATTCAACCGTTACACCCCACCGACAGGCCGGTGCCCGTACTCCGCTGGGGGTTCATCGTCGGCGACGACCGGATGATCCTTGACGTTCCCCCTGAGCAACAGACCCAACCTGTGGAGACGCCATTGCAGTCAGTCCCTGTGGGGACGGCGACGCCTCCAGGCCTGGGTGATCGAGGGCGGGTCATAGCCGGCGTCGTCGGCTAGAAGGTTCTGTCCAGGCGGCACGATCTCGTCTATCTGGTCCAAGACTTCGGTGTCGAGGGTCACGTCCGCCGCCCCGATCTGGCTCTCGAAGTGCTCCATGGTGCGGGGCCCGATGATCGCCGACGTCACTGCCGGATGATTGATGACGAATGCCAGCGCCAGGTGGATCAACGTGATCCCGGCCTTGTCAGCCATGTTGGCCAAGGAGTCGGCGGCGTCGAGCTTGGCCTGGTTGCCGGGCTTGGACAGGTCGTAGCGGTCGGGTAACAACGCCGACCGGCGGCTGCCGAGCTCCCTGCCGTCCTTGCGCCACTTGCCCGACAGCCATCCGCCGGCCAGCGGGCTCCAAGGGATAACGCCCATGCCGTACTTGTGGCAGATGGGCAGGATTTCGGTCTCGACGCCGCGGACCAACAACGAGTACGGCGGCTGTTCGCAGACGAACCGCTCCCGCTGCCGCCGCGCAGCCGTCCATTGGGCCTCGACGATCGATGAGGCCGGAAACGTCGAAGACCCGGCGTAGCGCACCTTGCCCTGGCGGATCAGATCAGTCAGTCCCGCCAGAGTCTCGTCGACGTCCACCTCGGGATCTGGCCTGTGGATCTGGTAGAGGTCGATGTAGTCAGTGTCGAGGCGCCGCAAACTGTTCTCGCACTCCTGGATGATCCATCGTCGGGAGTTCCCCTGCTCATTGGGATCGAAACTCATCGGCCCGTGGACCTTGGTGGCCAGGACAATCTTGTCCCGTCGGCCAGCCAGGGCCTTGCCGACTATCTCTTCCGATTCGCCCGCGGAGTACATATCGGCGGTATCGACGAAGTTGATACCCGCGTCGAGGGCGGCGTGGATGATCCGGATCGAGTCCTCGTGATCGGTGTTACCCCACGCCCCGAACATCATGGCCCCGAGGCACAGCGGACTGACCTTGATCCCGGTCGAACCGAGGTTGCGGTATTTCATCGAACGGTTCCTCCCCAGTGGTGCGGCTCGCCCTCAGGGCACCCTATCTGTCATCACGGAAAGCTATTCACACTGCCCTGGGGGCTCGTTTGGAACGGTGAATCATGGCGGTCCTGGCGCCGGAGCAGGATGGGTACCCGTTCCAATCGGCCCATTTCAGAACGTTGTATCTCGACTACACATCGTTCCTGGGTCGTGCTGGCGAACGGCGCCGGCCAGGAATCCCGGCCGGAGATGCTGGAGATTGGCATGAACGACTCTGGAAGGGTGGCACAGATCGATCCGAAACCCCAGACTCGTCGGGCCGGGATCAAGAGCACAGCCAACACCCCCGTCGGCAGTGATCCCGGAACCTGTGGCCAGAGAGATTTTCTGCCGGATGCTGACTCGGGCGGGGATCAGTAGCCATAACCGCCCCCCGATGAGCTTCTGGGGACGGGGGCAGTCGGGGCCACGGACCGAGTCGCGGTGTGAGCGGTGGGCGAGGGATGTACGACGAACCAGACACCACCGATTCCTTGACCGTTGACACTGGTTCCATTGTCGTCGGCGAACATGTAGAGCGGCATCTTGTCGTAGGTCACCTGACGAAGACCGTCGGACAACCTGACGCTTCCCAATCCGGTGAGACCACCGGCGGGGATGGACGTCGAGCCCGCCGGCAGCAAGTCAGGCGGCCACGCCACGGCGCAGCTTCCGGTGCATGTGGGGGTGTCGGGCTTATCGGGCGTATAGCGGTACAAGGTGGCGCCCGAACCGGTCACGAGAACGGCTCCATAGCCGGCCCGGCTCATCTCCTTGACCGGGGAAACCGATTGGGCTGCGGGTTGGCCGCCCTGAGAAGAAGGCGCGTCCACAGAGGACGAGGGGGTGGCAGCCGGTTCGTTGGCTGTCTGGGCCGACGACGACTGGGTGACGACGAAGGCCACCAAGCCGGCCGCAACCGCAACAGTGACAGCCACTGCGGCCAGTCGCTTCGCTCCCCGTCGGGACTGACCTTGCCGCGCCGATTCGTGATTGTCTTGAGCTCTCATCTTCTTCTCCCGTGGATGTCGTCGTGTGAGACGGGTCTACGGGTCGGCCACGGTGAGGGATTGCTCGACCTTCAGGTGATCGGCGGTGGATGTTCCTGATCGTCCTGGACTGCCTACCGGACCCGAGCCAGAGAGGGCCGGCCGACAGCTCGGCCCGGACGCACCCCGGTGTCGGCGGACGAATCGCAGTCGATCCAATCTCTGGAGACCCCTCGCCCGTAAGACCTACTGATGGAAACTTTGGGCGTGGCCGCCACAGCACCCAGTGACGAAGCACTCCTGGCCGGCGTGGCCCAGGGTGATGACGCCGCCTCGGTCGCCTTCGTCCGGCGCTACCAGAAGAGGGTGTTCGGCTTGGCCTACTCCATGATCGGGGACGTGGGAACGGCCGAGGAGGTCACCCAGGAGGCGCTCATCCGGGTGTGGAGGCATGCTCCAGTCTTCGACGCCCGCCGCGGCTCGGTGACCACCTGGGTGCTGACCATCACCCGTAACTTGTCCATCGATGCCCTCCGGCTGCGGAGGGCGGTCCCTGTCGACCCCGATGAGTTCCTTGCTCGGGGACAGATCAGCAACCTGGGATTGCCGGAGGAGTCAGCCATGGTGGGTGACGCCATCCCGGGCCTGCGGGCCGCGTTGGCCGACCTGCCAGCTGACCAACGACGGGCTCTCGTGCTGGCGGCGGTGTGGGGCAAGACCGCGGCCGAGATCAGCCAATCGGAGTCGATTCCCCTCGGCACGGCCAAGACCCGGATCCGGTCCGGATTGTCCAAACTACGGACGGCCATGGCTGACTCCGCCAGCTCTGGCCGGGCGCGGCCATGAGCGCCGACAAACTCAGCGGCCGGAGCCCGTGCGATGAGACGCAGGCCTCGTTGGCCGAGCTGGCTCTCGGCATCTTGCCCGGGGACGAACGGGCCCGGGTGCTGGCCCACCTCGAGGGCTGCGAGCGTTGCCAGAACGAGGCGGAGAGATTGACAGGGACCGTCGATGCCATGTTGCAGCTGGCCCCCGAGATCGAACCCCCGCTCGGGCTCGAAGTCAGGCTGTTCGAGCGGCTGGGCATCTCTGGGCCGAACCCCGAGGTGGCCCGAAAGCGAGTCGGCGGTTCTCTGCGGCTAATCTCACACCGAGGTCGGGTCGCCGCCGCCGCGGCCGCGGTGACGGTCGTCATCGCGCTCGGGTTCGGAGGTGGGTGGGTGGCCAATACCGGATCCCCGGCGGCCACGAACTCATATCGACACTACGTGACCAGCGCCACCGCCACGCTGACATCGGACACCCGGGACATCGGAACCGTGGTTACCGTCGGCGGATCACCAGGGTGGATGCTCATGACCGTGCACGACGGGTCCGTCAATGGGCCCGTCACCTGTGCAGTCACTGCCGCCAACGGAGACCGCGTCACCGTCGGGAGATTCGCTCTCCATGCCGGCCAGGGCACCTGGGCGGCCAAGCTGCCCGGCTCGGTCGACGGCATCCGTTCCGCTCGCATCGTTGCCCCAGACGGCACCCTCGTTGGTTCGGCGACGTTTACGTCATAACCACCGATCAGTCAGTTGTCTCCGGATTGCACAATGACCGGGTGGCCGTTTGCCTTGAGGCTCACCTCCACGTTGCCGCGGGTTGCGTTGGAGTAAGGGCACACCTCGTGGGCTGCGGCCACAATCGAAACAGCGCGCTCGGGCTCGCTAATGCCCGGAAGCGAGACATCGAGTCCCACAGCCACATTGAAACCGCGGCTTTCGGTAGTGATCAGGCTGACTTCCGAATCTATTGCAACGGCCCCGAGATCAACTCGTTCTCGACGCCCGACTACGCCCAGTGCCCCCTCGAAGCACGCCGCGTATCCCACTGCGAACAGCTGCTCCGGGTTGGTACCTCCACCCTCACCGCCCATCTCGACAGGAGTGCGTAACTGGACGTCCAATGCCCCGTCACTGGTGACACCATGACCCTGGTCCCGACCGCCGACTACGTGGGCTCGGGCGGTGTACAACGATTTGGCCATATTTCGACTCCCTCCGAGGTCCGGTTGCTACGACCCTACCGTTTTGTCCTTCCCGAACCCCCGGCCCCAGTGATGGTCAGTTCCCGGTCGTGTCGTCGACCCCTCATCCGACTACTGGTCTCAGCCCGTCGCCCCGTCTCCACCTCCTCGTTCAGGGGAACGGGATGGACCGGACGGCAAAGGGCAATCCGACCGAGCGGGCTCCTTTTCGAATTTCACGGCATGTCCAACGGTAGGAGCTCGTGTTCCCGGGCCAGGGTGAGCGTCTCCTCCCGGTTGGTACTCCCGAGCTTGTGATGGATGCTCGAGAGTTGGGTCTTCACCGTGTTCACCGACACGAACAGTGAGTCGGCGATCGCCTGCCTCGATGCAGTCCCGGCCAGTGCCTCCAGTACGGCTTGCTCACGATCGCTGAGTTCGAAAAAAATAAGCTCTTCGGGGTAGACCGGGGATCGTCCGGCCAGCGCAGCCAAGTCGGCTGGCGCCAGCTCCCGGTTTCCCAGGTCGAGAAGAGGAGCGAGGTCCTTCTCTGCGAGCGAGGCGAAGGGCCGCAAAATGCCGGTCTTCCCATAGATCTCCAGCGCCTGATTGACCAGTCGTTGCGCCCATCGGGGGTCGTCCCGTCTCCGGGCTATGACCGCACTCAACAAGAGCATCTCCAGTCGGTCTCGGAGCGAGGTCGCCGGGTCCCAGGTCAATGGGTCGCTTTCTGTGAACGGTGGGTCGTGGGTGTCCAGCAGCTGGATACGGGCCGCGGGTACCCGATTCAGCGGCGAGCCCAATCCTCGATCAGCCAGGAGTCGCTTCGCCTGTTCACCCTTTCCGGAAGCAATGAGCAGGTCGGCCCTGGCTCGGGTCATCAGCACCGCCGAGACCCCCTTGTCCACCCCATCGTCGTTCTGAGCCGCCTCCACCCGCTCCAGATGGGCCAATCCTTCCCTTGGGTTACCGGCATAGAGCGCATGCTGGGCATACAGATAGGCGATGAACGGCCACATCTCGGGGGTAGTCGATCCGCCCCCGAGATGTTCCAGCTGACGTCGGACCTCGGCTCCGTCGAGCCGATCGAGGGCCATGAATCCGACGGCAAGGTGATCGCCGATGCCGATGACCGAGGCACCCGGCCAATCCTTGAGATCAAAGCTGCGATGGTGATCTGACCACATGACCGCCCGTCCGGTGTCTCCTTCCATGGCGTAGGTGAGGGCCAGATTGGCGGCGGCGTGGGACAGCACGAATTCGGAGGTGGACCCGCTTGCCTGTTCCCACGCCCGTCCGTAGGAATGAATGGCACTGGCGTCATCGTGCATCATCGAATATGTGACGGCCCGATGGAGATGGAACAGTCCCAGTCGACCCGGGGATATCTCCTGGCTCGAGGCCAGGCTGCTCACCCTGGCGCCGGCATGGTTGCCGAAGGCGGCCGAGTCCTGGAACCGACCGAGCAGGCGGAGCTGCATGATGTAGCCGGTGGCCACGGTCAGCAGATCATTGGCCGACATGGTGTCCCAGTGCTTTCGTACCATCCGCTCACAGCCGTCGACGAACGATCGCCTCGTTGCCCGCCAACCGTCGGCGTCGGTGTCTGCGACGGCGACTCTGAGGACCTCCCGGAGGACAAGCATGGAAGGGCGAGTGGCGATGGTCTCGGCCGGCAAGCTGTCGAGGATCGGACCGACCAGCGTCGGATTCTCCCTGATCATGTCGTCGAGGTTCTCCGACCAGATCCGGTCCATCAATTCCCAGTGCTCGGCCGTCGCGGCGTGACGGAAAGCCGTCGTGGTATGCCGTAGGTCGCGGTGTCCGGAAAACCATTCGCCGAGGAGCCGGTGGAACTGACGGGAGCCGGCCGGATCCTGCGAGGTGAATCGCTCCCGAAGCCCGATTCTGATTGCGGAGGGAATGGCCAACTCGCGCGTCGGTCCCGTGGACGCGCTCCACCAGACCGGTCACCTCCAACTCGCTCAACCGCGCTTCGGGGTCGGGATCATCACTGAGCTCGAGGAAGAGCGCCCGGCTGAGATGATCGGTCAGCGAAAAGCGCATGAGATCTGCCAGTACCGATGGATCGGCAATCTCCGAAAGGAAGGCGGCCTGCGGGTGCCCCCCGGACGTCGGGACCGAGTCGGTGCGTTCGTCCTGGGTCAGCGCCATGCGGATCGCACCGACCCACCCTCCGGCATCCTTGCGCAACCGCTGGGCCGCCTCGCCGTCCATCGGTGTTCCCATCGTCTCCGCCAGTTCGACGATCTCTCCGACCCCGAGCAGCAATTCCCTCGGTCCTACGACGTTCACATCCGATGCGGGGCCGGCCATCGACTCGATCGGATGACGACCCCGACAGCACACACAGAGATGGAAGTGTCGGTGCCGTTCGACCAGGAACAACAAAGCGGCCAGGACCCTCTGATCCACTACATACTGGAAGTTATCGATGACCAGGATGAACGTTTGCCCGGACAGGCTGGAAAGCAGAGCCTCGTCGAGCTGGTCGAGGCCGTTGGCCCCGGCTCCCCGGGATTGAGCTTCGGTCACTACGTCCACGTCACGGAGGGAACGGCTGAGGCAAGCTTCAAACGTCTCGCCGCCATCCACCGTCGGCGGCGCAGCCACCCAGACCGACATCGTCTCCGCCATCGACTGACCATCGAGCCACGCCGCTACCAGTGTGGTCTTGCCCGATCCACTGAGTCCCCGCACAACTGTCACTGGAGCCCGCTCACTCAGGCGGTCCTCGAGCTCCGGACGCGGGAGGAGGCGACCGTGCAGGCGTGGCAGCGACCGCGGCGACCCGGTCATCGGGGTGTGGTCGGCTCGACTGATCTCGGCCTTGATCACTGGCGGGCCGACGCCACTCCGTGCCTACCTCGCCCTGCCACCCGTGTATCCACACCCATAGTGGAGACACCATTGCATGCGTGGTCGCGGATAGCTGCAGGGTTGACCCTCAACGACGCGGCGATGCTCCTCGACATCAGCGGCACTGGGACGCTCTGTGGGCAGGCGCTTCCGGCGATCACGCTCGTCGTCCCGAGGGGACAGGCCGCGGTCCCGCCCTGGTCCGACCGCCCATACCGGGCTGATCCGCGGCTCCGGCACGACTCGAGCCCACGATGTAGTCGTCGACGATCAGCCTGGTACTGGGCCTTCGGGAACCGAGACACCGGCCAAAGACGCGATGTAGGGGTCGAGGTCGTGAACGTGTCCGAGCACGTAGAGGTTCGGAGTCCCGACCCCGACGGCCTCACCGGTGATGCCACCGCCGGTCGGAATGGGCACTTCGAGGATCATGGTCGAAACCGGGACCGCCGAAGGATCGATCGTCGTTGTCGGGTTCGAGCCCGGGCTTGCGGTCGACGTGCCGCAGGGCCCACACGAGAACCGACCATCCAGCGATATGAAGTATTCGGGGTCGTCCGAGCCGTCAGGAAGATCGGTAGCGGATGGCATGAGCTGCTCCATCAAATCCGCCTCCGTCGAGATCACGACACGAACGTCCTCAGGCCTGGAGACCCCGTACGCCTCAGCGGCGCCCACTGCGTGTTTGGCCAGATTCAACAGAGGGACCCCATCGACAACCGCTGGTAGCGGACGGGCAGCGACGGCGGTGACAGGCGCGATACGAGGAGGACCCTCGACCGCGGCGGATCGTCCACAGGACGCAGCCAGGGGACACCCGACCACAAGGACTACGAATATTGCAATACGGCACACGAGCTTGACGACCACTTCGCCTCGTCGAGAGATACGCCTGATGCACCACTATGTACGTGCAAGCTCACCGAAAGGTTGACGCCTCATCTCGACGCGCAGCCACCATCCATGTGGCCGGACCCCCCATGCGCTCCAGAAGGTCGACCTCGGTGTCACAAAATATTCATCGTGACGTCAGCCTTCCTTTACCCGATGACGGCGGCAACGGTGGTACAACAGCCAATGGTCCGGAGCTCGCCCACTGCCCGACTACCGGACCTTGAGGTAGCAGCACCGCCGACGACAGGTTGTGGAGAGCCCCTCGTCGGCGGTGCTCCCTCAACGTGTCATTGCTGGCCGGTGTCATTGGGTCGGTAGCCCCTCGGACACCGGCTCATTCGCCCCGCATTGTTCCTCTGACCGAACCCGTCGGCGCCATTGCGGCCAGTACCGGTGGAACGCCGATCGAAGCAGCCGATGCGCGACCCATTGGGCTGTTGTCGGGCAATTGCGGTAGATGGCCACAGCCCACCCCGGTGCAGTTCATCGGGCAAGCTTGAGAGGGTGGGTGTCTCCTTCCGGCCGCTGTCAGTCGGCGATCTTCCGAGGCTGGCAACGTGGCTTGCCGCCCCCCATGTCAAGAAGTGGTGGCCTGAGCCTCATGATCTTGCATCTGTCGAAAGCAGGTTTCTGCCCTTGGTGCAGGGAGTCGACACAACCGAAGGATTCATCATCGACAACGGCCGAGTCCCGATTGGATATATCCAGCGGTACAGGCTTGCTGGCGAGCACGAGTGGCGACGGACAATTGCCGGTGCCGTGAATATTCCAGATGAGGCCGCGGGAATCGACTATCTCATCGGAGAGGCGGCCGTGATCGGCCGAGGACTCGGTTCTGAGGCAATCAGCGCCTTCGTTGCTGAACTCTGGAAGGGATTCGTGGACGTCACCGGGGTTGTTGTCGCGGTCCAACAGCTGAACCTGCCCTCTTGGCATGCACTGGAGAGTGCCGGTTTCCAGCGAATCTGGACCGGGACACTGGACACCGACGATCCCAGCGACCAGGGACCTGCGTACCTTTATTTCCGGTCACGGCCTCCGAATTGAGAGCGGCACCTTCTCCTGGGCACTGTGGTCGTACTCCCTGGTGACGGCGGGCTTCGGGGTACTGGTGCGGATCGGACTCGGAGTGATTCGTCGTCACAGACGCCGCAGGCAGCACCACCAAGACCACGGGGATGACGCCAGGGGACCCGCTGATGTTGCTCCCGTCGGGATGGCTCCCGGCCTCCATCGATGAAAAGAATGTGGTGCTCAAGAGGTCGGGCCTCACTCCGTGAGGTCGCTCACCCATCCACCTCTTTGAGCCGGTCGACCAGGAAGGCCCGCTCGACCACGTTCTCGCAGAGCAGAAGGGCCTCCTCGTAGGCGACGCGGGCCTCGCCGGTGCGGCCCAACCGCCTGAGGAAGTCGGCTCGGGCCGATGCCAGGTAGCTGTAGGTGGCCAGCACGGGCTCGGTGGCCAGTGCGTCGAGGGCGGCAAGCCCCACGTCGGGCCCGTCCGCCAGGCCGATCGGCAACGGCCCGGTTGAGGGCGACGACGGGGGACGGCCACAGCTGCACTAAGAGGTCGTAGAGCCCCACGATCTCACCCCAGTCGGTTGCATCCCACGACGGGGCCTCGTCGTGGACGGCGGCAATAGCGGCCATCAGCGCGAAGCGGCCCGGTGGTCGGCGGCGCAGGGCCTCGCGCACGAGCTCGAGGCCCTCTCCGATGGCGACGCGATCCCACTGGGAGCGATCCTGGTCGGCGAGAAGCACGAGCTGGTCGGCACCTCCCAGCCTGGTCGCCCGGCGGGCGTCGGTCAGCAGGATGAGGGCCAGCAGTCCGGCGACGTCTGCGTCGCCGGGCAGCAGCTTCCGCAGCAGGCGGGCCAGGTCGAGCGACCGCTCCACCAGGTCGCGCCGACTCAGGTCGGCGCCCTCGGGCGCCGTGTGCCCGGTCGAGTAGAGCAGATGCAACACGGTGAGCACGGCGTCGATGCGAGCGGGCAGCTCTTCCACCGACGGCACCCGATAGGGGATGCGGGCGATGGCGATCTTCTTCTTGGCCCGGGTGATGCGGGCTGCCATGGTCGACTCGCTGACCAGGAACGCCCGGCCGACCTCGGCGGTGGTGAGTCCGCAGACCAGGCGGAGCGTCAGCGCCACCTGCGCGTCGAGGGCGATCGCCGGGTGGCAGCACGTGAAGATGAGCCGGAGTCGGTCGTCGACGATGTCGGGCTCGTCCAGCTCACCGGGACCGACCACGGTCACCGGTTCGACCAGCAACGGCAAGCGCCCGGTCATGGGTCATGCCCCGCCGGGCCACGTCGATGGCCCGGCGCCGGGCGACGGTGGTCAACCAGGCACCGGGCCTCGAGGGGATCCCCCCGGTGGACCAGGTGGCCAGCGCCCGGGCATAGGCATCCTGGACGCACTCCTCGGCCAGGTCGATGTCCCCCGTGACCCGCAAGGTGGCGGCGAGCACGAAGGCCCACTCCCTCCGGTGCGCGTCGGCCACCGCCGCCTCGACCGAGGCGTGGGCGAGGCGATGAGCGCTCGCTCAGCTGAACGTCCTGATCGGCCTGACCTCGACCCCGCCGGCGGGCATGGGCACCTGCTTCGCCAACGCCAGGGCCTCGTCCAGGTCCGCTGCCTCGACGAGGTAGTAGCCGCCGAGCGCCTCCTTGGTCTCCGCGAACGCTCCGTCGGTCACCACGAACTCCCCGGAGGAGTCCTGGCGCACCGACGTCGCCGTCGCCGTGGGCTGCAGTGCGTTCCCGCCCCGCAGGACCGAGGCGTTGCGCTCACCGAACACCTGGTGGCCCTTCATCATCTGGTCGAACGCTCCGGGCTCGGGATCGTCCAATGCAGCCTCGTCCCCGTAGATGAGGATCAGATACTCGGCCATGGTGATCTCCTCTCGTGATCGGGCCCGCCTTCGGGGCCTCCTACTGATTACGACGGTCGAGAACGACCCCGATCGACAACTCGGCACAGAATTCTCCATCTCCGGTCTCGACGGAGGAATCGGGACCCCTGCCGCCCCGACTGAATCACCCTAAAGGAAGCGTCGGGATGGTGGCATGCGATCAGGATCCCCCGGCTTCATCTAGGTCATGGTCCCAGCCCTGCCCCCCCGGGTTGTGCCCCACTACTACGCCTAGTAGTAATAGGCGCTGAAAGCGAGGCGAGTGATGACGATCACCGGAGTGGGGCAGAACACTCTGCCGGAGGCGCTCAGTGTTACCGACCGGTCCGAACCGCTCCCCGCTCGCCCGCCGAGGGACCTCCAGCGCACCTTCCAGCTGGTGCTGGCCACCGTCTGGCTGCTCGACGCCGTGCTCGCAGATCCAGCCGTTCATGTTCACCCGGGGGGCCGACGGCTTCAGCGGCATGCTGAACGGGACGGCCGCCGGAAATCCCGGCTGGATCGCCCACACCATCACCTGGAACGGCTCGATCGTCTACCACCAGCCGATCCTGACCAACACGGTCTTCGCCGGCATCCAGTTCCTCATCGCCTTCGGGCTCATCTACCGCCGCACCCTCAGGCCGGCCCTGGCCCTCTCCATCGTGTGGTCGGTCGGCGTCTGGTGGTTCGGTGAGGGCCTCGGCGCGGTCTTCTCCGGGGCGGGCCACCCCATTCGGCGGCGGTCCCGGCGGCGTGCTCTTCTACGCCGTCCTGGCCGTGCTGCTGTGGCCGAGCGAGGGCCCGGACACGCCGTTCGTGGCGGCCCGGACGGTGGGGGTCGACGGCGGCCAAGGCCATCTGGGCGGTCATGTGGCTGCGTGCTGGCCCTCCTGTCGTGGTGGGCTCCGGCCGCTCGCCCCGGGCGCTCCACGACCTCGTGGCCGACCTGAACAGCGGCGAGCCGGGCTGGCTGGCCCACATCGACCGATCCACCGAGTCGCTCTTCCTCCACCACGGGACGACCATGGCCATCCTGCTGGCCCTGGTCTGCCTGGTCGTGGCCGCCGGCGTGTTCCTCCCCCGCGGTCGCCCAGTGGACGGTGGTCCTGGCCGTCGTGGTGTTCGCCCTCATCTGGGTGGCCGTCCAGGACTTCGGCGGCATCCTGGCCGGGGGGGCCACCGACCCCAACGCGGCGCCCCTGGTCATCCTCATCGCGCTTGCTGTACTGGCCGTTGATCGACGCCCGACGATGTCGAGGGGCCGGCTCCCCGGCTCGTGCCCGCCGACGGGGGGGCTGACCGGCCGATGGCCATGTCGATACCTTCGTGGCTGTACTACCTGTTCGGTGCGCTGATGCTGGCGGTGGCCGCCTACAGCATGACGCTCCTGGTCCTCGGGGTCGCCACCAGACCGACCGGCGGGACGCGACGTCGAGATCGTCCCATGTGTTCATGGGGGTGGCCATGGCCGGCATGTTCGTGGGCGACTGGGCCTTCGGGCGCAGCGCCGTCTGGGAGATCATCTTCTCGCTGCTGATGGTGTGGTTCCTGGTGGCGACGATCCAGTCGGTGCAGCGCTTCGGGCTCCACCTGCCCCACGCGCTGATCCATGCCGTCATGAACTTCGCCATGCTCCTCATGTACTGGTTCCCCATGGGCGCCCGTCGCCGTCGGGGTCGATGTCCATGTCGGCAGGTCGCCGACAGGTGGCAGCGTCGACCCCGGGCTGGCTTCGCTCCTGGCCCTCGTGCTGTGCGCGTCGGCCGTGTTCACCCTGGCCTCGCCCATCAAGGGCCGGTCCCATTTCGGCAGCCACGCACCGGCGTACGCCGTGAGCGGGCGACGGCGGTCCCCGGGGGACGCGGGCACCGTCAGACGAACCGCCGCTCCGGTGGCGGCCGTCGAGTCGGCGGTGGCCACGCCGTGGCTGGTGGATGTGAGCCACGCCGTGATGTGCGTGGGCATGGCGTTCATGCTCATCCTGATGACCTGAGCGCCGCCCAGCGGAAGGCGTCGGGTGGCCGGCGCGGTCGGCCGGCCGGCTCAGCGGCTGGTGGCGTCCGCCGTGTCGTCGAGGCCGGCGAGCGAGGCGCGGAGGACGGCGGCCTCCTCGGGTGAGAGGATCCCGGCGAAATGGGCCAGGGCGGCGTCGGGGTCCTGGCCGTGGGACAGGGCCTCGTGCATGAGCACGGCGGTGTGGGCGCCCTGGGTGCCGACGGCGGCGAAGCGGATCGACCGCCCGTCCATCCTCCGGCGCACCAGGCCCTTGTGGACCAGGCGGTCGAGGACCGTGGCCACCGTGGTGTAGGCGTATCTCGGGGAGGACGTCGGCCACCTGCCGGCCGGTCAGCTCGGCCTCGCCCTGCTCCCAGAGGATGGTCATCACCCGCCGCTCGAGCTCGCCGAGCCTGGCCACACCGCAGGTGCAGGTGTCGCAGCGTGCACGGATCGCACGAGCACATCGGATTGTCGCAGGTCGTCTTGCTCATTGTTCAGCCCTCGAGCTCCACAGCATCGGCCTCCTCGTGCCTCGGGCTCGGGCTGCGCAGAGGCTGTGATGCAACAGCCACGGTGGCAGGCAACCAAACAGATCCAACGCAGGGAGCCTATGCGACGTCGACCCGGCCCGAGTCCGAGCCGAAGGTTGGCGCAGGGGGCGACTCCAGTGGGCGAAATCGGTGGGGTGTCGGCTGGAGCCGGTGGCGGCGCCGGGCCGGGCGCCGTTGCCGTTCGGCCGGGACACCCGACTCGCCGGGGGTGGCGACCGTACCAGTCAGCGCCGGGCACGGCTGGGAGTGACGGCGCCCGACAGGACCTGAGAATTGCCAGGTCCGGAGCGAATCTGACCTTTCGAGGGCGGTGTCCTCGCCGCCCGACGCCGCCGCCGGGCGGCGCCCGCGCTCGGCTCGGCGAACTTACGGGTAAGTTCTGTCGCTGACGAAGGACCTGAACTGCGGGTCGGCGTCGGTATGACCTCTCTGGTGAGGATCGGAAGGAGCGAGATGACCGATCTGCTGACGGATGTGAGCGATCGGACGCTCACTGCCAGATTCGTCGCCACCCGAAGCTTGACCGAGTCGCTGGCCTCCCCGCTGTCGGCCGAGGACCAGACGGTCCAGTCGATGCCCGATGTCAGCCCGACCAAGTGGCACCGGGCCCACACCACCTGGTTCTTCGAGACCTTCCTGCTCGAGCCGCACTGCCGGGCTACCGACCCTTCCATCCCGAGTACGGCTACCTCTTCAACTCCTACTACGAAGGCGGTCGGGACCCGGTACCCACGTCACCATCGGGGCCTGGTGTCCGCGGCCCGGAGTCGTGGAGATCGCCGAGTACCGCGCCTCGGTGGACCGGGCCGTGACCGCTCCTGCTGGAGGACCTGTCCGACCCGGCCAGTCAGTGGCTGATGGAGCTGGGCATCCATCACGAGCAGCAGCACCAAGAACTCCTACTCATGGACATCAAGCACGTGCTGTCCTGCAATCCGCTGCTGCCGGCCTACGACGCCGTGTCCCTGCCCCCGTCGGCCGGTCGCGGCCCCGGCCGGCTGGAACGAGCACCCCGAGGGGACCTGCCAGGTCGGTCACGCCGGCCAGGGCTTCAGCTTCGACAACGAGAGCCCGCGCCACCGGCGTCTACCTCGAGGGCTTCTCCCTGGCCGACAGGCCCGTCTCCTGTGGCGAGTGGATCGACTTCATCGACGACGGCGGATACCGGCGCCCCGAGCTGTGGCTGTCGGACGGCTGGGCCGCGGTGACGGCCGAGGGATGGCGGAGCCCCCTCTACTGGGCCGAGGTCGACGGCGACTGGCAGGAGTTCACCCTGGGCGGCCCGATCACGGTCAACCCGTCGCAACCGGTCTGCCACCTCAGCTACTACGAGGCGGACGCCTTCGCCCGCTGGGCCGGGTGCCGACTACCTACCGAGACCGAGTGGGAGGTGGCGGCGGCCGGTGCCCCGGTCGAGGGTCGACTTCCTCGATCAGACGCGGCTCCATCCCAGTCCTGTCACCTCAGCTGCCGGCTCCGGACCCGAGTACAGCCCATTCGGAAATGTGTGGCAATGGACGTCTTCTGCTTACAGCCCGTATCCCGGGTTCGAACTCGCTCCCGGGGCCGTCGGTGAGTACAACGGCAAGTTCATGGTCAACCAGTACGTCCTCCGGGGAGGGTCGTGTGTCACGCCGCCGGGACACATCCGTGCCACCTACAGGAACTTCTTCCCACCGTCCGCCCGCTGGGCCTTCTCTGGCCTGAGGTTGGCCCGCAACATCTGATCTCGCACCATCTGATGAGGGGCGTCTCATCGCCAACGACCGCCGCGCCGGAGGAAGTCCATGACCGCTGTCATCCCCCCCACCATCGATATCCATCTGAGCGGCGTCGATCTGCGTGACGCCATGGAGCGGGACGTCCGCTCCGGACTGACCGCCATTCCCAAGCAGTTGCCTCCCGTCTACTTCTATGACGACCGGGGGAGCCGGCTCTTCGACGAGATCACCAGGCTGCCCGAGTACTATCCCACCAGGGCGGAGCGGTCGATCCTTGACGCCCACGCCAAAGACATCGCCCAGATCTCGGATGCAGACACCTTGGTCGAGCTGGGTGCCGGCACCTGCGACAAGTCCCGCCTCCTGCTGGACGCCATGCAGACAAACGGGCGGCTCGAGCGTTTCGTTCCGCTCGATGTGAGCGACACCACCCTGTGGGAGGCGGCCTCGGCTTTGGCCGACGAATACCCCGGTCTCGCCGTACGGGCCGTGGTCGGCGACTTCCACCGTCATCTCGACCTGCTCCCCACCGACGGCCGTCGGCTGATCGCGTTCTTGGGCGGCACCATCGGCAATCTCGATCCCGCTCAACGCCGGACCTTCCTCACCGGACTGGGACGGGTGATGGATGGGGACGACCGGTTCCTGCTCGGCACCGACCTGGTGAAGGACCGGTCCCGGCTGGTCGCAGCCTATGACGATGCCGCCGGGGTGACGGCCGAGTTCAACCGGAATGTGCTCCATGTCCTCAACCGTGAGCTTGGAGCTGATTTCGAACCGCAGCGATTCGCCCACACGGCCCGTTGGAACGAGGAGGATCAGCGCATCGAAATGTGGTTGCGCTCGACCCAGGCTCAGAACGTGCGGATCGCCGACCTGGATCTCGAGGTGTCCTTCGGTTCGGACGAGGAGATGTTGACCGAGATCAGCACCAAATTCTCGCCCGACGCACTCGAGTCCGAGCTGGGTGGGTGCGGCTTCGAGGTCGCAAACATGTGGATGTCCGACGGCGACGAATTCCTCTTGACCATGAGTCGGTTGTCCGATCAGCCACCGAGCAGGTCCTTCACCGCCGACTCGATGGCGCGGTAAAAGGTCGGATAGGCGTAGATCATGTGTCGAAGCGCCACGGTGGGGACCTCGGCGTAGACGGCAAGGGCCAGCAAGCCCAGCACCTCCCCACCCCACGGCCCGGCGGATGTGGCGCCGACCAGCACACCCCGGTCGCGGTCCTCGACCAACTTGATGAATCCCTCGTTGCCGGCCTTGTGGATCCAGCCCCTGGTTGAGGACGGGACCTGGGTCGTACCGACCCGCACCTCGACACCCCGGGAACGGGCGTCGCGCTCGGTGAGACCTACCGAGCCGACCTCCGGGTCGGTGAAGGTGACCCGGGGCACAGCCCGATAGTCGGCGGGAACCACCTCGTTGCCGAGGATGTCGTTGACCACGATGTCGGCCTGGTACATGGAGACGTGGGTGTACGCACCTTTTCCGGTGATGTCGCCGATCGCCCACACTCCCTCGGTGCCCTCCACCCTCAGGCGGTCATCAACTGGAAGGGCCCTGGCCGACTCGTCCACACCGATCGATGACACGTGGAGCTGGGCCAGATCGGCGCGGCGCCCGGCCGCGACCAGGAGTCGCTCGACGACCAACGGTGACCGGCCGGCCTGATGCACGGCGAAGCGCCGGCCGTCGTGGTCGACCGACTCCACCTTCGCATTCGCCCGAACATCGATGCCTTCGACCTCGAACACCTCGGCCAGCAGCGCGCCGGTCTCGGGCTCCTCCGGACCGACCAACCGAGGTCCGGGTTCGAGCACGGTGACCTCGGATCCGAACCGGCGGAAGATCTGGGCGAACTCGACGCCGATGGCCGAACCGCCCAGAAGACAGATCGACGACGGAACCTCCTCGGTCTCGATGGCCTGGCGATTGGTCCAGTAGGGAGTGTCGGCCAGACCCGGTACCGGGGGGATCCACGCCCGGGTCCCGGCCCCGATGACCACTGCCCGGGCCGCATCGAAGATCCGATCGCCCACCGCCACCCGGTTGCGGCCCTCCAGTCGACCCCATCCCCGAACGAATCGGCCGCCCTTGTCCTCGAAGCGCTTGACTGCCACCGAGTCATCCCAGTCGTCGGTGGCCTCCTGGCGGATGCGCCTGGCCACCGGTGCCCAGTCGGCATCGACCTGACTGGCGCCGGCCATGCCCGGGATCCGGCGACCCTCCGCCAACAGATCAGCCGCCCTGATCATCATTTTGGAAGGGACGCATCCCCAGTAGGGGCATTCACCGCCCACCAGCTCGGCGTCGATCCCCACCACGTCGAGGCCGGCCTCGGCCAAGCGTTCGGCGGCATTCTCGCTCCCCGGGCCCATCCCAACCACGATGACGTCGGCTCGCTCGGCCATTCCCTGCTCCTTCGACTCGATGGGGCACAACCGATTGCTCCAGCTGACGCCTGGTCCTCGCCCGGTTCGTCCTACCCGTACTCCCAACGGTTCTATCCCATCCGCGGAGCGGCGGTCGGTCGGTCGGTCGATCAGCGACCATTGCCCCGGCCGCCTGGCGTCAGGATCGTCGGCTCCGGTGGCCGCCGGAGCCCCGGGGGCCGGTCTTCCGACGACGGTCCGATCTCGCATACCCTCGGTCGGGAATTATGAGAACCAACACGCCAGTGGCGGCGCCCCGGCCGGCATCGGTGGCGGCGCCCCGGCCGGCATCGGAACGGAATCCCGGGGCCCCCGAGCTTCAGCCGGATCCCGCCGATCGCTGGCGGGCCACATCGAAGCAGGCAATGGCGCCGGCCGTCGACACGTTGAGCGAGGACAGCGAGCCATGTTGCGGGATCGATGCCAGCACGTCACACCGTCTCTTGGTCAGCTCGGCCAAGCCGGCTCCCTCTGAGCCGAGCACCAGGGCCACCGGCTGATCGCCGAGGGACAGACCGTAGAGGGACTGCGGCGCTCCGCCCACCAGACCGACGGTCCACACCCCGAGGGCGGAAAGGCGTTGCAGCGCCGCCGGAACTCCTGCCACCAGTGCCATGGGCAGGTACTCGATGGCCCCGGCCGCCACCTTGGTCACCGTCGGTGACAGGTGGACCGATCGATGCCTCGGCAGCACCACCCCGGTAACCCCGGCACACTCGGCGCTGCGCAGAAGGGCGCCCACGTTGTGGGGATCGGTGATTCCGTCCAGCACCAGTAGGAACGGAACCCGGCCCTTCCCGGTACGTCCGCACAGGGATTCGAGCGGCGTCTCCTCGACCGGCCGGGCCAGCGCCACCACTCCTTGGGGGGCCTCGGTCCGGGCCAAGGTGTCGATGCGACGCCGGGAAACGCGCTCTATGCGGACCCGTCGTGTGGCTGCCAGCGCCTCGATCTCGTCGAGGATGGCGGCATCGTCCATCCCTTCGGCGAGGACCAGGGACCGGACCGGGCGCCGGTTGGCGCGCAACAGCTCTCGGACCGCCTGGCGGCCCTCCACCTGATCACCCCCCAGGCCCACGCCGGCTGGAACCTGGCCGGTTCGTGGCGACGCCCGCCCACCGCTTCTCCCTTGGTGCGATCGCGGCCCTCCGCCGCGGCCGGCGCCACTGGCCGCACCGCCGACCGTACGGCCGGTGCTGCCGCGCCCCGCCGGCTGGGATCTCCCGCCGGACCGCCCTCCGGAACCGCCGGACCGCCCTCCGGAACCGCCGGTCCCCCGCCCAGCCCGGCCCGGTCGTCCCCGGCCGTCGCCGCCTTTGGCCGAGCCACCGCCCTTGGTCGGGCTCATCCGTCCTCTCCCACCGGATGGGTGCCGGTGCCGGTCAGCCGTTTCATCAACACCACGGCGGTGCAGGCGATCCCCTCGGCCCGCCCGAGGGCCCCGAGACCCTCGGCCCGGGTGGCTTTCACATTGACCGGGACACCGACCACGCCCGACAACCTCTTGGACATCTCGCCCACGAATGGCGCCAGCAGGGGCCGTTCGGCCACCACCGTGCAGTCCACATTGATCGGGACCCAACCGGCGAGCCGGGCCAGTTCGGCCATCTGACCGAGCAGGTCAAGACTGTCCGCACCCTCCCAGCGCGGATCGCGGTCAGGGGCGTACCGCCCGAGATCACCGAGTCCGGCCGCTCCCAGTACCGCATCGGCGATGGCGTGGGACACGGCATCGGCGTCGCTGTGGCCGTCGAGACCTCTGGCCCCTTTCCCGGTGATCACCACGCCACCGAGTATCAACGGTCGCCCGTCATCATCGGAGAAGCGGTGGACGTCTATGCCCTGCCCGATCCGCAGGTCACTCCTTCCATCACTCGAGAGCGGGTCGGGGAAGGCCCGCTCAACCGTGCACCGCCGGCAGGTACAGCTCGGCCAACTCGAGATCCTCGGGACGTGTGATCTTCACGTTGCGGGTATCGCCGGACACGGTGCGCACGGTGGCGCCACATTCCTCGAGCAGACCGGCATCGTCAGTGGCTTCGGCCCGCCCACCATGGGCGGCACGCAGAGCCGAGGATTCGAATGCCTGGGGGGTCTGCACCGTGACCAGTTCCTCCCGATCGACGGTTGACTGCACGACATCGCCCGAGACCTTCTTCAGGGTGTCGACCACCGGCACCACCGGAACCGCGCCGGCGGCGCCGCCCCGTACCGCGTCGACCACCGCCTCGAACAGCGAGGCGACTGGCCAGAGGCCGGACAGCGTCGTGGACCACGATGACACCCGCATCGTCGGGCACGACCGCGAGACCGGCTCTCACCGACTCGGCTCTGGTGGCACCACCGGTGACGGTGAGGTCGGCGCCGAAGTCCCCACCGAGCTCCTGGTCGACGACACGATCCACACAGTCTCCAGGGTCGGTGCCAGCCGTGCCGGCCGGCACCACCAGCACCACGCCATCGGCAACTGATCGGGCCGTCTCGACCGACCAGGCCGCCACCGGTCGTCCGCCGAGCTGGAGGAACTGCTTGGGCCCTCCGAAGCGGTGGCCCGAGCCGCCGGCTACGACGATGGCCCAGACGGATCCCCGCTCGCTCAGGGCAGCGCCTCGTTCAGCCGCACCTCGGCCGCCTCCTCGTCCACTCCGAGAGCAAAGGTCAACTCGGAGACGAGGATCTGTCGGGCCCGGCTGAGCATCCGCTTCTCCCCGGCGGACAGCCCCTTGTCCTTGTCACGAATGGAGAGGTTCCGCACCACTTCGGCCACCTGGTAGATGTCCCCGGACCGAAGCTTCTCCGAGTGGTTCTTGTACCTCCGGGACCAGTTGGTCGGCATCCGGGCCTCCTTCTTGCGGAGGACGGCGAACACCTCTTCCACCTCTTCGTCGTTGATCACTTCCCGGAGGCCGACCCCTTCGGTGTTGTCGGCCGGGACCATGAGCGTCAGATCGCCATAGGCCAGACGAAGCACCAGGTACTCCTGTTTCTTACCGAATGCCTCTTTGGTCTCACGTCGCTCGACTACCGCCGCGCCGTGGTGCGGATAGACGACCTTGTCACCGATGTCGAACACCGTGCCTCCTGGCGTTGCGTGCAGGTCCTGGGTGGTGTGCGCCGCTCAGGACCGCGTAGGCGAAGCATGTAATGGTACACGGTGCGCGGCGCCGGTCCTCCGACCCCGTCACGGGCGGCTGAACCGCACGAGGCTCCGTGGGGCCGGTCGAGCCTGACCGGAGCCGACCACGCCCGCGGCGCCGGGAGCCGACTACTGGTAGCGCTCGAAGATGCTGGCTTCGGCCAGCCGGGCCAGGCCATCCTTCACCGAGTGGGCCCGGGCCTGGCCCACCCCCTCGACCTGCTCGAGCTCTCCCAGCGAGGCCCGCATGATCTGCTGGAGGTTGACGAACCGGTCCACGATGCGCTCGATGATGGCGTCGGAGAACCGTGGCAGCCGGTACAACAGCCGGTAGCCCCGGGGCTCCACCCCGACTCGGTGTCGTGGAACGCGCCGGGCAGGCCGAGGATCTCCGCCACCCGACTGTCGTCGCGTCAACTCATCGGCCGACAGGTTGGCCAGCTGGTCGACGGCCCGGTTGACGGCGGAGAGACGGTCCGACTTGCCCGGTGGGTTCCCGCAGTAGTCACGGACCACCAGTTGGAGGGCGGGGGCCACCCCGTCGATCAGTTCGGCGGACTGCAGCCCGACCAGACGACCGTCCTCCCCCAGCTCGACCAGGTAGCCCTCGACCTCCTCGGCGATCCGGAGGACCATCTCAGCCGCCTGGACCACCGCCACGACGTCACCCACCGACACCGTGTCCTCCACCTCGAGGAACGGAGAGCCCGTTGAGGGCCACATCGAAGCGGTTCCGGAAATGCTGCATGGTGGCCAGGGCCTGATCGGTGCGGTCGTGGAGCCACCCGGTGGGCTGCACGGTGTGCTTCAGGTCGTTGCGGTAGACGGCGATGACCGACATGGCCGCCGACACCGACAGGACCGGGACGTCGATCGACCGGGCCACCCGTTCGGCCGTACGGTGCCTGGTGCCGGTCTCGGAGGTCGGGATGGTCGCCTTGGGCATGAGGTGCACGTTGGCCCGGGCGATCCGGGAGGCGTCGGTGGCCAGGATGATGGCGCCGTCCATCTTGGCCAGCTCCGACAGCCGCTGAGGGCTGAATTCGGCGTCGAGCAGGAACCCGCCCGAGCAGATGGAGAGGACGTCAGGTCCGTCTCCGACCACCACCAGCCCGCCCCGCTTGGCCCGCAGGATGCGGTCCAGACCGTCTCGTAACGGACGGCCCGGGGCCACCATCGCCAGGGAATCGCTGAGGGGCGAACTCTGGCGGCTGTTCACAGTCGAATGGTACCGGCTGGTCAGGGACCGCTGGTCGCAGGTCAGCGGGCGGGGGGAGGCACCCGAACCGGCCTACGGCCTCGCCCACGGTATCCACCCGGATCAGCTCGACGTCGGGGGGCCCGTCGGGGGACGATGCCGGACCACTACCCGGTTGAAGCCCAGCCGGGCCGACTCCTCCAGGCGCCGGGGCAGGTTGGTGACCTGGCGGACCTCGCCGGCCAGCCCGACCTCACCGACGGCGGCCAGGTCGGCCGGAAGGGCTTTCCCGGTAGACCGCCGAGGCCACGGCCATGGCCACGGCCAGATCGGCGGCCGGCTCGAGGACCCGTATCCCCCCGGCGACCGAAGCGAACACGTCCATCGACAGGACGGGGAGCTCGGCGTGTTGGACCAGGACCGCCAGCGTCATCATCAGGCGACCGCTGTCCAGCCCGACCACCGACCGCTTCGGTTGGGCCAGGCCCATGTCGGTGACCAGGGCCTGGAGCTCGACCATCAGGGTCCGCCGGCCCTGGACGGCCGGGAGCACCACGCCCCCGGGCACCCCGGTCAGCCGGTCCCCGAGCAGCAGGCGACCCGGATCGTCGACCCGGTTGAGCCCCTGGTCACCCATCTCGAACAGCCCCAGCTCGCCGGTAGGTCCGAACCGGTGCTTGACGGCCAGCAGCAGGCGGAGTGAGTGGTGCCGGTCGCCCTCGAAACTGAGGACGGTGTCGACCATGTGCTCGAGCGTCCGGGGGCCGGCCAGCGACGCCGTCCTTGGTCACGTGTCCCACCAGGACCGTCGCCACCTGACGGGACTTGGCCAGTCCGACCAACTGGTCGGCGCACTCCCGCACCTGGGTCACGCTCCCGGGGACGCCGGTGGCCCGGCGTTCGCCGAGGGTGGCCGGGCCGATGGCCACCGCCTGGATGGAGTCGATGACCACCAGGTCGGGCTCGGCCTCGACCACCGCGCCGATCACCGCACCGATGTCGGTGACCGGCAGGATCAGGAGGCCGGGGGGGATCGGGCCCAGCCGCTCGGCCCGCAGCCGGACCTGGTGGGCCGACTCCTCGGCCGACACCAGCAGCACCCGGTGCCCGGCCGCGGCCCGGGCCGCCAGCACCTGGAGCAGGAGCGTGGACTTGCCGATACCCGGCTCCCCGCCGAGCAGGGTTACCGAACCGGGCACCAGGCCGCCCGAGAGCACCCGGTCGAACTCCTCGACGCCGGTCGGGATGGCGGCGGCCTCGGAGACGTCGACCGATGCCAGGGGCACCGGCATCGACGAGAGGTCGAGGGCGTCCACGGCCCGGACCAGCGGCCCGAGCTGGGCCTCCTCGACCAGGGTGTTCCACTCGCCGCACGACGGGCACCGACCGGCCCAGCGGGCGGTGGTCGATCCACAGTCGATGCAGCGGTGGCGCTTTGCCGTCTTGGCCATGGCCCCGATGGTAGGGACTGGGTGTGCCGGCCGGGGTGACCGTGCCGAGGCCCTCGGTCGTCCGACAGGCGCTACCCCTGGACGTGCGATCACCCCACCGCCGGACCGGTGGCCGGTGATCCGGCGTCAGGACCTGGCAGGCGCCGATCACGGTGCCGCGCCGGCGCCTCAGTCGGCGGACGAGTCGGCGCCGGCCAACTCCACCGGCGGAGGGGCTCGATGCCCTCGATGGCGGTGAAGGTGAGCTGCTGCTCGCCGGCGACCAGGGGCGGGGCGCCCTTCACGTCGTAGGCCGCGGCGGCCTCGGGCGTGATGGTCTCGACGTCGACCACGATGGTCTCGCCCACCCGGAACTCCTTCCACAGGATCCGCTCCGACAGCGGGTCCTCGACCATCTGCTGGATGGCCCGGCGCAGCGGCCGGGCCCCCAGCTGGGGGTCGTAGCCCTTGTCGGCCAGCAGCTGCTTGGCCGGCGGGGTGAGCACCAGGCTCAGTCCCTGGAGCTCGAGCTGGTTGGAGACCCGCTGGATCATGAGGTCCACGATCTCGACCACCTCGACCTTGGACAGCTCGTGGAAGACCACGACCTCGTCGATGCGGTTGAGGAACTCGGGCCGGAAGTGGGCCTTCAGCGCCTCGTTGACCTTGGTCTTCATCCGCTCGTAGGTGACCGCCTCCGACGTCTTGGCGAAGCCGACCGACGACTTGCGGAGGTCGGCGGTGCCGAGGTTGGAGGTCATGATCAGCACGGTGTTCTTGAAGTCGACCGAGCGGCCCTGGGCGTCGGTCAGCCGACCGTCCTCCAGGATCTGGAGCAGGGTGTTGAACACGTCGGCGTGGGCCTTCTCGACCTCGTCGAAGAGCACCACCGAGAAGGGCTTGCGGCGGACCGCCTCGGTCAGCTGACCGCCCTCCTCGTACCCGACGTAGCCGGGAGGCGAGCCGACCAGGCGGCTCACCGTGTGCTTCTCCATGTACTCGGACATGTCCAGCTGGATGAGGGCGTCCTCGTCGTCGAAGAGGAACTCGGCCAGCGTCTTGGCCAGCTCGGTCTTGCCCACACCGGTCGGCCCGAGGAAGATGAACGAGCCGCTCGGGCGCTTGGGGTCCTTCAGGCCGGCACGGGTCCGGCGGATCGAACGGGCCAGGGCGGCGATGGCCGGCTCCTGCCCGATGACCCGCTTGTGCAGCTCGTCCTCCATGCGGAGCAGCTTGGCCGTCTCCTCCTCGGTGAGCCGGTAGACGGGGATGCCCGTCCAGTTGGCCAGCACCTCGGCGATGACCTCCTCGTCGACCACGTCGAACAGGTCGACGCCCTCGGCCCGCCACTCGGCCTCCATGGCCTCCTTGGAGTCGAGACGGTCCTTCTCCTGCTCGGCGAGCTTCTTGGCCTGATCGAAGGCCTGCTTCTCGATGGCCGCTTCCTTGTCGGCCCGCAGCCGGGTGATGTCCTCTTCGAGCTTCTTGTAGGCCGGCGGCGTGGTCATCCGGCGGATGCGCAGACGGCTGCCGGCCTCGTCGATGAGGTCGATGGCCTTGTCCGGCAGGTAGCGGTCGGCCAGGTAGCGGTCGGCCAGGTTGGCCGCGGCCACCAGGGCCTGGTCGGTGATGGTCACCGCGTGGTGCGACTCGTACCGGTCGCGCAGACCCTTCAGGATCTCGATGGTCAGGGCCACGTTGGGCTGCTCCACCTTGATCGGCTGGAAGCGCCGCTCGAGGGCGGCGTCCTTCTCCAGGTGCTTGCGGTACTCGTCGATGGTGGTGGCGCCGATGGTCTGCAGCTCGCCGCGGGCCAGCATGGGCTTGAGGATGGAGGCGGCGTCGATGGCGCCCTCGGCGGCGCCGGCACCCACCAGGGTGTGGAGCTCGTCGATGAACAGGACGATGTCGCCGCGGGTGCGGATCTCCTTCAGCACCTTCTTGAGCCGCTCCTCGAAGTCGCCGCGGTAGCGGCTGCCGGCCACCAGGGCGCCGAGGTCGAGGGTGTAGAGCTGCTTGCCGGTCAGCGTCTCGGGGACGTCGTCGGCCACGATGCGCTGGGCCAGGCCCTCGACGATGGCGGTCTTGCCCACGCCGGGCTCCCCGATGAGGACCGGGTTGTTCTTCGTGCGGCGCGACAGCACCTGCATGACCCGCTCGATCTCTTTCTCACGGCCGATGACCGGATCGAGCTTGTGGTCGCGGGCCAGCGCGGTGAGGTTGCGGCCGAACTGGTCGAGGACCGGCGAGCCGGTCGGGGCGTCCGAGGACTGCGAGCCCGGGGCACCGGCACCCACCGACTCCTTGCCCTGGTAGCCGGAGAGCAGCTGGATCACCTGCTGGCGGACCCGGGGCAGGTCGGCGCCGAGGCTCTGGAGCACCTGGGCGGCCACGCCCTCGCCCTCGCGGACCAGACCGAGCAGCATGTGCTCGGTGCCGATGTAGCTGTGGCCGAGCTGGAGCGCCTCGCGCAGCGAGAGCTCGAGGACCTTCTTGGCCCGGGGGGTGAACGGCGGGGAGCCGGTCGGGGCGGTGCCGGCCAGCCCGATGGTCTCCTCGACCTTCTCCCGGACCGCCTCCAGCGAGACGCCCAGCGACTCGAGCGCCTTGGCCGCGACGCCCTCACCCTCGTGGATCAGGCCCAGGAGGATGTGCTCGGTGCCGATGAAGCTGTGGTTGAGCAGCCGCGCCTCCTCCTGCGCCAAGCACAAGAACTCGACGAGCCCGGTCTGTGAATCGTTCGAACACTCCACCGCCTCCATCCGCGGTCGGTAACTGAACCGAAGTCTACAGGTGCCGGTGCACCCCGCACCCGCACAGTACCCTATTTCCGATTCCCTTTTCTCAGTCATCGGCATCCTGGCCTATCGTCTGTAGGAAGTGAACGTCGTAGAGCTCCTCGGGCTTCCCGCACTCGAAGATCAGCTGAAGCGCCTCGAGCCCCTGCTCGTCGAGTCGGTGGTGACCGGCGACGGCTTCCTCGACGAGGTCACCACCCACCTGCTGGCCGCCGGGGGGAAGCGGCTCCGACCGGTCCTGGCCCTGGCCACCGCCACTTCCGGGGCCCGCGACGCCTCCCGGGAGGACCTGCTCGGGGCGGTGGCGGTGGAGCTGGTCCACCTGGCCTCGCTCTACCACGACGACGTCATGGACGAGGCCACCGTGCGCCGCAACGTGGAGAGCGTCAACGCCCGGTTCGGCAACCTGGTGGCCATCGTGGCCGGCGACTTCCTCCTGGCCCGCTCGGCCGAGATCGCCGCCGGTCTGGGCACCGAGATCGCCGCCCTGCTGGCCGCCACCCTGGGCGAGCTGTGCCAGGGCCAGGTGGCCGAGGTGCACGCCGCCTTCCAGGTCGACCGGACCGAGGACAGTACTCGAGGGCCATCGCCGGCAAGACGGCGTCGCTCATGGCCACCTCCTGCCGGATCGGCGCCCTCACCGGGGGCCTCCCCCGCGACCAGGTGGACGCCTTCACCGACGTTCGGCCGCTACTTCGGGATGATCTTCCAGGTCCGCGACGACATCCTCGACGTCGATCGGGACCGAGGCCGAGCTGGGCAAGCCGGCCGGCCAGGACCTGGCCGAGGGGATCTACACCCTGCCGGTGCTGCTGGCCCTGGCCGACCCGGAGGTCGGTCCCGAGCTGAGCCCGCTGCTCGGGCCAGCCCCTCGGCCAGCCCGAACGGGACAAGGCCCGGTCCATCGTGGCCGAGTCGGGGGCCATCGGAGGGCGGTGACCGTGGCCCGTCAGCTACGCCGACCTGGCCGCCGCGGCCGCCGCCTCGGGGCCGTCGCCGAGCTGGCCGCCGGCTTCGCCAGCCTGGCCCACTCCCTGGTCGACGACCTGCCGGCCGACTGACCGCCCGGGCCTCACGGACGGCCCGTCGCCTCGAGCCGGATGCCGGTCGTCGGGCCCGCCGTCCGGCGCCGGGCCGTCATCTGATCGTCCGTATTCGTGAACCTAGTCGCCGGCGTCTCACGCACCGTGGCGTCGGGCACTTGGAAGCCGCTGGCCGGCCGCGTCGGCTGCCGGCCCGGCCGCCGAGCCGGCTCCCGCGCCGGTCCCGATCGCCGCCCGGGCCGTCCGTCTGTCACGGCCGGGGACTGGCCGGCCCTGCCTCGAACTGCACTACGAGGTGGGCGACGCCGCCACGTGGCACTTGGCCTCGATGGCCTGCCGACGGCCTTGGTCAGGCGGTGCCTTGAGCGGTGGTGCTCTCCAACCGGGTGATCCGCTTCTCGATGCGGGCGGCCCGTCGCGCGTGCTGCCCGGCCTGGTTGCCGCCTTGGCCTCGGCCGCCTTGAGCTTCGGGCAGGCCGGCGGCTGATGCGGCCTTCGACCTTCTCGATCCGGGTCAGGGCCTTGGTCGGCGTTGGCGCAGTTGAAGCGACCTGTGCCGCGGTGGGTCACCGGCGTGGCCGACCGGACGTAGCCGGGCGGCCGCACCGGCGACGCCGCCGCCCCGAGCGACAGGGCTCCGACGGCCACCGCGCCGACCACCAGCGCTTTTCCTGCGGGGATCAGCTTTCGTCATGTGGTGCTCCTACTTCCTGTTGCGGCCGGCCAGTTCCGGCTGCTCCTCCTGTTATCGCCCGCCGGCATGTGCGACGCGTGATGGGCGATGTTAGGAGTCCGATGATGCCCGGCCGGCGTCGCGGCCCCACCAGTCCCGCCGTCGGGCCCGACCGAGGGCCGGCAGGTCCTGCCGGCCGGGACGCCACTGGCGGCCGGGAGCGGCGTCCTCCGGCAGCGGTCCCGTACATTTGTCATAGTAACTGCCATCTGTTATCCTCGGCCCATGGCTGCCATCGTGCCGGGCCCACCGGCCCGCCCGGACGCATGACCGAGGTGCCCGTGGCGGCCCTGGCCACGCCGAGCCTCGGTGGGCGGTCCAGGTGACCGTCACGCCGGGGGAGCGTCCGCCACGACGTCCGGCTGGCCTGCTCCGCCCGACGAGGTGTGGGCGCTGGTCGGCGATCCGGCCCGGGTCCACGAGTGGTTCCCCGGGCATCGAGTCGTGCACGGTCGAGGGCGACAGCGCACGGTGGTCACCCGGTCGGGCCTGCCCATGCCCGAGCAGCTGCTGACCGTGGACCACACCCTGCGGCGCTTCCAGTACCGGATCACCGCCCCCATGTTCCGGGAGCACCTCGGCACCGTCGACGTCCACGACCTCGGCGACGGCACCAGCCTGGTCGTCTACAGCACCGACGCCGACCCGGCCCCGCTGGCCCTGGTCATCGGCGGTGCCGCCCGGGCGCGCTCGCTCAGCTCCCAACCTGTGCTCGGTGTCGAGGTCCCAACTGGGCCTCGGCACGACGCGTCGACCCCGGTGACGCCGATCAAGCGAAAGGGACCCGCTGATGGGCCGCAAGATCCTCCTGGTCACCACCGACCAGCAGCGCTACGACACCCTCGGGTGCAACGGCGGGCACGCTGGCCCGCACCCCGGTCGTCGACGGCCTGGCCGCCGACGGGCATCCGCTTCGAGCGGGCCCACCCCCAGTCGGTGGTGTGCATGCCGTCCCGGTCGACCATCCTGACCGGCCAGCACCCGAGCACCCACGGGGTGTGGATGAACGGGGTGCCCCTGCCGGTCGACGCCCCGTCGGTGGCCGAGGTGCTGCACGGGGCCGGCTACCGGACCGCCCTGGTCGGCAAGGCCCACTTCGAGCCGTTCCTCGACCCGTTCCTCCGGTTCACCGAGAACGCCCTGGCCAGGACCGGGACCGAGCCCGCCGGGCGGCATCCACCGGGGCTTCGAGCACCTGGAGATGGCCACCCACGGGGCCATCGGGCCCGCTCCACTACGCCCGGTGGATGATGGCCGAGCACCCCGAGGCCCTCGGCGGCTTCTACCCGGCCCTCGACGGGTCCCTCCAGGTCAACGCGGCCGGCGGCGGCGACACCGGGGCCCCCAGGTCAAGGTCAATCCCATCGACCGCGGGATCTACCACACCGACTGGGTGGCCGACCGGACCATCGCCTGGCTGGACACCGTCGGGGGCGACGAGGACTGGTTCTGCTGGATGAGCTTCCCCGACCCCCACCATCCCTGGGACCCGCCCGAGTCCGAGGTGGGGCGCATCGACTGGCGCGAGGTCCCGCTGCCGGCCGGCTACCCCGAGGACCGGGCCGAGCGCGAGGCCATCCTCGACGCCAAGCCCCGGCACTGGCGGCTCTGGTACGACGGCACGCTGGTGTCCAACTACGAGGCGCCGGCCGAGTGGGTGCCGGCCACCCTCACCCCCGACCAGGTGCGCGAGGTCAACGCCCGCAACGCCGTCGAGTGCGAGCTCATCGACGAGGCCCTCGGCCGGGTGCTGGCCCGCATCGCCGAGCGGGGTTGGGCCGACGACCTCGACGTGGTCTTCACCACCGACCACGGCGAGCTCCAGGGTGACTTCGGGCTGCTGTTCAAGGGCCCCTACCACGTGGACGCGCCTGATGCGGCTGCCCCTGATCTGGCGGCCGGCGCCGTCGAGCGCCGACCGCCGCCGTCGGTGGTGACCCGCCCGGTCGGCCTGGTCGACCTGGCCCCGACGTTCTGCGCCATCGCCGGCCTCGACCGCCCCGGCGTGGATGGAGGGCGACGCGCCTCCCGGTGGACGACGTCGACGCCGACGGCCCGGGGCTTCGAGCGGGTCCTGACCGAGTGGGACAGCGAGCTGTTCGGCACCGACGTCCATCTGCGCACCATCATGCGGGACCACTGGGTGTGCAGCACCTACCTTCCCGGCACGTCCCACGACGGCACCGAGGGCGAGCTCTACGACCTGGACGAGGATCCGCTCCAGCGGGTCAACCGGTGGGACGACCCGGCGCTGCGCGGCCATCCGTGACGACCTGGTCGCCGACCTGTGGGACCACCAGCCCGGACAGCGCCGACCCCGAAGCTCGCCCTCGAGGCGCCGGTCTGAGTGCATCCGGCGTCCGGCGGCCAGGCGAGCCGGCGGCGAGCGGGGCGAGGACGACCGGTGCGAGTTGCGCTCGAAGATGATCCGGAGCCCGTGGAGGGTGAGCCACGGCTCCACGTACTCGATCTCCTCGGAGTAGGGCGAGATCAGCTCGGACAGGCCGCCGGTGGCCACCACGGTGCACTCCCCCAGCACGGCGGCGAACCGGCGGCACAGCCCGTCCACCTGGCCGGCGAAACCGTAGAGGGCGCCCGACTGGATCGACTCGACCGTCGACTTGCCGATGACGCTCCTCGGCTCGACCAGCTCGACCCGGCGGAGGGCGGCGGCGTTGGCGAACAGGGCGTCGAGGCTGATGGCGACCCCGGGGGTGATGGCCCCGCCCAGGTACTCGCCGGCCGCGGAGATGGCGTCGAACGTGGTCGCCGTGCCCAGGTCCACCACCACGCAGGGGCCACCGAACAGGTCGTGGGCGCCCGACGGCGTTGGCGATCCGGTCGGCCCCGACCTCCTTCGGGTTGTCGTAGAGGATGGGCATCCCGCTCTTCACGCCGGGCTCCAGCACCACCGCGGGACGTCGAACCAGCGGGCCACCATCTGGCGGAGGTTGGCGGTGACCAGCGGGACCGACGAGGTCACGGCGATGCCGGACACGGCGTCGTCGATGTCCAGCCCGTCGAGGTCGAGCAGCTGGGTGAGCAGCAGGGCGTGCTCGTCGGCCGTGCGCTCGGCCACGGTGGAGAGCCGCCAGTGGTGGGCCAGGCCGGTCGGCTCGTTGCCGTCGCGGGGTCCGGGCTCGCCGAGGTCGGCGCGCGGGGTCGTCGGCGAACAGCCCCACCACGGTCTCGGTGTTCCCGACGTCGATGGCGAGCAGCATGGTCAGCCCTTCCCGCCCGGGTCGGCGGCAGATCGAACCCGAGGTCGAGGACCGGGGCCGAGTGGGTCAGCGCCCCCACCGAGACGAGGTCGGCGCCGGCCGCGGCCAGCAGCGGGGCCGAGTCGAGGCGACACCCGCCGGACACCTCGACCAGCGCATCCGAGCCCGTCGGCCCGGACCAGGGCCACGCACGCCGCCACCTGGTCGGGGGCCATGTTGTCCAGCATGACCACGGTGGCCCCGGCGGCGACCGCCTCGGCCACCTGGTCGCTGACGGTCGCACTCCACCTCGACCATCCGGCCCGGCCACAGGTGCCTGGCCCGGGCCACCGCCTCGGCGATCGACGTCCCGCCGAGGTGGTTGTCCTTGACCAGCACGGCCTCGGACAGGCTGCCCCGGTGGTTGTGGCCGCCGCCGGCCCGGACCGCGGCCTTCTCCAGCGCCCGGAGGCCCGGCGTGGTCTTGCGGGTGTCGAGGACCCGGGTGGCCGGGTTGGCCGACTGGACGGCCACGCACGTAGCGCCGGGTGAGCGAGGCCACCCCGGACAGGTGGCCGAGGAAGTTGAGGACCGTCCGCTCGGCGGTGAGGATCGAGCGCAGCGAGCCCCGTGACCGTGGCCACCATCGACGCCGGGGTGCACGCCGATCTCCGTCGCCGATCGCGCCAGTCGACACCGAGGCTCGGATCGATCTGGGCGAAGGTCTCGACGGCGCAGGCCCGGCCGGCGAGCACGCCGTCGGCCCGGCTGACGACGTCGACCGAGGCCTCGGCGGTCGACCGGGACCAGCGCCGCGGTGAGGTCGCCGAGGGGCAGCAGGTCCTCGGCCAGGGCCCGCGCCACCGCGTCGACCACGGCCGGCGCGGGGCGGATCGGGGCGCGGTCGGCCAGATCGGCGTGCGGTCGCGATCGGTCGAGGGACGGCGCTCAACGGCTCGGTGAGCCCGGGCCGGCGCCGTCGGGCCCGGCAGTCGTCGACGGGGCCGGCTCACGACCGCGGAGCAGGACCACCCCGTCGCCGACGTGCACGATGCGCCGCCGCCACCGCTCCGACGCCTCGGGATGGTCGCTGCGGGCATGGGCCCCGCGGGTCTCGTGCCGGACCGCGGCCGAGGACAGCAGGCTGCGGGCCGCGGTGACCAGATTGGCCAGCTCGCCGTGGGCACGATCGGCGGGGTGGCCGCCGCCGATGGCGGCACCGATGGCGTCGACCGTCCGTCCCGCAGCAGCCAGGGACTCGGCACTCCGGACCACGCCGGCCCCCTCGGTCATCAGCCGCTGGAGCTGGTCCCGGGTCTTGGTGACATCGGGCCAGCCGGCGCCGTCGACCCGCCCCGGTCGCCATCCCCGTCCGGCCCGACGGGGCCGACCACGGTGCCGCCCGCGCCGGGTCGACCGATTCGACATCGCCCTGCAGATAGGCGCGCATCACCCCGGTGGGCGAGGCCGCTTCCGCACCGGCCAGGATCGACTCGGCCAGTCGGGCCCCGAAGACCATGCCCTCCAGCAGCGAGTTGGAGGCCAGCCGGTTGGCCCCGTGTACACCGGTGCACGCCACCTCGCCGGCCGCCCACAGCCCGGGCAGGGCGGTGGCCCCCGACAGATCGGTGATCACCCCGCCGGACAGGTAGTGGGCGGCAGGGGCGATCGGCAGCCAGTCGCGGGCGGGGTCGAGGCCGATGGCCCGCAGCGAGGCGGCGATGGTCGGGAACCGCGCATCGAACGAGTCGAGGGCGGTGGCGTCCAGCCACAGGTTCTCCACGCCCTGCTGGCTGCATCCGTTCGGCCATGGCCCGGCTGACCACGTCGCGGGGGGCCAGCTCGTCGACGAAGCGTTCGCCGTCGGCGTCGCGCAGCAGGGCCCCATGACCCCGCAGCGCCTCGGACAGCAGGGGCCGGGGCATGGCCGGATGGTGGAGGGCGGTCGGATGGAACTGCATGAACTCCACGTCGGCCACCGGCACCCCGGCCCGCAGAGCCATGGCCAGTCCGTCGGCCGTGGCCTCGGCCGGATTGGTGGTCACGGCGAACAGCTGGCCGGCGCCCCCGGTGGCCAGCACGGTCTCGGTCGGCCCGCACCTCGGCGACCCGGCCGTCGGCGCTGAGGGCGCGCACGCCTCGGCACCGTCCGCCCTCGACGATCAGGTCGAGGGCGAACCATCCTTCGAGAACGGCGGCGGCGCTGGCCCAGGTGGCATCGACCAGGGCCCGCTCGACTTCGGCGCCGGTGGCCGCCCCGCCGGCATGGACGACCCGCGCCGTCGAATGGCCGCCTTCACGGGCCAGGGCCAGAGCGCCGCCGGGATGCCGGTCGAACACCGCCCCCATGGCGATGAGCTCGTGGACCCGGTTCGGACCCTCGTCGACCAGTACCCGGACCGCGTCGGTGTCGCACAGGCCGGCGCCGGCGGCCAGCGTGTCGGCCAGATGGAGGTCGGTCGAGTCCTCGTCCCCCCCGAGCACGGCGGCGACACCGCCCTGGGCCCAGCGGGTGGCGGACTGGGACAAGCTCGGCCTTGGTCAGCACACCGACCCGGAGCCCGGCTCCCCGGTCGGACCGGACGGTGCCGCTGGGCAGCATCGGGGCCGCCAGGCGGACTGCAGCCGACAGACCGGCCACCCCACTTCCGAGCACCAGGACGTCGAGCTCGCCGGGCACCGCTCCCGCCCCGGTCACGAGCAGGCGGGGCCGACCGGCTCCCGCGCCGGCTGGCGGCGCGAGAAGGCACGGGCCGAAGGGTCGAGATTGTCGATCAGGCGAACCGGCCCCACCGTGGCCGCGATGAGCAGCCGGAGCGGACCGTCACCGGAGCAGCGCGACGCCGGCTCCAGATCGTCGGCGTGCACCACCACCGCATAGTCCAACTCGACCAGGGGTTCGCCGGCCACCACCCGCTCCATGGCCGCCTCGACGGCGGCGGGACGGTCCTCGCCCCGGGCCACCAACGTGGCGCCCGCCCGCAAGGCACGGGAGAGGACCAGCGCCGCCCGTCGCTCCTCGGGCGAGAGCCGGATGTTCCGACTGGAAAGGGCCAGGCCGTCGTGGTCACGCACCGTCGGGCACCCCACGATCTCGGCCGGCAGCGACAGGTCACGGGCCACGCTGCGAACCACGGCCAGCTGTTGGTAGTCCTTCTCGCCGAAGTAGGCCCGGCACCGGCCGGCCGCCGCCAGCAGCTTGACCACGACCGTGGCCACGCCGTCGAAGTGGCCGGGCCGGGAGGCGCCCTCCCAGCGGCTATCCAACCCTGGGAGCGACACGGTGGTGGAGGCGGCCCCTGGCCGTTCCGGATACATCTCGGCCACCGATGGGGCGAAGACCACCTGACCGCCGGCTGACGCCACCGCCTCGAGGTCCGCCTCCCAGGTGCGGGGATAGTTGGCCAAGTCCGAGGCATCGCCGAACTGGGTCGGGTTGACGAAGATGGACACCGCCACCACGTCGCACTCGGCCGCGGCACGCTCGATGAGCGAGCAGTGGCCCGGGTGCAGCGCCCCCATGGTGGGTACCAGTCCGACGGTCATCCCCGACTGGCGGATGGCCTCGAGGGCGCCGGAAAAGCCGGCGACGGAGTCGAAAACCTGGACGCCGGAGCCCACAGGACCTGGTCGAGACGGAGGCTTCGTCGGCGGTTGGACCCGGCGCAGGGTGGTGGTCATGCCACCTGCTCCTCGCCGATGACGCCGCTGGGCTCCACTCCCCCGGCACCCGGGGCGACGGCGCCGACGGCACCGGACGGATCGGGCGGTTCGGCGGACCGATGGCCGGAGGCGGAAGGATCGACGGCGGCGGTGTCCAACGAGAGGCGCCGGGCCAGCCCGACCATGGCGTCATAGCCGGTCAGCTCGGTCCGGTGGCCGGCCATGACCGACAGGGCCCGACGATGTCGCTCGACCGTGTCCCAGTCGCCCCGGGCCGCCGGTCCGGTCAGCGCCGCCTGGGGCCCGAGGGCGAAGGCGTCATCGGTCGCGGCCCGCATCAGGCCGGCAAAGGCATCGAGTGGCAGTCCGGCCGAGGCGGCCACCCGCTCCACTTGCCCGACCAGGGCCACCAGGTGGTTGGCGGCGATGGTGGCGGCCAGGTGGTACTCGTTGCGCCGGTCGTCGTCGACGGTGAGCGCCCTCCCGCCCAGGGCATCGGCCAGCACTCGGGTCATCGGGTCGCCCGCCACCGCGAAGGTGATGCCCGAGGCCAGACGATCGGCACCGATCGCCGGGTTGGGCAGGGGCACCAGTGGATGGAGGGAGCCCCGACGCCGATGGGGGTCGAGCACGTCGAGCCCGAGCGAGCCGGACAGGTGGATCACCACCGTGGTGGCCACCGGCTGCACCTGGGAGGCGACTCTGGCCACCTGGTCGTCCGGGGTGGCGATGAACAACAGGTCCACGCCGGCCGCGGCCTGGGCCAAGGGGTCCCGGCGGCCGAGGACGCCCAGCGCCTCGAAGCCCCCCACGGCGATCAGGGCCGCCATCAACGACCGGCCGGCACGGCCGGGTCCGACAATCCGGAATGTGGTCACGAGACCCCTTTCGACGTTCCAGCCCCGCACGGGTGCCGTTCGCGTCAGAGAATCCGAGTGATGCTGCTCACAGTGTACCCACGACGCCGACCTCGCCACCAGCGTCGGCCAGTTGGGCGCCGTCGACGAGGTCGGGGGCCAGCTCGGCCAAGGGAGCCAGGACGAACCTCCGCTCCCGCCAGCGGGGATGGGGGACGGTGAGCTCCGCGTCTTCCAGGGCCACGCCGTCGATCCACAGCACGTCGGCGTCCAGGGTCCTCGGGCCCCATCGCACGGCCCGGACCCGACCGGCGGCCGCCTCCAGACGGCGGCACTCCTCCAGGAGGCCGTAGGGGTCGGCACCGGGGTCGACCGCCAGCTCGACCACCAGGTTCAGGTACGGGCCCTGTCCCTCGGGCCCACCGACCGGCTCTGTCTCGTACACCTGGGACACGGCGGTCACCGGAGCCCGGTTGCCGGCTCGCAGCTGGTCGACGGCCCGGCGGAGATGGCCCCACCGGTCACCGAGGTTGGATCCCAGCCCGAGGAACGCCCGCACCGTGGGTGGGTGGCTGCGGGGGTCTGTCACTACGTCACTGGCGCCACAGCGTCGCTGGCATCACTGGCGTCACTGGCGGCGGGTGATCCGCACTCCGACCGAGGTGATGTCGGCCGAGATGGGCGGCCGCAGCTTGCGCAGCGCCACCGTCACCGCCCCAATCCGCAGGTCCGATCCCAACGTGGCCAGGGCGATGGCGTCGGCCAGTGCCTCCAACAGCTCGTGGGAAGTCGGCCCGGACACGACGGCCGCCACCGTCTCGGTGATGCCGGCGTAGTCGACGGTGTCGGCCAGCCGGTCACTGCCACCGGCCAACGCCAGGTCCACCGACAGGTCGAGGTCGACCTCGAAGAGCTGGGCCCGGCACTTCTCCTCGGGCAGCACCCCGTGGGTGCCGAGCACCCGGAGGCCACGCAGCTGGATGCGGTCACCATCGGTCCCGTCGACCGCCGCCTCGGCGCCCGATGACGACGAGGACAGCGCCGTCACCCGCTCGCTGGGAGGTCGTTGACAGCGTCGGGGGGGAACTGGCGCCGGCGTCACCTGGCCGGCGAAGGCCACCAGTTCGCGGCCACTCGGGCCCATGGGATGGCCGGTCATGTGCTCGAGCACGGTGATGGACTGGGGACCGCTGGTCAGCCGGTCCGACCACAGCAGGTACCCGGCCACCACCCCGGCCACCCGGTCGCCCAGCTCCTCTTGGTGGATGAGGATCCGCTCCCCCGCGGTCAGGCGCTGGTGCAGATCGCGGAAGATGTCGGTGAGGACGCCGCGGGCGTCACCCGACGGCGGGAGCGGGAAATGCACACTGGCCAGCGACTTCTCTTCATAGGCCTGCAAGTTGTGCGACGACGGCAGGAGGGAGACCACCCGGGTGAAGCCCTGCATCTGCAGCCAGATGATCTCCTCTTGGCGCCGCACCTTGCGGTGGTTGGGCGCGAACCCTCCCGGCCGTTCGCTCATGGCCAGCCGGTCCTTGATCACCCACGTGAAGTTGCGCGGGGGGATTCCCGCCGCCCACTTCCCTTTCACGATCCCACCTCCGCGTGTTCTTTCGTCATCGATCCGACCTCACCGGCGGGCACCGGTCGTCGGCGGTCCCACCAGCCGGGCCGCCTGCACGGTGGCCGACACGTCGTGTACCCGCACCATGCGGACGCCCTGTTCCATGGCCCAGGTGGCGGTGGCCAAGGACGCCGGCAGCCGGTCACCGACCGGCGTCGTCTCCCCCTCGGCGGTCGGCGCCACCGCACCGAGAAAGCTCTTCCGGCTGGTGCCGACCATGACTGGATGGCCCGATGCCACCAGTCGGTCCAGGGCACCCAGCAGCTGAAGATTGTGCTCGGCCGTCTTCCCGAATCCGATCCCGGGGTCGATCCACACCTCGTCCACGCCGGCGTCGCCGGCCCGACCGGCCCGTTCCACCAGCATGTGGGACACCTCGTCCACCACATCCCGGTAATCGGGACGGTGCTGCATCGTGGTCGGAGTTCCCTGCCGGTGCATCGCCACCCACCCGACCCGGTGGCGGGCGGCAACCGGCCACAGCGAGGCGGATACATCGTTTATCAGGGTGGCGCCGGCCTCCACCGCGGCCCCGGCGACCTCGGCCTTGGTGGTGTCGACCGACACCCGCACGTGCCCGGCCAGCGCCTCGATCACCGGGACAACCCGTTCCAGCTCCTCGTCGACCGGCACCGGATCGGCCCCGGGCCTGGTCGACTCGCCGCCCACGTCGACCACGTCGGCCCCCTCGGCGATCATCTCATGTCCCCGCCGGATGGCCAGATCCCGCTCGAACCACGCTCCGCCGTCGGAGAACGAGTCGGGGGTGACGTTGAGGATCCCCATCACCAGTGGACGTTCCTCGCTGGCGGCTCGGGGGCATGACGACACAGCGTAAACCAGCCCGGCCACCGCCCGCGGACGCCCGGCCAATCGGCAGATCAGTGGCCGCGGACGAACTGCATGGCCTCGATCCTGGTGGCGGTGTCGTTCCGGAACAGGCCCCGGACGGCCGAAGTGATGGTGGAGGTTCCCGGTTTCTTCACCCCCCGCATGGACATGCACAGGTGCTCGGCCTCGACCACCACCAGCACCCCCCGGGGCTCGAGGACCTCCTCGATGGCGTCGGCGATCTCGGTGGTCATGCGCTCTTGGACCTGCAGGCGCTTGGCGAACCCGTCGACCAACCGGGCCAGTTTGGACAGCCCGGTGATGCGCCCGTCATTCCCCGGGATGTAGGCCACGTGGGCCCGCCCGATGAACGGGATCATGTGGTGCTCGCACAGCGAGGCAAAAGGGATGTCGCGGACCATGACCATCTCGTCGTGGTTCGCCTCGAACGTCGCCTCCAGATGGTCGGCCGGCTCCTCGTCGATGCCGGCGAACAGCTCCTCGTACATCTTGGCCACCCGGTGGGGGGTCTTGAGGAGCCCGTCGCGGCCCGGATCCTCGCCGATGGCGGCCAAGATCTCAGCTGACGGCCCGCTCGATGCGGTCGGTGTCGACGCTCAACGTGTCGTCAGGGGCGAGGCCAGGCCCGCGCTACGAGGAGGGACCGGCATAGGCGTGGATGGCCTCGAGGTTGCGGAGCCGTTCGTCGACATCAAGGCCATATCCCACCACGAATTCCGCCGGGATGTGGAACCCGACGTAGCGCAGGTCCAGCTCAGTGCGCTGCTGGCCGTCCTTCACCAGCAGGGCGCACACCTCGAGACTGGCCGGGCAACGGGCCATCAGGTAGCGCTGGAGGTAGCTGAGGGTGAGGCCGCTGTCGACGATGTCCTCGACGACCAGGACGTGGCGGTCGGCCAGGTCGACGTCGAGGTCCTTCACGATCCGGACCACGCCCGACGTCCGGGTGGCGCTGCCGTAGGAGGACACCGCCATGAAGTCGACCTCGACCGGAAGCGAGATGGCCCGGGACAGGTCGCTCATGAACATGAACGCACCCTTCAACACCCCGACCAGGAGCGGTGGGCGCCCGGCATAGTCGGCGGAGATCCGAGTGGCCGAGCTCCACGATGCGGGCCTGCAGGTCCTCGGCCGAGACGATCACCCGACCGACATCGGACCGTGCCTCGAGGTGAGTCGCTTCACCGGACATCTGATCCGCTCCGCTGATCATGGCTCGACTGTACCGGAGTGTGACCGGAGGAAGCATCGTTCCCCGGGGACGGCGTTGGATCGACCGGGGCCGGGGCCACCGGGGCCGGGGCCGGGCCGGCCGGTGACATCGAGAGCCGGCCGTTGGACCGGGAGATCCGGCGCCCACCGGGCACCTCGGTGGCCAGACGTTGCCGGCGGGCCACCTCGAGGACCCGCTCGACGGCGTCGAGGGGAGGTGGGTACGGGCCCGCCCCGGTGAGCCAGCGCCGGACGCTCCTCGGCCGCGACGCCGTCGGGGGCGGCCACCAGGGTCCGGGCCTCCTCCGGATCGACCAGGGAGGCCAGGGCGTCGAGGAGGTCGGCGTCGCCGGCCAGGGCGCCGGCCTGACGGGCCAGCACCGGCACCACGTCGCGACCGGCGATGTCCGAGCACAGGGGCAGGAGCTGGTGGCGCACCCGGTTGCGCACGAACCGGAAGTCGTCGTTGGACGGATCGTGGATCGGCGAGAGTTCGAGGTGGCGACAGAGCGCGACCGTCTCGGTCCGTCTCAGGCCGAGCAGGGGATGGCTGGGGCCGGCCCGCATGCCCGCCAGGCCGTGCACCCCGGACCCCCGCACCAGGTTGACCAGCACGGTTTCGGCCTGGTCGTCGGCGGTGTGGCCGGTGGCGGCCGACGGTCCGAGCACCCGGTGCCGGGCGGCCCGGGCCCGGGCTTCGAGGTTCGGCCCGTCCCCGATGTCGACCCGCTCGGACCGGAACGAGGCGCCGAAGCGACGGGCGGCCCTGGCCACCACCTCGGCCTCGGAACCGGATCCGGCCCGCAGCCCGTGGTCGACGTGGACGGCGGTGACCGCGCATCCGGCCGCTACCGCCAGCACCAACAGGGCCAGTGAGTCCGGGCCTCCCGACACCCCGCACACCAGCTCCGAACCGGGGGACGGGAAGGTGCACCGATCGACCAGTTCGCCTACCAGCGGATCGGACGACAGTCCGCCGGCCGCCGGACGGCTCAGCCGGAGAGGGCGGGGGAGGTCCCGACACGGGAGATCCATTCCGACGGGTTTCGGATCTCGACCAGCGACGGAAGCCACTCCGGCCCCCGCCAGGCCCGGTCGAGCAGTTCCGGCCCGCCCGAGTCCTCGACGGCGGCGATGAACCGCTCGCCTTCCTCGTACTGACGGAGCTTGGCCTCGATACCGATGAGCTGTTGGAGGAGGCGGGCCGGCTGGCGGGTCTGCTTGCGGCGTTGGCGGAGGACCTCGCTGAACCTGGCCGCGCTGGGGATGGCCGCCGCTCCGGCCCGGTCCATGGTGACGTCCCCGTGCCCTTCGAGCAGGCTCATCAGCGCCTGGATCCGGTGGAGACCCTCGAGCTGCTCGTCGGTGGCGACCAGACCCAGGGCCCCGTTGTCCCGCAGTGGGTTGCGGCCGGCCCGGATCTCCTCGGTCATCCGCTTGAGGGCTTCGGCGAGGCGGGACGGGTCCGGCTCGAGGGAGCCGATTCCTTCCTCGACCAGCGAGACGAAGTAGTCGCGCATCCAGGGGATGGCGGTGAACTGGCACCGGTGGGTCACCTCGTGGAGTGCCAACCACAGGCGGAACTCGCGGGGATCGAACTGGTGGGCCTGTTCGAGGGCCACCACGTTGGGCCCGACGAAGTAGACCAGGTCCTGATCCTCGACCGCCTCCTCGGTGAGCAGGAGGTCGTACTGGCCGAGCACCCGGGTGGAGAGCCAGCCCAGCACCAGGCCCATCTGGGTGCCCGTGGCCAGGCGGCCGGCCGAGGCCAGCGGGGCGGCCAGGCGCTCGGTCACCTTGTTGGAGGGGGTCAGCCGCATCGGGTCGAGCTTGTCCAGATGGGGGCCGAGCAGCCGCTGGAAGCTCGAGACGTTGGCGTGTACCCAGCCGGCCCGGTCGGTGACCCGGGCCCGGGCCGGTCCCGACGCGGACCGGAGCCCGGTCGACTCGGCCACCAGCTCCTCGGCCTGGGCGGTCAGCTCCTCGAAGTCGGCCTGGAGGAGGTCCGGCCGGTAGGGGACGGGCAGGTGGCTGCGGTTCCCCACCCAGCCGGCCACGCGTTCGGCGGTGTCCCAGGCCACGGCGCCGGGTCGATCGGGCCCGGGTAGCTCAGGATCACTTCGCATATCGGTCACCACGAGGTCCAGTGTAGGGACCCGGGCCGGCCGGGGCCGGACGGCCACCCGCGGGCCGGAGACTGGGTCGGCGACAGCTCAGTTGCTCTGGCGGCCGTGCTCGTCGCGCAGGGCGTCCGCCACCCGGGTGATCAGCTCGTCGGGCACATGGTCCTTGCACCGGCTGGCGATGACCCGGCGCAGCTCGGTCTCGAACCCGTAGGCACCCACGCAGTGCCCGCACAGGTCGAGGTGCCGGGTGATCTCGATCCGGCGTTCCTCGGTCAGCTCACCGTCGAGGTAGAAGTAGAGGCGCTCGATCGACTCGTCGCAGTCGACGAAACCCGCTTTCGGCTCCCCCTGGCGGCCGGCCAATACTGCCGGATCGTTCGACGCTTCCCTGTCTCCCACTGGTGGCGCTCTCCCTACCTGGCGTCCGTCGCCCCAACGAGGCCCCGACTGCTTCCACGATCTACCAACGCCTTCTGCAGCGCTTTTCTTCCTCGGTGGATCCGGCTCATGACGGTTCCGATGGGCACATCGGTGATCTCGGCGATCTCCTTGTAGGAGAATCCCTCGACGTCGGCCAGGAGCACGGCCATCCGGAACGTGTCCGGAAGGGACTCGATGGCCGCCTTGACGTCGGTGTCGGTGAACCGGTCCAGCGCCTCGTCCTCGGCACTCCGCCCCAGCCCGGCCGACTGCTCACCGGAGAGATGGCGGTACAGGTAGAGGTCTTCGACGTCCTCGACATCGGCGATCTCGGGTCGGCGCTTCTTGGCCCGGTAGGTGTTGATGTAGGTGTTGGTGAGGATCCGGTAGAGCCACGCCTTGAGGTTGGTGCCCAGCTCGAAACTGGCGAAGGCCCGGTAGGCCTTGAGATAGGTCTCCTGGACGAGGTCTTCGGCGTCGGCGGGGTTCCGGGTCATCCGGAGGGCGGCCGTGTACAAGGCCGGCATGTACTCCATTGCGAGATCGGAGAACACCGCCTGATCGGCCATGTAAGAACCCTACACAGCTTGACGGCGCCGGCCGCCACCGGACCGCCCCCTCCAGCCCGACACCGCCGGGCTCCTCGAGCCGGGTGCCATCCCGAGGGGGCGGGCGCCCCGACAGGGAATCTCCTGGTCGGGGGGTGCTCCACCGCCTGGGGCCCCGGCCTCACGCCGCCGGGTGCCCTAGTCCGACTCCGAGTCCGAGTCGACCACCACCTCGTCCACGGGATCGTCACCCTTCTGGCTGGAGACGAGCATTCCGACCGCGGCTCCGACCCCCAGAGCAATCGAGAACAGGGCGCGTCGCAGACCGCCCCCCTTCTTCCCCCGGGCGGCGTCGAGCGAGTAGCGGCCGGGACCGAGGGCCGAGATCGCAGCGGCCGTGGCCCCCACCACACCGACGTACTCCCAACCGCCCTTGAAGATGAAGAACCCTTTGCCCTTGTGATCGGTGGCCGCCGCCGCCGTCATCACGCCGATCACTCCGGCCGAAGCCAGCGGGGTGAGGGTTCCGAGGGTCAGGAGGGTCCCGGTGCCGATCTCGGTGGCCGCCGCCACCCGGGCATGGACGTGGGGCGGTTGCAGTCCGAGCGACTTGAAGTACCGGGTGGTGCCCTCGAGGCCACCGGGACCACGCACCTTGTTCATGCCGTGCATGACCATCATCGGGCCGATGGCCAGTCGCAGGATGAGCGCGGCGACGTCCGATCCCGAGCGTGGCGCGTCTGACTTGGACATGTGGCGCTCCTTGTTCATTTCGAGTTCTTTTCCGAGTGTGGGGGCCGGGGCCGGGCCGGTGGCGATCTTACGGCCGGGGACCGAAGCGCACCAACGGAGCCCGTTGGCCGGCCTCGTCTGCCGGTGGGCCCGGCTCGTCGGTCAGTCGGCCCGGCTGGGAGAGGGGTTGTGGCGTACCTCGTCGAAGGGCTTGTCCTTGTCGGCGGCGTACTCCCGGGGCATGCCCAGGAGCCGTTCGCTGATGATGTTGCGCTGCATCTCGTTGCTGCCTCCCCCCAGGCTTCCGCCCTGGCGCATGAGGTACTCGACCCCGTGGAGACCGGCCGGGTCGTCGGACCGCCAGGCACCGGCCCCGGAGCCGGCGATCTCCAGTGCGATGTCGAAGCGACGCTCGGAATTGGTGGCGGCGAACAGACGGGTCAGTGAACCGGCCGGCCCGGGGAACGCCCCGGTACGGATCCCCGTCGTCACCCTGCGGACCAGCTGGCCGCCGACCAGCTCGTTGACCCTGGCCTCGGCCAGCAGCTGACGGACCCGGGGCTCGTCCGTCCTCCCGGTGGCCTGGGCCAGCTCGACCAGATCGCTCCGGCCACCTCCCCGTTCACCGCGACCCACCCCTCCGCTGCTGAAGGGTGACCCCCCTCCGACGGCGTCCCGCTCGTGGAACAACAGCCGCGAGGCGACCGTCCACCCGTCGTCGACCCGGCCCACCACGTTGGCGGCCGGGATGGCCACGTCGTCGAAGAACTCCTGGCAGAACTCGTTCGACCCGTTCACCATCTTGATGTTGCGGACGTCGATGCCCGGCTGGTGGATCTTGACGATGAAGCAGGTGAGACCCCGGTGCTTGGGCACGTGGAAGTCGGTCCGGGCCAGGCACAGCGCGTAGTCGGCCCGGTGGGCACCCGAGCTCCAGATCTTCGAGCCGTTGAGGATGAACACGTCGCCGTCCCGGGTGGCCCGGGTCACCAGCCCGGCCAGGTCCGACCCGCCCGAGGGCTCGGACAGGAACTGCACCCACAGCTCGGTCCCTTCCAGCATGGCCGGGATGTGGCGTTTCTTTTGTTCCTCGGTGCCGAAGTCGAGCAACGTCGCCGCCATGATCCCGAAGGTGGGCACGTTGAACAGGATGGGCATCTCGTAGGGAGCGGCCTCCTGGTTGAAGGCGGTCTGGTGGGAGCGCGACAGGCCCTGGCCGCCGTAGGCCTCGGGGAAGCACAGACCGGCGAACCCTCCGTCGAAGAGGATCTTTTGAAGTTCCCGGGCCCGTTCGCCGTCTTGGTCGTCCCTCATCAGGTCGAAGTTGCTCCGGTCCCCCAACAGGGGCATCGATCGGGCCAGGAAGTCCCGGGCCCGCAGCCGGAACGCCTCGAGCTCGTCGGGATCGGCGGTGGACGCGACGGTGGTCGCTGCCGCGGTCGGGTCAGCCATCGTGGTCCCCCCCGTCGTGGTCCAGGCCCAACTGGTCGGCGATCCGTTCCCGATGGTCGGCCGGCGTTCCGTACAGGACGGCGTCCTGGACGACCCGGCGGAGGTACAGGTGGAGATCGTGATCCCAGGTCACCCCGATCCCACCCTGGAGCTGCACGCAGTCCTGGAGGATGGCCGGGGCGTGGTCGCCGATGTAGGACTTGGCCGCGCTCACCAGTTCACCGGCTCGGTCCGATTCCTTGTCCGTGGCGGCCGCCGCGGCCTGGGCCGTGGCCAGGCAGGCTTCCACCCAGAGCTTGAGGTCGGCGAACCGGTGCTTGAGGGCCTGGTAGGAGGCGAGGGGACGACCGAACGAGTAGCGGTCGAACGCGTACTCGAGAGTGACGTCGAGCATCCGGTCGACAGCACCGGCCATTTCACTGCACTGGAGCACCACCGCCAGTCGGACGAGGCGGTCGATCTCGGCGGCGGCGCCACCGATCTCGCCGACCACTGCCGATGTCGCCACCCTCACCCCGGTGAAGGTGATGGAGGCGAAACGTCGCACCAGGTCCAGCGAGCCGGCGGGCTCTACGACCACGCCGGGAGCGTTCGCCTCCACCAGCACCTGGGTGGGCGCCCCGTCGACCGAGGCCGTGACCAGCAGCCAGTCGGCCTCGGCCCCCGCTTCCGCCGGACCCTTCACCCCGTCCAGCACCAACCCGCCGCCGGTGAGCGACCCTCGTAACTGCGGACCCGATGACCACGGGACCCCGGGTTCGGCCTGGCACCAGGCGGCGATGACCTCGCCGGCAATGATGCCGGGCAGGATCGACCGGCGCTGCTCGGCGCTCCCCGAACGGGCCAGGGCCGAAGCCACCAGATTGGCGGGGACCAGCGGACCCGGGGACACCCGTCGGCCCATCTCCTCGGCCACCAACACCAGATCCAGTAGTCCGTGACCCGAGACGCTGCCCCCGCCGTCTGCCTCGGGGACCAGCAGCGAGGTCCAGCCGAGCTCGGCCCCACGACGCCACCACTCGAGCGGGAAGCCGGCCGGCTCCTTCTCCGCCCATTCGCGCACGGTGGTCACCGGGCACGTCTCCTCGAGGAAGCGGGCGGTGGTTTCGTCGAACAGAACCTGGTCTTCACTGAGCTGCAGATCCACGCGGCGTTTCCCTCCCCTTCAACCCGACGGTCCGCACAGCCGGGTCGCCCCCGGGGCGGCCACAGCTTCGGCCCCGGATCGGCTCACTGGGAGACGGACGGCGGGAACACCAGGGGCACGCTGTCGACCTGGCGGAGGCCCATCCCGTAGGACAGCTCGGTTCCCGGAGCGAGCTCGTAGTCGGGTATGCGGCGGTGCCACTCCCGCAGAGTGGTGCGCAGCTCGAGCCGGGCCAGATGGGAGCCGAGACACCGGTGCACCCCGCCGCCGAAGGCCAGGTGCCGGTTGGGCTGCCGGGTGAGGTCGACCGTGTCGGCGTCGGGAACGGCCCGTTCGTCGGTATTGGCGGAGCCGATCATGACTCCCACATGGTCCCCGCGGTGCATTGGGCATCCCCCGAGCTCCACGTCGGCGGCGACCACCCGGGCGACAGTGGTGACCGGCGTCTCCCACCGGAGCAGCTCTTCGACCGCGGCCGGAATGATGGCGGGGTCGTCCACGATGGCCCGGCGCTGCCCGGGGTGCTGGGCCAAGTAGGCGAAGAAGCACTCGAGCGAGTCGGTGACGGTGTCGAGCCCGGCCAAGATGAACAGGAAGCAGATGCCCTGGATCTCCTCCTCGGTCAGGCGGGCGCCGTCGACCTCGGCGGTCAGGAACCGGCTGAGCAGATCATCCCGGGGCTTCTTCTTCCGTTCGACCATGGCCTCGGCGAAGTAGGACTCGATACCGGCGGCCGTCGCTCGCTGGGACGCCTGGATGGCTTCCAGGTCGTCGCCGGCCGGACGCAGGATCCCGTTCTTCATCCCGAGGAACATGTCGAGGTCCGCCAGCGGGAGGCCCATCAGCCCGAGGAACACCGTGGACGGGAGGGGCTCGGCCAGGTCGGTGGTGAGCTCGCAGGACCCCCGTTCGACCAGGGGATCGATGAGGTCGTTCACCATGCGGGCGATGAGGGGCTCGATGGCGTTCATCTGCTTGGGGGCGAAGATCGGATCGAGCAGCTTTCGGTATTTGGAGTGTTCGGGCGGGTCGACCTGCAAAGGGATGAGCGGAACGCTCTGGCCCAGGTCCACGGCCTCCATGGCCGAGGAGAACAGGTCGGGATGCTGGAGGGCGAACTCCACCTCGGCCCGACGCACCACCTGGCGGCTGCCGAACGGGCCGTCGACCACTCCGCCGGCGTCGCGGATCCGCCGGTAGAACGACTGGGGTTCGGCGGCCAGGTCGTCGTTCATGAAGTCGTCAGGGTCGACGGTCGACACCCCGGTGGCCTTCTCGTCGTCGGTCACGGTTCCGCTCTTGCCGCCGTGTGACCGTCATCCCCCACGAGGATCACTGCGTCGATGTCCATTCCGATCCCCTCCCGGTGGCATTGGCGGCATCCGGTTGGTCGGTGCGCCGGCTGCACTCGTTCAGGACCGCAAAGTAGCACGTCCGTTTTCGGGGATGACAGGCACGGTGGGGGGTGCCGCGGCCACCGTCGCCGCGCTGGCGCGTCGGTTCCCCCGGACGGACGGGGCCGGGCGAGAATAGCGGTTATCCTCCCCGCCGGACCCGCTGGTGCCGGACCTGCTGGTGCCGGACCCGGTGGTGCCCTGCTGGTGCCGGACCCGGAGGAAGGAAGAAGATGACAATAGCCGATGCGCCCTTTCGCATACTGCCCGAGCTCACGGACCGGAACCGCCATTTCTGGCAGGGCGGTCGGGACGGGAACCTGGTCTTCCTCCGTTGCCAGCAGTGCGGCTACTACATCCACCCACCGATTCCCATCTGCCCCGCGACGGGTCGAAGGACATCGCCCCCGAGGCGGTGAGCGGGAGGGCCACCGTGGCCAGCTTCACCGTCAACCACCATCAGTGGATCCCCGGCTTCGACCCCCCCTACGTGATCGGTCTGGTGGCAATCGTCGAACAGCCGGAGCTGCGCCTCACCACCAACATCGTGCACGGCCCGATCGATTCGGTCCACATCGGCATGGACGTGCAGGTCACCTTCGACCATCGAGAGGACGTCAACGGCGACGTCTGGCTCCCGCTCTTCGAGCCGATCCCCGGAGGTGGTTCGAATGGTTGACCAACCTCTCGAACACGCGCTGCGCCATCAGCGGTGTGGGCCAGTCGGACATCGGGAGGCGGCTGGGCGTCGATCCGCTCGAGCTCACCCTCGACGCCTGCCTGGCCGCGGTGGCCGACGCCGGGCTCACCCTGTCCGACATCGACGGGCTGTCCACCTATCCCGGGCCGATGGGCACGCCGCGCGGGTTCACCGGGGCCACCGCCACCGACGTCATCGACGCCCTCCGGCTGAACGTCAACTTTCACGACAGTGGCATCGAGACGGCCGGCCAACTCGGATCGGTCATGAAGGCCTGCCTGGCGGTGGGGGCGGGCCTGGCCGATCACGTGCTGTGCTTCCGGTCGGTGTGGGAGGGCAGCGCCCAGGGAAGCGCCGGGCGGGCCAGTGTCGGGATGGGAACTGGCGGCTTCTACGCCTCGGGCTTCATGGAGTGGTACCTGCCGTTCGGCTCGGCCTCGGCGGCCTGTTGGATCGCCCAATACGCCCAGGCCCACATGCACCGGTACGGAACCACCCCCGAGCAGCTGGCCCAGATCCCGCTCAACGGCCGCCGGAACGCCGCCCTCAATCCCAAGGCCATCTACCGGGATCCGATGACCCTCGAGGACTACTTCGCCTCCCGGATGATCTCCAGCCCCCTGCGCCTGTTCGACTGCGACGTCCCCTGCGACGGGGCGACGGCGGTGATCGTCTCCCGCCGCGAGTTGGCCGAGGACCTGCCCAACCAACCGGTCTACGTCGAGGCCATGGGCACGGCCATGCGGGACCGGCCGAGCTGGGACCAGATCCACGACCTGACCCGCACCGTGGGGGCGGACGCCGCCGCCCAGATGTGGACCCGGACCTCACTGACCCCGGCCGACGTCCAGCTGGCCGAGCTCTACGACGGCTTCAGCTTCCTCACCTTGCTGTGGCTGGAGGCGTTGGGCCTGTGCCCGATGGGCGAGAGCGGCGCTTTCGTGGAGGGCGGTCAACGCATCGGGCGCGACGGTCCCCTCCCCTTGAACACCCACGGCGGGCAGCTGTCCGCCGGCCGGCTCCACGGGTACGGGTTCCTCCACGAGGCCTGCGTCCAACTGCGGGGCGAGGCCGGTGAGCGACAGGTGGCATCCCGGCCCAAGGTGGCCGCGGTAGCCGCCGGCGGAGGGAACACGTGCGGCTGCATGCTGGTCTCCACGCTGGCCTGATCGTCCTCCCGGCCAGTCGGCCCCGGGACTACCGGGCCGGTCCCCGATGAAGCTCCGGGCGACGCTCCGTCAGCCGGGCCGCGCCCGTTATCTCCGGCCCGGGGGCGCCTGGGACGTGGCCACCCTCGACGTACTGGCCGGCCGGGCGACCTTGCCCGCCGGCGCCGTCCTCAGCGACTCCTCGGGCCAAATCGACGCTCCCTGGCTGAATTCGGCAGTGGCGGCGCTGGCCGGTGGGCTCCGGCGGGCCGGGGTCCGGCGGGGGGACGCGGTGGCGTGGCAGCTCCCCAATCGCATCGAAGCCGTGCTGCTGTTCAGGGCGTGCTGGCGCATCGGAGCCGTAGCCGTGCCCATCCACCACCAGGTCGGGCCGTCCGAGGTGGCCGGCATGGTCGCCGCCGTCGAGCCCCGGCTCCTGCTGGCCGGACCCGGCTCCCACCTGGAGGGGCTGCCCGGAGCAGTTGGAGTCGGCGCCGGGACCTCCGGCTGGGACGGGCTGATGGCCGGAGCGCCCGTGCACGACAGCGTGCCCCGCGGTTTCGACGTGGCGGTCGCCCTGTTCACCTCGGGGTCCACCGGTGAGCCGAAGGTGGTGCTCCACACCCACCGGGGCCTGGCCTACAAGGCAGTGGCCATGGCTGGCGCCCATGGCCTCCGACCGGACGACGCCGTGCTGATGCCCGCCCCCCTCGCCCACATCTCCGGGCTGCTCAGCGGTTTGCTCCTTCCCACCGTGGTCGGGATGCGCACGGTCCTGATGGAGCGTTGGGACCCCGAACATGCCAACCTCCTCGTCCCCGATCACCGGATCAGCTTCATGATCGGGCCTCCGGTCTACTTCTCGGGCATGGCCTCCGGCCCCGGCTTCTCGGCGGCGGCCATGTCGACCCTCCGGATCATCTCGTGCGGATCGATGACCGTCGCACCTGCGTTCGTCGAGTCCACCCGGGAGGCGTTCGGGGCCACGGTGAAGCGGACCTACGGCTCGACCGAGGCCCCGACTGTCACCACTTCGGCCTGGGACGATCCACCGGACAAGGCACGGGACACCGACGGCCATGTGGTCAGCCAGGCCGAGCTCCGGGTCATCGATGCCCGGACCGGGCGCCCGGCTCCCCACGACGCTCCCGGCGAGCTCGAGCTCCGGGGCCCGGAGTTGTTCGCCGGCTACGCCGACCCCGCCCAGACCCGGGCGGCGATGCACGGCAGCTGGTTCCGGACCGGCGACCTGGCCACGTTGGATGCGGAGGGATGGCTGACCATCGTCGGACGCACCCGGGACATCATCATCCGGGGCGGAGAGAACGTGGTCCCGGCCGAAGTCGAGCGGGTCCTCGAGGCCCACCCGGCGGTGCAACAGGCGGTGGTCCTCGGCTACCCCGACGACCGGCTGGGTGAGCGGGTCGGTGCCTGTGTGGTCGCCGTCGCCGGTGCGACCTTCGGGCTCGACGAGTGCCGGTCGTGGTGCGCCCGCCAAGGCATCGCCCGGTTCAAGGCTCCGGACCGGATGCGGCGATTGAGCTCGTTCCCGACCCTCTCGTTGGGCAAGCCCGATCGCGCCGCCCTCGCCGCTTTGCTGCTCGCCGACCCTTCCGACCCGTGATGGTGCGGCGGGCCGGGTGCCCCGGGCGGCCCGTCAGCGGGCGGACCGGAAGTCGGGGTGGCGTCGCTCCTTGAAGGCGGCCATGCCCTCGGCCATCTCCGGGGACACCGTGGCCATGGCCTGTGCCTGGGCCTCACGATCGAGTGACGCCGACAGGTCGGTCTCGAAAGTGGCGTTCAACAGCTGCTTGGACAGTCCGAGCGACCGGGTCGGTCCTGCCGCCAGGCGAGCCGCCAGCTCGGTCGCCTCGCGGTCCAGCTCGTCTGCGTCCGCCACGTAGCGGTAGGCGAGGCCGAGCGTCACCGCCTCCTCGCCCCGGGCTCCCTCGCCCAGCATGACCATGGCCTTGGCCCTGGGCAGTCCCACCAGGCGGGGGAGGAGGTAGGCGCCCCCGGCATCGACCACCAGACCCCACCGGGCGAAGGACCAGATGAACCTGGTCTGGTCGCAGACGAGCACGAAGTCACAGGCCAGAGCCAGGTGGGCCCCGGGCCCAACGGCCGTGCCATTCACCGCGGCCACGGTCGGCTTGTCCAGCTCCCACAGTTCTCGGATGAACGTCTGCACTCCGCTGCGCAGCGCTTCACTGGTGGCCCGAGGGTCGAACCCTTCCCCGCCGGCCTGCGACACCGTGGACGCCCGGAGGTCCATGCCGGCACAGAACGCGTCCCCGACACCGGTCACCAGCAGGGCCCGGACCGCCCGGTCCGAGCGCGCCTCTTTGACCCGCTCGACGATCTCGTCTCGCATCTCGATGCTGAGGGCGTTCTTGGCCTCGGGCCGGTCGAGCACCAAACGGGCCACGCCGTCCTCACCAACGTTGTAACGGATGATGGGCACGACGCGGCGGTAGGTGAGCGCCGGCGTGCTGGTTCGCGAATAACGTACTGTCGGTACGCTATTTGGAAAACTTGCGGATTCAGCGACAGCCGGGCCAGGAGTTCGGTCACTTCGGTCCGGCGGCTCTCTCGTCGCTTCGACCGTCGACAACAAAGCCCGAAGGGAAAGGACCCCAACGATGGGCACTGTCCAACCCCCAGGTCGGGGACGGTCCTCTCGTGGACCTCAATAGTTTGGAAAACCGATAGGTGAGCGTCCCCCACCCGGTCCCGAGTGACGGCCGCCGCCGACCCGGGACGTCCGGTGGCGGCGGGGAGAGGCAGCAGGGCCCGACGATCGAACCGGTCGGTCGGGCCGATCACAGGAGGCGGACCCGGGACTAGATTCGTGCCGGCGTGGCGCCCCGTCCGGGCGCGCCGGGACCCATGAGCCGAGGTTGCCCGATGACCGTTGACGAAGCCAGCCCCCTCCTCCGAGAGGTTCTTCGAGGTCGTGCT
>CAVVGQ010000012.1:0-80341 GCA_963747825.1 uncultured Acidimicrobiales bacterium
GTCGGCGCCCCGGGTCGGGGGCAAAGCCCCTGGTCATCGTGGAGTCGCCGGCCAAGGCCAAGACCATCGCCGGGCTGCTCGGCTCCGGCTACGTGGTGGAGTCCTCGATCGGTCACATCCGGGATCTCCCCCGCCGGGCCGACGAGGTCCCGGCCGCCTACAAGGGGGAGGCGTGGTCGCCGCCTGGGTGTGGACGTCGACAACGGGTTCAAGCCGCTCTACGTGGTCTCCACCGAAAAGAAGTCCAGGTGGCCAAGTTGAAGCAGCTGGTCAAGCAGGCCAGCGAGGTCTATCTGGCCTCGGACGAGGACCGCGAGGGGGAGTCGATCGCCTGGCACCTGCTCGAGGTGCTGGCTCCCCGGGTACCGGTCAAGCGGATGGTGTTCCACGAGATCACCCGCCCGGCCATCGAGCGGGCCGTCAACGAGTGGCGCGACCTCGACCGGCGCCTGGTCGACGCCCAGGAGGCCCGGCGCATTCTCGACCGGCTGTACGGCTACGAGGTGTCGCCGGTCCTGTGGAAGAAGATCATGCCCCGGCTGTCGGCGGGACGGGTCCAGAGCGTGGCCACCCGGATGGTGGTCGAGCGGGAGCGGGCCCGGATGGGGTTCCGGTCGGCCGGCTGGTGGGGCATCGACGCCACCTTCACACGGCCGGCGGCAATGACGCGGCGCCGAACGACGGGACGCCCCGGTCGTTCACCGCCTCGCTGGCGGCGGTCGACGGCGTGCCCCTCGCCTCGGGGCGGGACTTCGACGACACCGGGGCGCTGACCTCGCCCGGCTCGGTGGTGGTCATGGCCGAGGACGAGGCTCGGTCGCTGGCGTCCGGCTTGGACGGGGTGCCGTTCGCGGTCAAGTCGATGACGCAGAAGCCGTTCCGGCGTTCCCCGTCGGCCCCGTTCATGACGTCGACGCTGCAGCAGGAGGCGGGCCGGAAGCTGCGGTTCAGCTCCAAGCGGGCCATGCAGGTGGCCCAGCGCCTCTACGAGGACGGCTGGATCACCTACATGCGCACCGACTCGACCACGCTGTCGGCCCAGGCGCTGGGCGCGGCCCGGGCCCAGGCGTCTGCTCTCTACGGCCCCCAGTACGTGCCCGACCAGCCCCGCCGCTACGAGCGCAAGGTGAAGAACGCCCAAGAGGCCCACGAGGCCATCCGGCCGGCCGGCGAATCGTTCCGCACCCCTGACGAGGCCGCCCGCTCGCTGTCCGGTGACGAGTTCCGGCTCTACGACCTGATCTGGAAGCGCACCGTGGCCTCCCAGATGGCCGATGCCACCGGAACCAGCGCCCAAGTCCGTCTGGTGGGGACCTCGATCGGCCCCGAGGGTGTGGGCGGCCGCGAGGCCGAGTTCTCCGCCTCGGGCAAGGTCATCCAGTTTCCGGGGTACTTGCGGGCCTACGTCGAGGGCGAGGACGACCCCGAGGCCGAACTGGCCGATCGGGAGGTGCATCTGCCCCCGATGGCCGAGGGCGACCCGGTGTCGGCCGCCGATCTCGAACCCGGCTCCCACGCCACCCAGCCACCGGCTCGCTACACCGAGGCGTCGTTGGTCAAGGCCATGGAGGAGCTGGGAGTCGGGCGTCCGTCCACCTATGCCAGCGTGATCGCCACCATCCTCGACCGGGGATACGTATGGAAGAAGGGGACGGCCCTCGTTCCCTCCTTCACCGCCTTCGCCGTGGTCGGCCTGCTCGAGCGGTACTTCGCCGACCTGGTCGACTACGGGTTCACCGCCTCCATGGAGGACGACCTCGATGCCATCGCCTCGGGCAACGAGGAGTCACTTCCGTGGCTGACCCGGTTCTACTTCGGGAGCGCCGGCCCTGACGTTCGGACCGTTCCCGAGCACGGCGACGCCGGGGTGGCGGCGTTGACGGCCGGCAACGGCTCGGCCCAAGCCAACGGGAACGGTGCCGGCGCCCGGGACGGTGTGGCCGATACCGCCACGGTGGCCGGCCACGTGCGCGGTCTCGGCCTCAAGCGCGAGGTCAGCACCTATCTGGGGGAGATCGATGCCCGGGAGATCAACTCCATCCCCATCGGTGTGGGCTCCGACGGTCAGGACATCGTGGCCCGGGTCGGTCGCTACGGCCCCTACCTGCAGCGGGGCGACGACCGGGTGTCGATCCCCGAGGATCTGGCTCCCGACGAGCTGACCATCGAACGGGCCGAGCAGCTGCTCGAAGCCCCGTCATCGGACCGCGTTCTGGGCGAGGATCCCGAGTCGGGCCTGACCGTGCAGGTGAAGGCGGGCCGGTTCGGACCCTATGTGCAGTTGGGCGAACTGGTAGACGGTGGACCCAAACCCCGCACTTCCTCGCTGTTCGCCTCCATGTCACCGGCCACCCTCACACTCGACCAGGCGCTGGAACTGCTTCGCATTCCCCGGTTGGTCGGCACCGACCCGGGCTCCGGCGAGGAGGTCGTGGCCCACAACGGGAAGTTCGGTCCCTACCTGAAGAGGGGCACCGACACCCGGAGCCTTCTCACCGAGGACCAGATCCTCACCGTGACCCTCGACGAGGCGCTGGCCCTGTTCGCGCAACCCAAGACCCGGGGGAACCGGACGGCAAAGGGGCCGTTGCGCGACATGGGTGCCGATCCGGAATCCGGGGCGACCATGGTGGTCAAGGACGGCCGGTTCGGACCTTACGTGACAGATGGCACCACCAACGCTTCGCTGCGCCGGGGAGACGACGTGGAGAGCCTCACGGTGGAGCGGGCCTCGGAGTTGCTGGCCGAGCGACGGGCTGCCGGCCCGTCCACCCGCAAGAAATCGGCCGCCAAGAAGGCTCCGGCGAAGAAGAAGGCTTCCCCCTCCGCCACCAAGAAGTCGACCGGCACCAAAAAGGCGGGTGCGAAGGCGGGTGCAAAGAAGGCGGCTGCCCCGAAGGCTGTTGCCAAGAAGGCAGCAGTGAAGAGGACCAGTAGTCCCGAGTGACCGGCGGTGTGCCCGGCGGCGGCGGCGGCGGTCTGATCGCATTCGAAGGCATCGACGGTTGCGGCAAGACAACTCAGGCCCATCTGCTGGCCGGTCGACTCGGGGCCCTGTGGACATTCGAACCCGGTGCCACCGGTCTGGGTTCGGCCTTGCGGTCCCTGCTGCTCGACCGGGATCAGCCGCCGTTGGACGACCGGACCGAGGCCCTCTTGGCCGCCGCAGATCGGGCCCAGCATGTCGCCGAGGTGGTCCAGCCGGCGCTCGATCAGGGATCGTGGGTGGTCACCGACAGGTTCTCGGCTTCCACCCTGGCCTATCAGGGGTACGGACGCGGCATCGCCCGGTCCGAGCTCGAGGTGCTGATCGAATGGGCGACCCGAGGACTGGCTCCGGACCTCACGGTTCTGGTGGAACTTCCCGTGAGCGAAGCCTGGCAACGCCGACGCCATCAGGCTGAGGACCGGTTCGAACAGCAGGGGAGCCAATTCCTGCAGCGGGTCGCCGACGGGTACCGTTGTTTGGCCGACGAGGCCACCACGCCGTGGCTGGTGGTGGACGGTTCAGGTTCCATCGAGACGGTGGCGGCGGCGGTATGGGAGGGTGTCCGTCCGGTGGTCGAAGGTCCGCCGGCGGTGGGTGCGAAGCAGTGAGCGACGGTTCCTCGACGGGCGCATCCTTCGAATCGTTCGACCCTGTCGTCGACCTCGCTGGTGGTTCGGATCCGTCCCACTCTGACTCTGATGTCCGCCCTTCGCCGGCCCTGTTCGAGGAAGTAGTGGGTCAATCGGGCGCGGTGTCCCACCTGATATCCGCCGCCCGCCGCCCGGTTCATGCCTACCTCCTCCACGGACCTCCGGGATCCGGCAAGCGGGCGGCGGCGCGGGCCCTCGCCGCCGCGCTGCTGTGTCCCGACGGAGGGTGCAATCAGTGCAATACCTGCCGTCGGGCTCTGGCCGGCACCCATCCCGACCTGGTGGTGGTGGAGCGCACCGGTGCCTCGGTGGACATCGATGAAGCCCGTTCGATCGTCACCCGGGCCCAGCGGCGACCGCTGGAAGCGGCCCGCCAGGTATTGGTGGTCGCAGACGTGCACTTGGCCGACAAGGCCGCCCCGGCTCTGCTCAAGACGGTGGAGGAGCCCCCGCCCGCCACCGTCTTCGTCCTACTGGCCGATGAGCTCCCCCCGGCCTGGTCACGATCGCCAGCCGGTGCGTCAAGATCAATTTCGGACCTGTCTCCCATGAAGATGTGGTGGCGTGGTTGGTGGCCCGAGATGTCAGCCCCGACCATGCCGACTCGGTGGCCCGAGCGTCGGGGGGGCGGCTGACCGGGCCCGGCTTTGGTGGGTGATCCGGGCTTCGTAGCCCGCCAGCAGGAGTGGAGATCGGTGCCGGCCCGGCTCGACGGTACCGGGGCCGCGGCGGCCTTGGTGGCTTCGGAGCTGATCGCGTCGGCGGACCAGGCGTTGGCGCCGTTGCGCCAACAGCACGCCCAAGAGCTGGCGGCACTCGAGGACCAGGCCGAGATGACGGGCACCAAGGGCATTCCCGGCCGCAAACAGGTGGAAGACGCCCATCGGCGGGAGGAGCGCCGCTGGCGGACTGACGACCTTCGGTTCGGTCTGGCCACCCTGGCCACCATCTACCGGGACCGTCTGGTGGCAACGGCCACCGCCACCGCCGGCGTCCAGGCCGGCGCCAACACCCATGGGACGTCGGCGGAGGCACGACGGGCGGTGCATCAGGTGGAAGCCCTCCGCCAGGCTTCGGTGGCGTTGGGACGCAACGCCAACGAGGGACTCACGATGGATGCCTTGATGGTCGAGCTGTCAGGCATGCTCGACTGACGGCGGTGATTGGACGCTGGTCGCTGCCAGTTGTCGGACCGGATCATCCGCCTGTCGGTTTTCAAAATAACATACCGCCGGTCGGTAATTCCTGAAAGCCTGAAAGTGATTGCCCGAGACTGGAGCAGGAGCGGACGTCCGTTAGCTCCGGTGTTCCGGCCTCGCCCGGATCGAGCCGCCATCGGCCGGGCTTCGGATAGCGTGTCCCTCCACGCCTGGGTAGCTCAGTCGGTAGAGCAACGCACTCGTAATGCGTAGGTCAGGAGTTCGATTCTCCTCCCAGGCTCCAGGTTCGGGGCGGTGCTTTACCTCAACAATGGCCGTCAGTGGACCATGCCCCACAGCTCGATCTTGTGGAGCCAGTGTGCGGCGACTCCTCAGTGGCCACCCCTGGATCGCAACACGGTCTCAAGGTCCAAGACGCGAAACCAGTGATCCTCAAGTTCCAAGAGAACTCCACTGTCGAGGAGATCGGCCATCGCTTGGTCATACCAGTAGGCGCTGGCAACCTCTTCCCCGGCATCCGGTTTTCCCGGAGGATCGGGCAGTGCAGTCGACTCAGCCACGAGATCCCAAGAAGAAGCGAGGTCGTCCGGTGAAAGGGTAAGTGGCGCCCCCGGACGATTGACCTTCCGTTCTGCGAGCAGTTCAAGCACGAAGGCAAGAAGTGCACCGGGGAACTCCTCCAAGTGCTCGACGTCGGTCATTGCCAGAGAAAACTATGCGGACCATGAACGATCATCAAGTGTCCCGGGCGACCGAGGATGTCGGGTCTGGGGCGGCCCCTAGGATCAAGGCCCCTCTTGATGCGCTGGGGCAGGAGTTCTGACTCTCCTCAAAGGCTCCACTGTGGCAGCAAGAACCACACGGTCGGCCTGCTGGCTGCCCGCAGTCCGCCTGGGGCAGGCACCAGGCGAGAGCCTCGCTCGGGCTCCGGCAGATTCGGGGTGAGAGCTACGGGTGGCGCGCCTCGATCAGGAACCGCTGGGCATGGGCGATGAAGCAGCCGTCCCTTTGGATAAGGCCGTGAAGGTTCAAGAGCTGATCCCCGTATCGATCGATTGTGAAGTCCGGCACCGTCCAGATGACCTTCCTGAGGAAGTAGACGACCACACCAATGTCGAAGAATCTCGTTTCGAGCGTCGCCTCACGGCGATCGACGATCTCCAACCGACTAACCAACGCCAAGCCGGGGGCGGCGACTTCGTGGACGGCCGTGGCGATGGCCAGGTGATCTTTGCGCACGACGGTCGAGTGATTGCTCGAAACCGTCGCACTCACCTCGATGTGCGGGTTCCTGGCGAGCACCGGATCCAACGTGGCACGCATTGCCGTATGTCCTTCCTCGGTGCCGCCGAGGCTGGCGCCCGAGGCCACGATGAACTGCATGGGGAAGGTCACGCGGTCGAATAAGGGTTCACCGACAGCGACGATCTCATTGAGCTCGATGTTGATCTCGGCATGCTGATCGGCGGTCATCTTGGCGGCCAAACCCAGCCTGCGGGTCAGCGGCATCGTCCATCGGTACTTTCGGAATATCCGCCGGATCTCCTCTCGGCCGTCACCCTCGACGGTGGCGAGGTAGTCCCACGGATAGCCGCCGTCAACCATGACCACACCGGCGACGCGGTCCGGGTTCCGAGTGGCCCAGTGCAACGCGGCGCCGCCCCATAGGACCACCCGACCAGGACGGGCTGCTCCACACCCCTCGCCTCAAGAACGGCATCGATATCCCGGATGCAGGCCTCGAATGAATAGTCCGCCGACTTCTTCGATCGACCGCGGGCGCGCTCGTCATAGGTGATGTGTCGCCATCCGTTCCCGAGTCCGGCAATCACTCGCCGCCAGGACGACTGGCTGGCCTAGGAGCCATTGAGATAAACCACGCCCCTCCCGGGTCCACACGTGTCGGTGACGGCCGGGGCTGTGTCCTCCACCGGCACCAGGCCGGTCCAGGTCGAGTTTGAGTTCATGGGACAGTCCTCTTTCCTTTTGGTGGTGGTTGGTGGTTGGGTGGTTGAGCGGAGGTAGCAGTCATGCCCTGGACGGCGATGGCAACAGCGGCGCCGACGACATCGGCGAGCGGCAACCGATTCGTGGCCTGTCGCAACCAGTGGAGGACGGCGGCTCGTTCAGCGGCAGTGACGACCGCGGCGAGCAAGAGCGGTTCGAGATCATCGGGGCCGACACCGAGGCGGGAGGCGATCGCATCGGCCAGGCCCCGCTCACCCGCCGCCATGGCCTTGAGGTATTCGCCGTGCAACGCCGGCTCGGTCGCCACCAGGCCGCGGAAGCCGTCGAGCCAGCCTTCGGGCAGGCCGTCCTGTCCTTCAGGACCATAGAGGCCAGTCACCGTGGCGACCAACGCGTCGGCGAGTGGCTCGTCGGCCGGCCGTTCAGCCAGGTCCTCCGCCAGCCGACCCGCCCGAAGCGTGGTCGGGAAGACGATTGCCGCCTCCTTGCTCGAGAAGTAGTTGTTGAACGTCCGGGGTGACACCCCGACCGCCTCGGCGATCTGGGGGACCCGCACATTGACCAGCCCGCGGGCTCGGGCCAAGTCGAACGCGGCCAGCGCCAGATCGAGCCGGGTCTGCTCTTTTTGCATGTCCCGTCGCCGCAGAGGTGAGTGTCCCGGAGTCGTGGGTGCGGTCGCCATCCAATCACTCGGTGCCGGCCGACCGCCGGCGCTGGGTGGTACGGGCGATCGAGAGAACGATGGAGAAGGCGCCCATGACCACCAGCGTGGATCGGTCGGTGGCCACGCCGATGGCGATGAACGTGACGGCGGCGATGACGCCGAGTACGGCGCCGAGAGCGGGGTAACGGTGATTGATGAGAAGCAACATTGGAGGGTTCCTTTCCGATGGGTGGGGGCTATGTCGGCCACTCTAACAGAAACTTGCGTAATACGCAAGAAATACGTGAGACGCAAGATTTCCCGGGATCGGTGGCGGTTGTCCGGCGCCGAGCTGCCTGGCCTGACGGCCTCTCGAGGGTCAGAGGGGCCGAACATGTGTTCGTAACTCGGGCTAGAGTACGGGCGTGACGAGCACGATCGTGTCCGAGGCCCCGAAATGGGCAAACGGACTGAACGAGGCGCAGCGAACGGCCGTCGACCACGAGGGTGGCCCCTTGCTGATCGTGGCCGGTGCCGGTACCGGTAAGACCCGGACACTGGTGAGCCGACTGGCCCGGCTCCTCGATGACGGGGTGGCGCCCGAGAGGATTCTTCTTGTCACGTTCAGTCGCCGTGCGGCTGCGGAATTGATCCGGCGAGCGGGGCAGATCGCGGATCCCGCTTCAGCACGGCGGGTGGAAGCGGGTACGTTTCACTCTGTTGCCCATCGTGTCCTGCGCCGGTACCGGGCGGCTCTCGGCTTGGCCGAGGGATTCAGTGTGCTCGATCCAGGGCGACGTCCGGGACCTGATCGGTCTGGTTCGCGGCCCCGATCGCCGCCAGTGTCGGCCGTCGGTTTCCCCGCACCGAGACGGTCACAGCCATCTACTCCCGCGTCGTCAGCAGTCAGGTGGCACTCGAGGAGACGGTCCTGCGCGTCTTCCCTTGGTGCGCGGACGACACCGAAGGCTTGAGCACGATCTTTTCGGCCTTATACGGAGCGAAAGCGAGCCCAACACCTCCTGGACTTCGAGGACCTGTTGTTGTACTGGCGTGCCGCGGTTCTCGATCGCGATGTCGGCCCGGTGCTGGCAGCAAGCTTCGACCATGTGCTTGTCGACGAGTACCAAGATACGAGCATCGTGCAGGCGGACATCCTGCGGGCTCTCCGGTCCAGGGATGCTCGCGTCACCGTGGTGGGCGACGACGCGCAGGCCATCTATTCGTTTCGGGCCGCCACGGTTCGCAATATCTTGGACTTTCCCACCCACTTTCCCGGCGCCACGACCGATCACTCTGGAGCAGAACTACCGTTCGACCGGTCCCATCCTCGACCTCGCCAACGCAGTGATCGCCGGTTCCGGGGAGGGATATCGAAAGCAACTGTGGACCGAGGACAGTGGTGGAGTACGTCCCGTCTTGGCGACCTGCCCGGACCAGCAGAGTCAGGCCGAGGCCGTGTGCCAGACCATCCTGGAACACCACGAGTCGGGGACCGCGCTGAAGGACCAGGTTGTTCTGTTCCGCACCTCTCACCACAGCGATCTGCTCGAGGTTGAGCTCGGACGGCGCAACATCCCGTTCGTCAAGTTCGGCGGGCTTCGCTTTCTCGAGGCCGCCCACGTCCGCGACCTGCTCGCCGCCCTGCGCATCGTTGGCAATCCGTGGGACGAGCTGGCATGGATGCGGGTGCTGCAAATGGCCGACGGGATCGGACCGGGCTCGGCCAACCGGATAGTCGAAGCCCTCGGCGTGCGAAATCCGGAACGTGGCGGTGTGAATCCTCTGGTCGCGTTCTGTTCGAATCCGACGGGAGAACGGAGCGCGCGCCGATCGGTGGAGGATCTGAACCAGATCGCTTCTGGGCTCGGGATATGCAGTGCAGCGGTCTCCCTCCCGGGACACAGGTGGAGGCTCTGCGCCACGCGCTGGAGCCGATGATTCGACGCCGTTACGACCATCCCGAGCCGCGGCTCGCCGATCTCGACGCACTCGCCGGTCTGGCATCCGACTATGAGAGCAGCGAAGGCTTCGTTGCCGACCTCACGCTGGATCCGCCCGCTTCGACCGGGGATCTGGCCGGAAAGCCGACCCTGGACGACGATTGGCTCACCCTCTCGACCGTGCACTCGGCCAAGGGTGGGGAGTGGGCGGTGGTCCATCTGATCCATGCCGCCGACGGAGCTTTTCCGTCCGACATGGCCACGGGTGACAAGGAGAGCGTGGACGAGGAGCGTCGACTCTTCTACGTGGCGTTGACCCGGGCTCGAAAGCACCTGCACATCTATGCGCCGTTGCGCTATCACCACGGGGATCCGGCCGGCTGGACTGACAAGCACAGCTATGCCCAACGGACACGTTTTCTTCCGCCGAGCATGGATGAGCTCTTGGACCACAGGGCCATACGTAGTGGGATTGATGTAGCCGTCCCGATCGCGACCATTCCTGTCTCCAGTGCGGTCGACACTGAGCTCCGCGGTCTTTGGTGACGGCAATCAAGACCTCCATCCGTTTCGGGCACCACCCGTGGCATCCCACATTCACTCCATAAATGTGCGGGCCACGAGCAGGGAAGCCTCGCCGGCCAATTTGATAAGCCTGGACACGACCATCAAGATGTCGCAAGGCCCGTCCTGACACAGATCGGAATCCCTTCGAGTGCGAGCGTCAGGAGCTCGGTCCGCCTCCCAGGGTCCGGGTCGGTGCCTTACATGAGAGCTCTCAGGTCGGGACCACAAAAGTTGTTTTGGAAATTATTCTGGCCGTTCACCACGGTTGCATGTCCAACCCAGGGGTCAAAGACCAATGACGATTAGTCGTCGGCCGACCGGCGCCCGATGACCCAAAGCAACGAAACCCTCAAATCCGACCAGCTGGGTACTGCGGACGTGACGGCCTCCACGGTCGCCAACATCGGACCGGGGATCGACTTCTATTTCGCATTCGGAGTGATCGCAGTTACCGCCGGCGTAGCTGCCCCACTAACCATTCTCGCCGCGGGCCTGGCCGTCGCCCTCCTCGCGCTAACGGTGGCTGAGTTCACCAAGGCGGAGCCGTCCGCCGGGAGCTTCATTACCTATGTCGAGACCGGGCTCGGACCGAGGGCGGGCGTCGCCACCGCCCTTTTGGTCACAGTCGGCTACACCGTGGCCATGGCGGCGGTGTTCACCATGTCGGGCGGGATGGTGGCGCTGACCATCGCCCACTACACATCGTGGCATGTGGCCTGGGGGCCACTTGCTCTCGTCCTCACTGTCGGCGCAATTTGGCTGACTATCCGCGGCGTCAAGCTGTCGACCACCGCAGTCGGTGTGGCCGTGCTCGTGCAGGTGAGCGTCATGGTCTTGGTGTGCATCGTGGTCTTGGTCGACCAGCGAGCCCATCTTTCGGTGGCGCCGTTTTCCTGGGCACGCCTCACCGGGGGACTGACCGGCCTCTCCGCAGGGTTTCCCTTGGCCCTGTACATGTTCATCGGGTGGGAGAACGGGCCCGCCCTGGCCGAAGAGTGCCGAGCTCCGAGGCGGACGGTTCCGAGGGCCCTGTACATCTCAGTGGCGATAGCCGGCGCCCTATTCGTGTTCTTCGCCTATGTCACCGTCACCGGATTCAACTACGACGTAGCCTCCATCGGTCGCTCATCGGTCCCGTTCCTCAGTGTGGCCGACCACTACCTCGGCGGGATCGCCGTTCTTGCCTGGCTGGCCGGCATCGTCTCGGTGATCGCTACCCTGGTCGCCGGCACGAACTCGCAGGCCCGCATGATGTTTGATGGAGGTCGTACCGGTCTTCTCCCTGCTTGGCTCGGCCGGCTTCGACCGGGGGTTGACACTCCGGTCAACGCGCTCTTGGTCATGGCTGCGGTCGGGCTCGGAATCATCGGCGTTTGGTGGACAACCCACATCCTCACCGGCAACACGGGAGAGATGAACCCCGTCGGCCTCTACGCTGAGTGCTCGACGTTGGGGACAATTGTGATCCTCTTCGTCTACTTCTTGACCACGCTCTCGCTGCCCTTTTTCATGTGGCATCGGCACCGGGACTCATTCTCGCCTTTCCGACACGTGGCGATTCCAATCCTGGGGTCATTCACCCTCCTCGTCCCGTTCGTCGAAATCTGCAAGCCCGGCCAGCCCGCCCCGTACAGCGAGTTTCCGTTCATCGCTCTCGGCATCCTGGCCGCGGCCGTTGTCATCGCCTGTCTGGTTGTGCACCGTCACCCCGGGACCGGAACGGGAGAAGGGAAGCAGTTTTCGGATGGCGAGCGGGGGTAGCGTTGTGGCTCCTCTGGATGCCATGTCGGGGAATCAGCTCGCCTTGCCCCGCGGCGGCCCGGGCAAGACGCTCTCCGAATGGGCCTTCAGCCCTGTTGTGACACACCCTCGGCCGCCTGCTGTCGACTTGGAACGTGCTAGCTCCACCTTTCGCTCCGTGCGCAGGATCTGAGTCGTCCAAGAGACTCGTAAACTCAACTCAAGCAAGTGGGCGACCGCTCCGAGTAGCTCGAGAAGGACCGGGTCGAGGCCGCTCAGCGTTTGACGACGTTGAGCATCGATTGGGTCGAGCGAAGCTCCGATGTCGAGATTCCATTTCAGAGAGAGCTTGATGTGGTGAGATCCGAACTGCCTTTCGACGGTGCTGTACATGAAGGGGGTTCGGCGCGACCGGACAGCCTGTCTGGAGCACCATCGGGGAGCACAAGACATCGCTGGGCCACCCTCTCGGTGCTGTGCGTCACCTTGTTGCTCATCAGCCTGGACAACACCGTTCTCAATGTGGCGCTGCCTTCGATCGTGCGGAGCATCGGTGCCAGCTCCACCCAACTGCAATGGATGGTCGACGCCTATGCCGTGGTCTTTGCCGGTCTCCTGCTCTCTCTCGGGGCGCTAGGAGACCGGGTCGGCCGAAAATGGGTGTTCATGGGCGGTCTGGTCGTGTTCGGTGGTGGATCGGCATTGGCGGCCTGGTCGGGGAGTCCTGATCGGCTGACATTGGCTCGGGCGGTGATGGGAGTCGGAGCGGCAGCCCTCATGCCGTGCACGCTTTCGATCCTCACCAATGTCTTCACCGCCGAGCGAGATCGGGTTCGAGCCATCGGGATCTGGTCGGGCACGACCGGACTGGGGGTCGCCTTCGGACCGATCGTTGGCGGATTCCTGTTGGCCCATTTCTGGTGGGGCTCGGTCTTCTTGGTCAATGTCCCGATCGCCCTCGCCGGGCTGCTCGCCACTATCTGGTTGGTGCCCAACTCGAAGAACCCGTCCACGACCCGCCCTGACCCGCTCGGCGCCGGGCTGTCGATTCTCGGGCTCGGGCTGTTGCTGTGGGGAATCATCGAAGCTCCCGGCCGGGGCTGGTCCTCCCCATTGATCGTGGGGGCGTTGGTGGGAGCGTCGGTGACGATCGCCCTGTTCGTTGTGTGGGAGAAGCGCATCGACCATCCCATGCTGCCCCTCCGTTTCTTCGCCCAGCGTCGTTACAGCGCCGCCATCGCGGCCCTGGCCCTTGTGCTGTTCGCCCTTCTCGGGATGTTCTTCCTCATGACCCAGTACCTGCAATTCGTCCTTGGGTTCAGCCCTCTCCAGGCTGGCGTACGAATTGCCCCGGTCGCCCTCGCCCTACTGCTCATCGCCCCACTGTCGGTCATGGTGGCCCGCAGGATCGGCACCAAGCTGGTGGTGGGCTCGGGAATGGCCCTGATCGCGGTGGGACTGGGAGTGTTGTCCAGGACCACGGTGGCCGGTACCTACGCCGACTGCATCGTTCCGTTCCTGGTGTTGGGAGTGGGCGTGGCTCTGGCCCTGGCCCCCTGCACCGAGTCAGTGATGGGGTCCCTCCCCATCGAGGAGGCCGGCGTCGGCTCGGCCACCAACGACACCGCCATGCAGATCGGAGGAGCTCTGGGGGTCGGCGTCCTGGGCACGGCACTGACTCTGCGATATCAGCACCTGGTCGAACCAGTTGTCACCCACGCCGGTGTCCCCGCGTCGGTCCAGAGGCTTATCGAGAGCTCGGTGGGGGCAGCTCTGGCTGTGGCTCAGCGTGCCCCGGAAAAGCAGGGCCAGGCCCTCGCCGCCCTGGCTCGCCAGGCCTTCGTATCCGGCATGGACCTGGCTCTCGTGATCGCCGCCGTGGTCGTGGCGATAGCCGCTCTGGTGGTGGTGGTGCTGCTCCCCAACCAAGGGAGTCGGACCGGATGATGGTGGGCGCCCACGCTGTCCTAGTCAAGGAGTGGGCAGCACCCGGGAATGGGAAGACCGAAATCGGTCGACGGTGGCACCAGACCGCGCCGAGCGTTGCCGGCCCGACGCCGATGGACAGATCCCGCCGCCCGGCTGGGTTTGGGGCTGTGGTCCGGTTCGTGCCCAGGGGATGGACGCCGCGGGTCCCCGTCACGAGCCGGCCCCGATGCAAGGATGGTCCGGTCACGATCGCCGTGACACTGATGTCGGGGAGTTCGGGCGCGAATGAGGGAACGAGTTTGGCCTGGATCGGCACCGACAAGGCGCCCGGAACGGCCGCGGCTGGCGATCGTGGCCGTTGCTGCCGGAGGCTTCGTCGTCTCGGCTCTGGTCGGTACCGTCGGCATGGCTGTGTCACCGGCGGCGGCATCCGCCTCCCCCGCAACGGCCTATGTGGCCAATGACGGCGGCACCGTCACTCCCATCGACACCGCCACCAATACCGCCGGCACTCCCATTCCGGTCGGTTCGGGCCGCCACGGAGTCGCCATCACCCCGAACGGCCAGACGGTCTTTGTCACCAATTTCGGCGACAACAACGTCACCCCCATCGACACCGCCACCAACACCGCCGGCACTCCCATTCCGGTCGGCTCCGGCCCCAACGGGATCGCCATCACCCCCAACGGCCAGGTGGCCTACGTCGTCAGCTTCTACAACAACAGCGTCACCCCCATCGACACCGCCACCAACACCGCCGGTACTCCCATTCCCGTCGGCTCCGGCCCCAATGAGATCGCCATCACCCCCGACGGCCAGACGGCCTACGTCACCAACGGTTACGACAACAGTGTCACTCCCATCGACACGGCCACCAACACCGCCGGTACTTCCATCTCCGTCGGATCAGGCCCCAATGGGATCGCCGTCACCCCCGACGGCCGGACGGTCTTTGTCACCAATAGTGGCGACAACACCGTCACTCCCATCGATACCGCCACCAATGCTGCCGGTACTCCCATCCCCGTCGGATCCGACCCCGACGCCGTTGCCATCACGCCCAACGGCCAGGTGGCCTACGTCGTCAACTACTACGACACCGTGACCCCGATCGACATCGCCACCGACACCGCTGGTACTCCCATCTCCGTCGGCACCACGTTTGACGCCATCGCCATCACCCCCGATGGTCAAACGGCCTATGTGGCCGACCTTGGAGCCAACACCGTTACCCCCATCCACACCGCCACCAACACCGCCGGTACTCCCGTCCCCGTCGGTGCCAATCCTGGCAGTATCGCGGTGACGCCGGACCAGGCACCTACCGCGGCTTTCACGGAGGTGTCTGCCCCCGCCGGCTCTCCGACGACGTTCGATGGCTCGGCGTCAAGCGCTCCGTCAGGATTGATCACGTCCTATGCCTGGACCTTCGGCGACGGAGCTGGTGCCACCGAGTCAGTGCCGACCGCCGCCCATGCCTACGCCAGCCCCGGCTCCTACACTGCCACCCTGACCGTCACCGACTCGGCCGGCACGTCGACTACCCAGACCTTTACCGGCCAGACCGTCAGCAACAACGGCGGACCTGCTGCCACCAGCACCCGTGCCGTCAGCGTGTCTGCTGCCCCCAACCCCTCACCGCCGTACCCGTCGTCTCGGGGCTACTACCTCGTTGGCGGGGACGGGGGTGTCTTCACCTTCGGTTCCAACTTCTACGGCTCGACCGGGGGGGTGAAGCTCAACCAGCCGATGGTCGCCATGGCGACTACATCGGATGGAATGGGCTATTGGCTGGCGGCCAAGGACGGAGGGGTGTTCTCGTACGGGAACGCGGCCTTCCACGGCTCCGTGCCCACTCAAGGCGAACGGGTCACCGACATCGTCGGCATGGCCGCCGATCCCCTCACCGGTGGCTACTGGCTGGTGGGATCGGATGGCGGCATCTTTGCCTTCGACGCTCCGTTCGAGGGCTCGGTGCCCGGCCTCGGCCAGCACGTGAGCAACGTGGTGGGCATGGCCGCCACCGCCGATGGCCGGGGCTACTACCTGGTGTCGTCGACCGGTGCGGTCTACGCCTTCGGGGAGGCCAGATACCAGGGAGGCGCCAACACGCTGGCCCACCTGCAGGCGCCCGTTGTCGGCCTCAGTGTCGACTCGGCCACCGGCGGCTACTGGGAGGCGGCCGCCGATGGCGGCGTCTTCGCCTACGGTGCCCCTTTCCATGGCTCGGCCGCAGCCGAGCACCTCAATGCCCCGATGGTCGGGATCAGCGCCACCGTCGGTGGCGCCGGCTACTACCTCACTGCTTCGGATGGTGGGGCCTTTTCCTACAACGTTCCGTTCTTGGGCTCGGCGGCCGGCAGACATCTCAACGCTCCGGCGGTGGGGATGGCAGCGGCTGGGTGAGCCGGGGTGTCCGATCTCGGCCATGGCCCGCCGGCGAGATCGTCGTCGGACGTCAGGACGAACGAGCTACCCGGCCGCCACCGTCAGCGTCAGGGTCCGAGTGGCGGTATCGGCAGGATCATACGAATCGGTGACCTGGACGGTGAAGGTGAAGCTCCCGGCGGTGGTGGGCACACCCTGAATTGTGCCGCCGGCTTCGAGGGTCAGGCCGGGCGGCAACGCGCCGCTGGTCGTGGCCCAGGTGTAGGGGGGCGCCCCTCGCTTGGCCACCAAGGCCTGAGAGAACGCCTTACCCACCGTGGCCGGGCGGATTTTGCTCGTGCGGACCGCCACCTCCCTCGGAGCGATCGTGATCGACTCAACCTCGGTGGACGTCTGTGGTGTCGGGGATGTCGAATCGATGGCTGTCACCGTGAATTTGAAAGTTCCGTAGACCTTGGGTTTGCCGGAGACGAGGCCGGTCTTGGCGCTGAACCTGAGCCCATCGGGTAAGGATCCCTCCGTCAGTGAGAACGAGTACTTGGGTTCGCCGCCGATGGTGATGACGTAGTTGGAGTACTCGATCCCCTGGGTGGCGTCGGGAACGGTGGAGCTGAAGATGCTCAGGGGATAGGTCTCCTTGGGCAGGTAAGCCGTGCAAGTGACCCCGGAGGAGGTGTCCGCCCACGAGTCGCAGGCCGGACCGGTCTGATCGATGCGGTCGGGGGCGACAGAATGCATGATCTCCATCTGATCCACCAGGTCCTGATAAGGCTGATTCTCGACGTCCACCACCCCGAAGTTGTTGTTCTCGCCGTCGAACCGCCCGCCCTCGGGCTCGTCCACATACTCGAACCATTCATCGCCGACGACCCACCGAGAGTGCTCGTACAGAGGGGCGATGTAGTCGGTGTATGCGGCCGCCCGCGCCTGTTGATCGGGATAGACGGCATACACCCCGGGCACGGTGTCAGGTGTCTGGGGAGTGGTGGCGATGAATGAGTACTCGGCCACCATGATGGGGCGCTTCAGGTACTTCTCGAAGTTGTTGAATGTCGCCGTGACCGGGAGGTACTGGGGCCAGATCCGATCGACGACCTGAGCCAGACCGGGCATCAGCTGGTAGTCGTCGATACTGAAGACATCGATGTAGGGACTCGCCGCCTCGAGCAGTTGGGGCTGGATCTCCTGACCCTCGGCTTTCACGCCCAGGATCAGATGATGGGGGTCGTACATGCGTACGGCGGCCGTGGTGACCTGGAAGTATCGAGTGGCCAGGGCATAGACGAACCCGTTGGGATTCCCGACGTACTGCTGGGCGACGGCCAGGCCCGGCGAGCCGGCCGGAAGGGCCAGATAGTGCTGAAGCTGTGTTTCCAGGTCGCTCCCGTTCGGGCCCCAGTCGAGTTCGCTGTCGGTATACCAGCCGATGAGGTTGGGGTCGTCGGCCAGGGGCGCGACCTGGGTGGCCGCCACTTGGTCGGCGTTGGTGACGAACGAAGGGGCGAACCAGTCATCGCCGCTCGCCATGCCGAGTTGGACGCTGTAAGGCATCTGGCTGGCAAAGGTGCCGTCGTCGCTGAAGGCCCCGAGGCTGTTGAAGCCCCAGGAACGGAGCTGCGCCACCGTCGCCGTGGCCCAGGCGGCTGCGCTCGGGTACTGGCTCTGGATGGTCTCGCAGTAGGGACATTGTCCGGTCGACTGGTCGGTGTCCGGGTCCGACGAGACGTGGTCGATGCCCGTGGAGAAAAAGGGTTCGCCGGTCGGGGTCACGAAGAACGACTGGCCGTCCTTGTGGCCGATGGAGAAGTAACCGGTCGCCGGGAAAGGAGTCTTGGCGTCCGCCTTCTTGGCCGGTGACGTCGATTGGTGCAGCAGCCGGCCGGCGGTGCGGCCACCACCTCCGGCCGTGTGGGCGGCAACTGGCAGGGCCAGCGAACCGATGAGCACCACGATGAGGCCGACCACGATCCGCCACCCCCGTGCCAGCGCCCGATGTGAACCCGGGGAGAATGTCCGGTGGACCCTCATCTCACCCTTACCTTCCCAGGACCGCGCCCCGGCAGTGTACCCACGGACCGGGCAGGGGATTCAAATCACTGCCCGCTCGAGCCCACCTCCGTGGCCGGCGACATGCTCGACCGACGGATCCCGTTCTCACGGCAGAAATTGTCGGAGGACACAGTGCAAAGCGACCCGGGCCCGAGGAGTCATCCAGAATCTCGCTGGAATCGAATACTGGTCAATGACCGACGATCTGCACACCGAGACAGCCCCACGCCTTCATCTCCGGAAGAAGACGTTTCGCGCCCGACCCGTTCTCACTGTGATCTTGGTTGGGCTGGCCCTGGCCCTGGCGGCCTGTACATCGGCCAGCACCGCGGGGTCTTCTTCCACGTCTCGGTCGGGTACTTCATCGGGTAGTGGTCCGAGCGCGGACTCGATCACGATCCACAACTTCGCCTTCTCGCCGGACAGCCATCACCGTGGCCCCGGGTGCCACGGTGACAGTCACCAACAAGGACCAGGTGACGCACACCCTCACCGCCAGCCCACGGCGCCTTCGATACCGGCGATATCGCATCCGGTCAATCCAAGACGTTCACAGCTCCGAAGACCCCGGGAACGTACACGTACTTCTGCATGATCCATCAGTACATGACCGGGACGCTCGTGGTCTCGGGTTGAGCAGACCGACGACGGCCGTGCCCAACAGCACCTTCGACGTTCGCGGCGGAATCACCGACCAGCAGCACCGACAACAGGAGGAAGACGATGAGAGGAAGACTGAACGCGGAGCCGACCGGACCGGAGGAGGGTGCTGTCGACGTCGATCCGCGGGCCATGGGCCTGCTGATCGAGGAGTCCGAGGATCTCCACCACGACGCCATGGACGACCACCGGCGTCGCCCTCGACGAGATGGTCGAGACCGGCCACGAGGCCCGGGCCCACGGCGGTGTCGACCTCGACGAGTCCCGCGAGGTGGCCGACCGACGATCTCAGCTCCTGACCGGGGCGCTCTTCGGCGGCGGCATCCTGGCCGCCGCCGGCATCGCCGGCGCCTTCGAGACGCTGTTCGCATCGCCGGCGTTCGCCGCGTCGCCGACCGATGTCCAGATCCTCCAGACGGCCTCTTCGATCGAGGTACTGGCCGTGGCCACCTACAAGACCGCGTTGACCCTTCCGTTCATCGGTGGGTCATCGGCCAATCCGGTGGTCAAGGCGTTCGCCACCACCACCATGGAACAGCACAGCCAGCACCTCGCAGGCGTTCAACGCCGCCATCACCGGCCTCGGGGGCAAGGCCCAGACCAACCCCGACCCGGCGCTGGCCAAGGTCGTCCAGGCCGCGGTGCCCGGGCTGACCTCCCCGGCTCCGGTGGTGGCGCTGGCGCTGGAGCTGGAGCAGGGGGCGGCCGAGACCTACGTGGCCGACGTGGCCGCGCTTTCCGACGCCAATGCCAAAAAGGTCACCGCCTCGATCATGGGGGTGGAGGCCCAACACGCCTCGATCCTGCTGGCCGTACAGGCCCTGCTGGCTGCCAACGCCGCCCAGCTCATCGCCCTGCCTCCCAATGTCGGCCGAACTTCCGGCCGCCGCCGGATCCGTCGGGTTCCCCGACGCGTTCTATCCCACCAACCAGGCCCGTCCCGGCCACCGAAGGAGCACTCTCATGAGGCGTCGCAACCGCACTCCCGAAGTCATGGCCATCTCCGAGCACGAGCTCACTGTCATGACCGGCGACCTCGAGCAGATCCACAACGACGTCGGCATGCCGGCCATGAACCGGGCGATCGACGAGTGGACCGAACGGTCCCGCACCAGCCGACGGGGCTTTCTCATCGGGGCCGGTGCCCTGGCCGGAGGGGCGGTACTGGCCGCCTGCTCCTCGGGTTCGTCGAGCCCTACCACCACCAGCGGATCATCTGGCTCGGTCCCCTCGGGCAAGCTGACCGGGGATCTGGCCGTGGCCGCCCTGGCGGCCAGCCTCGAGAACCTGGCCGTGGCCGCCTACGGGGACGTGCTCACCGCCGCCAACGCCGGAAAGCTCGGAACCGTGCCCCCGGCGGTGGCCACCTTCGCCACCACGGTCAAGGCACAGCACACCCAGCACGCCCAGGCCTGGAACTCGGCCATCGTGGCGGCCGGGCATCCGGCCATCACGTCCCCGGACCCGGTGCTGACCCCGGTCATCACCGCCGACTTCGCCAAGGTGACCGACGTCACCGGCGCGGCCAAGTTGGCCCTCATGCTCGAGGACGTAGCCGCCGCGACCTACCAATCGGCCGTCAGCGCGGTCAAGGCCACCTCGTCGATCAAGGTGGCGGCCAGCATCCAGCCGGTCGAGATGCAGCACGCCGCCATCCTCAACTTCGTGCTCGGCCAGTACCCGGTGCCAAACGCCTTCAGCCCGCTGAGCAATGCCCGCCCGTTGACCGACTACACGAAGGGCTGATCCGGCCATCGGGTCCCGATCGACCGGTCACGGCCCCATGCCCAGCCGCGGTTCCCGCCGCGGCCAGCCGGCTACGTCATCGACGGACAGACTCGGTGGACGCGCACTGGCGAGCGGTCTCGGCGCTCGATCCGCCGGCGGTACTCTGGCCACATGCGGCCCCTTCGCTACTCCATCAATGTCACAGTGGACGGGTGCTGCGATCATCGTGCCATCCCCGCCGACGAAGAATTGCATCGTAACGCGGTCGAGAACCTCAACCAGGCTGACGCCCTGCTCCTCGGCCGGGTGACTTACCAAATGATGGAATCGGCGTGGCGGCCGCCGGCTCCGGCGGGGTCTAGACCTGATTGGATGGAACCCTTCGCCCAAACGATCAACGCGGCAAAGAAGTACGTCGTGTCGAGCACCCTGGAGCAGGTCGATTGGAACGCGGAGCTCGTGCGCGGGGATCTGAGCAAGGCCGTTCAGCAACTCAAGTGGGAGTCGGGCCAGGGGCTGTTCGTCGGCGGTGTGACGCTCCCACTGGCACTGACGGAGATGGGATTGATCGACGAGTACGAGTTCGTGGTGCATCCCAGGCTGGCCGGCCACGGGCCGACGTTGTTCGCGGGGCTGCAGAAGTATGTCGACTTGAGGCTGGTGAGCCGGCTGGAATTCGGCTCGGGGGCAGTGGCGATGCGGTACGAGCCGAGAAGGTAGCCATGCCATCGGGCCTGCTGGCCGGCCGACCTTCCGATCCGCCGCACCAGCAAGCTCCCCCGCTCAACCCGTCATCTCGCCTTCCGGAGCGGCGTGGATGCGTTCCGCGTCGATCCCAGGATGCAAAGCGCCACGGCCACAGCGAAGACGAGGATCGAGGCAGTCTCGACCTCGAAGGCCTGATGAGCGAAGGGAGCCGACCACGAGTCCTCGAATCCGAACAACCCGTGTTCAACCGATATGAGGAATCCGGCCATCGTTGAAAGTGCGAATCCGAGGCCCAACAGGCCAACCCACACTCTCCGAACCGCCATGACGAGTATTCCGAGCAGGAGTCCGGCGATGGACTGCAGGAGAAAGAGTGGTCCGATGGTCGGGATGTGGCGGTAGCCGAGCTTCTGCCAGAGGTGGAAGTGGATGTAGCTCGACCACACGAGGAGCATCCCTCCCACGACGAGCGACAGGGTGGCGGCCGCCGTGATCGATTTTGAGGGCGACCCGGAACCGTAGCCAAGCTGTTGGATTCTCATATCAAGGTATTCGTTGTCCGAGATCAGTTGGACGAGCACCGGGGCAGAAGTTGGGCAAGTACTCCACATCGGCGGCCTGCTCATCCGGATTTGCGGTCGCAACGGGCATCAGGGCGTCGACCTCGTCGGGTCCACGATGACTGCTCAGTTGGCCCGGGTCGGCGCACAGGGTGCCCTCCATGCACTTTTTGTCGTCTGACAGGGGACGGGATGCGGCCTATCCTCGATCGGACGGAGCGGGGCGGAGGGGACCGGAGCGAGAGAGAGGTGCGTCATGACGACGCTGCAGGATGTGATCGGGATCGGCCACCGCGATCGATTTTTGGCCGTGGTCTCGACGCTTCGCTCCGATCTGACCATCCAGTCCTCTGTCGTCAACGCCGGAGTCCTGGTCCATCCGGTCACCGGTGCCGACGTGGTCGGCTTCGTCACCTACGGAAGGACGAAGCTGTCCAACCTCCGGGCCCGGCCCCAGCTGAGTGTCACGTTCCGGGCCGGATGGGAGTGGGCCACGGCCGAAGGCCGGGCCGAGCTGGTGGGGCCCGACGACCCTTCCCCCGACATCGATGCCGAGGGAGTCCGGTTGCTGCTTCGCTCTGTGTTCACAGCCGCCGGCGGCACCCACGACGACTGGGAGGCCTACGACGCGGCCATGGCCGACCAGCGCCGCACGGCGGTGCTGGTCAACGTGTCGCGGCTGTACGGCAATTGACGATTGAGCGGCAGTGATCCCCGGCCGGTTCCCCCGGGCTGGGCCGGCAACCGGCGGACGCTCCTCGCCCGAGTCCCGCCCGTCGGTGCAATCCCACTCCCTCGGCACCCGGTCACGGCAAGGTCGGCGGTGGGAGACTGCCGACATGGAGACACCGATCAGCGGGTACTGCGATGCCGGCTTCGGTGCGGTTCGCCGCGAGTTCGAGCGCAACTTCGCCGAGCGCGGCGAGGTCGGAGCGGCCGTATGCGTGTTGGTCGATCACCAGGTGATGGTCGATCTGGTCGGAGGCTGGGCCGACCGGGCCCGGTTGCGCCCGTGGCAGCCGGATACGTTGGTGAACTTCTACTCCGTCGGCAAGCCACTGGTGGCGCTGCTGGCCCTGCAATTGGTCGACGCCGGTCTGATCGGGCTGGAGGAACCACTGGCCTCGGTATGGCCGGAGTTCGGGGCGGGGGGAAAGGGGTCGGCCACACTTCGACAGGCCCTGTGCCACCGCGCCGGTGTTCCGGCCATCCGCCAGTCCTTGACCAACGACGATCTGTGGCACTGGGACCGGATGACCGGCGCCGTGGCCGCCACCGACGCCTGGTGGGAACCGGGGACGCGCCACGCCTACCACACCAATACCTATGGACACCTGATCGGCGAAGTCGTCCGCCGGGTGAGCGGGGAGATGTGCGGCCCCCGGCTCCGGGCGGTTGCTGAACCGCTGGGGGCAGACGTGTGGTTCGGGGTCGGTTCCACCGACCAGCTTCGCTGTGCCGAGGTGATGGTGGAGGCGTCGACCATGACCGGGCCCGTCGGGTTCGCCCATCTCTCCGGCAACGAGCTGATGACGATGCTCGGGTACTTCAATCCGCCGGGCTACTCGTCGATGGGAGTCGTGAACACCGAGGAGTGGCGCCGAGCCGAGGTTCCCTCGACCAACGGCCACGGCACCGCCGGCGGAATCGCCCGGCTCTACGCCGCCCTGCTGGAGCCCGGTCGGCTGCTGTCGCCCGAGCTGCTGGCCGAAGCGACGTCGCCCCAGTCACAGGGGTACTGCCCGGTGCTGGGGGAAGAGGTCACCTTCGGGCTCGGCTTCAAACCGACCACCCCCAGGCGACCATTCGGCCCGTTCCCCGGCAGCTTCGGGCACTTCGGCACCGGCGGCGCCGTCGGGTTCGCCGACCCGCATTCCGGGGTGGCATTCGGCTACGCCATGAACCATGTGATCCCCCGCTGGCAGAGCTCACGGAACCGAGCGCTCATCGACGCTCTCTACCGTTCGATCTAGCCCACTGGGCCCGGGCCCGGGTCGCCTCTTCGACCGGATGGGCCACGGCAAAGAGGTCGGGCCGACGGTCTGATTGAATGCGGGTGTGACCCAGACCAACCGTCGCTACCTGCTCGTCTCCCGCCCGGCCGGGTTGGTGAACCAAGAGAACGTCCGGCTCGACGACACCGAACCGGCCCCCGAGCCAGCCGAGGGCCAGGCCTTGGTCCGGGTCCGTTACCTCTCGATCGATCCCACCATCCGCACCTGGATGGACGACGCGCCCGGCTACCTCCCACCGATCGACATCGGCGAGGTGGTCCGCAGTGGTGGCATCGGCGAGGTGGTGACCAGTCGGACCGCCGCCTATCAGCCCGGCGACCTGGTGTTCGGGATGACCGGATGGCAGGACTACCTGCTGGCTGACGGAGGCGACGGGTCGATGACCACGATCCCGCCGGGCGTCGATCCCGCCCTGGCCCTCAGCGTCTTCGGCGTCACCGGCCTGACCGCTTACTTCGGTCTCTACGACGTGGGCAGACCGGTGGCCGGCGACACGGTGGTCGTGTCCGGGGCGGCGGGAGCCACGGGCTCGGTGGTCGGCCAACTGGCCCGGATCGCAGGTGCGGCGACCGTCGTCGGCATCGCCGGATCCGCCGAGAAGTGCGCCTGGCTGACCGGGGAGCTCGGGTTCGATCACGCCATCGACTACCGCCAAGAGGACGTCTCCCGGCGGATCAGGGAGGTGTGCCCGGCCGGCATCGATGTCTTCTTCGACAACGTCGGCGGGGAGATCCTCGACGCCGGGCTGGGCCATCTGGCCCTGAAGGCCCGGGTGGTGCTGTGCGGGGCCATCTCGCAGTACAACCAGGACCGGCCGGTGGGGCCCCGCAACTACCTGAGCCTCATCACCAGGCGGGCCCGCATGGAAGGGTTCCTCATCCTCGACTACCTGGACCGATTCCCCGAGGCCCAGGCGGCCATGGCCGGCTGGGTCCTCGAGGGATCCATCAAGCACCGTGAGCACGTGGTGGAGGGGCTCGACCACGCAGTGGACGCCCTCAACCTGCTGTTCAGCGGCGGTAACACCGGCAAGGTCGTCGTGCAGGTGTGAGTCGACCCCGGACCGTTCCCACCGGTCCGGTGGGCGAGGCCGGACCCGGAAGGGCGCTCGCTCCCAGTTGACGGCTGTGCCACTATGAGAACGACCATTTCCGGCCGACAGGAGTGTTGATGGACGACGACGGGGCAGATGACGGCGGGAGCTTTATCTCGCTCATGGACGAGAAGACGGCGGCCAATCCCCAGCCCTTGTTCAAGGTGCTACGCGACACCATGCCGGTCATACCGATCGACGGCATGGGCGTCATGGTGACCCGCAAGGCGGAGGCCGAGGAGGTCTTCCGTCACCCCGAGATCTTCTCTTCCAACTCCGACGCCGTGGACCTGAAGAACCTCCGGCCCCTGATCCCCCTCCAGATCGATCCTCCCGACCACAAGAAGTACCGCAAGCTTCTCGACCCGATCTTCGCCCCCCGCCAGATGGCGCTGATCGAGGAGTCGGTGGCCCGAACCGTCAACGAGTTGATCGACGGGTTCATCGACCGGGGGGAGGTCGACTTCGCCAGCGAGTTCTCGATCCCGTTCCCGTCCCGGGTCTTTCTTGACCTGCTGGGGCTGTCCTTCGACGAGCTGCCCCGATTCTTGGCCATGAAGGACGGGATCATCCGGCCCCACCTGGTGGTCGGGGCCGAGTTCGGGAGCGAGGCCGCCCAGGACCATCAGCAGCTCACGGCCGACTCGATCTACGAGTACTTCAACGAGATCCTCGACCGGCGGGAGCGCCGGCGGGAGGACGACATCCTCAGTCGGTTCCTCGATGCCGAGGTCGACGGGACCAAGCTCACCCGCGAGGACATCCTCGACATCTGCTTCCTCTTCCTGATCGCCGGGCTGGACACCGTGACCGCCACTCTCGACTGCATCTTCGGCTACCTGGTGCACCACCCCGACCAGCGCCAGCGCATCGTCGACGACGAGGGTGTCATTCCGGCGGCCATCGAGGAGCTGCTCCGGTGGGAGACCCCCGTCCAGATCGTGGCCCGGGTGGCCATGGAGGACACCGAGGTGGCGGGGTGCCCGGTCCAGAAGGGTGACAACGTCATGGTGCTGATCGGCTCGGTGAACACCGACGAGGCCGACCTCCCCGACGCCGACGATGTCCGGTTCGACCGGGAGGTCAACCAGCACTCGGCGTTCGGTGCCGGGGTGCACCGGTGTCTCGGCTCTCATCTGGCCCGCCAGGAGCTCCGGGTGGCTCTGCGGGAGTGGCACCGTCGGATACCCGAGTACTCGGTGCCCGAGGGTCACACCCTCGTCTACACCCCGGCCATCCGGTCGATCGACCACTTCCCGATGGTCTTCACCGCGGCAGGCGCCTGAGTACCGACCACCATCGCCCCGGGACCGGCGGGACCGGAGTGGCTAGCCAACCTTGCCCGCCCGAGGGCCGTGATCCGCCCGACCGGAGCTTCCGGCCCCGCCAGCCCACGACCAACGACAGACCACGACAGGAGGAAGCATGGATTGGACGCAACGGTCGGCCATCGTGACCGGAGGGGCCGGTGGCCTCGGGGCGGCGACGGTGCGGCGCGCTCGACGGCCTGGGTATGCAGGTGGTGGTGTTCGACCGGGCTCTCGATGCCGGCCAGCAACTGGTGGAGGAGCTCGAGCGGGGCCAGGCCGTGGGCGGCGACATCAACAGTGACGACGACGTCCGTGCCGCCGTCGACGCCGCCTCGGCCATGGCTCCTCTGGCCGTGGTGGTCAACGTGGCCGGCGGGGGAATGGGCGGCCGCACCCTGTCCCGGGACAACGTCCCCATGGACATGGAGCCGTTCCGGGCCACCATCGAGCTCAACACGGTGGGCACTTTCAACGTCACCCGCCTGTGCGTCGCCCGCATGGCCGGCAACGAGCCCGACGAGTACGGGCAGCGGGGCGTGGTGGTCAACACCGCCTCCATCGCCGGGTACGAGGGCCAGACCGGCCAGGTGGCCTACGGCACCTCGAAGGCCGCCATCCTCGGGATGAGCCTCCCTCTGGCCCGGGACCTGGCCCCGGTGGGGATCCGGGTCTGCGCCATCGCCCCGGGCACCATGGGGACCCCGTTGATGCAGAGCGCACCCGAGGAGCTGAAGGCCAAGTTGGTCGAGAGCATCATCTTCCCCAAGCGCATGGGCCAGCCCGAGGAGTTCGCCCGCCTGGTCGAGAGCATCGTGACCAACCCCTACCTCAACGGGGAGAACATCCGGCTCGACGGCGCCCTGCGGTTCCCTCCCAAGTAGCACGGACCGGTCGCCCCGCCGGCCCCGCCGCCCCGCCGGCTCAGAGGATGGCGCCGGCGTCCTTGTGGGCGATGATCTCGTCCCACTCGAGGCCGAGCTCGAGGAGGATCTCCTCGGTGTGCTGGCCGTGCTCGGGGGCGGGGACCAGCTGGTCGCCGGTCTCGTCCATCTGGACCGGATTGGTCACCAGGTCGTAGGACTTGCCGTCCTCCCGCTCCACGTGGGACAGGTAGCCGTTGGCCCCGACCTGGGGGTCGTCGGCCAGCTCGCTCGGCAGCTGCACCGGCGCCCACACCCCCTCCAGGGTGGCCAGCGCCTGCTTCCACTCCTCGTAGGTCCTCGAGGCGAAGACCTCGTCGATGATGGCGACGCACTCCTTGCCGTTGGTGTAGCGGGCCGCTCCGTCGGCGAAGCGGGGATCGTCGATGAGGTCGGGTCGGCCGATGTGGTTGCAGAAATCGGGCCAGAACCGGTCGGACTGGAGCATCATCAGGGTGATGAAGCGCCCGTCGCTGGTGCGGTAGCTCCCCACCAGCGGGTTGGGCGACGAGCTCCGGTCGAACTTGGGCATGGGATCGCCGCCGTAGAGGCCCGAGGCCACGATGTCGGGGGACAGCATCCACATGGCGATCCCCAGCAGCGAGACGTCGACCACCGGCGCCTCGCCGGTGGTGGCCCGCTGGAGGAGGGCGGCGGCGATGCCGCCGGCGATGGCCATGCCGCCGGCCAGGTCACCGAAGCCGGGCCGGCCGCCGATGGGGAACTCGGCGTCGCCCGGCTTGAGGGCGCTTCCCACCGCCCCCCGGCCCCAAAAGGAGGCGCCGTCGTACCCGCCCTTCTCGCGATCGGGTCCGAGCGGTCCCTGGCCCGTGCCCCGGGCGTAGACGATGTCGCGGGTTCACCGCCTTGATGTGTTCGACGTCGATCTGCAGCCGTTGGCGGACGGCGGGGAGGAAGCTGGTGAGGAACACGTCGGAGGTGGCGGCGAGCCGGTAGAGCAGGTCGCGGCCGCCGTCGGTGCTGATGTCGATGCCGATGCTCCGCTTGCCCCGGTTGGGCTGCTCGATGATGTAGTTGACGGCGCCGTCCCCGCCGGGGATCAGCCCCATCGAGGACAGTCCCCGCTGGGGATCGCCGGTCACCGGGTGCTCGACCTTGATCACGTCTGCGCCCCAGTCGGCCAGGACCGCCCCGGCCGAGGGGACGAACATCCACGACGCCACTTCCAGCACTCGGAAGCCTGAGAGGGCATTGGCCATGATTTCTATCCTTTGGTCGGCGACGTCGGGCGTCGCTGGTCGGACGGTGGGAGACCGACGTCTGGAGCTGCCGGCCGGGGGGAGTCAGTTCGAGGACGACGCGACGGACAACAGGTCGACCGACCGGGTGCCCCGCTTCCCGATGCTGTCCAGGTTCCTGGCCTTGATGGACACGTCATGCCCGACGGCCTGGCCCCGGAGGGCGCCGACCGTGCAGTTCTCCTTGCCCCCGAGGGTGGTGAACGGGTCGAAGTGGAAGTGGTGCATGGCGTTGAGGTGGGTGATCCGGTCGACGTCGTGGTCGGAGATGCCGTGCTGATGCTCTCGTTCAGCTTTTCGGGGGCGGTCGGCCACGTGGAGTCGGAGTGGGGGTAGTCGCACTCCCACATGACGTTGTCCATGTCGAGGATAGCCCCGGCTGGCCACACCGAACCGGTCGTCGATGAAGCAGGTGAGCACGTGCTGGTTGAACACCTCGCTCGGACGCTGGTCCCCGAAGTCCTGTCCCGTCCACAGGTGGTGGCGGTCGTAGTTGTAGTCGACACGCTCGAGGAAGTACGGCACCCAGCCGATGCCGCCCTCGGACAGGGCCACCTTCAGGTCGGGGAACTTGCGGAGCACCGGCGACCACACCAGGTCGGCTGCGGCCTGCACGATGTTCATCGGGGTCAGGGTGATCAGGCAATCGATGGGGGCGTCCGGCGAAGTGATGACGATGTCGGAGGACGAACCGATGTGCATGCACACCACCACCGCCTCGTCGCTGCACGCCTTCCAGAACGGGTCCCAGTAGTCGGAGTGGATGCTCGGCCAGCCCAGCTTGGACGGGTTCTCCGAAAAGGTCACCGCATGGGCGCCCTTGGCCGCCGTGCGCCGTACCTCGGCGGCCAGCACCTCCGGGTCCCAGATGGCCGGGAGGGGGCAGGGGATGAACCGGCCCGGGTAGCTGCCGCACCAATCGTCGATGTGCCAGTCGTTGTAGGCCTGCACCAGGGCCAGGGCCAAGTCCTTGTCCTCGGTGCGGGCGAAGAGCTGGCCGCAGAACTGGGGGAAGGACGGGAAGCAGAGCGATCCCAGGACCCCGTTGGCGTTCATGTCCTTGACCCGCTCGTCGATGTCGTAGCAGCCGGGACGCAGCTGCTGGAAAGAGGTCGGCTCGAGGCCGTACTCCTCGGGGGGCCGACCGGCCACGGCGTTGAGGGCCACGTTGGGGAGGACGTTGCCCTCGTAGAGCCAGGCGTTGGTGCCGTCCTCGTTGGTGATGAACTTCGGGGCCAGGTCCACGTACTTGGCCGGCAGGTGGCCCTTGAAGAGGTCCGGCGGTTCGACCACGTGGTCGTCCACGCTCACCATGACCATGTCGTTGATCTCCATTGCTACTTCTCCTTCGTCCCGCTTCGATTCCGAGTGGTACTCAGCGGGATATCGAATATCTGTTGGCGGTCGAAGTGCTCAGCCCAGGGCCGGTGGTGCCTTCAGCATCCCTCCGGCATCGACCCGGATGTTCATACCCGTGATGTAGCGGGACTCGTCACTGGCCAGGAACGCCACCAGGTGGCTGACGTCGAGGGGGTCGATGTAGGGGATGGGCATGGCCTGCATGAAGGGGAAGGCCTCCATGGCGTCTTCCCGGGTGGGGTTCTCCAGGTCGGGGCGGAACGAATGGTAGATGTCGGAGTTGTGGAGGAGATCGGTGTCGCAGTTGGTCGGGTGGACACCGTTCATCCGGATCATGGCCGGGGCCAGTTGCAGGGCCAGGACCTCGACGAAGCGGATCACCGTCTGCTTGGCCCAGGCGTAGCCCACACCGCCGGTGTTGCCCATCATCTCGGTGGTCCCCTTCATCATGCCGGCGGTGGACCCGGTCACGATGATCGAGGCGCCCGACTGGAGGTGGGGCAGGGACACGGCCACCGTGTTCATGGCCCCGATCAGGTCGACATCGGTGACGTCGACGAAGCCGCCACAGAGGGTGTCGTCGCGTCCGGACAGGATCCCGGCGTTGGCCACGATGATGTCGACGTTGCCCAACTTGGCCATCCCGTCGTCCAGGACCGTCTTCAGCTGCTCGCGGATGCGGACGTCGCCCTTGGCCGCGACGATGCGGCGGTCGAGCGACTCGACCTCCTTGACCGTCTGGGCCAGGTCCTCGGGGGTGGCGTTCGGATAGTTCATGCTGGAGATGTTGTCGAGGATGTCGACGGCGATGATGTCCGCACCCTCCTGGGCCAGCCGGATGGCGTGACTACGCCCCTGCCCCCGTGCCGCACCGGTGATGAATGCGACTTTTCCTTCGAGCTTTCCCACGTTGGTCCCTCCCTGCTCCAGCTTCCCGGTCTGTGGAGTTCAGGCTACATGAGAAAGTCTGTTCTCGGACAGCGAAGACTCCGGTCCGGCCATCGGCCGTCCGATCACGACCCCGTCCCCTCGGCGAAGAAGTAGCGCAGGAGGAGCTCGGCCACGCAGGCCGGCTTGGCGGCCCCCTCCATCTCGAAGGTGAGCTCCAGCCGGACCTGGACCCCGCCACCTTCCAGCTCATCGGCGTCGCGGAGCACCGCTCCGAGCCGGATGCGGGAGCCGACCGGCACCGGGGACGGGAACCGGACCTTGTTCAGCCCGTAGTTCACCCCCATGCGCACGTTCTGCCAGGTGACCACGTCGTGCAACAGCTCCGGCCCCAGGGCCAGGGTCAGATAGCCGTGGGCGATGGTCCCCCCGAACGGTCCGTTCGGCGGCCCGATCGGGGTCGACGTGGATCCACTGGTGGTCGCCGGTGGCGTCGGCGAAGAGGTTGATCCGCTCCTGGGTGATGTCGAGGTACTGGCTGGACCCGAGATGCTGGTCGATAAGCGGGCCGAGATCGGCGGGAGAGGAGATCGTCTGCATGCCCGACGATATCGCCGGCCCGTCCCGGCTCGGCCGGGTCGACCCGGGACGGCCGGGTCCCCGGTGGCGCCGACCATGGTCACCCGGTACTTTGCCTCGGGATGGACGAGGGTGGGCAGGGACCGGGGGCCGGGGCACACGCCGAGCCGGTCGGCCTGGCGGAGGCGTGGGCCGACTCGGTGATGGGCTCCCTCTCGGGTCGACCCGACGGCCCGGCTCTGCCACCTCCCGAGGGACTGGTGGATGCGGCGGGGATCCTGGCCGCAGAGCTCGAACGTCGTTCGGCCCACCTGGGTCACCGGGTGTCCATCGATCCGGTGGCGACACTGTCGGAGCGGGCTGTCCTCAGCGGCTTCGACCGCCGGGGCGAGATCAGTTGCGGCGGGACGGCGCACCTGATGCCGGTGGCCGACGGTTGGTTGGCGGTGAACCTGGCCCGTCCCGACGACTGGGACCTGGTCGACGCCTGGCTCGAGCCCCACCGACCGATCGTCTCCGGGGACTGGGCCGCGGTGGCCGACCAGGTGGCCCGACGGGCCACCGGGGCGTTGATCAGCCGGTCCGTCCTGCTCGGCCTGCCGGTCGCCGCCGTGGGCGAACGGGGCCGGACTGCGGACGCAGCGGACGGAACCGACCAGCTCGATCTCGGCCTCCCCGGGGCAGTGGTCACGTCGATCCGGCCAGGGGATCCGCTCTCCGCCGCCGACCCTGTCCGGTCTCCTGGTCGTCGACCTGTCCTCGTTGTGGGCCGGGCCCCTGTGCGGCGAGCCTGTTGCAGCGGGCCGGGGCCCGGGTGGTGAAGGTGGAGTCCCTGGTCGCGACCCGACGGCGCCCGGGGTGGACCGCCGGAGTTCTTCCGGTCGTTGAACGGCGGCAAGGCGTCGGTGGGCCTGGAGTTCGAAACCCCCGACGGACGCCGGAGACTCCGGGCCCTGGTGTCCCGGGCCGATGTCGTCATCGCCGCGGCCCGACCGCGCGCCCTGGAGCCGCTGGGCCTGGTCGCCCACGACGTGGTGCGAGGGGGTGGTACCCGGGTGTGGCTGTCCATCACCGGGTACGGGACCTCGGATGTGGGTGCCTCGGCCCAACGTGTGGCCTTCGGCGACGATGCCGCCGCCGCCGGCGGGCTGGTGGGGTGGGACGAACGGGGGCCGTGCTTCTGCGGCGACGCCATCGCCGACCCACTGAGCGGGATGGTGGCGACCGTCGCCGGGCTGGCCGCGCTCGGGCGGGGAGGTGGATGGGTCGTCGATGTGTCCATGGCCGACGTGGCCGCCGGATGTTCCCGGCCGCTCCGGACCGGCGCCGGCGGGACCGGGCCTCTGTCCTGCCTGTCTCCGGCCCCCCCGGCTCAGTCCGGGTGCAGGGGGCTCAGGCCGGCCCCGCCGGAGCTCGGAGCCGACACCGAATCGGTCCTGGCCGAATTGGGAATCAGGTGAACGATCCTCCGGGGGCCTGGCCGTCGGAGATGGCCCGGCGGCTGGTGATCACCCACCGACCCCGTCGGACGCCGTACTGGTCGACGTACCGTCCCCAGTGGTCGACACCGTGGGGCATCACCACCACGAAGTAGCTGCGGCCCCGGGCCCGAGTCTCGTCCTCGACGTCGATCTGGTGGGTGGCCACGAAGTGGCGGACATGGTGGGGGCCGGTGCGCCCGGCCGACCCGGGCTGTCCCAGGCCGCCTTGGTCCCGGTGAAGATGGTGGCGATCTGGTCGACGCCCTCGTACCGGCGGACCTCCCCGGCCGCCGAGACCAGTTCCATGACCGCGTCGTCGGCGAAGAGGGCGAGCACCTGGTCGAAACGACCGGCGTCGCCGTTGGCGTTGTACCGGGCCACCAGGTCGCGGATGCTCTCGCGGGCCACCAGCTCCCACAGTTCCACCGGCTCAGCCCCGGCCCGGTCGACCCGGTCGGCCCGGTCGGCGGAGTCGGCTCATCGGAACTCGGGCATCACCCGGTCGGCGAACAGCTCGAGCGTCCGCCGGTCGGCCCGGTCGTGGGTGATGAAGACGAACATGGACACGCCCTGTTCGACCAGCGCCGCGATCCGGTCCACCACCATGGGCGGCGTACCGACGAAGCCGCCCGCCTCCAGACCGAATCCGGGCGAGCCGTAGCGCCGGAGGGCGGTGGCCCTGGCCTCAACCAGCGTCGACTGGTCGGGCGCGAGCACGAGCACGGCCTCTTGGGACCGGCGCACCGAGCCCGGGTCCCGCCCGATGGCCTCGCACTCGGCATCGAGCCTGCGCCCGCTCTCCTCCCACTGGGCCAGCCCGTAGGTCGGGATGTTCCAGACGTCGGCATAGCGGGCCACCAACGGCAGGGTGCGCCGGGGCCCGACCCCGCCGACGTGGATGGGCGGCCGGGGGGTCTGCACCGGCAACGGCAGGCTGGGCAGGTCGGCCACCTGGTAGTGCGATCCGACGAAGGTCGTCGGCGATCCGGCGAACATCGAGGTGAGCAGCTCGAGTGCCTCGCCCAGTCGTTCCCATCGCTCGTCCGGGGTCCCCCAGGGCAGGCCGGACTCCACATGCTCGGAGGCGACCGACCCGCTCCCCAGGCCCAGCTCGAGTCGTCCCCCGGACAGGACGTCGAGGGTGGCGGCCATCTTGGCCACCAGCGCCGGATGCCGGAAGTTGTTGCACAGGACCAGATGGCCCACCCGGAGCCGGCTGGTCTGGGCCAGGAGGTAGGTGGCCAGGGTCCATCCCTCGAAGGAGGGGAGTTCGGGCTGTCCGGGGCTGTAGAGATGGTCGTAGAGCCACAAGGAATCGAAGCCGAGTTCCTCGACCGCCCGCGCCCGTTCGATCACCGCCGGATAGGTCGAGCGCGACCTGGGGGAGGTAGATGCCGAACTCGGGTCGGGCCGAGGTGTCGGTGCCGCCGTCACCGGGCACGGTTCGTCCCTCGTGCCCGGTCCGGCGCCGGAGCCACCCGGGTCGTCACCAGGGCGGCCAGCCTGCCGTCGTTGCCGCTGTCGCGCACCTCGACCCGTGCCAGCCCGTCGCCGACCACGACCGCGGTGGCCCGGCCCGGACCCACCCGCACCCCAGTGAAGAACCGGGCATCGAGCTCGACCACCGGTCGGCCGGTGAGGGACTCGGCCGCGGTCTCGGCCAGGAGGGCCACCATGCCTCCCTGCAACGAGCCCGAGGCCTGGACGACGAAGGGACGGCGGTCGAGCTCGGTGACGCCGGGGGAGATGGTCCGCACACCCACCCGCTCGGGGAAGCTGACCGGCATCGACCCGTTGAAGTGCATGGTGTCGGGGACGGGCGGGGACAGGTCCTCCGGCCGGGCCGAGGCCATGAAGGTGAGGTAGCAGAGCGCGGCCAGCTGTCCGGATCCGGCATCGGTGAATCGCACCTCGCTGGCCACGGTGTTGCGCCCCTGCTTCAGCACGTCCGAGGTCATCTGGAGCTCGGTCCCCACCGGGTCGGCCACGATGCGCACCATCATGTCGAGGGTGACGGCCAGCCGGGGCGCCGACACGTGCATGGCGGGCACGCCGGCGATGCAGTCGGCGATGGTGAGGAGGACGGCCGGGCGGACCAACGACCCGGTCGATCGCATCATCGGGGTGATCGAGGCCCGGCCCTGCCCGTGGGTCCCACCGGCGGTGACGCCGAACTCGAACGCCAGGTCGTTGATGAACCCGGCGGCGTCGGAGGGGATCATCGGACCGCGCCCCGCTACCGCATCGCCGAGTTGGGTCATGACCGAAGGAGGATACCCGTGCGGTCAGATCACTCCGTCCACGACCAGGGAGTCGAGCTCCGCCGATGACAGCCCGACCAGTTCGTTCCATACCTCCCGGTTGTGCTGGCCGAGGGCCGGGGCCGGGACGGGGGTCTCGGGAGCGACCCCGTCGAGGCGGGGGAAGGGGGCCTGCTGGAGATGGGGGCCGGCCACCGGGTCGTCCACGGTGACAAGGTCGCCCCGAGCCCGGACGTGGGGGTCGGCCACGATATCGGCGGCATCACTGATGGTGGCGGCCGGCACGCCGTGGTCGATGCAGACGGCACTCGATCTCGTCGGCCGACCGGGCCGCCACCCACGCCGCCACCAGTGCGTTGATCTCGTCGGAGGCGGCGGCCCGTCGAGCCAACGTCGACCATCGGGGATCCTCGAGCAGGTCGGTCCGGCCCATGGCCGTGCACAGGCGGGTGAAGTTGGCGTCGGATCCGGCCACGATGCAGACATAGCGCCCGTCGGCGGCCAGATAGTTGTCGAGGGGCGCCGAGTTGGGCATCCGGTTGCCCTCCCGGCCCCGGGTCACACCCAGCCGGTCCTGGCCGGCGATGGTCCATTCCAGGATGCGCAGCACCGATCCGTAGAGCGGGAGCGTCCACCACCCCGCCCCGGCCGGTTCCGCCGTCGGCCCGGTCGCCGCCGGTAGAGGGCGGCCGTCACGGCTTCGGCCGCGAACACGCCGGTCAGGTAGTCCGACACCGTGACCCCCGGCCTGACCGGTGGTCCGTCGGGAAACCCGGTCAGGCCGAGCAGTCCGCCGAAGGCGATGCCGATCCTGTCCAGGCCGGGCCGGCGGGCGTTGGGGCCGTCCTGGCCGAAGACGCTGATGCGGGCCCAGACCAGACGGGGGTCGCACCGGTCGGGCCCGATCTCCCACCCCTCCATGGTCCCGGGCCGGAAGTTCTCGCACACCACGTCGGCGTGGGCCACCAGGCGGCGGAACAGCTCCTGGCCCCGGGGCCGGCGGAGGTTGAGGGTGGCCCCTTTACGGCCGCGGCCCTCGACCGCCCACCACAGGGAGTAGTCCGGGCCGTCCCCTTCTGTGGGGACGAAGGGTCCGATGGTGCGCATGAAGTCGCCCCCGCCGGGGTCCTCGATCTTGATCACCTCGGCCCCCAACTCCCCGAGGAGCCCGGCGCAGAACGGCGCGCTGATGCGGGTGCCGACGTCGATCACCCGGAGCCCGGCCAGGGGCTGGCCGGGGGGGCGACGCCCGACCCACTTGGGTCGTCGGCCTCACTCATCCCGATGTTCGGCGAAGACCTCCTTCATGGAGGGCTTCGCCTTCCGGGCCTCGAGGGCGTCGAGGGCGGTGGCGGTGTTGTGCATCCAGTGGTGAGCCATGAAGTGGTACTTCCACGACTCCTCCTTGCCCATCAGGGTGGCGGTGTTGTTGATGGTGTCCTTGACCACCTGGGCCGTGGTCGGCGGAACCAGGGCCACCCGCTCGGCCAGCTCCCGAGTGCGCTCGGCCAGCTCGGCCCTCGGCACCACCCGGTTGACCAGGCCGAGGCGCCACGCCTCCTGGGCGTCGATCTTCTCGCCGGTCCACAGGAACTCCTTGGCCTTGCGAATGCCGAGCTCCCACGGCTCCACCAGCAGCTCCACCCCGGCGCCGGTCATGCGCAGCACCGGATTGGAGAACACGGCATCGTCGGCGGCCACGATGAGGTCGCACATGGCCGCCAGCATCAGCCCGGCCGCCACCACCGCTCCTTGGACCTGGGCGATGGTGGGCTTCCGGAAGGCGTAGAGGCGCTTGCACCGCTCGTAGTACATCACCTGTTCGTGGCGAAACTTCCCTTCGGGGGTCTCCCGCATGGCGCTCCACTGGTCGGGCTCCTCCCCGCCGACCAACGCCTTCAGGTCGTGGCCGGCCGAGAAGTGCTTCCCCGACCCGGCCAGGATGACCACCCGGACCTCGTCGTCGGCGTCGGCCTGGTCGAGGAAGCCGTCGATCCCGTCGATGAGGGCGGTGTTCTGGGCGTTGGCCACCTCGGGCCGGTTCATGGTGATGGTGGCGACGTGTCCGGCCACCTCGTAGACCACAGGCTTGTCGCTCATCTGATCGCTTGGCTCCTCTCGTCTCGGCTCCGGCTCGGGGCATCCCGCTCCTACCTTCGGGCCGCCGGAGCCGCCGGGGCCGTCCGGACCGCCCGGGGAGACCGAGGACCCGCTCGGCGATGACGTTACGTTGGATCTCGTTGGTGCCGGCCCAGATGGATGAGGCCTGGTAGTACAGCCAGGCCCGCTGCCACTGCCCGTCGCCGGGATTGTCGGCCGCGCCCTTCCACAGCGGCGCGGCGTCACCCACCACGTCCAGCGCCGTCTCCTGGAAGCGCTTGGACATCTCGCTCCAGTACAGCTTGAGGGCACTGCCCTCGGGCCCCGGGTCGAGTCCCTGCGCCAGTCGGCTCACGCTGCGGAGGTTGTGCAGCTGGAACAGGCGGATCTCCACGTAGGCCTGGGCCAGGGCCCCGGCCACCTTCCTGTCCGGCGATGTCCCGTTCTCCTCGGCCAGCCGGAAGAGCTCCTCGAGGAGCTGCATGTGGATCACCAGCTGGCGGGGGTTGGTGCCCCGTTCGTGCGACAGGGTGGAGTTGGCCACCCGCCACCCTTCGTGCTCGGGACCGATCAGCTGGTCCTCGGGGACGAAGACATCGGTCAGGAACACCTCGTTGAACTCGGCCTCGCCGGTGAGCTGGACCAGGGGCCGGACGTCGACTCCGGGATGGTGCATGTCCACCACCAGATAGGAGATCCCCTTGTGCTTGGGTGCTTCGGGGTCGGTTCGGGCCAGGCACACCCCCCAATCGGCGAACTGGGCGTAGGACGTCCAGACCTTCTGGCCGTTGACCAGCCAGCCCCCGTCCACCCGGTCGGCCCGGGTGACCAGACCGGCCAGGTCGCTGCCGGCCCCCGGCTCGCTGAACAGTTGGCACCACAGCTCCTCGGCCGTGCGGATCTTCGACAGCCACCGCCTCTTCTGCTCTTCGGTCCCGTGGGCCAGGAGGGTGGGGGCGGCCAGGTTGAGACCGATGCGCCCCACCATCTCGGGAGCCCGGGCCCGGGCCAGCTCCTCTTGGACGATGAAGTGCTCGAGCGGTCCCGCCCCCCGGCCTCCGTACTCGGGCGGCCAGGCCACCCCGACCCATCCACCCGAGGCCAGCCGGGCCTGCCAGCCCCGCAGGAACTCCACCTCCTCGCCCAGGTCGTCGAATCGCGGTGGCAGACCCTGGCCGTACTCCCAGGGAAGGTTCTCGACCAGCCAGGCCCGCACGTCGGCCCGGAACGACTCCTGGTCGGCGGTGGGGGTCAGATCCACCAAATCAGCTTCGCACACGGGGTCGGCCTACGATGCTGCTCGTGGATTTCGAGCTTTCCGAAGATCAGCTGGCCCTCCAGGAGGCCGCCCGCGACCTTCTCGACGGATACGCCGACCACGACCACGTCCGCGCCCACATCGCCTCGGGCCAGCCCTACGACGTCGAGCTGTGGCGGGCCATGGCCGATCAGGGATGGCTGGGAGTGACCCTCCCCGAGGACGCCGGCGGGTTGGGAGCCGGATGGGTCGAGGCCGCGGTCCTCCTCGAGGAGGTGGGTCGCCACACCGCCCCGGCGCCGTTCCTCCCGAGCCTGTTGGCTCTCGACGTGCTGGTGGCGTCGGGCCGCTCCGCCCCCGACTGGGTGGCGGGGCTGTCCACCGGCGAGCTGCTCGGATGTACCGGGTGGAGCCACGATCCCACCGCCCTCGTGGCGACCAGGTCCGGAGCCGATTGGACGGTGTCGGGCCGGCTGGGTCCGGTCGAGGGGGCGGCGGTGGCCGACCTGGCGGTGGTGGTGGCCTCGGACGCGGTCTTCGCCGTCGAGCTGGGGGCGGACGACCGCCCTCAGCGCGAGCCGGCCATGGATGTCACCCGGGCCCTGTCGTGGCTCAGCTTGGACCGGGCCCCGGCGGTCCATCTCGGTGACGCCAACCTGGCCGCAGGGCTCCTCGACCGGGGGGCGGTCGGAGCGTCGGCGGAGATGTTGGGCGGCAGCGCCCGGGTGCTGGAACTGGCCGTGCAGTACGCCAAGGACCGGATCCAGTTCGACCAGCCGATCGGCAGCTTCCAGGCCATCAAGCACCGGTGCGCGGACATGGTGGTCGACGTCGAGGGTATGCGCTCGAGCACCTGGTACGCGGCCTGGGCGCTGTCAGCCGGCGAACAGGACACCTCGATCGCCGCCTCGACGGCCAAGGTGTGGTCGTCCGATGCGGCCAAGCGGGTCATGGCCTCGGGGCTCCAGGTCCACGGAGGGATCGGCTTCACGTGGGAGCACGACCTGCACCTGTATCTGAAGCGCTCCCAGTTCGATCGGGTCAGCTACGGCGGCGCCGTCTTCCACCGGCAGCGGCTGGGCGGTCTCCTGCGGGAGCGCCTGGCCGATGCCTCGGGCATCTTCTGAACTTTGGCCTCGGACTCCGGGTTGGGTTCTGAGCTCCGGGGCGGCATCCGACATACCAGCGAAGGGGGACATCGTGCAGGACCACAAGTTCGATTTCACCGTCGACGGGACGCCGGAGGAGGTCTGGGACGGGTTGTGGGCCTACACCCGCAAGGACATCAAGACCCCGACGGTGACCATCGAGATCCTCCACCCCGGGGACGAGGCCGGCAACGGCCTGGTCCGACACTGCACCTTCCCGGTGCCGAAGTACCTGCTGTCGGGCGGGGTGGCCCAGTCGTGGGAGTGGATCACCGGGGCGGAACGGCCCCGTCAATGGCGCTACGACGCCATCGGCAAGCCACTGTGGTCGAATGCCACCGGCTGGACCCGCCTGGAGGACGTCGGGAACGGGAGGACCCGGGTTTTCTTCCGGGAGACCTATGAGGCCCGGAACCCGATCATGCGGGTGCTGCTCGAAAAGAGGGTGCACGACTTCATCTCGAAGGACAACGACCGGTTGATCGAGGCCTCGTTGGTCAAGACCCTCGAACGGCGTCGGGCCCGGAAGAGCTAGTCCCGGCGGCCGGGTCGGCAGTGCCCCGCCGGTCGGTGGGTCAGTCCCCGCTCAGCCGAGACACCACCGTTCGTCGGAGGAGCTTCCCGGTGTCGGTGCGCGGCAGCTCCGACCAGAACTCGATGGTTTCGGGAGTCTTCGACGACCGGAGACGGCTGCGCACCAGCTCCCGCAACTCGTCGGCACTGGTCTGGCCGCCCTCGCCGGCGACGACCACGGCCACCAGCCGTTGGCCCCACTGCTCGTCGGGCAGACCGACGACCACCGCGTCGACGATGCCGTCGTGCGACACCAGCACGTCCTCGATCTCGGCCGGGGCGATGTTCTCCCCGCCCCGGATGATGGTGTCGTCGGCCCGACCCTCGATGAACAGGTAGCCGTCGTCGTCGATCCATCCCCGGTCCCGGGTGGGGAACCAACCGTCATCTCCGAGCAGGCTCGCCCCGGCGTACTCCCCGGATATCTGCTCGCCCCGCAGGAAGAGCAGGCCGGTCCGGCCCGGGCCGACGGTCCGCCCCTCGTCGTCCCGGACGTCGAGCTCGACTCCCGGCACCAGTCGGCCGACCGAGCCGAGGCGGGCCCGGGCCACCGGGTCCTCGGACTCGAATGGCGGCCCGGTGGTCCTCGGGGCCGAGCAGGGCGATGGTGGAGCTGGTCTCGGTGAGACCGTAGGCATTGACGAACCCGGTGGTCGGGAACAGCTCGAGGGCCCGGTGCAGCACCGGCGCCGGCATGCGGGCCCCGCCGTAGGAGAGGATCTGGAGGCTCGGGGTCTCGGCGTCGGGTGCGTCCCGTAGGTGGTCGACGATCCGGGCCAGCATGGTCGGCACCACCATGGCTTGGGTCACCTTCTGGTCCCGCACGGTCCGGAGCCAGACCTCGGGGTCGAACCGGTCCAGATAGATGATGCGACGTCCGGCGTAGAGGTTGCTCACCAGGTTGGCCACGCCGGCCACGTGGTAGGGGGGGACGGAGACCAGCGCCACGTCGTCCTCGTCGGCACCGGCGAACTCGACCGTGCCGAGGACGTAGGACATCAGATGACGGTGGCGCAGGATGGCCGCTTTGGGGGCAGCGGTGGTCCCGCTGGTGTAGAGCAGCACGCAGGGCAGGTCGGGGTCCGGGGGCGGAGGCGGCTCGGCTCCCTGCCGGACCAGCGACTGGACGAACGCCTGCCGCTCGGCCGACCGTCCGGGATCGACGGATGGGGGTGGCTCTCCCTCGTAGAGCACGAAGGCCCCGGGATGGGCGCCGATCTGGGTGGAGAGCTGCTCGGTGCCCAACCGGTAGTTGAGCGGGATGAACGGCACCCCGGCCCCGGCGGCACCGAAGAGGGCGACCGGGTAGGCGACGTGGTTGCTTCCCAGGTAGATGACCGAGGGGACTCCGAGCTCGAGGAACCGGGCCGATGCCGCCCACGAGTACTCGGCCAGTTCGGCGAAATCGACCGACGTTCCCTCGACGGTGACGGCTTGCCGGTCGCCGAACCCGGAGTGGGACATTTCCAGGACCAGACCGAGATGCACGGCTCTACTGTCCTCAGTCCGAGGAGGGAAGGGGCTTTGCGCTCTTCACCTCGAGCGGTTGTCCGTCCAGCGCCAGCGCACCGTCTCCGGGCTTGGTGCAGAGCACTTCGATGGAGCCGGCCTGGTCCACATAGCGCTTGCCCAACAGGACCGATCCCTCGCTCCCGGGAAGGATGTCGGCACCGGGCACGTCGTCGTCACGGCCGACCATGGGCACGCCACCGGAGGTCAGTGTGCCTTCGTTGTCCGGCGCCCGGATCACCACCACTTCGGCGGTCCCCACCGCGCTCCGCAGCTGCGTCCCCGCTTTCAACTCCATGGACCATCCCTTCTCTTCCTTCGACAGCCTGTGGCTGTCCGGCGCCACTGCCTGGCTCCACCGGCACTGCCCCACCGGCGTCGGCGGCGGAGGTCGCAGTGAGCCCCGACACCGTTCCGGCACTTCCCGTCCCGGTCCACCCCGGCTGGTCGTTGTGGGCGCGTCCGCCCCTCGGCCCTCGTCCCAATCCTCACAGGACGCACGATTTCGGCGAGATGCTACACCGGATCGGTCCCGGATCACGATGGCGAATCACCGCCGAGGACAGTGGCCGCGTCGACCAGGCCCCAGTCGAGGGCGGTGGCCACATCGAGCACATCGCCGCTGATGGCCAAGTACGCCGTTCGTTGGCGGCCGATGCGCCGGGGCAGGCTGACGGTGCCCCCGGCCCCCGGGATCAGCCCCATGCCCACCTCGGGCAGCTGGAAGTAACTGCTCGGATCGGCCACCACCCGGCCGGCGAAGCCGGCCAGCTCGATCCCGGCTCCGATGCATGCGCCGTGCACCCGGGCCGTGATGCGGTCTGCGCACCGGTCCATCCAGATGGCAGCTCCTCGGGCGATCCTCACCGCGTGGGCGGTGGCCGGATCCGGAGCGGTGCCGAACTCGTGCAGATCCCCCCCGCTGCAGAACGACGGGCCGGTCCCGTCGATGACGATCTGGTGGACGGTCGGATCGAGCGCGGCCACCTGTAGGGAGGCGGCCAGGGCGTCCCGCATGGCCGCGTTGTACGCGTTGTGGACCTCCGGCCGGTCGAGGGAGATCGACAGGACCTCGTCGTGCCGGCGGGTGGTGACCGGGTCGGCTGGGCCGGGAGGCACCACCCTGGACCGCCGATCGTGGCGGTGGGGATGTCCGACCAGCCAGGTCCGGTGCTCGGGACCCGCCTGCAGCATCGAGTAGACGAACGACTCGGCCACCAACCCCTCCGCCACGTCGAGCCGGGTACCGAGCCGCAGCAGTTGGACCAGCGCCACCGCGGCGAGGGGGGAGGCGCGACAGGACGCATCCAGCCCAACGATTGCCGATCCGATGTCCCGACAGGTGACCCAGGGGGAGCCCGCCGACCGGTCGTCGGTGAGGAGGATGTCGACGCCGGGGACGCCGACCCCTCCGGTGGCGCCGGCGGTTGCGCCGGCAGCCACGCCCGCCACCACGCAGGGGAGGAACTCGGCCAGGGGCCCGATGTCCGGTCCGTCGTCGAGTTGGACCACACACAGGGGCCGATCGGCGAAGAGGCCGAACTCATCGGCACCGGCACCGTTGCGCAGGGCGGAGCGGAAGGCCTCGGCGCTCATGACCGGCGCTGGCCCGGGCCTGCCCTCTGCTCCCACGGCACGAGCGTACCGCTGGTCGGTTGGCGGCTCCCGATCGGCCACCGAGCACATCTGTTCACCGAGAAACCGGCGAGATAGCATGCCACCGACATGCCGGCCGACCAGCCGGCGAGGGAGGAATGCCATGACCACCACCGTTGAATCTGGAGGGGCAGTGCGGGGCGAGGAACGGATGTTGATCGATGGCAAGTTGACCGAAGCCAGGTCGGGAGCCGTCTTCGACAACGTCAATCCCGCCACCGAAGAGGTGCTGGGCCACGTCGCCGATGCCGGTCACGAGGACATGGACGAAGCCATCGGCGCAGCCCGCCGGGCCTTCGACGAGTCGGCCTGGGCCACTGACGGGAAGTTGCGACAACGGTGCATCCGCCAGCTCCATGACGCACTGGTCGAAGAGCAGGAGCTGCTGCGGGCCGAGCTCGTCGCCGAGGTGGGGACCCCGGTGCTGTTGACCTACGGGCCCCAGCTCGACGCGCCTCTCTCCGACGGCCTGCTGTGGCCGGCTGCGTTCATCGACGACTTCCAGTGGGAACGCGACCTGCCCGAGGGGACCGCCTTCGGCACCCGGAGCTGGCGCAAAGTGGCCAAGGAGGCCGTCGGCGTGGTGGGCGCCATCGTGCCGTGGAACTACCCCTTCGAGGTCACCATCAACAAGCTGGGACAGGGCCTCGCCACCGGGAACACCGTCATCTTGAAGGCGGCACCCAACACCCCGTGGAACGCAACCCGCATCGGCCGGCTGGTGGCCGAGCGCACCGACTTCCCGTCCGGGGTGCTCCAGGTCGTGACCACGTCCGACAACGCCGTGGCCGAGGACCTGGTGACGGACCCCCGCGTCGATCTGATCTCCTTCACCGGGTCGACCGCCGTCGGCCGTCGCATCATGGAGAAGGGCGCGCCCACGCTGAAGCGACTCTTCCTCGAACTGGGGGGCAAGTCGGCCGACATCGTGCTGGAGGACGCCGACTTCGAGGAGAAGCTGGGATCGGCCTGGACCGTCTGCGTCCACGGCGGCCAGGGCTGCGTGATGTTGACCCGGCTGCTCCTGCCCCGGTCCCGCTACGAGGAGGGCGTGGCCATCATCGAGGCCGGCTTCCGGACCGTCCCCTATGGCGACCCGACCGACCCGGTCAACTTCCAGGGCCCCCAGATCAGCGCCGTCCAGCGGGAACGCATCCTCGGCTATATCGAGAAGGGCAAGGAGGAGGGCGCCCGCCTCGTCGTCGGTGGCGGACGCCCGAGCCAGTTCGACAAGGGCTACTACGTGGAGCCCACCCTGTTCGCCGACGTCGACAACTCGATGACCATCGCCCGCGAGGAGATCTTCGGCCCGGTGCTGGTGGTGGTGCCGTTCGACGATGACGACGACGCCGTGCGGGTGGCCAACGAGAATCAATACGGACTGGGGGTGGGAGTCACCTCCGGCTCCGAGGAGCGGGCCCTGGCCGTGGCCCGTCGGGTGCGGGCCGGGACGGCGGGGGTCAACGGCGGCATCTGGTACGGACCGGACGCACCCTTCGGTGGGTACAAGGCCAGCGGGATAGGGCGGCAGAACGGTGTCGAGGGCTTCGAGCAGTACACCGAGACCAAGACCTACGCCGGTGGCCTGCCACCGCTGGCGGAGTAGCGCCGCTCCTAGAGCACGATTCCCCGGACCTTGAGGTCGAGGATGGCCTCCATGTCGAGGCCCAGCTCCGTCAGCAGCTCATCGGTGTGCTCGCCGTGGGCGGGGGCCCGGGTCAGGTCGGGGGGAGTCTCGTCGAACTGGAGCGGCGAAGGGACGATTCGGAACACGGTCCCCGACTCGGCTTCGATCTCCCGGAGGTAGCCGTTGGCGATGGCCTGGGGATCCTCCAGCACCTCGCTCGGGGTCTGGACCGGCGCCCACACCCCTTTGGCCTGGAGCAGGATCTCCTTCCATTCGGCAAATGTGCGCTCGGCGAACAGCCGGTCGAGCGTACGGACGCACTCCTGGTTGTTTTCGGCCCGGGCGGCCGAGTCGACGAACCGGGGGTCCTCGGCCAGTTCGGGGTGTCCCATCAAGGTGACCAGGTCGGCCCAGTAGCGGTCCGACTCCAGCATCACCAGGGACAGGTACCGGCCATCGGAGGTCCGGTAGTTGTTGACGATGGGGTTGGGCATTCTCGTGCGGTCCCCCCGGGGCATCCGGTCGATACCGAACAGCCCGGCGGCCAGGGACGAGGCGCCGGTCGCCCACATCGAGGTGGCCAGCAGCGAGCTGTCGACGACCAGCGGTTCTCCTGTCCGCTCGCGATGGAACAGGGCGGCCGAGATCCCGCCGGCGATGGTGAGGCCACCGATCACGTCCCCGAAGGCCGGGCCGGGCTGGGACAGCGGGTAGTCGTCGGGATCGGAGATGATGTCGGCCGGACCGCCCCGTCCCCAGAACGAACTGTTGTCGTAGCCACCCCGCTCGGCTTCGGGCCCGCGCTGGCCCTGACCGGAACCCCGGGCGTAGATGATGTTCGGATTGACCGCCCTGATGTCGTCGACGTCGATCCGGAGCTTCCGGCGGGCCTGGGGCCGGAAGTTTGTGAGGAACACGTCGGCGGTGGCGGCCAGGACGAGAAGCAGGTCCCTGCCCTCGTCGGTCTTGAGGTCGAGCCCGAAGCTCCTCTTGCCCCGGTTGGGCAGCTCCATCATGTGGGCCACACCACCGGGTCCGGTGGGGATCAGGCCCATGGCGACCAACCCCCGCTGGGGATCACCGGTCTCGGGATGTTCGATCTTGATGACGTCGGCCCCCCACTCGGCCAGGACCGCCCCCGCCACCGGCACGTACGTCCATGCCGCCACTTCGACCACCCGGATGCCACTCATCACTCCCACGACACGTTCTCCTCCACTGGTCCGATTGGTTGTGCCGGTGTCCTTGGCTGCCTCTGCCTCGGCCTCAGCGGGGTAACCCGAGGCCGTGCTCGGCCAGGATGTTCCGGTTGATCTCGGTGGTGCCGCCGGCGATGGAAGTCTGGCGCGAGGCGGCAAGGTTGGTGGCCCAGCCCCCGCTCAGCGCTTCGAGCCCCATGAGATCGACGGCCAGCTCGGCCAGGTCCTGTTCGATGCCCGACCACATCAGCTTGGCGATGCTCCCCATGCTGGCCGACGGCTGGCGCCCGAGCCCTATCGCCTGCAATTCGCGGGTGGTGGTCCACCGCATGCACGCCACCCGGGCGTAGATGTTCATCAGCCGGTCCCGAATCACGGGATCAGCAATCGCCGCTCGCCCCTTGGCGTCGGCCAGCAGCCTCTCGAGCCGACCGCTGATGGACAAATGGAGCCGGGCCACACCGGCCCGTTCATGGCTCAATGTGGTCATGGCGACCTGCCAGCCACCGTTGAGCGGGCCAAGCATATTCTCCCTGGGCACGACGACGTCGGTGAAGAACAGCTCGGAGAAGGTGAGCTCGCCGGCCATGGTCCTGAGGGGTCGAACGTCGATCCCCGGGGTCTTCATGTCCACGAGGAGACAGCTCAATCCTTTGTGCTTTGGGACCTCGGGGTCGGTGCGGACGTAGAGCTGGCACCAGTCGGCGAACCGGCCGAGACTGTTCCAGGTCTTCTGGCCGTTCACGACGAACACATCGCCCTCGACCCGGGCGCTGGTGCGCAACGAGGCCAGGTCACTCCCGGCGTCGGGCTCGGACATCCCCTGGCTCCAGATCTCCTCTCCCCGCAGCATGGGGGAGAGGAAGCGCTCCTGTTGCTCGGTGGTCCCCATGGCCATCAGGGCGGGGGCGATGTTCGAGACACCGATGACGTTGACCGGTCCCGGGGCCCCGGCTGCGGCCATCTCCCCCAGCCAGGCCAACTGCTCGGCGATGGTGGCGTCGCGTCCGCCGAACTCCTCCGGCCAGGCCGGAGCGGCCCAGCCGGCGTCGGCCAGAGCGATGTTCCATCGCCGGAGGATCTCGAGGTTGCCTTCGACATCCATGCCGCCACGCCCGGCATCGACGACGTCAGGGGAGAGATGTTCGTCCAGCCAGGCCGCCAGCTCGGCCCGGAAGGAAGCGACGGCGCCGTCGATGACCGTGGTGGTCTCGGCGTCGGTCATGACGCCGCCCGCCGGGTCTCCGGCCCGTCGGGTCTCCATGCCGGTGGCGTCAGTCGGGCCCGGCTGGTCGGCCGCGTTTCGATCATCCCGTCGGTCACTCGTCGATGCCGAGGCAACTCTCGGGGCAGTTCTGAACCGCGGTCCACGCCTGGCCTTCCAGCCCTTGTGGTACCTCTGGGTGGAGCAGGATGCTGTGCCCCTCGTCGTCGCTGTCGAAGAGCTCAGGAGCCAGTGAGTAGCAGCGGCCGTGCCCCGTGCACCTCTCGGTGTCCAATGTCAGCCTCACGGACGCCCACCCTACTGTGGAGAACGACTGTGATCGCAGCCACGGCGACGCCCTCCGGCGGGTGCCTCCGGCGGGGGACCCCTGGCCTATTGGTTCTCCAAAATAACGTACCCGCGGTATGCCAAACGGAAACCGACTCGCCGACGCTGCCACCCTTTTGGCCGAGCGACCGGCCGACCGGCCTCCGGAGCGCACCGATCGGGCACCGTATGTGCGTCAACGGGGGCGGGTCACCGGATGGGCGCTGATGTCGGGAAGGATCTCGTCGGCAAATCGGCGGAGGCCATCAATGGCGTCCTTGGTCGACTTCCACGGTTTGACCAGCACCCGGCCGACCCCGGCATCGGCGCATCGCCGAAGTGAGTCGAGGTCGGGACCACCGGTCCCCAGGGTGACTTCGATCCCACCGGGGCGTTCGGCCCGCTCCCGGAGCTCGGCGATTCGGGCGAGGGCGGCAGGGATCTGTTCGAGGCTGTGATTCATGGGAATCCAACCATCACCCACGGTGGCCGCCCGGCGCAGCGCCGCCGGCCCGTCGCCGCCGATATGGAGAGCCGGCCACGGGCTCTGGACCGGTTTGGGCTCGAACATCACGGGGCCGAATTCGAAGAACTCGCCGCGGTGTTCGACCACCTCCTCGCTCCACAGCCGCTGACAGATCTCGATCGACTCATCGACCCGGCGGCCCCGGCTGGCGAAGTCGAGTCCGACCGCATCCCACTCCGCCTCGAGCCAGCTGGCGCCGATTCCGAACTCCAGTCGGCCCCCCGACACCACGTCGAGGGTGGTGACGGCTCGGGCCACGATGAAGGGATGGCGCAGTCCGATGTTGTAGACCTGGGTGCCGAGGTGGATCCGCTCAGTCTTTGCGGCCAAGAATCCCAGGTAGCCGAAGACGTCGAAGACGGGGATGTCGGCCGGTATGGGTGGATGATCGGCATCGGCGAACGGGCTCCCGGCCAGCTCGACCGGGATGACCAGGTGCTCGGGCATCCACACCGATTCGAAGCCCAGCCGATCGGCCTCGCAGGTCACCTCGGTCCAAGCCGAGGGACGGAGAAGCCCGAGGGAGAGGCCGACCTTCACCGAGCGCCTTCGTCGTCGGGGTAGGGCTCTTCGAACCCCGCGTCCGGCACCGCCACCAGACCATTGAGGAGCTCGACAGGAGGCGCCTCGGTGGCCGGGGCCGAGCTGCGGCTGGCCATGATGCCCTCCCGGTGGCGCAGGGCGAACATGCTCTCGCGCCTGCCCGAGTACGCGGTCGGCTGGCGCACCATCCAGAGGATCCCTTCCGCGGCCACCTCGGAAGGCTCCCAGGTCGAATGATCGATGCCCGGTGTATTGGCCACGAATCCCTCCGATGCCACCGGGATGTCGATGCGGAAGCAGTTGACGGCGATGCTGTCCTGGGCCAGCTGCACGGCGGCGTCGACGGTCAGACGCTCGAGCCCGATTTTGGAGATGCCGTAGGCCATCAACGACGAGTGCGGGAACAGGGCCGCGACCGACGAGACATTGATGATCGCTCCGCCGCCGGCGGTCCGCATGGCCGGAGCGGCCCGGCGGATGGCGATCATCGGCGCCCGCAGATTGACCTGCATGATCAAGTCATAGCGGTGGAGAGGGATGTCGAGGTCCCCGATGAAGGTGATGGCGGCGTTGTTGACCAGGATGTCCAGGCGACCGAACCGGTCGACGGTGGTGTCGACCATGGCGTCGACCTCCTCGTCGACGGCCAGATTGGTCGGGATGGCCAGCCCCCGACGGCCGGATTCCTCGATCCGGGCCACGGTGTCGTCGATGGTCCCTTGGGTCCTCTGGGGATTGGCCCGGGTGGCACGGGCGGCACAGGCCACGTCGCAACCGGCCTCGGCCAGGGCGACCGCCGTTGCCGCTCCGACTCCTCGACTGGCCCCGGTGACCAGGGCCACCTTCCCCCGGAGTTCTTCCATGTCCCAGCCTCCCCGCTGCCCGTTGCCGCCGATGCGACTCGTCCGCATGGGATCTGGTCCGAAGGACGCCGGGACCAAACAGTATGTATGTTGGATACGTGACGAATCAAGCGCCCCGGGAGGAGGGTCCGGTCCACGGGCTCCGCGCCGCCCACGTGCGCGACACACGCCAGACCCTCATGACCACCGCTCGCGAGTTGTTCGCCCGAAACGGATTTCAGGCCACCAGGACCGAGGAGATCGTGCAGCGCGCCGGACTGACCCGGGGAGCGCTCTACCACCACTTTCGCGACAAGGAGGATCTGTTCCGGGCCGTCCTCGACGAAGTGTCCGGCGAGGTCGACCAGTCCTTGTGGCGTCGTTCCGGGGAGGGGGGCACCGACGCATGGTCGCTGTTCCGAGCCAACAGCGAGGTCTACCTCGATGCGGCCTCGACCAACCAGGCCTACCGGCAGATCGTCCTGATCGACGGGCCCGCCGTGCTCGGATGGAGCGCGTGGTCGGAGCGGGGCGACGGCCCGACCGGCAAGATCATCGAGTACCTCCGGGACGCGGTGGCCGAAGGCGTTCTCGAGCCCCAACCCGTTACGCCGTTGGCCCATCTGCTGTCGGCTCTTGGCGTGGGTTCCACCATGTACGTGGCCCAGGCCGTGGATCCCGTCGAGGCCCGACGAGAGATCAGCGAGTGCTACGAACGCCTGCTCGACGGCCTCGGGGTTGGCGCCACCGCAACCGGCGCCAGCCGAGCGACTGAACGACTGAACGACTGAACGACTGAACGACTGAACGACTGAACGACTGAACGACTGAACGACTGAGCCTCATCTTGACGAGCTGCACCTAGAAAGGACGGCGATGGCCTGGGATTTCTCTACCGAACCGGAGTTTCAAGCGAAGTTGGACTGGGCCCGTTCCTTCGTCAAGGATCGGGTCGAGCCGCTGGATCTGCTCTATCCGCACCGACAGTTCCATCCCCTCGACGACGAGCTGCGTCCCATTGTCGATCCCATGAAACAAGAGGTCCGGGACCAGGAGCTCTGGGCTGCCCACCTCGGCCCCGAGCTGGGAGGGAAGGGCTACGGCCAGGTCAAACTGGCCCTCCTCAACGAGATCCTCGGGGTCTCCAGCTGGGCCCCCATCGTCTTCGGGACCCAGGCGCCGGACACAGGAAACGCCGAGATCATCGCCCACTACGGGACCGACGGACAGAAGGCCGAGTACCTCCAGCCGCTCCTCGACGGTGAGGTGTTCTCGTGCTACTCGATGACCGAGCCACAGGCCGGGTCCGACCCCCAGCAGTTCACCACCCAGGCCGTGCGGGACGGTGACGAGTGGGTCATCAACGGGTGGAAGTTCTTCTCCTCCAACGCCCGGACGGCGGCGTTTCTGATCGTCATGGCCATCACGGATCCCGACGTGAGCATCTATCAGGGGGCGTCGATGTTTCTCGTCCCCACCGATACCCCGGGCGTCGAGATCGTCCGCCACGTGGGTCTGGCCGGTGAGACGGAGGAACAAGCCATGCACGCCCTCATCCACTACGAGGACGTGAGAGTGCCAGCCGAGAATCTCCTGGGCGGTGAGGGCCAGGCGTTCGTCATCGCCCAGACCCGGCTGGGCGGAGGAAGGGTGCACCACGCCATGCGCACCGTCGCCACCTGTCAACGCGCCCTCGATCTCCTGTGCGAGCGGGTACTCAGCCGCGAGACCCAGGGGAGCTTGTTGGCCCGCAAGGAGTTCATCCAGGGTGACATCGCCGACTCCTACGCCGAACTCCAGCAATTCCGGCTGTTGGTGCTGTACACCGCGTGGGAGATCGATCAGTTCCAGGACTACAAGCGCACTCGCAAGAACATTGCCGCCATCAAGGCACTCACCCCCAAGGTGGCCCACGACGCGGTGTGGCGCTCGATGCACGCCCACGGGGCTCTCGGCGTCTCCAACGAGATGCCCTTCGGCAGTATGTGGATGATGGCCCCCATCATGAGCGTGGTCGACGGCCCGACCGAGGTGCACAAGATCACGGTGGCCCGTGAGGTTCTCAAGGACTATCAGCCGGCACCGGGGCTGTGGCCCACGGCCCACCTTCCGGCCCAACGGGAGGCGGCCCGGGAGAAGCTGGCTGCGTACTTCGAACACGTGGTGGGCAACGCATGAGCCACCGCTGATGCGGGCCGTCCGTTGCCGGGCCTACGGTCCGCCGTCCTCGGTCTCGGTCGAGGAGGTGGACGACCCGGTGCCCTCGGACGGTCAGGTGGCGGTCGACGTGACCGCCGCCGCCGTCAACTTTCCCGACGTTCTGGTCGTGGCCGACCAGTACCAGTTGCACGTGCCGGTCCCGTTCACGCCGGGAAGCGAGTTTGCCGGCACCGTCCGGTCCCTTGGACCCGGCGTCGAAGGACTCTCCGTCGGGGACCGGGTGGTCGGGGCCGCGCTCATCGGAGCGTTCGCCGAGCAGATCGTGGTGGCCACGGGCGCCCTCCAACCGGTGGAGCCAGGGGTCGACCTCGAGACCGCCGCTGCCTCTGGGGTCGCCCACCGCACCGCCTATCACGCCCTGAGGAGCATGGCCCAGGTGGCGACCGACGAGTGGGTCGTGGTGTTGGGAGCAGCCGGCGGTGTCGGTCTGGCCGCGGTCGAACTGGCGACGGTGCTCGGGGCCCGGGTCGTGGCCGCGGTATCGACACCGGAAAAGGCGGCGTGCTGTCTCGAGAAGGGCGCCGCCGCGGCCATCGTGTACGGCACCGAGAACCTGAAGGAGCGGATCAAAGAGGTCACCGGGGGCGGTGCTGACGTGGTCGTCGACCCGGTCGGTGGCCGCTACTCCGAACAGGCCCTGCGTGCTCTCCGCTGGGGCGGCCGATTCGTGACGGTGGGATTTGCCTCGGGAGAGATTCCCCGGATACCTCTCAACTTGGTGCTGTTGAAAGGGGTGGTCATCAGCGGGTTCGCCATGGAGGGGTTCTCCCGCAACCGGCCCGAAGACGAGTCTCGTGACCGGGCCGAGCTGGCCGCCCTCTTGGCATCCGGAGCGGTCCGGCCTCACATCTCGGCGAGCTACCCGCTCGACCAGGCGGCCCAGGCCCTGGCCGACCTGTCCGAGCGCCGGGCCACCGGCAAGGTGCTGATCATTCCGTAGCGCCGGCCCGTGCTTTGGCGGTGCGCGGCCCCGGGTAGCGTGACGGGGGCCCGGGTCCCGATCCTGAGCCCGTGCTGAGATGCGGGATGGGTCCGCAGAACATGGGAGCCGAATGGGAGATGCGATGACACTGCGGACCACCGGGCGTCTGCTCCACGGCGGGGAGCGGTCGACGGCCGCCCGGGTCGCTGCCGTCCCGTTCAAGCGACGACTCCGACGGACGGCCTGATGCTGCTCCCCGACGCCGCCGGTCCTCACGACCCGGCCCCCACTACGCCGCCCCGCCGGCCCGGGTCCTTACGCAGAACGTCGAGCATCGACACCTTTCGGCCCGACGGGATCTGGGGCGACCTGGACATCATCGCCAGGGCCCGCGACCTCCGCACCGACACCGAGGATCCAGCCACCGTCGTGGCCGAGGCCGAGCTGCGAGTTCGGGTCGACGGTGTCACTCGCACGATCGTCTCCATCGACAGCGTCCCTGTCCTCGACGGACTGGACTCGTTGATCGGGATGACCGTCGGTCCCGGGTTCAGGGCCAAGGTCAACGAGGTGATGCCCGACGAGCGTGTCTCTGGTTCACTGCTCTACCTGCTTCTCGACGACCTCCCCGGAGCCACACTGGTGTCGGGATACGCAATGCAGCGGGCCGGACTGTTCGACGAGGCCGGGTCCCCGCCGTCGGGACCGGCCCGCCGACCGGTCGACATGGCAACGGCCCAGTTGGCAGCGGTGGATCTCTGCGCAGGATGGGCCAGCGATTCGGCCATGATGGTGACGATCCGCACCAAGGGGGTCATCCCCACCCCTATGGGACCAACGGCCCCCACGCTCGAGCCGGTCGATGACCCTTCCGCCTGGCACGCCATGGGCCCTCTCGCTCCCCACGCCATGCGTCGGCGCCGCCGGCTCGATGTTCTGGCCCCTGGTGTTCCCGGTGACGGGTACCGGGTCGACGTTCATTTCCGGGACAGCCACGTCGACTCCGAGGGCGTGGAGACCGTGCTCCACGAGTACTCGGTGGACGGGGCGGTCGACGCCGCCGGAGGGCGAGTGGTCGACATGGCTGCCCGGGCCCACGTACTGCCGTGGACCGAGTGCCCCGGCGCGGTGGCCAGCGCCGGTCGCCTGGCCGGAATGTCACTGGCCGGGCTGCGATCCCAGGTGCGCAGAGAGCTGACCGGGACGTCGACATGCACCCATCTCAACGACATGCTCCGGTCACTCAGTGACGTGCCGGTCCTGGTGTCGGAGCTGGTCGATGCGTTCCCGTCCGGCTGGGAGGCCGACCGGGTCACCGGTGCCTGATCGGGAACCCACGACCCGGGCAGGGACCCTTGTGCCATGATCCCGGCTGCGATTGACCGTTCACGGGGCCGCCACCGTCGGATTGGCCCCAGAGGGAGCGCTGAGCGATGACCGATGTGTCCGATCTGGTAAAGGTGCTCGATCTCGAGCCGGTAGGGGCGGACGGGGCCGGCCACTTCCGGGCCCAGAACTTCGTCTCGGGAGCGGGAGGAGTGGTCTTCGGAGGACAGTTGCTGGCCCAGTCGATCGTGGCGGCCTCCACCGTGGACCCGACCAAGGAGGTCAAGTCCATCCACACCGTGTTCGCCCGCGGTGGGGCACCCGATGTGCCGTTGGAGATCGATGTCGAAGCCATGCATGTCGGCCGGGCTCTGGCCAGCGCCACCGTCACCACCCGGCAGGGCGATCGTCTGTGCACCCGGTCGTTGGTGCTCCTGAGCGCAGTCGAGCCCGACCTCATCCGTCACGGCTCGACGCCCCCCGACGTCGGATCGCCCGAGGACGCCGCGCCGATCAGCGGCGAAGGCGAATTCTGGGAGATCCGGGTGGTCGGTGGGGTCGACCTCTCGGATCCCGACGAGGTGGGACCACCCGAGTTGGGCGCGTGGGTGCGCTTTCCGGGGGCCGAGGCCACCGCTGTCATCGGACAGGCCCTGCTCGCCTACGCCACCGACGGATTCCTCATCGCCACGGCCATGCGGCCGCATGCCGGGATCGGCCAGTCCATGGCCCATGTATCCATATCGACCAGTGTGTTGAGCCATACCCTGACCTTCCACGAACCGGTCGACGCGTCCGAGTGGCATCTGTTGGCCCACGAGAGTCCTTATGCCGGGCGAGGGCGCACCTACGGACGGGCCAACATCTTCACCGCAGGCGGGCGCCTGGTCGGTTCGTTCGTGCAGGACAACATGGTCCGGGCCTTTCCCGAGGGCCAGAAGCCGGCCGGCGGCGGGACGTCGAAGTTCTGATCCAATGGATCGGGCCCTCAGGGCGTCCGGTTGTGGTCCGGTCGGCCCCCGGTTGGCCCCATCGAGGTGCCGATCGGGTGTCGCTACCCGTAATATCGGGGTCACCGTCACCCTGCCGGTGGCGGGCTCGTGGCGAAAAGCGGACGCAGGGCCCGTCACGCGGGGACCGGGAAGGGTGAGTGCATGACATCGGGAATCGGCTCATGGGGGGTCTACCTCCCGTTCTGGCGTCTGGAGCGCAAGGCCATCGGCGCCGCACTCGGTGGGCCGGGCGGTCGTGGAACGAGGACGGTTGCCTCCTACGATGAGGACACCACCACACTCGGCGTCGAGGCGGCCCGACGTGCACTCGCCGTCGGCACCGGGACTGCACCGGACCAGCTCTTGTTCTCCACGCCGGAACCCGCCTATCAGGACAAGACCAACGCCACCACCGTGCACGCCGCTCTCGGCCTGCCCCAGTCGGTGGCCGCCTACGACATGGTGGGCTCGGTCCGGTCGGCCGTAGGGGCTTTGAGTACGGCTGCCAGCGCTGCAGACCGGCAACCGACGCTGGTTGTGATCGCAGAGCTGCGGACCGGGCTGGCCGGGGGTGCGGACGAGCGTGACTCGGGCGACGCCGGCGTGGCCTTCGACTTTGTCGCTGACGGGGCGGTGGCCGAGCTCATCGGGCGGGCATCCGCCAGTGACGAATTCCTCGATCGTTGGCGGGTACCGGGAGAGCCGAATTCGCACCAATGGGAGGAGCGGTTCGGCGAGCAGGCCTATGTGCCGCTGGCCCAGGCTGCCTTCTCGGACGCCCTCAAATCTGCCGGCGTGGCCCTCGACGACATCGATCACCTGGTGGTGGCCGGCCTGCATACCCGGGCCACCCGGGCGGCCACCGCCTCACTCGGCGTGGACCCCGGGGCGTTGGTCAAAGATCGCTCGGCATCAGTCGGAAACCTCGGTGCGGCCCACCTCGGTGTGGGTCTGGCCGACGTTCTCGAGCAGGCCACGCCGGGACAGATCGTGGTTACCCTGCAGCTGGCCGACGGGGCGGATGCCCTGGTGTGGCGTACGACCGACGTGCTCGCCCGGGTCCAAGAGGAGCGTCGCCATGCGGGACTGGCCACGGTTGACGAGCAGGCGGAGGAGGGCCGTCGCGATCTCTCCTACGCCTCGTTCCTGACCTGGCGCGGCCAACTCCATCGTGAGCCGCCGCGTCGCCCAGAGCCCAGTAGGCCTGGCGCTCCGAACATGCTCAGAACCGAGGAGTGGAAGTTCGGCTTCAGCGCCAGTCGGTGCCTGGTGTGCGGTTTCCGCCACCTGCCGCCGACCCGGGTGTGTCTCCGGTGCAAGTCCGTCGACCAGATGGAGCCCGACCGCCTGGCCGACGTGGCAGGCACGGTGGCCACCTTCACCATCGACTATCTGGCCTTCAGCCTCGCCCCCCCGACCGTCGGCGTGGTGGTGGATTTCGACGGCGGGGGACGGTTCCGTTGCGAGCTGACCGACTGCGATCCCGATGCCGTGAGGATCGGCACCCGGGTGCAGATGACCTTCCGGCGCCTCTATTCGGCCGACGGCATGCACAACTACTTCTGGAAGGCCCGTCCCCTCGGTGACTTGTCGACCGGGTCCACCGAGGTCAACGATGCAAGAATGGGAGCCGGCACGCCGTCGGTATCGTCGAGTACTACGCCGGGCAAGGAGGCATAGCTGTGGCCAGCAACGGGATTCGGGACAGGGTCGCCATCGTGGGTATGGGGTGCACCCCGTTCGGTGAGCTCTGGGACAAGGGCGCCGACGATCTATTGGTCGACGCCACCAAGGATGCCATCGGCTCGGCCGGGGTGGCTCTCGATGACATCGACGCATTCTGGATGGGCACCCTGGGCGCGGGGAACAGCGGACTGACGCTGTCCCGCCCGCTCAAGATCGACTACCGACCCGTCACCCGTGTCGAGAATTTCTGTGCCACCGGGTCCGAGGCGCTGCGGAACGCGTGCTACGCCGTGGCCTCCGGCGCCTACGACCTGGCCATGGCCATCGGGGTCGAGAAATTGAAGGACTCGGGTTATTCGGGTCTCACCGGAATCCACCAGGTCGGCGACGGCACCGGCACCTCCCTGACATCGCCGGCCGCCTTTTCGTTCCTGGCCCCGTCCTATGCCCACAAGTACGGCGTGGACCCCGAGGAACTGAAGGAGGTCTTCACGCGGATCGCCTGGAAGAACCACTTCAACGGGGCCCGCAATCCCCGGGCCCAGTTTCGAAAGGAAGTCTCGCTCGAGACGATCTCGAAGTCGCCCCGGGTAGCGGGGGAGCTCGGTGTCTTCGACTGCAGCGGGGTGTCGGACGGCTCCGCTGCCGCCATCATCTGCCGGGCGGAGGACGCCCACCGTTACACCGACTCGCCGCTCTACGTGAAGGGTCTGAGCTTCGTGGCCGGCCCGGCCGCAGGGCCCATCGATCCCGACTACGACTACACAACCTTCGAAGAGGTCATCCGTTCGGCCGAGGATGCGTATCGCCAGGCCGGGGTGACCGACCCCCGGTCACAACTGGCCATGGCCGAGGTGCACGACTGCTTCACCCCCACCGAACTGGTGCTGATGGAGGACCTCGGTTTTGCCGAGCGGGGGACCGGTTGGAAGGAAGTGCTGGCCGGTACGTTCGACCTCGACGGTGAACTGCCGGTGAACCCCGATGGCGGCCTCAAGAGCTTCGGTCATCCGATCGGCGCCTCGGGACTGCGCATGATGTTCGAGTGTTGGCTGCAGCTTCGCCGGCAGGCGCCCGAGGACCGCCAGATCAAGAGCGTCACCGAAGGGGGCAGGACCCTGGGGTTGACCCACAATCTGGGGGGCGGGCCCGGCGAGTGCGTGAGCTTCGTCAGCGTGGTGGGTTCGGAGCCGACTGATTGAGCTTTGGCCTGGACTGGCCTGGTCTGCGTGATGGCGGCTGACCATGATCACGGGCCGGCGCCGGTCGAGCTCCTCCGTCTGACCTGCCGGTAGTACGCCAAACGGAAAACAAATGCGGCCTGGAGCCTGCTGGGGTGAGGCCTCCGAGGGGACCACGCCGGCGCCACATTTCGAAATGGCGTATTAGTAGTTCGGGTGACCCGGACCCGGCCCCGGCCCCGGCACGAGCCGACCGACGGCCGCTTACGAGCGGCGCCGAGTCCTGGCTCAGTCCGGAGGGCATGACCATGCCGACCGGCTGGAGGTGTTGACCGAGCATCCCGTCGAAGTGCTCGGCCAGCGCCTCGACGTCCCAACCCCCGTCTCGATCCATCCAAGCGATCTGTTTGGGGTGTTGGAACAATGTGTAGGCCCAATCCGTCCGGCCGAACAGTTGTCCGTTCACCGCCCCCGCCCGTTCCGAGGCCAGATAGACGACGATGGGCGCATTCAGTGCCGGGTTCAGTGACGCCGGAGGTTCCTCGCCCTCGCCATAGAGGGAGGCCGTCATCCGGGTGGCTCCCGCCGGTGCCATGGCGTTCACGGTGATACCCGAGCGACCGAGCTCGAGGGCCCACACAAAGGTCATCCCCATGATCCCGGCCTTGGCCGCCGCGTAGTTGGTCTGGCCGAAATTGCCCCGGAGCCCGGCCGACGAGGTGATATTGATGATGCGCCCGTACCCGGCCTCCTTCATCGGGCCGACCGCGTGCCGGGTGCAGTTGAACGCACCCTTCAGGTGGGTGGCGATGACGGCGTCGAAGTCGTCGGGACCCATTTTGACCAGGGTGCGATCCCGTACGATCCCGGCATTGTTGACCAGAATGTCGATGCTGCCGAAACTGTCGAGAGCGGTCTGCACGATGCGGCCGGCTGCGTCGAAGTCGGCTACCGAGTCGTGAGCCGGGACGGCTCGACCTCCCGCCGCCACGATCTCGGCACAGACATCGGAGGCCGGGTCTTCCCCGGTCTCGTCGCCGCTCGAGTCCCACGCCGATGTCGTTGACCACCACGGCGGCACCCTCACGGGCCAGGGCCAGAGCGAACTCGCGACCGATACCGCGTCCCGCCCCCGTCACCACCGCCACTCGTCCTTCCAACAACATCGGAGCTCCCATCACCAGTGCCACCAGGGATCCGGCGGCCGGGTGCCGATACTATTGGTTGCCCAACCCCATCGCCTGCTGGGGTGCGTCGGGGAAGAGTGGTGGCCATGTCCGAAGTGAGCGGAGTCGACCCGATGGCGGAGACCGACGACCAGTCCGCCCTGCGCCAGCTGGCCCGCGACGTGGCCGCCCGCGAGGTCGGACCCCGAGCCGGCGCCGGCGACGAAACCGGCGAATTCCCGCAGGCCGCAGTCAAGGCGCTGGCGGCCGCCGACTTGTTCCGGGTCACCATCGGAGAACAGTGGGGAGGCCTCGGGTTCGGCGATGTCGAGGCCTCGATCGTGCTCGAAGAGATTGCCCGCCACGACGTCTCGACGGCCATCTGCTGTCAGCTCGCCTACAACGGACCGCCACGGGGGATCGAGCATCTCGGCCACCCCGCTCTGCAGGAACGGTGGCTGCCTGCCGTCGCCGATGGCGAGGCGATCCTGAGCATCGGCATCACCGAGCCCGATGCTGGCTCGGCGGTCCAGGCCATGCGCACCGCCCTCACCGAGGACGGCGCCGGCCGTTGGCGCCTGAACGGCTACAAGAACTACTCGACTCTCGCCCACGTTGCCGCTGGCGTGCTGGTGTGGTGCCGGTGGCCCGGCGGGGACGGTGCCAAGGGCATCGGAGCCGTCATCGTCCCGATGGACCGCCAAGGTGTTTCGCTCACCGGTCGGCACCGGGGCATGGGCATTCACGCCGCCACTGAGTCCGAAATGGCCTTCGATGGCGTCGAGGTGACCGAAGAGGACGTGCTGTTGGCCGGCGATCCTGGCTCGACCGACGCGTTCAAGGTCTTGCTCGCCCACCTCAACCATGAACGCTGCGGCAACGCCGCCATGTGCGTTGGTGCGGCCCAGGGCGCACTGGAGCACTCCGTTCGCTACATGAACGAGCGGTCAGGTGGGTGGTCGGCCCATCGCCGATCTGCAGGGGCTGCAGTGGAAGCTGGCCGACATGGCCATTGCCGTCGAAAGTGCACGGCTGTTGTTGGCTCGAGCCGTGCGACTGGCGGGACCGGGCGGGACGCCACCGGCCCTCGAGACGGCGATGGCCAAGACTTCGGCCAACTTGGCGGCGAAGTTCGTCTGTGACGAGGCCATCCAGATCCACGGAGGATACGGCTACAGCCGCGAGTACCCGCTCGAACGGGCCTACCGCGACATCCGTGGCCTGTGCATCGGGGCCGGCACAGTAGAGGCGCAGCGAAACTACATCGGCGGAAGCGTCTCGCGGTGCCCGGTCGGTGTCGCCGGGTTGGCTGAACCCTCTGAGCGACTGAGCGACCCGGAGGCAGCTCAGGCGTCGGGGCGGAGGAAGTGGCCGCGGGGATCCCATCGGCGGAGCGTGTGCACGTGAGCGTCCTTTGGCGGGGCCAGCTCCACCAGTCTCCGGGCGATGACCAGATCCCATCCGCACATCGAGCGGATGGCGTCCACCCGATCATCGACGGGGCCCGTCCCCGGTGCCACAGCCGTCAGAACGAACGAGCCGTTGTCGTCCTTCTCGAAGATCCCCAAGTCCGAGACGAAGGCGACCACCCGCTCGCCGGGGGACGTCGTATAGGGAACCCGGTCGACCGTGCGCCGGTTGGTGAGTGTGGCCATCACCACGACCTCGTCCGCCCGGGAGGCGACGTCGTTGCCCCCTCCGGACCCGACCAGAAAGGACCGGCCAGGGATGACGGTGGAGTTGATGTTGCCGAACCGGTCGATCTGCGCCGCTCCCAGGCAGGCCAACAGGGTCGTGCCGGGCGAGCCGGACATCATGCCCAGGATCTGCTCGCTGTCCGACAGCATGATGGCGGTCGGGAAGCTCCGATGGTTGAAGACGAATGGATCGGCCGGGGTCGGCTCGTAACCCCACAACCCGAGCTCGGCCGTCAGCTCCACCTCGGTTCCACGCTCCCGGGCCAGGTGGACCCCGAGCCAGCTGGCCAAGTTGGCCACCCCGGCCCCGGCCAGGACGGCATCGGCATCACGGGCCACGATGCGTTCGGCCAAGTACCGGGCCCCGAACACCGCCGCCCGTTCCCAAGAACCGATCGGTGCGGTGAGGTCCGGGGGGAAGGTGGCTTCGTCGACGCGCCACGAGTCGGGATCGGCCCGGGCCGACAGCGCCCCGATCCGGTCGGCTCCCAGCCGCTGGAGGTACTCGTCCTGGTTGGCAGGCTCGAGCACCCAGTGGTCGATCCACGAGTCGAACTCCTCGCCCCGGCTGATGCGTTGGACGTCTGACCAGAACTCGAGGTCTTCCCCGTAGGGAGCTGCCGGTGTGTCCCGGGTGAACAGGCCCCCGGGGTGGGCTCCCATGGTCGCCTCGGTCACGGCCAGCACCCGGTGGGCGGGGATGCGGACCAGATGCGACCAGGGCCGGATGTCATCGACCACCCGTTCCACGGTGACCACGGCGCCGCGTTCGGCCGCCAACGCTCCCCACACCCCTTCCAGCACCGGTGCATTCAAGGCGACATTGCCCTCCCGATCCGCCACCGGGGCGTGGAGGAGGGCGATGTCAGGAGCGTAGGGAGCGAGCAGACCCAGGGTGCCTCCGAACGGGGAGGGGACCTGGGCGAAGCCGGGATTGTCAGCCATGCTCGACCCGGCCAGCGAGCCTGTGACCGTGGCCGGCAGTCCGCGGGCAGCCGCCTCGAGCCGCTGGAGGAAGGTGAGGAATGACCAGTGCTCGACCTCGACCTCTCCTCGGAGATAGGCGTTGGAGAACCACGGATTGGGTGTGAATTTCGGAAAGACGTCGCCCGAGTAGCCGGTGACCACCTTGCGTACCAGGCCGCCCTTGAAGAAGAGAGTGCCGAGGCTGGACAGGCTGAGCATCACCAAGGTGAACTCCGGATCCTGTCCCCACCACCGTCGGACCAGATGGCGGGCCGCGGCCGTCCACCGCGAGTGATTGGTGACCACGTGAACCGAGTCGCCGGGTCGCACGTGCGCCACCGCAGCGTCGAGATCCACTACCTTGTCCATACCGGTGGGTCAAGCTACTCGACACCGGTGCCGGGGGCGAAGGACAGAAGGACACGAGTCGAAGCCCACCTCCGAACCGACGCCCTCGGGTCCGTCGGTTCGAACCATCGCTGTCGAGGAGCCGCCATGAGTACCCACCCCATCGATGAGGCCCGGGACCCGACGTGACCCGTACGCTTTTCGGCGAGGAGCACGAGCAGTTCCGGGCCACGATGAAGCGGTTCGTCGCCAACGAGGTCGTGCCCCATTTCGACAAGTGGGAAGACGAGGGCATCATCGACCGATCCTGTTCACCAAGGCCGGTGAGCTCGGCCTGCTCGGTATGGCTGTACCGGAGCACCTGGGCGGCGGGGGTGTGGACGATTTCCGGTACAACGCCATCGTCAACGAGGAGCTCTACGGGGCCGGCTGCAACGGTGTGGGTCTCGGTATCGCCCTGCACAACGACATCGTTCTGCCGTACTTCCTGGCCTACTGCACCGATGACCAGAGGGAGCGGTGGTTGCCGGGCATCGCCGCCGGGCGAGCTGATCACCGCCATTGCCATGAGCGAGCCGGGCATGGGGAGCGATCTGGCCTCGATGTCGACGACCGCCATCCGCCACGGAGACGCCTACGTGGTGAACGGGACGAAGACGTTCGTCACCAACGGGATCAACGCCGACCTGGTGGTCACCGCGGTCAAGACCGATCCCACCCAGAAGCACAAGGGCATCAGCCTGGTCGTGCTGGAGCGCGGCATGGAGGGCTTCGAGCGGGGCAGGAACCTCGAAAAACTCGGCCTCCACTCCCAGGACACCGCAGAGTTGTTCTTCGCCGACGTGACCGTGCCGCACGAGAACCTTCTCGGAGTCGAAGGACAGGGCTTCATCCAGCTGGTGAGCAACCTGCCTCAGGAGCGGCTGTCCATGGCCGTCTCCGGGGTGGCGGCGGCACGCTACGCCCTCGGCCTGACGATCGAGTACTGCCGACAGCGCACCGCCTTCGGCCAGTCAATCGGTTCCTTCCAGAACAGTCGGTTCGTGCTGGCCGATCTGGCCACGCAGATCGAAGTGGGCGCGGCCTTCGTCGACGCCTGCATCGGGGAGTTCCTCCAGGGGGCGCTCCCCCCCGAGCGTGCCGCCATGGCCAAGTGGTGGTGCACCGAGCTCCAGCAGCGGGTGACCGATCGGGGTCTGCAGTTGCACGGGGGCTACGGCTACATGAGCGAGTACCCCATCGCCCGGGCCTTTGCCGACGCCCGGGTCACCTCCATCTACGGCGGAACGACCGAGATCATGAAGGAGATCATCGGCCGGTCGCTCGAGCTCTGAGTTCTAAGCCCTGAGTTCTGAGGTCTGAGCCCCGGCGCCGGATCACTCAGCCTGTCGGCCGCGCCCCGAGTGCCCGCTGGGCGAAGTTGGTCAGCTGGTAGCTGGTGGTGGCGTCCGGCACGGTCCCGTTGATGAGATGGCGTTGCACGGTGTGGGATGTGCAACCGAAGACGATCCGGGCATCGGTGGCCGGATCGGGGCTGGACCCCAGACCCTCGTCGACCACTGCCTGGATCTCCCGCTCGAGCAGGCCGATGATGGCGTTCTGGTTGCGATCCAGCTGCTCGGGGAATTTGGCGGCGATGCGTCCGAAGCCGAGCGTCCAGGGGAGGATCCGCCGGGCTGCTGACGGGTTGACAGCCTGACGCAGGCAGCCGTCGATCCACTCGCCGATTTTCGCCAGCGGGCCGGGGACGCGGTCCATGCGGTGTTCCAGGTACTCGACCAGCACGTTCGACGCCCTGTCCAGGGCGACCAAGAGGAGTTCGTCCTTGGAGCGGAAATGGCGATAGAAGGCCTTGGTCGACAGCCCCGCCTCCTGGAGGATCTCACGGACGCCGGGTTCGATGCTCCCGGTGCGGGCGGCCACCGCCCAGGTGGCATTGATCAGGAGCTCCACCTCGGGACCGGTCTCGGACCGGTCGAGATCGGGCGCGTCCTCTGACAGCACGGACACGGCAGGGGTCTTGGTGCTCACCCGGCGAAGCTTATCGGGGGGCCTGCGGAAACTGCAGCCCCGGTGGCCGATCCGCCGGCCGATCCTGGCCGGGCCGGGCCGGGCCAGACGCCGGGCGGAGGCCCGCTTTCACCCTCAACGGGGCGCTGGTAGAGTTACGGAAAACAACTGTTAACTCTCGCTCACCAGCTGTTCCGCCGGACCCGGCGGCAGTGGGCTGACCAAAGGGGGAACGCACCCAATGCCTTCACGCAAACTCGATTTTCCTGTCTTCGACGCCGACAACCACATGTACGAGACGCCGGACGCGTTCACCAAGTACCTCCCGGCGGAGTACGAAGGACTCATCAAGTACGTCCAAGTCGACGGACGGACGAAGATCGCGGTGAAGAACGTCATCAGCGATTACATCCCCAATCCCACCTTCGAGCGGGTGGCGGCACCGGGGGCCCAAGAGGAGTACTTCAGGGTCGGGAACCCCGAGGGGAAGTCGCGGCGCGAGATCCTGGGGAGGGGAATCGACGCGCCTGCCGGGCTTCTCCAACCCCGGACCGCGTCTGGAAATCATGGACGAGCTCGGTCTCGACCGGGCCATCATGTGGCCGACTCTCGCCAGCCTGCTCGAAGAGCGCATGCGCGACGATCCGCCCGCGGTGCACGCGGTGATCCACGCGCTGAACCGGTGGATGCACGAGCACTGGACCTTCAACTACGAGAACCGCATGTTCCCCACTCCCGTCATCCATCTGGGGATCGTCGACCGGGCCATCGAGGAGCTGGACTGGGTGGTCGAGCGCGGGGCGAAGATCATCCTGATCCGTCCGGCGCCGGTCCCCGGGTTCATGGGACCCCGATCGATGGCCCTGACCGAGTTCGACCCGTTCTGGTCCAAGGTGGCCGAGGCGGGGCTTCTGATCGGCATGCACGCATCCGACAGCGGGTATCAGCGGTACATGAATGAATGGGAGGGCGTCCGCGACGGCGAGATGACCCCGTTCAAGGGCGGCTCCGGATTCCAGGCCATCATCGCCCACCAGGGTCGTCCGATCATCGACACCGTCGCCTCTCTGATCGGACACGGGCTCTGCTCCCGCTTTCCGAGCCTCCGATTCACGCCGGTCGAGAACGGCAGCAACTGGGTGCGGCCGATTCTGGCCGACATGGAGCATGCTTGGGAGTTCAGCCCCAATGCCTTCGAGGAGAACCCGGTCGACGTGTTCAAGCGGAACATCTACGTGCACCCGTTCCACGAGGAGGACCCGAAGGGCCTGGTCGAGGTGCTGGGGGCCGACCGCGTCCTGTTCGGTTCCGACTATCCCCATCCCGAGGGCATGGCCGATCCGCTCAACTTCGTCGACGATCTCAAGGGACTGCCCGACGAGGACGTGAAGAAGATCATGGGCGGCAACCTGAACCGCCTGATGGGATTCGACACCGCCGCCTGACCCCGGCCGATCCCGGCCGAAGGCCGGACCGCCGTACCGTTGGCCATCTTGACGCCTACGGGATCGACCGCTTGACGGCTACGGGATCGAACGCGATCTCGAGGGTCCGGCGCTCCACGTCTCACCCGTCCCCGCCGCCGATAGGGTGGCGGCCTGCCGGGACAAGACTCGGGGCCACCCGGCTCGCGAACGGGATGATGGGAGTGGTCCATGCCGGTGCTCGGGTGGTTGGCTGCAGGGCGGGACGGATGTTCCGTTCGACCGTCCGCGGGATCGTAGTTCCCGGTTGGGGCCGGTGGGCCGGTGAGTGCCAGGGGGATCTCGGCCATTGCCATCGAGACGCCGGACCGGCTGGCCCTGGTGGCCGGGGACGAGCGGTTGACCTTCGCCGACGCTCGACGGGGCCGCCAACCGTTGGGCCAACTACCTTTCCGCCGCCGGGCGTGGGGCACGGCGACCGGGTCGGGGTGATGGTGGGGAACCGGCCCGAAGTCTTCGCCTGCTGGTACGGGGCGGCCCGGGTCGGGGCCATGGTCGTCCCCATCAGCTACCGCTTCACCGGCGGCGGAGGTGGCCTACCTCCTGGAGGACTCCGGAGCGGCGGCGTTCGTGTACGAAGACCCGGCAGTGGTGGGTCAGGCCACGGCCACGGCTGCGAACGGGGACCTGCGGGTCGTGGTGTCGGTGGACGATCCGGACGTCGCCCAGTCACCGTCGGACACCTCGACTCTGGGACTTCGTGGGTTCCCCCACGGTCTTCATGAACTACACCTCGGGCACCACCGGCAGGCCCAAGGGGATCAGCCGGCCTCGGCCGGTGCCGTCCCGCCAATTCCCGCCCCAACCGTTCGCCGAGTACTGGGGGTTCAGGCGCGACGACGTACATCTGCTGTGCGGACCGGCGTACCACACGGCTCCTGGCAACTACGCGGTCATGCATCTGAACGAAGGCGCCCCGGTGGTCATCATGGATCGGTTCTCGGCCGAGGAGTGCCTGTCCCTGATCGAGCGCGAACGGGTGACGACCTCGCACATGGTGCCCGCCAACTTCATCCGGATACTCGAGGCGGACTGGGCGGCCTACGACCGGTCCAGCGTGCGGAAGATCCTGCATGCCGCGGCCCCGTGCCCGGTTGCCGTCAAGCGCCGCATCATGGATGTGTTCCCTCCCGGTTCCATCTGGGAGTACTTCGGGATGAGCGAAGGGTTCGGGACCACCATTTCGCCCGAGGAGTGGCTGGCCAAGCCCGGGAGCGTGGGGCGACCGTTCCCGGGCCTCTCCATCCGCATCGTCGGTGAGGACGAGGCACCTCTCGGTCCCGGCGAGGTCGGTGTCATCTACGTCTCGTCCTTCGCCACCCACCGCTTCAGCTACCACAATGCGGAGGAGAAGACGGCTGAGGCCTGGCGCGACGAGTACTTCACCGTCGGAGACATGGGGTATGTCGACGAGGACGGCTACCTCTTCATCGCCGATCGGCGCGTCGACCTGATCCTGAGTGGTGGGGTCAACATCTATCCCGCCGAGATCGAGGAGGCGTTGGCCGAACACCCCGACGTGGTGGACTCCGCCGTGTTCGGCCTCCCCGACGACCGCATGGGACAGCAGGTCTTCGCCATGGTCGAGGCCCGACCCGTCGCCGGCCTCACCGAACAGGACCTGTTGGAGTACCTGTCCGACCGTCTGGCCCGCTTCAAGCTGCCCCGCCGCATCGAGTTCGTCGACGAGCTTCCCCGTGAGCCGAGTGGCAAGGTGCTCAAGCGCCGGCTGCGCGAGGAACGGTTGGGTCGGGCGTCGGAGTGACCGATCCCCGACGGCCTGATGAGGCCACCCCGCCGGGCCTGGCCCCCGGTCACGCCTTCGAGGCGTTCGAGATGCGGACGGTGGTGGTGGAGGGGGCCGACTGGGCCATGGAGATGGAGGTTACCCCCCAGGTCGTCAACGGCTCAGGAGCACTCCAAGGTGGGCTGCTGGCGACGCTGGTCGACATGGTGGCCGGCTCGGCACTGTTGCGGGGTGAACAGGCATACGAGCGGACGGCGACGAGCGAGCTTCAGGTGAGCTATTTGGACGGTGCCCGGATCGGACCGGTGGTGGCCACCGCCCACATCCTCCGTCGGGGTCGGCGCCGGGCGGTGGTCCGGGTCGAGGTCCACGACCGTGGCGCCGACGATCTCCACGTGGCCACGGCCATCCTCACCTTCGCCGTCTGGGGCCGGCGCACCAGAGAGGGCCTCTGACCCAGGAGCCGGGGTCGGCGGTCGGAGGCGGAGGGCGTTTCTCAGGGCCCAGTGGCTCCGAACCGGTCGATGTCCCACCGGACGAGTGACTCGAACGGCGCGGCCAGCAGGATCCGTGACGGTGCGGTGGCCCACACCTGTTCGACCACGGGGGACAGGCGCTCGCCGACGGTGGCCGGATCGTCGTCGAGGTAGCAGACGATGATCCGGCGCTGCCCTTCGGAGAACATCGGCCGCCGGATGCCCGGAGACGTGGTGTAGCTCCAGGCCCCGGCCACCCCGGGCACGCCCACCAGCGTCGGGAGGACCTCGTTGTGCAGGCGCCCGAGGAAGCCGTCCTGGGGCGTTGCCCGGTCAGGTTGGTCGACCAGCAGATAGACGCCGTGATGGGGACGGAACGGAACGACTTCGGCCGACACCAGTACCCGGGGGGCGGCCACCGCATCGAGGAGGCGCAGGGCTCCGCGGTACTGGGACGGGAGGGCGTGTGGGTAACGACCCTGATCGGTCAGCTGTCGGCCGAGGGCGAGGAACTCGTCGATGGTCCGGTCCACCGGGATCCCCATCAGGTAGCAGACGACGTGTTCGACCGAGGACCACGAGTCGACCTCGGCGGCCCGGGCGGCCCGGCACGCCGGAGTCGACGCCCACCGCTGCCCCAACAGGAGCCCCGGAAGTTGATACTGCTCGGGCATGTGATCGAGCATGTGCCAGGTGAGGTAGGGGCGGTCGTCACCGGTCGTCGAGTGGTGCGTGAGCGAGAAGAAGCCGACCCTGACCCTGTTCAACTGGTCCCCCTTGGGTGAATGGCGGTGCCGGCCGCGCTCCCTGGCGCAACCCGTCGACTAGTGGAGTGTGGGAAGGATCTCGTCACGGAGGAATGTCACGACGGCGTCGGAGAAGGCATCGTTGCGGTCCCCGGCGATCATGTGGGATGCGCCGGCCACGTCGACGACCGTCGCCCCGGGCATGGTGGCCCGGAAATGATCCACGCCCTCCTTGGTCGACCACGTCGCTGAGCAGGCCGCGTACCAGCATGGTGGGCACGTGGATGTTGCTGACGGCCACGTCCAGCAGCCCGGCCAGGCGGTCGGGCACGACCTCGGTCCGGTCCTGGTGGATGAAGGCCGGGTCCCAGTGCCAGTACCACCGACCGTCCCGCTGGCGGAGGACCTTCATCAGCCCGGTCGGGTTGACCCGGCGGGTCCGCTGGGGGGTGTAGGCGGAGATGGCGTCCGCCGCCTCCTCCAGCGAATCGAAGCCACCCAGTCCGGACGTCATGAACGACTTGATCCGATCGATCCCCTCCTTGTTGGTCCTGGGAGTGATGTCCACGAGGATCAGGCCGCTGGAGACGGTCCGGTCGCTGGTGCCCTCGGCCAGCAGGGCGGACATGCCGCCGAGGGACGCCCCCACCAACACCGGCGGGCGACCCAACTGGTCGACGACGGCCACCACGTCCCCGCCGAAGGCGGTGAACGAGTAGTCGCCGTTGGGGGCCCAGTCGCTGTCACCGTGACCCCGCAGGTCGAGGGTGACGGCCCGCCATCCCTGGGAGGCCACCTTCTCGGCCGTCGATCCCCAGGCGTGCCGGGTCTGGCCGCCCCCGTGGAGGAAGAGGAGTGGCCAGGCGTCGGCGTCGCCCCAGACGTCGGCCACCAGTCGCAGCCCCTCGAACCCCTCGAACACGACTCGCTCCGGATCCATCCTGTCATCGTGGCATGGGGACCGGAAAAGCGCCCATTTCCCGACGTCAGCCGGGACGGCCGGAGGCTGGGTACACTGCCCGGCATGCGAGTGATCGTCGATTTCGACCTGTGCGAGTCAAACGCACTGTGCATGGCCGCCGCCCCCGAGGTATTCGAGGTGCGCGACGACGACTTGCTCTACGTGCTGCAGGAGGAGCCGCCCGAGTCCTTGCGAGACAAGGTCGTGGCGGCGGCAGCGGGCCTGCCCCAAAGTCGCCATCACCGTCGTCGACTAGACGGGAGGGGAGGGGGATGACGCCGGTCGCAGAAGCAGGCGGAGTGCCGTACGGAACCCAGATCCACCGGGTGGCCGAGGAGCAGGGTGACCGCACCGCCATGATCTTCGCCGCCGAGGACGGGAGCGAGCGGACCGTCTCCTTCGAGGAGTTGGACCGACGCTCTACCCAGCTGGCCCACGTCCTGGCCGGGCGGGGGGTCCAGGTCGGGGAGTACATGGCGGTCAGCTTGCGCAACTCCCCCGAGCACCTGATGGCCTGCTTCGCCGGATGGAAGGTGGGGGCGGTGGTGATCCCCATGCGGTGGGACCTCCCCGAGTGGGAGCGGGGCCGGGTGTTGGCCACCATCAACCCCCGCATGCTCGTCGACGCCGACCACGCCGACCTCTTCGACGAGAGCCTGGCGGCCAGCTCCGAGCCACTCGAAGAGGTGATCGCCCCCCGGGGCTGGGGCGTGTGCAGCTCCGGCTCGACCGGCACGCCCAAGGCCATCGTCATGAACAGCCCCGGCCTCTACATCCCCGGCTCGCCCACGTCGACGGTGGTCGAGTCCTACGGACCACTGCCCAAGCCCCAGCGGGTGCTGGTCCCGGCGCCGCTCTATCACAGCAACGGATTCACCGCCACGCGCAACCTGATGGGTGGTGACCAGATCGTGCTCCTCGAGCGGTTCAACGCGGCCCGGATCCTCGACCTGATCGAGCAGCCACCGGATCACCGGCTTCATCGCCGCCACCCCATGCTCCAGCGGCTGGCCCAGGTTCCCGACATCGACGACCGGGACCTCTCCTCGCATGCAGTGGGTGCAACAGGGCGCGTCGGCGCTTCCGGTGTGGTTGGGCCGACGGTGGTGCGAACTGGTGGGCCCCGAGCGGTTCTACATGAGCTATGGCGCATCGGAGATGCTCGGCGTGGTCGGCTGCCGGGGGGACGAGTGGCTGGAGCACCCCGGCACCCTCGGCCGTGGCTTCACCGACACCGAGATCCGGATCCTCGACGCCGACGAGCAGCCGAGGTGCCGCCCGGGCGAGATGGGCAGCATCTACATGCGGACCGCCGACCGGCCCGGCCGCGCCACTACGTGGGCGACGACGTGGCGCCGATGCCCCGGACCGAGGACGGGTTCGTCACCGTCGGTGATCTGGGCTGGGTGGACGACGAGGGTTTCCTCTACATGGCCGACCGACGGTCGGACATGATCGTCACCGGGGCGGTCAACGTCTTCCCGGCCGAGGTCGAGGCGGCGCTGAGCGAGCACCCCGGGCATCGCCGACGTGGTGGTCATCGGCCTGCGCGATCCGGAGTGGGGCCGCCGGGTCCACGCCATCGTCCAGCCGGCCGACCCGCGCCGATCCTCCGACGGCCGAAGACGTCATCCTGTTCGCCAAGGCCCGGTTGGCTCCGTACAAGGTGCCCAAGACGGTCGAGTTCATCGACGTCATCCCGCGCAGCGAAGCCATGAAGCTCAGCCGGAGCGCCTTCGTGGCCGAGCGGGAAGGAACCGAGGCTGCCGGCGACGGCGAGGGCGAGGGCGACGCCGGGGTGGGAGTCGGACCCGGTGCCCGCGCCGGGAACCTGACGGCAGCTGGAGCGGACCGGGCCGACATGGGGGGCGCCGTGCCAGCATGGCGACCATCCGACGAGGTATACCGTGGCCGGTCGTAGGGACTCCGAACAGTTGCCGTGGTCGTCCCGACAGCACCGGTCGACCACCACCAGAGGAGAAGTTCAACCACCATGCCCGACTATGAGTTCCTGCAGTTCGAGGAGCTGGACGAGGGCCGGATCGTCCGGATCCTCCTCGACCGCCCCGACACCCGGAATGCCCAGAACCGCGGCCTGCTGGTCGAGCTCGACGACGCCTTCCGTCGCGGCCGAGGAGGACGACGAGGTGCGGGTGGTCATCCTCGGCGGCACCGGCCCGCTGTTCTCCTCCGGGCACGACATGGGCTCGGCCAAGGCCATGCCGAGCGAGCCGGGTCCCGACCACCCGACCAGCCGGATCAACGGGGCCACCCGGGAAGGGGCCGAGGCGCGCATGCTCCAGGAGTGGCACTACTTCTTCCAGAACACGCTGCGGTGGCGCAACCTCCGCAAGATCACCGTCGCCCAGGTCCAGGGGACGGTCTACGCCGCCGGCCTCATGCTGATGTGGGCCTGCGACCTGATCGTCGCGGCCGACAACGTTGTTCGCCGACGTGGTCGGCACCCGGCTCGGCATGTGCGGGATCGAGTACTTCGCCCACCCGTGGGAGTTCGGCGCCCCGCAAGACCAAAGAGCTCATGCTGACCGGTGACGCCATCGACGTCGACGAGGCCCACCGCCTCGGCATGGTCTCGCAAGGTCTTCCCGACCGACGAGCTCGACGGAGCGGACGCTCGACTTCGCCCGGCGCATCGCCGAGCTGCCGACCATGACCGCCCTCCTGATCAAGGAGTCGGTCAACCAGACGGTCGACAACATGGGCTTCTACAACGTCGTTGCAGGCGTGCTTCAACCTTCACCAGCTGAACCACTCCCACTGGGCCGAGATCCACGAGAACCACTACCCGGTGGCCGTGCCCGAGGACGGGGTGCCCGACTGGAAGAAACCGCCACCCATCCGGCTGGCCGTTCCCGACGCGGTCGAAGGCCCGGTGCCGTCGCGCTGAGAGCGGGGTCAGCTGGACCGGTGGACCGGGACGCTGGAGTAGCCGGCCACGTTGGACATCTGGACCCGGGCCAGCGCGGCCTCGTCCACTGCGAAGGCCGGCCAGCGCCTGGCCAGCTCCTCGATGGCGATCCGGCTCTCCATGCGGGCCAGGGCGGCGCCCAGGCAGCTGTGGATCCCGTAGCCGAACCCGATGGCCAGGCTGGGCGGCCGGTCGATGACGAAGTCGTCGGGTCGGTCGAAGAAGCGCTCGTCCCGGGTGGCCGACCCGGTGACCAGGATGGTCGGGAAGCCGGCCGGGACGGTCACCCCGCTGTACCACCGAGTCCTTGACCGAGAACCGCCCCTGGTACTGGGAGGGCGGGTAGTAGCGCAGGATCTCCTCGACGGCGCCGGGGATCATCCCGGGATCCGTCGACGACCTTCGGCGTACTGGTCGGGGTACCGGTGGAAGAGGAAGGCGGCGTTGCCGACGAGCTTGGTCACCGTCTCGGCCCCGGCCCCGCCGAGCAGGGTGGCGAAGCCGGCGATCTCGTCGTCGTCGAGCCGGGTCATCTGGCCGTCGCCCCGGTCGACCTCGACCTGGGTGAGCCGGGTGATCATGTCGTCGCCGGGGTGGTCGCCGCCGCTCTTGGGCCAGCTCGAAAAAGTAGATCCCGGTCTCCAGCATGGCCTGGGTGCCCTCGGGGGTGGGGTCCATCTGGCCCGGCTCGCGGTGGAGCATCGATGTCCAGCCAGTGCCGGATCTGCTGGCGCTCGCCCTCGGGCACCCCGAGCATCCGGCAGATGATCTCGACCGGGAACGGGCCGCTGAAGTCGGCCACCGCGTCGAAGGAGTCGGCACCGTCGAAGGGCGCGAGGAAGGACTGGATCACTTCGCGGACCATCGGTTCGAGGGCGCTCACGGCCCGCGGGGTGAACACCCGGCTGACCAGCGCCCGGATGCGGTCGTGCTCGGGCGGGTCCATCATATGATCATCCGGAGCGTAAGCTTGATGATCTCGGGGTCGGTGGTTAGCGTGGACAGGTCGACGCCGTGGGCGCTGGAGAAGGTCTGCCAGTCCTTGTGGGCGGCGCAGACGTCGTCGTAGCGGAACAGGGCCCAGAAGCCGTACTTCTCGTTGAAGTAGGACCGGGGCCTCGTCGCGGAGCCGCCGGTAGAGGTCGTAGGGACCGTTGAAGTACTCGTCGGAGAACGGGTCGAACTCGGCGGGTGCTCCATCCCGTACGGCTTCGGTCATGTCGACCTCCCACTGTCGCTGTGCTGTCTGCCCGACGCGCACCGATGGTACCGGCACGCCGGTGGGCCCGAGATCACCGCCGGTCCTCCGAGCCGGTCGGCCCGGCAGGGGTGGACGCCCACGCCCCGGAATCGGTGCACCCGGCGACCCCTGACAGGACGATATGGCGCCGACTTGGCGACGACATGAATTGCGTGCCATTGCCGGCGGTGGTACTCAAGGAGCGCCATGGACCTGCATCCATCTCCTGAGCAGCAGCAATTGGTCGACACCTTCTCGGCCCTCTACGCCAAGGAGTCCTCGACGGACCGTGTCCGTGCCGCCGAGCCTTCCGGCCACGATCCGGACCTGTGGCAACGGGTCGCCGCCGTCGGCGCCCTGGAGATGGCGGTAGGTGAGGAGTCGGGTGGCTGGGGCGCATCGATGATCGACCTGGCCCTGGTGGCTGAACAGCACGGCCGGTTCATCGGCTCGTGCCCGCTGCTCGAAGCCCAGGCGGCGGCGCGCCTCTTGGCCCGGGTGGGCGGCGCCCGGGCCGGTGCCGTGCTCGAGCGGATCCTCTCTGGAGAGGCTCTGGTGACCATCGCCCTCCACCCGCCCCGCCACGGCGTTCTGGCCATGGTGCCGTCCGGTGCCGTGGCCGACCTGGTCGTCTTCCTCTACGGGGACCGGTTGGTCAGTGTTGCCCCGGGACGGGAACGACGAACCGTGGGCAATCTGGGCTCATCCCGGTGGCCGATATTCCGGTGACCGGTCCGGGGGAGGGAACGGGTGGGGAGGAGTTGGCGGCCGGAGACGAGGTGATCGCCGCCTTCGAGGTCGCTCGGGACGAGTGGATGGTGCTCATGGCCAACGCCCTGTCCGGCATGGGCACCCGATCGATCGAGATCGGGGTGGACTACGTGAAGGAACGGCGGGCCTTCGGGGTCCCCATCGGATCGTTCCAGGCGGTGGCCCACGGTCTGGCCGACGCCGCCACCGCTGTCGACGGCGGGGTGTTGTTGGCCCGCGAAGCGGCCTGGGCGGCCGGCGCCGACGTCGACCGGGCTTCGGAGCTGGCCGCGCTGGCCTTCGGGTTCACGGCCGAGTCGGCCCGCGAGGCCAGCTACCGGAGCCTCCACTACCACGGCGGGCTACGGCTTCATGCTCGAGTACGACATCCAGCTCTACTTCCGGAGGGCGAAGGCGTGGCCGGCCCAGTTCGGTGAGCCCAGAACGGCCTATGCCCGGGCCGCTCAGCTCCGCCTGGCCCGGACCGCTGCGGGGACATGACCATGGACTTCTCCCTCGGTGAGAGCAGTGATGCCTTCCGGGCCGAAGCCCGCCACTTTCTCGACGAGGTGTTCACCGACGAGATGCGGGAGGAGATGCACCGCACCGGAGTCCGCCACAACTGGGAGTTCCACCGGGCATTGGTGGAGCGGGGTTGGCTGGCTCCCGGCTGGCCGGTCGAGTACGGGGGCCAGGGCCGCGACCCCATGGAGATGCTGGCCTTCGCCGAGGAGTTCCAGCGGGCCGGAGCCCCGACCTACGGGGTGGGCACCACCATCATGGTGGCCAACATCATCCGCCACCTCGGGACCGAGGAACAGAAGCGCTCGATCCTTCCCCGCGCCCTTCGGGGGGAGATCATCATCGTGCTCGGTTTCACCGAGCCCGAGTCGGGGTCCGACGTCGCCGCCGCCCAGGCCCGCGCCGTCCGGGACGGGGACGGGTGGGTGATCAACGGTCAGAAGATGTTCACCACCAATGCCCAGGAGGCCGACTACGTCTTCATGCTCACCCGGACCAACACCGAGGTGGCCAAGCACCGCGGCCTGACCACGTTTCTGGTGCCGTTGCATCAGCCAGGGGTGGAGATCCAACCGGTGTTCACCTTGTCTGGAGAGCGGACCAACCTGACGTTCTACTCCGACGTCCATGTGGACGACAGCCTCCGCATCGGGGAGGTGGACGGCGGCTGGCACGTGATGACGGTCGGACTCACCTTCGAGCGGGCCGGGGCCCAGGGTGGCGAGTCGATCCGACTGCTGGAGGCCATGGAGCGCTGGGCCGCCACCCCGGACGGTGACGGTCATCGCCGGAGTGAGGAGGCGGACGTCCGGGCCCGGCTGGGGCGGGCCGCGGCCGAAAACGAGGTCAGCATCCTGTTCGCCCGGCGCACCGCCTGGATCCACCACTCGGGCGAGCTGCCCGGCGTCGAGGGCTCCATGGGCAAGTTGTTCGCGTCAGAGGCACTGACCCGTCAGTCGGCCGACTTCGTCGACCTGCTCGGACCCGACGGCATCCGCAGCTACGGCCAACCGACGGCTGTGGCCGGCGGGGCCGCGGACTACGCCTACCGGTTCGCTCCTGGCACCACCACGTACGGGGGGACCAGCGAGATACAGCGCAACATCATCGCCCAACGGGGACTCGGCCTGCCCCGCCGGTAGCCGGACGGCTCAGCCGGCCGGGCGGCATCCCGGCCACCAGGGCCACCATGGCCTCCAGCTGCTCGAGATAGTGATCGAGCGAGTGATGGATGAAACGCAGCTGCAGGCCGGTGGCACCGGCCTCGTCAACCGCTCGACGGTGCGGCGGGTCCGGCCGGATCGTCGAGCGGGTCGGCGGGGCGACCGTTCTGCAAGAGGATCTCGAGCGGTCGGGTCCGGGCCGCCCACGCCGGTGTGGTCCGGGCCGACGCCACCATGGCGGCGATGTCAGTGGCCCGGATCCCGAAGGGCACCCACCCGTCCCCGAGCTCGACGGCCCGGCGCAGGGAACGTGCCGTCCGCCCTCCGATCCACAGCGGCACCGACGGTTGGAGGGCGCACGGGTCGAGCACCACGTCGGAGAACCGGTAGTAGGGACCGTCGTACTCGGGGTGCTCCGTCGACAGCGAAGCCCGCAGGGCGGACAGGCTGTCGTCGGCCCGGGGGCCCCGGTCGTCGAAGGGCGCCCCGAGCAGTTCGAACTCCTCCTGGAGCGAGCCCACACCCAGGCCCAGGATCAACCGGCCCCCCGAGACCTGGTCGAGGGTGCCGTACCGCTTGGCGATCTCGAGTGGGTGGTGGTAGCCGAGGACGAGCACATTGGTCGACAGCCGGATCCGGGTGGTGACGGCGGCCAGGTATCCGAATGTTGCCAGGGGATCCCAGTAGCGGCTGCCCCGGACCGCGGCCACCTCGGTGGGGATGACCACGTGCTCGCTGCAGGTCAGGTAGTCGTACCCGAGTCGCTCGGCGGTCCGGGCCACCGTGGCCACGTCGTCGATGGTGCCGGACTCCTCCCACCTGGCGTGGGCGTCGGGCAGCATGGCCACCACGGGGGTGGTGATGCCGAGCCGCAGGCCGGCGGCCTCACCCGGCCCGGCCGGGGCCTGTTCTCGACGGTCGATTGGGGACGCCACGATCTCTCCTCGAGTCCCGACCGGTGGTCCGATCCGGGCAAGCTAGCACCGGGTTCGAGGTGGCGCCCCCGACCCGGCGGAGTCGGGCCCGGCTGCTCTCCGCCGGTAGTGTTTGGCTTCCGATGAAGCTCAGCGCCACCTACCGGCCGCCGGCCGCCGGCCGCTACCGACGGCCCAACGGCCCCTGGGACGTGGCGACGCTCGACTCGGTGATCAGTTCCCGTCCTGTGGGTGGGGGACCGGCGGTGGTCGACGGCTCCCACCGGATCGACGCCTCCCGGCTCGAGTCGATGGTGGCCGGACTGGCCGGGAGCCTGAAGGGTCTCGGGGTCGGCCGGGGGGACGTCGTGACCTGGCAGCTCCCCAACTGGTGGGAGGCCCTCGTGCTGTACCGGGCCTGTTGGAGGTGCGGCGCCGTCGCCGCGCCGCTGCACCATCAGGTCGGAGCCTCCGAGGTCGGCGTGATGGTGGACGTGTTGGAGCCGACCGTTGCCTTCTCCTCACCGACGCTGCCACTGGCCGGGCGGGACGGGGTCATCACCGTGCGGGGCGACGCCCCACGGTTCGAGGACCTGCTCGGCGGGCGCCGACTGGAGAACAGTCCCAACCGACCGTTCGACCTGGCCGCGGTGATCTTCACCTCGGGGTCGACCGGCAAGCCGAAGGCGGTGCTGCACACCCACCGGGGGCTGGCCTACAAGGCGTTGTCGATGGCCGGCGTCCACGGCCTGTCGGGTAGCGACGCCGTGCTCATGCCGGCGCCGCTGGCCCACATCTCGGGCCTGCTCAATGCGGTCCTCGTCCCGGGTGCTGCGGCCATGCGCACGGTGCTGATGGAGCGGTGGGAGCCGGGCCGCGGGCTGGCTCTGATCGAGGAGGAGCGGATCAGCTTCATGATCGGCCCGCCGTCACTGTTCACCGCCCTCCTCGAGGAGCCGGGGTGCAATCCGACCGCGGTGCAGAGCATGCGGGTGGTCTCCAGCGGGATGATGGGGGTCAGCCCGGCCTTCATCGACAACGCCCGCCACGGTCTCGGCGCCATCGTCAAGCGGAGCTACGGATCGTCGGAGGCCCCGACCGTGTCCACCTGCACCAACGACGATTCGGCTGAACGGTGCCGCGACACCGACGGCCGGGCGGTCGGGTTCGGCCGAGATCCGGATCGTCGATCCGGCCACCGACCGGCGACGGCCGCCGGGCCGCGAGGGGGAGGTGTGGATCAGGGGTCCCGAGTTGTTCGCCGGCTACGCCGACCAGGCCGACACCGACGCCGCTCTCCACCGGGGCTGGTACCGCAGCGGCGATCTGGGTGTGGTCGACGATCAGGGGTGGTTGAACATCACCGGCCGGCTGAAGGACCTGATCATCAGGGGCGGCGAGAACATCTCGGCCGCCGAGGTGGAGCGGGCGCTCGAGGCTCATCCCGACATCGACCGGGCGGTGGTGGTCGGCGTCCCGGATCGGCGACTCGGCGAACGGGTGGCGGCCTTCGTGGTGGCCCCCATCAAGATCGACGTGGACGAGTGCCGCCGGTGGTTCGCCGAGCACGGCATGGCCCGGTTCAAGACACCCGAAGTGGTGGTCCAGGTGGACGAGCTGCCCCTGCTGCCGGCGGGCAAGCCCGACCGGGCCGCCGTGAAGGCACGGGCCGCCACCCTCGGGGCCGAGCAATGACCGGTGCGCCACCCGGGCGGATCCGGCCGCGACCAGGCGAGGAGGCTGGCCGTGGACCTGGCGCTGACCGACGACGAGCAGGCCTTCCGCCACGAGGTGCGGCGTGTGGCTCGGGCGCCAACCTGGGACCGTCCCCGGCCTTCCGCTCGCTCGACGAGGAGTTCGAGTGGGGTCGGACCTGGCAGGCCCGCCTGGCCGCCGACCGGTGGGTCGGGATCCACTGGCCCGAGGCATACGGGGGACGGGGGGCCTCTCCGCTCCAGGTGGCCATCTTCAACATGGAGTACGCCCGTTCGGGTGCACCCCAGCCGGTCAACCGGAACGGGATCAACCACGTCGGCCCCACCTTGTTGGCCCACGGGACCGACCTCCAAAAGACGCGCTGGCTGCCCCCGGATCCTCGATGCCCAGGAGATCTGGTGCCAGCTGTTCAGCGAGCCCGGGGCCGGGTCGGATCTCGCCTCCTTGACCACGCGGGCCGATCCCGGTGGACGACGGCTGGGTGCTCCAGGGCCAGAAGGTCTGGACGAGCTACGCCCAGTTCGCCCGGTGGGGGATCGCCCTGGTGCGGACCGACCCCGATGCACCCAAGCACCGGGGACTGTCCTATCTCGTGGTCGACATGACCTCGCCGGGCATCGAGATCCGGCCGCTGGTCACCCTGACCGGTGAGTCCGAGTTCAACGAGGTCTTCTTCGACGAGGTGTTCGTCCCCTCGGACTGCCTGGTCGGTGGGTTGAACCGGGGCTGGGCGGTGGCCAACACCACCCTGGCCCACGAGCGGGGCACGTCGTTCCCCTTCAAGGAGCAGGTGGTCCACGAGGTCTTCCTGGAGGAGCTCTACGCCCTGGCCGCCGAGGCCGGGAAGCTGGACGACCCCGATATCGCCGAGGCCCTGGCCGACGCCGCGGTCGAAGCTCCGGGTCTTCCGCCTCCACAACTGGAGGACGCTGTCCCGGTTGGCCAAGGGCCACGAACCCGGACCCGAGTCCAGCGTGGTCAAGCTGACGTGGACGGACATGAGCCAGACGATGGCCGAGGCCGCACTGCTGGTGGTGGGCAGGCTTCGCCACTGTGGGGCGACGCCACCGACAACCCCATGGCGGGAAGTGGCAGCGGCAGTGGCTGTGGTCGAAGGCGGCGACCATCGCCGGTGGGACCAGCGAGATCCAGAAGACCATCATCGGCGATCGCATCCTCGGCCTGCCCCGCTGAGGCGGGCGGACCGGCCTTGTCTCCGGCGTCGCCGGGTGGCGGAGGTAGGGCCCGAGCTCACCAGCTGGTGCCGAAGCGGTCCCGGTGGGCCCGCTCACTCACCGGCAGGCGGGTGGGTGGACCGAGCGGCGCCGCCGGCCATCCGAGGGGCACCACGGCCATGGGCCGGACGGTGGGGGGCATGTCGAGCAGGTCGCGGAATTCATCGGCGAATAGGGTGGCCAGCGTGGTCATGGCCGACCCGAGGCCGAGGGCCGACGCCGCCAGCAGCAGGTTCTGGACGGCGGGGAAGACCGACGAACCCAGGGTCGACTCGAGGGCGACGGCGGCATTGCCTCCCACCACCACCACCACCGGTGCCGATGCGATCCCGCCTTCGGCGCCGTGCTCCACGTCCTGGAGCAGGGTCGGTGGAACCGGCCCTCTGAGTGCTGGCGTCCGCCGCCCTGCCAGGCCCGCCGGGTGAGGTCGCCGATGGCAGCCCGCAGTCCGGGGTCGCGGACCACCACGAACTCCCACGGTTGGAGGTTCTCGGCGCTGGGGGCGTGGGTGGCGGCCCGGAGGCACTGTTCCACCAGCCCATCGTCGACCGGCCGGTCCGAGAAGTGGCGACAGGCCCGCTGGCG
>CAVVGQ010000013.1:0-177040 GCA_963747825.1 uncultured Acidimicrobiales bacterium
CGCTACATCCTGGCTCCGGCCCAGGTCCAGGTGGGTGACCGGCTCCAGTCGGGCCAGGGAGCCGAGATCAGGCCCGGGAACGCCCTGCCGCTGCGCTACATCCCGGTGGGCTCGGTGATCCACAGCGTCGAACTGCGCCCGGGTGGTGGCGGCAAACTGGCCCGCGGGGCGGGAATGAGCATCCAGCTGGTGGCCAAAGAGGGGGCATTCGCCACTCTCCGGCTCCCGTCGACGGAGATGCGCAGGGTCTCCATCGACTGCCGCGGCACCTTGGGCACCGTGGGCAACTCCGAGGCCGAGTTGATCAAGATCGGCAAGGCCGGCCGCAACCGGTGGAAGGGCAAGCGGCCCCAGACCCGGGGCGTGGCGATGAACCCGGTCGACCACCCGCTGGGTGGAGGCGAAGGCAAGACCTCCGGCGGGCGCCATCCCGTCTCGCCGTGGGGCCAACCCGAGGGCCGCACCCGAGCTCGTAACAAGGACTCCGACAAGTTGATCGTCCGCAGGCGCCGCACCCGCGGTGCCCGGCGGTAGGAAGACAGAGGGAACGCCACACCATGCCTCGCAGCCTGAAGAAGGGCCCGTTCGTCGACGACCACCTGTTGAAGAAGGTGGACGCACTCAACGCGGCCGGGGACAAGAGGGTCATCAAGACCTGGTCCCGCCGTTCGACGATCATCCCCGACATGGTGGGCCACACCATCGCCGTGCACGATGGCCGCAAGCACATCCCCGTCTACGTGACCGAGTCGATGGTCGGGCACAAGCTGGGCGAGTTCGCCCCCACCCGGACCTTCAAGTTCCATGCCGGCCAAGAGCGGGCGGGGAGGCGCTGACGTGCCCGGAGTGAAGACCAACGAACGCGACGGGACCCGGGCGGTCCTCCGTCACAGCCGGGTATCCGCCTCCAAGGTCCGCCAGGTCCTGAACCTGATCCGCGGTCAGGACGTCGACCGGGCCGCCGAGACCCTGTCGCTCGGCGATCGCGAGGTGGCGACGACGGTGGGCAAGGTACTGGCCTCGGCCGTGGCCAACGCCGTCCACAACGAGGGGCTCGACGCCGAAGAGCTCTACGTGTCGGCCTGCTTCGCCGACGAGGGGGCCACGCTCAAGCGGTGGCGGCCGAGGGCCCGGGGCCGTGCCACCCGTATCCGCAAGCGGACCTCGCACATCACCATCATCGTGAGCCGGCTGCCCGAGGATCGCATCGCCCGGCGCCGGGCCAAGCAGGCTGCCAACACCTCCCAGCGTTCACGGCGGGTAGCCGGGTCCCGCCGTCGCCGCGAGACCGAAGCCGCCACGGGCCGGCCGGCGACGTCGTCGTCCACCGAGTCGGACACCGGTGCCGAGGCGTGGCCGGAGGACGCCGTCGACGCCGACGACGTGATCACCGAGACCGAGGCCGGGCCGCTCGAGGAGACCGACATCGATCCCGATGCGGTCGGGCCCGAGGACGCCGTCGACGCCGACGACGTGATCACCGAGACCGAGGCCGGCCCGCTGGAGGAGCCCGACACCGACGAGACCGGGAGCGACGAGACCGAGACCGACGAGACAGAGACCGAGACAGACGGCGATTCCGCCGAAGAGAAGGGCAAGTAGATGGGCCAGAAGGTCAACCCTTACGGGTTTCGGCTCGGCGTCACCACCGACTGGAAGTCGCGTTGGTTCGAGGAGCGCAACTATCAGAACTGTGTGGTCGAGGACTGGGAGATCCGGGACTACCTGATGACCCAGCTGGAGTCGGCCGCAGTCAGCCGCATCGAGATCGAACGCACCCGTGACCGGTTGCGGGTGGACATCCACACTGCCCGCCCCGGCATCGTCATCGGTCGACGGGGCGCCGAAGCCGACCGACTCAAAAAGAAGATCGAAGAGATCACCGGGCTCAACAACCGGATCCAGCTCAACATCCAAGAGATCAAGCAGCCCGAGCTCGACGCCGCCCTCATCGCCCAGGGGATCTGTGACCAGCTGGCCCGCCGGGTTGCCTTCCGCCGGGCCATGAAGCGTTCGATCCAGACCGTCCAGAAGGCGGGCGCCCTGGGGGTGCGGGTCCAGTGCTCGGGCCGTCTGGGCGGGTCGGAGATGTCCCGCAAGGAGTCCTACCGCGAGGGCAGGGTGCCGTTGCACACCCTCCGGGCCGATATCGATTACGGCTTCCGGGAGGCCAAGACCACCTTCGGCCGGATCGGCGTCAAAGTGTGGATCTACAAGGGCGACATCCTTCCCTACAAGATCTCGACCGAGGACAAGATCACCCGCGAGGCGGCCATGGCCGTGGGCGAGACGTCCGGGCAGGGTGGCGACGCCCCCCGGCGTCTGATCACCGCCGGCGGCGGTCGCCGCCGGGCCGAGCAGGGTGCTCCGGGCAGCGTCGTGACCGTTGACGACGACAGTGAGGGCGAGACCGACATCCCCGACGGCCTGGTCGACCGCACCACCGCCGACATCGCCGCCCCGCCGGCCGTGCCCGACGAGCTCGAGCGCATCCTCACCGAGGACGAGGAGATCGAGCGCCGCACCCGCGAGCATCACGAGACCCCCCACTTCCGCAAGGAGGTGGATTGACATGCTGATGCCCCGCAAGGTCAAGCACCGCAAGCAGCAGCGCGGTCGTATGAGCGGCAAGGCCAAGGGTGGCAGCGACGTGACCTTCGGTGACTTCGGGATCCAGGCCATGGAGCCGGCCTGGCTGACGGCCCGCCAGATCGAAGCGGCCCGAATCGCCATGACCAGGCACGTCAAGCGCGGTGGCAAGGTATGGATCCGGGTGTTCCCGGACCGGCCCGTCACCCAAAAGCCGGCCGAGACCCGCATGGGCTCGGGCAAGGGCAACCCGGAGCACTGGGTGGCCGTGGTCAAGCCCGGACGGATCCTGTTCGAGCTGGCCGGCGTCGAGCCCGACCTGGCTCGCGAGGCCATGGAGCGGGCCATCCAGAAGCTGCCGTTCAAGGCCCGCTTCGTGATTCGGCCCGGGACCCACGGCACCCCGGAGGTGCAGGTCTGATGGCTACCGCCTCCGAGATCGCCGACTATGACACCGAAGAGCTGGAACGCCAGCTGGGCGAGACCCGCCGCGAGCTGTTCAACCTGCGGTTCCAGCTGGCGACCGGGCAGCTTGACAACTTCTCGAGGATCACCCATGTGCGCAAGGACGTGGCCCGGATGATGACCGAGCTGCGCACCCGTGAGATCGCCGAAGCCGAGGGCATGGCCCTCGAGGAGCTCCCGGCCCACCTGGCCGCGGCCCGCCGACACGCGGAGGATGAAGCGCTCGGGCGCAGCCAGACGACGGCGTCGGAGCGACGGGCGGCAGCCAAGGCCGAGGCCGAGGGATTGGACGAGGACGGCCACGGTGACGCCGATGACGTGCTCGACGGGGACGTGATCGACGAGGACGAGTTGGCCGAGGAAGTGGCCGACGACGACGGCATGGCCCTGCCCGACGAGGAGTTCATCGACAGCGTCGAGGACTCGGACGAAGTGGGCTCGGACGAACCAGAGCCGGGCTCGGACGAACCAGAGGAGAAGAGCTGATGGCCGAGGCCAAGACCGCCGAGGGGACCGAGAACCGGATCAACCGTCGCAAGGTGCGTGAGGGCCTGGTCGTGTCCGACTCCATGGACGCCACCGTGGTGGTGGCGGTCATCGAGAGGGTGCGCCACGCCCGCTACGGCAAGACCGTCCAGCGGACCAAGCGCCTCTACGTCCATGACGGCGACAATGCCGCCAAGGTGGGCGATCGGGTCCGGGTGGTCGAGACCCGGCCCCTGTCCAAGCTCAAGCGCTGGCGGCTTTCGGAAGTCCTGGAGCGGGCCCGATGATCCAGCAGGAATCACGACTCCGGGTGGCCGACAACTCCGGGGCCAAAGAAGTGCTCTGCATCAAGGTGCTGGGCGGATCCCGCCGACGCTACGCGTCGATCGGAGACGTCTTCGTGGCCACGGTCAAGGACGCCATCCCCGGAGCGGCGGTGAAGAAGGGCGACGTGGTCAAGTGCGTCGTCGTCCGGACCAAAAAGGAGAAGCGTCGTCCCGACGGGAGCTACATCCGCTTCGACGAGAACGCCGCCGTGCTCATCAATGACCAGCAGCAACCCCGCGGGACCCGCATTTTCGGACCCGTAGGTCGGGAACTGCGTGACAAGCGCTTCATGCGGATCGTCTCGCTGGCTCCGGAGGTGTTGTAGATGCGAATTCGCAAAGGCGACAAGGTCCAGGTGCTGAAAGGCAAGGACCGAGGCAAGCAGGCCAACGTGGTCCGGGCCATCCCCTCCGAGGGGCGGGTCATCGTCGAAGGGGTACACGTGGCCAAGCGCCACGCCAAGCCCACCCGCGCCACCATGCAGGGCGGCGTGATCGACAAGTTCATGCCGGTCTCGGTGTCGTCGGTTGCCATCGTGTGCGGCAACTGCGGCCCCACCCGCATCGGCATGAGGATCGACGAGCAGGGGCGCAAGCTCAGGGTCTGCAAGAAGTGCGGGGCCGATCTGTGATGTCACCCCCCACCGTCGCCACCACCCGTCCCCGTCTGAAGGAGCGCTACGACTCTGCGGTCAGGGCCGAGCTCAAAGAGTCCCTCGGCCTCGCCAACATCATGGAGGTCCCCCGGCTGTCCAAGATCGTCATCAACATGGGCGTGGGCCGGGCCACCCAGCAGAAGTCCCTGATCGAAGGGGCGATGCGCGATCTCGAGACCATCTCCGGCCAAAAGCCGGTGGTCACCCGGGCCAAGAAGTCCATCGCCTCGTTCAAGCTCCGCGAGGGACAGGAGATCGGCGCCAAGGTGACCTTGCGCGGCGATCGGGCCTGGGAGTTCCTCGACCGGCTCTTGGCCATGGCCATTCCCCGTATCCGTGACTTCCGGGGGCTCTCGCCCCGGTCGTTCGACGGCCACGGCAACTACACCTTCGGGGTGACCGAGCAGCTGATCTTCCCCGAGGTCGACTACGACCGCATCGACACCACCCGGGGCATGGACATCACCATCGCCACCACCGCACGTACCGACGAAGAGGGCCGGGCACTCCTGGCCGCCTTCGGCTTCCCGTTCCGACAGGAGAACCAGTAACCCCATGGCGAAGAAGGCTCTGATCGAAAAGCAGCAGCGCACCCCCAAGTTCAAGGTGCGCGGGTACACACGGTGCCGCCGGTGTGGCCGGCCCAAGTCGGTGTACCGCAAGTTCGGCCTGTGCCGGATCTGCCTGCGGGTGATGGTCCACGCCGGTGAGATCCCGGGCGTGACCAAGGCCAGTTGGTGAGAGGAGGCGACGAACGATGACGATGACCGACCCGATTGCCGACATGCTGACCCGTATCCGGAACGCCAATACCGCTCACTTCGATACGGTCAAGATGCCGGGCTCCAAGCTCAAAGAGTCGCTGGCCGCCATCCTGGTGGACGAGGGCTACATCGTGGGCTACCAGGTGAACGATGATCCGGGCCGGCCCGGCCGGACCCTGGAGATCCAGATGAAGTACGCCCCCGACCGGGCCCGGACCATCTCCGGCATCAAGCGGGTGTCCAAGCCCGGTCTGCGCATCTATGCCCGGGCCGACAAGATGCCCCGGGTGCTCGGCGGCCTGGGTGTGGCGGTGGTCTCCACCTCCAAGGGACTCATGACCGACCGCGAGGCCCGCAAGCGTCGCATGGGCGGAGAGGTTCTCTGTTATGTCTGGTAGCCACGCTCCCACCGGCCGTCCCTCCGGAGGTACCCGCTGATGTCACGCATCGGACGCTCTCCCATCGCCGTCCCCTCCGGGGTGTCGGTGGCGGTGGGCACCAACAACACGGTGACGGTCAAGGGCCCCCAGGGCGAGCTGGCCCGCACCGTCCCCTCGGCCATCACCATCCGCCAGGACGGCGACGTGCTGGTGGTCGAGCGCCCCGACGACCAGCGTCAGAACCGGGCGCTGCACGGACTGACCCGGTCGCTGGTGGCCAACATGGTCTCCGGGGTCACCGAGGGATTCTCCAAGGAGCTCGAGATCGTCGGCGTCGGCTATCGGGCCATCCCCCGCGGCCCCTCGGCCCTCGAGCTGGCGCTCGGGTTCTCCCACCCGGTGCACGTCAACGCTCCCGACGGGGTCACCTTCGAGGTGCCCTCGGCCACCAGGATCATCATCAAGGGGATCGACAAGGAAAAGGTCGGCCAAGTGGCCGCCGACATCCGCAAGCTCCGCAAGCCCGAGCCCTACAAGGGCAAGGGCATCCGTTACGCGGGCGAGCGGGTCGTGCGCAAGGCCGGGAAGGCAGCCAAGTAATGGCACGGATCGATCACAAGCTGCAACTGCGGAGGAGCCGCCACGCCCGGGTACGGCGGCGGGTGCAGGGCTCGGCCGATCGGCCCCGCCTGGCCGTGTTCCGCTCCAACAAGCACATCTCGGCCCAGCTCATCGACGACGACGCCGGCCAGACGCTGGCGGCTGCCTCGTCCACCGAAGCCGGGCTGCGGTCCAGCCCGGGAGGCAACATCGACGCCGCCGTGGCCGTCGGGACATTGGTGGCCACCCGGGCCAAGACGGCCGGCATCACCACCGTGGTCTTCGACCGCGGCGGATTCGCCTATCACGGACGGGTGGCCGCTCTGGCCGATGCCGCCCGTGCCGAAGGACTGGAGTTCTAAGACCATGGCCAGCAACGAGCTGCAATTCGAGGAACGGACCATCCGGGTCAACCGGGTGTCCAAGGTGGTCAAGGGCGGCCGTCGGTTCTCCTTCGCCGCCCTCATGGTGGTGGGGGACGGCAACGGCAAGGTCGGACTGGGCTACGGCAAGGCCAAAGAAGCCGGGCTGGCCGTGCAAAAGGGCATCGAAGAGGCCCGCAAGAACATGTTCGACGTGCCGTTGGCGGGAAGCACCATCACCCATCCCATCGTGGGCGAGAGCGGGGCCGGTCGGGTCATGTTGAAGCCGGCCGCCCCCGGTACCGGGGTCATCGCCGGCGGAGCGGCCCGGGCCATCCTCGAGATGGCCGGCATCCGCGACATCCTGGCCAAGTCGCTCGGCTCCTCCAACGGCATCAACGTGGCCCACGCCACCATCGCCGGGCTGAAGGGTCTGAAGCGCCCCGACGAGATCGCCGTCCTGCGGGGCAAGCCGGCCGAGGAAGTGGTCCCCGCCGCCCTGCTGAGGGCCTACCGTGAGCGGAGGCGCGAGGCCGACCTGTTCACGGAGGTGAGCTGAGATGGCTGCCCCAGCCGCCGCCAAGGCGTCATCACATCCGGCCACCACCGGATGGCTGCGTGTCACCCAGGTGCGGTCGGCCATCGGCACCAAGCCGAAGCACCGGGGAACCCTCCGGGCCCTGGGCCTGCGGGGTATCGGGCGCACCAACGTGCTGCCCGACCGTCCCGAGATCCGTGGGATGCTGGCCCGCGTTCCCCACCTGGTGAACGTGACCCCCGCCGACCAAGACGAGAAAGGTTGACCATGAAGGTCCATGAGCTTCGCCCGCCTCCGGGCTCGACCCGGGCCCGCCGTCGGGTGGGCCGCGGCATCGCCGGCAAGGGTGGCAAGACCGCCGGCCGGGGCACCAAGGGCCAGGGCGCCCGCGACACCATCCCCCTGGGCTTCGAAGGTGGCCAGCTGCCCCTGATGCAGCGCATACCCAAGCTGCGCGGGTTCAAGAACCCGTTCCGGATCGACTACACCCCGGTGAACCTGGACGCCCTCCAGAGCTACGAGGGCGACGCCATCGACATCCCCGGACTGGTGGCCCGGGGCCTGGTCAGCAAGGGGGACCTGGTCAAGATCCTCGGCGGAGGGGAGCTGACCCGGGCCGTCTCGGTCCAGGCCCACGCCTTCTCCAAGTCGGCCGAGGCGGCGATCACCGGCGCCGGGGGGACCGCCACCGTCGTGCCGCTTCCCTTCGGTCACGACCGCCCGCCGGCCCAGGGCAACGCCCTCACCAACCGGTAGCATCGGCCCACCGCGGCGTCGAGGAGCCCCATGCTCGCCAGTCTGGCCAACATCTTCCGGATTCCCGACCTTCGAAAGAAGGTCCTCTTCACGCTGACCATCATCGCCCTGTACCAGTTCGGGGCGAACGTCCCGGTTCCGTTCGTCAACTTCTCCAAGGTCCAGCAGCTGGAAGCGGCGTCCAAGTCCTCGGGCGTCCTCGGGTTCCTCAACCTGTTCTCCGGCGGCGCCCTCACCCGGATGGCCGTGTTCGGGCTGGGGATCATGCCCTACATCACCTCCAGCATCATCATCCAGCTGCTGGCCACGGTCATCCCCAAGCTCGAGCAGTGGCGGGACCAGGGGGCGGTGGGGCAGAAGAAGCTGACCCAGACCACCCGCTACCTGACGGTGGCCCTGGCCCTCATGCAGTCCACCGGACTGGTCTACCTGTTCCACAAGGGCGGGGGCGGACTGTTCGGATCCAGCCAGAACGTCGACCTCATCCTCAATTACTCGATCTGGCGGGCCGCCTTCATCGTCATGACCCTGACCGCAGGAACCGCCTTCGTGATGTGGCTGGCCGAGCTCATCACCCAGCGCGGCATCGGCCAGGGGATGTCCATCCTGATCTTCGCCAACGTGGTGGCCGGCATCCCCTCCGGGCTGAACACGGTCCTCCAGGAGGGCGGCCGGGTGAAGTTCACGGTGATCCTGGTGGTCTCGCTGGCCCTGCTGGTGCTGATCGTCTTCGTCGACCAGGGCCAGCGCCGCATCCCGGTCACCTTCGCCAAACGGGTGGTGGGCCGGCAAGATGTACGGCGGCTCGAGCACCTACATCCCGCTGAAGGTGAACCAGGCCGGCGTGATCCCGATCATCTTCGCCAGCTCGGTGCTGTACATCCCGGTCCTGTTGTCCAACATCATCCCTTCGGACGCCTTCCGGAGCTGGGTCAACAGCAACGTCACGCCGACCAGCATCTTCTACATCCTCACCTACTTCGTCTTCATCCTGTTGTTCACGTTCTTCTACGTCTACGTGGCCTTCGACCCCCACCAGCAGGCCGACATCATCCGAAAACAGGGCGGTTACATCCCCGGCATCCGGCCCGGGCAGCCGACCGAGCGGTACCTGGCCCACATCCTCAACCGGATCACCTGGCCGGGCGCCATCTTCCTCGGCGGGGTGGCCATCACCCCCTCGTTGCTGATGGCGGCGTGGAACATCACCAGCTATCCCTTCTACGGAACCACTCTTCTGATCGCTGTGGGCGTGGCACTCGAGACGATGAAGCAGATCGACAGCCAGCTCATGATGCGAAACTACGAGGGCTTCCTCAAGTAGGTGGTACCCGGAGCCAGGCTCGTTGTCCTCGGCAAACAGGGGGCAGGCAAGGGGACGCAGTGCGTGCGCCTCTCCCACCACTACGTCGTGCCCCACGTCTCGACCGGGGACATGCTGCGGGCCGCGGTCAAGCAGGGCACGGCCATCGGCAAGAAGGCCAAGGAGCTGATGGACCGGGGCGAGCTCCTCGGCGACGACCTGATCATGGACATGGTGGCCGAGCGCCTGCGGGAGAGCGACGTCCGGGCCCGCGGGTTCGTGCTCGACGGCTGTCCCCGCACCGTGGCCCAGGCCGAGCGGCTGGCCGCCGTCCTCACCCCGCTCGACCTCGACCTGGTGATCGACCTCGAGGTCCACACCAGCCAGGTGCTGCGCCGCCTGGCCGCCCGCCGGGTCTGCGTCGACTGCGGCGCCAACTACTCGCACCTCGTCCCCGCCCCTGATCAACTGGACCTGTGACGTGTGCGGTGGCGAGGTCATCCAGCGGGAGGACGACACCGAAGAGGCCATCTCCCGACGCCTCGAGCTCTACGAGGTCCAGACCGCCCCGCTGATCGAGTGGTACCGGGCCAACGGGCAGCTGGAGATCGTGACCGGGACCGGTACTCCCGACGCCGTCACCCGTAGAATGGTCAAGGTGATCGAGGAGCGGCGCAACCGGGGGAGTGGCTTCGGATGAGGTGGCGACGGCGCGGTCCGCCGGCCCGACGGGGACCGGCCCGATGAGGCGCAACGCCGAAGAGTTGGCCAAGATGCGCAAGGCCGGCCGGGTGGTGGCCGAGATCCACGAGGCCACCCGGGCGGCCATCCGCCCCGGGGTGACCACCGCCGACATCGACCGGGTGGCCCGGGCGGTGCTGGAGAAGCGGGGCGCCGGATCGAACTTCCTCAACTACCACGGGTTCCCGGCCGTGGTCTGCACCTCGCCCAACTCGATGATCGTCCACGGCATCCCCTCCGAGTCGGTGGTCCTGGAGGAGGGGGACATCATCTCGGTGGACTGCGGGGCGATCATCGAGGGCTACCACGGCGACGCCGCCTACACCGCGGGGGTGGGCGAGGTCACCAAGGAGGCGATGCGGCTGATGGAGGTCACCGAGGAGAGCCTGTACGCCGGCATCGACCAGCTGCGCGCCGGGCAACCGCCTCCACGAGGTGGGCCGGGCCGTCCAGGAGGTGGCCGAGGCGGCCGGGTTCTCGGTGGTGCGGGAGTACGTGGGTCACGCCATCGGCACGGCCATGCACGAGGAGCCCCAGGTCCCGAACTACTGGCCCGGTTCGGGGGGCCCGCTCCTCAAGACGGGCATGGTCTTCGCCGTGGAGCCGATGGTCAACGCCGGCGGGCCGGGCACCGTCCAGCTCGAGGACGGCTGGAGCGTGGTCACCGCCGATGGGCGGCTATCGGCCCATTTCGAGCACACCATCGCCGTGACCGAGGACGGTCCGGAGGTGTTCACCGTCCTGTGACGGGCGCCGGAACGGCCGCCGAGCGGTCGTGGAACGGCCGTCCTGGCCCCGAATTCCGGGTCGGACTGGCAATTCGGCGTCGACGGGCTAAACTGGTCGTTCGGCTGGCCACGGGTGTCCTGTGGCGTGCCGATCCCGCTGCGGTTGCGCCTCTTCAGGTGTGCGCCGGACTGCGGTGCGGACGAGCGACCGGAGCGTGGTTCGTGGCGCACGCCGGCCTACGGGCCGAGCGGACGAGAACGAGAGACTATTCGAGGAGATTCACCTGCCCAAGCCCAAGGAAGATGCCATCGTGCTGGAGGGGACGGTCGTCGAGCCGCTGCCGAACGCCATGTTCCGCGTGGAGCTGGAGAACGGCCACAAGGTGCTGGCCCACAGCTCGGGAAAGATGCGGATGCACCGGATCCGCATCCTGCCCGGGGACAAGGTGCAGGTGGAGATCACCCCCTACGACCTGGCCCGGGGCCGGATCACCTACCGCTACAAGTAGGCCGGCCGGTCGGGCCGCCGACGCGGACCGCCGGCTCGGGCCGGCCGGGCACGAGCAGCACGACGGCAGCATCGCCGGAGATGAGACTGAGCAGTAGAGACGAGGACGAAGCGTGAAGGTTCGACCCAGCGTCAAGCCGATGTGTGAAAAGTGCAAAGTGATCCGCCGGCACCGGCGGGTCATCGTCATCTGCGAGAACCCGCGCCACAAGCAGCGCCAGGGTTGATGCACGCGGATCAGGCCTAAGAGAGAAGGAACGACACGTGGCCCGCATTTCAGGCGTGGACATCCCCCGTGAGAAGCGGTTGGAGATCTCCCTCACCTACATCTTCGGCATCGGCCGGACCACCGTCGCAGCAGATCTGCGCGGCCACCGAGACCAGCCCCGACACCCGGGTCCGTGACCTCACCGACGAGGAGGTCACCCGCCTCCGCAACTACATCGACGCCAACCTGCAGGTGGAGGGCGACCTCCGCCGCGACGTGTCCCAGGACATCAAGCGCAAGATGGAGATCGGCTGCTACCAGGGCATCCGCCACCGCAAGGGACTGCCGGTCCACGGCCAGCGCACCCACACCAACGCCCGCACCCGCAAGGGACCGAAGAAGACGGTCGCCGGAAAGAAGAAGGTTCGCAAGTAAATGGCCAAGACCACCAAGCCGGCCGCCGGCGCCCGGCGCCCCCGCAAGCGGGAGCGCAAGAACATCACCTTCGGCGTCGCCCACATCAAGAGCTCGTTCAACAACACCATCGTCTCCATCGCCGACCCGGAGGGCAACGTGCTGGCCTGGGCATCGGCCGGCAACGTCGGCTTCAAGGGCTCACGCAAGTCCACCCCCTTCGCCGCCCAGCTGGCGGCCGAGCAGTGCGCCAAGCGGGCCATGGAGCACGGCGTGCGCCGGGTCGACGTGCTGGTCCGGGGTCCCGGTTCGGGCCGGGAGACCGCCATCCGCTCGCTGGCCGCGGCCGGCATCGAGGTGGCCGGCATCAAGGACGTCACCCCCATCCCCCACAACGGCTGCCGCCCCAAGAAGCGGCGTCGGGTCTAGGGCCGGGAACGAAGGGAAGCTAAGGAACACATGGCTCGATACACCGGACCCGTCTGCCGGCTCTGCCGCCGGGAGCGCACCAAGCTCTTCTTGAAGGGCGAGCGCTGCTATTCGATGAAGTGCCCGGTCTCCGAGGCGGTGACCGACCGGCACAGCCGCGCCTACCCGCCGGGCGAGCACGGCCGCGACCGGATGCGCCAGGGCTCCGAGTACCTCGGCCAGCTGCGGGAGAAGCAGAAGGCCCGCCGGATCTACGGCCTCCTCGAGCGCCAGTTCCACAACCTCTACGTGGAGGCCAGCCGGGCCCCGGGCATCACCGGCGAGAACCTCCTGCGCATGCTGGAGCAGCGGCTCGACAACGTGGCCTTCCGGGCCGGTTGGGGTGCCAGTCGGTCCCAGGCCCGCCAGTTCGTCCGCCACGGCCACGTGCTGGTCAACGGCAAGCGGGTCACCATCCCGAGCTACCGGGTGCGCCAGGGCGACGTGGTCGCCCTCAAGCCGTCGTCCCGCGAGCTGTTCCACGTCCGCCGCAACATGGACACCCTCGACCGTCAGCTCCCGCCCTGGCTGGAGACGGTCGGCGACCGGTTCGAGGTCCGGGTGTTCTCCCTGCCGCTGCGTGAGCACATCGACGAGCCGGTCCAGGAGCAGCTCATCGTCGAGCTCTACTCCAAGTAGCCCTCGTCCATCCGACCCGCCGACCGACCACACCGCCACCAACCGACCGAATCCGCACGACCACTACCGACACTGCGCAGCCACGCTGCCGAGGAGCCCTGATCAGCATGCTCATCATCCAACGACCCACCGTCGAAACCATCGGTGAAGAAGAGGACAACCGCCAGCGGTTCGCGGTCGGGCCCGCTCGACCCGGGCTTCGGGCACACCCTGGGCAACTCCCTCCGCCGCACCCTGCTGTCGTCCATCCCCGGCGCCTCCATCACCCAGGTCCGCTTCGACGACGCCCTCCACGAGTTCACCACCCTCCCCGGGGTCAAAGAGGACGTCACCGACCTCATCCTCAACCTGAAGGACCTCCTGTTCCGGGTGCACAGCGACGAGCCGGTGACCATCCGCCTCGACAAGCGCGGGCCCGGGTGACGCCACCGCCGGCGACCTCCAGGTCACCGCCGACGTCGAGGTGCTCAGCCCCTCCCAGCACATCGCCTCCCTCAACGCCAAGGGGCGCCTGGCCGTCGACCTGACCGTCGAGCGGGGCCGGGGCTACCTGTCGGCCGACAAGAACAAGCGCTCGACCACCATCGGGGTGATCCCGGTCGACGCCATCTTCTCGCCGGTGCGCCGGGTGGCCTTCACCGTCGAGCCGGTCCGGGTCGAGCAGTCGACCGACTTCGACCGCCTGGTGCTCGACATCGAGACCGACGGCTCGCTGATCCCCCGCGAGGCCCTGGCCTCGGCCGGCGACACCCTGCGCACCCTGGTGGGCCTGGTCGCCGACCTCGAGGACGAGCCCATGGGCCTCGAGCTGGGCGAGGTCGGGACCGTCGGCACCGGCTCGCCCGACCTCGACCTGCGCATCGAGGACCTCGACCTCACCGAGCGTCCCCGCAACTGCCTCAAGCGGGCCCAGATCAACACCATCGGCGAGCTGGTCGACCGCACCCTCGACGACCTGCTCAACATCACCAACTTCGGGCAGAAGTCGCTCGACGAGGTGCTCCAGAAGCTCGACGAGCGGGGCCTGTCCCTGCGGGTCAAGGACTGAGGCGCGACCATGCTCGGGACTCCGAAGAAGGGCCGCCGCTTCGGCGGCAGCGCCGCCCACCAGAAGGCGATGATGGGCAACCTGGTGGCCTCGCTGATCGCCGCCGAGTACCTGGTGACCACCGAGGCCAAGGCCAAGGCCCTCCGCCCGGTGGCCGAGAAGGTGATCACCGCGGCGGCCAAGGGCGGGGTGGCCCGCCAGCGCAACGTGGTGGCCTTCATCCGGGACAAGGACATGGCCCACAAGCTGTTCGACGAGATCGGTCCCCGCTACGCCGAGCGGCCGGGCGGCTACACCCGGATCCTCAAGCTGGGCAACCGGCTCGGGCGACAACGCCCCGATGGCCCGCATCGAACTGGTGTGAGCCCGCCCCCCGGGCCCGGGGGGCCGGACGACGGGGGCGACGGCCCGGTCCGGTGGCGGATGACCGTCGCCTACGACGGCTCGGGCTTCCACGGCTTCGCCGCCCAGCGACGGCCAGCCGCACCGTGGCCGGGGCGCTGGCCGAGGCCCTGGGGCGGGTGGTCCGGCACCCCGGTCGCCCTGACCTGTGCGGGACGGACCGACTCCGGGGTGCACGCCCTCGACCAGGTGGTCCACTTCGACGTCCCGGCCGACCGGTCCGCCGGCCTCGACCCGGCGCCGCTGGTCACGTCGTGCAACAGCCAGCTGGGGCCGGCCATCGTGGTGCGGGAGCGCCGAGGTGGCCCCCGACGGGCTTCGACGCCCGCCACTCGGCCACGCGCCCGGCGCTACCGCTACCTGGTGGTCAACGCCCCGGTGGCCGACCCGCTGCTGGCCGGCCTGGCCTGGCACGTGGCCGACCCCCTCGACCTGCGGTCGATGGCCGCGGCGGCCGACGCCCTGCTCGGCGAGCACGACTTCCGGGCCTTCTGCCGCCGGGTCCCGGGGACCTCGCCCGACGACCCCATCCACCGCCGGGTGCACGACGCCGAGTGGACCGAGCTGAGCACGGCCGAGGGCCGGGGACGCTCCGGGCCTCGCGGCGGGCCGCCCCGGCGGCCGGCTCCACCCCGGCCCTGGTGCCGGCGGTCGGGCAGCCTGCTGGCCTTCGAGATCGAGGCCAACGCCTTCTGCCACCAGATGGTCCGCTCGCTGGTGGGCACCCTGGTCGACGTGGGCCGGGGCCGCAAACGGCCCTCGGACATGCTGTGGATCCTGCGCTCGGCCGACCGCCAGCAGGCCGCCCAGCCCGCCCCGCCCTGGGGCTGACCCTGATGGCGGTGCGCTACGCCGGCTGACCGGCTTGCCTGAGGCGCCGTTTTCGTCGTATCCTGGGCAGTCGCCGGGTTGGCCAGGTCAGCCGATGGGCGGACGGGGACCGTCGTCGTCACGAGGCGGTCCGGATCGGCAGCCACCACGGGCCCCGCACCGTCGGCGCCGCACCACCCGGCCTCACCAGCCCGGCATCACCGGACAAGGACATCTCGTGCGCACGTTCTCACCCAAGCCCGCTGACATCACCCGCGCCTGGCACATCGTCGACGCCGACGGCCTGGTGCTCGGCCGCCTGGCCACCGAGGTGGCCGCCGTCCTGCGGGGCAAGCACAAGCCCACCTTCGCCCCCAACACCGACATGGGCGACCACGTCATCGTGGTCAACGCCGACAAGGTGGTGCTCACCTCGGGCAAGGCCGAGTCGAAGATGGCCTACCGCCACAGCGGCTATCCGGGCGGCCTGACCGCCACCAGCTACAGCGACCTGATGATCGACCGCTCCGACGAGGTGGTCCGCAACGCCATCACCGGCATGCTGCCGAAGAACCGCCTCGGCCGCCAGATGGCCACCAAGCTCAAGGTCTACCGGGGCGCCGAGCATCCCCACGCCGCCCAGTCCCCCGAACCCCTGGAGCTTCCCGGCGCCCGCCGCACCGCGTCGGCCCGGAGCGGCGCCTAAGCGCCGGCCGGCCGACACCAGGCGACCAACGAACGCAAACGAACGCGAGGAACACGCTGTGGCCAACGCCGCCCCCATCTGCCAGACCACCGGACGCCGCAAGCGGGCGGTGGCCCGGGTACGGATCCGTCCCGGGCCAGGGCGCGATCACCGTCAACGGGCAGCAAGTTCGAGGAGTACTTCACCTCGGCCACCCACCGGATGATCGTCACCGAGCCCCTGCGGCTGACCGAGACCACCGAGTCGTGGGACATCGACGTGACCATCGACGGCGGCGGGGTGTCGGGCCAGGCCGGCGCCTTCCGGCTGGGCATCGCCCGGGCCCTGTGCGAGCTCGACCCCGAGCTGCGGGCCTCGCTGAAGAAGGCGGGATTCCTCACCCGTGACGCCCGCGAGAAGGAGTCGAAGAAGTACGGCCTGAAGAAGGCCCGCAAGGCACCGCAGTACTCCAAGCGGTAGCCGGTGGCCACAACCAGGTTCGGCACCGATGGCGTCCGGGGGGTCGCCAACGTCGAGCTGACGCCGGAGCTGGTCCTGGCCCTCGGCCGGGCCGTCGGCCCGGCACCATCGCCGCCGCCACCTTCCTGATCGGTCGGGACACCCGTCGGTCGGGCCCCCTGCTGCAGGCGGCCCTGTCGGCCGGCCTGGCCAGCGAGGGGGCCGACGTGGTCGACGTGGGCGTGCTCCCACCCCGGCCCTGGCCTGGCTGTCGGCCGACGCGGAACGTGCCCGCCGTGGTCATCTCGGCGTCCCACAACCCCTTCGCCGACAACGGCATCAAGCTGTTCGCCGCCGGCGGGGCCAAGCTCAGCGTCGAGCTGGAGGCGGCCATCGAGGACGAGCTGGAGCGCGATCCTCGACCCGTCGGTCAAGGGACCCCGCAGCCTCGAGGGGCACGGGGTCGGCAGCGTGACCGGCGAGCCCGGGCTGGGCGAGGCCTACGTCGAGCACCTGGCGTCCCTGCTGGAGGGTCGGCGTCTCGACGGCGCTGCGGCTGGTGGTGGACAGCGCCAACGGCGCGGCCTCGGCGCTGGCCGCCGCGGTCTACGAGGGGCTCGGGGCCGAGGTGGTGGCCATCGGCTGCGAGCCGGACGGGACCAACATCAACGACGGCTGCGGCTCGACCTCGACCGGGCACTCTGGCCAGCGCGGTGGTGGAGCACCAGGCCGACCTGGGCCTGGCCCTCGACGGGGACGCCGACCGGCTGCTGGCCGTCGGCCCGGACGGGACGCTCGTCAACGGCGACGAGCTGATCGCCCTGTTCGCCCTGGACCTGGCCGAGCGGGGCCAGCTGGCCGGCAACACCGTGGTGGTCACGGTGATGACCAATCTCGGCTTCCGCCTGGCCATGGCAGGAGCGGGGCATCATCGTGAAGGAGACCCCGGTCGGGGACCGCCACGTGCTGGCCGCCCTGGACAAGGACGGTCTCTCGCTCGGCGGGCGAGCAGTCGGGCCACATCATCTTCCGGCGGCTGGCCACCACCGGCGACGGGCTGCTGACCGGTCTGGTCCTGGCCGACCTGGTGGTGCAGGACGGGCCGGCCGCTGACCGAGCTGCTGGACGGGCTGGTGACCCGGGTGCCCCAGGTGCTGGTCAACGTGCCGGTGCCCAACACCGAGCTGCTGGACGGGGCCGAGGCGGTGTGGTCGGCGGTGGCCGAGGAGGAGGCCCGGCTGGGCGACGCGCGGCCGGGTGCTGCTGCGGCCCAGCGGGACCGAGCCCCTGGTCCGGGTGATGGTCGAGGCCACCGGTGACGGGGTGGCCGAGGCCATCGCCGAGCGGCTGGGCAAGCTGGTCGGGTTCGAGCTGCAGGCCGCGGCGGCCGCCCACGGCTGACCTGAACCTGCCGGCCCCTGACCAGGGCCGTCCGGGGTCCGGGCCCGACCCGGCCACTAGCCTCGGGCGTGCCATGTGCGGCATCATCGGCATCACCAGCCACGACCACGGAGCATCGCCGGCATCGTCGGGGCGACGAGCCCCGGCCGGGCGACGCCGCCGAGCCGGCGATGTGCTGGAGGTGCTGCTCGAGGGGCTCGGGCGGCTCGAGTACCGCGGCTACGACTCGGCCGGCGTGGCCCTGGTCGGTCCGACCGCCACCGACGGGCTGTGGCGGGGCCGGGCGGCCAACGGTACCCGCTCCCTCGACGACCTGACAAGCGGACCGAGGGCGCGCCCGCGCGGCGTCACGGCCGGCATCGGCCACACCCGGTGGGCCACCCACGGCGGCCCGACCGAGGAGAACGCCCATCCCCACGTGGACTGCTCCGGCCGGCTGGCCCTCGTCCACAACGGCATCATCGAGAACCACGTCGAGCTGGCCGACGAGCTGGTCGCCGCCGGGCACCGGCTCGAGTCGGAGACCGACACCGAGGTGCTGGCCCACCTCATCGAGGCCGACCATCGCCGCCGACCCCGGGGTCGGGCTGGCCGGGGCGGTGCGGGCCGCCCTCGGCCGGGTGCGGGGGGCCTTCTCCCTCGCCGTCGTGCTGGGCGGACCAGCCCGATCTGATCGTGGCCGCCCGGCGGGTGTCACCGCTGCTGATGGGCGTCACGAGACGCCGCCTTTCTGGCCTCGGACATCCCGGCCATCCTGGGCCTCACCCGTGACTTCTTCGTCCTGGAGGACGACCAGGTGGCCGAGCTGCGGCCGGGTTCGATCCGGGTGACCACCCTCGACGGGGTCGAGGTCGAGCCCCAGCGGCTGACCGTCAGCTGGGATCTCGAGGCGGCCCGCAAGGACGGCTACGACGACTTCATGAGCAAGGAGATGCACGAGCAGCCCCGGGCCGTCGCCGACACCCTGCTCGACCGGCTGCCTCCCCGACGGGACCCTCTCGCTCGACGAGGTCCGCATCACCAACGACGAGCTCCGGGCCATCGACAAGGTGTTCATCGTGGCCTGCGGCAGCAGCTACCACGCCGGCCTGATGGCCAAGTACGCCATCGAGCACTGGGCCCGCCTCCCGGTGGAGATCGACATCGCCAGCGAGTTCCGCTACCGCGACCCCGTCCTCGACTCGGCCACCCTGGTCATCGGGGTCAGCCAGTCCGGCGAGACGGTGGACACCTTCCAGGCCATCCGGGAGGCCCGACGGCTCGGGGCCAAGGTGCTGGTGATCTCCAACGTGGTCGACTCGTCGATGGCCCGCGAGGCTGACGCCGTGCTCTACACCCGGGCCGGGCCCGAGGTGGGGGTGGCGTCCACCAAGACCCACCTGGCCCAGATCACCGCCCTGGAGATCCTCGCCCTCTTTCTGGCCCAGGCCCGGGGGACGCTGTCGCCCTCCGACGCCCGGGGGCTGTTCGAGGCCATGGGGGTCCTGCCCGACAAGGTGGCCATGGCCCTCCAACGGACGGCCGATGTCGAGGCCGTGGCCGTCCGGTACCGCGACTCGCCCTCGTTCATCTTCCTCGGCCGACACGTGGGCTATCCGGTGGCTCTCGAGGGGGCGCTGAAGCTGAAGGAGATCTCGTACCTCCGGGCCGAGGGCTTCCCCGCCGGGGAGTTGAAACACGGACCGATCGCTCTGGTCGAGCCGGGCACCGTGGTCATCGGGGTGGCGACCAGGACGCCGATCTGGGAGAAGATGATCTCCAACGTGGCCGAGGTGAAGAGCCGGGGGGCGACGGTGGTGCTGGTGGCCAACGACGGCGACGATGAGACCGCCCGGCACGCCGACGCGGTGCTGTGGGTGCCCGAGACCGAGTACCTGTTCGCCCCCATCGTCGACGTGGTCCCGCTCCAGATGCTGGCCTACTCGCTGGCCCGTCTGCACGGGCACGATGTCGACCGTCCCCGCAACCTGGCCAAGGTGGTCACCGTCGAGTGACCGGCGGCCACTGCGCCGACCCTCGGGGCCCGCGGCCCTCCGGGGTCGCCGCCGACATCGCCGGGGACGTGGGGCGAACGGCCCAGGTGGTGGGGGTCGGCATCGACGCCGTCGATCTGGCCCGGTTCGCCCGGGTCCTGGACCGTCGCCGCCACCTGGCCGACCGGATCTTCACCGAGGGTGAGCTGGCCTACGCCCGCTCGGCCTCGGACCCGGTGCCCCGGCTGTCCACCCGGTTCGCGGCCAAGGAGGCCACCATGAAGTGCCTCGGGGTCGGGCTCGGCGCCTTCCCCTTCCACGACGTGGAGGTGGTGCGCACCGGTCTCGACGCCCCCCGGCTGGTGGTGCAGGGCCGGGCCGCCCGACTGGCCCTCGAGGCCGGGGTCACCGGGTGGCACCTCTCCCTCACCCACACCGACCAGGTGGCCATGGCCGTGGTGGTGGCTTCGGGCGGCACCGGTGGGATCTCCGACCGGCCCGGCCCCCCCGACCGGTCGGGGACGGTGCTCGCCTGCCCACCGGACAGGCCGTAGCGTCGGGACCGATGCAACCGGTCCTCACCGTCGCCGAAATGAACGCCGTCGACGCCGCCGCCGCCGAGTCGACCCCGCTCGACGTCCTGGTGGGTCGGGCCGGTCAGGCCGTGGCCCGGGCCGCGCTCGAGCTCATGGGTGGCGCCTACGGTCGCCGGGTGGTGGCGGTGACCGGTCCCGGCAACAACGGCGCCGACGGGCGGGTGGCCTCCGGCATCCTGGCCGGACGGGGGGCCCGGGTCACCGTGGTCGACGCCGCCACCGCCACCGCCGTCGGTCCGGCCGACCTGGTCATCGACGCCGCCTTCGGCACCGGGTTCCGGGGTGAGTACCGGTTTCCGCCGGTGCCGGCCGGGACGCCGGTCCTGGCCGTGGACATCCCTTCGGGGGTGCACGGGGACACCGGGGCGGCGTCGGGGGCGCCGGTGTCCGCCTGGCGGACGGTGACCTTCGTCGCCCTCAAGCCCGGTCTCCTCCAGGGGGACGGGGTGGTCCTGGCCGGCCCGGTCACGGTGGCCGACATCGGGCTGCCCACCGGCAGCCCGACCTGCCTGGTCATGGAGGACGGAGACGTGGCCGAACTCGTACCCGCCCGCGGCCGCCTGGGCAACAAGTGGTCGGCGGCGGTGCTGGTGGTGGCGGGGTCGCCCGGCATGACCGGGGCCGCGGCCTTGTGCGCCCGGTCGGCCTACCGGTCCGGAGCCGGCATGGTGAGGCTGGGGGTCCCCGGAGCCGGGCTCTCCGAGTCGCCCGCCACCGAGGCGGTGGGGGTCTCGCTCCCCGAACACGGCTGGGCGTCCGAAGCCCTGGAGGTGGCTTCCCGGTGTTCGGCGGTGGTGGTGGGGCCCGGACTGGGTCGGGAGCCGGCCACGGCCGCCCAAGTGGCCCGGCTGGTGGCCGAGTCACCGGCCCCGGTGGTGGTGGACGCCGACGGTCTCTATGCCCTGGGGAAGCTGGACACCGGGGGCGGGCTCGAGGCGCGGTCCCCTCTGGTGTTGACCCCCCACGACGGGGAGTACCGCCGGCTGATGGACGCCGAACCGGGCCCGGACCGGGTTGGGGCCGCCCGCCTCCTGGCCCGGGCGTCCGGAGCGGTGGCACTCGTGAAGGGGCCCACCACCGCCGTCGCCCATCCCGACGGCCGGGTGAGGCTGGCGGTGGCCGGTAACACCGCCCTCGCCACCGCCGGCACCGGCGACGTCTTGTCGGGCGTCATCGCCGCCCTGGTGGCCCGTGGGCTGGATCCCCTGGAGGCGGCCGCTCTCGCCGCCCATGTGCACGGCCGGGCCGGAGCCCGTGGGCTGGGGGACGGACTGGTGGCAGGCGACCTCCCCGAACTGGTGGCCCGGGTGTTCTCCGACCTGGGGACACCCCCGGACCGGACGGGCCGGGCCCGTGCCTGATCGATGGCGGCCGGTGTGGGCCACCGTCGATCTCGACGCCGTCCGCCACAACGCCGGGCTGTTGCGCCATCTGATCGGCACCGCCGAGCTGTGCGCAGTGGTCAAGGCCGATGCCTACGGCCACGGCGACGTGCCGGTGGCCAGGGCCGCTCTGGAGGGTGGCGCCACCTGGTTGGCGGTGGCGCTGGTGGAAGAAGGGGTGGCCCTGCGCCAGGCCGGCATCGACGCCCCGATCCTCCTGTTGTCCGAGCCCCCGCCCGAGGGGATGGCCGAGGCGGTGGACCGACGCCTGGTTCCCACCGTCTACACCGTCGACGGGCTGGAGTCGCTGTCCAAGGTCGTCGCCGCCGGCGGCCTCCCTCCGGTGGCGGTCCAACTCAAGGTGGACACGGGCATGCACCGGGTGGGGGCCGATCCCGCCGACGTGCCGTCTCTGGCCGATGCCATCGCCGCCGACCCCCGGCTCGAGCTGGGAGCGGTGTGGACCCACCTGGCCGTGGCCGAGGGTGACAGCCCCGACGACCGGCGGTTCACCGCCCTCCAGCTGCAGCGCTTCGACGCCACCCTGGGAGTGCTGGCCGCCGCCGGTCACCGGCCGCCGATGACCCACGTGGCCAACTCGGCCGGCACCATCGGGTGGCCCGAGGCCCGACGCGACCTGGTTCGCTGCGGTATCGCCCTCTACGGGGTGGCCCCCACCCCGGCCCAGGCGGCCGAGCTGTCGGAGGCAACCGGCGGGATCCGGCTCCAGCCCGTCCTGTCCCTGCACAGCCGGGTCACCTACGTGCGTGATCTCGAAGCCGGTGAGCGTCTCTCCTACGGCTTGCGCCGGCCCCTCGACGTCCGGTCGACGGTGGCCACCATCCCCATCGGCTATGCCGACGGCGTGCCCCGCCGTCTCTTCGATCAGGGGGGCGAAGTGCTCATCGGGGGGGTCCGACGACCTCTGGCCGGGGCGGTGACCATGGATCAGATCGTCGTCGACTGCGGACCGGTGGGCTCGGCCCCGGTGGAGGTGGGCGACGCGGTGGTGCTGCTCGGGAACCAGGGGACCGACCAGATCACGGCCATCGAGTGGGCCGACCTCCTGGGCACCATCAGCTACGAGGTGTTGTGCGACATCGGGCCGAGGGTTCCCCGACTGGTGCAGGGAGACCGGTCGGTCGGAGCGGGCTGACCCCGCCGGGCCGGGCAGTACCATGCGGCAGTGGCACCGGGGATCGATCTGGCCGAGCTCGCCCGGGAGGCATCCGGGTGCACCCGCTGCCCGCTGGCGGCCCACCGGACCCAGGTGGTGTTCGGCGTCGGTGATCCACACGCCGACCTGATGTTCGTGGGAGAGGCCCCGGGTCGTGACGAGGATCTGCAGGGAGAGCCCTTCGTGGGCCGGTCCGGGAAGCTCCTCGACCGGCTGGTGCTGGAGGAGCTGGGGATCGACCGGTCCCGCTTCTACATCGCCAACGTGATCAAGTGCCGGCCTCCGGACAACCGCGACCCGAAAGCGGAAGAGATCGCTTCGTGCCGCCCCTACCTCGAGGCCCAGCTCCGGTCGATCGCCCCGACGGTGGTGGTGACCCTCGGGAACTTCGCCACCAAGCTCCTGCTCGACACCGACCTGGGCATCACCAAGGTGCGGGGAAGGTCCTACCCGTTGGGCGACCGCCAGCTGGTGCCCACCTACCACCCGGCCGCCGCGCTCCGGTCGGGCGGAGTGGTGGTGGCCGAGATGCGGGCCGACCTGATCCGGGCCAAACAGCTGCTGGGGTGGAGCTCGTGACCCGCCCCGACCCCACCGGCACCGTAGGTCCGGCGACGTTCGCGCCCAACCCGGTCGAGCTGCGGTCGACCGGGCCCGACGAGACCCGGCGATTGGCCGGCGCCATGGCCCCGCTGTGCATTCCCGGCGACGTGGTCCTGCTCGCCGGTGACCTGGGGGCCGGCAAGACCACATTCGCCCAGGGGTTCGGCGCCGGCCTCGGGGTCACCGAGCCGGTCACCAGCCCGACCTTCACCCTGGTCCGCGAGTACCGGGTGGGATCATCCGGCCCGGCCTCGTATCAGCTCGGCTCCTTCCCGCTGCATCCGGACCCTGCTCCACGCCGACGTCTACCGCCTGGACCACCTCAACGAGATCGTCGACCTGGGCCTCGGCTGAGCTGGTCGAGGACGGCGCCGTGGCCCTGGTCGAGTGGGGGGACGTGGCCAAGCCCGTCCTCGGAGAGGGGTCTGTCTCCGTCCGGTTGAGCCAGGGGGCCGACGACGCCGACTCCGAGCGGGTGGTCATCGCTGAGTTCCGATGGGGACGGGTGGACCACCCGGTGGGGCGCCCTGGTCGAGGCCCTGGCCCCATGGCGGCCGGAGGAGTGACCCTGTTGGCCATCGAGTCGGCCACCGACATGGTCGGGGTCGCCCTGATCCGGGACGACGGTGCCTCGGCCGAGCGCGTCCACGACGGGGGGAGGGCCCACGCCGAGCTGCTGGTCCCGGCGATCGAGGAGGTCTGCGCGGTGTCGGGGTGCACGATCGCCGACGTCGATCGCATCGCCGTCGACGTCGGGCCCGGACTGTTCACCGGCCTCCGGGTGGGGGTGGCCACGGCCAAGGCCCTGGCCCAGGCCCTCGGGGTCGGCATCGTCGGCGTCAGCAGCCTGGACATCCTGGCCGCCGCCTTCGCCGAGGAGTCGGCCGGGGCCGCGTCGGACGGGTCGGCCGGATCGGCCGCCGTGACCGGGTCGACACCGTGGTCTCGGTGGTGGACGCCCGACGGGGCGAGGTGTTCGCCGCCGCCTACCGTTTCGACCGGGCGGTCGACCCGGTCCGGCGCCAGCCGATCCCGGCTCCGTCCGCCACGACCGGCCCGAGCCGATCGGACCCGACGCGCTGGTGGAGTGGCTGGTCGAGCTGGCCGCGGGCGCCGGCCGGGTCGATCGTGGTGGGCGACGGCGCCGTCCGTTACCGAGCATCTGCTGCCATCCACCCGTCGCTCGATCTCCAGTGGGCGGACCGAGCTGTCGGCGCCGCCGCCCCTGGCCCAGGCGACGGCTGGCCCTCCGCCGATTGGCGGACGGGGACGTCCGCTGACCGCCCTCGAGCTGGTACCCGACTACCGGCGGCCGGCCGACGCCCGCATCAACTGGGAGCAACGGGCGCCCCGCGACGGTCGGCACCGAGGAGGGAGCCGGACCCGGGTGACCGGTGGAGCCGAACTCGCTCGGACGGACGCGGTCGAGGTGGTCATCGCCCCCATGCGGTCCCGAGGACCTGAAGGGCGTCCTCCGGATCGAGGAGGCGGTGTTCCCCCAGCCGTGGTCCCGCCGGCTCTTCGTGGAGGAGCTGTCCCAGCGGAAGTCCCGTGCCTACCGGGCCGCCTGGGTCGGACGACCGGATCGTGGGGTTCGCCGGCCAGATGTTCATCGACGACGAGTCCCACGTGAACAACATCGCCATCGACCCGGAATGGCAGGGTCGCGGCCTCGGGGCGGTGGTGCTGTCCGACCTGGTCCGCACCGGCCTGGCCCGAGGGGCGCGCCATCTCACCCTCGAGGTCCGGGTGGGGAACGAGCCGGCCCTCGCCCTCTACAAGCGGTTCGGCCTGGCCCCGGTCGGGGTGCGACGGAACTACTACCCCGAGACCGGCGAGGACGCACTGGTCATGTGGGCCCGCGACATCGACTCGGACGAGTACGCCGAGCGACTCTCGGCGATCGAGGCCGGGTCCCCTCCCGAGCTCCAGGTCACAAGCCGGCGGTGAGTCCCGTTGCCCGCCGCTGATGCTGCATATCACCTGTACGCCACATGGAAAACCAGATGGCCGAGGTCTCCGGCCCCGAACTGCACCAGACCTCGACCCCGACCAGATCGGAAACCACTGCCGACCTCTGTCACCCGCCCTGGTCGGCCACCCACCGTTGGTTTTCCATTGGGCCTACTACCGGTTGGTGAACCGAGCCAGACCGGCGGGCGCCCCGGCCGTGTTCGGTAGGTCCGGGCATGGCCGATGAACGACCGGAAGGCGATCCAGGCCCAGCGGGTGCTCGGCATCGAGACCTCGTGCGACGAGACGGCGGCCTCGGTGGTGGACGGCGGCTCGGTGATCGTCTCGTCGGTGGTGAGCAGCCAGATCGACCTGCACGCCCGCTACGGCGGCGTGGTGCCCGAGCTGGCCGGCCGGGCCCACGTGGAGCTGCTCACCCCGGTGCTGGCCGAGGCCCTGGACGAGGCCGGTTCGGATCCCTCGGGAAGGGGGCATCGACGCGGTGGCCGTCACCTACGGGCCCGGCCTGATCGGATCACTCCTGGTGGGCGTGGCCGAGGCCAAGGCGCTCTCACTGGCCTGGGGGGTACCCCTGGTCGGGGTCAACCACCTCGAGGCCCACCTCTTCGCCTCCCTGCTCGAGCAGCCCGACCTGGGCTGGCCGCTGGTGGTGCTCCTGGTGTCGGGCGGCCACACCCTGCTGGTCGAGGTGATCGAGCCCCGGTCGGTACCGGCTGCTGGGCGGGACCATCGACGACGCCGCCGGCGAGGCATTCGACAAGGTGGCCCGGTTCCTGGGCCTCGGCTACCCCGGCGGGCCGGCCATCGACCGGATCGCCGACCAGGGGGATCCCGACCGCCTTCGCCTTCCCCCGGTCCATCCCGGGGACGGCTACGACTTCTCGTTCAGTGGGCTCAAGACCTCGGTGGTCAACACGGTGCGCAAGCATCCCGAGGCCGACACCGCCGACGTGGCCGCCTCCTTCCGCCAGGCCGTGGTGGACGTGCTGGTCGCCCGGGCCATGGCCGGCGGCCACCGACGTCGGGCGCCACCGCCCTGTGCCTGGCCGGGGGCGTGGCCGCCAACTCCCTGCTGCGGTCCACCGTCGAGGAGGCCTGTGCCGCCGCCGGCATCGGGGCGTTCCTGCCCAGCCGGGCCCTGTGCACCGACAACGCCGCCATGGTGGCCGCGGCCGGGTGGTGGCGGCTGCGGCACGGCGGGGCCAGCCCCCTGACGCTGGGGGCCGATCCCAACCTCCGGCTGGTGCGCCGCCTCCTGATGGCCGGTGCCGACGGGGCCCGCGGCTGGCACTCGGACGTGCCGGTTGCCAAACGCCTCGGAGATCGCTACCATTAGCACTCTCAACGCTCGACTGCTAACGCGTGCCACAGGAGGCCCGAACCAATGAGTCTGCATCCCCTTGACGACCGCATCGTCGTCCGCCCCGGCGAGTCCGAGGAGACCACCGCATCCGGCCTGGTCATTCCCGACACCGCCAAAGAGAAGCCCCAGCAGGGCGAAGTCCTGGCCGTCGGCCCCGGCCGCCGTGCCGAGTCCAGCGGCGATCTGATCCCCCTCGACATCGCCGTCGGCGACACCGTCGTCTACTCCAAGTACGGAGGCACCGAGATCAGCGCCGACGGCGAGGATCTCCTCATCCTCTCCAGCCGTGACGTCCTGGCGAAGGTGGGCAAGTAATGCCGAAGATCCTGAAGTTCGACGAGGCCGCCCGCCGCGGCCTCGAAGCGGGGGTGAACAAACTGGCCGACGTGGTCAAGGTCACCCTCGGGCCCAAAGGCCGCAACGTGGTGATCGAGAAGAAGTTCGGTGCTCCCACCATCACCAACGACGGCGTGTCCATCGCCCGTGAGGTGGAGCTCGAGGACGTCTTCGAGAACATGGGCGCCCAGCTGGTGAAGGAAGTCGCCACCAAGACCAACGACGTGGCCGGCGACGGCACCACCACCGCCACCGTGCTGGCCCAGGCCCTCATCCGCGAGGGTCTGCGCAACGTGGCCGCCGGGGCCAATCCCCTCGGGATCTGCGCAAGGGGATCGACAAGGCGGTCGACGCCGCCGTCGCCTCGATCAAGGACCAGGCCAAGGAGATCGACTCGAAGACGGAGATCGCCCAGGTGGCCTCCATCTCCGCCGCCGACACCGCCATCGGCGAGGTGCTGGCCGATGCCATCGACCGGGTGGGCAAGGACGGCACGGTGACCGTCGAGGAGTCCAACACCTTCGGCATCGACCTCGAGTTCACCGAGGGCATGCAGTTCGACAAGGGCTACCTGTCCCCGTACTTCGTGACCGACGCCGAGCGCCAGGAGGCCGTCCTCGACGATCCGCTGGTCCTGTTCGTCAACCAGAAGATCAGCGCCGTGCACGACCTCGTGCCCGTGCTCGAGAAGGTCATGCAGACCGGCAAGCCGCTGCTGATCGTGGCCGAGGACGTCGAGGGTGAGGCCCTGGCCACCCTGGTGGTCAACAAGATCCGCGGCACGTTCACCTCGGTGGCCGTCAAGGCCCCCGGCTTCGGTGAGCGGCGCAAGGCCATGCTCCAGGACATGGCGGTGCTGACCGGCGCCCAGGTGATCTCCGAGGAGATCGGCCTCAAGCTGGACACCACCACCGTCGACCTGCTGGGCAAGGCCCGTCGCATCATCGTGACCAAGGACGAGACCACCATCGTCGAGGGAGGCGGATCCGAGGAGGAGGTCAAGGGCCGGATCGCCCAGATCAAGCGCGAGATCGACGACACCGACTCCGACTGGGACCGGGAGAAGCTCCAGGAGCGTCTGGCCAAGCTGGCCGGAGGTGTCGCCGTGGTCAAGGTGGGCGCCGCCACCGAGGTGGAGCTGAAGGAGAAGAAGCACCGCATCGAGGATGCGCTTTCCGCCACCCGAGCCGCCGTCGAAGAGGGCATCGTGGCCGGAGGTGGGACCGCACTGGTCCGCTCCCGGGCCGCCGTGCTGGCCGTGGTCGAATCCCTCAGCGGGGACGAGGCCACCGGTGCCTCCATCGTGGCCAAGGCGCTGGCCGCACCCCTGCACGCCATCGCCAGCAACGCCGGCCTCGAGGGTTCGGTCTACGTACGCCAGGTGGAGTCGGAGACCGGTTCCATCGGGCTCGACGCCACCACCGGCGAGCTGGTCGACCTGGTCAAGGCCGGGCGTCATCGACCCGGCCAAGGTCACCCGGTCGGCACTGCAGAACGCCGCGTCCATCGCCGGGCTGCTGCTGACCACCGAGGCACTGGTGGCCGACAAGCCGGAGAAGGCCGATCCCGGCCGCCGCCGCCGCCGCTGCTGCCGCCATGGGTGGCGGCATGGGTGGCATGGGCGGCATGGGCGGGATGATGTAGCAAAAGCCCGGCCCACCCTGGTGGGACGGGGCCATGCGGCGGAATTCGCGCCGCCGTCGTGAACTGTGGTCGGACCCCCGGGTCCGGCCACGGTCGCGTTCGGGCCGGTTGGGCACCGGACGCCGCGGGCCTTAGTCTCGGGGGCAAATGCAACCTGTTCCATCCGGCGAACCCCGGAGACCGACCACCGGGCTCCAGGTCGTCCCCCGTCCCCGCTCCCACCGCCCGGGTGGGCCGCCCCCGTGGGTCGATCTCGATCCGGGCGCACGGCGGTCGCTCTCCCTCGAGCGGGTCCTGGCGGCGGTAGCCGGTGCCGGCCCCGGGTCCGCCGACGCGGCAGCATCGGTGGAGCACCTGTCCGAGTTCATCCGTTCATTCGAGGGCGTGGAGGTCGACCAGAACCCGGCCGCGGTGCTGGTGGCGCTGTTCGAGGAGGAGGGCGAGGCCCGGGTCCTCCTCACCGTTCGATCCAGCCGGCTCCGCTCCCACCGCGGCGAGGTGGCGTTCCCCGGAGGGCGTCTCGACCCGGGCGAATCGATCGATGCCGGTGCGTTGCGTGAGGCATTCGAAGAGGTCAGGCTCGACCCCGATCAGGTGACGATCGTCGGCCACCTGTCCGCTCTGCCCACGGTGTCCTCCAACACCCTCATGACTCCGGTGGTGGCGACACTACCGAAGAGGCCGAGCACAGAGGCCGCTCCCGACGAGGTGTCCCGGATCTTCGATGTGGCTCTGGCCGAGCTCGTCGCCGACGGCGTCTTCCGCGAGGAGTGGTGGGCCATTCCCGAGCGGCCGGGTGCCGACGGGACCCCGGGGGGCGAGTTCCCGGTGTGGTTCTTCACCGCCGGCGGGGAGATCATCTGGGGCGCCACCGCCCGTGTCCTGACCGAGCTGGCCTGCCTCGTCCTCGGCGTGCCGCTGCCCTCGTCGCTGGGGGCGTGACGAGGGCAGCGGACCGGTCACGGCCCGGGGACCGGCCGAGGACCTGACCCCGGTGCCCCAGGCGGTATCGTGGGGTCCAGTCGGTGCGCACACTGTCGGGGGTGCCGCCGACCGGAGGTGCGGAGTACTGCGACCAGGGTCCGGAGGACATCGACGTGGCTGAGATAGAGATTGGCATCTTCAAATCGGGTCGGAAGGCCTACGGCCTCGACGACATCGCCATCGTCCCGAGCCGTCGGACCCGGGACCCCGAAGATGTGGACATCAGCTGGGAAATCGATGCCTACCGATTCGAGCTCCCGCTGATGGCTTCGGCCATGGACGGTGTCGTCAGCCCGGCCACCGCCATCGAGATCGGCCGACTCGGGGGCCTCGGGGTCCTCAATCTCGAGGGTCTGTGGACCCGTTACGAGAACCCGCTCCCCCTGTTCGACGAGATCCGCGAGCTGCCGGTCGACAAGGCCACCGCCCGCATGCAGCAGATGTACACCGAGCCGGTCCAGCTGGAGCTGGTCACCCAGCGGATCAAGGAGATGAAGGCGGCCGGCATCACCACCGCCGCCTCGGTCACCCCCCAGAAGACCGAACGCTTCGCTTCGGCACTGCTGGCGGCCGAGCTGGACCTCCTGGTCATCCAAGGCACGGTGGTCTCGGCTGAACACGTCTCCAAAACAGCCGAGCCGCTCAACCTCAAGCGTTTCATCCGTGAGTTCGAGATCCCGGTGATCGTGGGTGGGTGCGCCTCCTACCAGGCCGGCCTCCACCTCATGCGGACCGGCGCCGTCGGTGTGCTGGTCGGAGTGGGGCCGGGCAACGCCTGCACGACCCGGGGCGTGCTCGGTATCGGAGTTCCCCAGGCCACGGCCATTGCCGATGTGGCCGGGGCCCGCATGCGCCATCTGGACGAGACCGGCGTGTACTGCCACGTGATCGCCGACGGCGGCATGTCCAAGGGTGGTGACATCGCCAAGGCGGTGGCGTGCGGAGCGGACGCGGTCATGCTCGGCTCGCCGCTGTCCTCGGCGGTCGAGGCACCTGCCCGCGGGTACCACTGGGGGATGGCCACCTTCCACCCCACCCTTCCCCGGGGGGCCAGGGTGAAGACCACCACCAGAGGGACCCTCCAGGAGATCCTGCTCGGCCCGGCCCACGAGAACGACGGGCGCATGAACCTGTTCGGGGCGCTGCGCACCGCCATGGCCACATGCGGCTACCAGACCGTCAAGGAGTTCCAGAAGGCGGAGGTAATGGTGGCTCCCGCCCTCCAGACCGAGGGCAAGGACCTGCAACGTTCGCAGGGTGTCGGCATGGGCCATTGAGCCTGGCGGGGGGCCGCACCGGAGGGGCCGAGGACGGCCCGGTGCTGGTCGTCGACTTCGGCGCCCAGTATGCACAGCTGATCGCCCGCCGGGTGCGCGAAGCCCACGTCTACTCAGAGATCGTCCCCCACCGCTCCACCGCCGACGAGCTCGTGGCCCGGCGGCCGTCAGGGATCATCCTGTCGGGTGGGCCGAAGTCGGTGAACGAGACGCCGGCCCCGGCGATCGATCCCGCCATCTACGAGACCGGAATCCCCATCCTCGGCATCTGTTACGGCGCCCAGTTGATCACCCAACAGCTGGGCGGCACGGTGTCGCGCACGGGAAGGGGTGAGTACGGCCGGACCCCGCTGTCGGTGACCGGTGCCTCGCCCCTGTTCGTCGACTGGCCGGCCGAGGTCGAGGTGTGGATGAGCCACGGCGACGCCATCACCTCGGTGCCCGACGGGTTCGTGGCCGTGGCGGCCAGCCCCGATGCCCCGGTCGCCGCCTTGCACGACCAGGAGCGGGCCATCTACGCCGTGCAGTTCCATCCCGAAGTGGTGCACACCGAGCGGGGCCGGGACCTGTTCGAGCGATTTCTCTACGACGTGTGCCACTGCCCGCCCTCGTGGACCCACACCTCGATCATCGAGTCCCAGGTCGACGCAGTGCGGGCCCAGGTCGGTTCGGCCCCGGTCCTGTGCGCGTTGTCCGGGGGGGTGGACTCGGCGGTGGCGGCCGCCGTCGTGCACAAAGCCATCGGGGACCAACTCACCTGCGTGTACGTCGACACCGGGTTGATGCGCGCCCACGAGAGCGAACAGGTCGAAGAGACATTCCGCCGCCAATTCCGCGTCGACCTGGTCCACGTCAAGGCGGCCGACCGGTTCTTCGACGCCCTGGCCGGTGTCACCGATCCAGAGTCCAAACGAAAGATCATCGGGGAACTGTTCATCCGCATCTTCGAAGAGGTCGCCCGCGATCTCGTCATCGACAGGCTCGGTGACGGTGACGGCGGCGGGCAGGACCACGAGGTGGTCGGTTACCTCGTCCAGGGCACGCTCTACCCCGATGTCATCGAGTCGGGATCGGACTCGGCCGCGACCATCAAATCCCATCACAACGTGGGCGGCCTTCCCGACGACCTCGCCTTCGACCTGGTCGAGCCGCTTCGTCTGTTGTTCAAGGACGAGGTCCGTGCCGTCGGAGAGGAGCTCGGCCTGCCCCACGATATCGTGTGGCGTCAGCCGTTCCCCGGGCCCGGGCTGGCGGTTCGGATCGTGGGTGAGGTGACACCGGAGCGGGCCGATATCTTGCGGGCGGCGGACGCCATCGTGGTGGAGGAGGTACGCCGGGCCGGGCTCTACCGTGAGCTGTGGCAGAGCTTCGCCGTGCTTCCCGCCGTCCGCACCGTCGGCGTGATGGGCGATGGGCGTACCTACGCCTATCCGATCGTGATCCGCGCCGTCACCAGCGACGATGCCATGACCGCGGACTGGGCGCGACTGCCCTATGAATTGTTGGAGCGCCTCTCCTCTCGGATCATCAATGAGGTCGAGGGCGTCAACCGGGTGGCTCTGGACATCACATCCAAACCCCCGGGCACAATCGAGTGGGAATGACCACATGGGAGGGGAGCGCCGATCAGCTCCCGGCCGGCAGCGGCGATCGTTCGGATCCACCCCCACCGGACCGGGACCGGCCCTGGTCCCCGGGCGGGACGCGCTCGCCTCCGGTCGACGCCGACCAACTGCTCGACGGGCTCACCCCGTCCCAGCGCGATGCGGTGACCCATCGAGGCGGCCCGCTGCTCATCGTGGCCGGGGCCGGCTCGGGCAAGACCCGGGTGCTCACCCGAAGGATCGCCCATCTGATCGCCACCGGCGATGCCGCCCCCTTCCAGATCCTGGCCATCACCTTCACCAACAAGGCCGCCGACGAGATGCGCCGGCGGGTGATGGAGCTGGTGGGGCCCCGGGCCAAGCGGATGTGGGTCTCCACCTTCCACTCGGCCTGCGTGCGCATTCTGCGGGCGCAGGGGGACCGCCTGGGATACAAGGGCTCCTTCACCATCTACGACGACGCCGACTCCCGTCGGCTGGTCGAGATCGTCTGTCGGGAGCTCGACATCGACACGAAGAAGCTCTCGCCCCGGACGATCCTCGGCCAGATCAGCCAGGCCAAGTCCCGACAGCAGGGCCCCGAGGAGTTCCGGGCCGCGGCCCTCACCATCTTCGACCGCCGGGTGGCTGACGTCTTCGACCGGTACCAGCAGCGGATGGTGGCGGCCAACGCCATGGACTTCGACGACCTGTTGCTCAATGCCGTCCGTCTGTTCCGCCAGCACCCCGACGTGCTCGAGCACTACCGGACCCGCTTCACCAACCTGCTCATCGACGAGTACCAGGACACCAACGCCGTTCAGAATGCCCTGGCCGTCCTCCTGGCCGGAGAGCACCGCAACATCGTGGTGGTGGGGGACAGCGACCAGTCGGTGTACCGGTTCCGGGGGGCCGACATCTCCAACATCCTCGATTTCGAGCAGGCGTTCCCCGATGCCACCGTCATCACTCTGGATCAGAATTTCCGGTCGACCCAGACCATCCTCGACGCCGCCAATGCCGTGATCACCAACAACGTCTCCCGCAAGCCCAAAACGCTGTGGACCGACAGCGGCGATGGCGAGAAGGTCGTCCGGTACCGGGCCGAGGACGAGTACGACGAGGCGGCCTGGGTGGCCCACGAGGTGACCCGGCTCCAGCGGGAACAGGGGCTCCGATGGGGCGACGTCGCCATCTTTTACCGGACCAACGCCCAGAGCCGGGCCCTCGAAGAGGCCATGGTCCGGGCCGAAGTGCCCTACAAGGTGGTGGGCGGCACGAAGTTCTACGACCGGCGGGAGGTGAAGGACGTCATGGCCTACCTCCGGGTGCTGGTCAATCCCGATGACGAGGTCAGTTGGCGGCGGGTGGTCAACGTGCCCAAGCGGGGGGTGGGTGAGACCTCGGTGGCCAAGCTGGCCGGCTGGGCCGGGGCCAACGAGGTGTCCTTCGGCGAGGCAGTGGCCCATCCCGACCAGGCCGGCGTGTCGGGCAAAGCCGGCAGCGCTCTGGTGGCCCTGTCGGTGCTGCTCGACGGGTTGCGCGGCCAGATGGCCCTTCCCCCCCTGGTCGACGAGAACGGGGAGGCCGTCCCCCCCGGGACCGAGCCCGACGGGGACGGCACCACCGGGCCGACGGTCGGCACTCTCGGCCCGGGGGAGCTGGTCACCGCGGTGGTCGAGGGTTCGGGGTATCGCAACGAGCTCCTGTCCGAAGGGACCATCGAAGCGCTGGGTCGGGTGGAGAACATCGACGAGCTGGTGGGGGTGGCCGACGAGTACCACACCCTGGCCGAGTTCCTCGAAGCGGCGTCGTTGGTGGCGGACTCGGACCAGCTCGACGGGGACGGGACCAAGGTCTCACTCATGACCATGCACATCGCCAAGGGGCTCGAGTTCCCGGCGGTGTTCCTGGTCGGGATGGAGGACGGCGTCTTCCCCCATCTGCGATCGCTCGGCGACCCGGTCGAGCTCGAAGAGGAGCGCCGGCTCTGTTACGTGGGCATCACCCGGGCCGAGCGGCACCTGTACGTGTCGCACGCCTGGAGCCGGATGTTGTTCGGCAGCACCAGCAGCAACATCCCCAGCCGATTCTTGAACGAGATCCCGACCGAACTGATCCGCGACGTGGGCGGTGACGCCGGAAGCTCGACCCGTTCGCGGGGCCGGCTCCTACCCGAGGACGAAGGGGGCACTCCGGGACGAAGTGTGTTCGGACGGGGGGCGCCGGGGCCGGAAGGGGGCTTCGATCCCGACGGCCGTCGACATCGGGCCCCGGCCTCGTCCGGCGCCGAACTGCTGGGACTGGTGGCCGGCGACAAAGTGGTGCACGGGAAGTGGGGTGAAGGACGGGTCATCGAGACGGGCGGTTCAGGAGAAGACGTCGAGGCGGTGGTCATCTTCGAGACCGTCGGACGCAAGAAACTGCTGTTGAGGATGGCTCCCGTGAAGAGGGCCTAGCGCGGCATCCTCCGCCACAGCGCCCGGGGCAACCCGCGCATGGCCACGAACACCCACCGCAGGGCGGGTGGGGCGTAGACGACGGCCGCACCCGAAGCAATACCGGCCACCACTGCCTCGGCCACCTCGCGGGGCGACGCCGAGAACGGGGCCGGGGTCATCCCCTCGGTCATCCGGCCGACCACGAATCCGGGACGCACGATGGTCACCCCGACGCCCGTGCCGTCCAACGAATCGGCCAGCCCCTGGGAGAAGGCGTCGAGACCGGCCTTGGAGGAGCCGTAGATGAAGTTGGCCCGGCGGGCCCGCAGGCCGGCCACCGATGACAGTACGACCAGGCGACCGTGGCCCTGATGGCGCAGGTGGTCGGCCACCGCCACCATGGCCGACGCCGGGCCGGTGAAGTTGGTCGTCAGCACCGAGGCGGTGGCTTCGGGGTCATGCTCGTCGATGTCCTGGTCGCCGAGGACGCCGGCCGCCACCACCACCAGATCGATGTCCCCGAACCGATCGAAGACCTGGTCGGCGAAGTCCCGGTGGTGGGTGGTGTCGGTAGCGTCGAAGTCCACCGACTCGACCACGTCGGCGCCGGCCGCCCTGGCCCGCTCCACCGCCTCGGACAGCCTGGCCCCCTTCCGGCCGGCCAGCACCACTGTCTTGCACCGGGCCGGGACCAGCTGGTCCACGATGGCCTGGGCGATCTCGGAGGAGCCTCCGAGAACGAGCACCGATTGGGGCCGACCGATTGCGTCGATCATCTTCGCGTCCGTTCTGCTCTTGGTTCACTCGACTCGGAATCCGGTTTCACCGCTCGTGCCCGGGATCGGCCTGATCCCGACGGGCGCGGCCGGGCATGGGCCGCCTGCGCCGAAGCGTCATCGCACAGTTCCAGGCGCCGGCCCAGGTCGGACCGGAGCACGCCGTGGGGGTCGACCCGGTGGCGCACAGCTTGCCACTCGTCGAGCCGCGGGTACATGGCCCGAAGGCCGGCGGGGGAGACGCGGGAGTCCTTGGCCAGGTAGACGCGCCCCCGGCCTGGATGACAGCTTCGTCGAAGTCGTCGAGCAAGCCGTCCAGGACGGGGGAGCCGACCGGCAGGTCGAGAGCAAGGGTCCAGCCCGGCATGGGGAACGAGAGGGGGCCCGGATCGCCGGGACCGAACCGCTTCAAGACGGCGAGGAAGGAGGCCAGCTTCACCTCGGTGAGGCGTTCGATGACGCCCCGAACCGTTTCGGACTGCTGGTCGGGCACGACGAACTGGTACTGGAGGAAGCCCTTTCTCCCGTAGAGCCGGTTCCACCCGGCCACCCCGTCGAGGGGGTGAAAGAACCCGGCCATGTGATGGGGTCGACCCACCTGATGGCGGGGGGCCTTGCGGAACCAGAACTCGTTGAAGGCACCGACGGTCAACGGGTTGAGCAGGCCACTGGGCGGTGTCGGGGACGCGGGCCAGGCTCCGTGGAGCAAACGAGCGGGCCCGGTCCGGATGGCGCCGCAGCTGCTCGGGAAGGTCCTCCAGTCGGGCGTGATCACCGCGGGTGAGGACGGACCGACCGAGTCGACGGCCCGAGGACTGGCAGTCGATCCAGGCGACCGAGTAGCGATAGTCGGCGTCGCCGTTCAGCATGGCGTCCATCACCGCGTCGAGATCGGGCTCCCGTTCGGTGTCGACGAGCATGTAGCTGGTCTCCACCGGGATCATCTGGATGGTGGCCTCGATTATCACCCCGGTGAGACCCATGCCTCCGGCGGTGGCCCAGAACAGGTCGGGATCCGAATCGGCCGAGAGCGCCGCCGTCCCCGTCGGGGTGGCCAGGGTGATCGAGGTCACGTGGGAACAGAAGCTCCCGTCGACGTGGTGGTTCTTCCCGTGGATATCGGCGGCGATGGCGCCGCCCACCGTCACCAGCCGGGTACCGGGGGTCACCGGCACGAACCAACCGAGGGGAACGAATCGCTCCATCAGGGTCTCCAGGCTGACGCCGGCCCCCACCGTGATCAGCCCGGTGGCCAGATCGGCGCGGTGGACACCGTCCAGCCAGGTGGCGTCGAGGACCGTGCCCCCGGCGTTCTGGGCGGCGTCGCCGTAGCTGCGTCCGAGTCCCCGGGCGATCAGACCCCGGTGTCGACCGCCCCCGGGATCGGCGGCCTCGGTCAACGCCGTCCCGACAATGGCGGGATCGACGGCATGGACCACGTCCGACGATGAGGGAGCGGTGCGGCCCCACCCGGTGAGCAGTCTGCGTTGGCTCCGAACCGGTCCGGGCGCCACCATCAGCTGTAGATGCCGATGGCGAAGAGCACGACCCAGGTCAGTCCGTAGATCTGGAGGCGGCGGTCCTGCAGGGCCAGGTCCTCGGGAGTCGATCCCTCCCCCGAGTCGAGCAGGCGCAGCACGTGGAGCACGGCGATGGTGAAAGGGACGATCGTGAGCTGGAACCAGATGGGGTCCCGGGCCGGGTGGAGCTCGGCCGCCCGTTCGAATGCCCACAGGCAGTAGGCCGTCACCGTGACGGCCGCCGTCAACGTGCGCACCGTCCGTAGGAAGGTGGCGCTGTACATCCCGAGCGTCTGTCGGACGGCGTCCCCGTTGGTCCGGTGGTCCTCCAGCAGCTGCTTCTCCCCCGACCGCTTGCCGGTCACGATGAGCAGAGACCCGAACGACGCCACGATGAGGAACCAGTTGGAAAGGGCGACGTGGGCGGCCACGCCGCCGGCCACCGCCCGCAGCACGAAGCCGGCGCTCACGATGGCCAGGTCGAGGATGGGCTCGTTCTTGAGCCCGAGCGAGTAGGCGACGTTCATGAGGCCGTAGATGGCGATGACCAGGGACAGATGCCAACCCGCCAGCACCCCGCCCAGCACGGTGGCCACCACCACCAGACCCAAGCCGGCGAGGACGGCCAGCGGTACGGGCACCACCCCGGACGCCACCGGGCGCAGGTGCTTGGTCGGGTGGGCCCTGTCGGCCGGGGCGTCGATGGCGTCGTTCAGGAAGTAGACGCCCGAAGCAGCTACGCAGAAGATGGCGAAGGCGGCCGCGGTGGGCCACAGGACGTGCCCGTGCAGGAGCACCCCGGCCGCAGCCGGCGCCACGAAGACCAGAAGATTCTTGATCCACTGGCGGGGGCGGGCCAGGCGGACGAGCCCGATCGCCAACGACGGCGTTGCCGGTGGCGACTGGTGTCCGGATGGGAGATCTGGTCTGTCCACAGCTTCGGCCGAATTGCTCAAGGCGTCCTCTGGAGGGTGCTCGGGTGCCGTGGGCGCCACCTGGCAAAATACCACGTCAGCGATCCGTGTAGAAGGATTATGGCCGTCACGGGGCCGTGACGACGCCGCCCGGACCCCGTGGTCACCACCTCCCCGTCTCGGGTCGGGGCACTGGTGAGATTGATGCCGTCGGTCCGGCCGCGCTTAGTATCTGGCTCCGTGCAACGCCCATACCGAGTGGTAGTGGCCAAACCCGGACTGGACGGCCACGACCGCGGGGCGAAGGTGATCGCCCGGGCGCTACGCGATGCGGGGTTCGAGGTCATCTACACAGGACTCCATCAGACGGCGGAACAGGTGGTCCAGGCAGTGGTCCAAGAGGATGCCGACGCCGTCGGTCTCTCGCTGCTCTCCGGGGCGCATCTGACGCTCGTACCCCGGGTAGTGGAAGGCCTCAAGGAACAGGGCCGGGGCGATGTGCTGGTACTGGTCGGGCGGGATCATCCCGGCCGCCGACATCCCGGTCCTGAAGGACCTGGGGGTGGCCGAGGTGTTCACCCCCGGTGCGCCACTTCCGGCAATCGGCGAGTGGCTGGGCCAGGAGCTCGACAAGCGGGAGGACCAAAGGGCCGGGAACGACGGCTGAGGGCCAGCGGGCACGAGAGGCAGCGTCGGGCCGGCCCACCACTTCGGTGACCAGCCGGTTTCACGGCTGCTGGTCGCGGCCGACCGACCGCACCGGCCACCGGTCACAACCGAGGACACCAGCACAGCAAGACCGAATAACCACAACCACACTCACAGCACAGAACAGAACAGAGAGGAACGGATCCGGTGGATCTCTTCGAGTACCAGGGTAAGCAGTACTTCGCCCGGTTCGGCATCCCCATCTCCAAGGGAGGGGTGGCCGATACCGTCGAGGAAGCTGTAGAGCAGGCTGAGGCCGCCGGCTACCCGGTGGTGGTCAAGGCCCAGGTGAAGGTGGGCGGCCGTGGCAAGGCCGGTGGTGTCAAACTGGCCGACGACGCCGACGAGGTCCGACTCCACGCCGGCAACATCCTCGGGTCTCGACATCAAAGGGCACGTGGTCAAGCGGCTGTGGATCGAACACGCCTCGGACATCGAACGCGAGTACTACGCCAGCTTCACCCTCGACCGCAGTGCGAAGAAACACCTCGGCATGCTGTCGGCCGAGGGCGGTGTCGAGATCGAGGAGGTGGCGGTGACCAACCCTGACGCCATCTCGATCATCCACGTAGATCCGGTTGACGGGCTGACCCTCGAGGTGGCCCGCGAGTGGGTCGAACGGGCCCGGCTCGACGCGGTGGCGAGGGACCAGGCCGCCGAGCTTCTGGTCAAGCTGTATACCTGTTACACCGAGGGCGACTGTGACCTGGCCGAGATCAACCCCCTCATCCTCACGCCCGAGGGGAAGGTGCACGCCCTCGACGCCAAAGTCACCCTCGATGACAACGCCGCCTACCGGCACCCGGAGTGGTCGGACTTCGCTGGAAGCGACGTCGAGGACGAGCGGGAGAAGAGGGCCAAGGAGCGGGGGCTCAACTACATCGGCCTCGACGGCTCGGTCGGGATCATCGCCAACGGTGCCGGCCTGGCCATGAGCACCCTCGACGTGGTCAACCAGTGCGGCGGCTCGGCCGCCAACTTCCTCGACATCGGCGGTGGTGCCAATGCCGACGTGATGGCCGCGGCCCTCGAGGTGATCAACTCGGATCCGGCCGTCCGCTCCATATTCGTGAACATCTTCGGGGGGATCACCCGGGTCGACGAGGTGGCCAACGGGGTGCTCGAAGCTCTGGAGCGGGTCGATATCGGCTCGCCGATCGTGCTCAGGCTCGACGGGACCAACGCCGTTGCCGGCAGGGAGATCCTCGCCAGTCATCTTTCCGATCGCCTGGTCGCCGAGCCGACCATGCTTGATGCCGCACGCCGCGCCGTAGCCCTTGCAGGAGGCAAGTCATGAGCATCTTCGTCGATGAGAACACCACCGTGGTCGTCCAGGGGATCAGTCCTACCAGTCAGGGCCTTTACCACGGCCTGCGCAACCGGGCCTATGGCACCAAAGTGGTGGCCGGCACCAACCCGAACCGTGGGGGAGAGGTGATCGAGGGCATCCCGGTCTTCGCCACCGTGGCCGAGGCGGTCGATGCCACCGGGGCCAACGCCTCGTTCATTTCGGTGCCTCCGAAATTCGCCGCCGAAGCCATCGTGGAGGCGGCGGCCGCCGGCGTGCCCTTCGTGGTGTGCATCACCGAGGGCATCCCCGCCATCGACGAGGCACTCGCCTACAACACTCTGGTGCGCGAATTCCCGGGCACCCGTTTGCTCGGTCCCAACTGCCCGGGCATCATCTCGCCGGGTAAGTGCAACATCGGCATCACCTCGGGTGACATCGCCCTGCCCGGGCGGCCCGGTCGGGATCGTGAGTCGGTCCGGAACCCTCACCTATCAGGCACTGCACGAGCTGTCCCAGCAGGGCGTGGGCCAGACCACCTGCGTGGGCATCGGCGGCGACCCGGTTCCCGGGACCAGCTTCATCGACTGTCTGGCTGCATTCGAGGACGATCAAGACACCCGGGCCATCATGATGATCGGGGAGATCGGCGGCTCGGCCGAGGAGGAGGCGGCCGAGTTCATCGCCTCGTCGGTGTCCAAGCCGGTGGTCTCCTATGTGGCCGGTGTGACCGCCCCCCCCGGACGCAAGATGGGCCACGCCGGAGCGATCATCTCCGGATCCAAGGGGACGGCCCGGGCCAAAATGGACGCGCTGTCCGCCGCCGGGGTCACCGTGGCCCTCAACCCGACCGAGGCCGGCGAGGCCATGGTCGACGTCGTCCGGAAGCTCGACTGAGCACCCGCCTCCCGTCGGCGGACGTCTTCAGTGGGCGGAGCGTCGACGCGGTCATCTTCGATCTCGATGGGTTGCTCATCGATTCGGAACCATTCTGGCGAAGAGCCGAGATCGAGGTGTTCGCCCGCCTCGGCCTCCATCTTTCCGAGTCGGACGTCCGCCAGACCATGGGCCTGCGCATCGACGACGCCATCGGGCACTGGTGGGCCCGGTTCCCCTGGGAGGGTATGACCCCGGTCGAGGTGGAACGGGCCGTCACCGACCGGGTGGCCGAGCTCATCTCCGAGTCGGGTCGGCCGATGCCCGGGGCCCTCGAGGCCATCGCGCTGTGCGACCGGCTCGCCCTGCCGGTGGCCGTGTGCTCCGGCTCCTATGCCGTCGTGGTCGAGGCCGCCCTGCGACGCCTCGGGATCACGGCGTCGGTGACGGTGTGGCACACCGCCGAGTGGGAGCCGTTGGGGAAGCCCCATCCCGGTCCCTACCTTTCCACCGCGGCCAAGCTGGGCGCCGATCCATCCGGATGCCTGGCCCTCGAGGACTCGTTCAACGGTGCCATCTCGGCCAAGGCGGCCCGCATGCGGGTGGTGGCCGTACCGGAACCGGCGGTGCTCCACTCTCCCCGGTGGGGGTTCTGCGACGCCATCCTTCCCTCCCTGTTGGGATTCGACGAGGCGTTGATCCGTTCGCTCGAGCAGTAGCCGGCGTTCGGACTGTCCCCCAGTGGGTCCAGCCGGCCAGGGGCGGCGGGCCGCGAGGCGGCTCTCGGGCAATCGGTTTCCAAAATAGCGTACCGTTAGTATGTTATTTGCGGAAGTGACAAGCCGGACGAGAGGTCACCGCCGAAGAACTCCTGGTTAGGGGAGTCCGACCCCGAGCGGTCAAGGCAGTCCAGGCAAACTTTTGCTTCGGATCGAGCCGGTCGATGCCGATACTTCCATCACGAGGGGCATCCCCTGGGCAGGGGGGACCGAGCGACGTTGGTCCGTACCGGAGGCAGGCCGGTCGGGCCACGTCGCACCGGTCCAGGATGACGGCACGCTACCATCCGGCCCCGGCGATCGCCCGGGCCCGACGACAGGCCGGCGCCCGAATGGTTCCCGGTGGGATTCGACCGCGATCGGCGCTGGTAGCGTGCGGCCGTGGGCGCCGATCCATCCAACGACGACGGTGGAACAGTCCTGCGGCTCGGGGTCCTGGCCTCGGGCAGCGGCACCATTCTCGAGGCCATCATCGCCGCCGGTTTGCCGGTGCGGGTGGTTGTCGCCGACCGGTCCTGCCGGGCTCTCGAGGTCGCTGCCGCCGCCCACATCCCGGCCGAATTGGTCGACCGGGCCGAGCACGGCGGATTCGGACCCTCGTTCAGGAGGGAGCAGTACACCGAGGCGGTGACCGGTGCTCTGGCCGCTCACCACATCGACGTGGTGGCCATGGCCGGCTTCGGCACCGTACTCGGGCAACCGATCCACGACGCCTTTCCGGGCCGTATCCTGAACACCCATCCGGCGCTGCTTCCCGCCTTCCCCGGCTGGCACGCGGTGGCCGACGCCCTGGCGGCGAGCGTCACCGAGACCGGGACCACCGTGCACATCGCCACCCTCGAGATGGACGCCGGCCCTGTGCTGGCCCAGGCCGCGGTGCCGGTGCTCCCCGGTGACTCCGAGGACACACTCCACGAGCGGATCAAATCGGTTGAGCGCACCTTGTACCCCGACACCATCCGAGCCTTCATGGACGGGCTGGCGGCGGCGGTGGGGGATGGGCCAGGATCACCTTCGGAGGTTGCGCCATGAGAGCACTGCTGTCTGTGTACGACAAGACAGGGATCGTCGACCTGGCTCGAGGGTTGTCCGACCTCGGGTGGGCGCTGGTCTCCAGTGGCGGCACCTCGGCCGCACTGGCCGAGGCGGGCATCGATCACATCGAGGTCGCCGACCTCACCGGTGCCCCCGAAATGCTGGGTGGGCGGGTAAAGACCCTTCACCCGACCGTGCACGGTGGGATTCTGGCCGACCGGTCCAAACCCGAGCACCTGGAGGACATCGAGCGCCTGGGCATCGGTCTCATCGACCTGGTGGTGTGCAATCTCTACCCGTTCTCGTCGGACCCCTCCGTCGAGCTGATCGATGTCGGCGGACCGACCATGGTCCGGGCGGCCGCCAAGAACCACGATCACGTTGGCATCGTGGTCGAACCGGCTGAATACGGTGCGGTGCTCGACGAGCTGAAGACGCGAGGCACGCTGTCACCCGACACCAGGCAACGTCTGGCCCGCGTAGCCTTCGCCCACACCGCCGGCTATGACGCCGCCATCGTCGCCTGGCTCGACGAGCAGGAGCCGCCGTCGCTTGACGAACTGGACGCCGAATCGTTCGATTCGGCGGCCTTGCTGCCCCCCACGATCCACCTGACCTTGGAGCGGGCCGGGTCGATGCGCTACGGGGAGAATCCCCACCAGCGCGGGGCCAGGTACCGGATCATCGGGCAGCACTCGTGGTGGGACGACGTCGTCCAGCACGGAGGCAAGGAGCTCTCCTACCTGAACATCTTCGATGCCGACGCCGCCTGGCGCCTGGTACACGAGCTGCCCTCCGGGGACGACGAGGTGGCGGTCGCCATCATCAAGCACGCCAATCCCTGCGGTGCGGCGGTGGGGACCGACCTGGTCGACGCCTACCGGCGGGCGCTCGAATGCGATCCACAGTCGGCCTTCGGGGGCATCGTCGCCATCGGCGGTCGGGTGACGCCGGCCCTGGCCGCTGCCATCGCCAGCGGGCCGCAGGCCGACGTGATCATCGCCGGGTCCTACGACGACGAGGCCCTGGCCCAGCTTTCGTCGAAGCGGAAGGCCACCAGGCTCCTGTCCGCCCCGGCGCCGGAGCCGGTGGTGCGTCAGCTGCGGGGGTTGGGTGCCAGCGTTCTGGTCCAGGGTCCCGACAACTTCGTGGTCCCGCCGTCGGACTGGGAGGTGGCCACCAAGGTCCGACCCACCGATGCTCAGTGGCGGGACCTGGCCCTGTCCTGGAAGGTCTGTGCCCGCACCACCTCCAATGCCATCGCCGTGGTCAACCACGGTCAGGCGGTGGGAGTCGGTGCCGGTCAGCAGTCCCGGGTGATGGCGGCGGAGATCGCCGTCACGAAGGCCGGGGACAGGGCACAGGGGGCCGCCGCCGCCAGCGACGCTTTTTTCCCGTTTCCCGACGGGCTGCTGGTTCTGGCTGAAGCCGGGGTGGCGGCGGTGGTCCAACCCGGTGGGTCGATCCGGGACGGGGAGGTCGTCGCCGCCGCCGACGAAGCGGGGATCGCCGTGGTCATGGCCGGCGGCGAACGCCACTTCCGTCACTGATGCCCCGATGACCGCGACCGTGCTCGACGGAGAGCTCCTGGCCGGGAGGATCAGAGCCGAGGTAACCGACAGGGTGGCCACACTCCGGGCCGCCGGAGTGGAACCGGGACTCGGCACCATCCTGGTCGGCGACGACGGCCCGAGCGCGAAATATGTGTCCATGAAACACGCCGACTGCGCCGAGGTGGGTATCGACTCCGCTCACGAGCACCTGCCGGCCGATGTCTCGCAGAGGGAGATCGAGTCGGTGGTGGCCAGGTTCAACAACGACCCCCACATCCACGCCTTTTTGGTCCAGTTGCCCCTGCCCCCCGGAATCGACGAGGAGCGCGTGCTGCTGGCTGTCGACCCGGACAAGGACGTCGACGGCCTGCATCCGGTGAACCTCGGACGCCTGGTCATGGGGGCCAACGGGCCACTTCCGTGCACGCCGGCCGGTATCGTCGAACTCCTGTACGCCAATGATGTGCCGGTTGAGGGGAAGCACGTCGTCATAATCGGCCGGGGCCTCACCATCGGGCGTCCGCTGGGGCTACTGCTGGCCATGAAGCGGACCGGATGCAATGCCGCGGTGACTGTCGTCCACACCGGGGTGGACGACCTGGCCGGCCTGGTGCGGCAGGGCGACGTGGTGGTGGCGGCGGCGGGCCGGGCCGGGCTCGTCACCCCGGACATGGTCAAACCCGGCGCCGCCGTGGTGGGAGCCGGCACGTCATGGGAGGGAAAGAAGTTGCTCTCCGACGTCGACGAGTCCGTAGCCGAAGTGGCCGGCTGGATCACCCCCCGGATCGGGGGGGTCGGTCCGATGACCCGGGCCATGCTGTTGCGCAACGCGGTGCGGGCAGCCGAGCGGGCATCGTGAGGAACCGGGGCCACGCAGTCGCGGCGGCGGCGATGGCGTTGGCGTTGGCGATGGCGGTCTCGGTCTCCCAGCCGGCGGGTGCGGCCCAGAGGCGACCTGTCCTGACAGCCGATGTCACCACCACGACGGCGGTGGCCACGACCACCACCACCACCGCCGAGCCGCCGACCACCACGACCACACCGGCGACCACCACCACCACCACCAGGCCCACCACCCCCAGCCGCCCGACGACCACGACCACCTCCACGACCACACTGCCCACCACCACCACCAGCACCACCACGCCGACCACCACGACCTCGTCGAAGACGCCGTGGGGGCTGATCGCGCTGATCGTGATCCTGATCGTCGCCATCGCGCTGGTGGCCATTCTCCTCCGGTCACGCAAGAGACGCGGCATCGAATCCGAATGGCACCGGTCGGTGGTGCCGGCACTCAGCGACGCCCAACTGGCCCGTGCTTCCCTCGTGTCCGGAAACGCCGAGTCCGACGACCCCCAGGTGCGCGGAGCGGTGGAGGTCCAGGTGGAGAAAGCCGCGACGGCTCTCGAGCGGACGGTGCCCGGCGCTCCCGACCCCCAAGCGGGAGGCCTGGCCTCTTCGGCGGCCGAGAGCCTGCGGGGGCTGGCCTTTGCCATCGAGGCGGACCGGCTCCTGCGGCACGGCACCTCGGCGCCGTCGGGGGTGCAGTTGGCCCAGGCCGACGAGGCCCGCCGAGCCCGGGCCGCCGAACTGGACACGGCCCTGGCCCGGCTGTCGTCCCGCATCAGCCCGGGGACCGCTTCCCATCGGGCCCGGTGAACTCCGCTCCGATTCCGGTCCCCCGGCCCGGATTGAACACCTGCAGGTAGGATTGAACGGCCATGACCAGGATCGCCGACCTGCTGGAAAAGGGGAGGACCTACTCGTTCGAGTTCTTCCCGCCCAAGAACGACGCCGAACAGGCGACGTTGGTCCGGACCCTGCGCGAGCTCGAACCGCTCGGTCCCTCGTTCGTGTCGGTGACCTATCGGGGCGGGGCCGAATCCCGCCAGAGGACATTCGATCTGGTGACCGGCATGCTGCGCACGACCACCCTGGTGCCGATGGCCCACCTGATCTGCGTGGCCCACACCCGTCTGGAACTGGCCGAGATCCTGGTGGCCTACCGCTCGGCCGGCGTCGAGAACCTGATGGCTCTCGGGGGAGATCCTCCGACCGACGGGGACGGCCCCGGTGAGCTGACCCACGCCTCGGAACTGGTGGAACTGGCCCATGCCATCGGCGGATTCTCGGTGGGGGTGGCGGCCCAGCCCGGTTATCACCCACTTTCGTCGGACCCGGTGACCGACCGCGACTTTCTGGCCGCCAAGCTGAGGATCGCCGACTTCGCCATCTCCCAGTTCTTCTTCGAGGCAGCCGAGTTCAACGGGTTGGTAGCCGACCTGGCCGCCCGGGGAGTGGACAAACCGGTGCTCCCTGGCATCATGCCGGTCACCAGCCTGAGCTCGGTGCCGCGCATGGCCACCATGGGTGCGGCGGTACCCGGGTGGATGGTGGGGCGACTGGAGACTGCTGACGCCAGGGGAGGCCGGGAGGCCGTCCGTCGCGAAGGGGTCGCCATCGCCACCGAGCTGTGCGAGCAACTGCTGGAGGCCGGCGTACCGGGTCTGCACTTCTATACGCTCAACCGCTCCAGTGCCACGCGGGAGATCTACTCGGCCCTGGGGTTGGCGGCTCCCTGATAAGAGGCCCCCGGGTCCGGTCGGGGGTGCCCCGTCCGGTCGAGGCGGAAGGGGCCGCAGACCTTCCCCCGGTTGGCGGGCAAGGGTAGGGGTGCCGGTAGGCTGCCGGTCATGCCCGATCTCATCACCCAGGGAGCCGACGGCGCCCTCCACGTCACCGACAATCCGATCATCCCGTTCATCGAGGGCGACGGCACCGGCGTGGACATCTGGCCGGCGGCCAAGCTGGTGCTCGACGCCGCTGCCGCCAAGTACGGCAAGACCGTGGCGTGGAAAGAGGTGCTGGCCGGTCAGAAGGCGTTCGACGAGACCGGCAACTGGCTGCCCGACGAGACGGTCGAGACCTTTCGGTCCCACCTGATCGGCATCAAGGGCCCGTTGACCACGCCGGTCGGTGGTGGCATCCGGTCCCTCAACGTGGCCCTCCGCCAGATTCTCGACCTGTACGTCTGCCTCCGGCCGGTGCGCTGGTTCACGGGCGTTCCCTCGCCAGTCCTCCACCCCGAGAAGGTCGACATGGTGATCTTCCGGGAGAACACCGAGGACATCTACGCCGGGCTCGAGGCTGAGGCCTACACCCCCGAGGCGGCCAAGTTGTCGGAGTTCCTCCGTGACCAGATGGGTTGGGAAGTCCGGGAGGGATCCGGTATCGGCATCAAGCCGATCTCCGAGTTCGGGTCGAAGCGCCTCATCCGTGCCTCCATCAACTACGCCCTGGCCCACGGGCGCACCAGTGTCAACATGGTCCACAAGGGGAACATCCAGAAGTTCACCGAAGGGGCCTTCCGGAACTGGGGCTACGAACTCGTCCGGGAGGAGTTCGCCGACGTGGCGGTGGGATGGGACGACTGTGGTGGCAAGCCCGGAAACAAGCTCCTGGTCAAGGACAGCATCGCCGATATCACCCTCCAACAGGTCCTGACCCGTCCCGAGGAGTTCGACGTCATCGCCACCACCAACCTCAACGGTGACTACCTGTCCGACGCGCTGGCAGCCCAGGTCGGGGGGATCGGGATCGCCCCGGGGGGGAACATCAACTACACGACCGGGCACGGTATCTTCGAGGCCACCCACGGGACCGCCCCCAAGTACGCCGGCCTCGACAAGGTCAATCCGGGCTCGGTGCTGCTCTCCGGCGTGATGATGTACGAGCATCTGGGCTGGACCGATGCGGCTGGCGACATCGTGACCGCCCTCGAGGCCACCATCGCCGACAAGGTGGTCACCTACGACTTCGCCCGGTTGATGGATGGCGCCACCGAGGTCAAGTGCTCGGAGTTCGCCGCGGCCATCGTCGACCGCCTGTAGCCGCCGATCCCGGCGCCGGACTCCGGTCGGGGCCCTGGTTAGACCGGTCGGGACCAGACGATTAGCCTCGGCCCCATGGCAGCCAACTCTCCAGTCCACGTCACCGTCACCGGGGCCGCCGGCCAGATCGGCTACTCCCTGTTGTTCCGTATCGCCTCGGGCCAGCTCCTCGGCCCCGATCAGCCGGTGGTGCTCCGGCTCCTCGAGATCGAACCGGGCATGAAGGCGCTCGAGGGCGTGGTGATGGAGATCGACGACTGCGCCTTTCCCCTGGTGAGTGACATCGTCACCACCACCGACCTCAACACTGCTTTCGACGGGACGTCGTGGGCGCTGCTGGTGGGGTCCATTCCCCGAAAGGCGGGCATGGAGCGGGGCGACCTCCTCACGATCAACGGGGGGATCTTCGGACCACAGGGTCGTGCCATTGCCGCCCACGCCGCCTCCGACGTGCGGATCCTGGTTGTCGGGAATCCTTGTAACACCAACTGCCTGATCGCACGGTCCAACGCCCCCGAGGTCCCGAGTGATCGTTGGTTCGCCATGACCAGGCTGGACGAGAACCGGGCCAAGGGCCAGCTGGCCCACAAGGCGGGGGTGCCGGTGGCCTCGGTCACCAACGTGGCCATCTGGGGCAATCACTCCGCCACCCAGTTCCCCGACTACGCCAATGCGCTCATCGGCGGCAAACCGGCCGCGGAGGTCATCGACGACATCGCCTGGCTGCAAGGAGACTTCCTCACCACCGTGCAGAAGCGGGGGGCGGCCATCATCGACGCCCGCGGTCTCTCCTCGGCGGCATCGGCGGCCAACGCCGCCGTCGACTCGGTGGTGAGCATCCGGAGCGGTACGCCCGGTGACGACTTCACCTCGTTGGCGGTCGTTTCCAGCGGCGAGTACGGCGTCCCCGAGGGCCTTCAGTTCGGATTTCCCGGTCCGGACCAACGGCGCCGGGGGCTGGACGGTGGTGGAGGGGCTGGCCCACGACGAGTTCGCCACCGATCGGATCCGGATCACCACCGAGGAGCTCGAGGCCGAGCGGGCCGACGTGACCGACCTGCTGCCCTGACCGGCGGCGCACTGCCCCGCCTAGCCTGGGTGGCATGTGCCGCAACATCACCACCCTTCGAGGTCTCGAACCCCAGGGCCACGACGAAGAGATCGAGGCCGCCGCCCGCCAGTACGTGCGAAAGGTCAGTGGCGTCCAGTCGACGTCGGCAGACACCGGGCACGGCGTTCGAGCAGGCCGTGCGCCAGGTGGCCGAGGCCACCACCGAGCTCCTGTCCGAGCTGCCGGCCCGCCGCCGGCCGCCCGCCGACCCTGCCCCCGCTGCGCCGGCGGGCCGCGCGCTACCAGCTGACCGGGGAGTCGAGGCCGGCCGGCGGCCAGGGAGGGCTCGCGGCACGGTCGGCCAGCGGACCTTCGTCGCCCAGCCGAACTGCTCGAACCGTCGGATGAGCCAGGCCGACGGATCGATCATGCCCCGCCGGGCCCCGTGGCGGGCCCAGGACGGGATGGGCATGGTGGACGTTGTGCCAGTTGTCGCCGAGGGAGATCACGGCCAGCGGCCACAGATTGGTGCTCCGGTCGGACGTCCCGTCCGGACCGTCGGCCGAAGGTGTGGCACAGCGAGTTGACCGACCAGGTGACGTGGTGGAGTAGCGCCATCCGGACCAGGCCGGCCCACAGCAGGGCGGTCAGAGCCCCGGCCAGGGTCCCGACAGCAGGTAGCCGATGCCGAACGGGATGGTCACCGAGGCCAGCGGCCAGGACGCGGAAAGAGCCGGTCGATCCGTTGGATGTCGCGGTCACGCAGCATGTCCGGCGCGTAGCGGTCGGCGCTCGAAGCGTCCGAGACGAACAGCCACCCGACGTGGGAGAAGGCCAGGCCCCGCAAGAGGTCGGCGCCGTGGTCGCCGTAGCGGTGGGGGGAGTGGGGGTCCCCGGCATGGTCGCTGAACATGTGGTGGCGGCGATGGGTGGCCACCCAGCTGGTCAGCGATCCCTCGACGGCCATCGAACCCATGACGGCCAGGGCGATCTTGAGCACCCGGTTGCGGCCCGAACGCCGCGGTGGGTGAACAGGCGGTGGAAACCGATGGTGATGCCGAACCCGGTGATCAGGTAGAAGACGGCCGCCAGGAGCAGGTCCGACAGGTCGACGGCGTGGCCCCACAGCAGCGGGACGAGGACGGCAAGAGCCACGGCCGGACCGGCCACGATGGCCACGGTGACCAGCTTCTGAGCCGGGTGGATGACGAGCGGGGCAGCGACGGCGGCACTGCAGGGGTCGACCGCGGCCATCGGCCCGGGCGGTACGGAGAGGCGATCCATGAGACCTCCGGAGGCGCGCATGACGCTACGGCAGAGCGGGCACCGACTGTCTCAGCGTGCTGAACCACCTCCGACACTACTGGCTGGCATGGTGAGACGGGGCTCGGGGCCGCGACGCGCCGGGCTCGGGGGGGCGGCACGGCCCAGCCGTCCGACCGACCTGCCGTCCGACCGACCGGCCTCCGGCCGAGGGAGGGACGAGCGAGGGGCGCGTACCCGCGCTCGGCCATCGGATCCGGTGCCGACGCTGGCTCCCGATCGGGGTCGGGGGCCCTGTCGGTGCCAGTGTTGTGGACCGCGCCGGTGTTAACGTCCTGAACGTCAAGGCAAATTCGGTGCCCTAGGATCGCGCGGTCGAACGGCGGTGTCAGCTTCTGCCCCCGCGAGCCTCGTGGCATCGACCGAAGGCGAGCGGAGGAGTCTGTGGTGAACATACGACGAGTGGTCACCGGCCACGACGGCGAAGGCAAGGCGGTGTTTGTCAACGACGAAGAGGTGGCCCCGATCACGCTGTCACTGCTACCCGGCAGCGAGTTCCACCGGCTGTGGGGCGCCGATTCGGTTCCGGCGTTCCCCGATGACGGCTCGAGGCCGGACGACGCCACCTATTTTCCGCCAGTGGGAGGGTTCCGCTTCGGGTTCTTCACCATCCCCCCTGATGGCGGTACCGGGGCACCGCCCGACATCGACGTCGACGCGGCCTCGGCCGAATTCCAGGAGAAACTTCCTGGCATGGCCGAGTACCTGGAGTACGAGCATCCGGGCATGCACACCACCGCCACCGTCGACTACGGCATCGTGCTCACGGGTCAACCCATCCTCGAGCTCGATGACGGGGCCAAGCTCACGCTCGAACCGGGCGACACCTACATCCAGAACGGCACCCGCCACCGCTGGTCCAACATGGGCGACGTCCCGGCCCTGATCGCGATCACACTGATCGGTGCCCATCACTCCGTGGTGAGTTGACGCATTCTCTCTGACCGACCCGGCGCCACCCGGAGTTGCAGCGACGTGACGGTCCCCGATCCCCGATCCGCTCATGGATGAGGGAACCGTCTGATCAGGGACCGGCGCTGTTCCGGCCGACGCCAGTAGTGGCCGGCCAGCCCGGCGGAATGTTTCTTCGATGAATGAAGTCGGGCTGTTGAGGCGCCGTACTCTGCGTCCATGCCCGCTGGCGCTGGCCGGAGTCATCGGGTTCGTGGGCTCGCTGTGTGTGCTGCTCGGGCTGTTGCGTGCCGGATCACCGTTCGTTTCGACACCACCAGGGTCCTGGTTCTTCGGCACTGCCGCCGGATCCCGGGCATCGGACGTGGGTTCCGAGGCCGGGTTCCTCGCCGTACTGGCCGTCTACCTCGGCGTCTTGGTGATGCTCGGATCGTGGTTCGAGCTGGTGCGCGCCCTCAGAGCGAACCCGGACACGGCCCTGGTAAAGCCAGTGGTCATCGCGGTCGCCTGGGCGATTCCGGTCCTGGTGATGCCACCGCTGTTCAGCCGCGATGTCTACAGCTACGCGGCTCAGGGAGAGATGGTCAGCCGGGGGATCAACCCCTACGTACACACGCCGAGCGTGCTCGGGGGTGGCTCGTTCCTGGGTCTGGTCGACCCGCTCTGGCGCCATTCGCCCGCACCCTATGGTCCGGCGTGGGAGCGCCTCTCGGGATGGATCGTCAACCTCTCGGGTCACGATGTCCTGGCGACGGTGGTCGGTTTCCGGTGTGCGGCCCTGGTCGGGGTCGCCCTCATCGCCTGGGGTGTTCCGGCGCTGGCCGAGTCGGTCGGGAGGAGCCGATCGGTGGCCTTCGCCCTGGCCGTGCTCAATCCCCTCGTCTTGTTGGTGCTCCTCGGTGGGGCCCACAACGACGCTCTCATGCTCGGACTGCTCGTGGCCGGATGTGCCGTGGCCCGCAGGAACCATGTCTTGCTCGGACTGGTCTTGTGCGCCCTGGCCGCAGAGGTCAAGGTCCCGGCCCTGATCGGCGCGGTGTGCATCGGATGGTGGTGGGGTGGGTCGGGGGCGAGCTGGGGGAGGAGGCTGTCCCGGGTGGCGGCGGCGGTCCTGATCTCGGCCGGGCTGATGGCGGTGGTGAGTGCCGTCTCCGGGCTCGGATGGCGCTGGCTGAGCGGACTCTCCAATCCCGGAACGGTGGTTTCCTGGCTCGACCCGATGACGGCGGTGGGCCTGTCGATGGGGCACGGGGTCGGCGCCCTGGGCTACGGAGGCCATACCGGGGCGTTCGTCTCCGGTGCCCGAGCCGCCGGACTGGTTCTGGCCGCGGTCGTCTCGGTGGGCCTGATCGCCCGGTGGCAGAGGGTGGGCGAGCTGGAGGCGCTCGGCTGGAGCCTCTTGGTGTTCGTGGTCCTGGGACCGGTCGTATGGCCGTGGTACGAGACATGGGGCTTCGTCATCCTGGCCGTGGTGGCCGAAGGGTGGACGCTCCGGCTCTTGTTGTTCCTGTCGGCGGTGGCGTGCTTCGCCGACGTTCCCGCGGCCCAGATCTTGCCGGGACGAGCCCGTTCCTCTCCGTCATCTGCTGGGCGGTGCTCGTCGTCGGGGCCGTCGCCTACGGAGCGATCCGACTGCTGCCGTCCCTGTTCCCACCAACCCGGTCCCGACGGCCGTCCGATGCGGCACCACCGCCGCCGGCCGGTCCGGAGTCGGCGGGCGTGAACCCGTGACCCGAGGGCACAGGCGGCAAGGTCAACCCGACGAGGGGATCAGCTCGATCCGGTTGCCGAAGGGGTCGTCGACGTACCACTGGGGCTTGCCCGGTACGTCCTCGGCCCGGCGGGTCGGATGACCGGAGTCATCGAGTAGCCGGCAGAGCTCATCGAGGTTCTCCACGACCAGCGCCGGGTGGGCCTTGCGGGCCGGACGGAAGTCCTCTTCCACCCCGAGGTGGACGCGGGCCGGACCGAGCTCGAACCAGCAGCCGCCCCGGCTCGCCAGCTCAGGAGGTTTGGGCACCCGGGGCAGTCCCAACAGACCCTCGAAGAACGCCTGGGCCTGGTCCTCGGCCTCGGGACCCGGCCGGCATGGCCAGCTGCACGTGGTCGATGGCGGCGATCCGGTGGCCGCTCACCGTCGCGACCAGCCCGGGTGACGAGGTCGCGCTGGTCCCGGCGCAGCGGATGATCGGCAGGCACCTCGACCAAATGGATTCGTAGAGCGTCGGGATCGTCGACCCACGCCTCGATCAGGCCCCACGGCTCCAATGTGGGCGGCCGGACCGCCTCCACCCCCCGGCCCGCCAACTCGTCCGAGGGCGGCGCCGATGTCCCGGACCTGGAGCCAGAGAGCCAATCCGGGTCCAAACTTGTGACCGGCGGTCACGGCTCCGGGGGTACCGGACGACGACGAGCCCCCACCTCCCACCACCTCGATCAGACCTCCGCCGGCGAAGAAGACCACACCCCGGTGGTCACCGGTGCCGAACTCGCGGGCTACCGGCAGGTCCAGTCCCTCGCCGTAGAAGGCCAGGGAGCGAGCGAGATCCGACGGGTGGATGATGGTCCTGCTGCTCAGTACATCCATGGAACGGTCCTCCCCCGGCCGACGATCGGCATCGCCCTTAACGCTGCCACGCACCGACCTCATCTGCCAGCACCGGACGCCCGGACCCGGGTGGCGACGCTGGTCGGCCCGGAGACCGACCCTGCCGAGGAGTTCGAGGCCCTCAGTATGTGGTGGCTGCCTCCAGCCCGTCCACGCGGTTCCGCGCGGCATCCACCAGCTGCTGGCCGGCGACCAGCACCGACAGGTCGCCGCGCACCCGGATCCGGCCCTCGTTCAGAGCCTGGGCCGGCGAAAGCTCCCCTTTCGACAGGGCGGCGGCGTCCTCGTAGGAAAGGGCGATGGTGACATCCGGGTGGTCTGGCCCCGGTCCGGTGGGGTCCGGTGTCGCACTGTCGAGGGGTTGGAGGCTCAGGCGGATGTGGCCGCCATCGGCCGCCAGAAGGAGCTGTACGTCCCCGTCAGGGCCGCCCCGCACCTCTTGGGACACGGTGAAACGGCCATCGGCGGCGACCAGCCCGGCGTCCGGACCCGGACTTGGCAGGGCCACCTCGGCCAGGGCTTCGTTGAACTCCTGCACCCAGGCCGGACTCAGGAACCGGGCCACGCCCGCTTGCTTCCCCGGCTCATGGTGCGACTGCGGGAGCCGCGATCCTGACGGTGACGCCCACGCGGTCGGGTGCAGCGCTCATCCGGCAGGAGCATCCTCGGTGGCCGACGCGTCGTCGATGTCGGGACCAGAATCGGGTTTGGCGTCGTGGTCGGAGTGGCCGAGCGCCCCGTCGGCGCTGACCGAGGCGCCATCGTCACCGGGTGCCGACCCGTTCTGGGTCCCGTCGAGGGTACCCAGGGGAACCGGAATCCCGTGCACCTCGACCGCGGGCTGCACGGCGGCCGGCCCCACTGCCGGCGAGCTCTCGGCCGCCTCGGCCGGAGTGCGTCTGGTCCGGTTGAGGATCTTGCGCCCGAGCCAGGCCACCGGGTCGTACTTGGCGTCCACCGCCCGCTCCTTGAGGGGGATGATGGCGTTGTCGGTGATCTTGATGTGCTCGGGGCACACCTCGGTGCAGCACTTGGTGATGTTGCACTTGCCCAGCCCCTGCTCCTCCTGGAGGAGCTCGCGCCGGTCGTTGCTGTCGAGCGGATGCATCTCCAGCTCAGCCGAGCGGGCGAAGAATCGGGGACCGGCGAATGCGGTCTTGTTCTCCTCGTGGTCCCGGATCACGTGGCAGACGTCCTGGCACAGGAAGCACTCGATGCACTTGCGGAACTCCTGGCTCCGCTCGACGTCTATCTGCATCATCCGGTAGCCGCCGGCCTCCACCTCGTCCGCCGTCTTGGGCCGGGGTGCGAACGGAGGGATGCGCTTGGCCACCTCGTAGTTGTAGGAGACGTCGGTGACCAGGTCCCGCATGATGGGGAAGGTGCGCATGGGCGCCACGGTCACCGCCTGACCATACGGCAGGGTGTCCATGCGGGTCATGCACATGAGCGCAGGCCGGCCATTGATCTCCGCTGAGCACGAGCCGCACTTCCCGGCCTTGCAGTTCCAGCGACAGGCCAGATCGGGCGCCTGGGTGGCCTGCACCCGGTGGATGACGTCGAGTACCACCTCGCCCTCTTGGGCGGGCAGGACGTACTCGGCGAACTCGCCGCCACTCTCGTCCCCCCGCCACAGATGCATCGTCACGCTGTCGCCGGAGACGTTCTCACCGGACCCGTCCTCATCGGACCCGTTCTCGCCGGACACGTGATCGTCGGAGACAGCGTCGCTGGAGACGTCCTCGTCGGACCCGTGCTCGTCGTCGGACCCGCTGTCGTCGAGCTCCTCGGACATCAGGTTGCCTCCTCGAACAGTTCCTGCAGATCGTCAGGCATGACCAAGATCGGCTCGGGGGTGACCGAGATGCAACGGATCGACGGCGTCCCGCCCACGCCACTGTCGTCGGCATCGCCGCGGACCCTCTGGACGAAGTTGACCTTGCCCATCTCTTCCACCGGCTTGGGGTAGTCGTCCCGGGTGTGTCCGCCCCGGCTCTCCTTGCGGTTGATGGCGCCCTGGGTGGTGAGCCTCGAGACGGTGAGCATCGATGGCAGGTCGGTGGTCAGGTTCCAGCCCGGGTTGTAACGCACGTCCTCCGCTCACCGAGATGCGGGTGGCCCGCTCCTCCAGCTTGTCCAGCTTCTCGATGGCCTCCTCCAGCTCGGACCGGTGCGGATGATGCCGACCAGGCTCTGCATGGTCGCCTGCAGCTCGTGGTGGATCTCATAGGGGTTCTCGCCGCCCTCGAACTCGAACGGCGCCAAGGCCGCGGCGATGGTGGAGTCGATCTGCGCCTCGTCGACCTCGACTGTGCCTTGGCGCCCGGAGGCGAACTCCGAGGCTCCGATGCCGGCCCTCCTGCCGAACACCAACAGGTCGGACAGCGAGTTGCCGCCGAGCCGGTTGGCGCCATGCATGCCACCGGCCACCTCGCCGGCGGCGAACAGACCGTCCACGGTGGTGGCGGCGGAGTCGGCGTCCACCCGGACGCCGCCCATGATGTAGTGACAGGTGGGACCCACCTCCATGGCCTCGGCGGTGATGTCGACCCCGGCCAGCTCCTTGAACTGGTGGTACATGGAGGGAAGCCGGCGCCGGATGTCCTCGGCGCTGCGTCGGGTGGCGATGTCGAGGTAGACGCCGCCGTGGGGGCTGCCCCGGCCGGCCTTCACCTCGGAGTTGATCGACCTGGCCACCTCGTCCCGGGGGAGCAGTTCGGGGGGGCGTCGGCCGGCGGTGTGGTCGTCGTACCACTTGTCGCCCTCGTCCTCCGAGTCGGCGGTCTCGGCCGCGAACATGGGCGGGATGTAGTCGAACATGAACCGCTTCCCCTCCGAGTTGCGCAGAACCCCTCCGTCACCGCGGACGCCTTCGGTGACCAGGATCCCCCGCACCGACAACGGCCAGACCATTCCGGTCGGATGGAACTGCACCGACTCCATGTCGATCATGTCGGCACCCGCCCACAAGGACATGGCGTGCCCGTCCCCGGTGGACTCCCACGAGTTGGAGGTGTAGAGCCAGCTCTTGCCCACGCCGCCGGTGGCCATGACCACCGCCTTGGAGGTGAACACGATGAACTCGCCCGACGGTCGCCGGTACCCGACCGCACCGGACACCACCCCGTCGGCGTCGCGGAGGAGGCGGAGCACCTTGACCTCCATGAACACCTCGATCCCGTCCGCCACCGCCTTCTGCTGCAGGGTGCGGATCAGTTCCAGGCCGGTCCGGTCGCCGATGTGTGCCAGTCGGGCGAAGCGGTGGCCGCCGAAGTCGCGCTGGAGGATCAACCCGTCCTTGGTCCGGTCGAACAGGGCGCCCCAGTCCTCGAGCTCACGCACCCGGTCGGGTGACTCCTGGGCGTGGAGCTGGGCCATGCGCCAGTTGTTGAGCATCTTGCCGCCCCGCATGGTGTCCCGGAAGTGGACCTTCCAGCTGTCCTCGGCGTAGACGTTGCCCAGGGCGGCGGCCACCCCGCCCTCGGCCATCACCGTGTGGGCCTTGCCCAGCAGCGACTTGCACACCAGGGCGGTGCGGAGTCCCTGGCGATCGTGCCTCGATCGCCGCCCGCAGGCCGGCGCCGCCGGCCCCGATGATGATGACGTCGAAATCATGGGTCTCGTACTCGGTCATCGCTCCGACACCCCTTAGAAGTGGAATCCGTAGTCGTGGATGGTCCCGCTGGCCACCAGGCGCACGTAGAAGTCGGTGAAGGCCACGAACACCAGGCTCATCCAGGCGAACAGCCATGTGCCGGGCATTGAGCGGGGTCAGGGTCTTCCAGATCCGGTGGCGGATGGGCGACTTGGAGAACTGCTTGACCCCGCCGCCGCACAGATGGCGGCAGGCATGGCAACTGAGCGAGTACAGCCACAGGAGGAGGCGTTGATCAGGAGCACGGCCGTGCCGACGCTGAACCCGATGCCGATGCCGGGCTGGCGGAAGGCCTCAATGGCATCGATGGTCAGGATCACGTTGAAGACGAGGCCGAAGTAGAAGAAGTAGCGGTGGATGTTCTGCAACAACAGCGGGAAGCGGGTCTCGCCGGTGTAGGAGCCGTGGCCGTCGGAAACGGCACAGGCCGGGGGGGCCAGCCAGAACGACCGGTAGTAGGCCTTCCGGTAGTAGTAGCAGGTGAGGCGGAACCCGAGGGGGAAGATCAGGATGAGGAGGGCGGGGGAGATCTCCCACCAGGTGATGACCGTGCCCGGATGGCTGCCGGGGACACAGCTCTCGGTGAGGCAGGGGGAGTAGAACGGCGAGATCAGGTCGCGGTGCAGGGTGGCTCCGGCGTAGTAGTCCTTGTTGACGAACGCCGCCCAGCTGGCGTAGCCGACGAAGGCGGTGAGCACGGTCACCGTCACCACCGGCTGGACCCAGTACCTGTCCTTACGGAGGGTCGGGACCGCTGGGCCACCCCGGGCGCCTCCCAGCACGACCGGCGTGACTTTGGCGTCCTCCAACGTGGTCAAGTCTTCTCTCCCTGATCTGGCCTGGTCTGGCCACCTGGCGGCGCCGTGCCAGCCCGCTGCACGCCCGTCCAGGCGCCGGGCGGCTGACGGACCTCATCTTTCCATCCCTGCGACCTGGTGCGAAACACCGGCGCCGGAGGGCCGCCGGCCGGGCGCGGGCCGCCCACGGGACCGGGCCCGGGTCGGCCCCGGAGGGGCGCAACGCCGGGCCGCCGCGCCCGGCGTCGTCCCGCGTAGGCTCCCCCCATGACCACGCGGGAACCCTCCGACCATCCGGACACGACCCAGCCGGCCCTCGACCTCTCGGCCCGGACGACGCCTCCACCCGACATCACCACCCTCGGCCGGCTGCGCGAGGCGGGGTGGAGGTCGATCCCGGTGGCCGAGGAGATCCGGCGCAACGCCTCGGCCCGCATCGCCGCGGGTGAGCCGCTGGTCACCGGGGTGCTCGGCTTCGAGGACACGGTGCTGCCCCAGCTGGAGAACGCCGTCCTGGCCGGTCACGACGTGATCCTCCTGGGCGAGCGGGGCCAGGCCAAGACCCGGATCATCCGGTCGATGGTGGGACTGCTCGACGAGTGGCTGCCCATCGTGGCCCACTCGGAGATCAACGACGACCCGTTCCGCCCGATCTCCCGCTTCGCCAAGGACCTGCTGGCCGAGGCGGGCGACGACCTGCCGGTGTCGTGGGTCCATCGGAGCGACCGGTACGGCGAGAAGCTCGCCACCCCGGACACCTCGATCGCCGACCTGATCGGCGAGGTCGACCCCATCCGGGTGGCCGAGGGCCGCTACCTGTCCGACGAGCTGACCATCCACTACGGGCTGGTGCCCCGGCTCAACCGGGGGATCTTCGCCGTCAACGAGCTGCCCGACCTGGCCGAGCGGATCCAGGTCGGGCTGCTCAACGTGCTCGAGGAGCGCGACGTCCAGATCCGCGGCCACCGGGTCCGCCTCCCGCTCGACATCGTGCTGGTGGCCACGGCCAATCCCGAGGACTACACCAACCGGGGCCGGATCATCACGCCCCTGAAGGACCGGTTCGGGGCCCAGATCCGCACCCACTACCCGCCGGACGCCGCCACCGAGCTGAGGATCGCCGAGCTGGAGGCCGACCTGCCCGGGCACGGAGGGACCGGGGCCGGCGAGGCGCGGCGCCGGGCCGTGCGGGTGGAGGTGCCCGACTTCATGGCCGAGGTGGTGGCCGAGCTGAGCCAGCTGGCCCGCGAGAGCCCCCACCTCAACCAGCGTTCGGGGGTGTCGGTGCGCCTCACCATCGCCAACTACGAGACCCTGGTGGCCAACGCCACCCGGCGGGCCCTGCGCAACGGCGAGAGCGAGGCGGTGCCCCGGGTGTCCGACCTCCAGGCGCTGGTGTCCTCCACCCAGGGGAAGGTGGAGATCGAGTCGCTGGAGGAGGGGCGCGAGCAGATCCTGCTGTCCCAACTGGTCTCGGCCGCGGTGCTGTTGGTCTTCCGGCGGCGGGTGGTGCTCGAGGACCCCCAGAGCGTGATCGGGCGCCTTCACCGCCGAGACCGTGGTGCACGCCGGCGACGACCTCCCGGCCACGGCCTACGCCGCCACGCTCGGCCAGATCCCCGCCCTGTCGGCCCCGGTGCTGGCCCTCACCGGAGGTTCGGAGGACCCCGGCGTGGTGGCCAGCGCCGTCGAGTTCCTGCTCGAGGGCCTGCACCTGACCAAGCGGCTCAACAAGGAGGCGGCCGGGGCCGGGCGACCTACCGGGGCCGGGGATGACCTGGCGGTTCGACTACCGGCGGTGGGACGGCACCCAGGAGTCGCTCGTCGACGACACCGACTCGGTGCTCTCCCAGCTGACCGACGATCTGCTGGCCAACGGCGACCTGCACGAGGCGCTGCAGCGCATGCTCAACCGGGGGTGGCGCACCCCCGACGGCGAGCAGGTCCAGGGGCTGCGTGACCTGCTGGACCAGCTCCGGCTGGAGCGCGAGGAGCAGCTCGACCGGGGCGACCTCGGCGGCGCCTACCGCGAGATCGCCGAAGAGCTCCAACAGGTCCTGACCGAGGAGCGCACCGGCATCGAGCAGCTCCAGGCCGACGCCCAGCGCCTCGGGGGACCAGCGCCGCCAGGAGGTGACCGACGAGGTGGCCGCCGAGCGGCGGATGCAGCTCGACCTCCTCCCGAACGACCTCGCCGGCCAGGTCCGGGGCCTGCAGAGCTACGAGTTCGTCTCCTCCGAGGCCCGCCAGCACTTCGAGGACCTGATGGAGCGGCTGCGCGAGGAGGTGGCCCGGACCTACTTCGACCAGATGTCCGAGGCGCTGGCCAACCCCGATCCCGGCCCAGCTGGCCCACATGCGCGAGGCGTTCGACGCCCTCAACCGGATGATCGAGCAGCGCGAGGCGGGCGAGCCCATCGATCCGTCGTTCGAGTCCTTCATGGAGAAGTTCGGGGACCTGTTCCCCGGGAATCCGGCCGACCTGGACGAGCTGCTCGAGCAGCTGGCGGCCCGGATGGCCGCCGCCCAGGCCATGTGGAACTCGATGTCACCCGAGCAGCGGTCCCAGCTCCAGGGGCTGGCCGAGTCGCTGCTCGAGGACCTCGACCTCCGCTGGCAGGTGGACCGGCTGGCCGGCAACCTGCAGCGGGCGTTCCCGGGGGCCGGTTGGGAGCAGCGGTTCCGGTTCAGCGGCGACCAGCCCATGGGGATGGGCGAGGGCACCGATGCCGCCGGGCGGCTGCGCGACCTCGACGAGCTCGAGGACTTCCTCCGTTCGGCCAACTCGCCGGCCGCGCTGTCCGAGGTCGATCTGGACAAGGTGCGGCGCCACCTGGGCGACGATGCCGCCCGCTCGCTCGACCGGCTGTCCAAACTGGCCAAGCAGCTGGCCGACGCAGGGGCTCATCGACCAGCGCGAGGGTCGCTTCGAGCTCACCCCCAAGGGGATCCGCCGGATCGGCCAGCAGGCGCTGTCCGACCTGTTCGATCAGCTGGACAAGGACCGGGTGGGCAACCACCGCACGACCTGGACGGGTACCGGGCCACGACCGGGAGGAGACCACCAAGCCCTACGAGTTCGGTGATCCGTTCAATCTCGACCTGTCCCGCACCGTCCACAACGCGGTGCGCCGGGCCGGGAGCGGCGTGCCGGTCAGGCTCGCACCCCGACGACTTCGAGGTGATCGAGACCGAGGCGCTGACCCGTTCGGCCACGGTCCTCCTCCTCGACCTCTCGCTGTCCATGCCGATGCGGGACAACTTCGTCCCGGCCAAGAAGATGGCCATGGCCCTCCACACCCTGATCTCGACCCGGTTCCCCCGCGACTATCTGGGGTTGGTCGGGTTCTCGGAGGTGGCCCGGGAGATCGAGCCGGCTGACCTGCCCACGGTGAGCTGGGACTATGTCTACGGGACCAACCTCCAGCACGGCCTGATCCTGGCCCGCAAGATGCTCGCCCACCAGCAGGGGACCAAGCAGATCATCCTGGTGACGGACGGTGAGCCCACCGCCCACGTGGTCCCGTCCCAGGGTGGCGTCGACTACGGCGTCTACTTCAACTACCCACCGGTTCCCGAGACCCTCGAGGTCACCCTGGCCGAGGTGTTGCGCTGCACCAAGGCCGGGATCACCATCAACACCTTCCTGCTCGATCCCGACCGGGGCCTGCAGGGTTTCGTCGAGCAGCTGTCGCGGATCAACCGGGGGCGTACGTTCGCGACGTCGCCCGACCGTCTGGGCGACTACGTGCTGGTCGACTTCCTGGCCCACAAGACGGCCCGGCGCGGTCGGGGCCGCCGGGCCGGCTGAGCCGGGGCCACCGCCGACCCGACTGAGCCGGACTGCCACCCGTTCCCGCCGGGACCACGGCCCTGGCCTGGTCGTTTGCCCCGCCTTTCCAGCCGTGGCGCCCCGGCCCGTCCGGCGGTTGCCGGCGGTGGCCGCCACCGGCGCACCCCGACGTAGGCGGTGCGTGCGGGCTCCCGAGTTGGCCGCGCACCTGTTCACGCCCAGAAAATTCTTGCGTTTCCGTTCAGATGGTGAAAGATGACATATCTGTAGTTACATCCGTGCTATGCGATCCCTGTCCGGGACCGTGTGGATGAGTGGGAGGGAGACCGTTCAATGGACATGGTTTCATTGATGTACGGACCCCAAGAGCGAAGCTGGCAGACCAGAGCGAACTGCATGGGGGTCGACCCCGATTTGTTCTTCCCCGAGCGGGGCGCGTCGACCCGGGAGGCAAAAGAAGTGTGCCGGGGTTGCGTGGTCCGCGAGGACTGCCTCGAATATGCGTTGGCCAACGGGGAGAAGTTCGGTATCTGGGGCGGTCTTTCCGAGCGGGAGCGGCGCCGGTTGCGGCGCCAGCGGGCCATGCAGCGCCGCGCCGTCAGCGCTTCCTGATCCACCCCGGGGGGGGATGAGCAGGTCCTGACCGGTCAGTCCATCTCCGTGCGGCTCAATCGAGCCTCGATCGTCCTGTCGGCACTGAGGTCGAGCTCGGCCCAGCGTCGGCGGGGGACCGTTTCGAGCACCGAGGCCGGGCACAAGCCGACCAGCTCGGCCCGGAGCACCGAGCACCCACGTGCCTGCGCCCCCTCGGCGACGGCGTCGTAGACGTCGGCTACCGAGACGAGGGCGGTGTCGATGATGTTGAGGCTCACCTGGGCACCCCGTCCGACCGCCAGGCCCAGGCTGCGGACTGCGTCGCCCCCGCACCTGGCCGGCCAGGCTACGGGCTACCGACAGCGCATGAGCGACCGGATCCGGCCCCTCGCCCGGCGGCCCCATGATCCACACGTTGTAGGCCACCAGCACCGGTCGTGCCCCCACGCAGGCGGCGCCGGCCGTCGGATGCGGCCCGGCCGGCCCGGTGGCGGGCTGGAGCGTCCGGAACGCCGACCGTCGCACCTCGGGTAGCGAGCGTTCGGGACCGTAGAGGAAACACGGCAGGCCGAGCTCGTCCCCCGCCCATCGGGCGAATCGGTCCCGGGCTCCCACCGCGGCGGCGAGGGCGGCCGGGTCCGGGCGGTCAAGAGGGTGGGAGAGAGCAACGAACGGCACCACGTCCGCCGCCCCTAGCCGGGGGTGGGCGCCGGTGTGGGTACTGATGTCGATGCGGTCCACGGCGGCGGCGACTACTTGACGGGCGCCGGTCTCGACCAAGTCGAGGCGGCCTCCGAGGGTCAGGACCGAGCGGTTGTGGTCAGGATCGGTGTGGACGTCGAGCACCAGGGCGCCGCCGGCGCTGGCGATGGCGGCGATGACCTGGCGGTCACGACCCTCGCTGATGTTGATGACGCATTCGCCCGGCGCCTGCCCGGGGCCCACGTCGGATCAGACGGTGACGGCTCGGCCCACCCGGCGTCGGCGCAGCATCCGACGGCGCTCGCGCTCGGACTTGCCACCCCAGACGCCGTGGTCGACTCGTTCGACCAGGGCGTACTCGAGGCATTTGTCGGCCACCGGGCACTCGGCACAGATCCGCTGGGCGACCTGCACGCCGACGCCGTCACTCGGAAAGAAGATGGCGGGGGAGAGATCCTTGCACTTGCCCACGCTCATCCAATCCGTATCCATGGTCCCTCCAGAGGACTCGAGGAGGCGGCGGCGGGTCATGTTCTCTTCTTGGCCGACCCCTGTGTCGCCGCTTTCCGTTGCCCAGCTAGTCTCGCATTTTGAACTATCGAGTAGTGGGAAATGGGCCGGTATTGACGGATTCCTCACAAAATTCTTATGAGGCACCTGGGCCTTCTTATGAAGGCCCGGCCGGTGGGGATCCCGAGCACAGCACTGACTCCGAGACAGATGCGACCGAGCCGCTAGCCGTGCCCTCGGTGCTGCCCGGGGCGGCGGACCCACCCGTTGGCCAACCGCTCCCGGCGTCCCCCTCTGGCACTCCTCCTCCGCCTCCTCCCGTCGCCCCGCCTCCCCCTGTCGCTGCTCCACCTCCTCCCGTCGCCCCCCCTCCCCTGGGTGCGGGGGCCGGGGCCGGGGGTGTGGTCCATCCGGGAGGCACCTACCCGGCGTATCCGACCTACCCGGGCTATCCCCCCCACAACGCCTACCCGGCCTATCCGGGGTACGGCGTCGGCTATCCCGGCTACGGCGGGGGCTTCGGACCGCCCGGTGCCACCCCCGGCTACCCGGTCCCCCACTACGGGCTGCCGGCGCCGCCGCTGGTCCGCCACACCCTGCACCGACGCACCTGGATGTTGGTGGTGGGCATCACCGCCCTGGTGGCGGCCCTGATCGGCGGCCTGGTGGGCGCGGTGGTCGGCTCGGACAGCCAGCGGACCGTGGTCGAGCAGTTCTTCCCCAACAGGAGCGTGTTGGCCAAGCCCCAGGACGTCCAAGAGGTGCTGGCCAAGGTGGAGCCGGCCGTCGTGGCCATCAACAGCCAGTCGGGATCGGGTGGCAACTCGGTGGGCGGGGACTTCGTCGAGGCGGCCGGGAGCGGCATGATCCTCACGCCGAACGGAGAGATCCTGACCAACAATCACGTCGTCGCCGGGTCCACGTCGGTGACGGTGACCCTGTTCGGACAGACCAGCGCCCTTCCGGCCCATGTGGTCGGCACCGAACCGAGCGAGGATCTGGCCCTGGTCCAGATCGACACCGCTTCAGGACTGCCCACCGTCACCCTCGGCAACTCGGCCCACACCCAGGTGGGGGACGGGGTGTTGGCCATCGGCAACGCACTGGCACTGGCCGGCGGGCCCACGGTGACCGAGGGGATCGTCTCGGGGTTGAACCGCTCCCTCACCGCCGTCAACGACAGTGGCCAGACCGAAGACCTGACGGGGCTGATCCAGACCGACGCCGCCATCAACCCCGGCAATTCCGGCGGACCGCTGGTCGACTCGCAGGGCCAGGTGGTGGGGATGAACACCGCGGTGGCCTCCAGCAGTGCCGGCAATGCGCCCACCGAAAACATCGGGTTCGCCATCACGGTCGACTCGGTCAAGCCTCGTCTGGCCGACCTCCGCCTCGGGGGCACCGGTCCGACCGCCACCACCACGCCCCAACCGGTGCCGGCCGCCAACTCGGCCTACATCGGGGTCACGGTGGGAGAGGTCACCCCGGCCCTCCAGCAGCAGGACGACCTGACCCCGTCCTCGGGGGCACTGGTCAACTCGGTCGAGCCGGGAAGCCCGGCCCAGAGTGCGGGACTGCAGGTGAACGATGTGATCGTGGAGTTCGATCAACAACCCATCGAGAGCCCCCAAGACCTCACCGCCGCCATCCATCCGCTCCACCCCGGCACCCACGTGACCCTGGGGATCTATCGGGGCAAGGACCGGATCAGCGTGGGCGTGACGCTCGGGGCCCGCCCGGGCGGCGGGTAGGATGGCGGCCGGCCCGATCTCTGGAGGACCAACGACCATGCCCCCGCTCACCGACGAACTGACTGTCCCCGAAGAGGGCGAAGAGCCGCTGCCTCCGGTCGGTCATGTCCGGGTCGTCTATCTGGGCCCGGTCGCTCCCCACTGGGAGGTGCGGTCCGACTACGGCGATCCGGCTCTCATCGAGGAGTTCCGCCGTCGGACCATGGCCCGCCTGGTCCTGTTGCCACCCCACGATCCCCAGTACCGCCGCAATCGGGAGCGGGTGATACGCGACGCCGAACGGGAGAACATCGCCCTCGAATGGGACCTCGGTCTCCCCGACGAGGAGCAGATCGTGGTTCCCCCCGTCGACGGCGCCGAGCTCCCCGACGGGGCCACACCTCCGGCCGCCGAGGCCTGAGCCTCGGATCGGGCCTTCCGGTTCACATCAGGTGGCGGTCAGGTACCGGCCGGGTCCTCCAGCTCGGGAAGGCTGATCCGCTCCAACCACAACCCGGGGGCGTCCACTTCCGAAGGCGTCGGTAGGTTACGGACCGACGCCCACAGCCGGCCCAGGCCGTCTTCGCCGGCCCGCTCGATGACACCGCTCACGAAGGACCGTCCCCGATCGACCTCGGACTGTTCGAGATCGAGCCCGAACAGGGCGCCGGCCGCCTCTTCGCCCTTTCCCCGCTCGGTGCGGCGCCGGTACCAGGCCTCGGCCAGCTGGGAGTGGGAGCCGACCAGTTTCTTCCCGACCACGTTGGCGATGTGGTCGGCGTAGGCGTCGATGACCACGGCCAGTGCGGTCAGCTGGTCCGAGCTGCGACGGGTCTCGGGTGTCAGCAGTTCGCCCAGGAGGGCTTCGGGATCACCGAGCATCCCCTGCAGCGATTCGAGGTCCATGCCGGCCGCGTCATCCCCACCCTCCGGGCCGGCGATGGCCCCGAGCTTGCCGGCCAGATCCTGTTGGGCGGCGGCCGAGGACTCGGCCAGTTCGGTCAGCAGCTCGTCCAGCCGGTTCCTGACCACCGGTCGGGACAGGACCGAATGGCTGGCCAGCTCTCGGGCGCACACCCACAGCAGCGCCTCCTCGTCAGGAAGGCTCCAATCCTCGGCGAAGGCGGCGATGTTGGCGGTGACCAGGACCAGCTCGTCGCTCGGTGCCCAGGGGATGGCCAGGGGGTACTGGCCCAGGGCCCGCTGGGCCAGGTGCCCGACCACCGAGCCGACCTGGAGCCCGAAGAACATCGGTCCGACCGCGGTGGCCCACTGCCCGAGAAGGCTGCCCAGCCCGCCCATCGGATCGTCGGCCGCCAGCGGATCGTCGCCAGGGAGTTCGACGTCGGTGGGCGTGGGTGGCGGCACCGGGGTCATCGCCGTCAACAGCGGTCGCCATGACTCGAGCGCCCGCTGGGTCCAGTCACCCCGGCCCACCGGCACACATGTCAGCCGCCGCCCATCGGACGACACCGGCATGCCGGTGGCCTCGGACACGTTGAGCTCGGCCACCCGTGCCAGCTGCTCGAGACGGATCCGCTGGATGGGCTCGACATTGGCCTCGGGCGTCCCGCCGGTGGCGACGCTCAGAGCGAAGGAACGAATCATCTCCCACTGGTTGGGCCCGTTGGTGCCGAGCATGTTCATCAGGTCGCCGAGCAGCGACTGGAACGGGTTCGACGGGTCCCCTGGTGCGGGCGGTGCCATCAACTCATGCTACGGCGACGAGCTGAGCACCGGAGCATCGCCGCCCCCGGCCGACAGGGTCACCCAGGTCGTCAACGGCCCCGAGGTCCCCCGTTGGTAGGTGATCTCCAGCTGTGTGCCCGGCGCTTCGGCGTACAGCCTGGTGGCGAGCTCGGCCGTCGAGCTGCACCTGGCCGCCGTCGACGGCGGTGATGACGTCACCGGGGACCATGCCGGTCTAGGCGGCCGGGCTGTCGGGGTCGAAGGCGTCGAGCCGGGCCCCGCCGAGTGCGGTCCCGCCGGGGTCCAACTGGCTGACGGTGGTGGTCTGGGACGTGGTGTCGGCTGGGGCGTTGCTGGCCTGGACGCCCAACCAGCCGTGGGCCACCTCGCCCGAGTCGACCAGCTGCTGGGCCACCCCGAGCACCAGCTGGGCGGGGAGGAAGACGGAAAGGAGCGAGGTACCCGACCGCTCGACCGACTCCAACAACCCGGCGACCTGGCCGTCACTGTCGATCAGCGGGCAACCGATGTCTCCCGAGGCGACGGGGTGTCGACGTCGATGGTCGGCCAGGCCGCCGGCATCGGACCGGGGGTTGGTCACCTGGCCGGCGGAGGTGACCGTGCCGGCGTAGAGCCGGGCCTTGGGCACTCGACGGTGCGGCGGGCCGGATCGAAGGCCACGGCCACGACCGTCCTGCCGACCTCGGGGTCGGATGTTCTGGAAGTTGGCCGCCGGCAGGTCGTCGCCGATCCGCACCACGGCCAGCCCGGATCTCCTGATCGATGGCGACCAGCGTGGCCGCCAGGCGGGTCCCGTCGGCCTCGATGGCCGTGATCGATCTTGGCGCCGGCCAGGGCCCGCGGCCGTGGTCACGATGATGCCGCCCGACTCGGCCACCAGGCCCGGCTGTCCGTGGTGCCTCCGGGCCCGGTGATCCGGAGCGCCACCGTCGAGGCCTCGACCGGTGCCAGCATGCCTTCGATCGTCGGGACCGTGCCGCCAGCGCGAGGCCCGGGCTCGGTGGTCGGGGTCGGCGGTGATCCCACTGGGCCACCCGGCCGGGGCCCGGTGGCGTCCTCGTCGCCCCCACCGGTGGTGGCGATCGAGCAGGCCCACGGCCACCAGGCCGCCAGGACGCAGGCGGTGGCTCCGCCGATGATCCAGGTCCCGGACGCCGGCGCTGCACGGGCGATGCCGCCGGCAGGCCGACCGTCGCCGGCCCGGTCCCCGGTGTCCGACGACTCGGAGGGATGTCGCCACAGGCGGTCGTCGGGTGAGATCCAGCCCCGGAGCCCGTCGCCCTCAGGGTCGCCGGCCCAGTCATCCGTCGGGATCGCGTCCCGAAGCCCCCTGATCCTCACCGTCCACCCCATGAAGGCTACCGAGGAGGACCGGGAAAGGGAGGTCACCTCGGCGCTGGGATCGCCGTCGAGGCGCCTGTCTCGCCCGGGAATCCTCTCGCCCGAGATGGCGGCCCTACGATGATCCCCGTGGCCCGGGACCTTGCGATCGACCTCGGCACGGCCAACACCCTCGTTTTCGCCAAGGGCAAGGGAATCGTGCTTGAACCAGCCGACGGTCATCGCCCTCAACACCAGGACCCACGAGGTCCTGGCCGTGGGCAACGAGGCGTGGAAGATGATCGGCCGGACCCCGGGCTACATCGTGGCCGTCCGACCGTTGCGTGAGGGCGCCATCACCGACTTCGACATCACGGAGCGGATGATCAGGCTCCTCCTCCGACGGGCGGGCATCACCAAGTTCAACCGCCCGCGGGTGCTGATCTGCGTGCCGTCGGCCATCACGTCGGTCGAGCGTCGAGCCGTCAAGGAGGCGGCCCGTCGGGCCGGTGCGTCGGCCGCCCACCTGATCGAGCAGCCCATGGCCGCCGCCATCGGGGCGGGACTCGACATCCACGAGCCGGTGGGCAACATGGTGGTCGACGTCGGCGGGGGGACCACCGAGACGGCGGTCATCTCCCTCGGCGGGGTGGTCGCCTCCCACGCCATCCGGTGCGGCGGGTTCGACATGGATGCCGCCATCCAGCAGTACATACGCCACGAGCACGGCATCGCCATCGGGGAACGCACGGGGGAGGAGCTGAAGATGGCCATCGGCTCGGCCCTCCCGTATGCCGACGAGGTGAAGGCCGAGGTGCGGGGGCGCGAGATCACGACCGGGCTCCCGAAGACGGTGGTGATCTCCCCCGAGGAGGTGCGGTTCGCCCTTCGCGACCTGGTCGACCAGATCGTGGCCACCGTGGTCGAGTGCCTGGGGGAGTCGCCACCCGAGCTGGCCCAGGACATCATCTACGAGGGGATCCACCTGGTGGGTGGGGGAGCCCTCCTCCGGGGCCTGGCCAACCGGCTGGCCGACGAGACCGAGGTGCCGGTGCACCTGGTGGCGACCCCGCTCGAGTGCGTGGTGCAGGGCGCCGGCCTGTGCCTCGACTCCTTCGACAGCCTGCGCCCGATCTTCGCCGCCGCCGAGTCCGACCGCTGGGCGGCTCACTCCACGGCGAGAGCAGGTCCTCGGCCACCTGGCGAACCTGCCAGTCCCGGTCGTCCAGGCAACGTCGCAGGGCGGCCTCGACCGCGGGTCCCTCGAAGGCGGCGAGGGCCACGGCGGCGCGGCGGCGGATGGCCGGCTTGTCGTCGAGTGCACCGAGGACGGCCGGCAGACCGGCCGGGTCGCCGATGGCCCCCAGCGCCGCCACCGCCGCCTCGCGGCAGAGGGGATCGGGTGCCCCGAGCCGGCCGCTGCCAGCGCCGGCCAGCGCAGGCACCGCGGCCCGCTCCCGCCGCTCCCCGAGGGTCCAGGCCGCCATCTCGACCACCGAGGGTCGGCGTCGTCGAGCGGCCGACCACGGGACGGTGGGATGGGCGCGGACAGCTCGCAGGCCCGTCGGCGCACGGGGGGCCCGGGATCGGCCAGGCAGAGCGTCAGGTCGTCGTCACCCAGAACCCGAGCCGGTCGAGAGCGCCGAGGGCGCTGACCCGGACCGACGGCGCCGCGTCGGACAGGCCCGCCTCGGCGCTCGCGCGCGGTCGCCCCGTGGCCGGCCACCGCCACCGCCGGCGCCGGTCGGTGACACTGTCCGCCGGTCGGTTCCGTGGCAGGCTTCTCACGGTGTCGCCGGCCATATCCGGAGTGCCGCGGCGGATCCGACGATCCAGGAGTCATCACCTCACCACTATGACCGAGGACCACGATCCCACGACCGCACCGACGCCCACGGCCGGCCCGGACTTCCCGACGGGTCCCGGCGGCCACCCGGCCGGGGCCGGACCCGCGGACCCGGGCCCGATGGCACCGGGCGGCCCGGCCGGCCCGGGCGGAGCCCGTCGACGGCGCCCGGGCACCCGGGTGCTGCCACCCACCGCCGAGCGCGCCGAGGGCGCCGCGGTGGCCGTGGGTGCTCGTCATCACGGTGGCGGTGGCCGTGGCGGTGCGCCTCGCGGATCGACCTCAACTACTACGCCCTGGAGCCCGGCACGGCGCAGTCCGGTCCAGCAGTTCATCACCGTGCCGGCCGACAAGGCCCATCCCGTGCACCATCCGGTACTGCTCACCGACGTCGAGATCGGCCGGGTCACCGCTCTCTCGTACCTGTACTTCAAGCTCCAGAGCGACACCGCCCTCGAACAGGTGGAGTCGACGTCACCGGCGGCACATCCCCGGCGCAGCTGAACGCCCAGGGCGCGCTCGAGATGTCCCAGGCCGAGGAGGCCGCCAAGGCCGCCGCCCTCAGGCGTCTCGGCTACCGGTGACCGCCACGCCGTCGGGAGCGGTCATCTCGGCGTCTTGCCGGGCACCCCGGCGGACGGGGTGCTGGCGGTGGGCGACGTGATCACCGCCGTCGACGGCAAAGCCACCCCCACCGCACTCGCCTTCACCCGGCGCTCGCCACCTACCACTCCGGGGAGACCATCACCCTCACGGTCCGCAAGGGCGGCACCGGGCCGCCCGGCCCCGCGGATCACGCTGCGGAACACGAAGGGTACAGCGCCAGACGCAAGGGCCCATACGCCTCGCTCGACCTCGGGATCGACGACCGAGGACCAGGTCGACTTCACCTTTCCGTTCCCGGTGTCCATCGACGTCACCAACATCGGCGGGCCGTCGGCCGGACTGGCCATGACCCTCGGTGTGATCGATGCGCTGGACGGTGGCTCGGTGACCGGGGGCGCACGGTGGCGGCCACCGGGACCATCGATGCCCAGGGGGACGTCGGTGATGTCGGTGGCGTGGCCCAAAAGACGGTGGCGGTGGAGAGAGCGGGGGCCACCATCTTTCTGGTGCCCCCCCAGGAGTACAGGGCGGCCATGTCCCAGGATCCGACCCGGGTTGACAGGTGTACACGGTGTCGACCCTCAACCAGGCTCTGGCGGTTCTCGCCGCCCACGGTGGGTCGGTGGGTCCACCGCCGCCGGCCCGAAGCCGACCGACCACCACCTCGACGGGCTCGGCGGGATGACCGGATTCGACCAGCGACCGTCGTAGGCTTTCGGCCATGCCCGAGGAACGACTGGTTTCCATCACGTCTTCCCTCCGTCTGGCCCCAGACGACGTGGCCCGGCACACCTTCGGTTCGGTGCGTCGGGGCTTCGACCCCAACGAGGTCCGAGCCTATCTCGAGTCGGTGGCGGCCGGACTGCGGGCGGTGGCCCAGCGGGAACAGGAGCTGCTCAAGGAGCTGGACGATGCCGAGCGCCGGGCCGAACAACCCGGTGCTCGACGAGCCCACCCTGACCGCCGCCCTCGGGACCGAGACGGCCCGCGTCCTCCACAGCGCCCACGAGGCGTCGGCGGAGATGGTGGCCAAGGCGGAGGCCGAGTCCAGCCGGCTCATGACCGAGGCCCGGGAGGAGATCGAACAGATCCGAGCCAACACCGAAGCCAGACTGGAAGAGCGGACGGCCGCAGCCGAGGCGGCCATGGCCGAGCTGCGGGACCGGACCAACCAGCAGGTTGCCTGCGGGGCTGGAGGCGGCCCGGCAGCGAGGCCGAGCAGCTGCTGGATCAGGCCCGACAACAGTGCCGGGCGATGGTGGACGAGGCACAGGGCCTGCGGGCGAGGGTCCTGTCCGATCTGGCCAAACGGCGCAAGGTGCTCCACGCCCAGATCGAGCAGCTCCGGGCCGGTCGGGAACGCCTGGCCGAGACGGTCCACGATGTCCGCCGGTCGATCGACGTGATCGCCGACGATCTCTTCGCCGCCGAGGACAACGCCCGGTTGGCGGCCGAGGCCGCCGGCCGGGAGGCCGCGGCCCGCTCCGAGGAGGTTCGCCCGAGGAGCTGGCGTCCGAACTGTTGGCCGAGGAGGCGGAAGAGGCCCCGGAGCGGGTCGTCGATGTGGTCGATGAGCACGAGGGTGCGGGGGCTCGTCGCCGTCGAGGTGGTCGGCGACGGTGCGAGGCCGATGGGGACGACAGCCCAGTCGAGAGCCGGACCGCGACCAGGGTGGACCGGCGATCGGTGAGTCGGTGGACGCGCTGTTCGCCAAGCTCCGGGCCAGCGCCACGCCGGAGGAACCGCGCCTCCAACACCACCGAGACGGCCGAGGATGGTGGCGCGATCGGGAGCCACGGTCCGGTCACCCCGGACGAGGCCGCCGAAGCCGCCGAAGCCGACCGGTCCGACGAGGACCCGACCGAGGCAGTCGGCGACGAGCCGCCCGAAGAGCGAAATCCGCTGGCCATCCGGCGGCGACGCGTTGATCGAACCTATCGTCAAGGGGCTGGCCCGCCGGCTGAAGCGGACCCTGCAGGACAACCAGAACGAGCTCCTCGACGCCCTTCGATCCAAGAACTTCCACTGGTCGACTGATTTGCTCCCCGAACCGACCGAGCACATCGACTCCTACGCCACCGCCGCGCTGCCTTCGCTGGAACAGGCGGCGGAGGCCGGGGTCAGCTTCGCCGGCACCGGGTCCTCAGGGGTTCCGGGGGTCGATGCCCTGCTCGGCATCGGTCACGACCTGGCTGAGGCGGTGGTCGGTCCGCTCCGCCGCCGGCTCACCGACGACGAGGGACTGGTCGACGCCGAGGAATCAGTGGTGGCCGACCATGTGGGGTCGGCATTCAGGGAGTGGAAAGGCGAGCGGATCGAACGGCTGGCGGGAGATCACGTGGTGGCGGCGTTCTCGGCCGGCTCAATCGTCGGCGGCCGGCGGCAAGCCGACGGCCCAGCTCGAGTGGGTGGCGGTGTCCGCCGCCGGCGATGCCGCCGTGCCCCGATTGCGAGGACAACGGACTGAACGGTGCCCTCCGACCGGGAGAGGCGTTCCCCACCGGGCACGCGCATCCACCCGCTCATCCCGGGTGCCGGTGCTTGCTGATCATCTCTGCCACCTAGGCTGCTGACCCGTGCGTCCCCCCACCGAAATCCCCCAGACTCCGCGTCCGGCCACCCACCGCCGCCGACGGTGGATCATCGTGGTTGTCGTCATCTTGATCATCGTGTTCGCGTCCCTCAAGACGTTCGCCACCTTCTACACCGACGCGCTGTGGTTCTCCTCGATCGACCTCCACTCGGTGTGGCTCAAGATGTTCGAGACCAAGGTCGGCTTGTTCGTGGTGTTCTCCGCCATCTTCGCCGTCGGCGCTGCTGGCCAGTCTGGTGGTGGCTGAGCGGCTGGCGCCCAGGGGACCGTCGCTCGACGCCGAGGACGAGTTCGTCAAGCGGTACCAGGAGGTGATCGGGCCCTACGCCCGTTGGCTGCGGGCCGTGGTGGTGATGGTGCTGGCCTTGATCGTGGGGTCACAGGCGATCAGCCAGTGGAACAACTGGATCCTCTTCGAGAACAGCCAGCCCTTCAGCGCCACCGATCCGCAGTTCCACCGCAATATCTCCTATTTCGTGTTCAGGCTTCCCTTCGAGCAGTTCCTGGTCCACTGGGCCCTGGTGGCCCTGGTGGTCGTGCTCCTGGTGACGGCCCTCAGCCACTACCTGAACGGCGGGATCCGGATGCAGGGCTCGCGGCCCCGGGTGCGTCCGGCGGTCAAAGCCCACCTGTCGGTCATCCTCGGCCTGCTGGCCCTGGTCAAGGCGATCGGGTACTACCTGGCCCGTTTCAGCCTCGACACCTCCTCCAACGGGTACGTCCAAGGTGCCACCTACACCGACGTCCACGCCCGGCTGCCGGCCCTGGAGCTCCTCATCCTGGTGTCGCTGGCCGCCACCGTGCTGCTGATCTACAACATCCGCCGGCAGGGCTGGGCCCTGCCCATCCTCGGGGTGGGGCTGTGGTTCCTGGTGGCCTTGACGGCCGGGACCATCTACCCGGCCGCCGTCCAGGCCCTCAAGGTGAACCCGGCCCAGAACACCCTCGAGGCGCCCCTACATCCAGCGGAACATTCAAGCCACCCGGGCCGCCTACGGCCTGAACGACATCCAGCAGGTCCCGTACTCGGCATCGACGACCCTCACCGCCGCCGAGGTGTCGGGCAACGACACGCTGGCCAACGTACGGCTGTGGGATCCGACCCAGACCGGGCAGACCTACGCCATCGCCCAGGACCGCCGTTCCTACTACCAGTTCAACACCCTGGCCGTGGACCGCTACAAGGTGAACGGGGTGGAGACCCCGGTGGTGGTGGGGGTCCGGGAGATCAACGACTCCGATCTGCCCTCCACCTCGTGGGTCAACACCACCCTCCAGTACACCCACGGCTACGGCATGATCATCTCCCCGGCCAACGCCTCCACCTCGGGCGGAAGCCCGGAGTTCCCGGTGGGGCAGGTGCCGCCCATCTCCCAGCCCGGCTATCCGACCGTGGTCCAGCCGGCCGTCTACTTCGGGCTCGACAACTCCGGCTACGTGGTGGCCAACACCAAACAGCCCGAGGTGGACTACCAGCTGTCCAGCGGCAGCAATATCGAGACCCACTACACGGGGAACGGGGGGGTGCAGCTGTCCAACTTCTTCGACAAAGCGCTCTTCGCCATCCGCTTCAGTGACTTCAACCTGCTCATCTCCAACGAGATCACCGATGAGTCGCGGATCATGTTCGACCGGGGCGTCCAGGCCCGGGTCAACAAGGCGGCCCCGTTCCTCAGTCTGGATGCCGACCCCTACCCGGTGTTGGTCGACGGGCAGATCGACTGGGTGCAGGACGCCTACACCACCACCGCCAACTACCCCTACTCCCAGGATGCCAACACCACCGCCCTGAACTCGGGCAGCGGTCTCAACCAGTCGTTCAACTACGTCCGGAACTCGGTAAAGGTCCTGATCAACGCCTACACCGGCAAGATGACCTTCTACGTGATGGATCCCAGTGATCCGATCATCGAGACTTATCAGAAGGCGTTCCCCGGGAATGTTCACGCCGGCGTCGAAGATGAGCCCCGCCCTCAGCCAGCACCTGCGGTACCCCGAGGACATCTTCACCGTCCAGGCCACCATGTACGGCCGCTACCACATCACCAACGCCCAGAGCTTCTACAGCGCGGCCGACGCCTGGACCCTGTCGCCGTCGCCGGGATCGGGCTCTCCCTCCAATGCCCTGGCCACCACCTTGACCACCAATGCCCAGGGTCAGGAGGTGTCCACCGGCCAACTGGTGCGGATGGCGCCGATCTACCAGGAGATGCAGGTTCCCGGTCAGGCCCAGCAGTCCTTCACGCTGCTCGACGCCTTCGTGCCGGTGTCGTCGACCAGTTCGATCCAGACCCTGTCCGGGTTCATGATCGCCGGCAACGATCCGGGCCGGTACGGGAAGCTGCAGATGTTCGTCACCCCCCGGAACAACCCGGTCAACGGCCCATCCATCGTGGCCTCACAGATCGATGCCACCCCGGTCGTGTCGAGCAAGATCAGCCTCCTCAACCAGGAGGGCTCGTCGGCGCTGCTGGGAAATGTCCTGATGATCCCGATCTCGAATTCGCTGCTCTACATCCAACCCCTGTACGTGGCGTCGTCCCGGAACGCCATCCCGTTGCTGCAAGAGGTGATCGCCGTCTACAACAAGCAGGTGGCCATCGACACCACCCTCTCGGGAGCCCTGTCCCAGGTCTTCACCAATCCCGTGACGATCACACCGGGAGGCACCGGTTCGACCGGGTCGCTGTCGCCCCAGGTGCGGAGCCTGCTCGCCGCGGCTCAGGCGGCCTATGTGCAGTCAGAGGCCGACCTCAAGGCCCAGAACCTCGGTGCGTATCAGAACGACATCACCACCCTGGAGGGCGATCTCAACGAGGTCCAGACCCTGACCGGTGGCGCGACGACCTCGACCACGACCACCACCACCACGACGCCGGGTGGCTCGTAGGGCCTGATCCGGCCGCGGGCACGGACTCGGGGGCGGCATCGGGCTGATCGCGGCGGATGGCGGAGATGGTAAGTTGTCAGCTCACGACGCGGGGTGGAGCAGTCTGGTAGCTCGTCGGGCTCATAACCCGAAGGTCGCGGGTTCAAATCCCGCCCCCGCCACTAAGCATTACCCCTGTTCAGATCACGTTTCTGCCGCAGTTTGGAGCGAGTCTTGGACGAGGAAAAGGTACATTTGTCATCAATTTGTCATCAGAGTTCCGTCTGGGACATCCGATGATTGACGATCTCGCCGATCGCAGACTGGAGTTCCTAATCCAGGAACTGATGTGTCAGCTTCAAGGTGGGTCAGCTGTTAAGCACGGTGCAGATCACGTTGGGGACGTAGATCGGTGGCGAAGGGCCGCCCGCATTGCTGGGCATCGCCTCGGTATTCAGGTCCGAACGGGAATCTCGTCGGACGGAACTGAGGTCTGGGCTTCGGAAGGCCCGTAGCAGGCAACTCGCGGGTGGTTTGAATCCCACCAGGCGGACCTAGTGGGACATCTTTCGAACCCTCCGTCAAATCTTCCTTACCTGTTCGATCAACTAGACCTGATCAGGGATAGAAAGAAAATACGTACTGTCCGATCGCACCCTTCCGATCGCTCTCAATTATGAGCCAAACTCCCAGATTTTCAACATCTGGCTCAGAAACAAGTGAGACGGCACTCGAACCTTTCGGTGGCAGCACCCTAAATCTCAGCCAATCTGGGCTTCTACCAGAGTCAACTGCGGAGTGTCGATTGTCCGATCGCGTTGGACTGACGCCAGTGACCTGACCCCGGTTAGTGAACCTTGTCTGGGCCAAGATCCGGATCGTGGCCTCTGAGCTATCAAGCGGGGCGTTCGTTTGACCTCCCCTCACCGGGCAACCCAACGGGCGGGTCTTACGGGACGCCTCTGGGCGGCGACCCTTTGCTGATGTGGGCCGTTGCCGCGTGGGGTTCCGCTTGCGGGACACACTTTCGGTGGTCGTCCGGGACAGATCTGATCGTCATTTGCTGGAACGGCGAAGACCACCCCAAGTCCTTCCTGCTTGCGATTGTTGCTGCGCCCGGAACCAGGCACATGTAGGTCAGGTCTTTCCTAGGGATCCGGGGAGGGAGTCGGTTGAGGACGATGCCAATCGTCCCCGCACATTCGAAGGCCGTGCAACCCTGCGGAGCCCGCGCAATACTCACCTCGTGGGCGGAGCAAAGCGATCGAGAACGGCCCGAGGGGCTGCTGCGGAGCGCGCTCTTCTCGCCAGCAAGGGAATCCTTGACGATCCGTTCGCCTGGGAGATGCTCACGCCGTCTATGGGAGTGGTGGTTTGGGTCGTGGAGCATTGGCCCCGGATCTGGTCGCGGTCTGTAACTCTCGCGGGATTGGCAGCTCGGGTGCGCTGGTTCGACTCCCAAGTCGTTAAGGCATTGCATGATGGCATCCAACAGGTCGCCGTGATCGGAGCTGGCTATGACAGTCGTCCCTGGCGAATGGCGAGTAACGGCGTTCAGTTTTTCGAGTTGGACCTCGCTGCCACGCAGCAGGACAAAGTTCGCCGGGCACCGCTCCCTAGCCCCGTCTATGTCGAATCTGACCTAACGAAAGAAGATGCAGCGAAGTCACTCGTGGACTACGGACTAAACCCGTCACTGCCCGCAGTCTTCATCCTTGAAGGGCTCACGATGTACCTCAGCGAGGACGTTGTTAGGCGTCAACTTCAACTCCTGGCGAAAATGAGCGCCATCGGCAGTCGGCTTGCCGTCGACTTCTATCCACCCAGCAATGTCGGTAGCGCACGGCATCATCGGCAACTTCGTGTCCAACAGCTTGCTCGGAGCGGAAGCGGTGAGTCGTTCAGGCTTGCCCTCGACCGTCAACAAGCTATTGACCTAGTACAGGCCTCGGGCTGGAGGATCGAAGAAGTGATGAGCCTGCGGGACGCGGCCAACACGCTCGTCCCAAGTGGCACCGGACTGCCCACCGAAGCTGTCAATGAGCACAAAACGCTCATTGCTGCCGTTCGGGTGACATAGGTCACCTGGTATCCCAAGCCCCCGGCTGGGGGATCGAGATCCATCCGACTCCAGACCTCCTGCTCACTCCAGCAAGCGGTTCGATCGCTCCGCGTGGCCGCGGGCGGATGGTCAACGGGGACGTCCAGGAGACGCTTCTGGTGCGCTTGGTCTTGGCCGTCCCCTTCGCTGCTGTGACGGAACCCAAGGTGGCTTGATCTTGGCTGCCGTCACCGCATGCGGAGGCAGTGTTCGCCTGGCACTTTGGGACGCTTCCCTAGAGTGAGCAACCGAAAGCGAACGCGTCCTGGTAGTGATACGCAGGGATCTCGTCGTAGCGCCCCCGATAGAGAGCAAGGGACTCCTGCTGAGCCGGTCCAGTCTCAAGGCACAAGCTTGAGTACCCAAGCTTCCGTGCCTCGTCTTCGATCGCGTCGAGGACGGCTGATGCATATCCCTGCCTGCGTTGATCGGGAGCCGTCCACATCCGCTTGACCTCACATGTGCCCTGGGCCTTCCACCGAAAGCCGCCTCCAGCGACGGTCGCGGTGCCCGCGATAACTACGAAGAACGCTCCGCCTGGTGGTTCGAACTCGGCCGCCTCGATGGCGTGAAGCTCGGGATGATCGCCGTACATGGCCCGCTCGTACACCGCCCAGCCTTCCAGCGCCTGGACACCCTCAGGGTCGGTTATCCGGACGCATCGAACCTCCACGCTCACATCCTGCTCCATTGTTCGCACCTCGTCACTTTGGCCAGGCGCGAACCCTCTGCTCAGGTTGTCGTCATAGAGAGCTTCGATTCCACAGGACCGGTTGGTGAATCTCTCGGTTCGTGAGAGAATGTACAGAAGAGGTCCAGGGCGTTGCCTTGGGCTACTCTCGACGAGAGCCAACCACTGAGGAGAAACGAATGCGCCAAGCGTCTGTGTCCATCAAGAAAGGAGGAATCACTTATCGAGAGGACCTGACGCACTATGCAATCGTTGAACCTAGGAATATTGGCACATGTCGATGCCGGTAAGACCAGCCTGACCGAGCGGCTGCTCTATGCGGCCGGATCGATTAGTCAGCTCGGAAGCGTTGACCAAGGCAATACACAGACCGACACCCTCGCGCTTGAGCGGCAGCGGGGGATCACCATTAAGTCGGCTGTCGCCTCGTTCCCAATCACTAGCGACCTGACTGTCAACCTGATTGATACGCCCGGCCACCCTGACTTCATTGCCGAGGTGGAGCGGATATTAAGAGTGCTCGACGGCGCAGTGCTCGTCATTTCTGCCGTCGAAGGGGTGCAGCCCCAGACGCGCATCCTCATGCGGGCGCTCAGAAGACTTCACATTCCGTCGCTGCTCTTCGTGAACAAGATTGACCGGGTTGGGGCACGGGAGGGGACCCTGCTCGAGGAGATCAGGGAGACCCTTGGCCTGACCGTCATCCCGATGGGGTTCACAACCCGCCTTGGCTCCAAGGCAGCTGATTTCACTCCGTGGAGCGAGCGGAACGCGGGACAGCGAGCGGAGATTGTCGAAGGGTTAGCGGAGCACGACGAGGACATTCTCAACCGGTACATCGACGGAGATGGAGAACTCTCTCCCGATCAGCTTCACCAAGAGCTGCAATCGCAAACGCAGCATGCTCTGCTCCACCCTGCCTTCTTCGGGTCCGCACGTACCGGGGCTGGCATCGACTCACTTCTGCTCGGTATCGCGGACCTGCTCCCTGCCAGACATCCTGGTGATCCCCATGCGCCTACCCGGGGCACGGTGTTCAAGATCGAGCGTGGCGTTGCCCGGGAGAAGATTGCCTACGTGCGGCTCTTCTCGGGCGTTCTGCGAGTCCGCGATCGACTCGTCTACGGCAAGGACCATGGGGGCAAGGTCACCGCGATCGAGGTTTCCAATCGCCGCTCTGGCGATGCGGACTCGGTTGTTACGGCAGGCAACATCGGGAAGGTTTGGGGACTTCATGACGTTCAGATCGGCGATCGGGTCGGGCAGTTCGGCACGGACGAAGTAGATCAGCAGTTCGCTCTGCCAACGATGGAGGCGGTCATCGAAGCGAATGATGTCGCTGACGGGGCTCGATTGCGCACGGCTCTCACTGAGCTAACCGAACAGGACCCGCTCATCTCGGTACGGCAAGACGAAAATCTCAACGAGATCACTGTGTCGTTGTACGGCGAGGTCCAAAAGGAAGTTATCCAGTCGACGCTGGCAAACGACTATCAGATCGATGCCGAGTTTCGTAAGACGACGACGATCTACATCGAGCGTCTGGTCGGTATCGGCGAGGCGGTCGAGTTCTTGACTTCAGACACGAATCCGTACATGGCCACAATCGGTCTCAGAGTCGAACCAGGGCAGGTTCGATCAGGGGTCAAGTTCTCTCTCGATGTTGATCACCGATCGCTACCAATGTTCATCTATAAGACAGAGGGGGGATTCATCGACCATATGATGAAGTACATCCGCCGCTCCCTTAGGCGGGGCCTGTTCGGATGGGAAGTGACCGATTGCATCGTGACGATGACCGACTGCGGCTACTACACCTCGGACGGTCCAGCTAAACCAACCGTTCCCATGGCCCGCGCCACAAGCGCGGACTTTCGGAAGCTCACTCCGAGGGTTGTGCAGAAGGCACTTGAGCGAGCGGGCACTCAGGTCTGTGAGCCGATGGTACGGCTCAAGGTCGAATCGCCTTCCGACACAATCGGTGACGTGTTACAGGCGATCGCGCAACTTGGTGGGTCCATTGCTCAGACACAGGTCAGGGGCACAATCGCAAACGTGGAGGCGAGGTTGCCGGCTGATCGATCGCGGGATCTGCAGAGACAGTTGGTGGGCCTCACCAGTGGTGAAGGCAACCTTGAAGCCGACTTTGACGGCTATCGACCGGTGCAAGGCCCCCTACCTGAACGCTCCTCGATTTCCAGGAGGACAGCGCCATGACCGAACACCACTCAAGGATGCATCCCAACGAAGTCCGTATTACCGACGCCATCGTCCACGAGCTGGTCGCGACTCAGTTCCCAAAGTGGACCGGCCTTCCAGTCCGTCGCATCGGGTCGAGCGGCACCGTAAACGCCATCTACAGAATCGGCGACGACCTGGCGGCTCGCCTCCCTCTTCGGCGGCAAGACCCTGAGTCAGTGCGACAGACCCTAGAGATCGAAGCCAAGGCCAGCTCCGAGTTCAACCGACATTCGCCTTTCGCTGGTCCTACTCCGGTGGCCATCGGCGAGCCTGGGGAGGGCTACCCAATGCCTTGGTCGGTCCAGTCTTGGCTAGCAGGGACCACAGCTGAGGATGGATCTGCCGCCGGAGGCATCCCGTTCGCTCACGATCTCGCCACCCTCATAGCCGCCCTACGGCGAGTGGATACCTCGGGGCGCAGCTTCGAACGCGGCTGGAGAGGCGGTGAACTGCGCGATCACGACGCGTGGGTACGGAAAAGCCTTGACGAGAGTAAGGCACTTCTCGACGTGGCGAGACTCGCGGGACTGTGGAGCTATTTCGTTCAGTTGCCACGCACCTCGCCCGACTCGATGTCTCACGGTGACTTGATTCCGGGCAACGTCCTGGTGACCGAGGGCAGGTTGATTGGACTTCTGGACTGCGGCGGATTTGGGCCGGCCGATCCCGCTTTGGACCTCATCGCCGGTTGGCACCTTTTGGACGACGGGCCGCGAGCTGCGTTCCGGGAGGATCTGGCGCCGGACGAGTTGGAGTGGGAGCGCGGCAAGGCCTGGGCGTTTGAACAGTCGATGGGAGCCGTCTGGTACTACGCACAGACGAACCCACCGATGGCCAGAATGGGGCGGCGCACGCTCAACCGCATCCTTGCGAACACGCCAACCCTGACCTGACTGACATGGTCAACGTCTGTGCAATATCCGCCTCCAGTCCCAACGATGGTGGTGGAGCCGGAGATCTTGGCTCGACAGGTCGGGGCTCAACCTGGATCCGATCACAGTTACGGGACGGAACGTGCGAATTTGGCCAGGATCACTTGTGCCAGCTCAACGACATCGATGGGGCGAGTCGTATCCAGTCGTATCAGGTCTCCTCGTCCTAGTCGCATGGGCTGGTCGTACTCTGCGAGCAGTTTCGGGTCGAGCGTGGAGTCCACATGAGCAGGGTGATGGGTAGGCTCCGCTGCGCGACTCGCAAATCTCTGACTTGCCGCCTCGGGAGGGCACCAGCATTACGAACGGAAGGCCGTGCTCGATGGCGATGGAGGCGACAAGGGCTTGGGATCCGTCTCCTCCTGCCATGCCCAGACAGTCGGCCCCATCGGCGATGGCATCTCGCGCCAGTTGCTCGAGGTCGAGACCATGATCGAGCATGACCACCTCGACTCCGAGATCCTCGGCCAGGTCGACAAGATTGAACCTGGCCACCTTGCCTCCGCCCGACCACGGATTGCAGATCAGGACCGGATGGAGCGGCTGCTTCACTGAGATCGGCTGACGTTGGTCGTGCTCATAGAGATAGCGTCGCAGTGCAGTCCTCCCGAAGCCGACGGAACCGACCAGGAGCACGGCCAGAACAACCAGGCGAAGCAGCGGCCGATCGCCGTGGGGAGTGGCCCGGACGCAAGCGAGAACGATCAGCACCACGCCTGCGATGCTGGCCGAGATACCTAGGGCCCGACGTGGCATCCGTTCGGCCACAGCCCACCAGAGCCCGACCGCCGTCACCCACAAGCCGACCAAGGCCAAGCCAAGGAGTGCAAGGTTACGCAGACAGAAGATGACGAGCATCAGCGCAACCAGAAGTCCGCACAGGATCGAGCCCACTGCCGAGGCGCGCTCGCCGCCGGTGATCCGACGCCGGTGTTTGCCGTTGGCCATCCGTGCTGCGTCCATCTAAAGCCTCCACAAAGTAAAGTCTCCGCAAATCCGCTATCTCGACGTTATCGGCCGGCCATGGCGAAACCAGAGTGCCGCCGGAGGCCGCCGGCGCCCTCAAAAAGATTGTGCCGCCGCTGGTTCACATGGCCCCTGGCCCATGAGGCATCAGATCGTGGACGCCAAGGGGACGAGGATACGATTGGAGAGGAGGGGATCCGATCCGTTGGTCCTGTTGGACCGGGCCGCCGTCACCCCGTCGTCGGCGAACCGGAGCGATGGGGGCAGAGGCCGGCGGTGGCCGGGGGCCGAGCGGCCCGGGTGGCCCCAGCCCGGTCGGACTGCTTGCAACGGCTGGAACTCGGGGCGGGCGAGACCGCCCCCCTCTTCGACGGTGCCGGCGTTCCCGAATAGTCGCCGGTGTTCCACAAATTCTGGTGCACTTGCGGCCAGGCCCCGCTGGGCTCCGACGCAGGGGCACCGGTCTGCCAGACGAACAACTCCCCCTCGCGGGTACCGGCCACCAACATTTGGTTCGGCATCGACCCGAGCGGGCCGAACACCGCACCACCGGTGACCCAACCCCCGGTCAGCTTGGGGAAGCCCGGGGCTTCACGACCATCGGCATCGAGTGCCCTCAGGTCGGAGTCTGAGCTCACCTCGACTGCGTACGCCTGTCCCCGGCTGCCCGTCAGGTTCGCCACGATCGGCTGGTCGAAGAATTGCAGACTGTCCATCACTTGGGGGAACCCGGCGAGGAAGTTCCCGGTTGCCGCGTTCCAGGCGTCGAGTTGGCTGTCGTGTGGGGACTGGTCGGCGGGTTCGGAGACGTCGAACAGCTCGCCAGCGCTCTCGGCCGCACCTATCACATCGAGCGAGCTGCCCTTCCCCGAAGCCCGGCCGAGGGGAGCGATGATCGGAGCTCCCAGTGCGGGAACGCTGGTGGCGAGGATCCCGGTCGAATCGGACTTGGACCCCGATGGCCCCGACGACAGCACATCGGGTAGACCTCCGGTTGTCCCCAGGGCGTCGCCTCCGTCCGCGTTGAGCAGGTACACCGGTCCGACGTCGCTCTGCACCGCGATCAGGGGGGCGCCCCCGGGAGTGATGGCTACCGCCGGCCCGTTGCTGGCCCCGTCGCCGATGTCGGGAAGTAGATCGGGATCGAGATCGGCGATGGCCACCGGCCAGCCCGGAAGGAATGCACCAGGGTTCGGATAACCCGGTGGATCCGGCGCGTCGGCCGCCTTCTGGTGCAACGACCCGTCGGGCCAGATGGCGTATACCCGGCTGTTGGCCGCATTCGAGAGCTCCCCGGTCAGTGAGAAGAGCGTGCCCAGCGTTCCGAGCGAGGCGTTGGGCGACCCGGCATACTGCTCATTCGATGTGACCACCACCTCGGGCGGACCGCCGGGAACGAGCTGGGCGATGGCCGGGGTGTCCACGAGCTTGGTTCCGGTGTCGCCGTGAGCGGTGGGCAGGAAGGTGACCTGGCCGTCGGGAGGGCTGACCGACTGCACCTCGCTCGGATCCACCACCTCCACCGGCCAACCCGGCGCGGCCGTTCCGCTGGGTTGCCAGGCGTAGACATGACGGTCCATCGAGGCTGCGACAACGTCGAGCGTCCCGTTGCCCTGCAGGTCACCCAGCACCGGCGCCCCGAGGATCCCGCGGAGCACCTCGTTGTCGGTGTTGGTCACGCCCGGTCCCGAGAATGCGCCGTTGGTCCGTACCGGCCAGCCGGGCAAGAGGCTGCCCTGGGCGTCCCACGCCCAGACGCGTCCTGTCAGATCGGTCGCCACCACATCGAGATCGTGCCCTGACGCGTCGTTCAGATCCCCTACCGCCAGACCCCCGACGATCTCGCCGCGGGGCACGGTCGGCACGACATTCGAGGCGTACGCCTCCTCGCCGGGGTGGTAGCCGGTGTCTGGTAGCGGTGTGGACCGGCCAACCCCGCAGCTCCCGTCCGTTGGAGCCGTAGGCGTTGACGGTACCGTCCGCCGTCGCCACCAGGAGGGCGTTGGTCCCTCCCGGTCCGATGGGGGCGAGGACCGGTGGAGCCACGATCGAGCTGGGGAACTGGGTCGGTGCCCCGTTGACCAAGCTCGCGTCCTCATGGAGGAACTCGGTCCGTCGGGCCATACCCACCATCCCGCCCGCGTCCTGGACGACCACCCGGATGGTGAACATGTACTTGTCGGGCAGCGGCTGCCCGTCGGCTGCCGCCGGCGAGCCGTCCAACTTGATCGAACCGGGGAACAGTGCGGCCACCTGGGACAGGGGGACCCGGGCCAGCACGCCGGTGCGCACCCCCGACCCGGTGCCACTCGACACGACCCGCCAGGCCGACTGGGCCGGCGCCTCGCCCTGCGCCACCTGTACCTCGTAGCGCCACGACGGGCTGCGGGTCGTCCCCATCACACCCGAGACGGTCAGGTTCTGTGCCGGTGAGAGGACTTGGTACCACGGCAGGTTGTCGATCTCAGCTTGCGGTGGAATGCGCCCCGACGCGATCCACTGCACCAGGCGGGCGGCATCGATGCGACCGTAACCGCTGGTGGGGTCGAATCCCGGCCCGGTGGGATCGCGTTCGGTCGTGACCAACGGCAGATCCGTCTTCACACTGGTGTTTCCGGCCGGCCCGTTCGGGCGGCGCAGCCTTGGCGAAGTCGATGTCGTCGGCCGACATGGTGACCAATTGAGTGATCTCGTTCACCGAGAGCGGCACCGGAGCCCCGGTGGCCGTGTGCAGCCCCGGGTATGGTGCGATGACATGGTCGGCCATGGCCACGGCGGCGGCAGACTCGGCCAGACCCACGATCCCTCCGGTCTTGCCGGTGGCCTCGGACGAGCACGAATCGCTCTCCACGCTGACCGAGATGTTGGCGCCATAGTTCGTACAGCCGTTGAGGTAGAGGTAGCTGGGCGGGTCGAAGCTACTGTCATGGGTGACGCTGTTGACGACGATGGTGTTCTGGAGCACGGCGGGAAGATTGTGGTGCTCGGACTCCTCGTCGGCAGAGCTGGCCACGACTGGCACCCCGTGGTCTTCGGCGTAGTTGATCGCCTCGGTGTCGGTTTGGGTGACGTCGTAGGTGCCGAGCGCCTCTTGGATCACGGTGGCCCCGGAATCCACGGCGAACAGCGCCCCTTCGGCGAATGCGTTCCCGGAGGTGATGAACGAGTCGCCGACCTTGATGGGCATCACCATGCAGTTGGGGCAGGTGCCCACCTCCTGGGCCAGCGTGCTGGCGGCGCCCACCGCGTCCTCCGACGTGCCGGTGCCGTGGTCGTAGTGCACGGCATCGAAGGGGTTGTTGTCGTCGTCGACGAAGTCCCATCCGGCGATGGCGTCGGTGAAGCCCGCCGGTCCGGTCCGGGCTGCGTAGTGCGGGCTTCCCGGAGTGCCGAATGCCGCGATCAGGTCGGCGGCCGAAATGCCGGTGTAGCCCGAACCGTCCCCGTCGGTGGTGGAGCAGAGGTATGGCTTGGCGATGCGGGGGTCGTCGGCGTACTGCTCCACGTTCAGGATCCCCGAGTTGTCGAGGTCGTAGGGATCAGAGTCGGAGAAGTGCTGCCCGGCCGCTTCCAGCTGTGGCTTGGTCAGTCCCTGGGAATTCTCGGGCAGGGGCAGCGCGTCGCGATTGAGGAATACCTTGTCGACCAGCGCCGGGTCGCACCACTCGATACCCGAATCGGTCACCGCGATAACCGTGGAAGGCCGGCCGGTGGTCGTCTGCCACCCGGTGTCGGTGCTGTTTCCCTCGACCCCGCACAGCTCTTGGGGATTGTCGGACAGGACCGAGTCGGTGGAGCGGGCGCTGGTCAACTTGACGCTGCCCCCACCCTGGCTCCAGTTGGCGGGGCGCTCCGGGATCGCCGCATGGGGAGTATGCGGATCGCTGATCCAGTCCACCGCCGACGTCCCCGCCGGCGCCGCCGGCCACGGGAACTCCCCGGTCGGGGTGGCAGTGCCCGAGCCGGTGTTGGGGTCGTCGCTCAACGGCGGACAGGACGTCGGTCGAGCATCCACCGTCGCCGACCTCGTCGGTAGCGTGGCCGAAGGGAGCGGTGAGGAAACTCGGGGCGGAGCGTAGGTCATGGCGCCGGCCGCCGATGCGTTGGCTGATGCGTCGGCACCCATGGCGATTCCCGACGCGATCGCCAGTGCCAGCGACGCGCGCACCACCACCCGAACTGCATCCCTGCCGGCAGTCGTATGCGATCGGAATCTGCGGCTCGAGCCCAACGATCCCTCCAGGCTCGTCTTCGTCAACCGCTGGGCACGCTATGAGGCGGATGGTCCCCCGTCAAGGCAGATCCTGTGGGGGCCAAACCCGCATCTGGTCGGTAGGAAACCCTCAGACCGAGGGCGTCACCACATGATCGTCTCCTCGGCAGCGCTCCTCGCAAGCGCCGTACACGCTCAAACATCCGAGAGCAGGGCAGCCAGTCTCGGACCCGCAGCGCCGCCGCCCGCAAGATAGCTACGGCTTGCGTGCGGTGATCCGGATCTGGTCTCCTCGATCTCGATACTCTCCGCTCTGAGCGAGGGTGATGTCGGCAAAGCCAGCGGCCCGAAGTCTGGATTCCAGTGTGGCCGGATCGAGCGGTACGAAGGTGTCGTCGATGTGGGCTTGCCGAATCCGGTCAGTGTCGAGCGAGTCCGTCGCCGCGAAACTGCCGCCGGGTCGCAGCACTCGCTGCAGTTCGCCGAACAGTTGATCTTGGGCCGAGGCAGAAGGCATGTGGTGCAGCATCGCAAAGCAAGTGGCGGCCGAGAACCGATTGTCTGGCAATGGCAACTCGGTGCCATCACCCCAGATGACCTCGACGTTGGTACCGGCAAGACGAGCCTTCAGGTCGGCGGCAAGATCGGCGTCGATCTCAACGGCCGTGACGGCCGCCACCCGGTGGCGTAGGAGATCGGTGGTCAGACCCGGCCCAGGACCGATCTCCAGCACGTCATCGCCGAGATGGACGGTCGATGCAAGCCACGGGAGCAGGTCGGTCTGGAGGCGGTCGGCCCATTCGGCGCTGGCGAGATACTCAAGATGGGTTCTGTTCATGTCCTGGTGGTACCACCGACTCGCATGACCGTCTCCGCGGTGGTTGGACTGTCACCCGAGAACACAATCTTGGGTTTGCCTACCTCGTGAGGCGGTCTTTTATGGTCCACAGGGAGATTTGACCCTTCGAAAGGTTGGGAGGCCCGAGGACCTCGTCAAACAGCTTCACGACCCGCGCGCTTCCCTTCGTGGCGCGGTCGACGATCACCAATCGTATGTGATACCTGGCCAGATCGGCGGGTGTGGCCGCCTCCAGCTGAGGGGTGATCGCAGTCGGGAGGCAGAAGCACGCCTGTTCATCGGTAGCCAGGAACACTTGTAGGTCGGGAGGGTCCATCGCATTCGGGACCCTTGCCCCCTTCCCGCCCGGGCCCGGGTGAAAGGCGTAGCCCCCGGTTATGCGAAACCGGTACCCGTCTTGTACCTGCCAAAGTAACGGCACCGTCCACTGCGCGTATACGTAGGGGTAGGTGATTGCCACCGGGTCTCCAGGTGGGATGGCTCGGGAGACGCTGGTCGGAAGTAATGCGACCGGAGCGGTGGTGTCCGGCCACTGAGGGAGCAGGGTGAAGATCAGGACTGCCAGGGCAACACCGGTAGCGACAATTGCTCTTCGATCACGATCCCGAGCGCCTTGACGGGCCTTGTGACGGTGCTCACTGAGCGAGGTGGCGCGCATGTCATCCAAGCCGAATGCAATCATCGCGGCGAGACAAGCGTCGATCTCGAAAGAGATTCGACTGGGCAGGATGTTGTTGATCAATGGAATGTGGCCCAACAGCAGGAAGGGAAGCGGAATGTGCGTCATGTGTTCGTTCACGACTAGATACGGGCCTAGAGACAGCAGTACGGCACTGATGAAAAGCACCCCCGAAAGCTGCATCCTGGGGCTGTGCCGAGACCGCCAAGCCAAGAATCCGATCAGGATCAGAACCGGAATGCCGACGTAGCCTCCCGCCTCGGTCGCTCCGTTCAGAACGTCCAATCTGAATCCGAGGGACCTCATTCCCAGGGAGACCTTCTGCAATGGCCCCGGGACCAAAACACTGAGGAGGTCATTGTGGAAACCGTTCTGCAAAGGATAATGGGACCCCGCTACATGCTGAGGTCCAGAAAGCAGCATCCAAAAGGGATAGGCCAGAAGAATCGCCGCCAGCCCCAGGGCGATCACCGTCGGACGGGCCGAAGCCCGTGCCATTTCCCTTACCGCGGACCGTCGGCGGAGTGCCACACAGATAACAGCCACAAAAGTAAAAACTGCGACGGAGGCGAGGACCTCAGGCAAGATGAGGAACTGGACAGTGACGAGAAGGCCGAGCTGGACTCCGAGCCGCCGCTGCGAACCCTGGCGCTGCAGGATTGAAACGACAGTCATCACAATGAACGGCGGCAACGGGACGAACATCATTTCCAGATGCCCGAGACCCTGACCGACCATGTAGGGCGAAAATCCATAGATCAGCCCGCCAACACTGGCCGCCGGCCACCAGACCTTCCATTTCCGCAAGACGACGAACGCGGCGGTCGCCGATATCGGCATGCTCAAAACCAACAGCAGGTTCGCTATCGCCAATGGGCTCCACAACAGGGTGAGCGGAGCCGTCAGGAGGCCCAGGAAAGGACTAGCGGTGTTGTTTGCCAAATTCACACCGGTGGGCGAGTACATCGCATCACTGAAGAACGGATTGAGGCCATGGACGAGCGCATGCGGCACCCAATTGATGAACCACACCGACTGTGCGAAATCGGACTCAGTGCTGAAAAGCTTCTGCGAGATATCCGGGAACACCGGCCAGTAGGCGATAACGCTGAGCAGAACATAGGCACCGATCGGTGCCGCCCAGGGCCAGAATTGGCGGTGCCGAGGGTCTGAGACCGGATTGTCGTCCGACGGCCGAGATGCGCCGCCAACCTCCGACCCAAGTTCGTGCGTGGTGGAGCTCACTCGGCGCCTGTTGCCCAGCGCTCTACTGCAGATCCACGAGAAACTTCTCGAATTCGGCGTTGACAGCACCGAGTCGATCGATCATCACCTCGACATGGTTGGCAGGCAGGCGTTTCCGATCCGAGCTGATCTCCAGACAGATGAATCGGTAACGGGCGATGAACACCTCGTAGCGGTCCGCTAGGTTGGCATCCGGGCAGGTGTCGTCCTCGAGCCATTGGTGCAGGTCTTGCGCCGACGAACGAATCTCTTCAACTGCAGTGGCCCCGATGCCGCGATCGGCCGCCAGTGCGCTGAGTACCAAGACCGTCGTGGCCACGAGCGAGTCGGCCCAGGGCCCTCCCCGTTGCAGCCAGTTGAGGACGTTGGCCTCGTCACTGGTCACCTGAGCAACCTCGGTCTCGTTACCCACGCCATCCCCCCCGGTTCGTCACCCTTGCACGCGCCACTGGGAGTGGTGCTGCAACCCACCCATGTCCCCCCCGGCGTCCGCGTCAATGATAGTTCTACACATTGATTATTAGAAAACTGTTATGGCGGTTAAAGAGTGACCTCGCATCCCGACACGCGAGGGCGACAGAGGCGCCCGCTCGGGTGCGTGTCGATTGTGGACGGTCGCGATCGAGACTGGCCGACTCCGTCGACGTAGCACGGGCACCTTTTGATGACCTGTCCCTCAGGACCGATACGCTCCAACGCGACCGAGCCGAATCGCTGCTGAACCGGGAACAGCCGCAAGGAAGAGCTACCGCCAAGAGTCCCGAGCCTTCACCCATGGGAACTGTCGGCTCTGACCCTCGCCCTCAGGGTGACCACCGAGGTAGTGCGGCTGCCCAATCGAACTCCGGGGAGGTCGATCTCCTCGCCTTCACGCCGACTCCCTCGTTCAACAGCATCGGGTCGACCATCAGCCGTGCCATCACCACGGTGACCGTGAACGCCGAGATCGCCTCTCACGACCTCGGTCCCCGTCCGGGCCGTGGGGCGGCGCGGTCGGGCACCACGGCCACCTTGGACGCCGCCGCCGGCAGCGCTTTTGCGCCAATGTCAGGATCTCCGTGAACAACACCGGGTCGCCGTGACGCGTTCACCGAATCGAACAGCGAGCGGCCGCCGGTTCTCGGAGCCGTATGCCTGCATCCGTCAGCTCGATGCTTCAATCGGAAGACGACGAGACCCACCTCCCACTGTGACTGTGTTCTTTGCCGATGGTCGGAAGTGACAGATGAATGCCCCGACCAGATCTACGGTGCCGTGGCCGCGTGCGTCGGCGCTTTGATGGAGTGGCGCCCGGGTGTGGGCTGGTCGTAATGCGCAGGTCGTGGCCATGGGAGCGAGCAAAGCCGTGCGCCACCAATTCGGCTCGGCTCTTGAATGGTATCGCCATTTGCCTGGAGTCCAACCTTCGCGGTAGGGGCGGGGTGTTCGATGCCCGGATGGGATTCTTTGCGAATACTCCATACCAGGATTTTCGCACGAAAATCGCCAATATTGTTCCGAAGAATATTCCCCAATAAAGAGCACCGGGATCTAAAGTGTTCCCGTGCTTTAAAATATCATCGAGCACCCCGAATAACAGAGCCGCCAGACAGAGACTTTGTATCAACGTTTCCCGCCAATACCACGCGAATTTGTCTACCTTTCTTGTTACCCTGTACTGCGGTTTTCGTCGGGGTCCATAAATTACGGCTAGGAAAAATGCCTTTGAGAACACGGGGAACAGTCCGACAAGCATGACTCGCATCTTCAACGCCTGGCGTATCGATCCAGCGCCGGCGAGCATCGCAAGTAGAAACTCCAGGCTCAAGACGAAAGGCAGGAGGTGGCTCCAATAGGACGTCGAGCTTCCTTCGATTGGGTGGACGTGGACCATCAACGTGACGAGAGTGGTGTAAATCACGGCGATCGTTCCGAAGCTCTGTAGGTAATACAACGCCGGCTCCGCAAATTGGAACCGTTGTCGCCAGTTCAATCCCCGTAGATCTGCCCACAGCAACAGTCGCAATGTATCCAAGGCCCAGGTGCCACGTTGCTTGTACACGTTGGGAATATCCTCGGGCGCGTGCTGAGAGTGCACACCGACGATTGGTACATAGGATCCGCGCCACCCCCGGCGAAGGGCGTCGACTCCGGATTGGAGGTCCTCCACCAGATTCCAATCGGGGAATCCGCCAATGTCTTCTAGGGCTTCGCGCCGCCACACGACGCCAGATCCGCAGGGAAACACTGCATTCGCGGCATGACGGGCATACATGTTCCCGTGATAGAACGCCACAAAGTTGTTATCGAATGGATCCGAAGGAGATACGTTGGCGGTCTTGACAGTCTGGACGAACGCCAACCGGCGGTCGATCATGAGTTGGCCAAGACAGCAGCGAAGGAACAGCTTTGAGCCGACTGCGTCGTCGGCATCTCGGGTCTCGACCCAGTCGATGTCGAAGCGACCTGTGAGCAGTGAGTAGGACGAATTCAGGTTTCCCGCTTTCGCATCACCTTTTCTGAGTGGGTCACCGCGCCGGGGGGGTTCGTGATAGATGACGTGGGCGGCCGGAAACCCGGCTCCCACCTCACTCACCGCATTCTTCATCAGATGATTACGGGCGTCGTCACCGACCACGACGACCAGCTTGTGGTCCGGCCAATCTTGCGTAAGCACAGACTCGATGGTGCGAGCCACCATCGCAGGTGGTTCTCCACAGGTAGGGATCAGCACGCCTACCGTAGGTTCAGACCTGGCAGGTACTTCGCGGTTCTGAGGGGTGCGTCGATACCAATTGTTCAAAATGGCCAGGAGCATCGAGGTAACCGTCAGCAGATTGGCGGCTACGAGAGGCGCGGTTAGCCAAAGCTCATTCGGTCGGATGGAGACGAACAGCCAGGGCAAATACCATGCCAGAGCACCGACGAAGGTCACTGAAGCGAGCCGGAGAAGTCCCGACGGAACCGTGCTGGACGGATTCGGCAATCCTGGCGAGACCGAAACAGTTTGGTGCTCGTGGTCCTCACTGACTGGATCGTGGGCGGTGTTCGCCTCCTTCGAATAAAACCAATGATGACTACCGAGGACAAACAGACCAAGAGTTCCGATGGGATCGCCGGTGGCCCTATTGCCGGCGGCCCCTGCCGAATGGAGCTCGACGATCAAATCCGATCGATCCGGCGGGTACCAGTCCATCAGTCCTCCCACGATGGGATTCGATCAGTGCTCCGTTTCTTACGATTTTTGGATGCAATGCTGACCTCATGAGATGACGCTGTTGCCGCGTGAATCGGGCCGTGCTCACGCGAAGAATGCACTTCGGGGAACAATTGCATGTAGGAGCGCATCGATCGACCCTCCGACTGGCTCGACACTTTTGACGCGAATAGTGCGTTCAACGCCCGATGGGTTTCGCCTAACCGCCCGATGACCAGTCGACCTGCAACTGGGAAGTAGCTTAACTATTCGACGGTCCCACAAGTATTCATGACCGGACGGACCAGTGCAAGGATTTCGCCTATTCGTTGCCGTTCGAGCCATTTTCCATGCCCCTCTCGACCTCGATGTGTTCGCAAAATGAACAACTCTGGAATGGCTCCGAATCCGCCTTCACTCACCAGAACCGTCGGAGTAGCACTGGACTACAAGAGACCCTCATCCACCGGATGGGTTGACGCACATCGCCAAGATTCGGCTCTTCGTGTAAAAGGAAAGGCTCCAGGCCGACCGTCAGTATTTGCGCAGTGTGGCCAGCGCCAACCGGCTCTTCGCCGGATGGCACCCGAACAACACCACTGCTACGACGACCTCGTCGAGGCCGGCACCGCCCAAGCCAGAGCTTCATCCGCGACGGTCGCGTCCGATGAGCAGATCTGATTGCCGAGGGCTGGCCATCGGGATCGGGGGCGTAGGCTTATTTGAGCCCTGGAAAGAGATCAATCCCCCGTTTATCATGACCTCACCGCCACACCGGTCGTGAGCGGAGAGTGAGACCCAACCATTGGAGGTGCCAGATGGCCGAGTTCCCAGCGCCGCCGGAGGGAATTGTGCTGGCTCACTTCATCGTCTCGGACGACGTCGAGCGCTCTCGGCGCTTCTACTCAGAAGTACTCGGCGGCAAGGTGGTCTTCTCCGGAGACGTGACCTATGTGGCACTAGCCAACAGCTGGGTCATCATCAATGTCGGCGGGGGCCCGACCGACGACAAGCCTGAGGTCACTCTGCAGACGCCAGACGACCCCAACCGGGTCAGCAGCTTCCTCAATATCCGGGTCAAAGACATCCACGCCGTGTACGCCGAATGGAGCGCCAGGGGCGCTCATTTTTTGACGCCGCCAAAGCAACACCAGTACGAGATCCGTTGCTACATCCGCGATCCCGACGGTCATCTGATCGAGGTAGGTCAAACCACGGACCCAAACGGCGACTGGGCCCCCGATCACTGGCCGTCGCCTACGTCCGGCCACGAGTCCGAGTGAGTGCCGAGATCAACGGCGAGATCGTTCATAGCGACGGTGGTCAGTTCCCTGGACGCTGAGATCCCTATCTGCCATTCTCCGACAGGACCGCTAAAGAAGCACAATCCATATGCTCTGACAGCAGACCAGGCGGTGACCAGGACGCGAGATCCCGGGGCATGGGGGGCACGAACAGAGCGGACGCCGGCGGCGCGAGACCGCTCGGGGCCGACAATGTTCCGCACCGCCGTTGTCAATACCGTAAGGCTCAGGAGGTTTCGGGCATGACCACTGCTGTCATCGGCACCGGAGTAATCGGATCGGCCATCGCCCGCCTGCTGGCGTCCGGAGGCGAGGCCCTGCGGCTCTCGAGCGCCGACACTGAGTCGGCTCGAACGCTGGCGGCTCAGATCGGTCAAGCTGCAGTCGTCGCCGTCGATAACCCTGACGCGCTGCGGGGCGCAGATAACGTCGTCATGGCGCTGAGGTTTTCCGTGCTGAAGGGCGTCATTGACCAGATCGCCGACCCGCTGGCCGACAAGCTCGTCGTCGTTCCAAGCAACCCACTCGCCGTCGACGCCCAAGGGAACGTCTCGCATCTTCTGGCGAAAGGGCAATCCTCCGGCCAGGTCGTAGCCGGGTGGTTGCCGGCGGGGACGCGGCTGGCCATGGCGTTCGGAACGTTGTCGGCCAATGTCTTCGAGTCCTCCAGCAACCGCTCCCCGGAGCCGGCGGTGCTTTTCTACGCGGCCGAGGACGACCGGGCTGGAGAGGAAGTCGAGCGGTTGATCCGAACGGCGGGCTTTGAGCCGGTGAAGGTCGGCGGGATCGAACAGTCGGGTCGGCTCGAAGTGGGCGGAGACCTTCACGATCTCGTAGTCGGCCCCGCCGAGGCGCGGTTATTGATAGGTCAGGCCTGATCGTGCTGCCGCGGCCCGTCGGAAGGCGTGCCTAGTCGCCTGACCCATCATGGATCCCCCGGTAGGCCGCCAGGCCAGCCCGCAGCCCGTGGAGCTCGTCGACGGTGATCATTTGCGCGACTGCCGAGTCGATGGCCTCGGTCGCCGATCGGATGGCGATGGCTGCGCTACGACCGCGATCGGTCAACCGGACCTCCATCCGCCTCCGGTCCACGGGATCGTTGCGGCGCTCGAGGTACTCCCGGAGCACGAGGGTGTCGATCAGCTGACTGGCCGTCTGCTTACTCAACCCCAGTGAGGCGACCATATCGGCCTGGGGGCTGAACGCCGAATCCGGCCCGTTGTGATCCAAGCTGGCCAGGACGGACACGGCACTGCGCGGAATGTCGTCGCACCCGGCGCGGGCCAATGCCTCTCTCACCGCGTCCCGATACACGCCGCGTGCCTCGCGCATCAGCTGCGGCACCGGGACGTCCTCATACCAAAGACGACCGGCCATCTATCGCGGCAGGCCGCGACGGATCACGGGGCCCCTCAGCGATCGCTTGATCTCGCCGAGAACGGCAAGTCCCCGGCGAAGGCCGGCCATCTCAGCTTCGGACAGCCTGCTCTCGAGCTCACTGTCGACATATCTCGCGCCCTCGAAGCTCGCCTCATTGGCGGCGTGGCCCCGCTCGGTGAGGGCCAGAGACTCTTCCTGACTCGTTGGATCGAAGGTGCGTGTGAGGTAGCCACGCAGAACCAAGGTGTCGACGAGCAGGCGGAACTCGCGCGGCTTGATCCCGAGCCCCGCGATCCGTTCCGGGATCGATTCCTGGTCACTGGCGAGGTAGCCAAGTAGGTATCCGCTGGCAGTGGGAAGGTCCTCGAAGCCGCCAGCTGCCAGCTGGATATCCGCCGCCCGCTTGTAGCTGCCACGGGCGACGCGCATCAGCTCGGGGATCGACAGGTACGTGTCGACTATTGAAGGCGTTGACATACCAAGATCATATGTTATTGATTTGGGACTGTCAATATTCCGGACAGTCCAATATCGGAACGGGTTCACCGGAGCCGGCTCCTACGTATCCCGCCGTCGGGCCCGTTGTGCCGGTGGGCTCACGGTCGGAGCCACACCGTGCTCCTGCCAAGCCTTCGCCGGGATGTCGGCGGAGGAAGAGGTCGAGATGGAGTCGGCCGTGGCGCCCTGAGTGACCGAGGGTCTCGCTAGGGCGACGGACGGTAGGTGAGCAGAACGTTGCCGGAATCGAACGGCCTCACCTGGGCCAACTTGAGCGGGAGCCGGCCCTTCAGGTGTTCGAAGAGGGAACGGCCCTGACCGATGGCGATCGGGCAAACCATCCGCAACTCGTCGAGGACGCCAGCGGCCGCGAAGTTGGCGGTGAGGTGGGCGCTCCCGAGCACGAGGAGCTCGCCTCCCGCCGCGGTCTTCACCGTTTCTATCCGCTCGACGGCCTCGCCAGGTTGGTGTTGGACCAGCCGGCACGTTCGAGCCCGGTCGAAAAAACCAACTTCGGCTTGGAGTTCATCCGGGAAGTGATGGCGGGGTCGTTGGCCTGGGCCTGGTCGGTCGGCCAGTGGGCGGCCATGTGTTCGTAGGTGGCCCGTCCGAAGCAGAGGGTGTCCGCCTGGTCGAGCTGGCGAATGGCGAACTCGTCGAACTCGTCGTCCACGACCGGCCAGTCGAACTCGCCGTGTTTGCCCTCATAGAAGCCATCCAGGCTGATGAGGATGAACGAAGCCAAGGTTCTCATCGGTTGTCCTTCTTCGTGGTGGACCCGTCGCCTTCGTTGAACGCCGCGGTGGCGAGATTCCGAACTCGCCTCGTCAAGATGCGCCTCCGTGGAGCAGGCGAGCCAGTGACTCCAGAAGTCCTCGGGTCCCTTCCTCCCGCTGGGCTACCGAGTCGTGTCCGTCGAGGAACACCCCTTGCTCGGTGAGGACCAGCCGGGTCGTGGGTCCGTGGTCATGGAACTGGACGGTGGCCACAGACACCGAGAGGCGGTTCTCGTCAGCGAACATTTCGTAGGTGTAGACGATCCGCTGGTCGGGAACGATGTCGCGGTACTCCGAGTCGTAGATGAACAGGGGCCCGCCCGGAGGTCCTCCACGGTTGACCTCGTGGCCCCCGACCCGGAAGTCGAGCTGGTAGCCCGTCCTCAGTGCGTCGGCCGATCCGGCGAACCAGCAGGCCTTCAGCTCCGGATCTGACCACGCCCGGAAGACCTGGGTAACCGGGACGTCGTAGCTCCGCTCGATGACGAAGGTGTCATGAGCGACGGTGGACACTTTCATGGCTTCTCCTCGGTGGTCATTTCATTCAAGACGTCGCCCAGTCGGTCGAGCCGGGCTTCCCAACTCCGGCGCCGGTCGCTGATCCACTGTTCGGCGACGGTCATCGCCGCACCCTCGATCCGGCACATGCGCTTCCTCCCGACCTTCTCGGTCTTCACGACACCGGAGGCCTCGAGGACCTGGACGTGCTGGACGACGGCGGCCAGGGACATGGACAGGGGCTCTGCCAGCTCGCTGACCGAGGCGGGTCCCAATGTGAGCCGCTCCACCATGGCGCGCCGGCTCCTGTCAGCCAGCGCCTGGAAGGTCCGGTCCAGGTCGATCGTTTGGTCAAGCATGTGCTTAAGCGTAAGGAACTGTGCGTACCACAGTCAAGTAATTCCTTCAGCTTCCACCAGGCGCTCGGGGTCGTAGCCTTGGTCAAGGACCGGAACCCGAGGACCGCATTGCCCTCGACGGCCGGGGCGACCAGCCTCGGGACGTGTGGGTGTGCCCGGATCGAGGACGAAGGATTGGAAGACCGGCATTGATCACTCATCGGTCCGCTTCACACGGTGGGCAACGCCGCCGGTACGACATGGTTCGGCATCGGTGATGCCCTCCCAGAAGGTGCGGCTCCGATCCTTCACATAGCCTCTGGCCATGAGGCACCAGGTCGTAGACGCCCGGGGGACGAGGATCCACTGTGTGGAGGAGGGGTCCGGTCCGTTGGTGCTATTCGTCCACGGATTCCCGGAGTCGTGGTACTCCTGGCGTCACCAGCTGCCGGTGGTCGCCGAGGCCGGGTTCCGGGCAGTAGCCATCGATGTCCGCGGCTACGGCAGGTCCTCCGCCCCCCTCGAGGTCGACGCGTACGGGATGCTCCAACACGTCAACGACAATCTCGGGGTGGTGGAGAGGCTGACCGATCAGGGCTCGCCGGCGATCATCGTCGGCCACGACTGGGGGGCGCCCATCGCCGCCCACTCGGCACTACTCCGACCCGACATTTTCACCGCGGTAGGGATGCTCAGCGTTCCCTACAGCCCCCCGGGCGGTCGGCGGCCCACGGAGGCCTTCGCTGAGATGGGGAGACTGGCGGGCCCGGAGGAGGAGTTCTACATCAACTACTTCCAGGAGCCTGGACGGGCTGAGCGGGAGGCCGAGCTCGACGTACGATCGTGGCTGCTCGGCATCTACATGGCGGCCTCGGCCGACGGGACGAGAGCGGCGGCCGACCGGGGAACCACCGCCACCGTGGCTCGCGGCGGGATGATGCGAGACCGCTTTCCCTCCCCCGACCGGCTTCCCGGTTGGCTCACCGAGGAAGACCTCGGGTTCTATGTCGAGGAGTTCGAACGGACCGGATTTCGGGGAGCCCTCAACCGCTACCGCAACGTGGACCGGGACTGGCAGGACTTCCAGCCGTGGAGGGGCGAGCCCATCCGGGTCCCGTCCCTCTTCATCGGAGGGGAGAAGGACGGTCCGACCATGTGGGGGAACCGGGCTATCGACCGCTTTCCCGAAACCCTGCCCGACCTACGCGGCAACCACATCCTCCCCGGGTGCGGTCACTGGGTCCAGCAGGAACGGACCGAGGACGTGAACCGGCTCCTCGTGGACTGGTTGCAGTCGCTGTAGCAGTCGGACCGACAGGGTAAGCAGCCGCCCGGCCTCCTAGCCCGTCCGCTCCGTCCGCCTGGCCTTTGCGTGCGCCGCCGGCCCGTCCCGCTCTGGGTGCGGGTATGCGCCCCCAGGGTGTGTGATCAGAAGACGTCTTGGGTACTGGAACGTCCGTCGGGCTGGGTCGGAAGGGGGAGGGCACATGGCAACCATCAGCACGGAGGCGCCGGGACGGCCGAACCGGGACCGTCCCCCCGAAGGAACAATCCGGAGCCTCATCCCGGCCCGGCTCGATCGGCTGGGTTGGTCGCGGTTCCATACCCGGTTGGTCATGGCCCTCGGGGTGGCCTGGGTGCTGGACGGCCTCGAAATCACTATCGCCAGCAACGCCGAAGGCCTCATCAGCCAGAAGCAGGCTCTCAACCTCTCCTCCTCGGAAGTGGCTTTCGCGGTGGGCACCGTCTACCTGCTGGGCGAGGTAGCTGGAGCTCTCTTCTTCGGCCGGATGTCAGACAAGTTCGGCCGACGGAACCTGTTCATGATCACCCTGGGCGTGTACCTCTTCGGCGGTGTGCTCACCGCCCTGACATTCGGACACTCGCATGGCTGGGCTTACTGGGTGTGGGCCTCTCGGTTCATCGCCGGCATGGGCATCGGTGGCGAATACACGGCTATCAACTCGGCCATAGATGAGCTCATCCCGGCCAAGTACCGAGGCCGGGTGGACATCGCGGTGAACGGTACGTACTGGGGCGGCGCACTCATAGCCACCGTGCTCACCATCCTGGTGGTCGACCACCTCCCCCTCAGCTACTCGTGGCGGGTGGCCTTCCTGTTCGGCCCGGCGCTCGGTTTCGTCATCCTGTTCGTTCGCAAGAACCTGCCCGAGAGCCCTCGATGGCTCCTCATGCACGGTCGAGAACAGGAGGCCGAGAGCGCAGTAAACGAAATCGAGCAGCAGACAGAGCGCACTGGCGGCACGCTGGGTGACGTCGATGAGTCCAAGGCCATTGAGATCACCCCGGCCAGCAACATCGGCTTCGTGGCCCTGGCCCGAACGCTCTTCGTGCACTACCCGAGGCGGGCCATTCTCGGTGCCACCCTCATGATCACCCAGTCGTTCCTCTACAACGCCATCTTCTTCACCTACGCATTGGTGCTCACGAAGATCTACAACGTCCCGGCCACGGACACCGCCTACTACTTCATCTTCTTCGCTCTGGGAAATCTGATCGGCCCGCTCACCATCGGACATCTCTTTGACACCATCGGGCGTCGGAAGATGATCGCCGGTACGTACATCCTGGCCGGTGCCCTCCTCGCCTTCAGCGCCGTGCTGTTCAACGCCGGCGTTCTCAACGCCGTGAGCCAGACTGCGTGCTGGTGCGTGATCTTCTTCTTTGCCTCGGCCGGCGCTTCGTCGGCCTACCTCACCGTCAGCGAGATCTTCCCGGTCGAGGTGCGGGCCAAGGCCATCGCGGTCTTCTTCGCCATCGCCCAGACCTTCGGCGCTTTTGGCCCCTGGCTCTACGGCGAGCTGATCGGCAACGGCCAGGACCACTTCAGGCTGTTCATCGGCTATCTCATCGGGGCTGGTGTGATGGTGATCGGCGGAGCCGTCGAGATCTTCCTCGGCATCGACGCCGAGCAGCGGTCGCTCGAGGACCTCGCCCGGCCGCTCTCGGCGGCCGGCCCTTCGCCCCACCTTTCGGCGGTGACCGGCGCCCCGCGGCCGCCCACAGCGCGGATCGTTGTCGGCGGCTAGCTCGTCGCTTCTTTCCCTTCACCCCGTCATCGGAGTCAGTTTTGGACGTCGAAGCTCTTGAGGTGCCGGATGCGAGTGCCGCTCATCTCGACCAGTCGCGGGCTTGATGTTGGGTCACGCCGTTCACGTCAGGATGAGCTAACCGCGGTCGTTGAGACTCTCGTGCCGCCACCCATCGTGATATTCAGCATCATGTAACCGGCGTACCAGGTGGGCGTAATGGTCCAGCTGATCAGCAGCTTTTTGAGCTTGGTGGTAATCCTTTCCGTGCTCGCTGCGCCGCCGTTTTCTCTTCGGCTCGCTTCCGAACGATGCGGAGCTCGTCGCGGGCGTGCTCGACAATCTTCTCTAGTGTTTGCTCAAGGTTCATCAATTACCTGTTCCGTAGAGTGTGGGTCCTTTGGTGGAAGGAGAAAGCCGACCTCAGCTCGTTCAGGGCTGCCCTGACCGTCATCGACCCGAGGCCGAACCCAGACTACGGGATCGGTCAATGCCGGTGGATGTCAACAAGTAGGACCATTGCGCCATGGTCCGCTCTTGGCATGATGGCGGGGCACGACTGAAGGGAACGGCGGGGATCGGCATGACCCGTCTGGTGTGGGAGTTGGCGGCCTGTCAGGCAGTACCCATCCACCGGAGAGGAAATCATCATGGCCATCCAGAGTTTCACCAGCACCTTCGTCGTCGACCAATCACCCGACGAGGTCTTCGCCGCCGTCACCGACCCGAATAAGTGGTGGACAGGCGATATCGAAGGAAGCGCCGACCAGGTGGGGGATGAGTTCTCCTACCAGTACGGCGACGTCCATTACTCCAAGCAGAAAGTTACCGAACTCGTCCCGGGCCGCAGAGTCGTGTGGCAGGTCGTGGACTCCCGACTCTCGGGTCCGGAAGATCCGAGCGAATGGACCGGCACCGAGATCATTTTCGAGATCGACCAGAAGAACGGCCGAACCGAACTCCGGTTCTCCCATGTGGGGTTGGTCCCTGACTTCCAGTGCTTCGATTCCTGCTCCAGCGCCTGGGGCTTCTACGTCAACGCCAGCCTGCGCCGGCTGATCACCACCGGCGAGGGCCCGGCCACTCCGCCCTGGGCCTGACCTCGCCGTGGGTCGCCGTTTCCTCTTGCCACCGGTGAGAACCGCGCTCGGCAACCCAGATGTCCGATTTCTGCCAGCAGGTCAGCCGATCGCACCACAGATCGGTAACCGGACCTCACGAGCGGGCCAGCTGCCACGGTTACTCCACCCGGCGTCGAACGCCACCGGGACCTCCTGGCCCGGCTCGAGAGCGCCCTCTGGCCTGACACCACACCCCGGCCACCGGCCGGGTGACAACTCGCCGTCTTGGCGTCATCGACGCTGGGCCGGGCTTCTCGGGCCGGCCAGCGGGATCTCACACGTGTCGGAGTAGCCCTGCGACTCGATTCCGTGCGCAGTGTTGAACCTCGTCGAGAAGTTGGCGAAACCGACGAAGGCAGTGAGCTCGACCACGGCTGTCGGACCCAAGCGGCCGAGCAGGCTGGCGTACAGATCGTCAGTGACGTTGGTGGGGGTATTCGTCATGGCTTCGGCGTACTCCAGCACGTCCCGCTCCTGGGGGCTGTACACGTCCGACTCCCGCCAGCGCGGCACCTCTGCCGCCTTGGTCAGGGCGAGGTTGTGGTGCTGGGCCAGGCAAGGAGGTAGTTGATGTCGAGGCACCAGCTGCAGCCGACCTGGGCCGCCACGGCCATGTGGACCAACGTCTTGAGACTGGCGTCGATGGTGTCCCATGTCCCCGCTTCGGCCGCAAACTCCTGGACGGCTCGGGCGACCTTGGGATTGTTCCATGACACCTCGACGGGCTCGGGTACGTCCCCGAGCTGCTCGATGAAGCTCTCGGTCATCTCGGTGCTGAGCCCGGCCTTGGTAATGCGCAGTGCCATGGTGTTCTCCTTGGTCGTGTGGACATGAGGACACCGTCAGGCCCGCCGATGTGACAATCGACGACGAGCGCCGATCGGCGAGTCGTGGGCTACCGGGTCGTACCACCTGTCGGACGCCGGCCGGACGTCCGAGACCTAGGGGCGGCCCCTGCCGCCGACGCCATCTGTGGGTCCCGCAGCGTTGCCACGGCCTTTTCGATCCGTCGGGCCCGCGTCTCGGGTTTCTTCGCACTCTCGATGGCGCGGACATGCTCCCGCCTGTGACTGTAGGCCAGGCTGTCGTAGGCCCGGCGGGCCAGCGGGTCGGCATCCAAGGCGCGGGCGAAGTCCGGGGGCTCGACCACCACCGGGGGTTCGGCGTCAAACTCCACCTCCACCTCGACCTCATCTCCGGTGGCGATACCGGCGGCATTCCGGTTGGCGTTGCTCAAGCCGAGTAGGTATCGGCCCCGCATGATGGCGACTCTGCTCTTCCAGCTGTGTCCGTTGATGGTTATGGTCACCCTCGGTCGCTTGCCCCCACCGAGTGCCGCAACTACGGCTTCGGGTACCTCCAGTCCCCTCATTGGCTCGGGAGGTTCGACGTGGGCTCGGAAGTTCATGGTCTCCTCCTAATCACCGATCGGTCACATTCTTCGGGCGATGCTCGTCAGTATCAATGACTGCCCAGATCCCTCCGATGTGACGTGTGGGTGAGGACAGTGTGACCGACGACAACAACCCGAGGAGGACCGAACATGTCGGAACGAATGAAGAACCCGGCCGTGATCATCCCCGAGGCCATGCCGGCAATCCAGGCGTTGGCCCAGGCCGCGCACAACGGCGACGTGCCCGAGGCGACCCTGGCCCTGGTTCATTTGCGGGCTAGCCAGATCAACGGCTGCAGCTCGTGTGTCCAGGCCGGTGCGGCCCAGGCCAGGCAAGCGGGCGAGGTCGCCGACCGGCTGGACACGATCGTGGCTTGGCGGGAAACGCCGTATTTCACGGACGACGAACGGGCCGCACTGGCCCTGACCGAAGCCGTCACCCGTCTGGCCGACCGGCCGGACCCGGTCCCGGACGAGATCTGGGAGGAGGCCGCCAGCCACTACGACGAGAAGGCACTCGCCGTTCTCCTGTTGAGCATCGCCACGACCAATGTCTTCAACCGGCTCAACATCCCGACTCGGCAGGTGGCCGGGGCCTGGTCCTAATGGCGGAGTTACCCCGGGAGGACGCGGCCCCGGGATGCCCTCACCGGTGGGCTGCTGCCTCGGACCGCATTGCCGCGCCTTCGGCTGTCGCCGCAGGCGCGAAAGCCGAAGGCGCGGTCTTAACGGAGACCGATCGGCTGGTTGCGGACCGCGCAGCAGTGGCGTCGACCTGGTGGGTGGGGTAGATCATCTTGGGATGGCTGAGTTCTCAATCCTTCATTTTGATACCCGGGCGTTGTATCTGGCGCTCGATGCCAGGCGGACAGAGCTCGGACTGAGCTGGACCGGCGTCGCCAACCAGCTTTGGTACCTGTCATCCGATCTCAACGAGCGACGCAAGGACCACCCCATCAGCCCATCCACGCTCACCAACATGGCGAAGAAGCCGAGGACGAGCTGCCAGCACGCCCTGTTCATGCTTCGGTGGCTGGGACGGACTCCTGAGAGTTTTCTCCGCGGCTCGGGCGCCGGTGACGATCCCCGCTTTGCGCTCCCAGAAGCGGGCCCCGACCGGCGACTCCGCTGGAGTCTCAAATCGTTGTACGCGGCGATGGACGAGAAGCGACACGAGCAGGGATTGACCTGGTCCGGGCTGGCGTCGATCCTCGGGTGCAGCCCCAATCAGATCACCGCGCTGCGCACGGCGAAGTTCGCCACCGGCATGGATCTGGCGATGCGAATCGTGCAGTGGCTTGATCGACCGGCAGCCGATTTCGTCTACCCCCCGCGGTGGTGAAGCGTAGAGCGCCACTTTCCGGAGCGGAAGGTATCTGTACCGGGACGTGAGGTCATCCAGAGGGGGTGGGGCCGGCGTCGCCGGCCGGCGGCGATGGACCTCCCGACACGCGCCGGCCAGGGGTCGTGCCGACCGGTCCGGGCTGGGCCGACGCGAGGACCGGCTCACTCTCCCCGGGCCAGTTCCACCACCTAGCTCTGGAGCCGTTGGCCAGGTATTCGCCGGCGGGTTGGTAGTCTGCCCGGCCGTGCCCCCCACCGCTGACAACGCCCCTCGCCAGGGCCAGAAGAAGGCCGGGCTCACCTCCCGGGCCGACGACTTCCCCCGTTGGTACCAAGAGGTCGTGGCCGGCGCCGAGCTGGCCGAGAACGGACCGGTCCGGGGGACGATGGTCATCCGCCCTTGGGGATATGGCATCTGGGAGTTGCTCCAAAAAGCGCTCGATGATCGCATCAAGGCGACCGGGGCCGAGAACGCCTACTTCCCGCTCTTCATCCCCGAGTCCTTCCTGAGGCTCGAAGCCGAGCACGTGGAGGGGTTCGCCCCCGAGCTGGCGGTGGTCACCCATGGTGGCGGTAAACAGCTCGAGGAGCCGGTCGTGGTTCGCCCGACCAGCGAGACCGTGGTCAACAGCTTCTTCGCCAAATGGATCCAGGGCCATCGCGATCTGCCGCTCTTGATCAACCAGTGGGCCAACGTGGTTCGCTGGGAGTTGCGGCCGCGGATCCTCCTGCGCACAACCGAGTTCCTCTGGCAGGAGGGGCACACCGCCCACGCCACCGAGGACGAAGCCCGCCAGTACGCCTTGCGGATCTTCCACGACGTCTACGTGGACACCATGGACAAGATCTGTGCCGTCCCGGTCGTGACCGGACACAAGACGGAGCGCGAACGGTTCGCCGGCGCCATTAGAACGTGGACGTGCGAGGGCATGATGGGTGACGGCAAGGCCCTGCAGATGGGGACCAGCCACGAGTTGGGCCAGAACTTTGCTCGAGCATTCTCCATTCAGTTCGCCAATGACACGGGCTCCCTCGACTACGTGTGGCAGACGTCATGGGGTGTGTCGACCCGGTTGCTGGGCGCCCTCGTCATGGCCCACGGCGACGACTTCGGACTCCGTCTGCCCCCGGCGCTGGCGCCGACCGAGGTCATTGTGTTGGTGGTCCGGGATGATCCAGAGGTGCGCACGGCGGCCGAGACTCTGACGGCCGAGCTCAGGGCGGCCGGGCGACGGGTTCGCCTTGACGACCGGTTCCATCTGGGTTTCGGTCGCCGTTCGGTCGACTGGGAGCGCAAGGGTGTGCCCATCCGTTTGGAAGTTGGCCCTCGTGACCTGGCTGACGGCCGGGTCACCATGGTCACCCGACACCTCATGACCAAAGAGCCCGTCCCCCTGGCCGGAGTGGTCGTCGAGGTGGACCGGGTCCTCTCCGCGGTTTCTCGCGACCTTTCCGCCGGAGCTGCCGAATTCCGTGCCGCCCACACCGTCGACGTGGCCACCATCGAGGAGGCGGCCGAGGCCGGCCAGACCGGGTTCGCCCGCCTACCCGTCGCCGCGCTGGGTACCGATGGCGAGGAGCGCTTGGCCGCCCAGTCACTCAGCGTGCGCTGTCTCCAGCGAGCCGACGGCACGTTGGCCCAGGTCGATGACGAGGACATCACCTTGACCGCGGTCATCGGCCGGTCGTACTAGGAGGCCGTCGAACAGATCGCTGACCGGGCGCGCGGTGGCGGCGGAAGCTCAGGACCTGGCTGACCGAAGCCCCAGACACGAAAATGGTTGAAGTCGGTCGCCCGGGTGGGCAATGCCCGATGGACGGTTCCTTTCGGCGGCATGAGCTTGCACGGCTGACCTCACCGATTCGCATGGTCGTCGCTCAGCGGCGTCGTCGTCGGGGCCGGTCGACCACCGATCTCTCCGATCTCATGGTGCGGTTCGCCTCGCCCCCGCAATCGAGCGATGTCACACCGCTGGTGGTTCAGACAAGGACAGAGCCGCCGGCTATGTCCATGGTGATCCCACTGATCCACGAGGAGTGATCCGAGGCCAGGAACAAGGCGGCGTGGGCCACGTCTTCGGGCGTTCCGAGTCGGCGGACGGGATGAGCGTCACGCAGCTGCTCTTGGACGGCTTCAGGTATTTTCCAGAGATTCCGCTCGGTCAGGACCGTCTCGGGGGCGAGGCAGTTGACCCGCACGCCATCGGGACCCGCTTGGGCGGCGAGCTCCCGGCTGAGCACCTCGATTCCCGCTTTGGCGGCGGCATAGGCCAGCGGGGACTGGGGGGTCGGACGGCGGGCGGCGGCCGAGGACATGGTGATGATGTTGCCGTGGTGGCGTTGTTTCATCCCGGGCAGGAATGCCTTGATGGTCAGAAAGGCGGTAGTGAGGTTGGCGCCGATCGATTCTTGCCAGTCGGATTCGGCGATGTCTTCCAGCGGTCCGGGCCGAACCGTGCTTCCACCGGCGTTGGCCACCAGGAGGTCGACGGGACCGATCCTTCGCTCGATCTTGTCCCGCAGGGTTTCGATCTGGTCGTAGCTCGTGAGGTCGGCGGTCGCCCCGAGGGCACGACCACCGGTCTCTTCGATGTCCGCGGTGACGGCAGCCACCGCATCGATGGTGCGGCCATGGACGATGACGGCGGCGCCCCGCGCGGCGAAGAGCCTGGCAATGGCGGCCCCTATTCCGCGTGAGCTTCCAGTGACGAGGGCGGTGCGGCCGGCCAGCTCGGTCATCGTCCGGTCGGGTTCGGGCCCGTGTTGGCATTGACGAACCCGAGTGATTCGAAATGGTAGAAGTCGGCCGTGATGAGGGTCGCCAACGTCTCGGCGTTTCTGACGCGCCTGTCGCTGGCCCGATCCGGTACGAATACGTTGATGTGCTCGATCATCTGGGCCTTCTTTCCCTTGGGGGGCCTCGAGGAACGGTAGAAGACGAAAGCTTTGATGTCAAATAGTTAGAGAGCGATCGATGAAAAGTGATATTCTGCGCCGGTGCCGCCTGTTCAGCCACCAGTCGGTCTGCATCTGGCTAGTGCTGCCCGGACGGTGAGGCGGGCATTCGATCAGGCGCTCGGCGAGGCGGGGGGGTCGTTGCCGGTGTGGCTGGTGCTGTTGAATCTGAAGGTTCGACGTCCCGCCAATCAGCGGGAGTTGGCAGAGGCGGTCGGAGTCAGTGAGGCCACGCTCACCCACCACCTCAACGCCATGGACACCGAGGGCCTGATCACCCGTCGCCGCGACACAGCCAACCGTCGGATTCATATTGTCGAGCTGACCGAGGCGGGGGAGAAGGGGTTCGTCCGTCTGCGAACGGCAGCGGTGGCATTCGATCGTCGGCTCCGGGCCGGCATCCCCGAAGGAGACCTCGGCAACCTCGAAGACGTGCTCGATCGTCTGGTCAGAAACGTGGGGGTCGACAACGAGCATGCCAAGTGGGCCGGGCTGCTGGAGGCGAACCCTTGACCGCCGCCCATGCGTCTTGGCCTCGGCGTCGGAGAAAGCGCGTCCTTGGGGACGATGGTGGTGGCTCAGAACACCTTCAGGCGGCGTAGCACTTCCAGCACCTCGGGGTCCCCCTCGCTCTTCACCTCGAGGTCGTCCCAGGACGCCCGCTGGGTGATCCAGCGCACGCAGGTGTCGGCGTCCGACTGCACCGTCGCCGTCACCGAGCTGGAAGGGTCACCTATCACGATCGTGCGTCCCCCCGTCCCGGTGATGACGATGTTGGCGGCACCGAATGGTGCTGATTCGAGGAGCGGCCGGTTCTGCTGGGTCACCGCCGCGTCGATCCACGCCAAGGTCGGGACGATGCGCAGCTCGTCCGGATCCGGTGCCGGGCCGGCCAGCGGGCCACGGGGGGCGAACAGGTCGGCTCGAATGTGCGTGTAGTGATCGAAGCAGTACGCCAGTGGTAGGAGGCGGGCCGGGTAGGTCCCGAGGTCCCCGAGATCCACCTCGAGGTCGACTCCCGCCAACCCGTCCAGAACCCCCAGCGCCCTCTGGCTCACGACTGCGTAATCATCGAGAACTTCCGGTCCGGACAGACCTCGCCTGGACCGGACATAGGCCTCCTGGGCATCTTCGGTAGGCAAGCCGCTGGTCGTGTCGGGTAGCACCGAGGGATCGACCGCAGCCCAGAACAGAACGCCCATGTGGGCCACCACGTCTTTGACCGACCAACCCGGGCAACCGCTCCCGGCGTTCCAGCCGTCACCGTCGAGCTCCGAACAGATCCTGAGCAGGTCGGCTCGGTCTGCTGCCAGTGCCTCCGTCGTCCTCTCCATAGCCCCGTCCTCCCGGATAATAGATATATCTGACATAGTGATGTTATGTAATCTGGGGGCATGAGGCAAGTGTCTCGGCACAGCGACTACACAAGAGGGGTGCCCGAGTCCGCAACCAGCCCGACAAATGTTGAGTCGACCCCGTCGTTACGGGCTGAGCAGGTGGCCCAGACCCGCTCGGCATTGGTCGCGGCCGGACGCAGGCTGTTCGGCGAGCGGGGCTACGCCAACACCTCGGTGGAGGATCTGGCCAGTGAGGCCCGGGTTACCACCGGTGCTCTGTACCACCACTTCTCGACCAAGAAGCTCCTCTTCGAAGCCGTCTTCGAACAGGCCCACACCGAGATGATGGCCGTCTCGGCCCAGCAAGCAGAGGATGCCCCCGACGAGGTCGAGTTCCTGGCCCGAGGATTCACCGCCTTCCTCGATGCCGTGCTCAAGCCCGACCTGCAGCGAATCCTCGTCGTCGATGGCCCGGCGGTGCTCGGACTGGCTCGATTCACCGAAATGGACGAACGCGACGCCTTCAGTGTGATCGTCGCAATCCTCGAAGCCGCGGTCGCCGCCGGCCGCCTGACCATCGAGGAACCAGCGACCATGGCTCGACTGCTCCTCGGCGCGCTGACCAGGGGGGCAATACTCATCGCCGGCTCACCTGAACCGGCTGAGACCCGAACGTCGGTAGGCAAGGCGATCCGGGCTCTGCTGGCCGGGCTCGCACCTCCCTCCCGCTGACCTTCCCCGGCAGCGAGCCCCGCGTCTCGTTCGTCGCCGGGCGACTCGCCGCCCAGGCCATCTGAACTGTCGGCGCCGACATGGCTGGGCTCAGCGGCGGACGAGCGGGAGGAAGATCTGGTCGACGATGTCGACGATGACTCCTCGGGGGGGAGGGGTGCGGTGGAGGAACAGCTGGTTGCGGATCAGGTCGGTCGGGAGTGAGGCGACCGTGGCACTCACGTCGTCACGGGCCTCCCCACGGTCGGCGGCGCGCTTGAGGATGGTGATCATCAGTTCCGCTCCGGTATGGATGAGCTGATCGTGGATCCGCGAGAACAGATCGGCGTCGGCCAGGTAGTCGCCCAAGAGCCCGTAGATGGTCTCGATGCCGGCCCGGGCGAGTTGGCTGGCCTCGCGTTCCAAAAGAGCGAGGACGTCGCCCCGCAGGCTCCCGGTGTCGGGTACGTCGGCAGAGAGTGGGGGCGCATGGCGGCGCAGGACGGCGATGACCAGGTCCGCTCGCTTTGGCCAGCGCCGGTAGATGACCGCTCTGCTCGTGCCGGCCCGATCGGCCACGGCTTCCATGGTCATAGCGGCGTACCCGACGGCCTGCAGCTCCTCCCACGCCGCGTCGAGCAGGGCGGACTCCAGCGTGGCTCCCCGACGTCGGGTTTTGCCGCCGGTGTGGGGGCGGGACGGTGGGTCCGGGTTCGTTGTCATGCCTCCTTTAGAGACAGTTGCATCTTATCGCCTCCTTGATTAGATACGGATGTATCTAGTTTTGGAGGTTCACCGTGACCAACTCGCTCATCAGCCGACCGGATGTCGTCTCGCCGCCGCGCCGGTGGTGGCCCTTGGCGGTGATCGCCTCCGCCCACCTGATGGCGGTGCTGGACACGACGATCATGTTCGTGGCCCTGCCGTCCATCCAGCACGGGCTGGACATGTCGGTGACCTCCCGCCAGTGGGTGGTGACCGCCTACACCCTGGCGCTGGCCGGGCTCCTGCTCCCCGGGGGTCGTCTCGCCGACCGCTTCGGGGCCCGTCGGACCTTGGTCATCGGCGTGGCCGGTTTCGCGCTGGCTTCCGCGGTTGGCGGGGCGTCGGTCAACGGGACCATGTTGATCGTCGCCCGCGTCGTGCAGGGCGCATTCGGGGCGGTGCTGGTCTCCTCGACCAAGGCCCTGCTCGTCACCGTCTACCGGGAGGAACACGAGCGGGCCAAGGTGCTCGGCGTGTTCACCGCCACCCTGACTGCGGGGTTGGCGGTCGGGCTGGTCCTCGGGGGGGTGGTCACGAGCACCCTGGGTTGGCGCTGGTGCCTCTACCTCAACCTGGTCTTCTCGGTGTTCGCCATCGTCGGGGCCGGTCGGGTACTTCCCCGACTCCCGGGCCGGGCGGAGATCCACATCGACCTGCCCAGCGTGGTCCTGGCTTCGGCGGGGATGGTCGGTCTGGTCTACGGCCTCGGCGAGGCCGCCTCCGCCGGTTGGGGCTCGGGCCTGGTCATCACCGCTCTGGTCGGCGGGGTGGTCCTGCTCGGCGGGTTCGTGGCCCGTCAGTTCGGCCGGTCGGACCGCCTGCTCCCGCTGCGAGTGGTGAGCGATCGCAACCGGGGTTGGGGCATGGTGGCCCTGATCGTCAACGGGTTGAGCACCTTCGGGATGATGCTCATCCTCACGTATCAGCTCCAGTCCGTCATGGGCTACTCGGCCATGAAGACCGGGCTCGCCCTCATCCCGTTCGCCATCGGGGCTTCGCTCGGCTCGGCCTTCCTCGCCCCCAGACTCATGTCCCGGGTGCCGCCCCGATTCCTGATCACCGCGGCCATCGTCATCGAGGCGGCCGGGCTGGTCCCGCTGATCTGGCTCACCCCGCACAGTGGTTACCTGCCCCTCATCCTCGTGGCCACCGTGGTCGAGGGGATAGGGACCGGCGTGGCCGGGCCGACGACACTGAACACGGCACTGCGCGGCGTGCTCCCGGCCGACTCGGGCGCGGCCGGGGCTGCCACCAGCGCCGCGGGCCAGCTCGGCGCCTCGGTCGGCGCGGCCCTGTTCAACACCATCGCCGCCACCGTCGCCGTCGGCTACCTCAGCGCCCACCCCGGAGCCGGCGCCATCACCGCCACCGTCCACGGCTTCACAGTGGCCATGGTGTGGGGAACCGTCGTTCTGCTGGCCGCAGCCGTGCCGATCGCCCTGTTCGTCAACGCCGGCACGCCCGCTCCGAAGCCGCGATGAACCACGACGGCGGTGGCGCGTCGGAGCCGCTCATCGGAGGAATCGCTCTACCGCCGGAAGGAAGCTCGTCATGTCCTGGAACAAGAACGCGTGTCCGGCCCCGGGGTAGAGGAGCAGCCTCGCCCCCCGAACACTGTCGGCCAGAGACCGATCGTTGGCGCTCGGGTCGAGTTGGTCCAAGGTGCCGTCGGCCACGAGGAGGGGAAGTCGTGCCAGGCCAAACCGAACTCCTGCCTGATCCTGTCCCGTCATCCACTGGTCGATGGCGAGCTGCTGGTCCGCGATCACGGTGCTCGGGGCCTGGTAGAAGTGCGGGTATCGGACGATGCCGGCTACATAGCTCCGGGCCGCGGTGGCGTCGCCGGGGGGAAAGAGCACCGAGAGAACTCTGGACGGACTTGAACTGGCCGCTGCGGCCGCGGCCGCCGGAGGGATCGGGACGGCATTGCCGGTGCCGGGTTGGGTGGCGGCCAGGACGAGCTTGGACACCTGGGCCGGGTGCAGCACGGTAAGGGCCTGGGCGATCATGCCGCCCATCGACCACCCGAGCACAGCCACCGGTCCCAGTCGCAGCGTCGAGATCAAAGCACTGGTCTCGTCGGCCATCTCGGTGATGGTGAGTGGCGATGCCAGGGGGGCCGTTTCGCCCACTCCAGAACTGTCGAACATGACGACCTTGTGGCCGGTGGCCAGGGTGGCCACAAAGGATGGCTGCCAGTCGTCCATGGACCCACCCAGTCCCATGATGAGCAGGATCGGGCTGCCGGTACCGACTTCGCGGTAGCCGACCGCACCCTCCTCCGTATCGGCGACCTTGGTCGCTTCGTCGATGACAGCCTCCGGACGCTCGAGCGGAGCGCGGCTGGTGGTCGACCCGGAGGACGCGGTGGAGGTAGTGGTGTCGCCGCAGCCGGCCACCACCACCGCCACCCCTACGAGCGCAATGACGAACCGGAACGGCCAGCGGCACCGACTCCTTTCGGGGCTGCCCATGGCGGCATGCTATTGACGAGGTAGTAAGTGGTCAAGATAGTTGCCGATTATCCATCGGGGGGCACGGCTGGGTGGGGAGCAGCCACGTCGACCTGGTCGACCGGATGGGCCGAGGGTCCCGACCCGTCGGCCGCCCCTCGAAGAACCGTTGTCACGTCGACCCTGTGACGGTTACGTCCCCCAGTGGCAACGACGTGGGATTCGGGTGTCACGTTCGGTGGGTGGCCGGTGTCTCCATGCCGAGAGCAAGCAATCGGAGGAGACATCATGTCCACCAGTCCCAGGATCCCCCAGGCCGAGCTGACCGGTATCTACGGCGCCATGATCAAGCGGATGTCCCGCAGGATGTTCGGCGAGGTGCCCGAGCCGGTCGGAGTGGCGTGGCACAACCGTAAGGTGTTGAACTTCAGCTTCACCGTCGGTCGCAAGGCGCAGAAGTGGGACCAGTGTGACGAGAGCCTGAAGTCGTTCGCCCACATGGCGGTGGCCAGCCTGGTCGGCTGCAGCTTCTGTCTGGATTTTGGCTACTTCCACGCCCACAACGAGGGGCTCGACATGACCAAGGCTCGTGAAGTTCCCCGCTGGCGGGTGTCGACTGTCTTCACTCCGCTGGAGCGGGACGTCATGGAGTACGCCGAGGCCATGACGCAGACTCCACCGACCGTCACCGACGAGCTGTCGGCCGGGCTGTTGCAGGCGCTGGGCCCGGCCGCCCTGGTGGAGCTGACCTCGTTCATTGCCCTGGCCAACTTCATGGCCCGCTCCAACGTGGCGATGGGCATCGAGTCACAGGAGTTCTCGGCCGCCTGCGATGTCAAGCCGCTCGCCGTAGCCTCATCGGCATGACGGACGACCCTTTCGTCACTCATCGCGGTCTGCTCTTCACCGTCGCCTACGAGATGCTCGGCTCGGCCGCCGACGCCGAGGATGTCGTCCAGGAGACTTGGCTGCGGTGGGCCGACGTGGACCAGACCGAGGTCCGTGAACCGCGGGCCTATCTGGTCCGGATCGTCACCCGGTTGGCACTGAACCGGCTGCGGACGGTGGTCCGCCAGCGCGAGGAGTATGTCGGGGAATGGCTGCCCGAGCCGTTGCTAACCAGTCCGGATGTGGCTGATGACGTCGAGCTGGCCGAAAACGTCTCGATCGCCATGCTCACCGTGCTGGAGACCCTTGGTCCGGCCGAGCGGGCCGTGTTCGTGCTGCACGAGGTGTTCGAGATGCCCTACGGTGAGATTGCCGAGGTGATGGGCAAGACTCCGGCCGCGGTCCGCCAGATCGCCCACCGCGCCCGCGACCACGTGGCGGCCCGGCGGCCACGGATGCAGGTGGACCGGGCCCAGCAACTGGTGACGGTCGAGAAGTTCAGGGTCGCCGTCTCCTCCGGCGACATGCGTGGCTTGGTCGAGGTGCTGTCACCGGACGTGGTGTTGATCGCCGACGGCGGTGGTCTGGCCCCGGCGGCCCGCAGGCCGATCATCGGAGCGGAGAGGGTGTTGGCATTGCTGGCCCGGCTGGTGGAGCTCCCGGACGTGGTGGCCACCGGTGCCTGGCTCAACGGTTTGCCCGGTCTGCGGGTCGATGTCGGTGGCGACGTCACCGCCGTGAGTCTGGTCATCGAGGATGACCGCATCACCCGGATCTACGCCATGCGTAACCCGCACAAGCTGGGACGGCTGGAAGAGGTGGCGGAACTGCGGCGGTGATGGTCCTGCGGTCGCACGGTTGCTGCCGGACGCCTGGCGTCAGGATCTCGGGACGCCTCGCCACACCACGTCCAAGGTGGGGAGCACCTCCGGGTCGGCGATCAGCTCGATCTCCCGGACCAGCCCGTTCTCGACATGGAATGCAAAGGCCACCTTGACCTTGCCGGCCATGATCCAGGCGCCGCCAAGCTCTCCGTCGATGGTGACCGGCACGGCCCCCCTGGCGCCGTTGAAGCGACCGGCGACAGCGGCGGCGCCGTCGTACACCGGATCGGCTCCTGTTGCCTGTCCGACCAGGTCGGCGCGCATGACAGCGTCAGGGGCGAGAAGCAACAGCAGGGTGGCCAGATCCCCACCCCGGGATGCGGCGAGGAACGCTTCGACCACCCGGCGACTGTCGGCCCGCGCTGTCGGCGTCCCGACCGGCTCCGGCGCGCCCTGGACCTTGCGCCGTGCCCGGCTGGCCAGCTGGCGTACCGCGGTATCCGAGCGCCCCATGATGACGCTGATCTCGTCGAACGGATATCCGAACACGTCGTGCAGGACGAAAGCCGCTCTCTCGGCGGGGGCCAGGGCGTCCAGGACGACCTGCATGGCCCCGCCCGTCCTCTCGGCCAGCAGGGCGTCGGCCTCCGGGTCGACCGGGGCGGGCTCGGGCGGTGGCTCGAACTCGGACCGGGTACGTCGCTTGCGCAGATGGTCGAGGCACAACCTCGTCACGACGGTTGTCAGCCAGGCAGGCAGGTCGTCGATGCCGTCGGTGACGGAGTACCGCAACCAGGCCTCCTGCACCACGTCCTCGGCATCGGCCTGCGAACCGAGTATCCGAACGGCGATCGCGGTCAGTCGGGGCCGCTCGGCCTCAAAACTGGTCACGTCCACGGGGGCACGCACAAGGTGGTCACACTGTACTGACGTGCACCGTCCGTCGGATGTGACCGGCACGTCGATTGTCACATCCGCGGGACGGTGCACGTCAAATGGGCATGAACACTCTGCTATCCATCGTCAACCCCGTCCGCCACCTCGACGCCGCCGAGGCCCGAAAGAATCGATGACCCGGAATCAGGTACCCAGTCGTGGGGGCTCGGGGCGGCTGGCTTCCCTCCCGTCCGACCAGACCGTGAGCTGTGAAGGAGCGAAACAATGAAGACCATGACCTGTGAACAACTAGGTGGACCATGCGATTTTCCCCTCCACGGAGAATCCGCGGATGAAGTCATAAAGGCCCAAGACAGGCATTTGAACGAAATCGTATCGACGGGTGACGAAGCCCACCAAGGGGCCTTGAAGGAGATGAAGGCAAGGTGGAGGCATCCCGTGTCAGGAATGGCGTGGTACAGAAAGGCCAAGCGGGATTTTGCCGCTCTTCCCGAAGACTGACACCACATTCCAGTCGGCCGGAGCTGCCCTCGATCTGCACCCCAGGGCTTCGTACCACGAGCCGCCGCCCGATCCCCGACCTGGAGTCAACGGGGTGTGGGAGTTGGGCGTGCAGACTGTGCCTAAGGTGCCTGATGCAGAGCCACCCGTCCGGATCGAGAGATGAACCCGTGGCCGACGATCAGAATGCGGGAGCCGACGGCAGCGCGGTACGGGTCGCGCTCTGGCGAGCCATCCACGTCCAGGTCGATCCGCCGCCCCATGTGCTCGACGACGAGGTCGGTCTACGGTTGGCGGCCCCCGACGACGGTTGGCGCCAGCGCCCCGACATGGACCCGGCCGGCACCAGTTGGTTCAGGGCGGCCATTGTGGCCCGTGCTCGGTTCATCGAGGATCTGGTGGCCGACCAGGCCGACCGAGGCGTCACCCAGTACGTCATATTGGGCGCCGGTCTGGACACCTTCGCCCAGCGCAGGCCGGAGATCGCCTCCCGGCTCCGGGTGTTCGAGGTCGATCAACCCGATCCCCAGGCGTGGAAGCGCCGCCGGCTGATCGAGCTGGGCTTCGGAGTCCCCGACTGGCTGCGGCTGGTGCCGGTGGACTTCGAGGCCGGTGGGTCCTGGTGGGACGAGCTGCCCGCTGCCGGCTTCGATCCCGACCGGCCGGCGATCGTCGTTTCCACCGGCGTCAGCATGTACCTGACCAAAGACGCCAACGCGGCCACCCTGCGCCAGATTTCCGGGCTTGCCCCCGCCTCGACGCTCGCCATGACGTTCCTGTTGCCGACCGAGCTCGTCGATGACGGCCTTCGACCCGGATTCCAGGCGGCGGAGAAGGGTGCGAGATCAGCCGGTACGCCGTTCATCAGCTTCTACACCCCGGACGAAATGGTGGAGCTGGCCCGTGCCTCCGGATTCAAAGACGTCCAGCATGTGTCGGCAACCCTGCTCAACCAGCGATACTTTGCCGCCAGGACCGATGGCCTACAGGTGTCAAAGGGGGAGGAGCTCCTGGTTGCGACCACTTGACCTTCATCGCGCCCCTTGGCCGTTTTCGGTCGTAACTGACGCCGCCATCGGGCTTCCCACCATCCCGAGTGGGCTCAGCCGCTGGACGTCACCGTCCGCAATTCGGCGACGGCGTCGCGCATGATGGCGTCAAGATCCCGGTCGTCATCCCCGTTCGCCCATTGCTGGATTGCTACCCGAAACACCGTCATGCCGGCCTCGGCGGCGAAGGTTGCCTGCGGCTCGCTCGTGCCTCGCTGGCGCAGGGTGGCGGCGACGGCGGCGGCATAGTCAGCCAGTTTGGCCGAATTCGCCGTTCGCGCAGTTCAGGGTTGGCGGCGATCACGATCTGGCGCTGGCGGGACAGGTCCCGGCGAAACTGGCCGAGGAAGGCGGCGGCGGCGTCGAGGCCCCGGGAAACGGCGTCGAGGGGACTGGCGGTCGGTGGCGCGTCGGCCACCCCGGCCACGATCCGGTCCTGGAGGAGGGCAGAACCACCGAAGAGAACCTCTCGCTTGTCGGCGAAGTGCCGGAAGAAGGTCCGCTCGGTCAGCCCGGCCCGGGTGGCGATCTGAGCTGCCGTGGTCTGGTCGAATCCCCGCTCTGAGTACAGAGCCAGAGCCGCTTCCTGGAGTCGCCCGCGACTGTCCGGCTTCCATCGACCCATGGTCTCAATCCTAGCGTTGACAGTCACTGACGTCAGGGCTAGGGTTGATGACAGTTACTGACATCAACAGTCCCGGAGGTATCAGCATGAGAATCTTTGTCACCGGCGCATCGGGCTGGATCGGCTCAGCCGTCGTGCCCGAGCTGCTCGGAGCCGGCCACGAGGTGGTGGGCCTGGCCCGCTCCGAGGCCTCGGCGCGGGCGTTGAAGTCGGTCGGCGCCCTCGTGCACCGGGGCGACATCGACGACGCCGACGGCTTGGCCACGGCGGCCGCGGACTCCGACGGAGTGATCCATTTGGCCTTCCAGCACGAGGTGGCCTTCGGCGGTAATTTCGCCGCGGCTGCGGTGGCCGACCGCTCGGCCGTGGAGGCCATGGGCGCGGCCCTGGCCGAGTCCGACCGGCCGTTTGTCCTCGCCTCGGGCATGCTCGGGCTGAACGCCGGTCCGGTGGCCACCGAGGACGACGGGCTGGTGCCCGGGGCCGAGGTTCGGGCCAACCCGGCCGGGCGGCGGGCCGCCACCGCTCTGCTGGCACTGTCCCTGCGAGGCGTAGGCGTCCGGTCGTCGGTGCTGCGATTCCCCCCGACCGTCCACGGTGACGGCGACAACGGCTTCATGGCCACCCTCGTCGGCATCGCCCGCCAGCGGGGCGTGGCCGGATATGTGGGGGATGGCGACAACCGTTGGCCGGCTGTACACCGCTCCGACGCCGCCCGCCTGGCCCGCCTGGCCGTCGAGGCCGCCCCCGCCGGCTCGGTCCTGCACGCGGTGGGGGATGAGGGCGTTGCCTTCGGCGAGATCGCCGCGGCCATGGGCCGGCGCCTCGGCGTCCCCACCGCGTCGGTGGCTCCTGTCGACGCCTCCGAGCATTTCAGCTTCCTGGGCCGCTTCGTGTCCCTGGACAGCCCCGCCACCGCCGTCGTTACCCGGGAGCTGCTCGGATGGGAGCCGACCGGGCCCAGCCTTCTCGACGACCTCGCACAGGACCACTACTACCGCCAGCCGTAATGCCTGAAAGGTGCCGCGCCGGCGGGGGCCGGCGGTTGCCTCGAGTGACCACTCGGGCCTCCGCCGGGCGCCGGGATCGGGTCCAAATTCGTCAATGCTCGGTTGACGGAGCTGCTTTCGTCAATGTATGGTTGACGGGTGGCTCCTTCTCCTGACCTGCAGGCACTGATCGACGGGGTGAAAGCCGATGCCCTCGATGACGAGGCCCTGTCCGAACTGGCTCAGGCGTCGAAGACGGTCCGCGATCTCGAGCAGGTCGGCGACGCCCTGCTCGGTCATTTCGTAGACCAGTGCCGGCGCAGTGGACATTCGTGGTCGGAGATCAGCAACGCGCTCGGTGTCAGCAAGCAAGCAGCCCACAAGCGGTTTACCTTCGATGTAACCACGTTCGAGCGATTCACCGACCGAGCCCGGATGGTCATCAGCCGATCCGAAATGGAAGCCCGCCGTTTGGGGCACGGATTCGTGGGGACCGAGCACATTCTCCTCGCTCTGTTCGAGGTCACCGAGGGCCTGGCGTTCAGGGTTCTCGATGCAGCCGGCATCTCGAAGGCCATGGCGGAGGAGCAGGTCCTGACCCTGATCAAGCAATCCTCGCACTCCGACGAGGGAAAGCTGCCCTTCACCCCGAGGGCGAAGGCGGTGCTTCGTGGTGCGGCAGCGGAGGCCCTGCATCTGGGCCACAACTACATAGGAACCGAGCACCTGCTCCTGGGCCTGCTCGGCGATGAGGACTCGGTGGCGGCCAAGGTCCTCCGAGACCTGGGATCCATCGACATCATCAGGGACCAGACCCTCGAACTCCTGTCTGGGTACGGCCAGAATAGATCGTGACCACTGGTGGCTCGGCCCTGATGCCGTTCGGTTCCACGGCTCGAGCCCGTGACGGGATTCCGACGGCAGCACAACTCGGCCGAAACGGCTGACCGGGCCGGGCTTGACTCCGGACCGTGGTACGGGCCGTACGCTGCCCGGAGGCCAGGAAAAAGGAGCCGGACATGACGACCTTGGTGCCCGAATTGACCAAGAACACCTTTGACGAAACGATTCGGAGTTCAGCTCTTCCTGTGGTGGTGGAGTTCTGGGCCGAGTGGTGCCCGCCTTGCAAGATGATCGCTCCAGCCTTGGAATCGATCGCCATCAATCATGTCCCAAGCGTCGACATCTTCAAGGTCAACGTGGATGAACATCCCGAACTGGCCGCCCGATACGAGGTCCAGTCAGTTCCGACCCTTCTCGTGTTCCGTGACGGCGTGTTGGCCCGACGTCTGGTCGGGGCCAGAGGCCGCCCCCAACTCGTCCAGGAGATCGAGGAGTCGATCAGGTAGGAACTCGAAGGCCGACGCAGTCTTCGCTGGTGGGATCCTGACAGCTGGTCACCAGCTGCAAGAGGCGCGATCGGGTGGCCGACAGTTCCCGCTGGCGCTCGTCCAGCATCTGAATCTTGGAGTGGGCAATCCTGAGGACGTCCTCTACCGAGGCGCTGTCTCCTGTCCCGAGCCCGGCGATGTCGGCCAGCGTGAAGCCCAATCGCTTGGCCCGGGCGATGAACTGGAGCCGCCAGAGGTCATCGGTCGAATACTGCCGGTAACCCGCCCTCGTCCGAGGCGGCTCTCGGAGCAGGCCACGCCGCTCGTAGTACCGGATGGTCTCGACGTTCACTCCGGCTTCGTGGGCAAGTTGGCCGATCGTCCTGACGTCCACTCGTGCAGAGTAATGGCCGTACCCACCTACGGGGTCAAGCCTCGGAGCGACCGAACTGGCGGCCGGTGGGCGGCTGGCGGGACTAGCGTGGGCCCCTTGACATGCATGTAGTCGACGTCGTGATTCTCCTCGGTTGGGTCGCCTTCTGGATCTACTGGCTCGCGGCTGCCGGCGGGGTGAAGGCGGGGCGCACACGCTGGGCTCGCTTCGCCGGCATCAGGGTCGCCGTCATCCTCGTCGTCCTTCTGCTGGTGCATGACCGAGTTATCGGCCACGCCAACGACATTCGCAGCCCGTGGCTGCAAGGTGTCGGCCTCGCCGTCTTCGTGTCGGGCTTGGGGTTGGCGATCTGGGCCAGGGTCTATCTCGGCCAGAACTGGGGAATGCCGATGACGGAGAAGGTCGACCCCGACCTGGTCACGACCGGCCCCTACCACCGCGTCCGTCACCCCATCTACTCTGGGATCATCGTGGCCGTAGTAGGCACGACCATCGCCGTGAGCCTGTACTGGTTGGTGGCCTTGGTGTTGATCGGGGTGTACTTCGTCTACAGCGCCGTGATGGAAGAGCGCTACATGGCCACCAAATTTCCCGACTCGTATCCGCAGTACAAACGGTCGACCAAGATGCTCATACCCTTCATATTCTGAGCCGAGCGTCCGCAGTGGCGGCAGCGATGGGTGGACAGTTCGGCGTCAGCTCGTAACGTTGGACGGGATGGAGGACGGCCAGGTGTCAAGAGAATGTTCGTCCAAAGAGCCCGATCGGTCGAGGCAGCGCCGCCGAGGAGTCCCCGCCTCGGTGAGGCAGCTGCGGTGTCGACCTCTCGTTCGGGGAGCTGAGCATGGGCCTGAGTGAGCCGGATCCACCGGGAAACGGGAGGGCAGAGCGGGATCTGCGCTTGGCCATCGTCGGGGCCGGGATGGCAGGGATCCTCTCCGCCATCAAGCTTGTCGAGGCGGGGATGACCAACTTCACCATCTATGAAAAAGCCGACCGTCTCGGGGGCACCTGGAGGGAGAATACCTACCCCGGACTCTCGTGCGACGTCCCATCCCACCTGTACACGTTCTCCTTCGCCCAGAACCCCGAGTGGAGCCGCGTCTATTCGCCGGGTGGCGAGATACAGGCCTACCTCGAGGACGTCGCCCATCGCTGCGACGTCGTGAAATTCATCCGGTTCGGAGACGAGGTGGTGCACTGTGAGTTTGGCGACGGACAATGGCACCTGACCACCGGCAGTGGCGGCGTCGACGACGTCGACGTGGTGATCGCCGCCACCGGGGTGCTCCACCACCCAAAGTACCCTGACATCGAGGGACTCGAGTCCTTCGCCGGCGCCATGTTCCACAGCGCTCGCTGGGACCACAACACCTCTCTCGACCACAAGCGAGTCGGGATCATCGGAACCGGTTCGACCGCGGTGCAGATAGTGACCGCGGTTGTGGACCGGGTGGCCGAGCTCAAACTGTTCCAACGCACCGCCCAGTGGGTGATGCGAGTGGCCAACCCGGCCTATACCCACGAAGAACAGGAGTCGTTCCGCCGGGATCCCGAGCTCTTGGGCGAGCAGTTCGCCAACTTGTCGCAGCTCTTCGACCTGTTCTCCGGCACCGTTGTGGACGCCGAGTCGCCGGGTATGCACATGATCGAGGACGAGTGCCGGAAGAACCTCGAACAGAACGTTTCCGATCCCGAGCTCCGAGAACGCTTGAGGCCCGACTACCGGGCCGCCTGCAAGCGGCTCATCGTTTCACCCAATTTCTACCAAGCCATACAGAAGCCAAATGCCGAAGTGGTCACGGATCAGATCGTGGGCGTGGAGGCCGGCGGCGTCCGCACCGGAGACGGCCGGCTGCACGAACTCGACGTCTTGGTGCTCGCCACCGGGTTCAAAGCCGACGCCTTCGTTCGGCCCATGGTGGTGACCGGGAGGGCCGGCACCAGTATCGACCAGGCGTGGGCCGACGGGCCCGAGGCCTACCTCGCCATCTCGGTGCCGGATTTCCCGAACTTCTTCATGATCAACGGGCCGAACGGACCGGTGGGGAACTTCTCCCTCATTCAGGTGGCCGAGTTGCAGGTCGACTACATCCTGCAGTTGGTGGACCGGATCCGATCGGGTGCCTGCCGGGAGATCTGTGCCACCCGGACGGCGCTCGAGGACTTCGAGACGGCCAGGGTCGAGGCCACGAAAGGGACCATCTGGGCAACCGGATGTCGGAGCTGGTACCTCGACGACCGTGGCATCCCGTCGCCGTGGCCGTGGCCGTTCCAGCGCTTCCGAGAAGTGATGGTTGGGCCCGACTGGGATGCCTTCGACATCCGGGAATGAAGACCCGACCGCGGAGTCGCAGTCGGGTGGGTGCCGCCATGACGGCGGTGCCTGCCAACGCCGTCACCATCCCCTGATCCCGGGCGTGTCCTCCAAAGGCTCAAGCCGAATGAACAGGGAGATTGCTGCAAGGATCCCGGTCCGGTCCGAGGATGCGATGAATCCCTTGGCCCATTCGTCGATGCCGTCCCGAGAGAGGTTGGCTGGGTGACCAGGACCACGGTATCGTTCGGCCCATTCCGGCGGCTCGGGAACTCTCGGCGGTACCAGGGCGACCTTCGTGTCCCCGCAATTGGGGGGTCGCCCACCGAGCACGGTGATGGTTGGACGGCAGGTTCGGCCCGATGAGATCTCACCCGTGGGACTCATCGGGAGGAAGGCGGAGCGATGAGCGACCCCCGAAGAGAACGAAGTCGGCGTCCGGCATCCGACGGCAAGCGCTATCCGCCGGCACGGCAATCGAAGGCGCCGCGGCCGGCCCCCCGGGAGCGGAATGACGACCGGGTCAGTTGGATCACGGGTGGCGTCATCGCCGCCGTGTTCGCGATCTCCATCATCACCCTGGCCGTGCTGAAGACGTCGAAGACGACAGCTGCAAACTCCACCCCGACACCGACGCCGTCCACCTCGGTGGGAGGGCGTAGATCCGCCCCAGCGACCCCACCCGCTGCGGTCCCTCCCGCAACGGCCGCACTGCCGGCCACCGGCGTCGTCCTGTGGTCGGGATCGGGTTCGGGTATCCAGCATGGACCGCAGTTCACCGTTCCGGCCGGGGCCAGGGGATGGGCTGAGAACTGGTCGTACGACTGCGGGGGGCTCGGTCACCCCGGCACCTTCATCACGAACATCCACGGCTCCGGAGACGCCCGGGCCACCAGAGACGGTGGCGCCCACTCCGAGGGAATGGGCGCACGTGGGACCAACCGCTACAACGACACGGGGACGTTCTGGATCAGTGTCGACTCGACGTGCGGCTGGACCGACCAGACCGAGACGGTTCCGTAGCGACGCTTCTGTGGCGCCAAACACCACCACGGGATGGGCCAGAGCAGTCTCGCCACACCGATTTGGTTGCACCGCGGCTCCCGGTGACAAGATCTCCACGAGGGACGTTGGTTGGGCTCGTGCCAGAGGGACCGGGTGGGAATCGCGGGTGGACAAGACGATTGACGAGGGAGAGCCGCAACCATGAGACACATCAACCTGGGAACTCTGGACGTATCCCGTATCGGTCTGGGCACGATGGGGATGTCCACCGCCTACACCGGGGCCGGTACCGACGACGCCGAGTCCATCCGCACCATTCACCGAGCGCTCGAGCTGGGGGTGACCCTGATCGACACCGCCGAGATCTACGGGCCGTTCACCAACGAGGAGCTCGTCGGCCGGGCCATCAGCGGCCGGCGCGATCAGGTGGTACTGGCGACCAAGTTCGGCATGGTCTCCCACCGCGGCGGAGGTCCCGGTACGCTCGACAGCTCACCGGCGAACATCCGTGTCGCCCTCGAGGGGTCCCTCCAGAGGCTCGGTGTGGACTACATCGACCTCTACTACCAGCACCGGGTCGACCCGAGGACCCCCATCGAGGACACCGTAGGAGCGCTGTCCGAACTCGTGGCCGAAGGCAAGATCCGCCACATCGGGCTGTCCGAGGCCGGCCCCGACACCATCCGCCGGGCCCACGCCGTCCATCCGATCACCGCCCTGCAGTCCGAGTACTCACTGTGGACCCGGGACCCCGAGGCCAGGACGCTGCCGGTAGTGCGGGAGCTGGGCATCGGTTTCGTGGCCTACTCCCCGTTGGGCCGCGGGTTCCTGACCGGGCAGGTGCGCTCGACCGACGACTTGGCCGATACCGATTTTCGACAGGGCGAACCCGCGCTTCACCGGTGAGAACTTCCAGCGCAACCTGAGCAGCGCCGAGGAGGTCCAGTCCATCGCCGACGAGGTCGGGTGCACGCCGGCGCAGGTGTCGCTGGCCTGGCTGCTCGCCCAGGGCGACGACATCGCCCCGATCCCCGGCACCAAGCGGGTATCCCGGGTCGAGGAGAACGTCGGTGCCGACGAGATCCAGCTCAGTCCCGACCAACTCGACCGACTGGACAAGATCACCCCCGCAGCCGGGGATCACCACAACGAAGAGCAGATGCGGATGATCGAGCGCTGAGGCCATCCCCACCGGCCCTACCGTTGCCGGCTCGGATCGATCCTCGACGACCGGGCTGACAAGACCCGGATGTGAACAACCGTCTTGACCCTCACCCCGGGGGAAGCCGCACACTGGGCTCGTCGGAGGGATGCTCCGGCAACGGAGGAGTCGGTCATGGAGCAAATGAGCATCGGCGAGTTCGCCCGACGTTCCCGCCTGTCGCCCAAGGCGCTGCGCCTCTACGACGACATGGGGCTGTTGGCTCCGGCGCGTGTCGATGCCACCACCGGCTATCGGTACTACTCGGCTGACCAGCTCGATCCGGCCCGCCTTGTCGCATCTTTGCGTCAACTCGGGATCCCGCTCACCGAGATCAAGGCAATTCGGACTGGAGCCGGAGATCGCTGCCGCCCGAATTGCCGAGTACTGGTCAGTCATCGAGATCGATCACAGCGCCAGACGGGAGCTGGCCGGCTTCGTGGTAGATCGCCTACACGGAAAGAGGTCCGTCATGTATGAGGTAGAAACAAGAGAGATCCCGAGCCGGAACGTGATGTGCCTCAAGCGCAATGTCGAGGGACTCAACGGCGCCTGGGCGCTCGGCAAGGAGTTCATCGCGCTCTTCAAGGAACGCTCGGCCCCGCGCCTGGACGGGAGGGCCGGAGCCGTTTTCTGCATCTACTGGGGTGAGGTGACCGACGACAGTGACGGCCCGCTCGAGTGGTGCCGGCCCGTGCCCGAGGGTGAGGCCGGGGCGTTGGCGTCGCAGTTCCCCGAGCTGTCTCTGCGCATCGAGCCTGCCCATAGCGAGGCCTTCATCGACATCGGCCCCGGCGGCCAGACCAACGGAGTCCAGTGGCAACTCGTGTCGGAATCTCTCCGGGCCTGGGCTGACGAGCGAGGGGTGGAGCCGGTCGACCTCGGGGTCCGCATCACCTACCTGGCTCCACCGCCGAGGACCGAGGGGAGCGCGCCCGATTGCGATTTCGCCGTTCCCTTCGCTCCTCGCACCGCGTGAGGCGACGAAGTTCGGCCCGTCCCGGTGGCCGATGGGACCCCTGTCCGGGCCCGGTCCCAACCGGTGGTCCGAGGTCATCGACCGGTCCCCTACCCGGCCGGACCAGAGGGGCGATGTGCCTGGATATGACCTCAACCAGCAGGCCGGGCTGGCCTCTGGAACAATGGCACCGTGCCACCACCGGGGGATCGGATCGGGGCGGATCCGATGAGAGTTGGTCGTCTGGCATCGGTGATCGGAGGATCCGGCCGATGTAGTTCGACCCGGGCCATGGTCGGTCGTGCCCGGGGCGATGACCTCTGAGTTCCGACGGCGGGGCCGTATCGTTCCGGTGGTCCTGGTGGTGGTGATCGTCTGCGCAGCCGGAATCGCGGCCGGTCTCTCGTTCGCCGCCTCATCTTCTCCGGTTCTGACCACCATCGGTGGGACCGGTGCCGGCCAGGGGACCACGGTGGCGCAGAACCCGGTCTCCTTGGCGACGACTCCGTCGGGCGGCCTCGAAATCGGGGACGGGACACTCATGGTGGTCAGGGACCTCACAGCTTCCGGCGGTGAGGCGAACGCGGCCTGTTCGGGCAATATCGCCACACGGGGGTTCGGCGGGGACGGAGGACCGGCCGCCGATGCCTCGTGCGACGGACCCTATGGGCTGGCCGTGGACCGAGACGGCAACCTCTACATCGCCGACAACCAGAACAACCGGATCCGGGTAGTGGCCACGACCACGGAAACGCTGCTGGGAACAGCGGTGACCGCGGGCCAGATCACAACCGTGGCCGGTGATGGCACCTGGGGCTACGCCGGGAACGCCGGTGCGGCAACCAGTGCTCAACTCGCCTATCCGGCCGGTATCGCCCTGGATGGCTCGGGGAACCTCGTCATCTGCGATTCCGGCAACAATGTGGTCCGGGTGGTGGCCGCTACCACCGGCTCCTTCTACGGTCAGTCGATGACCGCCGGAGACATCTACACGGTGGCCGGTGGTGGCACTGCCGGCGACGCCGGCAACGGCACCAGCGCCGTCGGCGCCGAGCTCGACCAACCCACCGGCGTGGCCGTGGACACCCACGGCAACCTGGTCATTGCCGACCTCGGCAACAACGAGGTCCGGGTGGTGGCCGCGGCGAGCGGAACCTTCTACCAGCGGTCGATGACCGCCGGAGACATCTACACGGTGGCCGGTGACGGCAAGGCCGGCTATGCCGGCGACCATGCCGCCGCTGCCGGCGCCGAGCTCGACCAGCCCGAAAGCGTCGCCGTCGATGCCCACGGGAACGTGGTGGTGGCCGACTACGGCAACAACCGAGTGAGGCTGGTGGCTGAGGAGTCGGGCACCTCCTACGGGTTGACGGTGGCCGCCGGGGACATCTACACCGTGGCCGGAACAGGTAATGCGGAGTTCTCGGGTGACGGGGGCCCGGCGGCGGGCGCCGCCCTCTCCTCGCCCCGGGGTGTGGTGGTCGACGGGCAGCGGCAACATCGTCGTGGCGGACTCGGGGAACAACCGGGTCCGGGTGATCGCCGCCTCCCCGGGCACCGTTTACGGCCGGTCCGTCTCTGCCGACGACATCGAAACAGTGGCCGGCACCGGAGCACTGGGTGGATTCTCCGGCGACGGAGGTCCGGCCGCCGACGCCGTGTTCAACCTGCCCACCGGAGTTGCCGGCGGACGCAGCGGGAGACGTGGCCGTCGCCGACCAGAACAACAATCGGGTCCGGTTCGTACCAGTGCATTCGGGTACGTACTTCGGTCAGACCATGACCGGAGGAGATCTGTATACGGTGGCCGGAGACGGGACCGCCGGGACCAGTCCGGACGGAACCAACGGTCCCAGCGCGGAGATAGACGCCCCCTCCGGGCTGGCGTTCGACGCGGCGGGAAATCTGCTCGTCGCCGAGTTCGCCGGGAACCGGATCCGGGTGGTGGCCGACACCACCGGCACCTACTACGGACATTCGATGATCGCCGGCGGGATCTACACCCTCGCCGGCACCGGCGCCATCGGCAGCACCGGTGACGGGCGACGCCACCCGGGCCGAGGTAAACGCACCCGAGAACCTGACCGTCGACGGATCCGGCAACATCGTCTTCACCGAGTTCTACGGGAACCGGGTTCGGGTTATCGCCGGCACCACCGGCACCTCCTATGGGCGTCCGATGACCGCCGGCGACATCTACACCCTCGCCGGGACCGGGGTCCCGGGGACACCGGGGATGGGGGCCCCGCCAGCGACGCCACCTTCCAACTGCCCGTGGGTGTGGCCGTCGACCGATTCGGCAACCTGGTGGTCGGTGACTACGACAACAACGAGGTGCGGGTGGTGGCCGCTGCAACCGGTACCTTCTACGGAGTTCCCATGGAGGCCGGCGACGTCTACCGGCTGGCCGGTGACGGTACCCAGGGCTCGGCCGGAGACGGCGGCCCGGCGGGGGCGGCCGAGCTGTCCTCCCCGGCCGGAATCACCGTCGATCCCACCGGGAACGTGATCTTCGCCGACTCGGCCAACAACGTGATCCGGGTGGTGGCCGCGGCCGACGGCACCTTCTACGGGCAGCCGATGACCACCGGGGACATCTACACCATTGCCGGTGGTGGGGCCACCAGCTGCCCGGCCGGCATGGGAGCACCGGCACCGGGAACGAGCGCCGCCCTCTCGGTGCCGCTCGGGGTCGCCTTCGCCGCGAGGGAACTCACTCCTCATCTCTGACACCGCCAACAACTGCGTGCGCGATCTCTCCGGCGGCCCCGCCGTTCCCGGGCCGCCTCGTTCGGTTACCGCCACTGCCGGCAGTCGCTCGGCCGTCGTCAACTGGCTTCAACCGGTCAGCCCCGCCGGTGGTCTTCCGGTGTCGGGTTACGTGGTGAGTACCGCTCGGAGGTGCAGGCACCGTGGATGTCGGTGTCGGGTCGACGTCGGCCACGGTGAGCGGACTGACCAGGGGCGTCCATTACGCCTTCACGGTGACCGCCGAGAACTCCCTGGGGTCGGGTCCGGCATCGGCGAACTCCAACAGCGTGAGGGTCCGGCGATGACAACGCCGTCCCCGCTCGAGACGGCACATGCGAAACCGGGGCGCGCCGCCCGCGACCGCCCGCCGCACCAACCTGGTGGCTCTGGGATTGATCCTGGTGCTGGTGCTGGTGGCCTGCATCTCGACCAGCACAACCGCCGCCACCGCCGGTCAACCAAAAGTCGAGCTCTTCCGGCCCCCGATCCGGTTACCTGGTCTATTGGGACCAGGACGAGGAGGTGGACTACTACGAGTCGGCCAACCACGGTCAGGGCCAGCTCATGGCGCCCTGGGATCTGAACGGTCAGGTCTGCCTTCTCAATGACGGGACCGGTCGCTGGGTGGGCGGGTCCGACCCCACCAACGAGAGCCAGAACAATCCCGGGGGACCGCCGACCTATCCGTTCAAACAGCCGGCGATCAGCGAAGAGATGAACGACGTCCACGGGAATTTCACCGGCAAGACCCTCTACGTCCCCGGCCCCTACCGGATGGCGCCGGGGCTTCCCGGTGAAGACTCGCCACCCGATCCGACCGGTGTGTACAACGGCCAGGCCACCTACACGGGATGCGCCGTCGACGCCCAGCACAACGTCTTTGCCAGCGACATCGGCACGGCCCAGGGGGCGTTCCCGGTACCCACCTCGGGTCGATTGATCGAGTGGTTCGCCCCCTCCTACACCACTTCGTGCATCCTCTACGGACCGACCGCCGGTGGTGTGGGGAGCGACCACGATGACGGCACCGGCGGCCTGTCCCAACCCGGGATGATGACCGCCATGCCCAACGGGAACCTGCTGGTGCCCCAAGCCGGGTCGTCGACCGGGGGCTTCCCGGGCGACGTCCTCGAGTTCGATCATTCGTCCTTCCCCACCAGCGCGACCCAGTGCCCGGGGGGTGTCTATCCCCGGGCCGACATCTCCTCGTCGGTGTTCTTCCAGGCCACGGGCAGCGATCTGCCCGTCCCCATGGGGGTGGCCAAGGACCCGACCTGTGGCTGCTACGCCATCTCCTCCATTTTCGGCGGCGGGAGTGCCAATGACGTGATCGAGTGGTTCAACGCCAGCGGTCAACCGATGGACCGGCCCGGCGTTCCCGGCGAGTCGCTGGCCGATTTCGGGGCCGATCCCAATGGCTTCAACCCGTTCGGGATGGCCTTTGCTCCGAATGGGACCCTGTACTTCATCGACATCCACATCGTGTGTTCGGGTGGGCTGAGCAATTGCGGTCCGGAGAACTACAACGGACGGCTGATGAGAGTGACCTTCGGCGCCAACGAGTCGCCCGACCCACCGGTGACGGTCGCCGGTCATTTCGCCTTCCCCACCAGCGCCACCGTGTGCGTACCCAGTCGCGTCGAGATCTGTCCGTTCCCGAACCATCCCACGCCGTTGCCCACGCCGGAGAGTCCTTCGGAGGGCGAATGAGGTGAGCAGGGGCCGGTGAGATGACCACGGGGGGAACAAGGAGGTGGCGCCGCTCGGCGCTGGCGTGCACCAGCGCCGTCGTCTTCGTCGTCTGTTCGATCGCCTCGGCCGCTCTGGTCGCCGGGGCCAGCAGCCCGAGAGGGCACACGCCGGCCGTCTGGGGCCGGAAGAGCTGGGCCAGTTTCGGCAACGGACCCGAACACGACTTCGTGACCAACTCCTCCATCACCGCCGGCAACGTGGGGACCCTGCACGAGGCCTGGTTCTTTCCCACCGGGGACGCGGTCACGGCCACCCCGACCATTGTCGACGGGGTGGCCTACTTCGGGTCGTGGGACACCAAGTTCTACGCGGTGGACCTGGCCACGGGGAAGCTGCGGTGGTCCTATCAACTCGATTCCCAGACCGGGGTCACGCCCTACCCCGGCGAACGACCCCGCGATGGCGAGTCAGACGGGGGACTGGTGACCTCTTCGGCGTGGTACGAGCGCGGTGGCAGGTCGCATCCGGCCCTGATCATCTTCGGTGGCGGGTTCACCCTCTACGCCCTGGACGCCCGAACGGGGACCTTGTTCTGGAAGCACGTCTACGACGGCATGCCCTCGGTGCCCCCGTCGCCCACCACCGATCAGACCAGGATCTTCTCCTCCCCGATCGTCGAGGACGGGAACGTCTACATCGGCGTCGACACCGACGGCGAGGCCAACGAGCGGGGATACATCGTGGCCGCCAGTCTGTTGACCGGTGACCCGGTGTGGATCTACCAGACCGACGTGTCCCCGTCGGGTCAGATCCTCGACGACGGTTGTGGCAACGTCTGGTCTTCGGGCACCTATCTGCCCGGCCTCGACGACGTCGTGTTCACCGTGGCTGACTGCAACGGCTCCAACACCGAGACGACGACCGCCGAGACGGTCCTCTCCCTCGGGGCCAGGGACGGAACCCTGCGCTGGTCCACCGACGCGGTCGGTGCCGATCCGGGGTGCGACTTCGACGAAGTCGGGACCACCGCCGGTCTGTCGGCCGACGGCACCCCGGACTTTCTGGGGGCATTCGGCAAGGACGGTGCCTATGTCTCACTCGATCCCGCCACCGGAGCCATTCGATGGTCGACACGGGTCGTCTTCGGCGGAGCTGCCGGCGGGTTCATCGGTACCCCTGCCTTCAACGGCACGACCATCTACGGGGCGACCGCCATCGGCGACTCCGGCGGTCCGCTCTGTGAGCCCTCGGCTCCGGGCGACGCCCCGATACAGAACCCGAGCTTCTTCGCCATCGACGCCGCCACCGGCAAGGTCCTCTGGGACGCCAACAACGCCCAGTCCTTCGGCGCCACCACCTTTGCCGATGGGTTCACCTTCAGCTGCCAGGTGTTCAGCTCCATCGCCCAGGTCCGTGATGCGGACACCGGGGTGGTGGTGGCCACGCTCGACCTGCCCAACTGGTGCTGGAGCGGCATTGCCATATCCGGCAACATGGTGGTGATGGGGGTGGGCACCACCGCGTCCGGCAGTCCGGGGGGCGTGATCGCCTTCCGACCGAAGTGGGGTCGAGCCGGCACCCGGCACTAGCCACGCATTCTCCGGACGTCTTCAGATCTTCTGGACGAAGCTGACGCCGTCACCGATGGGGACCAGGACCACGACCACCCGTGGATCGTCGGCAATGGTGTCGTTGAGGGAGCGGATGGCGCTGACACTGTCGTCGACCGCCGCATCGTCGACGACGCGGCCCCCCTGCAGCATGTTGTCGAGAAGTATGAGACCCCCCGGCCGTAGGCGGGCCAGGACCTCCTCGTAGTACTGGGGGTAGCCGGTTTTGTCGGCGTCGATGAAGGCGAAATCGAACTGCAGGTCCGACGGCAGCGAGCGGAGGGTGTCGAGTCCCGGGCCGATCCGCAACTCGATCCGATCGGCGACGCCGGCCTCTTTCCAGGCCTGGCGGGCAATCGCGGTCCATTCCTCGCTGACGTCACAACAGAGGAGGTGTCCGTCGGGTCCAAGGCCCCGGGCCACCGCCAGAGCCGAATAGCCGGTGAACGTACCGATCTCGACCGCCTGTTTTGCGCCCATGGCCCGAACCACCATTTCCATGAGCACCGCTTGGTCATCGCCGATCTGCATACCGGCAGCCGGCCCGGTCTTCTCCTGGGTGATGCGCTGCAATTCGAGCTGGTGTGCGTCCGGGCCGGCGGAATGAGCGGTGGCATAGCCATCGATCGACGGATCGATGAACCGGCTCCGACTACGGGCACTTGGTGATGTCATCTCGGTCGCCTATCCCTTTCTCCAACTACGGGTGGTGGTCGCCGGTCCCTGGCCGCTCGGCCTGGGCTCGGTCTACCACCGTGCCACATGCCCTCCAACGGTGCGCAGACGTCTCGAAACTCACTCCTCTTCGGGCGAGCCGAAACGGATGAGGTTCCCGTCCGGGTCGGTGTGCGACCCCTCTCGCATCTTGTACTCGGTGGGTCCTACCGGCAGGGTGCGGCCGCCGACGCCGGGCCGGCTCCACTCCTCGTAGAGGGCGTCGGCGTCGCCGACGTAGAGATACGTCGATGCATGGTGGGAGGGATCGTGGGTGGGATCGGCAGCCAGGTGCAAGCTGGTTCCTTCGCGGTTGGCGAAACCGTAGTGATCACCGTCGGCGTCGGCGAAGGTATTGAAGCCGAGGGTCGAGTAGTGGGCGAGCGCATCAGCCAGGTTCCGCACCGGGAAGATAGGGCTGAAATGACGGAACTGACGCGGTGGCCGCTTCAGACCGGTTCCCGACACCAAGCTGGTGCTCTTGATGTCGGTGAGGGCGACGAGTACGGACCGCATGGCCTCGATCTGTCGGGGCGACACGTGTTCCCGTAACTGGAGATCGACCGCCTCCACTCCCCGAGACACGGCGTCCGCCGCCTGCCGGCCGCGTTCGGTCAGTTCGAGAACAATGCGGCGGCGATCGTCGGGGTCGGCAGTGCGTTCGAGGTAGCCCCGGCTCACCAGGATGTCGATCACTTGGCTGACGGCCTGTTTGGTGACCCCGAGGTCGGACGACAGGTCCCCCCTGGGCCCGCCGGTGGTGTCGATCCCCGTCAGGATGAAGGCGCCGTTCCTCGGCAGGTCATCGATGCCGATGGCGTGGAGGTGGGCCCGAATGGAGCGGGCGTAGGCGCCCCGAGCCGATCGCATCAAGGTCGGTGTGGCCATTCCGGCCGGCCCTGGGTCGTTCACGCCGACATTCTGTGACGCTGACTCTTGATAGTCAAGTTTATTGCCTAATCCTGTCTCCATCACCCGTCACCGGGTGGGGGACCGACGGTCAGGACACTCCGTGGGGGGCATGGCTGGCACCCCGGGTGCACCGGTCGGGGCCTCCGGCTACCGATGGTCGGGGGGCGAACGGCGTGCGACCGCTCCGCCGGCCGGAGGCGTCAGGATCAGTCGCGGCTGTGAGCGCCGCGCTTCACCAAATGGCGCCAGAGAGCAGAGGCCTTGCCGGCCGTCCTGCCGGAGTGATCATGGGTCTTGAGAGCCGCCGACCGCCTCGACGAGGAGTGCGTAGAGCTCTCCCATCTCGGGTCGTTGAACAGGTCGACTCTCTGAGTATCGGTGAACACCTGAGATGGATCGGACCACGAGCTCTCATCCGGATTCCAGCGTTGCCTAGCCATCCCGGGGAATTTACCGCTGCCGACTGGCAGATTCGGGGATCCCCCGGAGCTTGGAGATGAACCCCGATTACCCCGGGTTCCCCACCCACTGCTCGAGCGGCAGCTCACCCGGGGCCGGATAGAACGCGTCCCAGGTGCGATCGCCGAACAGCTGCCGGCGCACGGGACCAAGGTCCGCCCAACCGGGCAGACCCTCGGACGGCTCCTCACGGGTCGAGATCCACCGATACGTGTAGGCGAAGAACAGGGCCTTGCGGGTGTTGTGCCCGATATTGTCCCGCCGCCGGTGCCACACCCTGGCATCGAAGAGTGCCACCGTGCCGGCCGGCACCGTGAGGGACACGCCCTCGTCCGGGCCGACCTCGGTCCGACGGGAAGTCGCATCGCGGTGGCTGCCGGGGACGAGCTCCATGGCGCCGTCCTCAGGCTCGAGCACATCGGTGAGGAACACGGCTGCCTTCACCGACAGCCGGGGTTGGTCGATCGGCATGAGTCCCATCTCGCGACCCTGCACGCCGCCGTCCCGGTGCCATCGATGGCCGGGAGTCTCTTCGATTGGTGGATGGATGTCCAGGTGGCTGTGGTGCATGTACACATTGGGCGAGAGGAGCTGGACGATCGTCGCCAGCAACGGCGGCCAGTCGACGATGTCCATGAGGTCGGCGTTGGCGTGGAAACAGGACAGGAGATGGAGCCCCAGCTCGGAGAAGTCGTCGCGGTGCGCCTCGCCTACTGTCTCGAGAGCCCCCAGCAGTTTCGAGTGGAGATCGGGGTCCAAGCGGCCCAGGACGGCGAATCCGTCCTCGCTCATCCGCTTTGCCACTTCGGCGTCGACCTGTGCGGTATCGCCACCCGGGGCTCGGCTCTGTTCGTTCACGGGATTGGTGAATTCCATAATGGTGCGCAAGAGGGCAACCTAGCGCGTGCAAGTCCCCCATACCAGCATCCCGGGCGGGTGTCGAGGCGGAGTTGACGGTCGGGTTTCGACTCCCCGAGTGGGCCGACGGTAACCCGGGTCGGTCGACATACGATGAGGACCAGATGGCACCAGAACCCGACGTCATCCGCGCCATCGAGGCCGCGGTAGCGGCCGAGCCCGCCAACGCCGCCCTCCGTATCCACCTGGCCGGGCTGTTGATCGATGCCGACCGCCCACAGGATGCGCTGGGCCAGCTCGAAGACGTGCTCCACGCCGAACCGGATCACGTCGAGGCGCTGGGGATGGCGGCCCGGGTCGGGAACGTCCTCGGCGACCCCCGGGCGCCGGGCTGGAAGCGGATGCATGATTCGCTCTCGGGCCCGCTTGGACAAGTCCCGCCCCCGAAGGAGCAGGCAGTGACCGCCGAAGGCCCCGTCGGCGGTGAGCCGATCTCGGCCGGCACCGTCGACGGGGAGCCTTCTGAAGAGCCCGACTGGGACCAGTTCCTCCATGACGTGTTGGCCGATGCCGGCTATCTCGAGCCGGTGACGCTCGCCGACGTGGGGGGCCTGCATGACGTCAAGGAGCGGCTGGAGCAGTCGTTCCTGGCGCCGCTGCGCAATCCCGAGCTACGGCGGACCTATGGCGCTCATCTCCGGGGCGGCCTCCTGCTCTGGGGGCCGCCGGGATGCGGCAAGACGTTTCTGGCACGGGCGGTAGCCGGCGAGCTGGGGGCCCGGTTCGTGACGGTGGGCCTGCACCAGATCCTCGACATGTGGTTGGGCAACTCGGAGAAGCAGCTGCACGATCTGTTCGACATGGCCAGGCGGAATACCCCGTGCGTCCTCTTCTTCGATGAGTTGGATGCCATCGGCCACTCCCGGATGGATCTGGGCCGGAGCTCGGCCCGCAACGTGGTGGCCCAGTTGCTGGTCGAGCTCGACGGAGTGGAGACGTCCAACGAGGGCATCTTCGTCATCGGTGCCACCAACCAGCCCTGGGACGTCGATCCGGCGTTGCGGCGACCGGGGCGTTTCGACCGGACCATGCTGCTCCTCCCACCGGACGCCGAGGCCCGAGCGGCCATCCTCCGCTCCAACCTTCGGGACCGGCCGCTCGGTCCTGTCGATTTCGACGAGTTGGCCCGGCTGACCGACGGGATGTCTGGCGCCGACCTCCGCCTGGCGTGCGAGGACGCCGCCGAGCGCGCTCTCGGCGAGGCCCTGCGGACCTCGAACGTGCAACCGATCGGCGCCGATCAGCTCCGGGCCGCCATCGCCGCCACCCGCCCGAGCACCGCCGCATGGTTCGAGTCGGCCCGCAACCACGTGCGTTATGCCAACGCCGCCGGTGAGTACGACGAGCTGGCCGCCCACCTGCGACAGCGCCGGTACCGCTAGGCGGCACCGTGACGGACTCCGGCGAACGGGTCATCTCCCTCCTGGCCGAGGCGGATGCCCTCATCAGGGTCAGGCGGTACCAGGCCGCGGCGGACCGGGCCCGGGAAGCGTCGGCCCTGGTGCCACTGGACCCCCGCCCGTTCTGCGAATGGTCCCGGGCCCTCTACGGCGAGGGCCGTCTGTCCGAAGCGGCGCAGATGGCCGACGAGGCCATCCGCCTGGCTCCGGAATCGGCAATCGGATTCCGTCTGCGGGGCACCGCCCTGTCGACGCTGGCCAGGCAGAGCTCCGCCGCCGATCGGGCCCGGCTGGGCCGGGAGGCGGTCGCCTCGGCCCGGGAGGCGGTCCGGCTGGCTCCGTGGGACCCCAACGCCCACATCGGACTGGCCCAGGCGCTTCCGCTGACCGGCGAGCTCCGCCAAGCGGACGACGCCGCCCAAGAAGCCATCCGGATGGCCCCGAACAGCGCCGCCACCTGGGTGGCCGCCAGCCTGGTGGCGCTGGGGACGAAGAACTGGAATGCCGCCATCACCGCGAGCCGGAGGGCGCTGGCCATCGAGCCGGACAACTACGCGGCTCTCAACAATCTCGGCGTTGCCTTGCGCGCCGCCGGCAAGCGCCGAGAGGGGACCGAACTGTTGGCCCGGGCGGCGCGTGCCGATCCCGACGCACCCACCGCCCGTCGGAACCTGTCGCGGGCCGGGCTGAACGTGGCGCGGGTTGTGATCTTGATCCTGCTGATCCCGATCGGGTTCCTCGCCCACGTGGGATTCATCCTCTACGTCGTTTTCGCCATCGGCAGCAATCTCCTGATCTCGAGGAACCCCGACCTCGTACTCCGTCTGGAGCGATGGGCCGCTCCGGTGGCCCTGCTGTTCGCCAAGCGGTCGGACCATACGCCCGCCGATCGGGACGTGGCCGGGGAACCGTCACCCGAAGGCGATCTCGATCAACCGTGGTCCTCGTTCGGGGGACGTGGCCACGTCATCGGCACGCCGGTCGTTGTGGTCGGCGCCGTGGCGGCCTGGTCGGTCGCCCTGGTCGCCCTGATCGGGTTCGTCATGGCCGGCTCCGGAAAGTTGGGGATCGGGGTCGTCGTGGTCCTGTTGGCGGCGGTTGCGACCTGGCCCACCGTCGTGCTGGTCCGGAGGCGTCGGGGCCGGCGGTGAGTCAGACCTGGTCCTGCGCCCCCATGGTGCGGGTGAAACCGGGCGGGACGACGAGGTCGGCGGGCGACAATCCTTCGATCGACGCGTGGCCCAGCCCCAGCACGGCCGAGTCCAACCCCCCGCGCAGGATGTCCAATACGTTCTCCACCCCGGCCTGGCCGTTGGCGGCAAGGCCCCACAGGTAGGCGCGTCCGATCATCACGGCCCTGGCGCCCAGGGCCAGTGCCTTGGCTACGTCACCGCCCCGGCGCACCCCACCGTCGAGCAAGACCTCGACCTGGTCGCCGACGGTGTCGACGATGACCGGCAGCACCCGGATCGTGCCCGGGGTGCCGTCGAGGTTGTTCCCGCCGTGGTTGGACACCGATATGGCGGTCACTCCGGCGTCGACGGCCCGTCTGGCGTCGTCCACCCGGGTCACGCCCTTCAGCATGAACGGGCCGCCCCACTGCTGGCGAAGCCAGGCGACGTCGTCCCATGACGGCGGCGGTGTCTGCATCCACCTGCCGTAGGCCTCGAAGAAGGTGGGCAACCGCTCACCGGGCCGGGCCAGGTTGGGTACGGTCAGATCGGGCACCGACAGCGTGCGGGCGAACTCCCGGAGCCACCGGGGCCGGAGCAGCACCTCGGGTCCGAACTGCACGGCTGTCTTCAGCTCGATGCGTTCGGGGATGGCCGGGCTCCCCCAGTCACGTCCGTTGGAGAACGACCAGTCGAAGGTGGCGATGAGGCCCACCGCTCCTGCCGCCCGGGCCCGCTCGATCCGCTCGGACATCTCGTCCTTGTCCCCGATCCAGTAGGTCTGGAAGAAGACCTGGGGATTGGCCGCCGCCACCTCCTCGATCGACTTGCTGGCAAAGCAGCTGAGCCCGATGGCCGTCCCCCGGGCTGCAGCCGCCCGGGCCACCGCGACCTCGCCGTCCGGGTGCACGGCCTGGACGCCGGTGGGGGAGATGACCACCGGGAACGAGATCGGTTGCCCCATCACCGTGGTGGAGAGATCGCGCTTGGCCGACAGCCCGGCCACATGGGGGGCCAGGCCCAACTCGGCGAATGCCTCTACGTTGTCGCCGGCGGTGAGCCCCTTCTCGGAACCGGCCACCAGCGCGGCGTAGACCGACTTGGGCAACCGCCGCTTCGCCCGGCGCTGAGCCTCGGCCACCGTTTCGAACCATGGGTTCTTCATTGCTGGATTCCCATTCTCCTGAGCAACCGGTCCCCGCTCCCGCTCACCGGATGGTGGCTCCGGCGTCGATGGTGAACTCGAGACCCGTCACGTAGCGGGACTCGTCCGAGGCCAGGTAGAGCACGGCCTCGCTTACGTCTCGGGGTTCCACCGTCTGTACCGGGTAGGTGTTCTGGAAGATGCCGCCGAGCTCGGGGTCTCGGCGGAGCAACGGATCGAGGCCACCGAGCCCCTGGAGCATCGGGGTGTTCACGCCGGTGGGATGGACCGTGTTCACCCTGATGTGGTGCTTGGCCAACTCGTGGGCCATCGACCGGGCCATGCCGACCACGCCGTGCTTGGAAGCGGCGTACGGGGTGACGAAGGGGAGGCCCTTGATGCCCGCCACCGAGCTGGTGGCGATGATCGACCCGCCGCCATTGGCGATCAGATGGGGAACGGCCGCCACCATGGTGTTCCACACCCCGGTCAAATTGGTGTCCAGGGTGTCCTGCCATGTCTTGGCATCGACCTGGTCCCACGTCTGGACGGAACAGATTCCGGCGTTGGCGCAGACGATGTCCAGATGCCCGAGCTCGGCCACCCCCTGGCCGAGAGCAGTGGTGAGCGAGTCCGGGTCTCTGACGTCGGCCTTGCCGGTGACGATGCGGCGTCCCCTCTCCTCGACCAGCGTGGCCGTCTCGTCCAGATCGGCCGGTGTCGCCATCGGATAGACGACCGACCGGTAGTTCTCGAGAACATCGACGGCAATGATGTCGGCGCCTTCTTCGGCCAGTCTGAGGGCGTGGCTACGACCCTGCCCCCGAGCGGCGCCGGTGATGAAGGCCACCTTTCCTTCCACACGTCCACCCATGGCTCTGCTCAACTCGCTCTCGACCCGGTAGCGCCCGTGGCCCACGCCCGTCCCGGTCGGGGCGCGTCTCGAGAAACGCCCCGGTGGGGAGCAGGCGGATGGGCAAGACGCTGACGGCCGAATCTTATTGGCACTCAGTGCCAATTGCAAGAAGGCTCAACGCTGAGGCGCGCCCTGGCCAGGGACGGGCCCGATGGGAACCGGTCGGCGGTGGAGCTCACCAGCGGTTCACCAACACCGCCGCCCCGTCGACCAGGTCATGGGCCAGGTCGGCCAGCGCCCGGTTGGCCTGGTCCATGTCGTAGGGGACCGTGGACACCCGCACGGGCAGTGCCGCCGCGGCCTGGAGAAACTCGAGACCGTCCTGACGGGTGTTCGCCGTCACGCTGCACAGGTCCCGCTCCTCGAACAGGTGTCGTTCGTAGTCGAGCGGGGGGATGTCGGTGAGGTGGATCCCGGCGATGGCCAACGTGCCGCCGCGCTCCAGTGCCTCGAGGGCCGGCAACACCAACGTGCCGACCGGGGCGAAGAGGATGGCGGAATCAAGTGGCTCGGGTGGCGGGGCTGATGCGTCCCCGACGCTCACCGCTCCCAGCCGGGTGGCCAGATCACGGGCCGCGGCCGCCCGCGTCAGCACGTGGACGCGTGCGCCCTCACCCATGGCGATCTGGGCCGCCAGGTGGGCCGATCCTCCGAATCCGTAGATCCCCAATCGGCCACCGGCGGGAAGTCGGGAGCGGCGCAGGGCGCGGTAGCCGATGATGCCTGCGCACAAAAGGGGTGCTGCCTCCTCGTCGCTGAACCGTTCGGGGATTGCATAGGCGAACCCTTCGTTGACCACCGTGTACTCGGCATAGCCGCCGTCCACGTCCCATCCGGTGAACCGCGGATCGGTACAGAGATTCTCCCGGCCGACGGTGCAGAAGCGGCAGACTCCGCAGGTCCAGGCCAGCCAGGGCACGCCTACCCGGTCGCCCTCGCTGAACCGCTCGCACCCCGGCCCCAGCCGGTCGACGATCCCTACCACTTCGTGACCCGGGACGACCCGGGGGTGCTTCGGCATGAGGTCACCTTCGGCCAGGTGGAGATCGGTCCGGCATACTCCGCACGTTCGCACGTGCACCCGCACCTCACCCGCCCCCGGAACCGGTACCGGCCGCTCGACGTGGCGGAGCGGGTGGGCGTCGATCGGACCCGGGCTCTCCACCACCCATGCGTTCATCGTTTCCGGTGCCACGTCGTCCCTCCGGTTCGAACTCCCGCCCCGGACCGCGGGCGACAGTGGGGGCGGTATGGCGGCGTGCCGGCGGCCGGTGTGGCCGTGGCCGTCTCGACCCGACGATCCCACCGTCGTCCTTTCGTCTCACGGTAGACCGAACGGGCGGGAAGGGGGAAGCCGAACCGGCCCGTCACCCGTGGCCCGGCCGGGGTGTGCCACGCTGGGCCGACGCCGCGTGTTCGGGTCGGGCTCGAGATGGGCGAACCGCGCCGCCAGAGGAGAGGTCCACCGGCCGTGAACGAATCTGGAGAACGGGACGAGCGTTCTCGACCGCCGGCAACGGCACCTGGTCCGGATGCTGGACCACCTCGGGATCAGAGCTATCCGGACGACCTGGTGAGCGAGATGGTGACGTCGCGGGGCGAGCGGATCCACGTCCGACCGATTCGGCCCGGCGACGAGGTCGGGCTGGTGGTGTTCCACCGCGGACTGTCGGATCGCTCGGTGTACCGACGGTTCTTTTTCATTCACCCGGTGTTGTCGGCCCCGGAGATCGAACACTTCACCCATGTCGACTACATGGATCGGCTGGCCCTGGTGGCGGAGTGCCACGACCGCATCGTCGCCGTCGGCCGCTACGAACGCACACCGGCGACGTCGGAGGCCGAGGTGGCGTTTGTCGTGTCCGACGAGTACCAACACCATGGCATCGGTACTGTCCTTCTCGAGCAACTGGTCGATGCGGCACTGTGTCGGGGCATCACCGTCTTCACCGCCCAGACCCTGGCGGAGAACCACGCCATGCTGGCGGTGTTTCGCAAGTCGGGATTTCCCGTCACCACTGCCACCGAGTCCGAGACCGTGTCTGTGCGGTTCCCGATACAACCCACCGCTCGGCGACTGCCGCCCTGAGTGGGTCCGGGTAACGGCCTGCGCCCTCCTCCCGCCCCCCGACCTCGGGATTTTCCGGCCGGCGCGCTCAAGCTCGAGCGTTGAAGGGCCGATGCAGGGCAATGGTTCCCCGTACCGGGCTCCTGGAAGTGGAGCCGGGCAACGCCGTCGCGGTCCGGGGCGCCATCGAAGCACCTGTGCGAGCCCGGGAGTGGTCGAGGCCCACGTCCAACCGGTGGTGCGTACCGCCGACCAACTCATCGTCGGATACGAGGCCCTGGCCCGCATGCCGTTGCCGCCGGTGCGGCCTCCTGACTGGTGGCTGGCCAGAGCCGGAGAGGTCGGCCTTCGGAGCCACCTCGAGATCGCCTGTCTGCGGGCGGCCGCCAGCCTCGGGCCCACCCCTGACGACCGTCTGCTGTTCGTCAATCTCAGCCCCTCGCTGCTGGCCGACCCGGCGGCAATGGACCTCCTCGACGAACTCCCCGAACGACTGGTGATCGAGCTCACCGAGCAGGAGGCGGTCGAGGACTACGCACGGAACTTCGCCACGACCTGGCTCCCTGGTTGTCCCGCGGCGTTCGTATCGCCATCGACGACACCGGGAGCCGGGATACTCGAGCCTGCGGCACGTGATCGAGCTCACCCCCGACTTCTTGAAGCTCGACCGCGAACTGGTCCGCGATCTCGACCGCGACCGGAATCGCCGAGCCCTGGTCAGTGCGGTGGCGGCCTTCGCCGGCGAGGTGGGCACCAGCGTCATCGCCGAGGGGGTGGAGACGCCGACCGAGCTCGAGGTGCTGCGAGACGCCGAGGTCGATCTGGTCCAGGGGTACCTGCTGGCACGACCCGGTCCGGCCTGGCCGGCCGTCACTCCTTCGGTCACCCCTGACCGGTCTCCGTTCAGGATGACGGTGGTTCGCCCGCGGCTACAGGACCGGTGGCGCCCGAAGCCCGACTGGTCGAAGCCGTCGAGCGGGCCACCGACGGCATCATGGGCGTGCTCGTTGGTGGTCGAGCATCTGTTCCGGCAGGGGCAGATCATGCCCAGCATCTACCTCGAGCGCCACGGGGAGCTCCGCTGCGTCGCCCAACGAGGCCTGTGGCAGATCCTCGACGGCATGTCCGGCTCGCGCCGGGATCACCGGACGCACATGGAAACCGGTCGACCGATCGTGGTGCCCGACGTCTCGCAGAATCCCGGCTATCTCGAGGCCATCCCGGGGGTGGTGTCGGAGATCTGCGTCCCGATCACGATCGGGGACAGGACCATCGGCGCCCTCAACGTGGAGTCCCTGATCCCGCTGCCGAGCGGGCATGCTCGGACAGATCGAGAGCGCATGCGCGGCACTGCTGGCCGACCGGCTGGCACGTGATCGGCGACCACCTCGAGGAGTCGTCGTGGGACCGGATGGTCCAGGCCTCGATCGCCATCTCGCGGCGTGGCCGACTCGGCCCACGATGCCCGACCGGTCTGCTCGGTGCCTACGGGAGGCTTCCCTATGGACTCCGCCGCCCTGATCATCGACGGCCCGGACGGCCCGTCGGTCGAGGCGGCCGTCGGCCCGCTCGGAACGGCGCTGCATCGGGCTGACCACGGCCGAGCTCTACTCTCTGTCGTCGCTGGTGAACGACATCCGCTCCTGCTACACCGGGGGGCGACGCCGTGGGACGGGGTTTCGTCGGGAGCGACTCGCTGCGGCGACGGCGGCGCCCGAGTGGTGGTGGTCCTCCCCCTGTGGGCCCAGCGAGCTCCGGCTGGGCAGCGTGGTCCTGGCCCACTCCCGTCCGCTGCAACTCGAGGGCGAGGAGGTCCGGGCCCTCGAGACGCTGGCCGACCATGTGGCCTCGGCCCTGGCCTCGAGCCGGCACACGCAAGCTCCCCGATCCGGCCGGATGGCGGCGCCGGGCGGCCCCCGACCCGTCCGGAACGTCCGCCCGGCTCAGCCGGCAGGGGATCGGGCCGCCGGACCGGTCGGCCGTCACCGGGCCGACGTCCTGCACCGGCCAGGACGCTCGAGGCCGTACGATCCGGGTACGATCGGCCGGCAGCCGGCACGCACGACGCCGACGCACGGTGGAGAGGTGCGATGACCGAAGCCGAGGAGTTCTGCCACCATCTCGACCAGGTCCAAGAGGTCGAGCCGTGCTCCGACGGGTGCGAGGACTGCCTCCGCCACGGTGGCCGGTGGGTCCATCTGCGGCTGTGCATGATCTGCGGCCACGTCGGTTGTTGTGACAACTCGCCCGGGTCACCATGCCACCGCCCATTTCGACGAGACCGGGCATCCCCTGGTCGCAGTCCTACGAGCCGGGCGAGGAGTGGTGGTGGTGCTACGTCGACGAGTTCGCCTTCGAGGTCGAGGGCGTGCCCAGCTTCGAGCACCCCTGAGCTGGGTCACCGATCGACACGGCCTGGTCCGTCGGTCCCGACCGGCCACCTCGGCGACCGGTGGCCCTGTCGCTATGGTCAGCACCACCTATGGCACACGTCGAACGAGTAGCCGGACGCGGTCGGGCGCAGCCGGGGGCCGCCGGCTGTGATGCTGGGCGATCGATCGCCGCCGTGCTGGCCGGATGCTCGCTGTTCGCCACGCCCCGAACCGACGCCCGGTCCGGCGACCCGTCGCTGGCCCCGACGGGTCCGGTGGGGTACGTGGTGTGCCCCAACGCCGTGACTCCGGTGGAGCTGACCACCGACACCGCCGAGGCCGCCATCCCGCTGCCGATCTCGGGCACCCCGGTCCTCGGCGACTTCGCCATCGCCACCTCGCCCGACGGACATTGGGCCTACGTCGTCACCAGCGACGGTGTGATCGCCCCACCTTCGGGTTCCTCGACCACGCGTGCCACGCCGGCCACGCCCCGGATCAGCCACGACGATCGGCCACCGCGCCCCAGACCCGGCGGGTCGGAGCCCGTCCAGAACGTGGTCATCCCCATCGACCTGGTCACCCAGCGGGCCGAAGCCGCCGATCGGCATCCCGGGGGCGGGAGGCACCCACGCCATCGTCGTCATGCCCAACGGCCGGACGGTTCTGGCCGCCAGCGGGACCTCCATCGTCCCCGTAGACGCAGCCACCCGCCAGCGTGGGCACCCCACTCGACCTGGGGACGGGTCGCACCATCTTCGGCATGGCCCTCGACCCCGTCGGCACGACCCTGTTCGTCCTGGTGCCCGGAGCGGTGGTCCCGGTGGACACCTCCAACGCCACCGCCGGTCCGGCCATCCCCACCGGTCTGTCGGTCTCGTCGGTCTACTCGCCCCACGGCGTCGCTGTCACCGACGACGGAGCCACTGTCTACGTCGTGGGCCAGGGTGGGCCGGACTTCGGAGGGCGCGTCCTTCCCATCGCCGCTGCCACCGGGGTGGCCGGTGACCGCCACCGGCTTCGACCGCTTCGGCATCTCCGACCCGGCGGCCGTGGCCGTCACCTCCGACGGTGCGACCGCTTCTGGTGGCCGATGCCGCCAACAACTGGGTCAACCCCATCCCGGTGGCCACCTTCTCGAGCCCGTCGACCCCGGTCCGGCTGCCTCAGTCGAGCTCCGACTCCACGCTACCGGTACCGGCCACCCGACCGACATCGTGCTCGGCCCGGATCAGACCGGGGCGTTCATTGTCGACGGCTTCGACGCAGTGATCCCCTACTCGCCCGCGTCCCAGACGTTCGGGGACCCGATCCCGGTGTGCTCCGGAGCGTCTTCGATGGCGGTTGCCGCCGCCCCTTGAGCTCGGCCGTTTGGCACCAGGGTGGTGTCCGGTCGGTAGGTCGCCGGCGATTGTTCGGCCGCCTGCCAACAGCTCGTCGAGTGCCTTCGGAATGGCGTCGGCCAGACTCCACACCATCGGGATCGTTCTCGGGGCAGGCCACGATCCCCCAGTAGAGGACGCCCCGGTAGCTCATGACGGTGATGTTCACCCCCATGCCGTCCATCACCGGACCGAGCGGGAACCCGGCGTCGAGTTCGGCCCCGGCCAGGTAGAGGGGGAAGTCGGGTCCGGGAACGTTGGAGATGACCAGGTTGGCGATGGGCCGGTGGACGTTGGCCAATCGCATCCGGGAGTAGAAGCGGGAGGCGTTGGCGAACACGTTGGGGGTGGCGTGCTCGGCCCAGTTCTGAGCAGGTCGGCGCCGAGGGCGTTGTGCTCCTCCTTGGCACCCTCGGTTCCCTCGTGGATGGCCATCAGCCGTTCGACCGGATCGGCGATGTCGACGGGCAGCTGCACGAACATGGCCGAGATCTGATTGGACCCGTGGGAGCTGTCGATGTCGGGCCGGACGGAGATCGGCACCACTGCCACCAGCGGCTTGTCGGGGAGCTCGTCGCCGTCCAACAGGAACGACCGCAGCGCACCGGTGCAGACGGTCAGCACCACATCGTTGACGGTGGTGCCGGTGGCCTTCTTCAGTCGTCTTGACGTCGTCCAGACCGATGGAGGTGAACGCCACGCTCCGGCGCCTGGTCAGGGCGCAGTTGAACGAGGTCCGCGGGGCCGAGAGCGGGAGAGCCGCTTGCCCGGGAGCGGTGACGGTGGCCGGCCCCGAGGCGGATCCTTCGCACGTTGAGCACCTTCTGGCCGGTACGCACGACGTCCAGCGCCATTTCCCACGGTCGCATCGACCTGGCCACTATGGCCTGGCCCATCAGCTCGAGGCCCGAGGGGACCCGGGTGTCGAGCTCCGGTTCGGGTCGGGCCGGGCCCTGTTCGGGCTGAGGTTCGAGGTCGAAGAGCACCGAGAGGAGCTCGGCACCCGACACCCCGTCGACCGTCGAGTGGTGCATTTTGGCGATCAGCCCGATGCGGTCCGCCGGCCACGCCCTCGACGATCCACATCTCCCACAGGGGCTTGTTCCGATCGAGCTGACGGCCGGCGATGTCCCCGGCCAGATCGGCCAGCTGGCGCAAGCCGCCAGGACGTGGGACCGCGGCCAGCCTCACGTGGTAGTCGATGTCGAAGTCGGCATCGTCGACCCAGACCGGGTGGCCCGAGCCGGAACGGGACTTCGACCAGCCGTCGGCGGAAGACCGGGGCCAGCGGCATGCGGGTTTCGATCGAACCCTTCATCCGATCGAACGAGATAGCCCCCCGGAACCGTCGACGGATCGAAGACCAGGGCCAGGGCCACGTGCATGTGGAGGGTCGGGGTCTCCAGATAGAGAAAGCTGGCGTCGAGCCCGCTCAGTCGCTCCATCCTCGTTCCCTCCCTAGGATCCCGTACCTCGACCACCCGCTCGACCCCCCGGGCCCCTCCCGCCGACGATCGCCCATTGGCTTCACATCGCCGGCCGGAGCGTGTTGTATTGAGGGGTGGCCTGGTTGTTCCTCGCAGTCAGCATGGTCTTCGCGCTGCTCGTGGTCAACGCCCATCTTTCCCGTTCGCCGCGAGCCCTTCACGGTGGCGAGCTTCGCCCTGGGGTGGATCCCGGGCGAGCTCCCCCTCCATGTCGGCGCCCTCGAAGTGGCCGTCACCGTCGTTTTCGCAACGGACGGGGTGTTTCGTACCTGGCCGGGTTGGCTGGGACTGGCCGTAGCCGTCGCATCGTGGGCCGGGATGGTCCGGCTGGCGGTCGTCTGCCACCGGGCACGCGCACTGGTCGACGAGGCGCTCGACGGAGCCACCGGGGGACCCATCGGGGTGGACGGCTTCGATCCGTTGCCGGCCTGGAACCAAGCTGGTGGCGCCTGGTCATCGCCATCCCCTTCCGACTGCGGGGCATCCGGCGGGTCACGGAACATCGACTACTGGGGTGACGGAAACTACCGCCACAAGCTGGACATCCTGTCCCGGCGATCGGTCAAGCCCGCCCAGGCACCGGTGCTGGTGTACATCCACGGCGGGGCCTGGATGATCGGAGACAAGACGGCAGCAGGGTATCCCGATGATGCACGAGCTGGTCCAACGCGGCTGGGTCTGTGTCTCCATCAACTACCGATTGAGCCCGAGAGCGACCTGGCCGGCCGCACATCGTCGACTGCAAGCGGGCCGTGGCCTGGGTGCGGGACCACATCGCCGAGTACGGAGGCGATCCCGGGTTCATCGCCGTCTCGGGCGGGTCGGCCGGCGGCCACCTGGCCTCGCTCCTGGCCCTGACCCCCGACGACAAGGAGTGGCAGCCGGGATTCGAGGGGCTCGACACCCGGGTCGATGCCTGCGTCCCGTTCTACGGCGTCTACGACACCACCGGTGACCCGAGCCGTTCGGGCGCCTATGGTCCGGGGCTGCTCGAGCTGCTCGAGCGCCGGGTGATGAAGACGTCGATGGCCGACCAACCCGGACCTCTTCGAGCAGGCGTCCCCCGATCACCGGGTCACGGCCTCGGCGCCCGCCGATGTTCGTGCTGCACGGGATGAACGACACCCTGGTCCCGCTGGCGGTGGCCCGTTACTTCGTCGATCGGCTCCGGAAGTTCTCGCAGGCCCCGGTGGCCTACGTGGAGCTGCCGAAGGCCCAGCACGCGTTCGACGTGCTGGCGTCGATCCGCTGCCGCCACACCACCATGGGAGTGGTCCAGTTTCTCGACGGGGTGCGGCCTCTCGGCCCTGGACCGGCCGTCCCGGCCCGGCCGGCGATCGTGGGACCGAACGTGAAACAGGCCGAGTGAGCAGCGGGATTACGGTAGCGGCCCGCCCGTGGTGCTAGACACGCAGGCACCAGTTTCTGACGTAGAGTCAAATTAACGTTTCGGTCGGCACCGCGGCCACGGCTCCCGTCGTCGTGGGCGCCATCGAGTACAAGGGGGAGCAGTGGGTCCTGCATCATGGAAGACTCGTATCGTCGCCGTGGGGGTGGTGGCGCTGGTGGCCACCACCACCGTCGCCTGTAGCTCCACCAACTCCTCGTCGGGCACGGGTTCGGGCGGCAGCTCATCGGGTGGCTCGAAGATCCCCTCCAGCGCCTTCAGCGACCACACCGGAATCACCTCCAATTCGGTGGACGTGGGCAACGTGTCGACGCTGGCGGTCGGCGGGCTGTTCAAGGGGGCGCTGGTGGGCACCGAGGCGTATGCCGACTACGTGAACTCCACCGGAGGCATCAACGGCCGCAAGATCACCGTGAACGGCGCCGATGACGGGTTCACCGGCGCCGGCAACCGGCAGATGACACAGAATGCCATCAACAACGATTTCGCCCTGGTCGGCGGCTTCTCCCTCCAGGACAACTACGGCGGTCTACTGCTGAAGGAGAACCCGGGCGTGCCCGATGTCTCGGTGGCCCTCAACCAGTCGGTGGACAAGCTCCCCAACGTCTTCGCCGCCGTGCCCCGGCAACGGCGGTTGGGAGACGGGCCGCTTGATCTACTTCAAGGACAAGTTCCCCAATGACGTCCGACGCCGTCGGGTCGCATCGTGTCGAACCAGCCGTCGGCCTTGGCCGACTGGGCCGGGGAGAAGTACGTGCTCGAGAAGGAAGGGTACAAGGTGGTCTACGTGGACAGCATCCCCGAGACCCAGACCGACTTCACCCAGAACGTGATCGCCATGAGGAACGCCGGGGTCAAGATCATCTTCATCGACCAGCTCCCCCAGATCTATGCATCCTCGCTGCTCAAGGACCTCCAGGAGCAGAACTTCCACCCCCAGGTGATCCTGGGGGCGGCCAGCTACAGCAATGTGCTGGTCTCCAATGCCGGTGGGCCGGCGGCGGTGGAAGGGGCCTACTGGGACCAGAACGCCGCCTTGTACCTGGGCGGGGACGTCTTCACCATCCCGGCGGTGTCCCTGTTCCTCAAGTGGGTCCAGTTTGCCATCGCCCGGCTTCCAACCCGATTTGTTCACTCTGTACGGCTGGCTGTCGGGTGAACTCTTCTCCCAGGCGCTGAAGAACGCCGGGTCGAACCCCAGCCGCGGTTCGCTGCTGCAAGCCCTCTCGAAGATCACCTCGTTCAGCGGGAGCAACATCACGATCCCGGTCAACCCGGCGGCCAAGACGTTGTCGAACTGCTATCTGGTCGGCCACATCGTCAACGGCACGTATCAAAGGCTTGACGACCCGTCGGTCACCAGCAGCACCAACGGCTACCGGTGTAACGGGCAGTACGTCACGCCGCCAGCGTCCTGACCAGCTAAAACAGTCCTGATCGGTATAGTGTGATCCTCTTGGGGGACAGGATGATTCGGTGAGCAACTTCTTGCAATACACCGTATTCGGGGTCATGCTCGGCGCCGGCTACGCCATTGCCGCCACGGGACTGGTGGTCACGTACACCACCTCGGGGGTGTTCAACTTCGCCCAGGGTGCGGTGGGCATGGTGGCCGCCTTCTGCTACTGGGAGCTGGTGGCCGGCCACAACGTGCCCATCCTCTTGGCCCTTCTGATCGTTCTGGTCGTCGGGGCCGCCATCGCCGGCGCCCTGGTCGAGCGGGTGCTCATGCGCCGTCTGCACGGTGCCTCGGCCGAGCGCCCGGTCATGGTCACCCTCGGTCTCCTGGTCATCCTCACCGGTGCTGCCACGCTGATCTGGAGCCCGACCACCGAACGGGCGGTGAACAACATGGTCGGAGGCCAGTTCCGGCTGGTCGGGATCAACATCCAGTACCAAGAGGTCCTGATCATCGGGGTGGCGCTGGGCGTGGCCCTGGCCCTTCGGGCCCTGTTCTATTCGACCCGCACCGGCTACGCCCTTCGGGCCGTCGTCGACGATCCCGAGCTGCTGGCCATGTCGGGGGCATCGCCCAACCGGATGAGCCAGTACGGATGGATCCTGGGGTTCATGATGGCCGCTCTGGCCGGAGTGCTGCTGGCGCCGACCCAGACCACGGGAATCAACATCCAGGCCATGACCCTGCTGGTGGTCAACGGCTACGCCGCCGCCATCGTCGGCCGACTGAAGAACATCCCCATGACGTTTGCGGCTGCCATCGGCATCGGCCTGGCCGAGAACTACGTCATCAACTACATCCTTCCCCACGTTCCCCAGAACCTGGTTCCCGACATCACCTACGCCCTGCCCATGGTGTTCCTGTTCGTGGCCCTGGTCACGCTGCCGTCGGTGAGGTTGCGGGCGGTGGGCCGGCTCTCCACCGTCCGGGCCCCGAGGGTGGCCGGGGGTCGGGAGTCACTGGCGGCCGGGATCGTGTTCTTCGTCGTGGCCGTCGGGGCCGCCGCCGTCTTCGGCAACACCGAGTTCCGGGGCACCACCGTCTTGGACCTCGGCGGTCTGGTCATGAGCCTCGGGATCGTCGGTCTGTCCCTGGTCCTGCTCACGGGCTACGGCGGCCAGGTGTCCCTGTGCCAGTTCTCGTTCATGGGGATCGGCGCCTTTGTCATGGGCAAGATCGCCGGGGGCGGGTCGGTGCTGGGTCTGGTGGCGGCCACGGTGGTCTGTGCGGCCATCGGGGCCATCATCGCCCTGCCCACCGTCCGCCTGCGGGACCTCTATCTGGCTCTGGCCACCTTCGCCTTCGCCGATGCCGTGGCCACCGGATTCTTCGCCGACGGGCACATCTACGGCACCGGGGGAGTGACCATCGGTCGCATCGTGCTCCCGGGTCTGTCATTCGGCAGCGACCGGGCCGAGTTCCTACTGGTCACGGCGCTGTTCGTGCTGGCCGCCTGGATGGTGCTGGCCATCCGCCGGAGCCTGTTCGGCCGGCGGTTGGTGGCCCTCAACGACTCGCCGGCCGCCTATGCCACCGTCGGGCTCAACATCGGAGTGACCAAGGTGGCGGTCTTCGCCATCGCCGCGGCCATGGCCGGGTTGGCCGGAGCCCTCTACGGGACGGTGCAGGGCGTGGTGGGTACCAGCGACTTCCAGATCTTCTCCGGCATCATCTTCGTCCTGTTCGTGACCATCTGGAGCATCCGCACGGTCTCGGGCGCCTTCCTCGCCGCCGTGACCTACGTGGTCCTCAACCAGGTGTGGTCGAACGGGATCGGGCTGTTCGCCGGAGTGGGCATCTTCCTCATCGGTCGGGCCGCCGGCGGCATCCTCGGTATCGATGCGCTCCAGTTCCGTCTGCCCTGGACCCGCCCGTCGACGGGGATCGACGCCGCCGCCGGGCCCGGGCCCACCGGGGCCAGGGTGGGCCGACCAGCCGCGATCGGCGGTGGAACCCGTGCCGCCAGTTGACGCCCCGGGGCGGGGCCCGAGCGCCCTGACCGTGTCCGAAGTGGCCGTCCGGTTCGGAGGGGTCTCGGCCCTCGGCAGCGTCAGCATCTCGGTGCCGTCCGGATCGGTGACCGGATTGATCGGGCCGAACGGGGCCGGCAAGACCACGCTGTTCAATGTCATCAGCGGCCTCCAGGTACCCGAGCGTGGCAGCGTCCAGCTGTTCGACGTCGACGTCACCTCGATGAAGCCCCATCACCGGGCCCGACTGGGCCTGGCCCGGACGTTTCAACGCCTCGAGGTCTTCGGAACCCTCTCGGCCAGCGAGAACGTGCAGGTGGGTTTGGAGTCGGACCTCTCGCTGTGGAACATGCGGAGGTTGCGCCGATTGCTTCCGGGGGGCAAGCCCCCGGCCAACGGATCCGGCGATCAGGACGCCTCGGGCCCGGCCGGTCGGGGCCAGCCCGGGGGCACGACCTGTGACCGGTTGCTGTCCGGGGTCGGGCTGGCCGGGCTCGGTTCCCGGCAGGCGTCGGCCATGTCCACCGGGTTGGCCCGGATGGTGGAGCTGGCCCGGGCACTGGCCATCGGGCCCAAGCTCCTCCTGCTCGACGAGCCGGGGTCGGGCCTCGATGACACGGAGTCGGCGGCCCTGGGTGACCTGTTGTCCAAGCTCGCCGCCGGCGGCATGGCCGTGCTGCTGGTCGAGCACGACATGGAGTTGGTCATGCGGGTCTGCGACCGGATCTACGTGCTCGACTTCGGCGACATCATCGCCTCGGGCACCCCTGAGCAGATTCGACACGACCCGATGGTCCAGGCCGCCTATCTCGGAACCGACTCGACGGCCGCCAACGACCCTTCCACCGGCCGGCCGCACGGCGCACCGGCCACAGGCGCCCCTGACGCCGGGTCTCCACGATGACCGGGGTGGCCGCGGTACCGACCGGAGACACCGGTGCCGAGGCCCGTCGCCTCCCCCCGAGCATCGTCGTCGAATCGGTGCACGCCGCCTACGGCCGCATCGAAGTGCTCCACGGTGTCGATCTGGTGGTGCCGCCGGGAAGCGTGTTCGCCCTGCTCGGTCCGAACGGCGCCGGCAAGTCGACGCTGCTCAAGGTGATCAGTGGTCGGATGCGACCGACCTCGGGCCAGGTACTGATCGGCGACCAGCCGGTCGGCAAGAAGACCCCCGAGAAGACTGGCCAAGTCGGGCCTGTGTGCCATACCCGAGGGACGGGGCATCTTCCCCAACCTCACCGTCCGCGAGAACTTGGCCATCTGGACCTATCGGGGAGGCATCACCTCCAAGCAGGTGGAGGACAAGACCTACGCCACCTTCCCCCGGCTGCGTGACAAGCGGCGCCAGATGGCGGGGACGCTGTCCGGTGGTGAGCAGCAGATGCTGGCCATCTCCCGGGCCCTGGTCACCGAGCCGACCGCGCTGCTGCTCGACGAGCTCTCGATGGGGCTGGCCCCCCTCATCGTGGCCGAGCTCTACGAGCTGGTGGGCACGCTGGCCTCCCGGGGGATGACGGTGCTGCTGGTCGAACAATTCGTGACCACGGCCCTGGGTGTCGCCGACCGGGCCGCCATCATGGTCCACGGCCGGATCCAGCAGGAGGGCACCCCCCGGGACATGGCCTCGGCCGCCCAGGATGCCTATCTCGCCTGAACTGCTCACTCGTCGTCGGCCAGCTCGACTTTCACCGTGGACGTCGGCGGGGTCTGCGCCCACGGCGGTAGTCGAGGGTCTGCACCCCTCCGGCGTCGCCGACGTCGCCGGCGGCCAGCTCCAGTGCCGCCACCCGCTCCGGGGTGTCGGTCACCGACAGAACGGCCACCGGGGACCGCATCGACCGTTTGGCCTGGTCTTGGCCTTGCGGATCTGACCGAGCACGTCGGATGGCCACGTCGAGCACCGGCCCGCCTCCGGCCGGCACGGTCGGCGGGAACCGGTCCGAACTCCCCCTGCTCCGGCCACGGCGGCGGTGTGGATCGATCCGGGCTGCCACCACGACCAGACCTCCTCGGTGACGAAGGGCAGGATCGGCGCCAGCAGGCGCAGCAGCACCGACAGGGCGAGCACCAGCGCACCGCGTGCCGAGGCCGGCCCGGCCTCGGCGGGGTCCCCGTAGGCCCGGGTCTTGACCAGCTCCAGGTAGTCGTCGCAGAACGACCAGAAGAAGGTCTCGGTCCGTTCGAGCGACCGGGCGTAGTCGAACTCCTCGAAGGCCGCCGTGGCCTCGTCGACGACCGTCGGCCAGCCGGGCCAGCATGGCCCGGTCGATGGGCGCGGTCACCGCTTCGGGTCCGGGCAAGCTCGACCATCCCGGCCTCGCCGGCGATCCGGCCGAGGACGAATCGCGAGGCGTTGAGGATCTTGATGGCCAGCCGCCGCCCGACTTTCATCTGGCCCTCGTCGAAGGCGGTGTCGGTGCCCGGGCGCCCGCCGGCGGCCCAGTAGCGCACGGCGTCGGCTCCGTGCTTCTCGAGCAGGGGGAGTGGGGTGACCACGTTGCCCTTGGACTTCGACATCTTCTTGCGGTCCGGATCGAGGACCCACCCGGAGATGGCCGCGTCCGTCCACGGGAGCGAGCCGTGCTCGAGCTCGGAGCGGACCACGGTCGAGAACAGCCAGGTCCGGATGATCTCGTGGGCCTGGGGCCGAACGTCCATGGGGAAGACCCGGGCGAACAGGTCGGGGTCGTCCTCCCATCCGCCGGCGATCTGCGGGGTGAGTGACGAGGTAGCCCAGGTGTCCATCACGTCGGGGTCGCCGACGAAACCCCCGGGACGACCCCGCTGCGCCTCGTCGTAGCCCGTCGGGCACCTCGGTGGAGGGGTCGACCGGGAGCCGGTCCTCGGTGGCGAACAGCGGCGTGTCGAAGATCGGTCTCGCCCGTCGCCGTCGACCGGGTACCAGACCGGGAACGGAACTCCGAAGAACCGTTGGCGGCTGATGTTCCAGTCGGCGTTCAGACCCTCCACCCAGGCCCGGTAGCGGTGGGCCATGTAGGGGGGGTGCCACCGGAGCTCCTCGCCCCGGGCCAACAGGCGGTCGCGCAGCGGCAGGGTCTCGACGAACCACTGCCGGGACGAGACGATCTCGAGCGGTCGCTCGCCCTTCTCGTAGAACTTGACCGGGTGGGTGATCGGGCCTCGGGCTCGCCGATCAGCGAGCCCGAGGCGGCCAGCAGCTCGACGATCCGGGTCTGGGCCTGTTTGACGGTTCGTCCCGCCATCTCGCCGTAGGCCGACGACGGCCGCCCCGGGGTCGTCGGACTCCCAGCCCGGAGCCCCCCACTCGACCGGCAGGAGGCGGCCGTCGCGCCCGACGATGGTGCGGGTCGGCAAGGGAGAGCTCGCGCCACCACACCACGTCGGTGGTGTCGCCGAAGGTGCAGATCATGGCGATGCCCGATCCCTTGTCGGGATCGGCCAGCCCGTGGGCGAGCACCGGCACCCGCACCCCGAACAGCGGGGTCGACACCTCGGTGCCGAACAGGGGGCCGTAGCGCTCGTCGTCGGGGTGGGCGACCAGGGCCACGCAGGCGGGGAGAAGCTCGGGGCGGGTGGTCTCGACGTCGACGGCTCCGTCGTCGGCGACCCGGGGGAAACGGATCCGGTGGTAGGCGCCGGGTCGCTCCCGGTCCTCGAGCTCGGCCTGGCTCACCGCGGTGCGGAAGTCGACGTCCCACAGGGTTGGTGCGGTCCGCTGGACCACCTGCTTCCGCCGGGCCAGACGCAGAAAGCCCCGCTGGGACACCCGCTGGGCCCGTTCGGAGATGGTGGCGTAGGTGTGGGACCAGTCGACGGACAGACCGAGGCTGCGCCACAGATGCTCGAAGATCTGCTCGTCCTCGGCGGTGAGTTGATGGCAGAGGGCGACGAAGTTGGGCCTCGAGATGGAGACCGGCTCGCTTCGGTGGTTCGGCGGACGGGACGAAGGACGGGTCGAAGGGAAGGCTCGGGTCACAACGGACCCCGAAGTAGTTCTGGACCCGCCGCTCGGTGGGAAGCCCGTTGTCGTCCCATCCCATCGGGTAGAAGACGGCCTTGCCCCGCATCCGCTGGAAACGGGCCACGGCGTCGGTGTGGGTGTAGGAGAACACGTGGCCGATGTGGAGCGATCCCGACACCGTCGGTGGCGGCGTGTCGAGGGAGAACACCCGGTCACGAGGAGCGGTCCGGTCGAAGGCGTAGGTGCCTTGGTCCTCCCACCGGGCGGCCCACCGCGCCTCCAGGCCCTCCAGCCCGGGCTTTTCGGGGATCCCCTTCGGCCCCGCCACCGGGATGGCGGGATCGGTCGCGTCGGTGTCCATGATCGGGTTACCGTACCCTGCGTGCTCAAGCTCCACGACACCGCCACCGGCCAGGTGACGCCGCTTGACCTCCGGGATCCGGGTCGGGTCTCGATGTACGTGTGCGGGCCGACGGTGTACGACGCGCCCCACCTCGGGCACGGCCGGTTCTCCCTCGTCTTCGACGTACTCCGCCGGTACCTCTTGTTCACCGGGCTGGACGTCACCTACGTCTCCAACATCACCGACATCGACGACCGGATCATCGAACGGGCGTCGGAACGGGGCCTGGACCCGGCCGATCTGACCGCCACCTATGAGCGGGTGTGGTGGGAGGCGATGGACGCACTGGGCGTGCTCCGCCCCGATGAGGATCCTCACGCCACCGCCTACGTCTCCCGGATGGTCGACCTGGTGGCCGACCTGGTCGAGCGGGGCGTCGCCTACGAGACCGCCGACGGCGTCTACCTGTCGGTGGACGACGTTCCCGGTTACGGGCTGTTGGCTCACCAGCCGCTCGACTCGCTCCGTTCCGGTGCCCGCGTGCAGGTCGACGAGGAGAAGCGCACGCCCCTCGACTTCGTGCTGTGGAAGAAGGCGAAGCCGGGCGAGCCGACCTGGGACTCGCCGTGGGGGCCGGGTCGGCCGGGCTGGCACACCGAGTGCGTGGTCATGTCCCTCGATCTGCTGGGTGACGGCTTCGATCTCCACGGTGGAGCCATCGACCTGATCTTCCCGCATCACGAGAACGAGCGGGCCCAGGCGGTGGCGGTGGGACGGGAGTTCGCCCGCCACTGGGTCCACAACGGCTGGGTCACGGTGGAGGGCGAGAAGATGTCCAAATCACTGGACAACTTCACCTCCCTCGACGACCTGTTGAGCCGGAGCGACGCCCGCGCCTACCGGCTGCTGGTCCTCCGGTCGCACTACCGGTCACCCATCGAGATCACCCCCGACACCATCGCCAGGCCGAGGCCGGGCTGGCCCGATTGGACGAGCTGGCCCGCCGGTTCTCGTTACCCGACCTGCTGGCCTCGGGTCCGGTGGTCGACGGCAGTTCCGCCGACACCGACGATGACACCGCTGGCGACACCGCGGCCGTGGCCCGTTTCCGACGTTCGATGGACGACGATCTCGACACGTCCGGCGCGCTCGCCGGCGTGTTCGAACTGGTGCGTGCGGCCAACGCCGCCGCCGACGCCGGTGACCGGCCCACCGCCCAGCGATTGGCCGACACGCGTCGCTCTCCTCTGCGCGGCCTTGGGGCTTCCCCTGCGGGCGGGATCGGAGGCCGAGCTGGATGAGACCACTGCCGAGCTGGTCCGTCGGCGCGACGGGGCCCGGGCCGAGGGGAACTGGACCCGGGCCGACGCCCTGCGTAGCGAGCTGGAGGACGCTGGGTGGTTGGTCGAGGACGGTCCCGACGGGACCAGGATCAGCCGACGATGAACACCGTGTGAACAGGTTCTCGCAGAGCCCTTCACCAGTTGATTCTTGGGGGGAGACTGCGTAGCGTTTGCCGGGCAGAGAGTCCCCTTCGGTTGGTGATCGGAGACCCGCTTGCGGGCGGGAGGACCGGTCGGACTGCCGTCACGTGGCTCTCTGCGTGCATTGCATGCGTGGAGGAAAGGGGTAAGCCACCGTGGCTTCCGGAACAGTCAAGTGGTTCAATGCCGAGAAGGGCTTCGGCTTCATCTCTCAGCCGGACGGCGGCGCCGATGTCTTCGTGCACCACTCCGCCATCCAGATGAGCGGGTTCCGCTCGCTCGAAGAGGGTCAGGCCGTCGAGTTCGATCTTCAGGAAGGTCCAAAGGGGCTCCAGGCCGTCGATGTGCGCCTGGCCCAGCCTGCTTAGAGACAGCCCCCGGGGCCTAGCGGCCCGTCCACTCCCCGTTTGAGCGCGCTTCGGTGAGGTCGCGCCCGCCGCGGTATCGCCCTGCCTTGTATCCCCCTGCCCCGTATCGCCCTGCCCCGTATCGCCCTGCCCTGTATCGCCCGACGCTGGGCCCGACCGGGCGGCCTCCGGCCCTTCGCGTCCCCACCTCACATGTCTCCCGTCGGACGACTTCAGGCCCCGTGCCGGCCCGGGTGGCGGGATCGCCCATTCGAGGTTACTATTGGGTAACCATACTATTGAGTAACCACACAACCGGGTGCCGATCGCGAGGGCGGCGCTCGGTGCCCCCGGGGAACCGGGGTTGGTGATGGCCGATACAGCTGGCAGGCCCGCGAGGGTCGGAACGGAGCAGGAACCATGGCTGAATTCTCATTGGACCTCAACGAGGACCAACTGCAGATCCAGAAGTGGGTACATGATTTCGCCGAGAACGTGGTGCGGCCGGCCGGTCACGAATGGGACGAGCGGGAAGAGACCCCCTGGCCCATCATCGAAGAGGCCGCCCGGATCGGGTTGTACTCGTTCGACTTCATCACCCAGGCCTTCTTCGACGACTCCGGCCTGCTCATGCCCATTGCCAGCGAGGAGCTCTCCTGGGGTGACGCCGGCATTGCCCTAGCTATCTTCGGGAGCACGCTCGGCCTGGCCGGCATCGCCAGCAACGGCACGCCCGAGCAGCTGATGGAGTGGGGCCCGCAGTGCTTCGGCACTCCCGAGAAGATCCAGATGGCCGCGTTCGCCGTGTCAGAGCCGGACGCCGGCTCCGACGTCTCGTCCCTGCGTACCCGGGCCGTCTACGACGAGGCCAAGGACGAGTGGGTGCTCAACGGCATCAAGACCTTTATCACCAACGGCGGCATCGCCGACATCCACGTGGTGGTGGCCTCGGTCGACGCCGAGCTGGGGGCCCGCGGCCAGGCCAGCTTCATCGTGCCCCCCAACACACCGGGGTTGTCCCAGGGCCAGAAGTTCAAGAAAATGGGCATCCGCGCCTCCCATACCGCCGAAGTCGTTCTCGACGACTGCCGCATCCCCGGCCATCTCCTGCTGGGAGGCAAGGACGCCCTGGACGAGAAGTTGGCCCGGGCCCGCGAGGGCAGGCGCTCGACCAGCCAGGCGGCCATGAAGACCTTCGAGGCGTCACGGCCCACCGTCGGCGCCCAGGCCCTCGGCATCGCCCGTGCCGCCTACGAGTACTCGCTGGACTATGCCAAGGAGCGCAGGGCCTTCGGCCGGGCCATCATCGAGAACCAGGCCATCGCCTTCAAGCTGGCCGACATGAAGACCCGTATCGACGCCTCCCGCATGCTGATCTGGCGGGCGTCATGGATGGGTCGCAACGGCAAGGAGTTCACCTCCGGCGAGGGCTCCATGTCCAAGCTCTACGCCGGTGAGACGGCGGTGTACGTGACCGAGGAGGCCATCCAGATCATGGGTGGCTACGGCTACATCCGGGACCATCCGGTGGAGCGTTGGCACCGCGACTCGAAGATCTACACCATCTTCGAGGGGACGAGCGAGATTCAGCGGCTGATCATCGCCCGGGCCATCTCCGGGGTGCACATCAAGTAACCCCGGATCGGGCTCAGGCGGGGAGCCGGGTCGGGGACGGCGGAGGTGGTCCGACCCCTGGCCGAGCCGGAGCCCAGCCGATAGAGTTCGCGCCACACCAGCTCCGAGGGGGTCCGCTCCATCATGGTTGCGCTGATCATCGTCATCGTCATCGTCGTGCTCTTGGTCCTCGGTCTGTGGGCTGCCTTCAACGGTCTCGTAAAGAAGCGCAACCGCACCCAGGAGGCGTGGTCCGAGATCGACGTCGAACTCAAGCGCCGCCACGACCTCATTCCCAACCTGGTGTCGACGGTGCAGGGCTATGCCGCCCACGAGCAGGGGACGTTCGAGGCGGTGACCCAGGCCAGGGCCAACGCCGTCAGCGCCGGCGCCACCGGGGACCCGGCAAAGATCGCCCCGGCCGAGAACGCTCTGACCGGGGCCCTCCGGTCGCTGTTCGCGGTGGCGGAGAACTACCCGCAGCTGCGGGCGGTCGAGAGCTTTCTGCAGCTCCAGGAGACGCTGACCGCCACCGAGGACAAGATCGAGTACGCCCGCCGCTACTACAACACCAGCGCCCGGGACTTCAACATCGCCCTGCAGACATTCCCGCGCAATCTGATCGCCGGGATGTTCGGGTTCAAGGCGGTGGCGTTCTTCGCTGTCGACGACGAGGACCGGGCCGTTCCCCAGGTCAACTTCTCGGGGACCGGACCGACGGCGTCGGGGACAACATCGTCGGGGCCACCGGTGGCCGACGGTTCAGGGGGCCCTCCGTCCGGATCGGGAGCCGAGGGACCTCCGACAGCGGGCTGAACATCCCCCGGCTCCGGCCGGGAGTCACTCAGACGGACTGGCCCGACGCGATCTTCTCGAGTGCGGCGATCCGCTCTTCGATGGGGGGATGGGTGTCGTAGAGGCGGTGGTACCAGGTCTCGTGGTGCTGCAACGGGTCGTCGATGCACATGGCCGCGGTGGCGTGGTTCATCTTCTTGAACGGTTTGTCGTTCTGTTGCAATTTCCTGAGCGCGCTCAGCAGGCCGGCCGGATTGCGGGTGAGCTCGACCCCGCTGACATCGGCCAGAGACTCGCGCCGTCGTGACAGTGCCAGTCGGATGAGCGGGCCGAAGATGAAGCCGACCACGGCCAGCAGCGCTCCCGCCACGAAGATGACGATCGCCAGCTGGTTTCCCTGGTTGCGTCCACCCCCGGCGAAGAAGGCGCTGCGCCACAGGATGCTGGCCAGCAGCGCCGCCATGCCGATCATGGTCCCCACTACCAGCAGGAGCCGGATGTCGTGGTTCTTGATGTGGCTCATCTCGTGTCCGGTCACGCCCTCGAGCTCTTCGCGGTTCATGATGGCGAGCAGTCCGGTGGTGTAGGTGATGGCGGCCTTGTCCGGGCTGACTCCGGTGGCGAAGGCGTTGGGGGAGGGGTCGTTGATCACGTAGACGGCGGGCTTGGGGATTCCCTCCCCGATGGCCAGGGCCTCCACCAGGTTGTGCAGCTGGGCGTACTGCTGCGGGTCGGCGGGGACCGCCCCCGAGGTTCGCAGCACCAGGCGGGCTCCGGAATTCAAGGAGTAGAGGATGCCGAGGGTGGCCAACAGGGCGGCGATGACCATGCCGACGATGAGCGGGCTCCATCCGTAGTTGGTCTGGGAGGTGGTGGTGAAGCCATTGGTGGTCGTGGTCGGGTGGTAGAGGGCTTTGAACAGGAGGCCGAGGAGGGCCCCGATGCCGATCCAGATCAGGAAGAACAACGTGATGAAGATGACACTCCGTCGCTTGTTGCTGGCGATCTCGCTGTACACGGGGCGAAGCCTAGGGCATCGGAGACGCGCTGACACCGGCGGCGAGCAGGGTGAACGACGCTCCGACCACCGGGCGCGGCGGTGTCCCGGGCCCGGCCACGACCATCTCGGTCGCAGCTGTTCAGGACCGGTGCACTACCGTGGCTCGATGACCGAGGATCACGTTGTCGCCGGCCAGATGGACGGCCCGCCGCCAGGGCCGGGCACCTCACCCCTCCTCTTGATCCTGTGTACCGGCAATGCCGCCCGGTCGGTGATGGTCGGGGTGATGCTGGCGTCTGCGCCGGTGCGGATCGTGACCGCCGGCACCCACGTGGTCGAGGGACAGCCGATCGGACGGCGGACCAACGAGGCGCTGGCCTCAGTGGGCTTTCGCTCCGAAGGCCACCGCAGCCACCAGCTCACCGAGTCGGACGTTGCCTCCGCCGATCTCATCGTGGCCATGGCCGGCGAGCACGTGAAGTACATCCGCCGTGTCCATCCGGACGCGGCGGCCAGGACGGCATCGATCAAGAGGCTCTGTCGTGACCTGCCCGCCGGACCCCGTCCGCTGACCGAGCGCGTCGGCGCCCTCGGGCTCGGATCGGTCGACATCGGGGCATGGGAGGACGTCGAGGATCCGGCCGGGGGGGACGACGGGGCCTATCGCTCGTGCGCCAAGGAACTCGCTGACCTGTGCGCGGAGCTGCGGCCCCGTCTGGCCTGAACCCGGCCACCAGGGGCCGGACCCGACCGGGCCGGACCCGACGGGCTCCGCTCAGCTCGAGTGGGTCTTGGACAGTTGGGGGCGCCGGAGCGATATGTCGGCACAGCTGGCGCACACCTCCTCGGGGATCACCCCGGCTTTCATCAGGTAACCGAAGGTGATGCACCCGAGACAGATCCCGAACACCGATTCGAGGGTGGCCGCCACCGCCAGCAGTGCGGTGACCACCCAGGTGGCGGTGGACAGACCGAACCCGAACCAGAGGATGAGAGCGGTGGAGGAGAAGGCAAGGCCCATGCCCTGGGCGAATCGCTTGGGCGGGCCCGCCACCAACTTCGGTCCCGACGGCAGCCGGGGGGCCACCACCCGGGTAGCCAACTGGCCCAGGGGGCTCAGCTTCGGTCCGGTCAGGACCCGGGCCCAAAAGCCGTAGGCCAGGGGAACGAGGATCCAGGGCTGCCTGAAGGCGATGGCGGCCACCGCCATGATGACGACTCCGGCGGCCACCGTCCGGGCCGCGTACTCGTTGACCGGGTTCGGGAACGTGAACACCCACATAGTTTACCGGTTCCATCGGCTTTAGCACCGGGGCGGCACCGGTGGCAGCGGGGTGGGAACGGGGGCACTCCCGATCAGGCGGCGAGGGAGACGGCGCCCCGGAGCAGGTGCAGGCCTTCCAGGCCCGGGAGCCGGTCGACGCGACGGTCGATGCGCTCGGCCATGGCCTGGCCGTCGTCGTCGCCGAACAGGTAGCTCCGCAGGAAGTTCACCTCCCGGTCGGGGACGACGCCGCTGCCCACCGGGGCCCAGTGGTTCCCTAGCGCCCACCGGGTGAGGCGTTGGGCCGTCCGGCTACCCGACAACCTCGACTTGGCCTGGGTGGCGTAGAAGTCGATATGCCGCCCTTCCTGCTTCATGATCCGTCGGAGCAGTTCGCTCAGTGTGGGATGACCGGCCAGGGTGGCCAGTCGGGAGTACGCGGCTTGGGTGGTCCACTCGTTGATCGCGCCCCAGGTCATGTGCACGGCGGTGAGATGGGGGGTGATGGCGGAAGCGATCTGGAATCCGATCGGCTTCCACCCGTCCCCCCGGGGCAGCCGCTGGCGGAGGGCGGCGATCCGCCGCCTCCCGGCCGGCTCGTGGTGGGCTTCGAGGATGCCGGCGATGGCCTCACCGTGCCAGAACTCCTCAGTAATTCCAGAGCGTGAGGAACGAAGTCACCTCGGGATCGCGGTGGGCCCGGGTCACCAGGACGTCTCGCAGGTAGCAGACGGTGTGGTTCTCCACGTCGTGCATGTAGCGGAGGCAGCGCAAGGCGTCGGGGTCCAGTGGTCGCTCCCGGAAGCTGTCGAAGTCGAGGTCCTCGATGTCGAGTTTCTCCGAGAGGCGCTGATAGGTGTCCATGTCGAAGCTCATGTCATTGGCTCGTTTCCCGCCGCACTCCGGGCGTCCGATGGCGGATGCAGTGGTCCATGCCCTCTGTTCGGAGCGGTCGGCCGAGCGGATGACGGCCGAGCGCCGGGAGTCATCCGGATCGGCGGGCGGCGACGAATACAGTCGGTGCTAGTGGATGTGGAACAGGCGAGTGACCCAGCCCTGGTGGTGGCGGTGGGGCGATGGAACGAGAAGGCCCTGGCCGAGGTGTACCGGCGTCATGGCGGTGCCGTCCACGGACTGGCCCGGCGGATCCTGCGAAGCGATCCCCCGGCCGAGGAGATCACCCAAGAGGTGTTCCTCGATCTGTGGAACCGTCCCGAGAAGTTCGACTCCGAGCGGGGGACCCTGCGGTCATTCCTGCTGGCCCGTACCCACGGCAAGTCGGTCGATTTCGTGCGGTCCGAGACGGCCCGCCGCAACCGGGAGGAGCGGACCTCCCGGGAGACGGCCACCGGCGGCTACGACGTCGACCACGAGGTGTGGGACATGGCCGTGGCCGAACAGGTGCAAGCGGCGCTGGACGCGCTTCCTGTCGAGTTGCGCCGGCCCATCGAGTTGGCCTATTTCGGTGGTCACACCTATCGAGAGGTGGCGGTGATGCTGGAGGAACCGGAGGGAACGGTCAAGAGCCGCATCCGGTCGGGCCTCGGCCGCCTGCGAGTCAATCTGGCCGAACGAGGCGTTGCGCCGGCAGGTGCGGGGCAATGACGCCACCTCTCTCCGAAGCGGAGCACCAGGAGATCCAGGATCTGCTCGGTGCCTATGCGCTCGATGCCGTCGACAAGGAGACGGCCGAGAAGATCGAACGCCACCTCGACGAGTGCGTGAAGTGTGCGGTCGAAGTGTCCCAGCATCACGAGGTAGCCGGGTTGTTGGCCAACTCCGGTGGCCAGTCGCCGGCCGAACTGTGGGAGAGGATCGAAAGTCGCCTTGACGGCGAGGGGCCTCCGTCCTGGGAGCGGTTGGCGTCCCGGCTCGAACCGGGCACGGACGATCGGTCCGAACGCCGGTTGACGGCGGACGCCGACCAGCCGTCCGGGCCCACCGGGCAACCCGGCGACGTGGTCCCGATTGCCGATGGTCGCTCCCGCCGCCGGTTGGCCCTACGCCTCGCCACCGTCGCCGCTGCCGCCGCCGCGGTGGTGGCCGTGGTGCTGGGGGTCCAGGTCGATCACCTCCACCATCAGGTCAGTTCCCTGCAGTCCGGTCCCCTTTCGGCGGCGGAACAGTCTGCGCTGGCCGATCCCTCGACCAAGAAGGTGCGCCTGACCCCCGGTGTCCCGTCAGCCGGCCATGCCCAGGTGGCGGCGGTGACGGTGGTGCTGACCAGATCGGGGACAGGATTCGTCGAGGCCGGGGGTCTCACCTCGCTGCCGAACGACCAGACCTATCAGCTGTGGGGGGTGATCGGCGACCGGACCATCTCCCTCGGCCTTCTCGGGTCGCACCCGGGCATCACGCCGTTCAGCGTGGCCGGGAACGCCGATGTCTCCGCCTTCGCCATCACCGCCGAGCGGGCCGGGGGAGTGGAGCACAGTTCCCACCAACCGGTGGTGGCCGGCGACGTGATCACCGCCTGAGCACCTCGGCCGTGGCTCAGATGCGATGGACGTGGCGTAGTCCGGCCCAGGCCAGGTCGGCGAGTTGGGCAGCCAAGGTGGCCGCCTCGCCCGCGTCGACCAGCTCCACACCGCCCGCCCCCTCGACACCCGCCCCCTCGCCACCGTCGGGCTGCTGTCTCCGGGCCTCCAGCCAGTGCCGGCTCGCCCCTTCGGCCATCCCCACCACGGCATGGGCCAGCAGCAGGCGGTGCTCGGGCTCGAGTCCGGCATCGATGAGCGGATCGATGGCCTGGGCGATCGTCTCTTCCACCCGCCGGAGGGCGGCGCCGAGCTCCGTGTCGTCGGGGGCGTCCCGGCCGTAGAGGAGCCGGAAAGCCTGCTCGTTCTCGACCATCAGTTCGAAGTAGGCGGCAAACCCCAGCTCGACCTGCTGGCGCGGTCCCTGGGCCGAGGCGGTGGCCTTGACGATCCCGGTCACCAGCTCGCGGGAGAACACGTCCATGAGCTCCAGGTAGAGAGCCCGTTTGGAGTCGAAGTGCTGGTACACGAGTGGCTTCGTCACACCGGCGGCTTCGGCGATGTCGTCCATGGTGGTGGCCAGGTACCCGTGCTCGGCGAACAGCGACAGGGCCACCTCGAAGAGCTGGCGGCGCCTGGCATCTGCCGTCAGCCGTCTGCCCCCCGGGGCCGGACTCGGGGGGGAGGTCGTTGGGCCCGGACCGGTGGCGGGCTCGGTTGTCACGGTGCCATCCATGGCGGCAATGGTACTCGGGGGTCGGAAACGGGCACCTGTTCCGGTCGGCCGGCTCCGGTCACCACTCGGGCAGCACCGCCGCGATCCTCCGGGGTAGGTCCTCGACCGAGAAGTGGGCCGAGGCCACGGCCAGATTCCGCTCCAAGAGGCCGGGATCCGGCGCTTGCAACCAGTCCCGAAGCCTGTCCGTTTCCCAAAGGCCGAACCAGTCGAATCCGAAACCGGCCAGCTCGCGGGCGACGGGATAGGGACCGATGGCCAGCGGGCGGCGGTGGATCACCGACTCGATGGTCGGATTCCCGAACCCCTCCCACGTCGAGGGAAGGACCACCACGTCGCAGGCCGGGTAGGCACGTTGGGCTCCGAGACCGGCGCCGCCGCTCGGGGGGCCCAGCACCACCGGGCACGTCGCCGTACCGACCAGCGCGTCCAGTTCCGGACCGAACCCGTCCTCGGCCGGTCCCAGCAGCCAGTAGATGGCGCCCAGCCCGGTGGCGACCTCGAGGCCGCCGGCGATGTTCTTGCGCGGGAGGGCCCGCGTCGGTTGCATGACCAGCAGATGATCGTCGTCGATGCCGAGGGCGGTGCGCACCTCGTGGCGCCGGCGGGCTGCTTCGGCATCCGCCCGCCCGCTCCCATCCGGGATGACGAAGGTGTTGTAGATGGTGGTGGCGGCGATACCCCGCTCCGCCAGCTGGAGGCGGCTCAACTCGTTGATGGTGACATGCGCCCACCGGGCGTCCGTCGGGGGCGGTGGGTAGCCGGTGAACTGGGGACGTTGCCAGGCCAGATCATGATGGTGGAGGACGGCCGGGCGCCCGGTCAGAACGTCGGAGACGAGGGCGGCGGCGCCCGGGTTGAGCGGCAGGGAGCACAGGTTCTCGACCACCACCAGGTCGGCCTGGTCCAGCGCCGCCACCAGCTCGGATCGCGGCGGCGGCGCCTCGGCCCCGATGGACAGTCCCGGTAGCAGGTGGTCGGCGGCGCCGGTGCCGGCCACGGTGATGGTGGCGAACCCCAGATCGGCGAGGGCCCGCTGCCACTTGGCCGCTTCGACGGACACCCCGTCGGGACCGCCGAGGCGGAAGGAGAGCAGGGCGGCGGTCGGAATGGCGTCACCGTACCGTGACCGGGTCGCCGGCCGGGCACGTCGTCCCAAAAGGGACAACGCCGGGTTGATCGGGCTAGCGTCTTCCGGTGGCCGAAGAAGACCGCCCCTCGGGATCGACCGACCTCCTGGCCGAGAAGGTGGGCGCCGTCCATACCGTGACCATCAATCGGCCCGAACGGCGCAACGCCATGACCTGGGAGGTCATCGCCGGCCTGCGGGAACAGGTAGCCAGGGCCAAGGCCGATCCCGCCGTCCGGGTGGTGGTGCTGACCGGGGCGGGCGACAAGGCGTTCTGCGCCGGGGCCGACCTGTCCGGCATGGTTCCCCGCCAACCGGACGGCGATCCGGCCGATACCGACGACTTCGCCAGCCATCACCGGGCCCGGGGGTGGCTGGCCGAGCTGTTCGAGGAGCTCTGGCACCTGGGCAAGCCGACCATCGCCCGGGTGCAGGGGTGGGCCATGGCCGGCGGGTTCGGGCTGGCCCTGGCCTGCGACATGGTGATCGCTTCTGACCGGGCCCGGTTCGGGGCACCCGAGCTCAACGTGGGTCTGTGGCCCTACATGGTCACCGTTCCCATGCTGCGGTCGATGCCCCCAAAAAAAGCGCTCGAGCTGATGTTGACCAGTCGTGTGGTCGGAGCCGACGAAGCCGAACGGATCGGATTCGTGACCCGGGTGGTCCCCCACGACCGCCTCGACGCCGAGGTTGCCGACATGGCGGAGCTGCTGGCGTCCAAACCGCCGGGGGTGATGAGGATGGGCCGTGAATCGTTCTACGCTGTGCTGGATTCAGCGGCCGCAGAGGCCCTCCCCTACCTGCACTCGATGCTTACGGTCACCAGCCAGACGGCTGAGGCGGCCGAAGGGATCGCCGCCTTCGCCGAGAAGCGGCCGCCGGCGTGGCAGAGGGTCTCCGGGGACACCGAAGAGCACTGATACCGAGGAGCGCACTGAATGGCGAAACGAGCATTGATCACCGGCATCACCGGCCAGGACGGCTCCTATCTGGCCGAATTCCTGCTCGACAAGGGTTACGAAGTGTGCGGCATGGTGCGTCGGTCGAGCACGCTCAACTTCGAACGGATCGCCCACATCCAGGACCGCATCACCCTGGTGGCCGGCGACCTCCTCGACGAGGTGTCGATGATCAACATCCTGCGGGACAGCCACCCGACCGAGGTGTACAACCTGGCCGCCCAGTCCTTCGTGCAGACGTCGTGGAGTCAACCGGTCCTGACCGGGGAGACGACTGCCCTCGGGGTGACCAGGGTGCTCGACGCCATCCGGATCGTCGATCCCGAGATCCGCTTCTACCAAGCCAGCTCGTCGGAGATGTTCGGCAAGGTGATGGAGGTCCCGCAGAAGGAGTCGACTCCTTTTTATCCCCGGAGCCCCTACGGGGTGGCCAAGGTCTACGGACATTGGATCACCGTCAACTACCGCGAGAGTTATGACCTCCATGCCTCTTCGGGCATCCTGTTCAATCACGAGTCGCCCCGTCGCGGCCTCGAGTTCGTCACCCGCAAGGTGACCCACGGCGTCGCCCGGATCAAGGCCGGCATCGACGAGAAGTTGGCGCTCGGCAACCTCGACGCCCAGCGCGACTGGGGCTTCGCTGCCGACTACGTGCGGGCCATGTGGCTGATGCTCCAGCAGGACCGACCCGACGACTACGTGGTCGCCACCGGTGAGACCCATTCGGTCAAGGAGCTGGTGGAGCTGTCCTTCGCCGCCGCTGGGCTCGACTGGGAGCAGCACGTTTTCATCGACGAGCGCTACCTGCGCCCGGCCGAGGTGGATCTGCTGGTGGGGGAGCCGACCAAGGCCGAGCAGACCTTGGGCTGGCACCGCGAGGTCGACTTCGCCGGACTGGTCGAGATGATGGTCGAGGCCGACCTGGCCCTTGTGCAGCGCCAACTGGCCTAGCCGGGGCCGGCGTGCAACTGGCCACCATCCACGCCGATCCGCTCGGCCTGTTGGTGGCGTTCGGCGCGGGGATGCTCTCGTTCCTGTCCCCGTGCGTGCTCCCGCTCGTTCCCGCCTACCTGTCGATGGTGTCGGGTCTGTCCGCCGCCGAGCTCAGTGCCCTGCCCCGAACGAACGGCGCGGCTCCGCCGGCCGTGGGGGACGCAGCCGGCGTGGGCTTGGCGGCCCCGGGACTCGAGCGCTCGGCGGGGGCAACGACAGCCGCGACCGCAGTCACCACGACGGCCCCGACCACAGCGACGGCCGAGGACGGCCTGGACCCGGCGGACCTGAGGCACGAGCGCAGCCTCCTCCTGCGGGGGATCCTCGCCTTCATCGCCGGGTTCACCGTGATCTTCACCATCCTCGGGGCGTCAGCCTCGGCCCTCGGTCGGCTGTTCCTCACCCATCAGCACATGCTCGAGACCGTCTCGGGGTTCCTCATCGTTGCCTTCGGGGCCATGCTGGTGGCGATGGCGTCGGGCATCACGTTGCCGATGGCCTTGTTCGGTGAGCGCCGGTTCGTCGTCCGTCCCTCGCTGCTCGGGGCCGTGGGCGCCGCCGGTGATGGGGATGGCGTTCGCCTTCGCCTGGACCCCGTGCATCGGGCCCGTCCTGGGCAGCGTGCTGGCTCTGGCCGCCGGGACCGGGGGTTCGGCTACCGGCGGGATCGCCCTGCTGCTGGCCTACTCGCTCGGCCTCGGGGTGCCCTTCCTCCTCAGTGGCCTGGCCTTCGGACGGATGACCGACATCCTGGCCCGGGTGCGGGGCCGGCTGCGGCTGGTCGACCTGGTGGGCGGGGCGGTCCTGATCCTCTTCGGCGTCCTCTTGCTGACCGGCAACGTGGACGTCATCTCCGCCCACATCTCGGACTGGCTCCACGACCTCCATCTCAGCCGGCTCTCGGTGAGCTGAGACGGTCCGCCGGGGCGGTCCGGGACCCCTCGGCCGGGTCGGGCCCGGCTCCGCCGGCCGGCCGGCCCCGCCTGGCTCCTGAGCCCCGGCCCCCGTACCATGGAGGTCGCCTATGGCCCCGTCAGCACCCTCCCCACCCGGCACTCCTCCTCCACGACGCGGTCGCGTTGTCCGGACGGTTCCCCCTGCTCGCCGGCGTGGACCTCGAGGTGGCCGCAGGGTGAGACGGTGCTGGTCGAAGGACCCAACGGGGCCGGCAAGACCAGTCTGCTCCGGGTGTGCGCCGGGCTGGTGCCCCTGGCCTCGGGGCAGGTGGCGGTGTTCGGCCTCGATCCCGGTGCGCCAGCGGGACCAGGTGCGTCGACGGGTCGGGCTGCTGTCCCACGCCTCCCACCTCTATGACGATCTCACCGTCCGGGAGAACGTGCGATTCGCCGTCCGGGCCGCCGGGGCCGACACCGACCGGATCGACGGGGCCTGCGAACGCTGGGGACTGACCGGCCGCCTGCTCAAGACCAGCGCCGCCAAGCTCTCGGCCGGCCAGCGCCGTCGGGTGGCCCTGGCCGTGCTCACGGCCCGGTGGCCCGAGCTGTGGCTGCTCGACGAGCCCCATGCCGGGCTGGACGCCTCGGCCCGGGCCACCCTGGGCGAGCTGATCGGCGAAGCGTCGTCGTCGGGCGTCACCGTGGTCATCGCCTCCCACGAGTTCGGGTTCGTCGAGCCCCTGGTGTCGCGGGCGGTGACGGTGACCGGGGGGCGGGTGACGGCCGAACGGACCCTCGGAACCGGGAATGCCGCCCGGACGCCATCTCCGCTCGCTCCTCTGACCGAGCCACCGGTTGGCGCCACCCTTGCCCCCGAGCCGGCCGGTGGGCCCGGTGCCGGTCCGACCGTTCGGAGGGGCAGGTGGCCCATGTGGCGTGACTCCCTGCTGGTGGCGGGCAAGGACCTCCGCATCGAGGCCCGGTCGCGGGTGGCCCTGTCCCAGGTGGCGCCGTTCGGCGTCGTGGCCCTGGTCATGTTCGCCTTCGCCCTCGGGCCTGATCGCGCGCTGATGGCCAAGGGGGCTCCGGGGCTCTTCTGGGTGGCGGTGCTGTTCTGCACGGTGCTGGCCGTCCAGCGGAGCGTGTCGGTGGAGTCGGTGGACGGGGCCCGAGACGGCCTCCGCCTCTCCGGCCTCGACCCGGCCGGGCTGTTCCTGGGCAAGTCGGCGGCCGTCGCCGCCCAGCTGGTGGTGCTGGAGGCGGTGCTGGGCGTGGGGGTGGTGCTCCTCTACGGGGCCCACGATCGAGGTGCCCTGGCTGATCGTGGTGTCCTGCGTGCTGGGGACGGTCGGGCTGGCGGCCACCGGGACCCTCTACGGCGCCCTCTCGGCCGGTCTGCGGGTCAAAGAGACCCTGCTGCCCTTCCTCTTGCTTCCCATCGCCGCCCCGGTGCTGCTGGCCGGCACCCGGATCTGGCAGGCCGGCCCTGTCCGGCGGCACCCCCTCCTACGGGACCCAGTGGCTCCGACTGCTGGTGGTGTTCGACGCCGTCTACGTGGCCCTGGGCATCGTCGTCTTCGGGCCCATCCAGGAGTCGGCGTGAGTCCGAACCAGAGGTGCGTTCCGACCTCACCGGTCCGCCCCCGCATCCAGTCCCCCCGGGCCACATGGACGGTCCGGATCATCGGGATCACGGCCGTGGTGGCCACCGCCTTCACCGTGTGGCTCGGCCTGTGGGTCACACCGCCCGACGTCACCAAGGGCAACACGGTGCAGGGGAACCTGGTCCGCCTGGTCTACATCCACCCCGGCGTGGCCTGGGTGGCGCTCTACCTGGCCTTCGGACTGGCCGCCGTGGCCAGCCTCCTCTACCTCTGGCCCCGGACCCGGTCGCTGTTCTGGGACCGGCTGGCCGCGGCCGCCGTGGAGGTGGGGGTGGTCTTCAACGTCTGCACGCTCATCTCCGGGTCGATCTGGGGCAAGCCCACCTGGGGCGTGTGGTGGGCCTGGGACGCCCGGCTGACCAGCACCGCCGTGCTGTTGGTGCTGTTCCTCGGCTACCTGGCCCTGCGCCGGGTGCCGGCCGAGCCCGAGGTGCGGGCCAAGCGCAGCGCCTTCGTGGCGCTGTTCGCCGCGGTGGACATCCCCATCGTCCACTTCTCGGTGCTGTGGTGGAAGACGCTCCACCAGGGGGCCACCGTGCTCAACCCCGACCTCTCGCCCACCATCCACGGGTCGATGGCCTGGACCCTGCTGCTCGGCTTCGTGGCCCTGACCCTGGTCTTCGTGTGGATGCTGCTGGTCCGCTACCGGATCGGCGTGCTCGAGGACTGGTTGGGCACCGGCGAGCTGGACGTGGCCCTGCGCGAGCGCCAGGCCGAAGGGATCGGGGCCCGACGAGGACGGCCGCCTGATGGTCGATTGGTGACGGAGCCGGCGGCGTCCACCCTGTGGCCGATCCGGTCGGCGCCCGGGCCGAGACGACTGCCCGCCGGACCGACGCCGATGACGGCGCCGGGCTCCCGCCGCTGTCGGAGAGTGCCCGGTGAACTATGTCATCGCCGGTTACTCCATCGTGCTCGGCCATCTTGTTCCTCTATGCCGTCCAACTCGGCTTCCGACGGCACCGCCTCGGCCGGGCCGTCCGGCGGGTCCAGGCGGCCTCGAGCGTCGCCCAACCGACGGACGATCGGTGACCACCGCCCCACCCCGTCCGTCGCCGTCGGCGGAGCTGCCCGGTCACCCGCGGTTCCCGGCTCCGGCCGCCGCCAGCCACCGGGTCCGCTACGCAGTGGTCGGCCTGGTGCTGGTGGGCGCCCTGGTCTTCCTGGTGGTCAAGGGGCTCGGCACCGCCCTCAACTTCTACCTGCCGGCCAACCAGGCCGTGGCCCAGCAGGCCATCCCTCGGCACCAAGACGTTCAATCTCGAGGGTCTGGTCGAGCCGAGCTCGGTCCACGCCACCCCGCACGGGGTGGACTTCGTGGTCACCTCGGCTCCACCCGGGTGGCGGTGGACAACACCGGGACCCCGCCCGAGCTGTTCCAAGCCGACATCCCGGTCATCGCCGTCGGCCACTTCCGCGGATCGACGTTCGTCTCCGACCAGATCCTGGTCAAGCACTCGTCCGACCTACATCGCCGCGCACCCGGGCCGGGTCACCGCCCCGAACGGCACCAAGCGATGATCGCCGGGCCGAACCACCGGCGCCGTCGCCTGACCGGCCGCCACCGGTGAACGGAGCTCTCGGCCACACCGGCGTCCTGCTCGGCTTCGTCGCCGCCGTGGTCGGGCATCGCGGTCATCGCCGTGGGCCTGGCCCGCGGACCGGTCGTCGACCATGCGCAGCGGCCAGGTCTACGCCCCGCTGATCCTGCTGGGCGGGCTCATCGCGGTGGCGGCCATGGAGCACGCCCTCCTCACCCACGACTTCTCGCTCGGCTACGTGGCCGACAACAACAGCCGGGACACCCCGTGGCTCTACTCGATCACCGGACTGTGGTCGGCCCTGGCCGGGTCCATCCTGCTTGTGGGGCGTGGTCCTGGGCGGCTACGCCACCGCCATGGTCTGGCGGTTCCGGCGGCGGGCCGGCGAGCACGCTGGTGGCCTGGGCCACCCTGGTGGTCTACGTGGTGGCCGCCTTCTTCTTCGGCCTGATGCTGGGCCCGGCCGACCCGTTCACAGCACGTGGTCGGGGCCATCCCCACCAACGGCCCCGGGCCCAACTCGCTGCTCCAGGACAACCCGCTGGTCCTCATCCACCCGCCCATGCTCTACCTGGGCCTGGTCGGCTTCACCCTGCCCTTCGCCTTCGCCGTCGCCTCGCTGATCACCGGCCGCCTCGACGAGGACTGGCAGGGGGAGACCCGCCGGTGGACCCTGTTCGCCTGGGCCTTTCTGTCCATGGGCATCCTGCTCGGCGCCTGGTGGTCGTACCAGGTCCTCGGGCTGGGGCGGCTTCTGGGGGTGGGACCCGGTGGAGAACGCCGCCCTGCTGCCCTGGCTGGTGGGCACGGCCTACCTCCACTCGGTGATGGTCCAGCAGCGGCGGGGCCTGCTGCGCATCTGGAACCTGTCCCTGGTGGTGGCGGCCTTCAGCCTGACCATCCTCGGGACCTTCCTCACCCGGTCCGGGGTCATCGAGTCGGTGCACTCCTTCTCGGAGTCGACCATCGGGCCGCTGCTGCTCGGGTTCTTCGGGGTGGTGCTGTTCACCGGGGTGGGCCTGATCGCCTGGCGGGGCGACCGGCTCCACTCGCCGGGAGGCATCGATTCGCCCGATCAGCCGGGAGGGCGCCTTTCTGGCCAACAACCTCCTCTTCGTCGGCTTCGCCTTCGTCGTCCTGCTGGGCACGGTGTTCCCCCTCCTCTACGAGGCCCTGCAACGACGGCACCTCGGTCGGGGTGGGGGCGCCGTACTTCAACCGGTTCTTCGTCCCGGTCGGGTCTGGCCCTGCTGTTCCTGATGGCCGTGGCCCCGGCCCTGCCCTGGCGCAAGACCACCGTCGAGGTGATGCGCGGCCGGCTGGCCGTGCCCGCCGCCATCGGGCGTGCTGGTGGTGGTGGTCTGCGTGCTGGCCGGGGTGCGCGGCGTGGAGCCGTTGCTGGCCTTCGGGCTCGGGCGCCTTCGCCGCCGCCTCGGCCGGCCGGGCCCTGGTGCTGTCGGTGCGGGGCGCCTACCGGGGGGCCCGATCGGCGGGCTCGCTCCGGCGCCGGGCCGCGCTCACCGGGTGGCGGGGCTTCGTGGGTCGGGCCAACGGGGGCATGGTGGTCCACATCGGCGTGGTGGTGGTGGCCGTCGGGCTGGCCGCCGCCACGTCGTACCTCCACCGGGGCCAGCTCGCATCTGTCGGCTGGGCAAGAGCGCCACGTTCGCCGGCCACACCATCGAGTTCGTGGGTACCCGGGTGGTCACCACGCCGTCGCACTCGTCCTTCGAGGCCGTTCTGCGGGTGGACGGCGGCGGCATCTTCTATCCGGCCGTCAGCCAGTTCGGGACGGGCACCGCCACCGTGGGCACGCCGGCCATCGACTCCAGCTGGCGCGACGACCTCTACCTGACCATCGCCACCATCCCCAGCCGGCACGTCCGCCGCGCTGGGCGTTCGGGGTGGTGGAGCAGCCGCTGGTCATGTGGCTGTGGGTCGGGGCCGGCCTCATCGGCGTTCGGCTCGATCCTCTCGGCCATCCCCGGGCGCCGGCGGCGGCCCACCGACCCGGTCTCGGCCCCGGTGGTCGAGGTGCGCCCCGCCCGTCGCCTCCGGGGACTCGCCGCCGGTGGCCGGCCCCGAGGACCGACCCGAGGTCGGAGGCCGACCCGCTGCCGGTGGGGGCCGGGACCCGTCATGAGCCTCGAGGCGGACCGACCGACCGAGCCGGCCCGGCGGCGCCGCCGGCCGCCCGACGGCCCACCGGGACCGGGGCACCGCGACCCGGGGCCGTCACACGGCCCGGTGGGTGGCGGTGGCCGTGCTGGTCATCGCCGCCGGGCTGATCGCCGTACTGGCCACCCGGCCGTCGGCCGCGACCGTGGAGGCCAAGAGCCCGCTGCGTCGGCCACGCCGGCCCCGCCCATCGCCGGGGCGACGGTCGACGGCGCCCGAGTTCCAGCTGCCCCGGCGCCCCGGGCCACTACGTGGTGCTCAACTTCTTCGCCAGCTGGTGCGTGCCGTGCCAGATGGAGGCCCCCGAGCTGGTGGCCTTCCAGTTCCAGCACCGGGCGACGGGCGACGCCTCGGTGGTCAGCGTGGTCTTCAACGACACGGACCGGCGCGGCCCGCAGTACCAGGCCAAGGTCGGGGTGACCTGGCCCACGCTGGCCGACCCGGGCGGCGCATCGCCCTGGCCTACGGGGTGCGGGAGGAACCCGACCTCGTTTGTGATCGCCCCCGACGGGCGGGTGGTGGCCGCCATCTGGGCGGGGTGACGGCCGAGGGCCTGGACGGGCTCATCGCCCGGGCCGAGGCCAGCGGATACGGCCGTGAGCCGCCGGCGCTTCCCCCTGTGGACGTCCTCGGCGTGGTGCTGGTCGTGGCCCTGGTTGGGCAGCGGCGTCCTCACCTCGTCACCGCCCACGCCGGCCCAGCGGGCCGCGTCCATCGAGTCGGTGGTGCGCTGCCCGAGCTGCGAGGACCTGTCGGTGGCCCAGTCGACCGCCCCTACCGCGGTGGCCGTCCGGGCCGCCGTCGGCCCA